>NZ_PTJO01000004.1 GCF_003716585.1 Corynebacterium alimapuense
CTCAAACAACATTCGCACACCTCTTAGCAGCTGATCTTGGAGAAGATCTTGCCTCAAAGCGACTTTATTGAACTTACCTTAGCGACTTGATCGAGTCAAATCGTGGCTGTGAAGTTCTTATTTCGTTCCCTGCCTGGCAACCTTGCGGTAACCGTCTTGGCAACGCTGATTACTATACGAACACCACGACCTAAAAGACAAATCCGCCGGTCACGACCCATAAAACGGGACGGCCGACGGACGTCGATAAGCAAAGATGAACCGCAGGATCAGTGATAAGCAGCGATCAGGCCATTAGGCCCCTGGATCACTTGCACCGGAGTATTGAAAATATCGGTGAGAATCTCATCGCGCATGATTTCTTCTGGAGTGCCAAATTCAACGATCTTGCCGGCCTTAACCGCACAGATATAGTCCGAGTACTGAGCCGCAAAGTTGATGTCATGGAGAACGATGATGATGGTCCGGCCAAATTCTTTGGCTGCCGAGCTCAGATGTTTCATCATCTGCACCGAATGAGCGATGTCCAAGTTATTGAGCGGCTCATCGAGTAGGACGTAGTCCGTCTCCTGACATAGGACCATCGCTACATAGGCACGCTGGCGCTGCCCACCCGAAAGCTGATCGAGATAGCGTTCTTCGAGCTCTGTTAGATGCAAGAAGTCGATGTAGCGAGAAACAATCTGCTCATCCTCTTCAGTCAACCGACCATGGGAGTAAGGGAAACGACCAAAACCGACTAGCTGTCGGACAGTGAGCTTGGTGATGAAGTGATTTTCCTGGCGCAGAATCGATAGCACCTTGGCCAAATCCTTGGACTTGGTTGTCGAAATATCATATTGAGCGACTTGGATGTCTCCGGAGTCCATGCCCAAGAGCCGGCCAATCATGGTTAGCAAGGTCGACTTACCAGCACCATTGGGACCTACCAATGCGGTAATGCCGCCGGCTGGAATCTCTAGATTGACCGGGCCGATGGCGACCTCGCTGTTGTATTCCTTGCGGACGTTGTTCAGCGTAATCACAGTCGACCCTTTCGGAGAATGACGAAGAGGAACACAGAGCCACCGACGAGCTCGATGATGATGGAGACGACACCCTGTGCGTAGAAGATATGGTTCATCACGAAATATGCGCCGGTGAGCACGAAAAACGCGATGGCCATCGACATCGGGATGAGATATCGATGATCATAAGTGTCTGCAAATTGGTAGGCCAAAGTGGCAACGAGGAAGCCGAGGAAGGTCATCGGACCGACCAATGCGGTAGAGACGGCCATCAGAACTGAGACCAGTACCAAAGAAAGAATAGCTAGTTTCTTATGGTGCAGACCAAGGTTGGTAGAGGTGTCTCTTCCTAATGCAAGAACATTAAGTCGCCGGGAATTGGCATAAAGCAGAGCAGCCGCGCCCAAGGCCAACGGAATAGCTATTGGATAGTAATCAGGGTCCGCATTATTAACGGATCCGAAAAGTCGGGCGGTAAGCAGATCAAACTCCGAAGGAGTCAACATACGCTGCATGAAGGTCGATACCGATCCCAAGCCACCACCAATAACGATGCCGACTAGGAGCATGGCGTGCATGTTCGAGTGCTTACCGGTCAACAGCCACGAATAAAGAATCAACGACAAGCCGACCATCAGCAATAGCTGAATCACGAAGGTTTCCAGCGTTCGGGCAGCCAGGAGACCGGCTGCGCCAAAGAAATAGACCGTCGACGTATGGATCGCCACATAGAGCGACTCAAAACCCATGATCGATGGAGTAATGATCCGGTTATTGGTCACTGTCTGGAAAGACAAAGTCGCTACCGACTGGCACAGAGCGACCACCGCCATGGCGATAATCGCATCTCCACGACGCTCAGCGATCAACCAAAATTGCTCTGAGCCCACCGGCATTGGGTTATCCCAGGCCAGCAAACCAAATGCGAAAAGCAATCCGAAGCCGACCATGACGCCCAACAAGATCCAGTACTTGCGAGCAGCTTTAGCGGTCTGGAACGCCCCAGCACTCCTAGTGGACGGTGGCTTGGTGGCATGTTCCGGCCACGTCTGCTCTACATCTGCAAAAGGATCCTGTTCTGTTGGATCCTCGCGGAGGTAGTTTTCCACTCCGTCTGCTGTCGATTCATCGACCATGTTCTCAACGTAGCGGTTTTTATCCATTGCTCTGTCTCACAATCAGCACGACAAACACGATGGCTCCGACGATGCCCAGGATGACAGACACCGGGATTTCGAAGGGAGCGATGATAGTGCGGCCGATGAGGTCACAGACCGTAACGATGCCAATGCCCAGCAACGCCACCCAAGGCAGATTAGAGCGAAGGTCATCGCCTCGGAACATGGAAACAATATTGGGCACGATTAGTCCGAGGAACGGAAGATTTCCAACGACTACCGTCACCACACCTGTCGCCACGGCGATGAGGCCGGTTCCGATCAGGAGCATGCGGTTGTAATTGAGCCCGATATTGGTAGCGATTTCCTCGCCCATGCCGGCCACTGTGAGCCGGTCAGCAAAAATAAACACCGCCACGACGACCAAAGCCACTACCCAGAGAACTTCATATTGTCCGCGGTAGATACTGGTAAAAGATCCAGCGAACCAGACGCCCAGGTTTTGCAGCATGTCGGTTTGAAGCGCAAAGAAGGTGGTAATGGAGCTAACGACGGCACCCAGCATGATGCCGATGATCGGCACGATCAGGCTCGAGCGCAGGGAAACTCGCCGAAGGAAGAGGAAGAACACCATTGTTCCGATAAATGCGAACACGACTGCGCCGAGCATCCGCTCGAGGACCGAGGCGGCTGGGATGAAGTACAAGACAGCCAGCAGACCCAAGGCTGCCCATTCGGTAGTTCCCGTGGTCGTCGGTTCAACGAACCTGTTCTGTGTGAGCAGCTGCATGACCAAGCCGGAGACCGCCATCGCAGCACCAGAAAGTACTAGTGCAATAGTGCGGGGAACGCGGGTGGTAGCAAAAATCTTCCACCCGTCTTCACCGTTGATGACGTCGTACTGGCCAACGAATAACGACACCACCAGTAATCCGAGAACGATCAGGAAACCCAGAAGTAGCTTCCAATCGAAGAGCTTCTTTCTGGTCCGGGCTTCCCGGCGCGCAGCTGCTGTTGATGTCGTCATTTGAGGGCTACCTTACCTGCTACTGCTGAGCAGCTTCAAAGGCGTCTGCCATCTCGTTGAGGATCTCAGTGTAAGTCAGGATGGACTCATTGAGGTAGGTGTCTTCCGGAGCGTAAACGATCTGGCCGTCAACCACTGCGGTCACGTTATCCAGCGCGTCTGCGCCTTCGAGGACGCCAGCGGCAGGCTGGAACTCATCGGCTTCGCGAAGGCTGCTGATGCCGGCATCGCGATCGAGAACCAGCATCCAGTCGGGGTTAGCCGAGGCGATGGCCTCAACGGAGATGTCGTCGCCCTGGTGATCGTCAGAAGCTCCGTCAACCTCAAGTGCGGGAGTCAGATCGAGCATGTCGAAGATCGGTCCGAAGGTGCGACCGACGGATGGAGCGATGTAGCCAATCTCACCACCGGAGACGTTGACAGCCATGACGGTCTGCTCCGGGTCGTAGGCTGCCTGAGCGCGTGCGACCGCAGCATCGAAGTCCTCAATGATCGCTTCGGCTTCCGCTTCCTTTTCGAAGAGGATTCCCAGCTCAGTGACCTGGCGCTTGAGCTCGTCGTCCAGGGGCTCTCCATCACGAGGTTCGAGCTCGACGATAGCGGCATCCGGGTTCAGCGTCGAAATGTCCTCGTAATACTGGGAGAAACGCTGTCCGTTGACAACCAGATCTGGCTCGGCAGCGGTAAGTGCCTCGAGATCGGGCTCGTTGTGGCTACCCAAATCTACGATATCGGGATTGTCCTTATACTCAGTCACGGTGGAGGGCACCAGAGTATTAGGGGCAGCAACTAGATCAATTCCCCAATCAGCGAGAATCTGGAAAGAACGGTTGTCGGTAGCTGCGACCCGTTCGATCGGCAGGGCGACCTCTTGGGTTCCGAAGTTGTCTTCGATGGTCACAGTGCTTGTGCTGTCACTGGCAGCGGAATCGGCGGTAGAAGAGGATTCCTCGCTGCTGCATGCGGTCAGCGCCAAACCAGCGGCGGTAACTGCGGCAACGAGCGAATAGCGAAGCTTGGCCATGATGTCCTTAAATTGAGTGAGTTGATCCAGTACCTAGGATAGTTAGGTAAGGGTACCTTAAGGCAGGACTATACAAGGCAAAGCTAAGTTAGCCAAGCCTTACTTTCCTGATTGGTTTAGAATCCCCCCCCTACCCCAGCAAGCGCAGGTAAGAAGGTTTACCTAACTAAAATCCCCCTCCCCCATTGCCCCCGACAGCTCCCAGCAACCCAACTCACAGCTCCACTGTCTAGGGGACTCGACGCCGATTACTTTTCTTGCTAGCTAATTGGCCCTACTTGGCCATGCCACCGACTCCCCTAGCCACCCAATGGCTGCCCTTGCCCCGAAAAGCTGACTCAATCACGATCTGGTAGCCAAGTAGCCCAAAGCACCCAAACGCGAGACAGACGAAAAACACAGCCTTAAGCTAGAGGACCTAGCCTTATCCAACTAGCCAAGGAGAATCACATGCTCAGCTCAACTAGTGACGTCCAGGCCAGTTCGCTAAAAGGCACCTCAGGGTCAGCTCTTGGTTCCGCCGCCAACTCCATGGCCTCAAAGCCAGGTCTAAGCAGGTGGGATGCCGGACTCATCGGAGCATTCTTCCTCTTATTCGCCTCAGCATGAGGCGCTCAAGGTAGCTAAGAACCACCCCCTATTTGGCAAGCATCCCTGTTGTCTCACGTGTTCAAGCACGGTCTTCGGCTCAGTACTGATCCGGGCGCAGTGGATCTCTCGATACCTCCCTTGAGAAATCTCATGCGAACGGCAGCCCTTAGCCTCAGCGCCACCCAGCCCCCTACGCCGCTTTGCTGATCACCTATCTCCGCACTCTGAGCCAGCAATTTTTGTGGCTATGTTTGGTAGAGCCTGCTTTTAGGCTCAACTAAGACATTCTGCGACCAGAAGAGGCGCCGTGAGACTGAAACTTCGAAGTGCGGACTTCTTCTCCGAATCCGCGGTGTACGGGCTGGTCATGGTCTCCGCGTTTCTGATGGTCACCAACCGCTCCGATGTCACCTCCCGCGACGTATTCATCAAAGTTCTCGTCGCCGTGGTGGTCTTGTGGATTGCGCACATGTTCGCCGCTGGTGTGGCTCACCTGAGCAAAGTAGCCAACAGTGAGGCTCCGTTGCTCGAATCTGCTCGGTATGCCTTTTCGCACTCGCTAGGAATGCTGCTAGCCGCAATACTCCCGTTGGCGATCATCTTTCTCGGCGTGGTGAATCTGATCCGGGACGATATCGCTTTGTGGACGGCCCTCTGGGTAGATGTAGCGCTGCTGGGATTGCTGGGATATCTCTCTACAACGGCGTGGGCCCAAAAGCCCTTTCTGCGGTGGGCGGTCGGCGGCGCCACTGCGCTGCTGGGCGTATCCATCGTCATCCTCAAAACGCTGGCGTACTAGCCCACTTCACAGTGAGCATGCCGCACTTGGAGATACAGCATCCACGTTGAGTATGAAAAAGAAAGAGCCTCTTACCTGCGTTAACAAGTAAGGAGCTTTGGTGGAGCTGCCGGAAAACGAGCCAGTCGATGACTGCTGGAATGACGTGACTGGGAACAACCTACCCAATGGTCAATCCACACCGATGACTAGGAGAGATCTCTGCAAAAGAGTCAGCGCGTGCTGAAATAGCTAGCCATTAACTGTTTAGTCCCTCTTCCGTTCAGGGCTATGTTCCGTATCAAGTTCCTCACTGCTCAGATATCCGACAAACTCCCTGAGAGTTCTCTTAGGCTCACATTTCGAGCCCACCAGGAAAGAAAGCCTAGAAAGCAACTACATCGCTTTAAATCTTACTCAACTCCCGATAAATTCCGTTACAGGCGAGTTTGTATACAAAGACGTATTACGGCATATTCTTCCTGTGAAGGTCGTACTGGAGACAGTCTCCGAGTCTGGCAGTCCCAATGCCCCGGTCGATTAGCATTCGCTATAACGGTTATGAAAGGTCCACCGATCTATGAAGCGATTGATTCCTCTTATCTTTACTATTCCAATGCTCTTGTCAGGGTGTAGCGATTCATCTTCCGTGGACACTGAAGATGAGTTGATAGCAGCTGCTGGCGGCGAAGAGTTGATAGCAGCTGCTGGCGGCGAAGAAGAAATAATCGCAGCAGCAGAGCTGGCCGCGAGCGTCTGCCACAGAAGTACCGCTTACAATGATGTCCCCATCCAGCTTTCCCCCTACATTGCCAATGAGTTTCAAGGTGCTTATATCGAAGAGGGTGGCAGATACATCCGCCACGTCATCGCAGGCACGATCGATGTCCAGGACAGTCACGACAGTGTTATCCCGGTCGGATATTCCTGTGCCTATCTGCAACGGCAAACCACAGATGCACCGGCAGCCCAAGACAATCTAGGCACCATCGTCGAAGAAGAAGCAGTAAGCTTCTCCGCGGGCGGCGATTCCCTAGCTACTCTTAGAGACATCCTCCGGAACTTTCATGGGGTCGGAGAAGGTGAGACGGAAATTGTCCTATCCACTGATTCCTACGAAACGGCTACTGCTAAATGGAGGAATGCCTATGAACAAGAAATAGCCACTCCGACAGCCTCACCAGAATCCTACGATGGCCCGCTGGAAATCATGCTTGATGGAACCTACCTGATCGGCTCAGATGTTGTCCCTGGTACATATAGGGCGGAGGAAGCTGGAACCTCCTGCTACTGGGCTCGACTTTCTGGCCTTTCTGGCGAGACCTCAGACATTATCGCCAATGATTCGCGAGCAGTCTCTCCAGTAGTGATGCTTCTAGAAAGCGACGTCGCATTTCAGTCCAGCAACTGCGGTTTATGGACGATGATTTCCTAGCATCAAAACAATTACGCAAGGCTCCTGAAACCAACATGGTGAAGTATTAGTCTGCCGTGGAAGGAAGAGAGGATTGCGATGAGTTTGTATCCACCATTGACCCCAAGGACACGACGACCGAGGGCAGCCCGGTAGTCCAGCAGAGTGGACGGATTGGGGTCAGAGCACTCCGGGAACGGATACCAACTATTAGGTGAACCACTCACCAACCATGCACGCGCGGTCCTCCTTGCCTAGGTCGCGGGCTGCTGGCGGGCTCCACTCGTTGAACTCGATGAGCTTCTGCCCGCCATGGAGTCAGCTGGAGGCGCCATCTCGGGTGCAGAAGGTGGTTTTCGCTTTGCTGAGGCGACCGTCGGGTCCGCGGTAGCAGGCTCGGTGCTTTCCGGAGGGGAGAGCGTCGGGCTGGCCGAAGCTGCGTTTCGTGCGGGGAGCCATGGAAGATTGAACCCTTCTGAGCGTGGGGGATTCATGGCGTACAAATGTTCTCCCCTGCAAGCTACTGCTCACCATTGCTCACCGCGAGCCCTGCAGTTCAGGGACCAGAAATGAAAGAAACCCCAGGCCAGTTAAGGTCTGGGGCTTCTCTTTCAGTGGAGCTGCCGGGAATTGAACCCGGGTCCTTCGTCACCTCGCCAGGGCTTCTCCGTGCGCAGTTCGTATGCGATCTCTACTCGACCCTCCGGCTCTGACGAACACATTCCCGGATGATGGGCCCAGTCAGCGGTAAAAGTCCCATTCGACCCCGCAGACGCGGACGAACAGCAATCCTCTTAGTCGGTGCCAGGGTCCGGGCCAGAGGCAAGCCCGGTCTGACAGACACGCGGTCGCTACTTAGGCAGCGAGGGCGTAGTCGCGCTGAGTGTTCTCGGCGCTTATAATTTTGCTGCGACGCTCACGGTGGTCCTCAGCCTGCACCGGCACGCTTCCCCTGGCTCAATCTACGAAGTCGAAACCAAATCAGCCCCGTATTCCACCGGCCGGGTACATGCCTTCACCCGGTGGATGTTTGATGATAACTCCCCTACCGGGCAAAGCGCAACCCCTCTGCACTGCAGATTCAGCACGAGACGCAGGGCAGCTGCCTTAGTTTCTTTCCAACCCGCTGGGGCGAATACTCAGTTCTTGCACACTGGCATCATCGCTAGCATCGACGGCTAAGCGGACGGCCGCGGCGACAGATTCCGGACGCAAGTAGAGCGATCCGTCGTAATCAGAGTTACCCATGGAGCTTTGCAACTGCCGCTGCATATCGGTATCGACTCGGCCTGGGTGGATGGAACTGACTCGTATCCGACCGAGTTCTTCCTCCCGCAGTGCATCGGTCAAAGCCCGAAGTGCGAACTTAGTGCCGGAGTAGATAGCGCTGCCGGCACCTGAGTGATAACCAGATCCCGAGTTGATAGAGACCACGGTGCCCTTGGCCGCGCGCAAAGCCGGCAACAGCAATTGGGTGAGCTCAGCAACCGCAAAAACATTGAGTTCGAAGGCATCCAACCACTGCTGGCGAGTGGCATTTTCTACTCGAGCCAATGGCGCTACACCTGCCGAATGCACTAAAACATCAAGTTGCTCGATGTCCTTGGTCGCTGCCGCCAGTGCCGCCGGATCGTTGAGATCGACGACGAAACACGAGGCGTCGGCAAGCGTATCGACGATCGCTTCCGCGCCCGCCTGACTTGTCGCACCCACGATGACGTGGTGATCACGACTGAGATCGCGGGCAATTGCGGCGCCGATTCCTCGGCTGGCGCCGGTAACCAAAGCTGTCTTCATATCTCTATTCTCCTTCTCATCACCTTCGTCAAGGATCAGGCGTGGATGCCTTTCACCCGACGTCCAAGCTCGCGAACGATCTCGCGTTCCTCGGTGCGTCGTTTAATGTCCTGGCGTTTGTCATAGTCCTGCTTACCCTGTGCCAAACCGAGTTCTAGCTTCACTCGCCCATTGCTCAAGTAGAGCTTCAGCGGGATCAGCGTGCGCTGTCCATCGCGGACTTTACCCATAATCGAGTCAATTTCATTTCGGTGAAGCAAGAGCTTGCGCGTGCGTTTAGGCGAGTGATTAGTCCACGACCCCATGGAGTATTCCGGGATATGCAGACTATGCAGCCATACCTCGCCGTTATCGACGGTGGCGAAAGCATCCGCGATGGATACTTTGCCCTCGCGCAGCGACTTGATCTCGGTGCCTAGTAAAACGACACCACACTCGTAGGTGTCGAGGATCTTGTAGTCATGCCGGGCTCGGCGATTAGTCGCCAGAACGCCTCGGCCCTGCGGTTTATTCTTCTTGCCCATAATTTTTCCATGGTAGCAGGGGTTATTAACCCAGCTCGGCCCGATGGATTCTGTGCCAGGGGCCCGAGAAAGTGAGAGCTAAGAACTTGAAAACTTAGAACATGAAAGCAAGGATCACGATAATCGTCAGTGCTACAGCGAGAATGATGACCGGACGGGAGATCTTAAAGCCTGGGGACTGCTCTTGGTTTTCTAAAGCAGTACCGGTAGAACGCGCCACCGGTTGGATGACCGGACCTGTGACCACAGGATATTGCAATGCCAGAGCTGCTACCTCCGGGCGATCCAACAGCATCGGCTCATAATCTTCCAACGCCTCAATCACGCCATCTCGAGTCTCTTCATGTCCGACCACAATGAGCTTCGTCGTCTCCGGAAGCTCCGCGAGCAACGCCCGAACGCGCTCGGCGTCGAAAGGCTCCACGCTGCCAGAGGTGGTCGTGATCTTCTCATGATCAGCATCAATCTGGAGGATGTTCTCACCGAAAGCAGATTGGAAGACCTCAATCTCTAGCCGCTGGTGGATAGCCCCAACCGGGATGCCCGCGATGATGAGCTCACCGACGTACCACTTACGGTCATAGTCCGTGATCCCCGAATGCAGCACCAAGACAGCCGATTCCGGTACCTTCTCCGTTTTAGAAGGAGCGCAGAAACGAAGTGCTCGGTCAACGTCTTGGAAAAAGCCGATGGTGCGCGGAGTCTTTTCCTCCGGAGTAATCACCGCAGCTCCTACACCGGAGGGAATCGCGGCAAGTCCAAGAGACCAAGTCATATCTATTTCCTCACATAACTACGCAGGGCCACCTGGGCGGTGACCGCGGAAAAGGCGACACCGATGAGTGCTACCACTGGCGCAACCAACCAAATATCTTCGGTGGTAACTGGGGCAATCAACTGAGAATCATAGAGACCAACTAGCGCCTTATCAATGACGAACTCTTTGCCCAAGAACAACCCCACAGTAGCCAAAACCGCGCCAATAACCGTGGCAAAGACCGCCTCAAAGACGAAGGGAGCCTGGGTATACCAGCGGGAAGCACCGACCATTCTCATGATCGCGATCTCTTCCCGGCGGCTAAAGGCGGCAATCTGCACCATATTGGCAATCAGGAAGATCGCTGCGAGCGCCTGCACACCAGCAACGAGGAAAGTTGCGTTGCGTACCGCATCCAAGTTGTCCGTAGCTCCCCTGAGGTCATCGACCTGATCGACCACGGTGTCAATCTGTGGCAAATCTCGGACCTGGTCCAGCGCGCTCTGATCCAGTGGGTCAACCAAGCGCACATGCAGTGCGGCGGGAAGTGCGTCTGGGGAGGTCTCCGCGGCCAGCTGCGGGTCAGTTTCTTCGAATACCTCAAGGAAACGCTGGTAGGACTGCTCGCGGGAGCGGAACGTGACCGAATCGACGCCCTCGTCCGCCTCCAGCAGCTCTCGAACCTCAAGGCATTCCTCGGAGGAACAATCCTCATCAGTGGCCGAGACTTCTTCGGTGAACTGCACCATGACTTCCACCCGGTCAAGGTAGATATCTTTGGTGTCCTCAGTCATCTGAGTAACCAGGAATCCCGTGGCCAATAGTGCCAGTGAGATAGCAGTAGTAATCACCAGCGCGATGGTCATAGTGAAGTTGCGGGTAAGGCCGCGTAGTGCCTCGCGGAGGACGAATCCGAGTTTCATGTGTCCAGACTCCTATCGGGATTCGCCGTAGACACCGTGGGCGTCATCGCGAACCAGAGTGCCAAGGTTGAGCTCGATGACTCGACGGCGCATGTCATCGACGGCGCGAGCGTTGTGGGTAGACATAATCACGGTCGTGCCGCCTCGGTTAATCTGGCCCAGCAAGGCCATGATCCCATCGGAAGTTTCCGGGTCGAGGTTACCGGTTGGTTCATCCGCTAGCAGCAGCAGCGGCCGGTTGATCACTGCGCGGGCGACTGCCACACGCTGCTGTTCACCGCCAGAAAGCTCCCCGGGAAGGCGATTAGCTTTGCCTGCTAGGCCGACCATTTCCAAGGCCTCCGGAACAGCCTTATTTATCTGGCTGCGTTTTTTCCCAATAACTTCCAAGGCGAAGGCCACATTGTCGTGCACCGTGAGCTTAGGCAGCAACCGGAAATCTTGGAAAACATAACCGATGCGCTGGCGCAGCTTATTGATCTGAGCGCCGCGCAACTTGTTGACATGCCGGTCTTCAAAATAGATGTCACCAGATGAGACATTTTCCTCACGTAGCAGCAACTGCAAGAAGGTCGACTTGCCGGAGCCCGAGGGACCGATGAGAAAGACAAACTCTCCTTTGTCGATGCTCAGCGTGATGTTATCTAGGGCTGGTCGCGTCGAGGTCCGGTAAACCTTGGTTACGGAGTCAAAGGTGATCACGTCTCACACTGTAGCGACATCTCGGCACACGGTGAAAGATTTCCACGAATCAGAGCCCCTGAGGAAAATCCTCAACCCATTGATCGGGTCAACGCTTTACTAGCCTGCTTGCTGTTCCGACATCCGCCAGCGAATCCCGGCTTCTAGGAAGCCATCAATCTCCCCGTCCAGCACCTTCGAGGGATCATTAACCTCGAAGTTAGTCCGCAGGTCTTTGACCATTTGGTAGGGGTGCAGGACATAGGAACGCATCTGGTTGCCCCAAGAAGCATTACCGCCAGCTCCGAGGGCGTCCATCTCAGCGCGCTCTTCTTGACGCTTTTTCTCCAGCAGTTTCGCTTGCAAGACTCGCATCGCGGAAGCTTTGTTCTGGATCTGAGACTTCTCGTTCTGGCAGGTGACCACGATCCCGGTAGGAATGTGGGTCAAGCGAACTGCCGAGTCAGTGGTGTTGACCGACTGGCCGCCTGGGCCTGAGGAACGGTAGACATCGACACGAACGTCATTGTCCACGATCTCGATAGAGTCAGTCTGTTCAACCACGGGCAGTACTTCGACCTCGGCGAAGGAGGTTTGGCGCCGGCCTTGGTTGTCGAAGGGGCTAATACGGACCAACCGGTGTGCTCCCTGTTCGACCGAAAGCTGACCGTACATATAGTCACCGTGGACCACGAAGGTGGCGGATTTGATGCCGGCTTCCTCCGCATAGGAGATGTCATAAATATCGACCTTGTGGCTGTTTTTCTCCGCCCAGCGGGTGTACATCCGCATGAGCATCTCGGCCCAGTCTGCGGCGTCCACACCACCTGCGCCCGAGCGAATGTTGATCACGGCCTCACGCTGGTCGTATTCACCCGAGAGCATCGTAGTCACCTCGAGGGTTTCAATATCCTCTCGCAGTTCCAAGCGCTCTTGATCTGCCAGATCCTCACCATCGCCTTCTTCTTCCGCCAGCTCATACATAATCGGCAGATCCGATAGACGCTGGCGCAACTCAGTGATCTTGCGCAGCTTTGCCTGCACCGAGGAAAGCTCAGAAGTCACCTGCTGAGCGTGTGATGGGTTGTCCCAGATCGTGGGGTCAGAGGCCTGCTGCTCGAGCTCGCGGATGCGGTCAGACAGCTCCTCAGGGTCCATCACTTTCTCGATGGTGGTCAAGGTGGTGTCTAGGGCATCGAGATCTGCAGAGATATCCGGTCGCATGAGCCGTTATCCTACCCGCCTACTGCCAGCAGGTTGAATGCCTTCCCACCCGGGTACCCGGAACAAACGCAATAGAGGGTGCACAATAGAGGCCATGACAAATCCTTCTGCTTCCACCGCCAGCCTCAGCGAGATGATCGCTGCTATCACCAAAACCTTCGCCATCGCCCATGATCAGGACTCCGATGAGCATCTTGCCCAAGCTTTGGTCTACAACGCTGGCCGACTGGCGTGGCGAATGCGTGAGCAAGGAGTAGCCACCGAATTCAAGACCTCAGTCTCGGATGTAGTCACCGATGCTGATCGTGCCGCAGAAGATTTCGTCTCTGGGGTATTAGAAGTTCTTCGCCCCGAGGATGGCATTCTCGGCGAGGAAGGTGCCGCACGCGAGTCCTCGTCCAATCGCACCTGGGTGATCGACCCGGTAGATGGCACCTATAACTTCACCTCGGGCTCTGATTACTGGTGTTCCGCACTCGCCCTCGTTGAGGGCTCCCCCGCTAATCCGGATGCACTGCTCTTTGGCGCAGTTCACCGACCTGCCATGGGCTATACCTGGTTTGGCGGGCCGGAGATTCCAACGACGCGGGATGGACAGGACGTCGAAAAGCTCGCTGAGGTAGCGGCTTCTCAGCTGAGCGTGGGCACCTACTTGCATCCGACGTGTCTGGCGGATCCGCAACGCCGCGACGCATGGACTGCTGCAGTGGCCGAATTTGCAACTTTGCGCATGCTTGGCGCAGGTTCCGTCGACCTAGGATCAGTGGCCGATGGCAGCCTCGGGGTCTGGTTGCAGCATTCCGTAGCCGATTGGGATTGGCTGCCAGGCAAGGCTCTCGTCGAGGGCGCTGGCGGAATCGGCACCAAGATCGAAGCCGGCGGAGTGACCTGGTGTGTGGCCGGAAATCGGCTCGCAGTAGAGCAGGTCGTCGGCGTCCTAGCTAGTATGTCAGCATGAGTACGTATGCAGATGACCTTGCTTTCGCCCTCGAACTGGCCGACCTCGCTGATGCGTTGACCCTCGATCGCTTCGAAGCTACCGATCTCAGCGTCGAGTCCAAGCCCGATATGACCCCCGTGTCTGACGCAGATCTTGCCTGCGAGGAAATGCTCCGCGAACGCCTGGCAGATGCACGCCCCTCCGATGCCATTCTCGGTGAGGAATTCGGCGGTGACATCTCCCATGAAGGCCGCCAGTGGATCATCGATCCCATCGACGGCACCAAGAACTTCGTCCGCGGAGTACCAGTGTGGGCAACCTTGATTGCACTGCTTGTCGACGGCCGCCCGGTCGTCGGTGTGGTTTCCGCTCCGGCGCTTACCCGCCGTTGGTACGCAGCCGAGGATTCCGGAGCCTGGCGTACCTTCAACGGTGGCTCGCCCAAAAAGCTCGCCGTTTCCGGTGTCACTGAACTGGCAGATGCCTCCGTGTCTTTTTCTTCACTTACAGGTTGGGCAAACCGAGGCCTCAAAGAAAACTTCTTCAACCTCAGTAATCAGACTTGGCGCCTACGCGGCTTCGGAGATTTCTTCTCCTACTGCCTGGTAGCCGAAGGCGCGGTCGATATTGCTGCCGAACCAGAAGTATCCCTCTGGGACCTAGCCCCCTTGGCAGTTCTGGTCTCCGAAGCTGGTGGGCAGTTCACCTCTCTAGCCGGCGAAGCTGGCCCGCACGGTGGCGACGCGGTAGCCACCAACGGATTGCTCCACGAGCTCGCGCTGAATACCCTCACCGCGAGCTGAATCCGGGTTTAATTCGCTAGCGCAAACCCCGCTCCAACGCCCCCTTGGGCGTTCATGTCCGAGACCACAGCATCCATCGATGTCGAAACCGTCGGCATAAATAGTGCGCCTTGGAGCGGGGTCTGGCAAGACAGCTGCTGGTAGGGCAAAACGCCACCGGAAATCATGCCCACGATCCGATCGCCTGCCATGACCGGCCCGCCGGAATCCCCGGTCATGGCACAGACCTGGGAGAACTGGACAAATTCATCGGCCGACCACGTCGTCCCACAGGTCAATCCGGAAGCAACACCTTGTTTGCACAGCTCAGTGCCGGAAGTTACTTGGCCCCCTAGCTCATTGACAGCGACATTATTGTAATTGCCAGTCAGCTCAGCGTTGGAGCCGAACTCGATGACCGAATAGTCATAAACCGAATTTGAGGCCACGACTGTTCCGGTAGGGCCCACCTGCCAAGAATCAGCGGAGGAGACCTGATCTCCCGGTTGGCCACAATGTCCCGCTGTCAGTCCTACTTTGCGCCCCTGAGCATCGGTTCCTACGGCGCCGAGAGTGCACATAGCGCTCTCCCCCAGGTAGATCGGGGTTCCTGCACCATAGAGAGACACTCCGCGCTCCTGCGCCTGCTGAGAGGCCACTGGAATCCGCGGAGCATCAAACCAAGAGCCACCAACCCGATGCAAGACCGCATTCGCAGTGGGTTTAGCTGCCATCATCTTAGAGATCGGGTCGCTTCGCCACTGGTAATTCGGGTCAGTGGCCACCGTTTCGTACTTAGCCGACTCTGAAGATGCGACTTCGGTGAATTCTGTCGCCACAGGATCGGGCATTTCCAAGGTGGCGGATTCCACCGGGCTCACCAGCTCCTGTGGAATGACATCGACGATGGCTTGATCCAACGCATCCGTTAACTGGGCATCTACCGGTGGAGCGGTAATTCCCACTGAAGCCAGATCTGCTCGCACGTGATCTACGAACTCCGCAGAGGCTATCTCGAGCGCCGGGAGCTCAGGAGCAGTGAACTCAGTGGCACCGGCTGTTGGTGCGGCCAGCGTGGCCACTGCTGCCAACCCAAAAGCCATCATAAAATGCCGAGCACGTTTTATCCGTCGCATGAGATTTTGCTTCACTTTCTGGTCACAGCAATGAGTCTCCCGCCAGCATGCCAGTTGTTAGACCAAGCGGGTAGGGGACTTTCGTACAATGCCCGATAGTTCACCCCATCTAGCCCCGCCCTGGCGGCTGGAGAGCCCTTCGGACTGGAGCGTGCTGACTGGTCGGAAGTTTCTAGCAGGGCCGATAGTCACCTTGTGGAAGATGCATATCTCCAGAGTGTTGTAACGATTCCGTTATCTAGACCAGCCGCTGTAGCTGCCTCAGATCCCAGACAGCCCCAGGGCCAAGGAGAGCTCAAAGACTCTCGCTTCAGCCGCATTCGCCATGACGGCTATCGCAAGCCCAAGTCAAGTGCGAGAAGGGCTATTACCTAGTTGATTAATCGATTAATCACGCAATCTGCTCACTTGATGGGCTATTCAAATCACGCTCAATCACTGAGATAGTTGAACCCAAAAAGCCTCAAAGGACTGTTTAGGTTCCAGCAGATCAGCAATTAATGGCCCCTACCTAGACTCAGATGAGTCAATGCTCGGACTCTCGCGGCAGATAACGAAAATAGCCCCCAGCCAAAGCTGAGAGCTATCTTGCTGATCCCGCCCACAAGGCATGATCACTTCTTTCAAACTATTAGTTCGAAGAGGTAGCAGCATCCCACACGCTGGTAACAGCAGAGGAGCCCCAAGTTTGCGCACTTTCAAAAGTCTCGTGCACGAAAATGGCAACGGTCTCGATTGCACCGGTCAGTGTCTCAAAAATTTCAGAAGACATTAAAGATTCCTTTTCATCAGACGTTCGAAAAATCATACTTCCCAACCCTGCCGCGCTACCCGCACGATAGGGGGCCGATCCACCTAGCCCAAGAAGAGCTCAATTACTTCCCTGAGACGACTAGGAAGAGAGGCCATCAAGGAACGCGCTAGAGGTTTGACCAAAATCAACAACGGCGCCCCACATGTTAGGAACGGTGGTAGTTGAGAGTTCCCATAGGCCAGTATCGAAGGCACTGAGGATCGGGTTAACGACACCCTGAAGAAGGTCGGCGACTGCGCCAAAAGCATCAGATGACATGGATATTTGCCTTTCACTATACGAATGAGCAAACCACCTCAGCTTGCCAATGTACTTAAGTTAGCATAATAAAATCCTGTGTCAAACATTAATAAAACCTTTATCCAGGAAACAATCTGATCATGTCAAGATCGGGAGACTGCGCACTTCGTGCCTTCCACCAGCTCATATGCTGTCCTAAAAAAAGACATTTCCGCCCTACTGGTCAATCCGGGCAGAAGTCTTCCTAGGTGCCATCAATCCTCACCGAAGAAGCCGCATTCTTATCTCAAGAGTTCGCCAGGCCATACGCTTCTCATCAGGTTCAAAGGCGAGAGCGGAAGATGCTCCGACAGCACCCTCCTTGTCGGGCAAGTGCTCACCCAATCAACGGTCCGGCATCCATCAGGATGCGGCGCAGGACGGCCGCCATGCCCCGCAGCGCCACGCCAAGACTCATTGCCAGGGCGGCTAAGAGCAGAACCGCTAAGAGGCAAATGGGGCGGTTCGCAGCTACTCCCCCGAAAGAAGTCGAGCATTCCAAGCCCAGCCTGTTCACGGATTACTAGCAACCCCACATACCCCGGGATCGTGAAGCTCCTCGTACAGCAACAATTAAAGCTATGGTCGCTCATTCATCATGAGCCGAGGCTCAAAGGTTAAGGATGAGCATGTTGGAAATAAAAAACTCCCATCAGGACAATGTCCTGATGGGAGTTTTTCTTCTTAGTAGCGGGGGCAGGATTCGAACCTACGACCTCTGGGTTATGAGCCCAGCGAGCTACCGAACTGCTCCACCCCGCGTCGGGTGATATTTAAATTTCACCTCGCCGATACTCTCTGTTTTACCAGTCTCTCTCGGCGACATTTGAAACTATACGCAGACCTGGAGATTAACACAAATCCCCAGGTCATCACCCATATCTAAGCAGTTTCTCTAGCGGCTAGAACGCTTTAGAAACTCTGGAATTCAGCAACTGCAGCGTCGAGCTCATCGAGGGCACGACCGTAGTCTTCAAAGGATCCATCCTTGGCAGTCTCGATGCCTTGAAGTGCCTCACTGATTCGCTCAAGCGCCTCAGCTTCGGTGCCCGAGACCTCATCGACAGTCTCCTCATTCACGTCTTCTTCGGGGATGTCTGCTTCGGTGTCAACCTCAAAATCATCATCACCTGTTGAGGTTTCGGCGATGTCTTGTGCTGCTCGGGGATCAATTCCAACCTGAGACAGTGCCTCCGAGGTAGTCGGCGCATAACCAACTCGACCCTTGTAGGAAACCAACACGCGCAACAGCTTCGGGAATGCTGATTCCTGGTCCTTACGCTGCGAGTAAATCGGCTCGACGTAGAGGATCTCTCCCCCGCCAACCGGAAGAGTCAGCAAGTTGCCGTTTTGCAAATCGTTGGTACCCGACCACAGCGTTCGGTCCGCCGCGACTTGGTCGGAAGACATCATCGCGTCCTGAGCCTGCTTCGGGCCTAGAGTCTGCGTATTGGTCGGCAACACGCGAACAGTGATATCGCCGTAATTGTCAGGGTCGGAACTCGCCGCCATGTGTGCGGAAAGGAACTCACGGTTGAGGCCACGGTAGGGAGTGATCAGCTGGAAGCTGGACTCATTGGTCTCTGGGTTCGCAGCAACGACATAGTACGGAGGCTGAGCGAGCTCTTGGAGCCCCTCAGGTGCCGTGGGATCGCCGGGCACAGACCAGAACGCATCGTTGGTAAAGAACACCGAGGGATCGCTGACATGGTAGCGAGCGAGGAGTTCTCGCTGAACCTTGAACATATCCTCCGGGTAGCGCAAGTGCTCACGCAGCTCATCACTGATCTCGCTTTCCGGATTGACCGTGTCCGGGAAAATGCCCTCCCACACCTTAAGAACGGGATCCTCAGTATCAAACTCGTAGAGTTCAACGGTGCCGTCATAGGCATCGACGGTGGCCTTAACCGAGTTGCGGATATAGCCCACCTCATCAGAAATCAGCCGCTGGGTGGTCCCATCAGGGTTAAGAGCATCCTGGGTGGTAGCAGTCAAAGAGGTTTGTTCCGAATAGGGCAATCCACTCAGTGTGGTGTAACCGTCAACGATCCACTTGATGCTTCCATCGATAACCGCGGGGTAGGTCTTGGAGTCGGTGGTCAACCAAGGAGCGACCTTCTCGACGCGCTCGCGCGGGTCACGGTCGAAGAGGATCTCCGAGTCACCTCCGACGCGGTCGGAGAGAATCAAATTGATCTCTTGGTAACGCAGCGCGAAAGCCATCCGGTTGAAGGCGTTGCCAATGTCCACGCCGCCCGAACCGTCATAGGTAAAGGACGAGGTGTCAGTGTCATATTCCACAGGGCCAGTGCCGTTATCGCCGACGATGGAGTAATCAGCACCATCAGTCGCCGAGGCGATGACCGGTCCAAAGTAGATTCGTGGCTGATCAACCTTGATTCCCAGTTCTTCAGCGTCATCATTCTCAGCGGCAATCGCGTTCGATTGCAGATCCGAGACGGTGAACACGGGGAAACCACCACGAGTGGAACCAGCATCACTAGCAGCCTCATCGACGGTGTTTGCCTGGGCGGCAACGAAACCGTTTCCGTGGGTAAACACCGTGTGGCGGTTGATCCAGTCCTGCTGGTTGTCCTGCAGCGCGTTGGGGTCTAGCTCACGAGCTGCGACGACGAAGTCGCGCAGTTCCCCATCAACCTCGTAGCGGTCTACCGCCAAGGTTTCTGGGAATCCATAGAAGTTGCTCAGCTGCTGCATCTGCGTGAACGTCGGAGAAAGGATCTCTGGATCAAGCAAACGAATATTGGAAATAGTCGCCTCATCAGCGGCTACTTCGTCATCGGTAGCTCCGTCATCGCTCCAATCTTCCAAATAAGTCACGTCATCATCGGTCAGCCCATAAGCCTCACGCGTGGCCTCGATATTGCGAGAGATGAACTCGGATTCTTTAGCCGCACGGTTGGGCTGAACGGAGAAGCGTTCCATCAGCTGTGGCCAAGCAAACCCGATAACGAAGGAGGAAAGCAGCATCAGTACCACGGCCAGAGCGGGGATACGAAGATCCTTGAGCACGATCGCGGAGAAGAATGCCATCGCCACAAATACCGCGATAACCATGAGGATGATCTTGGCCGGAAGGACCGCGTTGATATCTGTGAAACCAGCACCGGTAAAGGTTCCCTGATCCTGATAAAGCAGGTCATAGCGATCAAGCCAGTAAGTTGCCACCTGCAGCAACATCCAGAGTCCAGCGGTCACTGCTAGCTGAATACGCGCAGGAGCTGCGACATAGCCAACAACACCCATCGACTTATTGCCGATCTTGATGCTGCCGAGCAAATAGTGCCCAACCAAGGCGATAAGGAAGGCCAATACCAAGAGCATGGCCAAGGTGTCTATGAATAGACGCAGCGCAGGCAGCTGGAAAGCATAGAAGCCAAGGTCGTTTCCGAAGGTTGCATCATCAATGCCGAAGCTCTCACTATTGAGAAGCATCATCACCGTGCGCCATGTGCTCTGGCCGATAAAGCCGGCAAGCAAAGCAACGACGAAAGGAACTCCTACTAGCAGGACTCGGACAGATTTATCCAGAGCCTGCCGATATTGATGGACCGGAGAGTTGAGATCCATGTGCTCGAGGGTGTCCGGCCGATTTTTCCAAGTAAAATAGCCAGCAAGCCAAATAATCAGACCTGCGACTAGAGCAAAGATGATAAAGAGCAGGATGCGCGCCACAAGAACTTTGGTGAACACGCCTCGGAAATCGACGGCGCCAAACCACAGCCAGTCGGTGTAGAAGCCAACCGCCACTGGAGCAGCGATAAATAGTAGTGCGATAACACCGATTATCCAGGTCAGTGCGCGAGGTGGCCGGTTAACGGATGGCGAGGGTTGCGAAAGGCCGGTGGCCAAGTCCTGCTCCTAATGATGAGTTATTCGAAATTTGCCAGTGTACTGTCCTACCCTAGAGAATTTCCCCCCTGCGTGACCAAAAGGAATACCGATGAGTGCACCCGAGTCCACCTCCCCCGCGTTAAACACTGCGATGCTTGAGGCCGTCGAATTCGTCCATGCGGAAGGCTGGGAAGCCTCGCCCACACTGTTCGCACTAGTTCCCACCAGCCTGTTAGCCGATCAATTGTCTGATCCAGATGATGCAAACCCACTGACCTTGGTGGTCCAGGAACTCCCAGAGCACATTCTTCCCGGCTCCGATGAACTCGGCGATTACCTATCTCGCCTGACATGGCCGCAAGAGATCGAAGGGGTCGTGTTGGCGCAGGAGATCAACTTCCGAGACACTGCTTCGGCTGGAAATGACCAGGACCTTGAAGATGAGGACATCGAGGCTAGTCTTCCTGATTCTCGGCCGGCACGGCTTTTTTCCGGAGTTCTCCGAGCAGAAGGCATCGAAGTGACACTGCTGCAGCTTCGTCCCACCGATGAGGAGTTGGAAGAGCACGGGCCGTTCGCGGAAGACCGGATTGAGCTGCGCGGAGGACCTGGCGTGGCTCCTGGAGTATTGGCAGCCTTGCGTTATGGGCTCGAACAGGACCCAGACTCTCTAGACTAGAATCATTCGAATATCCGATGTCTTCCTCGCTGCCTAGGAGTCCTACCGTCGTGCGTCACTCCCCTGTTAAAAGACTCTCTGCTATCGCGGCGACCCTAGTACTGGGCGCCGGCCTCGTCGCATGCGGTAGCGATGAGGATGACGCTGCCACAGCTACCTCCACGTCGCAGGAGACCTCAACGACCTCGTCTACGACGGAATCCACGGAGCCCACTTCCGAAAGCACCACGACAAGTGCTGAGGAAGACAATCTACCTTCTGATGTCGCTGAGGTATTCGAGGTATTCGGTTCGCTAGCTCCGGAATCTCTGTTCGAGCAATTTGATTCTTGCCATCCCAGCGGCATCGATGATGCTTATGAATGCTCAGGCACTGAGGTTGGCCAGTTCCAATTCTTCGAGTCCATGTCCAAAGCACTCACCAGCACCCAGCTGCTGACGGAGCTTCGCAGCTCTCAGGTCCTCGAGGACACTGGTTCGCGGGTGGTTGGTTGGTCGACACTGGGCACCATGGCGGTCATTACGGTCGTCGACAACGATGAAGGCCTGGTCATGCAGCAATTGGTTTCTGCTGACCAAGTCAGCCCCGAGGAAAAGATCGATGAACTGAGGCTAGTCCAGACTCCTCTGGAGACTCCTACTGAGGAAACCTCCACAGTGGCTTCCACTACCAGTGAGAGCGCTTCTTAGGAGCACACCTCAACGTCGCGGCCAGCGTCGAAATCCGCCATCGCGTCGATAGCATCCTCAAGGGTGGCCACGCGCGCGATGACCATCTCTCCATGTTCGCGGCTGATTGCTTCAGCGCAATTGGCTGCGGGGGCCAAAAACAGCTCTACCCCATCACTATTAGCAGCATTGATTTTATGGACGATGCCTCCGATGGGGCCGACTGTGCCATCTTCATCGATGGTGCCGGTGCCTGCGATATGACGTCCACCGTTGAGCTCACCAGGCGAGAGCTTATCGATGACCGCGAGTGAGAAGATCATGCCAGCACTAGGTCCACCAATATCTTGCAGGTTATAAGAGACCTCTACCCCGTCGGTTGGCTCCGAGGCCATTAAAATCCCCAACATTGGCACTCCAGGTTCGGTGGAGCTCTCCCCTAGCGTGATGGTTTGCTCAATCTCGGCCCCCTCACGATTAAGGGTAAGAGTCAGTTCATCACCAGGTGCCTTGGCACGAACGATGTCCTGAACTTGGCCAGGCGAATCCACATTCTGCCCGTCTGCCTCCACGATGACGTCCTCGGGAAGAATCACCCCCGCGGCCGCAGAGCCTTCGACCGAATCAACAACGATGACCTCGACCGGACGCCCAAGATGGTTCATTGCTGCCACCGTGGCCGCGGCTTCAGATGAGGTGAAGGCCGCCTGGTTGGACACCTGAATTTCCTCTTCGGTCATATCCGGAGGAAATACTTGCTCGATGGGGACCAAGGTGTCATCTGTGGTTAGCCAGCGTCCTAGCGCTTGGGCCAAGGTCATATTGCTCCGGACCGACACCGTGGTCATTTGCAGCTGACCCTGAGCCTCATCGACAGTCTCGCCCTCGATCTCAATAACTGGGACGTCATCGATGTCGCCGAGCGTATTAAACAGCGGCCCGGGCCCCTCCGCAGCAAATGGCACGGTCAGAGAGATCTCTGTACCCGGGATATGGTCCACCGACACTAACGTGGCAAGCGCCACGACTGGGACTGCTCCCCAGGCCAGGGTTTTGATTCGACGATTAGCTCTGGTCACGGACAACCAGGGTACCTGTGTTCGCTGTCAGCGTTGCCATCATCATGGCCTCGATGGCTCGATCACCGGTAGATTGGACACATGAACTCAGGCGGATTCGGATTCAACTTTGGCAATGACGACGACGACGATGATCGCCGCCGCGACCAGAACCCTTTCGGTGCGTTCGGCTTCGGCGGTGCCAATGGCTCTGGTGGGCTCGGCGATATGCTTAACCAATTTGGGCAGATGCTCTCCGGCATGGGCTCTTCCATGAACTCCTCAGATTCTCCCGATCCGGTTAACTACTCCTTGGCTCAGCGGATCGCCCGCCAACAGATCGGGCAATCAGCAGAAGTCACCCAGCAGGAGCTTACTGCCGTCCAAGAGGCCACCAGGCTGGCGGATTTATGGCTGGACGATGCCACTGATCTTTCCACTGCATCCGGCCGCGTTGTGGCATGGAATGCAGAGAATTGGCTAACCGAAACACTGCCTATGTGGCAGCGTCTCGTTACGCCAGTAGCCCAGCATATGAATGAAGCCCAATTGGAATCGCTGCCGGAAGAGGCCCGGGAGATGATGGGCCCGATGTTGCAGATGATGGGCCAAATGTCCGGAATGAACTTCGGCATGCAATTGGGAAATGCACTCGGCGACTTAGCAAAACAAGCTCTAACCGGTTCCGATTTCGGCCTTCCAGTCGCTCCAGCTGAGGTCACCGCACTCTTGCCCGCGAATATCAATCGTGCAGCCTCTGATCTCAATATTCCCCATCAAGACGTCATGGTCTACATCGCTGCGCGAGAGACTGCCCGCCAGCGTCTCTACCGCCATGTGCCATGGCTAGTAGAGCAACTGGTCTCTTCTGTGGAGGAATACGCCGCAGGTCTAGTCATCGATACTTCACATATTGAGGAAGCCACTCGCGAGCTCAACTTGGAGTCCGGCGATCCGGCAGCCATCCAAGATGCGATGTCCCGACTCCAAGGCATGGATCTTTCCCCGCGAATCACCTCCCGCAACGCCAATGCAGTCTCACGTCTGGAAACTCTCTTGGCACTCGTCGAGGGCTGGGTCGAGCATGTGGTCACAGTGGCCATGGCCGAGCGCATCCCCTCCACCGTCGCGATGACTGAGGCGTGGCGTCGTCGGCGCGCTACCGGCGGTTCCGCCGAGCATGCCTTTGCCAAGATCGTCGGCATCGAGTTCTCCGCACCCAAGGTCGCCGAGGCCGCGGAGTTGTGGCGCCGCGTGGACACGGCCGTCGGGCAGCAACGCCGCGACAAGATCTGGGAGCACCCGGACTTCCTGCCCTCCGCTGAGCACCTAGATAATTCTGCTGAATTCATCGACAGCTTGCTCGATGATGGTGGCTCCGATGAATTCGATGAGGAATTCGCCAAGCTCGAAGAGATGCTGCGCGGAGAATCTAGCAGTTCCGACGAGGGCAAAGAAGCCGATGATGATCAAGACTCCAATGATGACCCTGAGGGCGACGCTAACCGCTAACCTGCAGATCTAATACCTTTTGGGCCCGCCTGGCTACTACTGCCCGGCGGGTCCAAAGCGTTGATAGGCCTCAAGGTAGCCTTTGGCTCGCTCAGCGCAAGGCGCCCGATCTGCCCAATCCCAAAAGTCTGCGCCATGGCCAGGGATGAAGGTGTGGGTCAGTTCATGAATAAGCACAGCATCGAGCACATAGTCAGGGACCTGCTGCAATCGATCGGTGATTCGAATATCCCCGGTAGAGATGGTGCATGATCCCCAACGATTGTGTTGATTGCCCACCCACCGAATAGACCCGATCGTGGCACGTCCTTCCAATACGCGTGCGTTAAGTTCGTGTGCACGCGCTATTAATTGATCATCTGAGCTCCTCGTAGAGGAGGCCTTCTTACGCACCTTAGCCACGATCTCAGCTACTGCTGCTTCCTCATCTGTCGCGGACATTCGTGCCGGAATACGGACGACGATCTTGTCTCCGATAATGCGTGCTCCTACGGTGCGGGTTCGACGCGATGAGCGGATGACCTCAATCTCGGATGGCATGACACGGGATTGTATCTGTGGTCTCATACCTGCGGGAGGGGATGTGGGTGAGGGGATGACTGAATTACAACTAGCACGGGGTACACATGTGTTCCTGCGCGGGAGAGACGCCGTCCAATTCGGCCTCGATGCCACTCGTGCGGGCATCATCGAAACGACCCATGCACCAATGATCGTGGCCACTCTACTGTCGGCCAATAGGCCACGTAGCCAGGCAGAACTACTCAGTGGACTATGTACTGCTGGCCTCAGTGCTGAGGCCGCCCGGAGCCTGATCGATGATCTGCTGGCCTATCGGATACTAATTCCTTGCGCGCAGCATTCTGTCATCGTATTAGGCCGCGGACCACTCGCGGAGACCACCTCGACGGTGCTCCGCAACTCTGGAGTGGTGGTCCGCTCCCCGATCCGGGGCGAATCCGAGTTTTCCTATTTGGCCTCTGCGGAGGTCAATGCTCCAGTACTTGTCATCGATCGACTCGCCCATGCCAAAGCAATGGCACCAATGCTGACCCGCTTTGCTCGCACCTGGCTGCCAGGTGCGGTGATCGACCGGCGAGGGCTGGTCGGTCCAGTCCGGATAGCTGATCGTGGCCCCTGCCCGCTGTGTCTTGATCTCCATCGCACTGATACCGATGCTTACTGGCATCGGGTGGTCACCCAGCTACCAGGTGGTCCTAGTACCCCAGATGCGGTGGTAGTTGCTGCTACTGCTGCCCAACTAGCAGTCTGGGCGCTCAATTTATTGCAGATTCCTAGTCCTGCTGGAGTAGCAGACCTCGTGCTAGCTCCCGGGTCCTTGCTTAACGTCGATCCATTTGGCAGCTCCAGCCGAGCCACCTTGACCACTCACCCACGTTGTCCTGTGTGTTTTAGTTTTAACCAAACACGATGAGTACTAGCGAAATGAATCCAGCACACCCAGCAGCTGTTCGCCGTACCTGTCGACTTTGACTGGGCCCACACCGCTGACGTCCAATAGTTCAGCTTCATCTGAAGGCATCGCCTCAGCCACCGCCATGAGTGTGGCATCAGAGAACACGATATAGGCGGGAACTTTTGCCTCCCGAGCTGCATCAGCCCGCCAGCTACGTAAGGTCTCGAATATCTCTGCATCAGCTCCTGCGGGACAGTCCTCGTGTCGGCCAAGAACTTTGTCTGCTGGGGTGGCTAGTCCTTGTCCACAGACCCGGCAACGACGTGAGCGAGCTGAGCGAGCTGGGATGACTTCTGGTTTCTGTACTGGAGCAATTCCATCCAGGAATCGACTCTGAGAACGGGACTTTCGCCCACCTTCTTGTCTGGCCATCGCCCAGGACAGATGCAGGTATTGCCTGGCGCGGGTAACCCCGACATAGAACAGGCGTCTTTCTTCCTCTACCTGGTGATCGCCGGCCTTAATGGCGTGGCTAATCGGGAGAGTGTTTTCTACTAGTCCGACGAGAAATACTGCGTCCCATTCCAGTCCTTTGGCTGCATGGAGGCTGGCGAGAGTAACTCCTTCTACCGTCGGCGGGTGTTTGGAATCAGCACGCTGTTTCAATGCTTGCAATAGCCCTGGCATATCTAGATCTGGGGTCGCTCGAACGAGCTCTTCCACCAACTCCACCAGCGCAACCAAAGACTGCCAGCGTTCGCGTGCCTGAGCGCCCTCAGGTTCAGTGGGGGTCAACCCTAGCGGTGCTAGAGCAGCCTTAGTCACTGCAACTGGTGCATCAGGTAGATCGGTGCGTTGAGCTACTCGAACTAGTTCACTAACTGCCTGACGAATCTCCGCTCGATTAAAGAATCCTTCACCGCCTCGAACTTGGTAAATAATGCCGGCATCTGCCAATGCTTGTTCAAATACTTGAGACTGTGCGTTGATCCGGTAGAGCACAGCTATCTCACTGGCAGGGGTTCCGTTATCAATCAGGCTCAGGATTTTTCCCGCTATCTCGCGGGCCTCTGTGGGTTCGTCGTCATAGGTTTCAAAGACCGGTGGGGGCCCTGCTGGGCGCATGCCTTGTAATTCCAGACGGGTACCAGCCACCCGGCCTGCGGCCTGGGCAATGACGGTGTTGGCCAAATCCGTCACCTGCGGGGTGGAACGGTAGTCACGCTGGAGTTTGGTCACCACTGCGTGGTCGTAGGTTCGTGAGAAATCTAGCAGAAAATTCGGAGTAGCTCCGGTGAAGGAATAGATCGTCTGGTTGGCATCACCAACGACAGTCAGATCGTCTCGATCGCCGAGCCAGGCGTTCAAGACTCGCTGTTGGAGTGGGGTGACGTCCTGGTACTCGTCGACGACAAAGGTGCGGTATTGCTCACGGAATTCTTCTGCCACACCAGGGGCTTTTTCCAAGGCTCCGGCGACGTGCAACAGCAGGTCATCAAAGTCTAGGAGCATGCCGTCCTGGGTAGTCTTAGCTGCTTCATAGCGGCGATAGACCTCTGCGACCTTCTCTGCCGCTACCGGCGGAGTGCGGGCAGAAAGCGCCATCCGTCCGGGGTATTCATCCGGAGAAATCAGACTTGCTTTGGCCCATTCGATCTCACCGAGGAGATCCCGCACATTTTCTTTAGATGATTCGATCCCGATCCCTCGGGCCGCCCTGCCCACTAGGGGAAATTTATTGTCTACCAGCTTCCAGGGCAGGTCACCTGCGACCTGCGGCCAGAAGTAAGCCAACTGGCGTCGCGCCGCAGCGTGGAAAGTCCGAGCCTGCACCCCGCCGACGCCCATGAGCGAAAGCCGATGGCGCATCTCGCCAGCTGCACGGGAAGTGAAAGTTACGGCCAATACCCGGTTGGGGCTGATGAGGCCGCGGTCGATCAGGTGCGCGATCCGGTAGGTAATTGTGCGGGTTTTACCGGTTCCGGCTCCGGCGAGGATGCACACGGGACCACGCGGAGCGGTGGCCGCTGCACGCTGATCATCGTCTAGATCGTTGAGGTTGATCACTGAGCATTCCTCCATTCTGTAATCATCGTATGAGCGATGGAACCGGGTTGAGCAAGAGCAAGATCATCGAGATCGGCCCGGCTTGCCCAACGAGTCTCTGCTAACTCGCCATCTGTTGTGGTTACTGGTTCTCGATCATCGGTGACCGCGGTAAACCCGGCCATCAAAGAACCACTCATAGCCCAAGGTTGACTGCCCCAATAGGTGATGTTCTGGACTCGCCGACCAGTTTCTTCCAGTGCTTCCCTGGTGAATGCTTCTTCCAGGTTCTCCCCTAGCTCCACATAGCCAGCTATTAATGAGAAATAGGCACTGCGATGAGCGTTGCGACCGAGCAAAATTCGTTCCTGGCCACGCAATTCAATCAGCCCGATCACCGCCGGATCGACTCTGGGATAGATTTCTCTGCCACCGCCGCCGCGTGCAGTGACCCCATCGTCATCGAAGGTCAGCGCAGTAGCGTCAACTGGGTCGAAATACATGCCTTCTCGGTGCCTTAACAAGGAAATAGCACGGGAAACGATCCGGTCGTGTCCAAAATACCGAGCGTTGCGAAGACCGCCGGAATGGCTAGCGGCTAGTTTCTCCGCATAGGTGGTGCTCACTCGCACCGCCCATAAATCAGTTAGGACCCGAACAGTCGTACCACTAGGGTCAGGTGGTGCAGCCAGATAGAGAGGATTACCTGCACTATCAACGGGAACAGCACCATGCTGGCCCACTGGCAGGAACCTACTCACGGTCACTTCACTTCTTCCCCGGTCACCCTCCGGATATACAGGAGCCGGTCACCGGGTTCGACGGTCTCAGATTCAGGGGAATCGATGCGATAGAGCTCTCCGGAGCGCACCAATCCCAGAACAATATCGGCTAGGTGCCGGGGGTTTGCTCCGACTTCATCTTCGGCGACGGGCCGCTCAGCTACCGAGAATCCTTCGTCAGGGCTGAGCAGGTCTTCCATCATTTCCACCACCGGTGGGGTTACGGTAGCCAATCCGAGTAGCCGGCCTGCGGTCTCCGAGGAAATGACTACGGAATCTGCGCCAGATTGTTCTAGTAGGTGTTGATTCTCTGATTCGCGCACACTGGCCACGATCATTGCAGACGGTGCGATCTCACGGACTGACAGCGTCACCAGGACAGCCGTATCGTCCTGGCTTGGGGCGATGACCACCGCACGAGCCCTAGTAACTCCGGCGATCTTGAGTACCTCGGCCCGGGTGGCATTGCCATAAACGGTCACCAGTCCTTGGTTTTCCGCTCTGGCTAAGACGGCCTTGTCATTATCCACGATGACGATTTGGTTGGCCGGGACTCCGTCAGCCAACAGGGCGGATACCGCCGAGCGGCCTTTGGTCCCATAACCGATAACAATGGTGTGGTTGCGCACGTTCTTCCTCCAGCGCTGGATCTGCAGTGACTTGCGGGAATCTTCGGTAAGCACCGACAGAGTTGTACCGACCAAGAGGATAACGAAGGCGATCCTGATCGGTGTGATGATGACAATGTTGACTAGTCGAGCAGACTGAGTGACTGGGGTGATATCACCGTAGCCGGTGGTTGACAGCGATACCGCCGAGTAATAGAAGGCGTCAATAAACGTCAGGTCCTCGGAATATCCGCCTTTGTCCACATAGACGATCAACGCCACGATAAACAATAGTGCGAAAGCGTAGAGCACTCGGCGACCAATCAGCGACCAGGGGCTCGATGCCGGCGCGCCGGGAATACTAATAATTCCCAGCAGTGCATGGACAGGCAGGCTGCTGAGCCCGGTATTACCGCGGGCCCCCGCACGATCCTGATCACTCATGGCTCTTTCCTTCTCCGAGATGCGGGGAAAAATTCTTCACGCGCCAACCCTAGCGGTTCGCATGCGTGGAAGACTCCAGCAGCGCTACCAATTCCGCATGATCGGGCAGATCTTTCGGTTCTAGGGTCTCCCCTGCGGCAACATAATGGAAGGCCGCTCGTACTGATTCTCCAGTGCCGATGATCCTTGACCAGGCTTCCCGGTACACCGCTAGCTGGATGATTGCGGCCCGCCGATCCGGTCCAGTGGGAGTGCGTCCGGTCTTCCAATCGACGATGATCCAACCGGTGGGATCATCTGGGTCTCGGAAGATGGCATCCATGCGACCGCGAACTACGACATCGCCCAAGCTCACTTCGAATGGCTCTTCCACAAATGCCGGGGTGCGGCTATGCCATGGGCTGTCCACGAATGCCTTCTTGAGAGTCTCTAGTTCCTCAGAATTGACTACTTCTTCATCAATACCGGGCAATTGGTTCTCGTCCAATAGGGCGCCACCGCCAAAATGCTCCTCCAACCACAGGTGAAACTCCGTGCCCCGCTTGGCATAAGTATTGGGTTTGAAAGGCACCGGGCGCCGCTGGCGTCGAGCGAATTGCGCTGGGTCTGCCCGCAGCGCCACTAGGTCGGTGGCAGTGAGTTCTCCGGGTAATTCAACCTCGACCACAGGTGCGGACAACGCCACGTGTTCCTCGATCAACGCGCTAGTCTCTGCTTCCCAAAACTCAAAGGTCTCACCAGCAGAGGCCGTTGCTGGTTCTACCATCGCCGCACGTACTAGTGCGGCTCCGTCCAAGGCAGCAGGGCTGGCCTGGAGGTTGGGAAAGCGACCACTATCCGGTTGCTGTGCGAGGTCCTCCTCTTCTGCGCCAGCTTCTCCGAGACCTTCCTCCCAGGTGATGACAGACTCTGGTGCCAGCTCTGCTAGCTCCGCAAGATGGACATAGGGTTCTGATTTAGCGTTCAGTCGCGAGCCAGTGACGGTCAAGACTCGCTCGGAACGGGTGATCGCAACATAGAACAAACGGGTGGCTTCTTGTGCTTCAGCCTCTCGTCGCTCACCGAGATAGCCTGGCGTTGCCTCTGCTGATTTACTCGCTTTAGTCCCTTTGGCCAGGTCTTCGAATTCTTTCCGGTCTTCGGCCGCAGTGGCATCAAACTCTGGATCCGGAACTCTGGTCTCATTAGTCAAGAACGTCGAAGCGGTCGCCCGATACGTCCCGGAGTCTGCATGCAGCACGCAGACCACATCCCATTCAAGCCCCTTTGCCTTATGTGCGGTGAGAATCTGCACCCGATCGGAGCGCACTACGACCTCGCCTGGAGCTAATCCGTCCTCGTGTTCTTCAGCCAATTGGAAGAAGTCGAGCAGCCCTTCTAGGCTGTCGCCGAAGTATCCAGCTACGACATCTGCCAAACGATCAAGGTGTACTGCTCCGGCACTATCTCCTCGGGCTAATACCTCGGTGCGCACTCCAAAGGTATTTTCGATATCCGCAAAAAGGTCCGACAGAGACTTGCCCAAGCTGTTGGTCCGCAGTCGACGCAGACGAGCGGAGAGCAGTTCCAGGCGATGGACACCTTCTTCGGAATAGCGAGATCGTTCTCCCAAATCAGCAATCGCATCGGTGAGGCCGACTACCTGATCGGGTGGCCCCGCCGTCAGCTCCGCCAACTGAGATTGCAAACGCTCCAGGGGTTGTTCTGGGTGCTCAATCCGGGCCGAACGTCCGGCGAGATTCCGCGCTCTCGCGCCCAGCGCGATGAGATCTTGTAGGCCTAGACCCACTAATGGCCCGGATAGTATCCGCAGTGCGGCCGGAGTATCTTGGGGACGGATGAGCATGGTGGCCAAGGCGACGATGTCGGCTACTTCCGGGACCTGCAATAGACCGCCCCGACCGACAATCTCGTAGGGGATCTCCCGTTCAGCTAGTGCCTGCGCAATATCGATGGCATGCCGGTTTTTCCGCAGCAGGACCGCACCGGTGAATACTTCACCTTGGTGCTTTTTCGCCTGAAACTCCCGTGCGAGGGTATCGGCAACAAAGGCAATTTCATCAGCTGGATCTGCATAAAATCCCAGGGAGACGGTGCCCGGCGCGGCTTCTGGCTTCGGTTCGAGTTCGGCCACCGCCCGGCCTGATCCTGAGCCTAGGACTTGAGTAGATACTGCATTAGCCAGAGTGAGAATTTCTGGCGGATTACGCCAAGAAATAGTCAGCTCACGTTTGGGCGCTGGAGCTGCGCCTGCCGGAAAATCATCGACGAAAGCGGCCAGGTTTTCCGCGGTAGCTCCACGCCAACCGTAGATCGACTGCATGGGGTCACCCACTGCGGTCACGGTCAGCCCTTCCTCGCTCGTGCCAAACAAACTAGCCAGAAGCACCCGCTGGGAATGAGAGGTGTCTTGATACTCATCGAGCATGACCACGCGGTAGCGCCTGCGTTGGCTAGCTCCAACTTGGGGATGTTCACTGGCGAGCCGGGCAGCCACGGACATCTGCTCATTGAAAGTGATCATCCCCCGACTGCTCAATTCCGCGCGCAGCTGCTCGACGAGCGGAAGATAATCTAAGCGGACTTTCTGTTTATTGATCCATCCCTGCACCGTGCCGGTGTAATCCTGCACCCGCTGCTTGGGTCCCTTCGGCATATCTTCGAGCAAGCGCAAAAAGTCCTGGGTCTCAGAGGCAATCTGCTCAGGAGTCATGACCTGGTTATTCATCTCGTCGATCAGTGAGATGAGATTCTCGGTGACTGAGCCCACCGATTGCCCAGCGGTGAGCACCCCGCGGTAATCAGTGACCACCTGATGGGCAATGGCATAGAGATCGGCCTTAGTAATCAAACGGCCAGCTGGCTCTACCGGCACTAGTAGCCCGTGTTCCCGAATCAGCTGCCCGGCATAGGCATCATAGGTAGAAACCGTCGGCGCGATGGTAGTCAAAGATTCCGCTAGCTTGCCACTGGGATCAATGTCCCGAATAGCTTCGATGCCAGCCAAGGTTTCCAAGCGGTTGCGAATGCGTCGGCCAAGTTCCTGGGCGGCTTTTCGAGTGAATGTCAGTCCCAAGATCTGGTCAGGCTCGGCTAAGCCATTAGCCACCAACCACACCACTCGGGCGGCCATTGTTTCGGTCTTGCCTGCTCCAGCACCCGCTACCACTAACAACGGGCCTGGTTGATCGCCGATAATCGCTGACTGCTGACGAGTGGGACCATGTGCCTGTCCCAGGTACTTCGACAGGAGTTCCGGGGAAGTCTTACGCATGGATAGTGGTCTTTCCTTCGGGTTGAACGGGACAGAGGTTTCTTACTGGGCAGCGATCGCAGCTGTCATTGACGCGGGCGGTCAGGGTCGCACTGCGCAGTTCAGCGGCCAACCCAGGCAAGTGCGTGGCGAACTCAGCGAGCTGTTCAGGACTGCGTCGGGCTTGCTCCCGGGTAGATATCTTCTTGGTCGTACTCCCCGGGTAGACGAGTACTCCGCCACCTACGGTTAGAGGTTCTTGTCCTGGTTTCGGATCGGTGATCTTTTCCCCATTGAATGCGCCGCGACTCAACGCCAACTGATAGGCGGCTAACTGGGCATGCTCATCGGTGGCTTTTTGGCTGATTGCTGTCGCCCCGGTCTTGAGATCAACCACCCAATGTTCCCCGGCTTGATCTTTCTCAAGACGGTCCATTCGGCCGCGGATGCGCACTCCCCCAATCACCTCAACATCAAGGTCCATCTCTACCCCAGCCTGGGTAAAACTCGAGCGAGACTCCTCAACCCACCGGCTCGTTCGCTCGAGCAACGTGGAGAACTTCTCTTGTTCCGCTGCCGCCCGCCACTGCGGATCATTCTGAATGTCTACGAAAGCAGCCATGGTTAGCTCCGCGGCCTGCTGCTTATCGACGCCGCGCCCAATCGCCTCTAAGTAGGCATGTGCCAGGGAGCCACGGGTCAACGCCGCTGGGGTTTGTTCTTCCTCAATCAACCGTTTGAGGACCTCTCTCAGAGGACAAGCCAACAACCCTTCGATCCGGGAGGGCGAGAGCGCTTCAGCGCCCTTAAGCGGCTCCATCACTGAAGGATTAGTGGTAGTCCACCACTGCTCTGGATCCGCACCGGGTACTCCGGCAATGGCGAGACGGGCGAGTTGCCTAGCGGCTTGGTCGCGCTCATCAGAACGAGCCTGGGGATTACACACCGTGGTTCTTAGTTCTGCTAAAAGCGAGGGAACCGAAAGCACTCGTACCCGCAGCGGGGTGTACTCACCCTTCGGTGCTCCTGGATCGGGTGCGTAGTTTTCTTTCTGGACCGAATACTGCCGGCAAAACTCATCCAGAAAACGGGAAGGTTCGGTGACTTCATCGGCGTCTGGGGCATGAACTGCGGTAACCAGGAGAGTATCCGTAGCCCGACTCGTAGCCACGTGGAATAACCGGCGTTCTTCCCGAAGCCGATCGGCAGTATGCGAGACAGGGACGCCCGGAAGGATGCCGTCGTCGATAAGATCGACGAGAGTTTCCTGTTCAAACAGGGAACCAGTTTCTCCCAATGATGGCCATTCACCCTCTTGGACTCCAACGACGATGACAGTCCCCCATTGGCTTCCTACCGTGCCATGAGCGGTGACTAGAGTGACTGCATCCGGGACTGCTGAACGCCGGTCGCGCACGCCCGTTGGCAGCTCCTGATCGGTGATATGACTAAGGAAGCCGTGGATGCTGCCGGTGGGGCGGCGCTCCACGAAGTCACCAGCGGCGTCGAATAGCGACATCATTGCATCCAAGTCACGGTCCGCTTGGGAACCTGTCACGCCACCACGCAGGGAGGCCGCGAGTAGATGGTCCGCTAGCCCGGTAGCTGACCAGACTGCCCAGAGAGTTTCTTCCACACTGCCGCCTGCTGCCAGTGCCTTATGCCCGGATTCTAAGACGCCACGAATGCGCAGTAGGATCTGCTCCTCACGTGCGGTGATTTTCTCACCAAAATCAGGCAGCTGCACCTCTGTGTCCAACAATGTCCGCAGGGTATCGATGCCTCTGGTCTCCGGATCAAACCGGCGCAAACCACGAATCAGTCGACGCAGAGTAACCGGATCAGCTCCACCGATCGGCCCGAGCAAAAGATCATTGAGTTCGCTGGCGGAGAGCTCCTCGGTGAGCGCCCGAATACCCAGCAAAAGGTTGGCCACAATCCGCTGTTCAGAAAGCACCACATCAGTCGGGTTGAGATGAACCGGCACCCCTGCTGCCAATAGTGAACGCCGAACCGCAGCAATCTGACCGACCGAGCGCACCACTACGGCAATATCAGACCAGGCAACACCCTCGAGCAGGTGCGCGCGCCGGGCAGTATCGGCGATCAAGGCAAGCTGGGTGGTACGGGAATCAACCACCACCGCGCGGCGATCTGGCTGCCGGCGGCTGGTGCTCAGTTGAATCTCCTGATCAGCCGGGAACTGGCGAAGAAATGCCGATGAGGCACCGCGGAAGTGGAAAATCGATTGCTCGGGATCTCCCCCGATAACCACCAGCTTGGCACTGGGAATAAGTTCTGAGATCAGTTCAGCTGATTTCGGATCCAAGTGTTGAGCGTCATCAACCACAATGGTGTGCCAGGCAGACTCAATCGGCCGAGACAAGGCCGCAGTGACCAGTTCGGAGGCTGAATAGCTGGTGTAACTTGCTGCCCCCGACAAAGCCATGGTCTGTTCGTATTCACGCAAGAACCCACCGGCGGCGGTCCACACTGGGAGGTTGTACTGGCGGCCAAGACCCTCGAGATCTTCTGGGGACAAACCGCGCTCCACGGAGCGCAGTAAAAAGTCACGCAGTTGCCGGGCGAAGCCGACAAAGTTCAACGCTGGGCGGTGCTCTGCGGACCAGCCACCACGGCCATCGGCAGCTTGCCCGGCCAAGAGCTCTCTAATCACGGCGTCTTGTTCCGCACCAGTAATTAGGCGTACTGGTTCCTCAGAACTGGCACGCAATAGTGCAAAAGCCAGTGAGTGCACCGAGCGCACGAGAGAAGATGCAGAGGCGAATCCGGTCTCGGACAGCCGATCAGTCAGTTCCCGGCGGATGCGTCCACCGGTTTCCTTTGAGCTGGCTACCACGAGGATTCCAGATGGATCAACACCACCTTTGACCTGCTGTACCACCGTATCGATGAGCAGACTGGTCACGCCAGAACCTGCAGGTCCGCGCACCCGCCAAGTGCCGGATTCCGGCAACGGCATCTGCCAATCACGAACGGATAGATCACGACGACGCGGGACAAGCCCGACCTGAGGAGTGGGCAACGCTGAGCTCATGTTCTACAGTCTGTCAGCCAACCTAGACATAAGAAGGTCCTCGACACGCCGGATGTGCGAACGCCCATGCGAAGTAGCTTCTGGATGGAGATCATTGACGTGGCGCCGATAAGAAACCGCTCGCAGCAAGAGCTGGTCAATATCGGGAATATGGCGGAATCTATCGACTATCCCGATGTCAACGGCACCGGCAATCAGTCCATCGACCATGACCAAAGCCGCAGTGTAGCCATGGGGGCGAGGTTCAGCGAAGGGAACCACATCCGTCACCGCCGGGACCTGTGCTCCGTGGTAGATGGTGCTGGCTAATAGATCAGCGTGGCCGACTTGGACGGGTGCCTTAATCTCCCGATATTCGGGAGCAGTTTCTTCCCAAGTCCGACGATCAGCCAGGATAAAGGGATCTGCTGCCTCTGGATCTGGCGGTGCTGGTTGGCTGGCTAAAGCATCAGCCAATCTCAGAGCCACCCCCACGGTCTCATCTACCCGGCGCGAAAGATCACCGACGATTCGACTCGAGGCTTTCCACCCAGCGACGACGAAACGCCCATCGGTGGAACGTACCGGGCGCGCGATCCGTACTCCCTCGACTTTGAGTCCAGTGCGCAATTTGGCGGACCACCCAGTGGACACGCCACCGCTACGGGAATAGATGACCGAACCCACACGCCAGCCATTATCCCAGGCATGACCAGCGGGTTCCGGTATCCCCGCTTCGCCTTGGAAGGCTGCGATGACATGGCCTGGGACGACCTCAGATTCGGTCACGAGGTTGCCGTTCGCGGGAAGGGCCACGGGTTATAAACACAGGTCTTATTGTCATCCGGGTAGATCTCATTCGGGTTGAATGAGTGCAGCTCGGAGTTATTAAGGCTCAGTGTCTGCTGCATCATGACCGGGGCAAGTTCCCCATCGCTAAGGCAAGGTTCATGAGCGGCATAGCCCAAGCCGTGTCCGACCTCATGATTGATCAGATATTGGCGATAGGAACCTAGGTCACCGTTGAAGGGGGTTGCGCCTCGAATCCATCGGGCCTGATTGATTACCACGTGGCTCGTGCCATTGATCTTGATGTGGCAGCTGGTTTCCATGTCCAGCTCTGCCCCGCAGATAGCGTGTGTGGTGCCCACACTGGTTAGCTGAATCCGCATATCCGGTTCCTCATCGTCTGCGACATGTTCGAAGCGGTAGCGAGGATCATCGGTCCATCCCTTGGGATTAGCTAAGGTCGCATCGACCATGGCGGCAAAAGCATCACCGCCACCAAAGCCAGCGGTATCGACGCCGTCTTCAACCTCGACGATATAGCGCATGACCAGTTCTTCGCCTACCCCGGCGCTAGCACCAGTTGCGCCCACCGTGAAGTAGGTCCCTTCACCTTGGTCGGTGAAAGGACCTCCCGGTGGTAAATCCTTGATCCCCAAATCCAGCGCAGGCGAATCTCCCGGGTTAGGTCCAGAGTCGACCGCGATTTCAGTAGTGGGTTCAGTCGACTCATCGGCCGAACTAGCTTCCGGAGAATCACCGCCATCTGCTGTGGCAGTGAACACGTCAATGAGCACCCAGACGGTGATAACCACGAGTACTGGGATGGCATAGGCCCGCCACCCCAGCTCACGGGCGAGACGAACCAAGAGGGATTCGCCGGAGGATTCCGTCATGCGGTTCAGGCGCCGGCGAAGCCGACTGAGCGTTGGGCGACAGTGCCTACCTCCACGTAGGAGATCCGAGAGGAGCGCACGATATAGAGGCGGCCCTTAGTGTCCTGCAGCTGCAGGGTATCCGAGTCGTTGTTGAGGGCGTCCGTGATCTGAGCAACCACCGATTCTTGATCAGAATCGAGGGTGATCACCAGTTCACGCGGGGAATCTGCAAAGCCGATCTTGATGTCCATGGGCACCATCATAGACGCCAGGCCGTACTATCGATCATGTGTCTGCTTCCAACTCCTCCCCGACGTTCGCTGACCTGGGTGTGGCTGTGGAGATCTGTGAGGCGCTAGCCGCCTCTGGGATCACCCGCACCTTTGCAATTCAGGAGCTGACGTTGCCCTTGGCCCTCGATGGCACTGACCTGATTGGCCAGGCCCGCACTGGCATGGGCAAGACGCTCGGGTTCGGTGTGCCTTTACTCGACCGAGTCTTTGATTCCGCAGATGTGGAGGAACTCGATGGAACGCCTCGCGCCCTAGTCATTGTCCCCACCCGTGAACTGGCTGTCCAAGTCGGTGAAGATCTCGAACGCGCCGCGACAAAGATCCCGGTGAGACTGACCACCATTTATGGTGGACGTCCCTATGAGGAACAGATCGCTGCTCTCAAGGAGGGCGTGGATGTGGTGGTGGGAACCCCAGGGCGCCTCATCGACCTCTATAACCGCGGCGAGCTGCAGCTTGATCGAGTCTCCATCTTGGTCCTCGATGAGGCCGATGAGATGCTGGATTTGGGATTTCTTCCTGATATTGAGAAAGTCCTTCGCGCACTATCTCACCAGCATCAGACCATGCTATTTTCCGCGACGATGCCGGGCCCGATCATCACCTTAGCCCGGAGTTTCCTGACGAAGCCGGTGCACATCCGGGCAGAGGAAGTTGACGCTGCCCAGACTCACTCGAGCACCCGTCAGGTCATCTTCCAGGCTCACCGCATGGATAAAGCCGCTGTCACGGCTCGCCTCCTCCAAGCAGAAGGCAGAGGTCGAACAATTGTGTTCACTCGCACCAAGAGAACTGCTGCGGAAGTTGCCAACGAGCTAGCTAGTCGTGGTTTTGCGGTCGCAGCAGTCCACGGCGATATGGGCCAGCCAGCCCGTGAGAAATCGCTGACGGCGTTTCGTCAAGGCACCGTGGACATTCTGGTGGCCACCGATGTGGCAGCTCGCGGCATCGATATCGATGATGTTACGCACGTGATCAATTACCAAACCCCAGATGATCCGATGACTTATGTCCACCGCATCGGCCGCACCGGTAGGGCGGGAAATTCTGGCACGGCGGTGACACTGGTCGGATATGACGAGCTCGCCAAGTGGCAGGCCATCAACGACGAACTAAAGCTCGATCTGCCCGAACCACCCAAGTGGTTTTCCACTTCTCCTGAGTTTTCCGAAGCCCTTGGAATCCCAGATTCTGCGGGACCCAATGTCGGCCCGGCCAAGAAGGCTCTCGGCGGAGTAGCCGTACATGGCACACGTCCTAATAGGGGAAGGCAACAACGTCGATGAGTCGACCGCTGCGACGTACCCGCGGCGATCTGATCGCCACTGGAGTAATTTCTGCTGTCTGTGTGGCGGCGGTAGCCGGCGTCTGGCTAACTGCCCCGATCCGCGATTCTGAGCTGACTCCAGCAGCCGCTGAGTATTCTTCGACCGCTGAACTATCGGCCGTGCCGGAGTCCCTCAGCCAGGAATGGACTCGAAGCGATGAGCAACTACCTGGAGTTTTTCACCCCGTGACTGTCAACGGGGTCATCGCGTCGGTGGAAGGACAGACAGTCACTGCTGTTGACCAGTCCGGGGAGACGCTCTGGTCCTATACTCGCAACCTAGATTTATGCTCTATGGCTGGAGCCTGGGGCAAAATTGTCATCACCTATCGTTCTGCCGCTGGCTGCGGTGATGTGGTCTCCATTGATGCCGGGACTGGCCAATACGATGCCACCCGCAGTTCGATTGCACCGTTAGAGGTCGTGCCGGTGGTCTCAAACGACCGTATTGGTACAGCTGGCAGACAGCGATTGGAGCTGTGGCGCTCGGACTTAGTACGCACCGTCGAGTATGGGGAGGTCGAAGGTATTCAAGAACCGGGGCTCCAACCGCATCAAGACTGCGACATTGAGTCCGCATTGACCCGCACCGAATTGCTAGCGGTCACCGAATCCTGTCCGGATAACCCAGGAACATGGCTTAGGTTGCAAGAAACCTCTCCAGAGGATGCTCGAAAGCCGGAGATCAACCAGGACATCTACCTGCCTACTGGGGGTTCCAGGTTAGTGGCTATCGCTCAGGAGGCAGTGACGGTATTTGTCCCCGGGCTTCAACCAGAGTTGATCTCTTATTCCGATAGTGGTCAGGAGCTTTCTCGAACTCCGGTTGAGTCCGCTGCGCTTATCGACGCCGCCGTTGACTCCGAGCAGTCACCCTTTGCGCCGGTGACAGCCGATCTGCCCCACCACATGAGCTGGTTTGATGGCGAACGGCTCTATTTGTTTTCCCCTACCGAGTTAAGTCCCATCCGCATTTATGAAGATGTCGTAGGCACTGCGGTAGCGGTCGGCGATGACCTATTAGTGCCTACAGTTGAGGGAATCGCTGTTACAAATCCCGATACCGGTGTCGTTGAACGCATCATTCCGGTTGATCGCGCAGGCTACGAGGGGATGGTGACTCTCGCGATTGCGGGAGAGACCATCGTAGAAAAGCGCGGAGATGAACTCTTCGGGTTGGTCTAGCTGCGGTAGTTTTCCGCCGCCCAGTCAACAGACTTGGGGCTAAACAAGAAAATTAACGCGGCCAAGGCGGATGCTGCGGTAGCCAGCGCTGCCCAAAGCGCTCCACCGGAGAACATGTAGTAGGAGATCAGCAGAAGAATCATCTCCATCATCGCTACTGGGCCTCGACCCCACTTTCGTCCCTTCATCATCGACACCGCGCCGGCTAAGACCGCACCGAAGATGATGATGAAGAAGATCGCGGTGCCAAAGCCAACCCAAGCGATGTTGGCGCCTTCACTTACTAACGAAGGATCTTCTTTCCCTTGGAACTCGCGAACGATGAGGATGCCGGCGTAGCCAAGTCCAATCAACGACTGGCAGATGGCAATCACACCTGCCCAGCGGACCTTGGTAGGCGGGAGGGGACGGGAATTTACTGGGGTCACAGTTATTGAGTCTATCGCTCCACCTGCAATGACGCCTTCGGGGCTAGTTGGTGGGATCAGATTTGACCACGTTAGATAAAAAGTGCTTAGCACAGACTACCTATTCCAGCAGGTCAGAATGATTGCCCGATGGTCCACAATCAGTGATTACGGCCACCTTACCTAATGGACGATAGATAATAGGAGGTGAATTGCATCACATTATTTGATTTACCCCTAGCGCACTTTCCGTTTACGTGTCATTATTCTCGGGTAGCAAAAACAGCCGGTTGATTAACCATCCGCAAACTCTGACACACCACAGAGTGAACGCCACGTGAACCGAGGTAGCCCCCTGGGGCCTGACCCAACACCGTGACCGGCACAAGATTTTTCCGATCCGCTCAATGCGGTTCCTCTTGGTGTGCACGCACGTCCCCCACGATCTACCAACTATCTCAAGGAGAATCATCATGGATTGGCGCCACGAAGCAATTTGCCGCGACGAAGACCCGGAGCTGTTCTTCCCCGTCGGCAACTCCGGCCCTGCACTGTCTCAAATCGCCAAGGCCAAGGTTGTGTGCAACCGCTGCCCGGTGACCTCGATGTGCCTGAAGTGGGCACTGGAAACCGGCCAAGACGCTGGCGTCTGGGGCGGAATGTCCGAGGACGAGCGTCGTGCACTCAAGCGTCGCAAGAACCGCGGCCGTGGCCGCGCCCGCATCGCTGCCTAATCTAGTCAGACTTCTCCTGCCCCAATGCTCATAGTGTGCATTCTTAAAGCTAGAGTTGATACTAACAGTTGCACCACTGCAATCACCAAGGAGAATCAATATGAGCAAGCGTGGACGTAAGCGCAAGGATCGCCGCAAGAAGAGCGCTAACCGAGGTAAGCGCCCCAACGCCTGATTATTAGGTTGATCCACTGGGACAAAACCGCCCAGCGAGCATTTTGCTCGCTGGGCGGTTTTTTATTGGCTCAGATTCAACTCCGCCTAGCAACTAGCTCAAGCGAGTAACCCGAATCTGCATGGTGATCCGCTGACGCAGCGTAGCTGGCGCCTCCTGAGCCGAACAGCACTGACGCACGAGAGCTCGGATCTCACGCTCGGACTGCAGACGGTGATGGCAGCCCGGGCATTCGGCGATTTCCCGCAGCAATTCTCGGGCTTGTTCAGGAGTGATCTCCTCATCGAATAAGGAACACAGGCGCGCCTGGATTTCCTCGCAGTCACCACCACAGTCGCCGGATGGCTGCCCCTGATCCGCATTCATTTCGCGCTCGCTTCCTGGTCGTTTCCCGCACCAACGGGCTTAACCGTGACCATGTCGGGATGGTCGAGGCCGATGCCTTGTTCGTGGGCTACTTCCTTCAACGCCTGCCTTAACTGTTTTCTTCCACGATGCAAGCGACTCATCACCGTGCCCAACGGAGTATCCATGATTTCCGCGATCTCTTTATAGGCCAGACCTTCAACGTCTGCGTAGTAAACGACCATGCGATAGTCCTCGGACAACTGGTTCATGGCCTCACCAATTTTTCCATCCGGCATGTTCTTCAATGCCTCAACCTCAGCTGATTCCAACCCAGTCGAGTCATGGGAGCTGGTGGTGTAGAGCTGGTAATCGGACATTTCTTCGGTCGGCGACTGGCTTGGCTGCCGCTGCTTTTTCCGATAGAGGTTGATATAGGTGTTGGTCATGATTCGATAAAGCCAGGCTTTGAGATTAGTACCTGGCTGATAGGAGCCAAAGGCCTTATAGGCCTTTAAAAACGTCTCCTGCACTAAATCCTCAGCGTCAACAGGGTTGCGCGTCATTCGCAGCGCACCGCCATAGAGCTGGTCAAGAAGAGGCAAGGCCTCCTTCTCGAATCGGGTGGCGAGCTCAGTGTCAGGCATCGGCGCCTTCCTTGGGTGCTAAGTGCGGTTAATGGCCCATTGTAGGCTAGGCGCCCATAATGGCTGTCATGGCTAAAAAAAGGAGCTCCGCCGCGCCCACTGCCGCCGTCCGAGTACTAATCGAGGCTGGCATCCCTCATGAGCTTCAGCGCTTCGATGCCGGACACGATCACTTCGGTCAACATGCCGCTGATGCCCTCGAGGCACCTGCCGAGTTAATCCTTAAAACCTTGGTCATCGATCATGGATCAGGATTGGCGGTGTGTTGTATTCCCGTCACTGGACGCTTGTCCTTGAAGAAGGCAGCCGCAGCGCTTGGAGTATCCAAAGCGACCATGGCAGATCCTGCCAAGGCATCGCGTTCCTCCGGTTATATTCCCGGCGGGATTTCCCCAATCGGCCAGCGCACTAGCCTGCCCACGCTTATCGACACCTCCGTCCATGACGCCCCGGCCGTCTATGTCTCTGGTGGGCGCCGCGGTCTCGATATCACCTTGTCCCCGACCGATCTGGCAACAGTGACCGGGGCACATTTTATCGACTTAGTCCAATAACTCGGGATAGTCATTGGCAACATTGCCCACCGCTCGTCCCACCGGGCGGACTACTAGCCTGTCGAGATAATCCGCCGGTGTGGGTGCGAGCAGCTCAGCGGCTTGGCGTGCTGAGCCCTGCGTCCACTGCTCGATCTCATTGTCAGTCAGTAGCCGTGGTAGTCGATTATGTAGCCAACTCAAAGGCTCGGTAGCTGCAGTAGTCACGATGGTCGACGAGAGCCTGCCTAACCCCGTGGCCCAGAGCGCTGCCGCCCACATGATGTTGCCTTCGCCCAAGCTGACGTAGTGCGCGGTTTTTCCTTGACCACCATCGTGCCATTCATAGTAGCCATCCATCGGAATCAATCCCCGTTGGCTGGTGAAGGCATCCCGAAAGCTCGGTTTAGTGGCCACAGTCTCCCCGCGGGCGTTGAACAACGGCGGGCCAGTCTCATCTTTTTTCCAATGCGGGTACAGCCCCCAGCGAGAGGGCTCAACGTTGGCTACGGCGGCGTCGATACGCACGAGAGGAACGACCTGAGTGGGGGCAAGGTTAAACCGAGGCCCCGGAGTACCCGCTGGGGCGTGGACCTCTTTGATGCCTGGGAGCTGTCCGACGCAGCTAAGAAGCGACTCGTCGGTGGTGAAGAGAACGAAACGACCGCACATATATCTATTATGGACTTCATGAACGCCAACTGGCCCGCGCCGACTGCTCCTGGACCGATTCGATGGACCCAGCACATCCCCGGCTCTAAGTCGATTACCAATCGTGCCTATATTCTGGCAGCCCTTGCCGACTACCCCTCGGTCATTGAAGGTGCCCTCCATTCGCGCGATACTGCACTCATGGCCAATGCGCTGCGTTCCATGGGCACCCTCATTCGTGATGATGACGGGGTGGTCCATCTTGACCCGCGGCCGCTCCACGGCGGGTCGATCGATTGCGGGCTAGCCGGCACTGTCATGCGTTTCGTTCCGCCCGTCGCGGCGCTGTCCACCGGCACTGTGGTCTTCGACGGTGACCCACAGGCTAGAACTCGGCCGATGTCCACCATCCTTGAGGCACTGCGTGCCCTTGGCGTCAGCATCGAGGGAGATCTCCTCCCCTTCATGGTGGTAGGAGGCAAGACTCCGGCGGGCGGCACCGTTGAAATTGACGCCTCTGCTTCCTCCCAGTTTGTTTCCGGACTATTGCTGGCTGCCCCGAAATTCGACAAGGGAATCACCGTTCGACATGTTGGTGGAAAACTGCCCAGCATGCCGCACATCGAAATGACCATCGCTATGCTGCGTCAAGCAGGTGTCCGCGTCGATGAATCAGAAAATCAATGGCAGGTACATCCTGGACCTATCCGCGGTCGAACCTGGCGGGTGGAACCAGATCTGTCGAATGCAACCCCGTTCCTCGCCGCCGCGGCAGTTACCGGCGGTACTGTGCGCATCCATGATTGGCCGCTCAATACCACCCAACCGGGAGATGTCATTCGGATGATTCTCGAGAAAATGGGTTGCCGGGTCGAGATTATTGCTGCCGAATCGGGCCCTGGCTACGATTTAGAGGTCACCGGCCCGGAGAATGGTCAGCTCATGGGCATGACCTTGGATATGTCCGATATCGGCGAGCTCACCCCGACAGTGGCGGCTCTCGCAGCCTTGGCTGATACTCCTTCTACGCTCACCGGCATCGCGCATCTGCGCGGCCACGAAACTGATCGGCTGGCTGCACTGAGCGCCGAGATTAATCGCCTCGGCGGCAAGTGCCAAGAGCTTCCCGATGGGTTGGCTTTTACTCCTGCCCCGCTACATGCTGGCCTATGGCATTCCTATTCTGATCACCGAATGGCCACCGCAGGTGCGATCATCGGATTGGTCGTGCCTGGTATCGAGGTAGAAGATATCCAAACCACTGCCAAAACGCTGCCCGGATTCGAGACCATGTGGGGGGATATGGTGCATGTCTAAGCGTCGATGGGATGAGTCAGACGTGCGGGTGCGTCCGCCCAAGGGCACCCGTCCCCGCACCAAGGACCGGCCGACTCACCAAGATGCGCGATACGGCATGGTGGTGACCAAAGACCGCGGGCGTTGGGGAGTGGTTCTTCCAGAACGGACCGAACCTGTGGTGGCGATGCGTGCCCGAGAATTAGGGCGCACACCCATCGAAGTCGGCGATCATGTCGGCCTTGTCGGTGATATTTCAGGCAAGAAGGACACCCTCGCCAGAATCGTCAAATTGGAGGAACGAACCTCCGTTCTGCGGCGCACTGCTGATGACACCGACCCCTATGAGCGGATTGTGGTGGCCAACGCAGATCAGTTGGTGATCGTGACCGCGGTGGCAGATCCCCCACCACGCGCCGGTTTCGTCGAACGCGCCTTGATCGCTGCGTTCGTGGGCAATCTTCATCCGATTCTGTGCCTGACCAAATCTGATTTGGCAGATCCCAGTGAGTTTGCGGCGGAGTTCGCAGACTTGGATGTCACCGTGGTCACCGCGGGAATTGATAACCCGATCGACTCGATCAATGAGCTCATTAACGGCCACGTATCTGCCCTGATCGGCCATTCCGGAGTGGGCAAATCTACTCTCGTCAACCGGCTAGTACCTGATGCCAACCGTGAAACTGGTGTGGTCTCTGGGGTAGGCAAAGGGCGTCACACGTCCACCCAGTCAGTAGCCCTACGGCTGCCCGAGGAAGGCTGGATTATTGATACTCCAGGTATCCGCTCCTTCGGCCTAGCCCATGTAGACGCTGATGCGGTCGTAGGGGTTTTCGGAGACCTCGCAGAAGCCGTCGAGAGTTGCCCACGCGGTTGCACCCATCTCGGCCCCCCGGCCGATCCGGAGTGCTGTCTGGATGACTTCGAGCTCGATAGTGCTAGCGGTCGGAGAGTTGCGGCCGTGCGCAAGCTACTTGCGGCGCTACGCACTAACGATGCGTGGGATATGTAGAAAGCTCAAGGGGAAACCTTGAGCTTTCCCCTACTCTGCTGCAGCAGCTGCAACTTTGCGACGCCACTGCGGAGTACGCCCAGTGAAGTTAAGGATGCCTTCCTTCAGCGTGGGGCGCAGCTTCTTTAGCAGGCCTAGTCCCGTATGCAGACCTGCTCGCTGGCCTTGCTCATTGGGCCCAACCCACACCTTGCCTTCCAGCTCCGGGTACTTAGTAAATGCTGCGTTGGAACGAACCTCAGGTGCGTTATCTCGGTCCGCAGCTAAGTACTTGTTCGGCAGGGTGAGCTTGAGCAGGGTCTTTTGGACCTTCAGCAGTTGGGCAGGGAAAGAATCGGTGTTATAAGGCAGATCGAACTCGCGGCATACTGCTTCGACCTGCGGACCGATTTTCGACAGTCGGTTGGAGGGCATATCCGGGAAGATATGGTGCTCAATCTGGTAATTGAGGTTGCCCGACATGATCGTCAGAATCTTGCCACCGCGGAAGTTTGCCGAACCGAGCATCTGTCGGAGATACCACTCATCGTGGGTCTCGTTTTTCCACTGTTCTTTGGTAAAGGTCTCGGCTTCATCTGGGAAATGGCCACAGAAGATCACTGCATAGGCCCACACAGAACGGGCAAAGTTGGCTGTGGCGTTGGCAGAGACGGTGTGAAAGAAGTTCGGTCCAGACAGCGCGGGGAACAAAACATAGTCGCGCAGCATCTGATTGCCCGCCTTGCGGGTGGTCTCCCAGAACTTCGGCGCGGTCTCCTTCCAGGTAGCTTTACCTGCGGCAACCTTGCCCAACTCCACGTCGTAGTAGCCCACTGCCCATTGGAACAGCGAGGCTAGAGCGAAGTTGATCACCGGCTGGAAACTGTGCATTGCTGCCCATTTCCGGTCTCGGGTCACACGCAGCACACCATAACCGACGTCGGTATCCATACCGAGGATGTTGGTGTATTTATGGTGCACATAATTGTGCGTATGCATCCACTGGGAAGAGGGACAGACGTTGTCCCATTCCCAAGTCGAAGAATGGATCTCTGGATCATTCATCCAGTCCCACTGGCCATGCATGACGTTGTGGCCAATCTCAAGGTTCTCGAGGATTTTCGAGACCGATAGCAGCGCAACTCCGGCTAGCCAGAAGGGACGGCGGCCGGAAAATAGCAAGGCACTACGACCAGCAATCTCCAGATAGCGCTGAGTACGAATCAGGCCCTTAATATAGCGAACATCGTTTTCCCCAAGATCCGACTCGAACTCATCTTTGATCGCGTCTAAGCGGCGGCCGATCTCCTTGATGTCTTCGTCGGTGAGATGTGAATATGACTTAATGTTATCGATTGCCATGAATGTGGACTCCTCTTAGACATCGATGGTGACGTCGCCGGCAGCAACGCACACGCACGTACGGATTCTGGTGCCGGGCTCGTGAATATCGCCGGTACGAAGATCATGAACATGGCCAGCGCTGAGGCCTCGGACGCAGGTCTGGCAGATTCCCATTCGGCAACCGAACGGCATTTGAACTCCAGCCTGTTCACCAGCCTCAAGGATGGTGGTTGCCCCATCGACGCTAGCTTGGACGCCGCGGGTACCGAAGGTAATAGTGCCGCCGGCGGCCTCAGAAACACGGTCAATGGTAAATCGCTCGACGCGGATCTCCACGTCAGATTCTTGTGCCCAGGATTCCAGCTCATCGAGCATGGTGGCGGGCCCACAGGCGTAGATGACTCGCTCCTGAAAATCAGGGACCAGTTCTTCTAGTACCTCAGGCGAGACTCGTCCGGACTCAGAAGTGACTTGAATATGCGCGCCGAAGTCCTCGAGGACTTCTCCGAAGATCACGTCTTCAGATTTCCGAACGGAGTGGACCACCTTGATGTCGCAATCATTCTCGCGGCCCTTGAGGCTGCGCAGCATGGCGATCACTGGGGTCACGCCCGAGCCTGCACTGACAAACAGCACTTTGGCTGGCAGCGGGTCGGTCAGGTGAAAATCACCGGCTGGAGCTGCCAATCGGACATTAATGCCAGACTTGGCAGTACCGACTAGGTGGGTCGAAAGCTTGCCCTTTTCCACAGCGCGGACGGTAATAGAAAATAATCCGTCTCGAGTATCCGGAGCATTGGTCAGCGAATAGCTCCGCCAAGTAAATCGTCCGTCAACCCGCAGTCCGATGCCTATGTACTGCCCCGCTTCAAAGCTGACGGGAACCCCCCAACCGGGCCGGATGACTAAGTGGATAGTGTCATCCGGAAAGCGCTCCACGCTCTCAATCTTGCCGCGCAGCTCACGACTGGACCACAGCGGATTTACCAAGCTGGTGTAGTCGTCGGGCAGTAGCGGTGTGGTGAAACGGCGTAGGACGCCGCGAAAGCCCGCGAGTCCGTCAGGTGTCTCTGACATCGACCCCTCCTATTGGTGGCAAACATTACGTTCGCGTAGCTTACGCGAACGTAGGTTTCCTGTCTACCACCTTGCCCAACTCAGAGCAGTTCAACCAAAAACGGCAGCTCAGTCGGGTCATAGAAGGCCATAAAATTATCTAGAGCATCTCCTACTGCCAGTTCTGCGTCTTCATCTCCAAGATCAGAAGCATCAATAACCTCGATTGCAGACTTGGTCGCAGCCTCAGACTCTTCGATATCAATATGGATCGCAGCCAGATCATCTACCGAGATCTGTGGCGGATTCAGCTTGACGATGCTCTCGCCCTGATCCGGTTGAACCTCTACCACCGCATCCTCAACATCGACGGAGACAACTACCCGGCGATGCGGAAAGTCCTCTTCATCACCGATAGCCAATAGACGAAGCGAAGCCTCTGAGGCGTCAAGGAAAGCCGCGTGCGCGATCTCTTCCTCATCACCTGCAGAATAGAACTCAGTTAATGCAGGGGTGACCGCAAAACCCCAACCTGAACGAGCAGTGAGGACACCGGTCTCTTTGAGACCAGCCAGCATCGCGAAAGTCGCAGGAAGGTAAACGCGCACCTAGAACTCACCCTCGATATCAAAAATGGAGCAAACTTCGATCGAGGCACGATCAAATATTTGGTAGAGAATCCCGACTAAGCCCGCCTCGACGGCTGCCCGAACATTAAGGATCGAATCATCGACTAAGACGCAGTCGTTCATAGATAGATCGATGGCCTCAGCTGCGTGAGCAAAGGCCTCCACTGCTGGCTTTTCCGTACCGATCTCGCCGGAGAGCAACACGGCATCAACGATGCCATTGTATTCCCACTCTCGGATAGGCTCCGCACCTTCTCCACCTGCATCGTTCGACAGGATGGCGGTGGCTACACCATTAGCTTTGGCGGCGGCGAACAGTTCTTTCCATCGACGCTGATCTTCATCCGTGCCGTCAAGCACACCTACATAATCGACAATCAATCCACGCACTCGTTGCTCCCTTTTCGTATCCCAGTCTGGGCCCTGATGTGTCACAATAGTACCCAGCTCGCACCGCGTCTGCCCTGAGTGTCCATCCCCAGGAGCCAACCATGCTGACACCTGTCCCCGGACTTACCCATCTGAAGGTATTAACTGTCCCTCCACCACTCCCTCCAAAGCAACCAGACACGTTCTCACCTGCAGATACTCCGCGATCATCAGTCGCTGAGCACTTGGTACGCACCGCACTCGAGGTCGCTTTTGGAATGAGACCTATCACGCAAATTTCACCAAGAAAGTTCGACCGACCAGTGCGACTGCACCTATCTGCTCGACTGCGCGCGGCACGGGGACAAAGCACAGCTTCCGGCCCGGTGCGCATGGATACCTTGCATCTACGAGCAGACGGTGAGGTATTCGGTACCGCGGTATCTGGAGGGCGAGCCCACGCATTCACAGCGCGGGTCGCCGATAACCGGATGACTAGCTTCCGAGTGCTCTAAACCTCAGCAGTCTCGGGAGCTTCCTTGGGGGCGAACTGCTTGCGCAGCAGGAATAGCTGACGAACAGTCTCCTCCTGGATACCCTCCTTCATACCGCGGAACATATCCCCGCCTTCTTTCTGGTATTCCACCAGCGGGTCACGCTGTGCCATGGCACGCAGGCCGATGCCCTCTTTGAGGTAATCCATTTCATAGAGGTGCTCACGCCACTTGGTATCAATCACCGGCAAGATCACCATGCGTTCGATATTACGGATCTGTGCTTCACCACCAATGGCGGAGACATTCTTTTCTAGCTCATCATACTGAGCTTGAGCATCGGCGACCACAGCCTTACGCAGTTCTTCCGCGGAGATTTCACCTGCAGCACCATATTCGGTGCCTTCGAGGAGATCTTTCCAAGAGATGGTCGGCTCGTACAAGGACTCGAGTGCGTTCCACAGCTCCTCCAGGTCCCAGTCCTCCACATATCCGGTGGCTGTGGCCCCGTCAACATAGGCGCCGACGGTCTCCTCAATCATGCGTCGAATATTGTCAGCGATATCCTTGGACTCAAGAATTTCACGGCGCTCAGCATAGATAACCTTGCGCTGTTCGTTGAGCACCTCATCATATTTGAGCACGTTTTTACGCATCTCAAAGTTCTGGTTCTCAACCTGCGCCTGGGCGCCCTTAATAGAGTTAGTGACCATCTTCGCCTCGATCGGAACATCATCGGGAACGTTGAGGCGGTTCATCATGTTTTCCATGGACTGGCCAACGAAGCGAACCATCAGGTCATCGCGCATAGACAGGTAGAAGTGAGTCGCCCCGGGGTCTCCCTGGCGTCCAGAACGACCACGGAGCTGGTTGTCAATGCGTCGCGATTCATGGCGCTCAGTGCCCAATACATAGAGTCCACCGGCCTCGCGAACCTCATCGCCAAGGCGAGCAGAACGCTCCTTGACCTTGGGAAGCTCTTCATTCCACGCTTCCTGATAGGCCTCTTCGTCCTCGAAGGGATCAAGGCCACGCTCACGAAGCTTGATATCGCAGAGCACGTCAGGGTTGCCGCCGAGCACGATATCGGTGCCTCGTCCAGCCATGTTGGTAGACACGGTCACAGCAGAGGGCATACCCGCCTTGGCGATGATCTCGCCTTCTTCCTCATGGTGCTTAGCATTGAGGACCTTATGCGCGATGCCGCGATTTTGCAGCAACTGGGAAAGGTACTCGGAGCGCTCCACCGAGGTAGTACCGACCAAGACAGGCTGTCCCTTGGCCACACGCTCGGCGATGTCATCGGCCACTGCGGCAAATTTAGCCTCTTGAGTCTTATAAACCCGATCGACGAGATCCTGACGCTGATTGGCGCGGTTGGTCGGAATGATGACCACATCGAGCTTGTAGATCTGGTGTAGCTCAGCAGCCTCAGTATCGGCAGTACCAGTCATACCTGCGAGCTTGGAGTAAAGACGGAAGTAGTTCTGGAGGGTAACGGTAGCCAGAGTCTGGTTCTCGTTTTTAATCTCCACTCCCTCTTTGGCCTCAATTGCTTGGTGCATGCCTTCGTTATAACGGCGCCCACCAAGAACTCGACCGGTGAAGGAATCAACGATCATCACTTCACCATTGCGGACGATGTAGTCCTTGTCCCGGGTAAACAGCTCCTGGGCTTTCAGCGAGTTGTTGAGGTAGCTAACCAACTGCGAATGCTCCGGAGCATAAAGGTTATCGATGCCAAGCTGGTCCTCGACGTATTCCACGCCAGCCTCAAGCACACCAACGGTGCGCTTGCGGTGATCGACCTCGTAGTGAATACCCTCATTCATTCGCGGAGCTAGCTGAGCGAATACGTTGTAGAACTGCGAGGAACCTTCAACGGGTCCAGAGATGATCAACGGAGTACGTGCCTCATCGATGAGAATGGAGTCAACCTCATCAACGATGGCGAAGTTATGACCACGCTGGACTAAATCTCCCAGACTACGAGCCATGTTGTCGCGCAAATAATCGAAGCCGAGCTCGTTGTTCGTGCCATAAGTAATGTCGGCTTCATAAGAAACTCGACGCTGCTCCGGCTTCATTTCAGAAAGAATGACGCCGACCTCGAGTCCGAGGAAACGGTGAACACGTCCCATCATCTCAGCGTCACGGCGTGCCAAGTAGTCGTTCACGGTAACGATGTGAACGCCTTTGCCTTCAAGCGCATTAAGGTAGGCCGCTAATACCGATGTCAGGGTCTTACCTTCACCCGTTTTCATTTCAGCGACATTGCCAAAATGCAGCGCGGCTCCGCCCATGATCTGGACGTGATAATGCTTCTGGCCAAGAACACGCCAGGATGCCTCTCTCGCGGTGGCAAAAGCCTCCAGCAATATCGAGTTGAGGTCTTCGCCATTAGCCAGCCGAGTTCGGAACTCATCGGTCTTGGCTTTAATCTCGGCATCAGTGAGCACGGAATAGTCATCTTCGAGCGCGATGACATCATCGGCGATTTTGCTCAGTCTTTTAACGGTGCGACCTTCGCCGGCCCGGAGCAGCTTGGACAGTCCAAACACGTGCAGTCGTCCTTCATCTGTTGTGGAACTGGAATCTTCAGCGTCATTGTACGCAATAGCAGAAACCGCCGCTCCCGTTGGCTTAAGCCTTAAGGGAACGGCGGTCACGGGCATCTGACCCGAACGGAGATTTAGCTAATTGCTTCGTCTACGAGCGCAATCAAACCATAGTCAAAAGCATGACGACGGTAGACCACAGATGGCTGCTGGGTATCTTCGTTGATGAAGAGGTAGAAGTCATGACCAACCAGCTCCATCTCAGAGAGAGCATCATCCACAGTCATCGGAATGGCAGCATGCTCCTTGGTACGTACGACCTGGCCGGGCTTGATCTCCTCGACCGAATCCGCGTAAGGATCAACGTCATACTTCCCCTGAGCCTCACGTGCCTGCTCGGCTTCCGCTGCCAAACCTGCAGCAACCTCACCGATGGACTGCGGGGTGCGGTGACCGGAACGCGAGATGGATCGGCGTGCCTTTACCTTGCGCAGCGAACGCTCCATCTTCGACAGCGCGGTCTCAAGTGCTGCGTAGAAGCTGTCTTCTTTAGCTTCTGCTCGAGCGATATGGCCCTTACCTGTCGCAGTGATCTGAATTCGATCAGATTCTGATTCCCGGCGAGGATTCGGCTCGTGTTGAAGCTCCACATGGAAGAAGGTCAGGGTCGAATCGAGGCGCTCAATCTTTGCCAACTTAGAGTTGACTCGCTCGGCGAAGTGCTCCGGCACCTCAACATTTCGGCCCGTGATGGTGACCTGGGCTTCGGGGTTCAGGACCTCGGTGTTCTCAGCAGGTGAAGTCATCTGCTTCCTCCCTATAGTAGATGGGACAACTCGTATCTTCAGTCTACATCTGGTCATAACCAATTGGCCATGAACGCAGAATTTTATGCGTGCGCAAGCACTACTGCCCCGACAACTCGACACCCCGCCGCGATGAGCACCTCGGCGCTCGCAGCGAGGGTAGAACCCGTGGTCACGACGTCATCGACCAACAGCACTGGCTCCCTTGGCACCGCAAGCAGCTCCACCTTTCCTGCGAGATTTCGCCGCCGCTGAGTAGGATCCAACCCGACCTGGTCTCGTACCCCGCGACGGTGTCTAAGGGCGGATACGACTGGTAGACCAGATGCCACGCAAAGGTCAGTGACAGGGTCGCCACCTCTGAGCCGAGCGGATACCGCGAGGGTAGGGGCAGGGACGAGAACGGGGGCGTCGATACGCTCCCCTAACTCTCCGCGCACTTGCAAAAACTCGACGGCCGCGGAAACAACTGGGCCGAGCAACCGACGAATCGGAAAGTGATTGCGTTCCTTCATCGATAAAACCACCTGGCGGTGCACCCCGGAGTAGGGCCCCAACGACCAGAGGGGGACGTGAGTATCTACTTGGGTAAACACCCGTTGAGGTGGGCTACGTAGGTGGTACCTGCAAGAAGAACACAAAATCTGCCCATAGTCTCCGCAGCCGGCGCAGCGGCGAGGAATGAGCAGATCCATGTCAGTCAGCGACTACCGGCGCCGAGCGCAGGCCTTGCAGTCCGGTCACCTCTCGCCAAAAGGTGCTGTCACTCCCCGAGATCGGCATCTGCCGAACTGCCAGTGCGTCGGTGAGATAGATAGTGGAAGAGGAAGTCTCTACCGTCACGACTGGGGCACTGATATTCCCAGAGGGCAACGATGTCACGGCAGACCCGTCTTGTTCGACTCGCCAAATGGGAGTTTCCGGCGAAGACGTGCCCACCACCAATGAACCATCAGGCTGCCAGTCCAGCGCCAATGCGGTTCCCTCCAGCTGCGAGGCCAGCTCACGAACATTGACGATGCGCCATTCTGCCGGAGCGGGACGACTAACAACGCCGGCGTAGACCCGACCGTCGATAATCATGGCCACTCGGGCCCCAGTCTGAGAAAGTCGGAGCACGGAAATAGTCCCATCGATGTCTACGAGTGAACTCGTATCAACCTCAGAACTAGCGTATTCACCAGAGGCTTCTGCACGGATAACCCGGACAACTGATTCACCATCAGCAACCACCCATTGCGCAGAGGGATCTAGTTCGAAGGTCGGTTGTGAGAGAGTATCCGCTCGTAGTGACTCAGAAAGATCGGATTCTAGAGTTCCAGTCAGCAACACCGACTCATCATCTTGAGATTGCACCGCTCCGACTTCGCCTTCGGCTGCGATATTTACCGATGTGATATTGCCGATGCTGCCTAGCTCTCCATCTACGGGTTCGACCGTATTGGAGCCCACTCGGTGGACGATGCCATTAGTAAGAGCAAACAGGGTGGACGAGGTAGATGGGTTAATTTGAGGGTTGAAATCAGCAAAATCATCAGTAGTCAGCTCCCCATAACCAGGCAATAATGGGGCCCCGTCTACCTCCACGGCATAGGGCTCAGGAACGTTCGCAGCCGCCAATGTCCACACCAGCTGCGCACCAAATTCAAGCCGCTCGTCAGGATCCAAGTCAGCAAAACCGGTGAATTGATAGACCCCGTCTGTCACCCCTGCGAAAGTAGCTTCCGAGGAGACCACTTCGGTGACCGCTGGCGCGAGCAGGTCCGAGGGGCCATCCATCATCAGGGTGATCAATTCAGCGTCCAATGACTGATGACCCGTATAGATCCATCGCCGGTCTCCAACGAGAACGCTCTTGGTCGAATCAAAGAAAAATACCCGATGCGGTTGAAACTGGTTACGCAACTCGGTCTGCTCTATGACAACGCCGTCAGGCAAGGAAGTAATTCGCCACTCCCCGCCATCGTCTAATTCCATTTCAATGGTGGCCTCGTAGGTCCCATTTTCTGGTTCATAAGCGCCGCCTGTGGCAATGAGGCCGATGACGTTACCCCCAACATCAAGAGAACGCTGCTGAGAGGTGGAACCCGCCTGCGTATTGAGATCGATGCGATCGACCACCAATGTTGATTCCCCTGGATTCCATTGCTCCGCTGCCTCTGGGGACAGATAAGCTCTAGCCTCTTGGAAATCCTGAGTGGGCTGAGAAGATGCAGTGTAGAAATCTCGCAGAAGTAGGTCCGGCTCTCGGCCTGGCTCTGGCCCAGAGGCCGCAGTGTCTGGCACCGATTGTTCAAAGGACCGCAATGCCTGCGGTTCGGTATCTGTCGGTAGAGATGTGCACGAGCCCAAAAGACCCACTACAGCAATGCTCGCGATAAGAGTGCGCATGATTCTCATGTCGTCGGAGCCTCCAAGTCCAATGGGCTACTGAGGTAGATCACTCCAGGCTCACGGGGCAAGGTAAGCCGGAATTGTGAACCCACTCCCAAGCTACCTGCGGCCTCTAATTGACCACCATGCAACTCAACGTCTTCTCGAGCAATAGCCAATCCCAGACCAGTTCCGCCGGAATGTCGCTTACGGGAAGCATCTGCTCTCCAGAACCGGTTGAATACCAACTCTTCCTGGCCTTGGCGCAATCCCACACCATGATCAGTCACCGTGATTGCGACAGCATCCTCGGCTGCCGCCATCTCGATAACAACTGGATTGCCCTCAGAATGATCGATCGCATTGGCTAAGAGATTGCGCAGAACGCGTTCAATGCGCCGAGAATCACCGATCATGTAGACCGGCTCATCAGGGGTGTCGAACCGGATCTCGACGTCGAGTTCCTTAGCTAGATGCTCGACTGCTTGCCAAGAATTTCGGACACAAGAACCCAGATCAATCCGAGTCTCGGAAAGGTCGGCGACGCCAGCATCATGTCGAGAAATCTCCAATAGATCCCCGAGCAGCTCTTCGAAACGGTCCAGCTCTCGGACCATCAATTCGGAAGCTCGCCGAGTATGTGGTGCGAGGCTATCCGGGTCCGCGGCAATCAAATCTGCGGCCATGCGCACGGTGGTCAACGGAGTACGCAACTCATGTGAAACATCAGAGGTAAATTGCCGCTGCAGATCCCCATATTCTTCAAGCTGGTGGATCTGGCTAGAGAGTTTCTCGGCCATGTCATTGAAGCTCAGAGCCAGACGTGCCATTTCGTCTTCGCCGTCGACCACCATGCGTTCTCGTAGGTGCCCTGCGGCCAGCCGTTGGGCGATCCTAGCGGCAGAACGAACTGGTGCGGTGACCTGTTGGGTAGCCAGCCAAGCAATACCAACCAACAAGACAACCACGACTACTCCGGCAGCTGAGAGCAAGCCCCGTACCAAAGCTAGAGTCGATTCCTCGGCCTCCATCGACAACACCAGATAGACCTGCAGATTTGGGATATCAGTATCCGTAGGGGTGCCGATGACCAGAGCATTATATGTGCTTCCATCCGCGCGGTCGATCGTGGCGAATTGATAGGAGACTTGACCTTCGCCGACAAAGCGGCGGAGTCTCTCGGGGATTCGATAGCCTTCCGGGGAAGTAGTAACCGAACCGTCTTGCCCTTCGACCACGATGACCGGCTCATAAACCGCGGCTACTTCAGATGCTTGCGTACTTCTTTGTGTCAATGAGGCACGAGCGGAGTTAATGCGCACCTGAAGAGTCGTTGAGGTTCCGGTTGCATCAATCTGTTGTTCTACCGTCGCTCGCGCCCGATCGATCTCTGAGGTAGCAATGTCGAGTTTGCTATCGACCAGCCGTGAGGTGACCACCGAAATCAGTGTCATACCCAAAATGAACATGACGACCGCGGAGGCGACGAAAATCAGACCAATGACTCGGATTTGGAGGGAGGTACGCCACATCTCCGAGATTCGGTCAGGAATCCTTCTGGTTTGAGCGATAAGGGAAGGCAGAGTCTATTCCCCCAGGCCTGTCTTATAGCCCACCCCGCGGACGGTGAGGACGATCTGCGGGTTCTCCGGATCCTTCTCGATTTTGGCGCGTAGCCGCTGCACGTGCACGTTGACCAACCGAGTATCTGAGGCATGCCGATAGCCCCACACAGATTCCAGCAGTGCCTCTCGGGTGTGGACATGGCGAGGTTTGCGCGCCAACTCCAACAACAAATCAAACTCAAGCGGGGTCAGCGGGATCTCTTCATGTCCGCGCTTGACGGTGTGCTCAGGCACATCAATGCTCAAGTCACCGACCTCGATGATCTCTGAAGGCGCGTCATCGGTACGGCGCAAGCGAGCTCGAATACGCGCGATGAGCTCTTTGGGCTTAAAAGGCTTCGTGATGTAGTCATCTGCACCAGTTTCCAATCCCAAAACCACATCCACGGTGTCAGTCTTGGCCGTGAGCATGACGATCGGCAGCGAGGATTCAAGTCGAATGGCCCGACAAATATCCACGCCATTCATCCCGGGGAGCATGAGGTCTAACAGGATCAAATCCGGCTGGTGCTCCTGAAAAGCGGATACTGCTTCGTTGCCGTCCATGACTGTGATGGGCTCGAAGCCTTCGGTTTCTAGGACCAGCGCGAGCATGTCCGAGATGGAAGGGTCGTCATCGACAACGAGAATCTTGGCAGCCATTGGTTCCTCAGCTCTCTTTGGTGATTTCTTGCAGGATAACGCCCGGATCATCTGTGATGAGCCACCGACCCGCCCAGTTGGACTGAGCCAGGCGCTGATAGGCCAGATATGTGCGCTCTTGAAGGTCGGCGTCGCGTTCGTAGCGGTCGCGCTCACGCTCATGATTGAGCTCGGCACGATGAATCGCGCGTTGCGACGCCGTGCTTGGCGGGGTGTCTAACAAAACCTGCAGGTCTGGCTTAGGCAGCCCCAACCGGCCAAATTCTAAGTCATAGACCCAATCGACTACCGCATCACCGTGCAGACGGGCCGCGGAATAAGCGGCATTCGAGGCGACGTATCGATCAAGCAGAATGACAGTGTCGGAGTCGACGTACTGCTCTAATTGCTCTTTGGCGCCATGCCGATCAAGAGCAAACAAGGTTGCCATGGCGTAGGCAGAATCAGTGAGGTCGCCCATTCGGCCATGCAAGGCCTCAGCTGCGAGCTGAGCGTGAACAGATTCTCCATAGCGCGGAAAACCTAGAACATCCGCGTCGAGTTCTTCTTTGAGAGCTCTGACGAGTGTGTTCTTACCCGCACCATCGATCCCCTCGATCGAAATAATCATGATTCGGCGTCGAGAAAATAGACCGAGTTGGACGTTTGAATCCATACCGGTGCATGATCACAGAATCGAGAGCCTGTTGGCTGCTCCATACTCAAGGAAATCTCCTGCCACTGCCGTTTAAAGAACTTCCCACAACCCTAGCTTGAGGATAAGAATTGACTGCCAGCCAGCTGAACTAGGCAAGTGCCTCCGAGAACACCTCGACGTCTTCGTGCTCTTCCACCGACTCCAACAGCTCAGCGGCGGTGGCATTGAGGTCTTCATCTCCGGAACCAATCAATTCCCGAATAAACGGATGCTCATCTGCGACCTGAGCAGCGGAATAGGGTGCTCCTGCCCAGATTGCGGCGATGGTGGCAGCAGCCAAGCCATTAAGGCGTTCTGTCTCAGTAACCGTCGCCTGTTTAAGGACGAGCAAACATGCATCTTGGACTGCCTCAACGACCTCTTCCGGATCGAGTTCATTGAGCTCGTCTAGGAAGTCAAGGTTGTCTTCCTCCGCAAAAATGGCGACGTCCCATGTGCGCATGGCCTATTTTCCTTTCTTCGTGATGACTATCAATAATTCTGCAGGGTCGTGGAATGCTGATACTTCTGCTAGGTTGTTACCAAGTTGTTATCAAGGCAGTGCGGAAGGATAAGGATCCAGGTTGAAACCCGATCAACGGCGCGTTTATCTGTTTATCGCCATCGGCCTCATCACCGCAGTTTTTGTCGGCGTCGGAGTCTGGCGTTTAAGCTCTCCGCCCACTCCATCCTTCTCTGATACTGCCACGCAATCGTTGGGAGTTCCTGCACTTTCCGGGACGGCTCTGACGACCACCCTCAATCCGTTGAGCCCGACGTCGTCTTCGAACGTCGAGGGACAGAACTCCCGGCCGCTGGCGACGCCCCAAGCCGATGATCCATACTTGGCGCCCAATGCAGTCATCTCCCCGACTGCCTCGGCGAGCACTCCAACGTCAGTGTTTCAACCAGAGAATATTATTCCTTCCCGCACCACCAGTAATCAACCTCCCACGGTGCCCCCGAACATAGTCTCAATGACCACAGCGCCCTCAGCGACTCCAGAGCCCCCAGAGACCATCATCACAGAGACTTCAACCTCAGAGACTTCAACCTCAGAGACTGTGACCTCAGAGACCACCCCGGAGCCGACTGACACCACTGCCCCGACGTCTACTTCTACAAATCCGACTACGTCTCCAGCAGAAGAGTCCAGTACCCCCGCTTCGACCACGACCGAGGTCCCTGCTCCTGGGCCAACCTTCACCAGCACTACCGTGGCCGAGGAACCTACTCCAACCGAATCCATGACCTCGGTTGCTGAACCCACGTCCGATGAGTCTTCCCCCGAATCCACGGGACTCAGTGACGCTGAGATAACCCCTCTGGCACCGAGGCTAGAACCGCAACCTTTGGACTAGTACCGAGAAAGGCTCTCATCACGGTTGGTCAGTGCAGAAATATCGCGCCAAGGTAGGGGCCGGTAGTTTCTGAGTTCCTAGTCCACGCTCGGTGTTATCCGCGTCAGACGAAGACGAGAAATACTTCGCCGGCGTCCTCTGTCGAAGCAACGACTGCCGGATCGTGCGCAGGGATCCACGCTGCTTCCCCTGGCGTCAGATCCATATCTCCAAGGCGAACGGTGCCCGCGGTGCATAGTGCAACGGCGGGACCGTCATGCTCAATGCTCCAGGAGTGCTCAGCTTCAAGTTCTCGACGAATCAGACGAAACTCCGAGGTAGGAACCTGGTACTCACCCTCTACAGGATGTACCCGCGGGTCGGCTAAGGAACAAAAATTGAGCACCTTAACCAATTCAGGAACGTCCACGTACTTGGAAGTCAGTCCGCCACGGAGCACATTGTCAGAATTGGCCATGACCTCTACTCCCATTCCGCGCACATAAGCATGAAGCTGACCGGCATCAAGATAAATCGCTTCACCTGGGTTCAGAGTGATGTGATTGAGTAATAGCGCGCCGAGCACACCGATATCACCGGGATAGCGTTCTTGTAATTCCAGCACTGTCTTGAGCACTCCGGAGATCCAGTCACCACGATCGAGCTGATCTTTAGCAGCCTCAACCACCGCATCAATGAGCTCAACCCGAGCAGCCACCGGAATAGTAATCCACGTGGTGAACAACCCCCGCAGACTATTGGTTTCCGAAGATGGATCCAGAATCGTTAAATAGCGATCTAGTTGCGGGCACGACAGTGCGCTAAAAAGCTCTCTGGTGCGTTCGATCGGCCGGAATCCCGCCATGGCGTTGAATTCGGTGAGCGCGACAATCAACTCCGGCTTGTGGCTCGGATCTCGGTAGTTTCGATGCCCAGCATTAATGAGGATCCCGAGGGAATTTTCCCTCTCGAATCCTTCTCGTGCTTGTTCCTCGGAAGGGTGAGCTTGTAAAGAAAGCGGCTCAGCGGCAGCGAGCAGCTTGAGCAAAAAGGGCAATTGCGCACCAAATTGCGCAGTCACTCGTTCTCCCAGTGCCGCATCGGGATCTTCCGCGATGACATCGGTCAACGGACGCCCCTCGACGGTAGAAGGCGATGTGGGATGTGCTCCAAACCAGAGTTCTGCCTCTGGATTCGCGGAGGGCACTGGCAAGCCACGCAAGCCAGGAATAAGGGTGCGCGAGCCCCAAGGGTAGGCACGGGGCAACCCGGTCAATCGCTGCATTTAGTAGTCCTCCACTGGTGCATCAGGAAGATCGAAGGTGGTCGCGGCAAAACCGCGAGTAATAAGTCTGAGGGCGCCTGCTACGGGGCCAATATCCGGCGTCTCGCAATCGACGGCCAGCGTATGCGGCATAGCGGCTGTTACATCGGACGATTCCGCCCAAACGATGGTCTTTAACGGTATCAGGGTGACCGGACCATCCAAGAATGGGTCATGAAAGATGTCTTCTGGGTCCACCCGCTGTTCAGACATCACCAATTCATCCATGGGGATAGCTCCTGATGGCAGACCTCTCAAGGTCCACATCACCGAAACAAGCTCAGCGACTGCCATCCCAATTTTACTCGGCCCGGTGTGGACCAATCGGGCTCCTTCTGCGAACTCTCGAAGTACCCTGCCTGGGTTAACCACCGAATTGCGTTCAGGAGATAGTTGCTCAAGCTCAGTGTCGACGATCGCGGCAAACGCCTCGAGTCGCTGGCGCACCAAATCTGAATCCTCCTCTAGTAGATCAAGGACCGTGCTAATCACGGTGACCGCGCGGGCCGGAGAAGCACCCAGAGCAGAAGGCAGCGCGGGGATAACGACGGTGTCAGTTGGGGCGTCATCCACCAGCGGTCCGCGGGCAGGGCCAGCTAGGACGCTAAAAGCGCCGCGTCGAGAAGCAATATTTAACGCATTGAATCCCGCGGGATCCTCCGCCCGATCGCTGACAACGACAACTACATCCAGCGCACCCACATAGCCGGGGAGCACGTCAGTGATCACAACTGCTAATCGCAGCGGGCTCCGCATTCGGACCACGAATCGTGCGGATGCCAAGGAAAGCGCATCTGTCGCAACAATGATCAGACTACGGGGAGATAGTCCATGTAGATCCGCACACTGATCAAGGACGCCGCTGATCGCACGAATCTGTGCCCCTTCGTGCGCGACATCGTAGAAAGACACAGCTTCCCGGTCATAGCCGGAACCGTCCATATAGCTTGAATCCATGACCACTACGATAGTGGCCTATCAAAAGTAAGGTCAGGAACGGATAACGCCGAGAATCTCAGCGACCAGCTCAGCGACTTCTTCGCTGGTAGGTGCCTCGACATTCAAGCGCAACAACGGTTCAGTATTAGACGCCCGCACGTTGAACCAGGCGTTGGTGCCTTTGAGCTCCACGGTGACCCCGTCAAGGTGGTCGATTGACTCAATCCGATCTGCGAAGGCATCGAGAACTGCCTGAGTGCTAGCCGCCTGATCATCGACGGTCGAGTTAATCTCGCCGGAGGCCTCATACCGATTGTAAATGGCCATCATCTCGCTCATCGTTGCTTCTTGGGCGCCCAATGCTGCCAAGACGTGCATAGCCGCGAGGATGCCCGAGTCCGCATTGAAGAACTCAGTGAAGTAGTAGTGCGCGGAGTGCTCCCCACCAAAGACCGCCCCGGATTCTGCCATCTGCGCTTTGATGAACGAATGCCCCACTCGGGTACGAACTGCAGTGCCACCGTTTTCGGCAATAATCTCGGGAACCGTTTTAGAGGTAATGAGATTGTGGATGACTGTCGCCCCTGGGTTAGTGACCAGGTAGCGCTCTGCGACGATCGCACAAATCGCCGAGGGGCTGACCGGATCGCCCTTTTCATCGACGACGAAGCACCGATCGGCGTCACCATCAAAGGCCAGACCGATATCCGCTCCCTGCTCGACAGTGAAGCGCTGCAGATCCACCAGGTTCTTGGGATCGAGAGGGTTGGCTTCGTGGTTGGGGAAGGTTCCATCCAGCTCGAAGTAGAGCGGACGGATATCGAGCGGGAGGTCGCGGAACGCCTCGGGGACGGTATGCCCACCCATACCGTTGGCAGCATCAACGGCGACTACTAGCGGCCGGATCCCAGAAAGATCAACCAGCTGCCGTAAATAAGCGCCATAATCAGCCAGGATATCGCGAGAAGAGACCTTCCCAGTGACGCCGTCGTAGGGTTCAACGCCTGAGACCATGAGATCGATAATCTCGGCCAACCCAGTGTCTTGGCCGACTGGACGTGCGCCGGAGCGGCACATCTTGATGCCGTTGTATTCAGCCGGGTTATGCGAAGCGGTAAACATCGCACCGGCACAGTCCAAGGTGCCGGAGGCAAAGTAGAGCTCGTCAGTCGAGTTCAGCCCCAGCATCACCACATCAAGCCCTTGGGCCGTCACTCCCTCAGCAAAGGCTTCAGCCAACGCAGGAGAAGAAGGTCGCATGTCGTAGCCGATAGCTACTTGGTTCTCGCCTTCCGCCCTTAACAAGGAGGCGAAAGACGCCCCCACATCCCGAATGAAATTGGCGTCAATATCGCGGCCAACGACGCCACGGACGTCGTATGCCTTGATTACGGAAGTCACTGATTCACGGGTACGCATGGGTTTGGGCCGCTTTCTATTCGCTCGGTAGACAACTCATAAGTGCCCAGATCTTAGCGGGGCGACTAATCCTAAGATCTTACTCTGGACGCACGTGCATCAGCCGTCGAGATCCTCATCATTATCTTCGTTGGACCTGACCACACGTAGATGAGAACGTCGCTGCTGCCGCGCTTCAGCGATCCTTCGAGTGTTATGGACCGGATGATTAGAGGTGTTGGGATCAGCATGATCATCGGGTTCAATATTCACGGCCGAGGGGCCTTCGGATTCAACCAGCCCGCTGGTCACCCGCCCGGCTTCTCGCACTGCCTCGGCGAGCGCGGTGAGGTCTTCATCATCGTCAATATCGATGTGGTTGACTCTCAGCATCTCCCATCCGAGTGGGGCGGTTATCTTCTCAGCGTGATACTCGCAGAGATCCCAACTATGTGGTTCTGCAGCAGGCGCCAAGGGGCCAACTACTGCAGTCGATTCTGCATAGGCATACGTCATGGTGGCGACGGCAGGCTTACCGCAGCCGGGACGGGAACAACGACGAAACTGGCTCACGATAGGGAAGTCTAAACCTGTTCTTGAGATTTTGGTAGCCCACCGCGCGCCTCCGCCGCTAAAGGTCAGAGAAATCTAGGCTCAAACCATGCACACCAAGCCATTCCGCGATCGACACGGACGAGGGTTACGTGGTCCATTTTTGCCGATGGCCGCACCGCGCCACCGCAGTCGACGCGAAGCTTTCGACGTCGCGGTACTCGAGGCTTACTCCCCTATCCAGCACAGCTATCCAGAACAACTAGAAAACCTAGACCTTGCAGTAGATACCGTGCCTCGAATGCGACTACGCGCTGATATGACGGTATTGCCGGATGAGATTATCGCCGACGGCCCGATACCACTCGGAAGAGTCATTCCTGCTGGCATTGATTCAGCAGGGAGGCCGACTAGGGCCCGACTAGTTGTCTTTCGTATGCCGGTTGAACAACGCGCCACGACCATCAGGGAAAGAGAGGAGCTGTTGACTACAATTCTCACTGCTCTGGTTGCGCAATATCTTAACCTCGACCCTCAAGATATTGACCCTAGGTTCCAGTGGTGACTGCTAAATTCTCAGCCGAGCAAGCGCTTGAGGCGACGGCGTTCACGATCTGAGAGTCCGCCCCAAATTCCGAACCGCTCATCATGTTCAAGAGCGTATTCCAGACAATCATCTCGCACGGAGCAGGCCTGACAAATGCGCTTAGCTTCGCGGGTTGAGCCACCCTTTTCCGGAAAGAATGCCTCCGGGTCAGTCTGTGCACAAAGCGCTTGATCCTGCCACTCCTGTTCAACAACCCCAAAAAGGTCATCGAGAGTTAACTCCAGTGCCGACCCGGCCGCACGGCCGCTTCCGCCACGGAGAATGGCGTTCTTGTTCTCTTTGTCCACGCCTGTCCCCTTCTCCGCTTTGGACCTAGTTACTGTTCTTAAGAGATTAGACACGGATCGCTAAATATCGTCAACCCATAAACTCAGGATTTCCGTTCGGACTTGGCTTTATCCATGTCAACTTTCACATAGGTCACTTCAGTAACATGATAGACAAGATGGGGGGAGCGTGTGGGGGTACTAGATATAGCGAAGCAAAGAAGTCTGGCAACTATTCCAAGGTTTCACGGCGTGTCATCACGCATCCGAAGAGAATCGGACACCATTGTCCGGAATAACCACGCCCGGCCACACCCGCATGCCACTTTTGAGCTCACATCTGGCCCCAATATGGGCACCCTCGCCAATGACACACCCCTTGATCCGGGCATTGGCACCGATCCGAGCGCCCGCAGCAATAATCGAATCCTCAATGACCGCACCTGGCTCGATGGTCACGCCTTCAAACACCACTGTTCCATCCAAACGGCAACCAGCACCGATTTCAGAACCTCTCCCGATAGATGTCCCACCAAGGAGAATAACCCCGCCGGCTACTCCCACGGAAGCCTCAACTAATGATTCTCCGGTACGCCCCTCAAGCAGAGGCGAATGGACTACGCCGCGAACTAGATCTGAAGAGCCACGGACGAAGTCACCCGGCCGACCCATATCGCGCCAATAGGCATGGTCAACATGCCCATACACTCGACTTCCGGAAATCAAGAGCTGGGGGAAAGTCTCTCGCTCAACAGAAACAACCTTCTTCGCAGGGATTGCCTCAACAACTTCACGCCGGAATACATAACAGCCAGCATTGACCTGATCAGTAGGCGGATCCTCAGTCTTTTCCAGAAACTCCAGCACTCGACCATCAGTATCGGTAGGAACACAACCAAATGCCCGAGGGTCCGAGACCCGAACCAGATGCATGGTCACATCCGCGTTCTTAGATTCATGAGTCTCGAGGATCGCGTTAAGGTCAGTACCTGCCAGAACGTCACCATTAAAAACCATGACGGTCTCATGCCGCAGACGATCGTAGACGTTTCGGATGGCGCCACCAGTACCAAGAGCTTCTTCTTCTACGACGTATTCGATCTCTAGGCCCATCTCAGAGCCATCTCCGAAGTACTCCTCGAACACCTCAGCTCGATAAGAGGTGCCAAGCACGACATGGGTGATACCTGCAGCCTTGATTCGGGCCAATAGGTGTTGAAGGAACGGATAGCCGGCCGTAGACAACATGGGCTTAGGGGTGTTCACAGTCAACGGGCGCAGCCTAGTGCCACGACCTCCGACCAAGATCACTGCGTCGGTCTGAGCGGGATTAGCTTTCATTCTCAGGGTTTTCCTTTCGATCACGTGCTTGCCGAACGGCGAGTAGGCCTCGTGCCTTCAGCCCCGCGCGCAAGGCGAGCCGGACAGGTGTTTGCCACCAGTGCGGCAACCTATCCGCTTGGAAGCGATAAGCAGATTCATGATGGGCGGGCAACATCGTCTCGGGATGCTCTCCAGCAGCATGCCCCTTGGCGTGGGTAATCACCGCATCCGGGCAGAATATATTGAGGTACCCAGCGCGGGAGAATCGATCTCCAAGATCCACATCTTCCATATACATGAAGTAGCGCTCATCAAAGCCGCCTACTGCATCGAAGGCGTCCCAGCGAACCAGCAAACAAGATCCAGATAACCAGCCTGCGATGCGTTCCGAGTCCATGTCTTGTGCATCTCGGTACGACCGAGTCCACGGATTAGTTGGCCATACCGAGCTCAACAGCGCATGTCCCACTCCGTTTCTCAACGTGGGAACTGCGCGTGCTGAGGGGTAGACCCCACCATCGAGTTCTTCAATCCGCGGACCAATCGCAGCTGCTTTAGGCCATCGTCGAGCGCAAGCGATCAACGCATCGATCGCGCCCGGAGAAAATACGACATCAGGATTGGAGATCAAAAAGAACTCAGGATCAATCTCACCTGCATCTCGCAGCGGTCGAAGATGCCGGGCGGCAAGGTTAACTGCGCTGCCGTAGCCGAGGTTTCCGCCGGTAGACAGAAAATCAACCCCCGCGTACTGCTCTGCAGCTGCTTCAGGAACCCCGTCAGTTGAGCCATTGTCTGCGAGGACAACAACGGCACCGCTTTCGCAGGATTCGGGGATACTCTCGAGGAAGGCGGCAAGATGCGGCCCAGGGGAATAGGTCACCGTGACGACGGCGAACGGCAAAGTAGTCACAATAGTGACAGCATACTGACGCCCCTCAAGACTCCGCTACGCCACACCGATAGCCTAAACTGCATTCTGTGAGTGATAAGTACCGTCGTGTTCGCGACATCCAGGCAGCCCCGCCTACCGCACCATCGATCCGCCAAGCCGGTCCGATGCCGGTCAAGGTGATCCTAGCTCTGCTGTCAACGTTGGTACTTTTGGTATCTGCACTGGGATATACCTCGGTCGGAAGACTCGGCTCAGAGGTAGCTTCCGCAGGCAACCTCGCGCTCGGCGGGGGCGAAGGAACGACAGGGCAGACAGAGGACGGCGCCACGGATATTTTGCTGGTCGGCTCGGATTCTCGAACTGATGCCCAAGGAACTCCGCTTTCTCAACAAGAGCTCGAGCGGTTGAACGCTGGTGTCGATGACGGGGAAGAAAACACCGATACCCTCATGGTCATTCGAGTTCCTAACGACGGGTCCTCAGCCACAGCCGTGTCTATCCCTCGAGATACCTATATCAATGATGACACTTTCGGAAATCTCAAAATCAACGGCGTATTCGCCGCGCACAAAGCTGCGGAGATGGAGGAACTCGTCGAGGAGGGCGCCGAAGACCTAGAGGCGGCAGAGGCCCAAGCGACCGAGGCCGGACGCCAAGGCTTAGTAAAGGCTGTCACCGATCTCACAGGCATTGAGGTCGATCACTTTGCTGAAATCGGACTCTTTGGCTTCGTCCTACTCACTGACGCTGTCGGAGGAGTTGAAGTCTGTCTCAATGAAGCCGTCGATGATGAGTTCTCCGGTGCTCAGTTCCCAGCCGGAGTTCAGACACTCGATGGCACCGAAGCTCTTGCGTTCGTACGCCAACGCCATGGCCTGCCTCGCGGAGATCTCGACCGTATTGTGCGCCAGCAAGCTTTCATGGCTTCCTTGGTCAATCAAACACTCGCTGCTGGAACCCTCACCAATCCGTCGAAGCTCTCCGATATTTCAACTGCAGTAGAGCGCTCTGTGGTCATCGACGAAAACTGGGACATCCTCTCTTTCGCCACGCAGCTAGCTAATCTCGCGGGCGGCAATGTCATCTTCACTACTATCCCGGTGACCTCAATCGACGGCGTAGGTGACTACGGAGAATCCATCGTCACCGTCGATGTCGATGAAGTACACGAGTTCATGGATGATCTCCTCAGCCCGGCTGAGAGCACTGAGTCTTCCGAGGCATCCACGAGCACGGATAGTCCCGAGGCCCAAGCAGCGGGTACTGAAATCATGGTCCTCAATGCTGGCCAGACCTCAGGGCTAGCCGGCGGAGTCGGCGCGTTCTTGGAAGAAGACGGCTTCGATATCGTCGAGGTCACCAATGCCCAACCCGGGGTCTATTACAGCAGCCAAATTGTCGCCGCAGACGCCGATGACCCAGCAGCAATCTTGCTGGCAGAACAGCTTGGCGGACTGCCCATCACCACCAATGACGGGTTGGATACAGACACCATCATCGTCGTCGCCGCAGATGATTATGATGGCCCACAATCGACCACGACCACCGGCCCCACCGCCGTCGATGAAGACCCCGTAGGAACTCCCGGCGCCGAGCTGGGCGAAGACCCGATTGCGCCAGAGATCGATGCTGGCGGAGATGGCCCGCAGTGCGTAAACTAACGCCGTTTTGACCGGCCACGGTTGAGCACAGCAATAGAGGTGCTCAAGACCGTGGCAAATCCGGTCCACATCGCATAGGGAGCTAAGACCACACCACGCTGTGGTGATGAATTCCAAGCTCGTCGTACTACATCGGCTGAGCTGACTGCGAGAATTCCGGCACCTGCCGCGGCTAGGTTAAGTCGACCGGACCGGAAAAACAGAGCAGACCAGCTGGCGTTGAGTGCCAGATTCGCGGCTAATGCCCGCTTGAAGGTCATTGAGGATCCAAGATCTTTTTCTTCTGCATCCGCGATCACTAACGCGGAAATCACGGCGATATCTGCGTAAAGAGCCGTCCAGACAATCGGAAACAGGCTAGCTGGTGGTTGCCATTCGGGCTTATCAAGGCTCCGAAACCAACTGTCCTGTGGATTCGTCAGAAGCGTGCCGAAGGCCGCACAGGCTGTCACCGCCCCGGCAGTCTTCAACAAGGTACGGCGCCAACGACGGGTATCCAGATGCTTGGTCGCCGCTAGGATGGCTTCCTCGAAGCTCTGGTTGCCTCCCGGGTGCGTGCCCACTTCCTTTTCGAGGTCACGTTCTTTAACAACGGTGTCGGTAAGCAGGCTGGCGATTAGAGGAGCTGCGATCTTCTCTCGGACAGAGGTGACCAAGGATATCCATTGAGCAGCGGTATTTGGGGTGACTACTGGAAGGGTTATTATCAGCCGGCGCGGCAACCCAAGCACCCGAGCATGGCAGCGCAGCATTTCTGCATAAGCCATCGTGTCAGGACCTCCAATATCGAAGGTGCGATTTTGCTCGGTTGGCAGCTCCGCGGCAGCCACCAGATAGTGCACCGCGTCGCGAACGCTGATTGGAGTGATCTGATTGCTGATCCAATTGGGGCCAAGTGCTCCAGGTAAACGCTCCGACAAATGGCGCAGCATGGCGAAAGAAGTCGAGCCGTCACCGAGCACAACACCGGCTTGGAGGACTGCGGTAGGTACACCGGAATTCAGCAGAATCTCGCCCACTTCGACGCGGGAAGCCAAGTGTTTCGAGAGCTTTTCTTCAGCTGGATGCAAGCCACCCAGGTAGATGATTCGTGCCACGGATCGGGAATGTGCCGCGTCGGCGAAACCTTGGGCCATAGACCGTTCGAGATCCTGAAAGTCCGCTCCGGTCCCCATCGAATGAAGCAGATACCACGCTACGTCAATGCCTTCGAGTGCAACCATCAGATCATCCGGATCTGAGGCATCTCCCTCAAAGACTTCTACTTGACCAGGTCCGGCTACCCCATCAACAATGTGCCTGGCCCAAGAAGATTCTTTTGCCTTCTTCCGACTGCGAGAAAATGCTCGTACCGCCCAGCCGTCCTCGATGAGTTGTTGGATAACCTCACCACCGACATAACCTGTCGAGCCCGTCACCAGTGCGTGTCTGATCGAATTACCTTGGACCATGGTCAACCTCCTGCAACTGAGTTTGGGACCGCCAGTCTAGAGAGATACGGGCCTACCCGGTGTTTTAGGAAACCAGACGAATGTTCCTAGCCGAAAAACACCCATACCAATGACATGGTCACGATCGCACCGACGAGATAATTCAGCCAAAGGAATACCCGCCAAGAACTGTTCGCATCTTCGCAGGTGGCATCAGAGATATTCCAAAAACGCAGAGTGTTGGCGACATAGCCCAGACCGGCAATGCCGACAATCCAACCGGGGGCTGGCAATGCGAACAGCAGCAGAGCTGCCACCAAGTAGGCAGCAGCTGCCAAGCGAGTGGTGATTCGAGCGCCAAAGGCGGTAGCAATCGAGCTCAAACCACCTTCGCGGTCGGCGCGAACGTCTTGAACGGCGCCGAGCGCATGGCTGGCCATTCCCCAAAGGAAGAAGGCACCAGCGGCGTACCAAAAGTACTGGGAGGTATCGGCGTCCAAGATGGTTGCGCCGACAATCGCTGGGGTGACGAAGTGGGTTGAGGAGGTAATCGAATCAATTAGTGGGCGTTCTTTGAAACGCATCGGTGGCGCAGAATAGGCAACTACCGCGGCCATCGCAACGGTCAACCAGATCGCTGAGATCCAGGTTCCAGTGGCATACATCACCACCAAGAATGGAATGGTGGTCACCGCAGAAGCCCAAAGCAAAGGCGCGTGCATCGATTTCGGTAAGACGGCGCCTTCGACCCCGCCTTTACGAGGATTACGAATATCGGATTCATAATCAAAAACATCGTTGATGCCATACATGGCGATGTTGTAAGGAATGAGGAAAAAGACCACACCGACCCAGAACAACCAGTCCGTGCCCCCGCCGGAAAGCAAGTAAGCCAGACCGAAGGGGAAGGCAGTGTTGACCCAGCTGATGGGCCTTGAAGCGGCCAGAATATTGCGGAGAACGGTCACTGCGGTGGTCCCTTCCTTGTCCATAGTGCCGGGATGATCAAAGCTACGAAGATGGCATAGAAGAAGTCCTCAATAGGGACGAGACCAACTTGGATACCAAGACGTTGAGCATCGCCATAGCCGACGAGTTCTGCCCAGATCATCAGGTTGTCAAAAATCGCGGTGAGTACCAATAGAACTGCACCCACGATGGCAGTCACTGCCAGCTGCCGGGGCACTGCATTGCGGTGTAGCACCCACAAGATGAGAGCAAGGATGAGAAACGGCAGGCTGATAAGCAGGTAGGTCATGCTGACGCCCCCCGTTCGACGCGAGCGTCGAGAAGCAATCGAACCCCAGAGGTGAGATTGATGGTGAGATAGGTCAGGAAGAAGAGAAACAGCGGCTCTTCCAAGGGCATCTCCGGCGCAAGCTCAATGCCCGTCATATAAGCGGAGCCGCCCCGAAAGAATGATCCGGTCACGATGCCCAGAAGATCCCAGACCAAGAAGGCTCCGACAACTCCGATACTCAGCAGTGCCGCGCGGCGGGCGTCGAAAAAGAAGGCCAGCCGCCACCGCCAGTCACAGAGCAGCATGCTCAAGAGGCTGAAGGCCAAAATGATTAAGTACAAAAATGGTAGTAGCTGATCACCCACGGATATCGCCGGAATCAGGTTCGGGCAACGCTGCTGGGTCGCTATCGCCGTGGATGCGCTTGATGACGTTTTCCGCTGAAATCAGGCACATGGGCACGCCCACCCCAGGCACCGTCGTCGCCCCAGCATAATAGAGGTTATCCACCTTTGATGAGGTGTTGCGCCCTCGGAAGAAGGCCGATTGGCGCAGCGTATGAGCCGGGCCGATGGAACCGCCCCGCCAAGCGTTATAGCGCTCGGAAAAGTCTGCCGGTCCCACAGTATGTCGAGCGACGATCCGCTCAGCTAGATCCGGAATATCCGCCCACTCAGAAATTTGGGTGATAGCAGCATCGGCGATGGCCTCGACCGCCAGAGATCCCTCGTCACGGAAGGTATCTCCGTGGCCAAGCGACTCGGCAGCGGGAACCGGAATCAGAATAAAGAGGTTTTCATGTCCTTCTGGAGCTACGTCAGGATCGGTGATCGACGGCATCGAGATATAAATCGATTGGGATGAATCCAGCGGCCGTTCCGATCGAGGTCCGTCAAATACCGCGGAGAAGTCCGTCGACCAGTCGTCGCTAAAGAGCAAGTTATGGTGAACCAACTGCGGGAGTTTTCCGCGAACCCCCAGCATGACCAAAACGGTGCCAATTCCGGGGTCTCTAGAAGCAAAGTACTTCTCCGGATAGGTGCGCAATTTAGTAGGCAGCAAGTGGTTTTCCGTGTGATGTAAATCGGCGCCAGAGACTACGATATCGGCGGTAATCTCTTCGAGCTTGCCTTCCGAGCTGTGCACCCGCACGCCGGTTGCCTGGGTCTTTCGCCCATTCTTCTCCGTAAGAATGGCGGTGACTTCAGTGTTAAGACGTAACTGCACGCCCTGTTCCAGTGCCAACCGGTGGAATGACTCAATTACTGAAGTGAAACCACCGATCGGGTATTTCACACCCAAGGTGAGGTCAGTGTGGCTCATCAGATGATAAAGCGCCGGAGTGGTCTCTGGGCGAGAAGAAAGGAACACCGCCGGATAAGTCAGAATTTGGCGCAGCCGAGTGTCCTGGAATCGTTTATTCACAAAGTCCTCGAGGGACTGGGTGAGCAGCTTGGTGAGCTGACCTGCACGTTCACGGACGTCACTATGGACGAACGGACCGAGCGAAGAGAAGGTTGTATAGAGGAACCTATCGAGCGCGATCTGATAGGCATCACCGGCACTATCCAAGTAATCAACCAGGCCTTGGCCTGCCCCGGGCTCAATTTCTTCGAAGAGCTCCGCGGCTGCATCTACCCCGCTGGGAACATCCACTGGCCCGTATTTCTCCGGGAAGACCCGATAGGCCGGGGTTAAATCGACCAAGTTCAACTGTTGCTCAGAGGTTGTGCCCAACAGCCGGTAGAAATGATCGAAGGCTTCCGGCATGAGGTACCACGAGGGACCGGTATCCCACCGAAATCCGGGTTGATCAGCAACGACGAGATCGCCGGCGCGACCGCCAACAGTGTCAATCTTCTCGACCACGGTGACCTGTACGCCCTCTTTGGCAAGGAGTGCTGCAGTGGCCAAGCCAGCAACGCCAGCTCCGATCACGACGGCGGTCTTGGGAGTGCGATTGCTCATGCTCATCCTTCTTTTCTACGGTTAATCCGCGGTGCACTAGCCAGCGCGCGGGCAGTAATAACGGCCTTGGTTCGACGGGGCACACTGATGCGCTGAGTACTCAGTTCTGCGGCAGGAGTCGCGGCCAAGCGCTCGGTGAGTTCGGCGAACAAGCCAGTAGCGGCCAGCACACCTGCACGAGCAGAAATCGGCAGCAGCGGAATAGCTTTTCGAGCATGTTCGAGATCATCACGGATATCAGCGATGAGTCTGTCTTTGTGCTGTTCGTTCAGACCGTCCTCCCCCATACCGGGGAAATAGATCCGCCCCAGCGTCATGGAGTCCTCCCCTAAGTCACGGAGGAAATTGATCTTCTGGAAAGCAGCTCCCAGCGCACGCGCACCAGATTCCAAACGAGCCCGCTCATCTTTGGTGACCGGATTGTCCACGAGGAACACAGACAAACACAACAGGCCGATGACTTCTGCCGAGCCATAGACATAGTCCTCGAAACTGTCTGGGTCATAAGTGGTCTGGCTCAAGTCACGCCGCATGGATGAGAAAAACGCCCGTACATGCGCAGGATCGAAATCACAGCGCCGCGCGGTGCAGCCATAGGCATGGAGGACGGGATCGACGTCGAAACGCTTGTGTGGTGCGCCCAAGACTGCTTGTTCATAGGAATCAAGAAGATCCGAAGCTACCTCACGAGAGTGCCCTGCAGCCTCAGCCGTTCCATCGACGATTTCATCGGCGATTCGCACCATGGCATAAAGATTGCGGATATCAGTGCGAATTGCCTTTCCCAATAAACTGGTAGCCAAGGAAAAGCTGGTGGAATACGCAGTGATTACCGTGCGGGCAGCTTTCACCGACATCCGATCATAACGGTCGAGATAATCCACCATCACCGGATCTGACTTGGGTTCGTGTTCAGGAATGTGCATGCAGCATTCCTTCAATGCGGTTGGTCATATCGTGCAAGCCAGCACGAATACCTAGGTCCAGATCGCTCTCATCAATCAATACGCGAGCAAGATTGAGATGATTTTGTCCCTCTTCCACTACATCTCCTACAGCTCCCGCTACCGCAGCCGAATCAGCTCCTGAACGGTCTTCCAAGCGCATCGTCATCAGGGTCATTCGCCCATGCACGATATCGCCACCTGTCGATTTACCGGTCGCGGAACTGTCTCCGACAGAACCGGCAATATCGTCGGCAGCTTGGAAAGCTCGCCCGAGTTCAAAGGCAATAGGCTGCATCGGTGCCGGGTCACGGCCAGCGGCCAAGGCGCCAAGCTTCAGTGGAGCTCCGAAACTATAGTCACTGGTTTTGAGATGATTGCTTAGGCGAACCAACTCAAGGTCTGGGACGTTGCCGTCCGAGTGCGCAACATCGAGGATCTCACCTGTAATGGTCTCCTCCACTGCCGAAGTCAGGATTCGCAGGCCGCTACGCAACATCGCATCATCTAGGGAAGAATCTAAGAGCAGTTGAACTGCTCGGTTTAAACCCAAATCACCGGCAGTGATGGCGATCGAGGTACCCAAATGAGGGTCACCGTATTCATCACGGACCAGAGCGTGGATGGTTGGTACCCCACGTCGAGTATCATCGCGATCGATTATGTCATCATGGATAAGGAAAGAACCGTGTAAAAGGTCCACACAAGCACCAAACGCAGTGGCTGCGCTTAGCTGTTGACCTGTTACTTCACCAGCAGAGATATGCACAAGAGCAGATCTCAGGTGCTTTCCTCCTAGTGCAGAGGTGGCCACTCCTTCTCGTGCTAGCTCCAAGAGACGTGGGTTCCCAGGGACCGGATCCCCGGAAGCAGCCAAAAACTCCTCGAGCAAGCTCAACGAGACAGCAACTCGACGCTTAACCTCGGAACTCATCATCCCAGCACCTCTTTCATTTTCGGTCCCAGCAACCCCCGTCGTGCTAATCGACGGTGTGGTGGATGGTTGCGCCATCCGCGCAAAATAGTGTGCATTCCTCGCTTGAAACGGACAATAATCTGCTGCACGCCATGAAGCGGACGAGGATCGGTCTCCAACGTCAAATCTGGTTGAAACCACACCGTCTCATCGGGACGAACCTCGAAGGAGATCTGCATGTCTTCATGAGAATAGACATCAGCGGAATCAACTGAGTCGCGAATACCCTGCCACCAGTCAGCGCGCACCGAATAGTTGGTCCCGAACAATGGGTAATGGCCCAATGCTGAACCCACACTATTACGGTAGGCCCCTAGATAGGCGCGACTGAGAAAATCTCCCGCACGACCAGGAATCTCAAACCGAGCGGTCCCGGTTACTCCCACGATACGACGTCCCGGAGAGCTATCTGCAGCATTCCAAGCGGCATGCAGCCGAGCAATGAAATCAGGAGGAAGAATGACATCTGCATCAGTACGCAGGAAAATGTCGCCCTCGGCGGCATCGAAACCGGTACGGGTAGCCCAGGTTATTCCCCTCCGAGATTCTGTCACCACCCTGGCGCCAGCTGCTTGAGCGATAGCTGCCGAATCATCGGTGGATCCGTTATCCACGACGATCACTTCATCAGGCAAAATCTGTTGTACAGCCAAGGAGTCAAGGCACCGCTTCAACAAGTCTGCGTCATTAAGGCATGGAATAACGACGCTAATAGTTCGATTAAGAACAGGATCGGGCACGCGAGGACTCTCCGGTCGAAGAATAGAATCTAGATTATGAATACAGGCGAGAATACCAGTGCGAAAGAAACTCGCTCCCGCGACTGAAGAACTACCCCCGAACCCACATCATCCGAACCTTCCCCAGTTTCAGAATCTGCCTACGATGGGAAGGCATGGAGCTTCTCGCACATCTGCTCAAATCTGATCCCGCTAGCCCGCGACTGACGGTCTACAACGAAGCCACCGGAGCTCGCCTTGATTTTTCCGCCCAGACACTCGACAACTGGGCGTCGAAAATCGGCAACATGCTGCTGGAGGAACTCGATCTCGAATCCGGGTCAGTAATCCATCTGGACCTGCCGGTCGGCTGGCAGGCCGCCACAATCGTGCTGGGTGCATTGGCCGCTGGCATCGATTATCGGATGGGGGTAGCGCCAGATACCGAGACGGAGGTCGTTTTCACCTCGCCGGAGCGGTTTGAGAATTACAGCGGCATAGAGGTCGTTGTGGTCACTGATGACCCCTTTGGTCGAGGTGTCGTGGAATCCGGAGGTCAGTTACCTGTCGGAGCAATCGATTTCGGCCCTACCGTGCGCTTCTACGGCGATCAGTTCTTTGGTCCGGCCCCCTCGCTTATCGACGTCGTTTCCTCCCCCAGCACTCCAGAACGCCTGCTCTCTACCGGCTGGCATGACGTTGAATCAATGCATCGCTGTGTATTGGCACCCTTGGCAGCCGGAGGCTCCGCCGTGGTGGTTAGCGGATTAGCTGGCGCCAAGCGGCTCGATGAAATCGCTGCGGCAGAGAAAGTCACCGCTAGGCTCTGATTCGGGGATAGAAACAGCGTCGATTATTGCAATAGAGCTGGCTGACATGTGGCTGGCCGACATGTGGCTGGCCGACACGTGGCGGCGGACAGCAAACCTCATCCCAGTTTCAGCATCACTCTCGAACATATGAGCAAGCTGTGAAAGTTCTATGTCTTGGCTTATTTCTAGTGTTATTCCTGTCAGTTAGATCCCGTCTTTCTCAGGAGTAACCATGAACACACCTCAGCCCTTCGACCCGAACGCTATGGCTGCCCCGTACCCCGCCGTAGAGCCACCCAAGAAGAAGAAAAAATGGCCCTGGATCGTCGGTGGCATCGCTGTTGTGGTCGTAGCCACCAGCGTATTCGGAGGAGACTCCGAGGAAGCCACATCCACGGCTGGTAACGCGGGCTTCGTAGAATCCGACGATGCCGTAGTCGATGCTGCCGCTGAAGAAACCGCCTCAGCCACCGATGTCGGTCTCAGCGAGACCGCGGAGTCCGACGGAATGATGGTCACTGTCTCTAACGCACGGTTTGCAAGCAGTATCCTCTCTGACTACTTATGTGCTGATGCAAACTTGTCCAACCAATCTGACTCTGCACAGGGCTTCTCCCAGTTCGATTTTGAGCTCTACAAGCCCAATGGCGTCATCGCCAACACCACCTTCCCAGGCCTCGATATCAAAACCTTGGAATACGCAGATCTTGCACCAGGTGGTACGACTGACGGGGCTATTTGTTTCGACAGTGATGGCGCACCCGGTGAATACAAGATCGAATACTCCGGCGGCCTCTTTGCTGACCCGTTGACCTGGAGCTTTACTCTCTAAATCGGAATTCACCTCAAAAACCAACGAAGGTCTCGTGGGGGCAGCCTTAGTTTCGGTTGACGTTGCTAGGTGCACTTGGAATTCCGCCCCATCAAAGCTAAAGCCTCCCCTCCCAGCCACAATGGCATGGGCGTGGAGGCTTTTCTTATGCTCTGTTCGCGGATCCGACCGGGTTTTGGAAAACAACCTGCACTCTCAGGACTGCCCCCCTGGCACCTTCCTATCCTTAGCTGCACCATCTAGCTCAGAAGAGATTCTCTCCCGAAAGCGACGCCAAACAATCCGGAGTACCGAGTGCGGCAAAGCGATACCCTCCCGCAAGATCATCCACGCCTGGATCCCACAGGGAGTCCGGGAGGAGATCACTTCAACCGGGATAGCTAGATGCCAGGCCCATAGGCGAGTACGCCACACATGAAAATCGCTGGTGACTACAGTCCACAGTTGAGTATCAGGCACCAGGATCTTGGCATTCTCAAGATTCTCATTGGTGCTGGTGGCTGCCGATTCTAGGAGAATCCGTCGTGCATCCACGCCTTGCGCTACCAACCAATCGCACATTGTCTCTGCTTCCCCTTGTCCAGAGACAACAATGCGGGACTGATCTGACAGCGTCAGAGCTTTCAGTAGGCGCCCCCGGAGAATACGACTTGGTTGACCATCTTGCACACGTGCCCCGAGAACCAGAATGGTCATGCTGTTCAACTATAGGTACGACTGTGCTTTCAGACGAAGTGCGTCAGCATTCGATACCGCATCGATCTGCTGACTCGGAGTACTGGCTACCTCAAGGAGTTCATGAGTAGCTCTGAGCTGAAGGTGAATGCTCTCGGCCAATTGCTCTTTACCTTCTAATGCGGTGCCGATCCCTTTGGTCAGCATCAGGCTGTCCCAACGAATTATGGTTTCAGACAAATCAAACGAGGCATCTTGGACCAGCGCCTCGAGCTCATCTTCAGCGGCCCGATACTGCTGATTACTATTGTGTGCCTTTAGAGCTTCCACGAACAGGCTGACGCCAAAGAAGAGTCCTACCAGTGGAACAACAATTGCCAGCGCCCAAAGCGCGACGCCCACGATCCAGAGCAGTGCCCCCAAGATGAGGATTCCGCCGATAGCCATGGCACATCCGGAGTTCTTGTTGTTCATGAGTTCAGCCACATCCACATAGCGTCAGCAAGCAAGTAAATGAAATAGCCGGCCAGCAAGCCTACGATGATCACGGCAAAACCAGAGATCACTGAAACGAGAGGATTACCTTCTGCTCTGTTGTCCAAGTTCTGAGAGATTTTCTTCATCAAAGCACTCACGGTTGCACGATCGGCGTCAGTAACTGCCAGCCGCCGTTGAACTCTCAGCCACTTGATATCGCTCACAGTAGACTCAAAACTCTTATCAATCTGCTCTTGGCGCTTTTCCACGCTGTCTTCGGGAAGGCTCATAAAAGTCAGACTATCGTGACCGGATGACACGATAGTCTGACTTCTAGAACGAATCAGCGAAGAATGCCCTTGTCCTCCGATGGGGAGCCGAGCTCATGATTCGACGGCATCACTGAAGCCGATTTATCCTTCTAGCAGCTTGCGCCGTAGAGCCTGATCCTTGGCCTCAACCTCTTCGGCCATTTTCTCTTGGTAGGCAGCCATTCTTTCGATCAGGACGGGGTTGCCCGCGCCGAGAATTCGAACTGCCAACAATCCGGCGTTCTTTGCTCCACCGATGGAGACCGTAGCTACCGGCACTCCGCCAGGCATCTGGACGATGGAGAGCAAAGAATCCAGACCGTCAAGATCTTTGAGCGCACGTGGAACACCGATCACGGGCAGAGGTGTCGCGGCAGCCACCATTCCGGGTAAGTGGGCCGCGCCGCCAGCGCAGGCGATAATCGTCTGCAGCCCGCGTTCATGAGCGGATTTGGCGTAGGCGAGCATCTTTTCCGGAGTGCGGTGGGCGGAGACAACCCCGACCTCGAACGGAACCCCGAACTCTGCGAGTACCTCAGCGGCAGGTTCGACGGTAGGCCAATCCGAATCCGAACCCATGATCAGGCCGACGAGAGGTTTCATGTAAGTGCTCCTTGGTTTCGCAGGTTTTCTTTCCGGGCTAACACCTGGTCATTGTGCCAGAGCAAGCAGCAGCCGTCGGAACTAGTCTGGAGGCGTATTTTCTCACTTCCCAGAATATGCGGCGCTTCCGTGAACAGGGAAAATACGCCTCACTCAGATAGCTCACTGTGAGAAAATACGCCTCGGACCAAATCCAGCACCAAATCCAGCGCCAAATCCAAATCCAAAGCACGCCCCAGACTCGATCAAGCCCTAGCCCACGTGCCCATCAGCCCACCGGGCATGAACGAGATAATCGGCGCACAACTGCGCCTCCCGACGAGTCATATCGACATCGTCTCCACTGAGGTTAATGTGACCGATCTTGCGCCCAGGCCGATGAGTCTTGCCGTAGAGGTGAATCTTCGCACCCGGGAAACGGGTCCACACTCCAGCCATGCGCTTGGCCATGGGAAGTTCTGGATCGCTCTGGCCACCAAGAACATTTGCCATGACGGTGACCTGGGAGTTCAGAGCCACAGATCCCAACGGGTAGTCGAGTACTGCCCGGAGATGCTGTTCGAATTGGCTGGTCACGCAGCCGTCTTGAGTCCAGTGGCCGGTGTTGTGCGGGCGCATGGCCAGCTCGTTGACGGCAATATCTGGCTGCCCGGCAGAATCGGCGAACTCGAATAGCTCCACGGCCATCACGCCGGTGACTTCGAGTTCCTTTGCAATGGTCTGGGCCAGTTCTACTGATCGCTGGGCGAGCGCCTCCGAAATTCCCGGCGCGGGGGCTACCGCCTCGGTGCAAATTCCGTTGGTCTGCACCGATTCGACTACCGGCCAGGCAACGATCTCTCCGGAAGGGCTCCGGGCCACCATGGCGGAGAGCTCTCGAACCAGTGCTACCTTCTTTTCTGCCATGAGCGGAGTACCGGCAGCCAACAGCTTTTCGACGAGCGCGCTCAGCTCGTCCTTATCCGTGGGGAACCAGACTCCGTGCCCGTCGTATCCACCTCGGCGAGCCTTGATGCAGACGGCACCGCCGACGGCGTCGAAAAAGGCTCCGGCATCCTCGACTGATTCGATAGCCGCAAACGGCGGCACTGGGGCGCCAATTTCCCGGAGGCGCTTGCGCATGACCAATTTGTCTTGCGCGTTGACCAGGGCTTCTGGCCTGGGCTGAACATTAATGCCTTCAGCAATCAAAGCCAGCAGATGTTCAGTAGGAACATGCTCATGGTCAAAGGTCACTACGTCGGCGCCTTGGGCAACGCGCCGGAGATCATCGAGATTGGTGTAGTCGCCGATAAAAATATCCGCGCTCACCTGCGCCGCGGATGAGCCCGAAGCACCGGCTAATAGTCGGATGGACTGGCCGAGCTCGATGGCTTCGGTCTGCATCATCCTGGCAAGCTGCCCATCGCCGATGACGGCGACTACGGGCATTCCTGGAACATGGGCACTGGGGTTACCTGCGGTGTCAGTCACGCGCTCAACTATAGCCAGCCCCTCAACTTCACCAGTAGCGTGCCTGGGTCGGAGGTAGTGAGGACTCGATGAGAGAGGTCACCTTTTTGGCTCGGGGAATACCTGAGAAATACAACGGACGCGGCAGACCCTGAATGCTCAAGGAGATCGCGTTGCGACGCCGCTGAATCGTCCGGATGTCGCGCAACGGGATCGAATCGACTGGGGCTCGAAAGCCCTCGGCGCGAACAATCAACCGGCGGTCGGTGAGCATAAAACGACGACGACGTGACCGCAAAAGTGGCAAGACAAAACGCCAGGTAGCCAACGCAGCCCAAACCCAGACGACGCTGTTGCGCAGGCGAATATCTACTAACTGTTCTGGCCGGTCAAGCCAGCCGATAGCCATCCAACATAGTCCGGTAATCAGGATCAGTTCCAAGACTGGGAAGGTTAACGCGCGCAGTGGTGAGGTCAGATCGACGCGCACCACTTCTCCCCTAGCTGGTCGAAACTGTCCCATGCCGGGTCATCCTACCAATCTCTTCAGTAGTCGCTATCTGTTCGGCGCAGGTGGGTGACGTCCCCAGCGGAGAGTCGGTGGTTGTCGCCGCGATCGTCGATAAGCTCAAGCAAGCCGTCTGTGCCAACCCCGGTCACCGAGCCCAGCAGCGTGCCTCGAGGGGTTTCTACGCGCACCTGTTGGCCAATGGAGGAGCAGACCAATCGGTAAGACTCCATCAGTTTCGGATCGTGCTCAAGCCATTGCTCTAGACGACGATGCAGTGCAGTTAGAACCGCAACAGCAAAATCCTCCCGACCTACGTCGATGCTCTCGAGCGTCAAGGAGGTAGCGTGCGCGACCGGCAGTTGCTCACGGGTTAGGGAGACATTGACACCGATCCCGATGACTACACGGGGATCATCGGGTAGCCCTGCAGCTTCCAGCAAGATGCCGGAGAGTTTGCGACCGTCGATAAGCACGTCATTTGGCCACTTCAGTGTGGCCGGATCGAGCACATCGGACAGCGCCAGTCCAGCGACCAGGGGAAGGGTGCCCAGCCGATCAAGCTCATCGAGCGCTGGTCGAAACAGTATTGAGACGATCAATTGAGTTCCAGGCGGAGCCGTCCAGGTTCGACCTAGGCGTCCATGTCCACCGGTCTGATGCTCGGCAAGCAGGACACTCAGATGCGGCGAATCGGCATCTCTGAGCAGGTCATCATTGGTTGATCCGGTGGTCTCGATCCACCGGAGATGGGCGTATTGAGGAAGGCGTTGGCGAAGTCGCTGCGAAGTATCCTGATCCACGAACGTGAGCCTAGCTGGAAATGACTTTCCGATGACTCGATGGTGGCGTGCGGATGACTATTTCCGATGGGGCGACACTATTGATCCATAATTTATTTGGGATAGAAAACGGTTTCACCTGCAATAATGCTAATTGTGAGACGCATCACATAGGTTTCGTTGTGGAAACTAGCGCTTTATCGGTCTACTATTCCCAAACATGACCATTTCCTCACCTTTGACGGACCTATCCGATCTCACCAACGTGACCACCACCGCTGGCAAGATCGCTGATCTCAAGCGCCGCCGGGCCGAGGCCACCTACCCCATGGGAGAAAAGGCCGTTGAACGCGTCCACTCCCAGAACCGGCTCACCGCCCGCGAGCGCTTGGACTACCTGCTCGACGAGGGCTCCTTTATCGAGACCGACATGCTCGCCAAACACCGGACCACAGACTTTGGCATGGGTAAGAAGCATCCGACCACTGACGGCATCGTCACCGGCTGGGGCACCATCGATGGTCGCGAGGTCTGCATCTTCTCCCAGGATGGCACTGTCTTCGGCGGTGCTCTCGGCGAAGTTTACGGCGAGAAGATGATTAAGGTCATGGACTTGGCGGTCACCACCGGCCGACCGCTGATCGGCCTTTATGAAGGCGCTGGCGCCCGAATCCAAGACGGCGCAGTATCCCTCGACCAGATCGCCCGCACCTTCTACCAAAACATCCACGCCTCTGGCGTAGTCCCGCAGATCTCGGTCATCATGGGCGCATCCGCTGGTGGCAATGCTTATTCCCCGGCACTGACCGACTTCGTCGTCATGGTCGAGAAGACCTCCAAGATGTTCGTTACCGGGCCGGACGTCATCAAGACCGTCACCGGTGAGGAAATCACTCAGGAAGAACTCGGCGGCGCGTCCACCCACATGTCCACCGCCGGCAACTCGCATTTCACGGCACAATCCGACGAAGAAGCTCTCGACTGGGTCGGCGACCTGGTTAGCTTCTTGCCCTCCAATAACCGCTCCTTGGCCCCACTGGAAGATTACGAAGGCGACGAGGGAGCAGTCAGCAACAACCTCACCGCCGATGATCTCAAGCTCGACGGAATCATTCCGGACTCCCCTACGCAGCCCTACGATGTCCGCGAAATCATCCAGTGCCTCACCGATGACGGCGAGTACTTGGAGATCCAAGCCCAGCGAGCTGAAAACGTCGTCATCGCCTTCGGCCGCATTGAAGGACAATCTGTCGGATTCGTAGCTAACCAACCGGCTGTCTACGCCGGCTGCTTGGACATCGATTCCTCAGAGAAGGCCGCCCGCTTTATCCGCACCTGCGATGCCTTCAACATCCCCATCGTCATGCTTGTCGACGTCCCCGGCTTCCTGCCCGGAGCCGGCCAAGAGTACGGCGGAATTCTCCGCCGCGGAGCCAAGCTGCTTTACGCCTATGGCGAGGCCACTGTCCCGAAGATCACCGTCACCATGCGCAAGGCCTACGGCGGGGCCTACTGCGTCATGGGTTCCAAGGGCCTCGGTGCCGATGTGAACCTAGCCTGGCCCACCGCTCAGATCGCCGTGATGGGTGCCGCTGGCGCTGTCGGATTCATCTACCGCAAGGAGCTCAAAGAAGCCCACGAGAAGGGCCTCGACGTCAATGAACTGGCCAAGTCCTTTGAGCGTGAATACGAAGATCACATGCTCAATCCCTACAAGGCCGCTGAACGAGGACTCATCGACGCGGTAATCCTGCCGAGCGAGACTCGCGGAATGATCGCTCGTAATCTGCGCCTTTATAAGGACAAAAACGTCAGCCGTCCGGCTCGCAAGCACGGTAATATCCCGCTGTAGATTCAGCCTCAAGCCAGTTCCCCCGCGCACCCCTCATAAAGGGGTCCGCGGGGACTGTTTTCATAGACCAGCATGACACCCTAGACTAGAGGACTATGACTTCCATCTCCCCTGATCTCACCACCACCGCCGGAAGGATCGCCGACCTGCGTTCCCGTTTGGCGGAGGCTGTGACCCCGGTTGGGACCGATGCGCTCGAGGCTACCCATGCCTCAGGCAACCGCACCGCCCGTGAACGAGTGCTCCACTTACTCGATGAAAATTCCTTCGTCGAGACTGACGCTCTCGCACGCCATCGCTCCACCGAGTTCGGTGCAGAAGCAAAGCGTCCGCTGACCGATGGTGTGGTGACCGGCTATGGCACCGTGGCTGGCCGCAAGGTATGCGTCTTCTCTCAGGACTCCACCGTATTCAATGGTTCACTCGGTGAGGTCTACGGCGAAAAGATCGTCAAGATCTACGATTTGGCGATTAAAACCGGTGTACCGATCATCGGCATTCACGAAGGCACTGGCGCTCGAGCAATCGAAGGCATCGTCGCCTTGGCGTTGAATGCCCGCATCCTCGCGCGCACCACTACGGCCTCCGGGCTGATCCCTCAGATTGCAGTGATCACTGGGCACACCGAGGGAGTTCACGCGCTGCCACCGGTACTCGCTGACTTGCTGGTCATGGTTGAGAACCAGTCCAGCCTGCAGATGGCAACCCCGGATGTCGTGGAAAAGGTCACCGGCATTGAATCCACCCCAGAATCCTTGGGCGGGGCGTTAATCCACGCAGAAACCTCCGGCACCGCACATGTCACGGCTCCAAGCGATACCGCGGCACTCGAATTAATCCGAGACCTACTGGCGTTCCTGCCTGCTAATAACCGGGCAGAAGCTCCCCGCGAGCCAGCTGAGACCTCCCTAGAGATTTCAGAGACCGACCACGAACTCGATTCTCTGGTCCCGGACTCGGAGAAACAAGCTTATGACATCCATGAGGCCATCAACCGGATTGTCGATAGTGCGGAGTTCCTTGAGCTTCAATCGCGTTTCGCCACCAACATCGTCACCGGTTTCGGCCGTATCGAAGGCCGGTCAGTAGGCATCATCGCCAATCAACCGACTGAACTAGCTGGTTGTCTTGACCACGCTGCCGCGGAAAAAGCTGCCCGCTTCATCCGTACCTGCGATGCCTTCAACATCCCTCTCATCGAGTTCGTAGACTCTCCTGGCTTCCTGCCTGACCAAGATCAAGAGCACAACGCAGTGCTGCGACGTGGCGCAAAACTAGCCTTTGCCTATGCTGAAGCCTCAGTCGGAAAGATCACGGTGATCGTCCGTAAGGCCATCGGCCCAGCCTACGTCCTCATGGGTTCAAAAGACCTCGGAGCAGACCTAGTATTTGCTTGGCCCACCGCCGAGATCGCAGTTGCTGAGGCGCCGGCCGCTGTTGCAGCTATTCACTCTAAGACTGACGATGCAGCGATTGCTGCATATGCGGAGAGCCACCTCAATCCCTACTTGGCTGCCGAACGTAGCCTGGTTGACGCGGTCATCCCGCCTTCTCACACTCGGGCCCGGATCATCGAGGGGCTCCGTCTCCTCGATCGCAAGGTCCTCATGACCCCGCCCAAAAAGCACGGAAACATCCCGCTGTAAGGAGCACCGATCATGACCTCCCCCACCCAGAAGCCGCTGTTCCACGTTCTCAAAGGAAACCCCGACAGCACTGAGCTAGCCGCATTAACTGCTGTGTTGACGTCTTTGGCCGCCCAGCAGTCTGCCAAGGCCGCTGATACCCGCACGGAACGCAACATGTGGGGTCGCCCAGCAGATCGTCTGCAGCGCACCACTCTCTATAACCCCAACGCATTCCAAAACGTCACGTTCTACTAATGCGTCTGGTTCTGGCCTCCGCGTCCCCCTCACGGCGGATGATCCTCAACTCTGCGGGTGTGCAGCCGTTGCTGCGTCCAACCCAAGTCGACGAGGAAGCGATCGCTGCTTCACTAGGGAATGCCCCCGCGGGAGAAGTCGTCGCCGCCCTGGCACAAGCAAAAGCAGATGCCGTAGCAGCGGAGTATCCCGACGATGTGGTCATCGGAGGCGATTCCATGTTATTGCTTGGAGACAAACTCCAAGGTAAGCCGCTGACGGTAGAAAACACCATTCAACGCTGGCGAGAACAAGCTGGAGCCACTGCAGAACTGCTCACCGGACACTGCATCATCTACGGTGAGCAGAGAGTGCTCGAGACGACTCGCACCACCGTCACATTCGCTGAGGCTTCCGAGACTGACATCATCGCTTACGCGCGTTCTGGAGAACCGTTGCACTGCGCCGGCGCTTTCACCCTCGAAGCACTTGGCGGCTGGTTCATTGACCGCATCGAGGGCGATCCCTCGTCTGTCATTGGACTATCACTGCCGCTGCTTCGTCGAGCTCTCTATTCATTCGGGCTCGATGTCAGTCAGTTCTGGGAGAGCTAGAGGAACTCTCGGATTTCCTCCCACAGAAGGGGCTTGAGCGACAGCGTGTAGGCGTTCGACAAGTGATTGCTGTCCCGATACACGTAGAGATTGCCGATGATCGGGGGGCAGAATCCATCCGCGCAGTACCAAACCGAGGTATCTACTGCCTTCATGTTAGGAAGCGGATCTAGGTACTGAGCCGATGGGTCTATAGGTTGGTAATACTCATCAAAAAACAGGCCACATGCATCGCTATCTTCCAGATCCATCATGCACAGCGGAACTGACAGCGGAGAGCCATCTGGGAAAGTACGCCACGGGTTGTCCCGCAATCCAACGAAGGGAATACCTTCATCTGCTAGAAATTCCCAGAAAGACAGGTAGGACTCGGGGACTTGTTCAATACGCCCCGAAGTCTCGACCCAAGGCCGAGTTGTGGTGGAAATGACTAAATCTGGGTCTGCTTCCGCCAGCCTGTCAATAACCTGCTCGTTGAACGAAATGCAGTCCTCAGAGAACACACCATCGCGCTCTTCCGCAAAAGTCGGGCAGCTCTGTCGCAGTAATGGAACGATCCGGAAACCATTTTCTCGTCCCAGCTCGTCGAGCGGGGTGATCCATTGGTCGGCATGCGAGCCACCGGTGAGGTAGACATCACGATCTGCCTCCAGATCGCCGTACATACACTCTTCACCGCGTTCATCGACCCGCAGGAGAGTTGGGTCATCACCGAAGCGCGAAATACAATCGTCTCCCCAGATCTTCGATCCCATCGTCTCCAGCAGAGCTGGGTCAGGCTGAGCTTCAGCCTGCGGGACAGCTGCTCCGCTAAGCGCTAGTGCACCGGGGTAGACCACCGGATCTAAGGAAACGCCACCGACAGCGTTTAAACGCGCCTGCCAAAAAGCCTGACCTGCCAACATCCCAATCAACGCTAGCGTTAGCACTGCCCCGGCAATCGCTCTTGCCACCGGAGCACCACCTGCCATGAGTTCCTTCTTGGCGCTGGCGGCACGAGCCTCTCCATGGACTGGACGTTTGGCGTGCTGCCGCAGAGGCATTTCTACTAGCCGGTGAGTCACATCTGCCAAGACCAAAGACACGGCAAGTGTGCCCAGCCCTAACAGCAAGTCTGGTTCTGGTTGCTCCCATACGAGCAGAGTGATGATCAGAAGCGGCCAGTGCCACAGATACAGGGAATAGGCGATATCACCCAGCCAACGCATACTCCGATGAGCCAATACTGTCGAGAGACGTCCATAACCACCACTGAGGATGATCAGGACCGCACCACCGACTGGGTAGAGAGCGGCTGGACCGGGGAACACTGCTGCGCCGTTGAAGATCACTCCGGTGCTCAGCACCATAGCCAATCCCACCCAGGTCAGCACTGCTCGCAAGCGACCAGGGAACACAATGTGCTTTGCATAAAGTGCTAGGACTCCACCAAGAGTCAACTGCCACATTCGAGTCCACGTGGAGTAGTAGTTCAACGACTGATCAACCGCAGACAGCCACCACGCGTAGGCAAATGAGATCACCGTAACCGCGATCAAAGCAGGTCCGACGAATTTCATTAGGTCATATCCGGCGCGACGCACCCAGATAATAGTCATCGCCAGCGCTATGGCCAGCAGATAAAACTGGCCTTGAACTGACATGGACCACAGATGCTGCAATGGGCTCACAAGGTCAGAGGCGACGTTATAATCCGCGTCCTGCCAGATCAATTCCCAGTTCTGATAATAAAGGAGACTTGCAGTGAATTGATCTGCGATGGGCACTCGACGCAGCTGTGGCACCATAAACCAGCCAATCGCCGCGGTAGCCACTAGCACGAGGATCAGCGCTGGCAGCAGCCTTCGAATGGTCCGCCAGATCGGCCACCAAGGATTGACTGAAGCGTTTGCCCGCGAGGCATAGCGCAGTTGGGAACCTAAAAAGAAGTAGCCCGACAGCAGCAAAAACACATCAACGCCGCCAGAGACTCGACCGACAAAGATGTGGAAGATCACCACAAATGCGATCGCGATGCCCCGCAGACCATCAAGATCATAGCGATAAGACACCGAAGAAGGCGTTGCCCCTAAGGTCTTATTCGTCTCGGTGGTTCCGGTGGTGGTCACCCGCATAGTCATCTATCCCCTTCAAACTCCACTACAGACTACACATCCCAGGTTCATTACCTAGACGCAGCTAGAGTGGGAAGGCATGGAATTAAACGACATGTTGGCACCACCGCCAGTCCAGCTCCCAACAGATCCGGCCACAGGTCTTGATCTTTCATCCCCGGCCACCGCACTCGCCCACCCTGAGAGCCCTTTGGTCTGGGCGGCAAAAGCTGAACAGGCGCTAGAAGACGCAGTCTCGGCTGAACAACAGCTCATCGCCTATGCCTTCGCCAGAACCGGATACCATCGTTCGCTCGATCGCCTTCGTGCAAATAAATGGAAGGGCTGGGGCCCTGTGCCGTGGTCACATGAAGCAAATCAGCCAGTACTGCGGGCAATCGCAGCACTGGCTCGAGCGGCCGCTCTCATTGGGGAACAGCCTGAGTATGACCGGTGCCGTCAGATGCTCTCTGATGCAGATCCGGAATCAGTAGATCTACTGATTCCATCCTGACGCAGCCCTAGCCACTAGTTCAGCAGATCTAGACGGCTTCGATCCGGGAGATAGCTTCCTTAGCTACCTGCTCCTGGATACCCATGTCTAGCTCTGAGGTAAAGCCGACGCAGGAGCAGTTGATCTCGCCCAGTACGTAGTCATCGGAGCCGTCTTCGCCATCAGCCAGCATAAAGTCGGCAGTCCAGATCAGCGGGATGTTATCTCCACCGAGCTTTTCTGCGATGACCGGACGTGCAGCTGCGAATAGATCGACGAGTTCCTGCCAAGCCTCTGGCTTGTCATAGGTGTACTTAGCGCCAGAAAACAGGGTCGCGGAGAAGTTGTCTCCACCAGCAGCCGGCTTCTTATGAATGACAAACACCGGGTTCGGGCCGACCAAGAGGATACGGATCTCGCCTTCAACGATGCGCGGCATGAAGCGCATATCTACGAGCATGCCATTGTCACCGATGATGTACTGATCACAGAAATCCATGAACTCCGAGAGCTCACGGACCTCAGTGTGGTTATCCACTGCCTCGGTGCACTTGATCTTGGTGTCCAACGGCAACGCGGTGCCCGGCTCAACCGAGGCAGCCAGTGCTCGGTCCTCGATCTGGACACGCCAGATACCGGAGCCCGTGGAACCACGGTTCTGCTTAAGCACTCGCTCGCCGTAGGACAGGGAGACCGGGAAGGTCTGGTGGAAGGATTCCACATCGTAGTATGCGGAAGTGTCAGTCGGCACCAGATCAGTGTCGTTGAGCTTGACCAGCGCGTCCTTAGCGCCGTAAGCCATCATCTCCTCCGGCGTAGACATACCTACCAAGCCAGCCTCCGACAGACGGGAGAGCAGCTCAAAGTAGCCTTTCTCGCCACCGGGAATATTGCCCGGGTTGACGCGGGAGATGTATCCGCCAAAGTTCTCAGAAACATAAGAGAACAGATCTTCGGTCCACTCAGGGCGATAGAAAACAACCTCAGAGTCCCAGCCAGCATCTTTGATCGCGTTCACGACGGGCATGGTATCCCGGCGGTGGCCATCGATGTGCTTATCGGATCCGCCCTCGACCTCGAAGACGACAATTGCCTTGTTCAAGAAATTCACCTTTCGAAAGGGTGAAGGCACTAAAAGAGCCTCCGGAAATAGTGATTCCTTTGTAATTCTAAGGGACCCCTGTGTCCTGCGCGTGGCGAGCAAACACTCAGTTACCAAGGACACATTTCAAATGGCCAAGTGACCATTCCGGCGATTCAAGCACTACCCTTGGGACAATCTCGAAACTATTGCCCAACAGAAAGGCCCGATCGACGTGACCGTTCCATTCGATCCGTTCCCTCCATTCCAGGAGTATGCCCGCCCCGAACGTCTCGTCTCCGCTTCTTGGCTCTCCGCCCGCCTGGGCACCCCAGGACTGCGCGTAGTCGAATCCGATGAGGACACGCTGCTCTATGACATTGGACATCTGCCTGGGGCGGTGCGCATTGACTGGAAGCACGATCTCAACGATCCGATTACTCGAGACCTGGTAGACGGTGAGGCCTTCTCCCAGTTGATGCGAGATAAGGGCATCAATCGCGATGACACCGTGGTCATCTACGGTGACCAATCCAATTGGTGGGCTTCCTATACATTGTGGGTCTTCGAAATTTTCGGCCACGCAGATGTCCGACTACTCGATGGCGGGCGAAATGCTTGGATGGCAGAAGAGCGCGATACCTCTTTCATCGTCCCCGAGTTTCCCAAATCCAATTACCCCAGCGTCGAACGCAATGACACTCAATACCGCGCATTGGTTACTGAAGTACTCAGCGCCATCGATGCAGAGACTATTATCGACGTCCGCTCCCCCGATGAGTTTGCAGGAGTCGCCGAGACTACTGACTACCTGAGCTGTGGGCCAGCGCTTCGTTCTGGGCACATTCCCTCAGCGAAAAACTACCCATGGACCGACACAATGCATCCTAATTCTCGGTTCCGATCTCGGGCAGATCTTGAGCAGATCTACGCCGGGCTCGATCCACATGGAGAGACCTTCACCTATTGTCATCTGGGAGACCAATCCAGCCATACTTGGTTCACGTTGAAGTACCTTCTTGGATTCAAAAATGTCCGAAATTATGACGGCTCATGGGCAGAATGGGGCAACATGATCCAAATGCCCATCAGTCGTGGCGAATAGCACGCCCACTTTAACCTGCGGAAATAGCATTCTCGTCATCATTTTTCAAAGAAAATCTCAGACCTGACGAAATGCTCACGTTTTTGTGTGCAAGAATAGTCTGCATGCGTCGCGAGGCCGCCGAAAAAGGGCGGACCGGCGCGACCTACATTCGCAGCACATGAAAGGGATTCCCCAGTGGCAGTTGAGACCAAGAAGATCACGAAGGTCCTCGTGGCCAACCGCGGCGAAATCGCCGTCCGCGTGATCCGAGCCGCCAAGGACGCAGGTATCGCCAGCGTCGCCGTATACGCGGAGCCTGATGCTGACGCCCTGTTCGTCGGTCTAGCCGATGAGGCTTTTGCACTCGGCGGCCAAAATTCCGCCGAGTCTTATCTCGTCATCGACAAAGTCATCGACGCCGCTATCAAAGCTGGCGCTGACGCCATCCACCCCGGCTACGGATTCCTCTCCGAAAACGCCGACTTCGCTCAGGCTGTCATCGATGCGAACTTAATTTGGATCGGCCCCTCCCCGAGCTCGATTGCAGATCTCGGAGATAAAGTAACCGCCCGTCATATCGCAGAGCGCGCCAATGCTCCCATGGCACCCGGAACCAAGGATCCGGTGGCCAATGCCGAAGAGGTCGAGGCCTTCGCTCGGGAACATGGTTTGCCGATCGCAATCAAGGCAGCTTTCGGCGGCGGCGGTCGCGGGATGAAAGTCGCTTATTCGATGGACGAGGTCAGCGATCTCTTCGAATCCGCTACTCGTGAAGCCGTCTCGGCTTTCGGCCGCGGCGAGTGCTTCGTTGAGCGTTACCTCGACCGTGCTCGCCACGTCGAGGCACAGGTATTGGCCGATCAGCACGGCAACGTCGTGGTCATGGGTACTCGTGACTGCTCCCTGCAGCGACGTTTCCAGAAACTAGTCGAAGAGGCTCCTGCTCCTTTCCTCACCGAAAGCCAGCGCACAGAGATCCATGAGTCTGCCAAAGCGATTTGCCGAGAGGCTGGCTACTACGGGGCTGGAACCGTGGAGTACCTAGTCGGAGCAGATGGCTTGATCTCTTTCCTTGAGGTCAATACTCGCCTACAGGTCGAGCACCCGGTCACCGAGGAAACCACCGGTGTCGATTTGGTCCGGGAGCAGTTCCGCATCGCTGAAGGACAGAAGCTGCGCTTCACCGAAGATCCGACTCCGCGTGGACACGCCTTCGAATTCCGCATTAACGGTGAAGACCCAGGCAACAATTTCATGCCCACCCCTGGCGTCATCACTGCCTACGCACAGCCGGATGGCCCAGGCGTACGCGTTGATTCTGGAGTACGCAATGGTTCGGTCATTGGCGGTCAGTTCGACTCCATGCTGGCCAAGCTCATTGTCACCGGCGAAACTCGCGACGAAGCTCTCTCTCGTGCCCGTCGCGCACTCGCTGAGTTCACAGTCGAAGGAATGCCGACGGTTCTGCCCTTCCACCGCCACATTGTTGCCAATGATGCGTTCATCGGCGACGGTGAGTCTTTCGAGGTTTACACCAAGTGGATCGAAGATTCCTGGGATAACCCGCTCGAGGCTTTTGTCGATCCGGCAGACGTGGACGAAGAAGATGCCATCCCGGCACACCGCGTGGTCGTTGAGGTCGACGGCCGTCGCGTCGAGATCTCCCTGCCAGGAGACTTCGCACTAGGTGGCGGCTCAGCTTCCAAGAAGAAGCCCAAGAAGCGCCGCACCTCCGGTGGCGCTGGAGGTGCTTCCGGCGATGCTATCGCAGCACCCATGCAGGGCACTGTCATCAAGGTCGACGTTGAAGAAGGAACCGAGGTCACTGAAGGCGACATCGTCCTAATTCTCGAGGCTATGAAGATGGAAAACCCCGTCAAGGCACACAAGTCCGGCACCGTCACTGGACTGACGGTAGAAGCTGGCGCAGGCGTAACCAAGGGTCAGGTACTACTCGAAATCAAGTAGCTGTCTGCTCAAACCTCAAGAGGGCTCCCACACATCATGTGGGAGCCCTCTTGAGGTTTTTTAAGATTTTCGATCTGAAATTTCCATGGCCGCGCGATCTAGAATCGACACCACCCAATCGGCATCTTGATCATCTGCCTGCCGCACTACTTCACGGAGACGGCGCATAGCTGCGCGGCGTTTCAGATGAGAATCTTCCGATAGCCCTGGCGTCCGATAGCCATTGAGAATTTCTCCCCACTCTTCCTGGCGCTGTGCAACCAGAGTGTGACCCTCTTCGGTGAGAGTTGCCATCTTTCGCCCTTCTGCAGCGCTGATACTAATCAAGCCTTCATCTTCGAGCATGCTCAAACACGGATAGACAGCTCCCGGGCTAGGCACCCAATGTTCGTCTGTGCGGGCGCTCATGGTTGAGATGATCTGATATCCATGCATCGGAGATTCTGCTAGCAACAGCAAGATGACGCTACGTAAGTCTCCGCGGCCGGCACGCCCGCCGCGACCTCGACCATGCCCACGCCCCTCGCCGTGACCGTGACCGTGGCCGCGCCCCTCGCCATGGCCGTGCGAGCCTCCACGATGGAAGTGACTACGACGTCCTGCTCGAGCACCGTGTCCCTCGTGGTGATCTTCGCAGTGATTATTGAGTGTATGGCTCATGGTCTGCACCTTCCGTGAAGATTAACTAGCGACAAGGCTAACGATATATCTATAAATGCTTCATGTCAACGATATATCGCAAAGGAGGTCTTTACATTCTCCCATCAGAGATCCTCCGGGAAAGCTGCTCATCACAGCGCCCACCCACCACCAGTACAAAAACTCGAACGCCTCCTCGTACTTAGTGCGAGGAGGCGTTCGAGTTGGTGAGTTATAAAAAGCGAGCTAGCTGATCACGACGATCAGGTCTCCGCCCTCAACCTTTGTGGCTTGGGCAAGAGCGACCCGTTCGATAGTGCCATCGATGGTGGCGGTGATGGTCGCTTCCATCTTCATCGCCTCGATGATGGCGACGGGGTCACCAGCCTTCACTTCATCGCCGACCTTGGCAGTGACACTGACCACGCCAGCGAATGGTGCTGCGACATGTCCGGTGATGCTGGCATCGGCCTTCTCTGCGGAGGCTGTAACTGACTCCACGGAGCGGTCACGGACCTTTACCGGGCGGATCTGACCGTTGACGTTCGCGACCACCTGACGCATACCCTTGGCATCGGGCTCTCCGACGGCGTCGAGTCGTACCACCATCGGTGGTGTTTCGGTATCGGAGGCAAAGCGAATAATGCTCTCCTCGCCTTCCTTGAGACCGTAGAAGAACACGCGATCCTCCAGCGCGGAGGTATTACCGAACTGGCGACGATGCTCAGCGAACTCAGCAGCCTGCTTGGGGAACAACAGATTGTGCAGTGTGTTGCGGCGGGTCCAGCGGTCATCGCTCTGCAGCTTTTGTGCGGCATCGTCAGAAACCTCAGCGAGCTTATGCTGACGATCGCCACGACCAGCGAGAGCCTTCTCACGCAGCAACGGCCAGCCACCGGGCGGGTTGCCCAAATCTCCACGCAGGAAATCGATAACGGAGTCCGGGATGTCATAGCGCTGAGGATCGCTAGCAAAGTCGGCCGGATCAACGCCAGCGCCGACTAGGTGCAGCGCCAAATCGCCAACGACCTTCGAGGAAGGAGTGACCTTGGTGGGACGCCCCAGCATATCGTTGACAGCGGCGTAATAATCCTCAATGAGCTCGAACCGATCTCCCAGACCCAGCGCCTTAGCTTGCGTACGCAAGTTAGACAACTGACCACCCGGAATCTCGTGCCGGTAAACACGACCGGTCGGACCGGGCACACCAGCTTCGAACGGAGCGTAGAGCTGACGGACTGCCTCCCAGTAGGGTTCCATGTCTGATACCGCATCCAGGGATAAACCAGTGTCGCGATGAGTATCTGCGAAGGCCGCGACAATCGCAGACAAGGATGGCTGCGAGGTTGTGCCTGCCAGAGGTGCAGAGGCGCCATCGACAGCGTCAGCGCCAGCCTGTGCTGCTGCGAAGTAGGTAGCCAGCTGGCCGCCTGCAGTGTCATGGGTGTGCACATGGACGGGAAGATCAAACTCGCGGCGCAAAGCGGTAACCAACTTCGTGGCCGCTGCCGGACGCAGCAGGCCCGCCATGTCCTTGATCGCTAGAACGTGGGCACCGGTGCCCACAATCTCCTCAGCCAGTCGGAGGTAGTAATCCAGCGTATAGAGCTCTTCCTTGGGATCAAGCAAGTTGCCCGAGTAGGCCATGGCAACTTCTGCCACCGTAGTGTTGGTCTCGAGCACGGCATCGATGGCCGGACGCATCTGATCAACATCATTGAGGGCATCGAAGATGCGGAAGATATCAACGCCAGAATCGGCGGCCTCATTAACGAAAGCTCGGCATACCGAATCCGGGTACGGGGTATAGCCGACGGTGTTTCGCCCACGCAACAACATCTGAATATTGACGTTAGGCATAGCCTCGCGCAGGGAATCTAGTCGCTGCCACGGATCCTCATAGAGGAAGCGCATCGCCACATCATAGGTAGCACCGCCCCAAGCTTCGACCGAGAGCAACTGCGGGGTCAATCGGCCTACGTGCTGGGCTGCCGCAACCAAAGCAGAGGAACGAATACGGGTAGCAAGCAGCGACTGATGCGCATCGCGGAACGTGGTGTCCGTGACAGCGAGTGCATCCTGTTCGCGCAAGTTCTGGGCGAACTTTTTCGGTCCGAGATCACGCAGGAGATCGCGAGAGCCGCGAGGCATAGGAGCATCGCTGGCGGGGGGAAGCTTGCGCTGAGGACGAACCTCCGTGGGACGCTTTCCATGCGGGTGGTTGACTGTGACATCAGCGAGGTAGTCGAGGATCCGACCCGGCTCGTCGTCAGCCGGTGGAGCTGCTAGCAACTGGCTGTGCTCCGCAATGAAGCTAGTAGCGATGCGCTTGTGCTGGAAATCTTCCTCGCGCAACAGCGCCCGCAGGAAGCCGATATTGGTGGCCACGCCGGAGACGGTGAACTCATTGAGCGCACGCTGAGCACGGGCGACAGCAATATCGAAGGTGGCACCACGACAGGTCATCTTGACCAGCATGGAGTCGAAGTTCGGTGAGATTTCGCCGCCGAGAGAAGCCGCGCCGTCGAGACGCACGCCGGCGCCACCCGGCGAGCGGTAGGCAGTGATGGTTCCGGTATCCGGGCGGAAATTATTCGCCGGATCTTCGGTGGTGATGCGGCACTGCAAGGCCGCGCCATGAAGCTTGATCTTGTCCTGGGTCAGACCCAGTTCCTTCAAGGTCGCACCGGCAGCAATATTCATCTGCGCCTTGACCAAGTCGATGGAAGTAACTTCCTCAGTAACAGTGTGCTCAACCTGAATACGCGGGTTCATCTCGATGAAGACATGGTTGCCCTTCTCATCGACGAGGAACTCCACGGTGCCAGCGCCGTAGTAGCCGATCTTGCGACAGAAGGCCACTGCATCTGCACAGATCTGATCCCGCAGTTTCGGGTCCAGGTGCTGAGCAGGCGCGATTTCTACAACCTTCTGATGGCGACGCTGCAAAGAGCAATCGCGCTCAAAGAGGTGGATGACATCTCCGCTATGGTCACCGAGGATCTGAACCTCAATGTGCTGCGGGTTAATCACCGCACGCTCTAGGTAGACGTTGCCGTCACCGAATGCTGCCGCAGCCTCACGAGAAGCTTCAGCTGCTAGCTGTGGCAGCTCCTCCGGGGTACCAACGAAGCGCATTCCGCGCCCGCCTCCACCGGCCACTGCCTTAACGAAAATCGGATAGATGAAATCTGCGGAGGCCTTGACCAAAGTGTCAATATCGGTAGAAGGCTCAGAGTCCTGCAGAACCGGCAGGCCAGCAGCCTTCGCAGCCTCGACCGCCGCGGACTTGTCGCCGGTGAGATCTAGCGTCTCCGGAGAAGGACCGATGAAAGTAAGCCCATTCTCGGCGCATTCGCGAGCCAGCTGGGCATTCTCCGAAAGGAAGCCATAACCGGGGTAAACGGCATCAGCGTGAGTCTTTTTCGCTGCACGAATGATCTCATCAATATCGAGATAGGCCTTGACTGGAGAACCCTCGGTTCCGATGCGAACGGCTTCGGAGGCGAAGGAACGGTGGAATGAATTGCGGTCTTCGAGCGGATAAACCGCGACTGTTGCGGATCCGGTCTCGAAGGCTGCGCGGAAGGCGCGAACGGCGATCTCACCGCGGTTAGCGACGAGCACCTTATTGAACGCCGGCAGGCTGGTTGTAGCCACTGTATGGGTCCTTTCCAAAGGTGATACAAGTTGAGGTAAACGATATTTGTCCGCGAATCCGGCACAATCGAAAGACAGATTCCAGAGCAATAGACAACTAATCCTGAGAGACATCAAGAATGCCTCCCAGAAAATTCGGCGTCTCCCGGGCGGGGCGACACCTATGGTTAGACCACAGCCAGAATCAAAAACACGGGCCACATCACTATAACCATAATGATGTGGCCCGTGACACTAGCGTGGAATTATACTCATGTTTCCCAACGTCAGCGCTGCGCGATTGGGGTGACCTCGCGCTGCTCAGAACCGTTGTACGCAGACAATGGACGGATCAAGGAGTTGTTCTCGTACTGTTCGACGATGTGAGCAGTCCAGCCAGCCACACGCGCCAAGACAAACAGCGGAGTAAAGAAATCAACCTCGAAGCCCAACAGGTAATAGGCGGGCCCGGCGGGGAAATCAAGGTTGGGCTTAATGCCAGTGCGCTCGTCCATGGCGACAGCCATGTTCTCGTACATCTCAACCCACTTGCCTCCATCATGGCGCTCTGCCAGTGCACGGAAGGAAGCCTCCATCGACGGCACTCGACTGTCACCGCGCTTGTAGACGCGGTGGCCAAAGCCCATGATGACGTCTTTATTGTCCAGGGTGTTGTTAATCCAGTCCGCGGCTTTGGCTGGGTCGTCGATTTCGAGCATCGTATGCATGACGAACTCGTTGGCACCGCCATGCAGCGGACCCTTCAGCGCACCGATTGCGCCGGTGATTGCGGAGTAGACATCCGAACGCGTGGAGGTAATCACTCGGGCAGTGAAGGTAGAGGCGTTGAAGGAGTGCTCAGCGTAGAGAATCAGGGATTTCTCAAAGTCACGAACATCCTCGGGATTGCTCGCCGGGGAGTCCTCTCCCACGCCAAAAGCCATCGACAGGAAGTTCTCCGCAACGCCCTTATCCGGATCTGGGGCGACAATATCTAGGCCTTGGCGACGTCGAATATCCATCGCGACAGCCATCGGCAACTGAGCAAGCAGGTGGTGCCCGACATTGAAAATGTGCTCAGAATCAGTAGTGAAGGGCTCTACATCTTTGGTACCCATGTAGGACACTGCGGTCCGAAGAACGTCCATGGGATGGCAGTCCTTAGGCAGCGAATGGATCAACGCAATCAGACCTGGGTCCAAGGAACGGTGGGAGCGACCCTTGCGGTTGAACTCCTCCAGCTGCTCAGCTGTGGGCAGTTCCCCTTTCCACAGCAGGTAGAAGACTTCTTCGAAGGAGCAGTGCTCGACTAGATCCTGAACCGCGTAGCCGCGATAGGTCAGGGAGTTGGTCTCTGGCATGACCTTGGAGACTCCGGTGTAGTCGGCGATGACGCCGTTGAGGCCCTTGCGGACGTCCTGGTTTTCGGTGGCGTTAGACATGGTGCTCATCCCCTTTCAGAAGGATTCTGGTAGGTGAAAATCTGCTGATCAAAAGCGTTGTACTCGGAGTAGCGAAGGAGCTCATAGAGTCGGGATCGGTGCTGCATCCGTCCAACCCACTCGGTCTGAGTTCCGGTCTCAGCGATATCTGCCAGTGCATCTTCTACCTGACCCATCGCGATCCGCAGGGTGGTCACGGGGTAGATGACGGCGTTATAGCCAAGGCCCTCCAGCTGCGAGGCAGACAACAGCTCGGTTTTGCCAAACTCAGTCATATTCGCCAGCAATGGGACATCGACGGCGGCGCGGAACTTCTCAAAATCGGCTGGTGTGTGCAGCGCTTCGGTGAAGATCAAGTCGGCGCCGGCATCGGCGTAGGCCTTGGCACGTTCGATGGCCGAGTCGATGCCTTCGACTCCGGCGGCGTCGGTACGCGCACAAATCACGAAACTGTCGTCGCGGCGTTCCTTGACTGCGGCGCCTATTCTGCGCAGCATCAGTTCGGTGGGAACTACCTCTTTGCCGTCCAGATGACCACAGCGCTTGGGGTTGACCTGGTCTTCTAGGTGACAGCCGGCAATGCCAGCATCTTCGAGGGCCGCGACAGTGCGAGCTGCCGACATCGGCTCACCGAATCCGGTGTCCGCGTCGACTAAGACGGGAAGATCGGTGGCCCGGGCGATCTGACGGGAACGTCCGACGACTTCGTCAAGGGTGGTCAATCCGATGTCCGGCAAGGCCAGATCAGCAGCGACAACTGCGCCAGAGATATAGACACCTTCGAAGCCGGCGTCTTGGACCGCGCGTGCCACCAGCGGGGAGAACGCACCGGGTAGGCGCTGGATCTTTCCGGAGTTCAAACCGTCACGAAATGCTTGTCGACGCTGGGTGGGGGTGACTGTAGAAGAAAATAGTCCACTCATTAGAACAGCCCCCCGGAGATCTTCGGTGCCCGGTTCAGGACGTCCTGCTCAAGCTCAATGTTGAGCTCGGAGAGGTCAGTGAGCGACTCGGTGTTTTCTGCCGCGGCAAGGAAGCGGTCCTGTTCCTCCTTGGACACAACTCCCTCGGCCAGCGTGCGGAACTTGGCAATGTACTGCTCCCGAGCAAAGGGACGCGCGCCCAGCGGGTGGGCATCTGCCACTGCCAGTTCGTCCTCAACGACCGTGCCATCAGCGAAAGTAACTACTGCTCGGGCACCGAAGGCCTTCTCCGCAGGATCAGTGGAGTGGTAACGACGGGTCCACTCAGGATCCTCAACGGTGGAGATTTTGTTCCACAGCTCGATGGTGGCCGGCTGGTTGGCGCGCTCGGGAGCATAAGAGCGCTCATGATGCCAGGCGCGATCCTCGAGGGCTACGGCGAAGATGTACATGATCGAGTGATCGAGCGTCTCACGAGAAGCAGTGGGATCGAACTTCTGTGGATCATTGGAGCCGGTGCCGATGACGTAGTGAGTGTGGTGGCTGGTATGCAGGACGATCGAGGCAATGTCCTTGGTATCCAGACCCTGCTCGGCAAAACGGTCGCCCATCCGCCGGGCTAGGTCGATCGGGGCCTGGGACTGGTACTCCGCCGAGTGCTCCTTGGTGTAAGTATCCAGGATTCCGCGCTTTTCTTCGCCTTCACCTGGCAGCGGGACGGTATAGATGTGATCCGGACCGGAGAGCAGCCAGGCGATGACGCCGTCTTCGCCTTCCCAGATCGGGGCGGGAGCACCTTCACCATGCATCGCGCGGTCAACGGCCTCGATGGCCATCTTGCCGGCAAAGGCTGGAGCGAAGGCCTTCCAGGAGGAGATCAGACCTTTACGGGACTGACGGGTAGCGGTGGTGGTGTGCAGCGCCTGACCGATGGCTTGGTAGGTGGTATCCGCATCCAGGTCCAGCAGGGTACCGATGCCGGCCGCGACCGAGGGGCCGAGATGAGCGACGTGATCGATCTTGTGCTCATGCAGGCAGATTCCACGAACCAGGTCCACCTGAATCTCATAACCGGTGGCCAAGCCTCGGATCAGTTCCCGGCCGCCCTTGCCCGCCTGCTGAGCAGCAGCCAAGATCGGCGGGATGTTGTCGCCGGGGTGGGAGTATTCTGCAGCTAGGAAAGTGTCATGGAAGTCGAGTTCACGAACAGCAGTGCCATTGGCAAGAGCTGCCCATTCAGCCGAGTAAGTACCTGGAAGGCCGAATACGGAGGCGCCGCCTTCAGAAACCGGACGTGCTGCAGCCATCGCTCGAGCAGAAGTGACGGGGCGGCGAACCACGGATGCTGCAGAGACTGCAGCGTTATCGATGATGCGATTGATGATCATCTCTCGGGTCTCCGCGGGGACCTCAACCGGGTCAACGGCGACGCGGGCGATTTTGTGGGCGAGATGGTCCTCGTAGGGAAATTCTTCGGAGGATCGGTGGGTGTGCACGGTGTGGTTAATCATGGCGCTGGTCTGGCTCCCTCTCTATGCGTCGAACGTGATGTGAGTCTCCCATCACACTAACGAGAATTGAGTGTCAGCAGTCACAGCAATGTTTGTGTAAAGTAGTGGCATTAGATCTACTCTTTTGCAAAATCTGTGAAAACTGCAGTTCAAGAAGACTTTCCTCAAAGGAGGACGCACGTGAGTAAGCACTTTGCGGGGGCAGCGATTCGCACGCTTCGACGGGGGCACAACCTCACCCAGCAAGACATGGCAAGACGGCTCAACCTCTCAACTAGCTATCTCAATCAGCTAGAAAATGATCAGCGCCCCCTCACTGTCACCGTTTTGATGTCGCTGTCGACCAACTTCGACGTCGACCCAGCGTTCTTCTCCCCCGACCGCCACGCGCGCACCGTCTCAGAACTGCGTGACGCCTTCCCCACCGTCCCCGACCAACAGCTCGCCGATCTAACTGCTCGCTACCCAGACTTAGTCACCCAAGTTCTCGATCTAGCTGAGCGCTCTCCATCTGGAAGAGAAAAGGGACCATACAGCCTGGTGCGGGACTTCTTCTATGAGGCCCACAACTACATCGATAGCCTCGACCGGTTAGGGGAGGAATTAGCCAGCAGGCTCGGCGAGCCTCAGTTGCGAGTGACTCGCCTGGCTACCGCGCTCGATCTCGATCTGGGAGTAAGCGTCCGTTTCCGCAAGATCACCTCCGGGCCCAGGAGGATCTTCCACCCAGAAACTCGCGAACTGCATCTGCGCACCGGGTTAAGCGAGGCGCAACTGACCTTCGAGCTCTCCTTGCAATACGGACTGCTTGCCCATTCGGAGCTGTTCAACGAACTGTCCAGTCCGCTGCCCACGGAAGAATCCCGAGGCATTGCACACTTGGCGTTGGCTCAGTACTTTGCGGCGGCGGTAGTCATGCCCTATGAGGTCATCTTGTCGACGGCCGAGTCCACCCGCTATGACATCGACCGACTCGCAGACCACTTCGGAACTGGCTTCGAGACCACCTGCCACCGATTATCCACTCTGCAACGCCCTGGCGCTCGAGGAGTTCCATTCTTTTTCGTTCGCACCGATCGGGCGGGAAATATCTCAAAAAGACAGTCGGCCACCGGTTTTCATTTCTCTCGAACCGGCGGTTCTTGCCCACTGTGGGTTATCCACCGCGCCTTCGAGACACCAGGCCGTGTCACCCGCCAAGTGGCGAGCATGCCAGATAACCGCAATTATCTGTGGATCGCTCGCACTGTCCAAGATCAACTACGCGGATTCGGCCAACCCCGCAAGGAATTCGCGGTAGGACTTGGCTGCGATCTCGACCAAGCCGAGCGGCTGATCTACGCGAATGGACTAGACCTGTCGCCTGGCTCAGCCACCCCCATCGGCCCAGGCTGCCGAGCGTGTTCTCGACAGCACTGTCCCCAACGAGCGTTCCCCCAGGCTGGAAAAAAAGTCCTAGTCAACCTTGACGCAACAGTGGACGAATCCTATGCCACCTACTAAATCACTCCAGATCATCGTGAGCGACTAGGCGGCGCGCGGCCTCCGTAATCGATCCCGACAGTGAAGGATAGACAGCAAAGCTCTCCGAGAGCTGCTTAACCGTGAGGTTATTAGATACTGCAACCGAGATCGGCAGGATCAGTTCGGAAGCGGAAGGAGCGACGATAACTCCGCCGATAACCAGCCCTGAGTTCCGACGGCAGAACAGCTTAACGAAACCGTGCTTAAGCGAACGCATCTTGGCACGCGGATTAGATTGCAAGGGCAAGACGACTACGCGAGCCGATACCTCACCGGCATCGACCTGAGCGTGAGTGATACCAACAGCCGCAATCTCGGGGCGAGTAAACACCGCGGTAGCCACTGTCTTCAGCCGGATCGGGCTAACGCCTTCTCCGAGCGCGTGGTACATCGCTAGGCGTCCCTGCATCGCAGCCACAGAAGCCAAGGGGAACAAATCACTGCAGTCACCGGCAGCATAAATGCCGGAGACATTGGTCCGAGAAACTCGGTCCACTCGGATATGGCCCGAGGGGGTGGTCTCCACACCAACGTTTTCCAAACCCAAGCTTGCAGTCGAGGGGACCGAACCAATCGACATCAGAGCATGAGAACCGAGGATCTCACGACCATCAGTGGTTTTAACCGAAACACCACCATCAGCAGTTCGAGTAACAGATTCCACGCGGGCATGCTTTTCCAGAGAAACGCCACGCTGAGCAAGCACATGCTCCAGCACGTCTGCAGCATCCGCATCATCATGGGGAAGGATTCGATCACGGGAAGCGACCATGGTGACCTTCACTCCCAACTCAGCGAAGGAAGAAACGAACTCAGCACCAGTGACACCTGAGCCGACCACGACGAGGTGCTCCGGAGTTTCGGTGAGGTTGTAGACCTGCTGCCAGGTCAGAATCCGCTCCCCATCCGGCTGCGCGGCGGGCAGGACTCTCGGGTTAGCACCGGTAGCGATGAGCACTAACTCGGACTCGAGCTTTTCCTCAGTCCCGTCAGCTTTGACCGCAATGATGTCGTGGCACATGTGCTCACGCTGGCTTTTTGCAAAATGCGCGCGGCCCTTGATCGTGCGCACGCCTGCCCGATCGAGCTGGACCTGAATATCCTCAGATTGCTCAGTAGCTAGGGTTCGGACACGATTGTTGAGAGCCGTAATATGGATACGCGCACGACCCAAAAGGCTGTTAAGCCCCATGTCATCAGCTCGCCGAAGATCTGTCTTGATGCCAGTACCAGCGATAAAAGACTTCGATGGGACGGAGTCAAGCAGAACCGAAGAACCACCTGCACCCTGATCCTCGACCAAGGTGACGTCCGCACCATGTTTAATTCCGGCAAGTGCCGCCTCGTAGCCGGCGGGGCCGCCTCCAATGATGACGATCCGCTTGTTCAAGAGGTCTCCTCCACGCTGGGCTCGGTTTTATGAATGCATCAGAATAACGCACCATTTAACACAACTGGTCTCCGAGTCTAGTACCTAGGACAAGAAGTCGCTGCCGGGGGAAGATTCTCCAGGAACCTGACCAAATTGTTCAACTACAGAGGCGAAAAGTCGAACACCGACTCCAATGGAACGTTCGTCTACGACCAAATCACCCTGATGCAGATCATGGGATGGACCATTCCCAGTCCCACAACCCAATCTGGCCATTGATCCGGGCACGTGCTCGAGGTACCAGGAAAAGTCCTCGCCGCCGGAAGACTGTGGTGCATTAATGACCGACTGTGGATCAACGGAACGTGCTGCGTCGACGAGCAAAGCGGTGGCCACATCGTCGTTGATCACCGGCGGCACACCGCGCAGGTAGTCCAATTCATATGAACAGCCAGTAGGTGCCAGTATTTGAGCGATCAGCTCCTCCATGAGTGTCTGAATCACCCGCCAAGTAGCGATATCCGCAGTGCGTATCGTGCCAGCGACGATTCCGGATTCTGGGATTGCATTGGGGGCATGGCCAGCATTAATGGAGCCAAAAACCAGTACTGTGCCGGTCCGCGGGTCTACTCGACGAGACAGTAGTCCAGGCAATTCAGTGATGACCTTGCCCAGAGCATAGACCACATCAGCCGTCAGATGCGGACGCGAGGAATGCCCACCAGGACCCGTGACTTTTAGAGTGATCACATCTGCAGCAGAAGTAATCGCTCCGGTCCGGACCCCGATTTTGCCTACTCGGAGCTTCGGCTCCACGTGCACGGCAAAGATGGAACCAACATCTTTCAATCCACCCCATTCGATGACTTGGCTGGCGCCACCATCCATCACTTCTTCGGCTGGCTGGAATAGGACCCGGATGCCGTGATTAAGCAGGTGCGCGTTATCCGCTAGCGAACAAGCCAAGGCCAGTGCCACAGTCGTGTGGACGTCATGTCCACAAGCATGAGCGACACCGGGGACAGTGGAAGCAAAATCTAAACCAGTCACCTCAGTCACTGGCAATGCGTCCATATCCGCACGAAATGCCAGACGATCACCGCCGCTGGGACCAATATCGACCATCAGGCCAGTGCCCGGGAATCGTACTGGCGACAAACTATGAGCACGCAAAGTGTGCTCAACGAAGTCCGTAGTAAGAAACTCCTTGTGCGAAAGCTCAGGATGCGAGTGAAAATGGCGACGCCAACCGGTCACCTCTTCACCGTGGACGCGCAGCCACTCGTCGACGCGTGCGGCAATACCCTTCACGGAATTAGTCCTTTCCAGCTGGTCATAACTCCCAAAGCCTACCCGCCTGCCCCCGGTCAGATGTCATCAGGCTGATCGAGGAGGATGCCTATCCCCCGCTTCTATGCCCATCTTCACCTTCGGTTTCATCTTGATCTTCATCCTCGATGTCCTCCCAGGCCGTGGTGACTGCATAGCGCGGAGGTTCCTCCGGCTTCCCATGGTGGATATAGGAAGCTGCGAATGGCAGCGTATCCCGCCCATCGGCTGGCCAAGTGATTTCAATGCCCAGCTGCTGTGACGCGCAAATATCCTCAATATGGTGGCCACCCCCTGGCAGCAAAACTGCAGGCGGGATATCCAGAGCCGCAGCCAAGCGATAGATCGTAGACAGGCGCGGGTCGGTGGCATTATTGGAGTTATTCTCGTTGCGCTCAATATTAGAGATGGAGTTTCTCGTCATCCCCACCAATTCGGCGAGCCGTTCTTGGCTCAATCCCCGCATTCGACGCAGGTCACGCAGGTTCTTTCCAAGCCGATGACCATAGCTGGGCCACGGCTTCCACTCGCTCCTGCGTTTCATTCCTCCACGGTGCCCACGCTAGTGGGAGTTCACCGCCCACTACAGTGGGCAAAAATTGGAGGCTAGACAAACATTAGAGGTCGATATTGCGCGGTCCGTAGAGTCGATCGCCAGCATCACCAAGACCGGGCACAATGTAGGCATCTTCGTTGAGAGAAGGGTCAATGCAGGCAGTGACTAGCCTTACCGGCAGGTCGGAATGTGCCAATGCATCCACTCCTGGCTGCGCAGAGACCATGCAGATAGCGGTGACATCGGTTGCTCCACGATCGGCAAGCAAACGGAGAGCGTGCAGCAACGAACCGCCGGTGGCCAGCATTGGATCAACGACAAATACCGTACGACCAGATAGATCATTCGGAAGTGCTTCCAAATAGGGAACCGGCTCATGAGTTTTCTCGTCGCGAGCAAGTCCGATGAATCCCACCTGGGCATCAGGGATCATCGACAGCGCCGGATCAATCATTCCCAGGCCCGCACGAATCACCGGCACAATGATCGGCGGGTTTTCCAACCGAATGCCTTCTGCCATCGCCACTGGCGTCTGACAATCAAACCGCTCGATTTTCAGGTCTCGAGATGCTTCATAGACAAGCATTGTTCCCAGGTCAGCGAGAGCAGCACGAAACGCAGTGTTATCGCTTCGTGCATCTCGCATAATGGTTAGACGAGAAGCTGCAAGCGGGTGATCTACCAGAGTGATATCCATAGCCACCATGGTAGACGGATGCTCCCAATCCAAAACCCGGCAACTCCCATAATGGTCCTCGTCTTCTAGCTATCAGTCACTATTGACTCACCCACGGCTCAAATACGCTCACCAAGCACTTCTGAGCGTTGGCGCCGTGACTACGGCGAAGACAACGCAGTACTCAACGCAATCAGGGCCATCAACAATGCGGAAACTCGAATCCACCTGCTCAACGCTGAGTCTGCCGACCTTGCCGCCGAAGAACAACGGCTGTCGTGCCTATGGCGGTAACTACGCTTTCACTTCTGTGGATGCACAGGGTCGCTCCTACGCCAAGATCGATTGCACCACCAAGGCCCAGATTGGCTAAGAAATCATCAACTGGGGAACCACGCTGAAGCTCGCCCAGTCCAATAGGGCATGAGAACTTTAGATTTTGACCCTGCTTACGCTTGGACACTCACTGGCGATCTCTACGATGCTGCCGGTCGAATTCCCACCACCCCCACCATTGAGGTTGCCCCTTCTCCGACGTTGGAACGATTCACGGCGGCGCTTGCTCGGGCACTGGCGGGCGTCGATAAGCAAACATTTAGCGTCCACGACCGAGCGCGAGTGCTTGCGGAAGAATCCTCCGCGCATATAGACACCGCTGTGGGGGCCGATCAAGACCTCGGGGCTGCGCTGGGCCGGCTGACATGAGAGAGATCTTCACCGCGATGAGCACTATCGCGGAGCTGGCACCACCTGGCATTCCCACAATCTCGATGGATCCGTTGCCGGATTTTCACACCGCCGATCCGTTAGCGACACTACTCACCGGTGATTCCAAGGGAGGCGCCCAGCTGATTGAGGTTGCCACGGCGATCAGCGGTGATAGAGAACAGATCACCCAGTTAGTCGACCACGCCAGAGTCCTCATTGAAGCTATCCAGCACGAACTGATCACGTTAGCTAAAGAGCTGCTCCACCAAGCTCTGCCACTGCTCCCGGGAGTCCTCTCGCCAATTCCTGGAATGCAGACCTCGACGCTTCTCCAGCTATCGCAGTTGGGAGACTCCCTCCTTCAGGTCGCCGCCAATCGGGTATCCACGCTGGTCTTGGAACTCGAGCCAATGGCTGTCCAACTCGACCAGATCGCCGACGCCGATCACGCTGGGCAACTGGGACCTCCAGTCGAGGCTGAGCTTCAACCGGCTGCTTTCTCCACCACCGAAGAATCACCTGCCTCGGTAGATGGATCAGGCCAGGCTGCGGTCGCTGCGGCGCTGGACCAAGTGGGAACCCCCTACGTATGGGGTGGGACCTCCACCAGTGGCTTTGATTGCAGTGGGCTGACGCAATGGGCTTGGCGACAAGCTGGAGTGGAACTCCCACGGCTAGCTGAGGATCAAACTGTTGGTCAGCAAGTTACTGCAGAAGAGCTCATACCTGGCGATCTAGCAGTCTGGGACGGCCATGTGGCGATGTATGCCGGTGATGGGCAGATCGTCGAAGCCGGAGATCCTGTGCAGACTAATCCGCTGCGCACCACGAACATGGGCATGGCCTTCCAAGGGTTCTGGCGGCCGACAGGATAAACGCGCTAGCAGTTGGGTAGAATCGCTGGCCATGAGCAACCGTGCGATCATTCCTGTAAAACTGTCTCTGACCAAGGGAGATTTCTACACCCTCTGGGCTCCGACGTGGAAGGAGCACGGCGAAGAATGGCAGGCTTTCCTCGGCGATGACGATCACGTCTTAGTGTTTTCCTCCTCGGCGGATCTGCTGACCTACTTAGAGTCCGCTAAACCCCACGACCTTTCCTCGCATCCGAAATGGAAGGCCTTCGAAGCAGGATCGGCCGACCGCGTAGTGCCAGGCAGCAAGGATGAGTACGACATCATCGGCGCCCCTGCGCTATTGGCTGGCCGTGCTTCCTACGAAAGCGTCGATGCCCTAGCCCGGATCTTTGCCATCACCCGCAGCCTGGCAGAGGTCACCACTGCCAAAGATGCAGTGCTATTTTTCGCTTCCCACTCCGTGCTCAGCAACGTCGCGCGTGGCTATGAGCACTACGCCGGCGAACACGGACCTGGTGAATGGTCAGCAGTAGGCCGCACCGTATTGAGCAACTGGGCAAAGGTCGTTTCAGCTCTGGATGAACAAGTTCGAGTCGTCGAGGTTGATTCCGAACTATCAGCAGATGCTCAAACGCGTATCGACGAAGCCGCGACGGCTGCTGCGGCAGCCAAAGAGCAGGCCGAAAAAGCTGCGCAGAAGGCAGCCGAACAAGCAGACCCTTATGACTCCACCGACTGGGCCTCCGCAGGAATCGACCCGGTAAAAATCACCATCCAGGGCAAATCTGTTTACACGTTGCGAACCTACGTCGACGGTGCCCCGCAGTTCCTGGGCCGTTTCGGAGAAATGTTCACCTTCCCCACGCCTAAGCAGCTGGTGCGGTGGATAGTAGAAAATGACGAGCACGACCTTGCTCGCACTGCCACGTGGGAGGAGCTCATGATCGCGGCGAACGCCGGCGAACTAGAGATCCAAGTCCATCCGGTCAACTCTTATTCTTACTCAGGGCTAGTAGCTGATATCTCGAAGGGCCCGGAGGCCGTAGACACTGAGCAGATGTCCCGTGGCTATGAACTGTTCGCCGATGCTGCCGACTGGGCCAGTGATGATTCCTTGAACTCATTCTTCTTGGCTCACCCGCGCATGCAGGACTACATTTCCTACATGCTCGGTTCTACGGGTTCCTCCGGGTATGTGCCTTCTAAGCCCTACACTGACCATGCCGAGGGCTGGAAGCAGCTCGAAGAAATCCTGATCAAGCGCTTCTCTAAGTTCTAGTGTTGATTATTCGCTGAGCAGCCGGAGAATACCTCTTGGGCTATTCCTCGACTGGGTCAGCGAGTTCTTCATAGGCCGGAAGGATAACCGTCTCCAAGAGATGCTGTCGTTGTTCTTGGTTAAGAAATGCCGCTTCAACCGCGTTAACCGTGAGATCGAAGAACTCCTCCGGGCCATAACCAAAGGTCTCAGTTAACGCCAAGAACTGCTCGGTCAACGACGTCACCGAACGGTCGCCAGTATTAACGGTGCAGGTAAATCCCAGCTGTTGCAGCAGCGGAAGCGGGTGGTCCCCCAGCTGCTCAGCTGCTCCACGCTGGGCTTCCACGCTCGGCGCCGTTTCAACCGTGAGATGGCGATCTCGCACCCACGCCGAGATCTTGCCTGGGACGATCCCTTCCATATCTACCCCGAAGTCATCGACCAACCGAGGCGCGTTTCCCAGCCTGGTAGCACCCAATTGGATGGCTTCTCCCACGGACTCGATGCCTGCGTCCAATCCAGATTGAATGCTGAAGGCAACGTAGTTTTCCCGCAACGCACGGAAGGCTTCTGCATGAGGTGCCAATGAATGCCTCTCTTGATCGCCGGAGACACTGAAACCGACGATGATCGGGCCAGACATCGACACGGCTAGGGCCGCGACGTCGTCAAGCACTCCCCCAGCACGGCTGGCATTGAGAATAAGGCGAGTATCGACGTTGGGGTGTGCCCTATGGGCGGCCTCGACTCCAGTAATGGCGCAATCTACGGCTTCTTGGAGAGTCAGACCCCCATCAGTGTGGAGCTCAGGGGAAAAGCGCAGCTCCGCATAAACGACATTATCGGCGGCAAGATCTGCCACACTCTGGGCGATTCCTGCGGCTATGGCATCTGGGGTGTTCAACTCAGAGAGATTAGCCCCGAGTTCTCCGGTCAAGCTTGCTTCAAGATCATCGAGAATCAGGACTTTGGGCAGCTGTTTGAGCAGGTCGTGGGTGAGAGCTTTATGCTCCGGGCTGATGGCTGGAGTGTCATGCATGCCAGCCATATTAACCGGGAGTCCAAACTTGTCGTTTGTCATGAATACCTTGCTGTTATCTGTTGGCTCGGCGACGTTGCTACTAGCCGCCATCACCCCAGTATCCGCAGCCTTCGGAAGATCGGTTCCATGGCCGAAACGGGCTGCAGCGCTAGGGATTGGTTGATCCCAGGCATCATTGCCGTGATCGGCGTGGGCGTTTTATTACTCACCGCACTTGCGTTCTCTATCCGCACTAAAAGTGTCCTCGGGATAAACACAGCCACAACTAGGTGTCAGTACGCTGCTGGTTTCGGCTCTCGCATCTGACTTCCTGGATGGTCTATTTTGTGCGCTTGCGCGTTACCTCGACGCCTGCCCATCGATCATGGGAACCAATGTTTCCAGTTTCCGGCTTGATGGAGCTACCGATGGCAATCATGCCCACGAATGCGATGAGCCAACCGATTCCTGGGACTAATCCAGCGATCCGCCACCAATAGCGTTTGGCCGATTGTTCAAGCGAAGGCTTGGCTCCGGTTTTCACGTCTCGGACCTCATAACCGAACAAATGTTTCACAGGGGTGGCACCAGTGTAGGACTCAAAACCAATGAAATACGCAATGCCGACAAGCGAAAGCAGCAAACCTGATAAGGCATCATTGGAGGATAAAACCACCCCCGCAATCGAGCCCAGCGCGGTCGCTGCCATGGAGTCCAACACCATCATTCCTAAACGCAGTTTCGCATCGGGGCGATCTTGGGTGGGCACCGAGGGCGAAGAGTAGGGCTGGCTCACGGGCAGCCCCGCGGTGGGCCCAGTGGGCTGGGAGAAGGAGATTCCGGAAACCCCAGGGGAAAACCCAGTTGGCGTCTGTGGCAGTGCTGGCTTCGGCGGCTCAGGCTGTGGTATCGGCTGCTGCGTCGGCTGTTGACCTAGTAGTTGGGCATCAGGAAAAGATCCAAAGTTGGCCAAATGCTCTAGCTCTTGCCAAGAGACTGCTCTACCGGTAGCCAGTGCAGCATCATAGCCATTGCGTCTGCCTTCATCGGAGAGAACGGCATAGGAAATCTGCAGATTACGACGTTGAGAGTCGGATACCGGAACTCCGTTGTTCTCTAATCTCGCATCGCGGCCCAAGATAAGTAGCCCGAGTTCAGCACAAGATAAATCTCGGTCGAGCCCTAGGGATTGGTAGAGGCTGAAATTCGGGGTGGTCATCTCAAGTCCTTCCGATGCGTTGTCACATGAGCTGGTGCGCTGTTTAAAGGATTGAGGAGCTGTCGCACCTTCGATATATCAAGTCTAGCTACTCGAACTATCTCTATTTTCTCCGAATAAGGGCAATCAATCCAGCCCCCAAGGCGCCAAGTGCCGCACCAATCCCGAGTGCCGCACTATTTCCGACAATGGGAGCCGGCGTGAGTTCCTGACGAACCCGGATAATCGCAGGATCAGGTATCGGCGCTTCCATCAGCTCCATAGATGCACTATCAGTGGCTGCCCACGCGGAAGCGTACATCAGGATTCGCCACGTGAAATAGAGGACAACCATTAAGCCAATAATCGGGCCAAAGGTAGCGCCAGCGGGGTTGGAAAGTGCATTGGAGAAAAAGACCGAACCGAGCTGTTTAACAGCTTCAAAACCGACTGCGCCCAAGAACGCCGCTTGCAGACCCGGCTTCCGGGGGACCTTCGTGCGAGGCAAATAAAACACCATCCAGGCCATCACGAGAAAATTAGCCAAGATGCCAACCACCAGAACGACTATGAAAGTAATCCAGGAGATACCCGGGATATCTCCCAGCCCGATGAGATTGAGTAGTTTTCCAGCCAAGTCTGCGTTACCCACTGCGGTAACAGCAAAAGCGATGCCCAGTGCCATAAGCAGACCGAATAGTCCCAGCAAGTCACTGGTTTTATTCCGAAGAAAGCTCCCGACGGCGGTCGGGTCTACCTTCCATATTTTGGATACTCCGTAGCGCAGGTTATGCATCCACCCCAGACCAGACCACAAGGTGACCACTAGGCCGACGCCTGCGACGGCACCACGCTGTTCAATGGCGGTATCGAGGATATCGTTGACGAGGTTTCCCATTTCGCCTTCGACTGTGCTCGCGATTTGTTCTTGTAGTTCAGTTAAAAGTTCCGGACTGCGGGCCAAAAAGGTAGCGATGGCGGCAACCACCAGCATGAGAATCGGGAAGATGGATAGCACCGAAAAATAGGTGATTCCCGCAGAGTATTGATTTCCGCCCATGCTGGAATAGCGTTCGTGCATCCGCATCACATGATCAATGGTCTCCGAGCGCTCGCGGAGTTTTCCCACCATTCCAGGCTCGTCCTGGTGAGATCGCTCGATTCCGTAGTCATCGACGTACCGAGGATCAGATTGGGTACTGGTGGCCACAAGAGGTCCTTCCCATTGGGTCTCAAGTCACATCAGGTCAGTGGCCTACCAACGGTAGACAACTCGCAGATCTGCCGCATCCTAATCGATCAAGAATTGATTGTGGATCAGCGCCCAGGGGCCAAAAAACCCACGCGATCGTAGACTTCACGCAACAACGGCTCAGATACCTCTCGAGCGCGTTGCGCACCGACAGCCAGAATCCGCTCGATCTCGCCGCGGTCGGCCATCAGCTCCTCGTAGCGAGCCTTCAGCGGTGTGGTGAACGCCTCTAACGCATCTGCGGTATCCACCTTGAGCGCCCCGTAACCTGCTCCTTCATAGCCGGCGACCAAATCATCGATTGAGGCACCAGTCAATGCAGATTGAATGACCAACAAGTTAGACACACCAGGTTTGTTTTCCTTATCGAAGGCGATGACACCATCGTTGTCAGTAACCGCAGAGCGAATGCGCTTAGCCGAGACCTTCGGGTCATCGAGCAAGTTGATCAGGCCCTTGGGATTAGCCCCCGACTTCGACATTTTGGCGGTGGGGTTCTGCAGGTCGTAGATCTTTGCAGCACCTTGTGGGATAAAGCCCTCGGGCACCACGAAAGTCTTTCCATACCGGGAGTTAAATCGCTCTGCCAGGGTGCGAGCCAGTTCCAGGTGCTGCCGCTGATCCTCGCCTACCGGAACCAACTGTGGGCGATAGAGCAAAATGTCAGCGGCCATGAGCACTGGGTAGGTAAATAGACCAACTGTGGTCCGGTCTGTTCCTTGTTTAGCGGACTTGTCCTTGAACTGAGTCATACGGCTGGCTTCGCCGAAACCGGTCAGGCAGCTCAGGACCCAGTTTAATTCCGCATGCTGTGGGACCTGAGATTGGACGAATAAGGTCGACTTGGCCGGGTCAATGCCTAGTGCGATCAGTTGCGCGGCACCTGCGATGGTGCGATGACGGAGCTCCGCTGGGTCTTGATCAACGGTGATCGCGTGCAGGTCAGGGATGAAATAGAACGCATCGTAGCTCTCCTGCAGATCAATCCACTGTTTGAGTGCCCCGAGGTAGTTTCCCAAATGATAAGAATCCGCGGTGGGCTGGATGCCTGAGAGGACACGCTGGCGGGAATCGGTCGACGGGGTCTGCTCGCTCATGGACAGTCAGTCTAGTCCGCTACCCAAAAAACGACACCAGAAGGGGCTTATTGATCCTTCTGATGTCGCTTATCGACGCTCGGTGCAAGCTGGGGGTGTTATTTGCCCAGCTTCCGGGAGGTTGGGCTGAAAACATCCAGCCAGATTGCCACTGCAGTGACGATAAGGGCACCGCCGACTGCCATAACGAGGGCGGCGACAATTCCCAACACGTCCTCGCCAACGTCGAGGTACCAGAAATAACCCGCGGCCAAAATGACACCACCGAGGATCAGAGAGATGAATGCGCGCATGTTCAATCCACTTCTTTTATAAATCACGACACCGACAGAGTTCTTAAAGGATTTTAGCAGGGGGTAGGTTAACGCAAGTCTGAAACCGGCTCGGCAACTCCATCTGGTTCATCGTCCGGCTCATCATGCGACTCCCAAGCTTGGAGACGATCTTGAGCATCACGGCGATCCTCTAGCAGCGAATAGCGCGAGCTATCGAGAAAAGTACGACGCCTGGCGGTTCGCATTCCGCGCCGCAACCTTCCGTAGGACAGACCAAGTCGTGGTCTAACGCTTGGTTCTTTGTCTTGGTAATCGAATACCGGCAGACTCATCCCGAAGAACATGGCAATGACGCGAACTACGAAGGTTACCGTGAGGGTAATCATGATGACCCAGTTCTCTGGGAGTCCAAGTTCCAGCAAACCGATGTAGATGGTGGTCGCCAAAATGGCGATCGATGCGTACAACTCCTTGGAAAACACCAATGGCACTCGGTCAGACATCAAGTCACGCAGCACGCCACCCGATACGCCGTTGACCACTGCTGCCACACAGGCGATGACGAAACCATGACCGAGTCCGAGCGCGACTTGAGTGCCCAGTACGGAGAAGGTGGCCAAGCCGATTGCATCCATCAGGAGGAACAACCTCCGGAAGTGGTGCATAAGAAACGACAAAGACACTGTGATGATCGCGGCTATCACCACGATAATCAGATAGATCGGCTCTTCGACCCACGTTAATGGGTAGGAATCCAGCAAAATATCACGGATGGTGCCACCGCCAAGGGCAGTCAACGCAGCCAGCGCGATGACACCAAATAGGTCCATTCGCTGTTGTCCGGCCGACAACGCAGCGGCCACTGCCTCGGCAACGATGCCGATGACGAACAAGGCCGTGAGCAATTGCACGGTATCGATGGCATCCATGCCGCTACCGGTAGCTCACGTTAAGCGGTGCATGATCGGACCAGCGAGTCTCCACACTTGAGGCACGATCAACCCAGGAGCGTTCCGCGCGCTCCAACATCGCACCAGTGGCCGCCTGATAGTCGATCCGCCACCCAGCGTTGTTGTTAAACGCCTGTCCACGGAAGGTCCACCAGGTATAGGGCCCTTCCCCTTCTGGCTGCAATCGTCTGCCAACATCAAACCAGCGCGGTTGGGCTGCGGTGCCACGCACGTCTCGACCGGCATAATCCACGACGCCGAAGTAGTCGCCCAAGCCAGGCTTTTCCTGTGGTTGTTCATCCGGAAATACGCCGAAAACCGAATCCATGAAGTCTCGTTCCTCGGGCAAGAATCCAGATTTCTTCCGATTAGTCTTCCAATTTTTCAGATCTTCCCGACGGTGACAGATATTCCAATCTCCACCGATGACCATCTCTGGGTAGGTCTCAGCTCGATCATCGAGCACCTGGGAGAATTCATCGAGAAAACGGTACTTCTCATCTAGCTTCTCCGTACCTGCAGATCCCGAAGGCAAATAGAGGGAGGCCAGGCGAACTTGGTCGAGTGAGCCTTCGATCCATCGGCCAGCATCGGGGAAAGAACCGAAGCCGATCCGAACATTTTCCAGGGGGCGGCGCGAGAGAATTCCCACCCCAGCCCGTCCCTTCGCAGCCGCTGGGGCACCGACATAGTGCCACCCTTCCGCCAAGACTGGGGCCAGCGCAGCTTCGGTCTCTTCGATGGTCGCACGCACCTCTTGCAAGAGGACGACGTCCGATCCGGAGTCTCGAAGCCAACCCAGCATGCCGGGGTTTTCATCATTGCGCTGTTTGACTGCCGCGCGGATGCCGTTGACGTTGACAGAAGTAATGGTGAGGGTCATATGCCTAACCATATCGGCGAGCCGAAGCAATCATTCAGCGGGTCTGTCGCCGCCGAAGAAAAAAGGCTGGGATCCAGATCATAATCGCTGCCATGGCAAGAAGAGCGCCGGCTAAAGCAGGCGCGGAATAACTGAAGCCAGCAGCAATAACCACTCCACCGATGGCGGCACCTGAGGCATTGGCCAGGTTGAGCGCAGAGTGATTCAACGCGGCGGCCAAGGTTTGCGCGCGACCTGCCACATCCATGAGTCTGATCTGGAGACTAGGTACTAGGGCTGCCCCGAAAAAGCCGATGAGGCCAAAGTTGATGGTGCCTGCAATCGGGTTCACAGAAGTCAGATAGAAGCCGACCAAGACCACCGCGATCATCACCAAGGCAAAGAGAATGCCAAACTCCAAGTTTCGATCTGCCAATCGTCCGCCAAACCAGTTGCCACAGACCGAGCCAACTCCGTAGACCATCAGCACCAGCCACATCCATTCTGCCCCCAGCCCGGCGCGTTCGGTCATCGTCCAGGAAATGTAGGTGTACACGGCAAACATGCCGCCAAAACCGACGGTGCCCATCGCTAACGTCAACCAGACTTGAGACCGAGCCAATGCGCTGAGCTCAGTCCGGGCATCCGTGGGTGCCATTTGCGTCATATGGGGCATCAAAAACCAGAGAGCGCCGATGGTGACCACGCCAATCGCGGTAACCAGGACGTAGGCCGCCGACCAGCCAAGCGTCTGTCCCAGCGCCTGGGCGGCTGGCACACCGATCACGGTAGCTACCGATAGTCCCATGCCGATAAACGCAATGGCGCGGCCGCGCTGCCCTGCTGGAGCCATGGAGGCTGCAGATAGACCAGCAACGGAGAAATAGGCGCCATGTGGCAGCCCGGCAATCACACGGGCGGCGAGGAGAAGCTCATAGTTATCTGCGAATACCGAGAGCAGGTTACCGAGGGTGAAAAATGCCATAAGGATCAACAGCAGCCGCCGGCGTGGGACTAAGCCAGTTACTGCGGTGATCAAGGGCGCACCGACTACTACGCCGAGGGCGTAGGCCGTGATGATGTGTCCTGCTTGGTCCTCGGAAATCTGGAAATCGTCGGCGATCATGCTCAGTAGCCCCATGGACACAAACTCAGTGGTACCAATACCGAATCCGCCCAAGGCCAAGGCCACCATAACGATGATGCGGCGGCGCTCAGAGATTGCGGTCTGGATGGGCACTGGACGACGCGTCATTGTTCTCACCGACAGCACACTAGTCGCCTCCAGCGGCCACATCCTACCGAGCGTCTAAGGAGCAATGTGCCCGTCCTCACTCTATGAAAGAACAAGCATCGAGGTCTCAGTTGACACGGCAATCAAATGCAGTGTTAAGTGAGCCTATCCTTACCATGTAGAGCTGATTGAACCATCGAAAGAGGTCTCCGTGCGCCTTGCCAAAACACTCTCTGCCTTCACCGTCGCGATCCTCACTGCAACGGCATTAACCGCCTGCTCTTCTACCGAGACCGATTCAACAGGCGCTGCCGACGCCGTCGACACCGATGTTGCCAGCAACCCTGCGGATCCAGCTGACTTCCCTGTCACTGTCTCCCATGCTTTCGGAGAGACCATTATCGAGTCGGTTCCAGAACGGATCGCAGCCGTCGGCTGGGCTAATCACGAAGTGCCATTGGCTTTGGGCGTGGTTCCAGTCGGAATGTCCAAGGCTACGTGGGGCGACGATGATGACAATGGCATCTTGCCCTGGGTAGAAGATGAACTAACACAGCTAGATGCTGGTACACCAGTGCTTTTCGACGAAACAGATTCAATTCCCTTCGAACAAATAGCAGATACCAGCCCGGATATCATTCTTGCCGCTTATTCCGGAATCACTCAAGATGACTACGACCAGCTTTCCAAGATTGCCCCGGTCGTTGCCTACCCTGATCAGCCGTGGAAGACCTCCCTCCAAGAAATGGTGGAACTAAACTCAGTCGCTCTGGGCTTGGAACAAGAGGGAATAGAGCTCAACGATAATCTCGAGGAAGAGATCTCCTCGACTTTCGATAGTTTTCCTGCACTTCAAGGAAAAACTGCCCTTTTCACCTCATTCGGTGGAGAAACAGACCAGAGCACCGTTGGTTTCTACACCGAGCAAGACCCGCGTGCAGGATTCCTTGCCGATATCGGACTAGGAGTACCTGAAGTAGTCCAGGAAGCCAGCATTGACAGTGACAGCTTCTGGGAAGAAGTCTCCGCTGAGAATCCCGAGCTATTCGACGACGTCGATTTGCTCGTCTCCTATGGCTCCGCCGATCCCGCGGTCAACGAAGAAACCCTTGCTTCGATGCAGGAGGACCCACTTCTGAGCCGTATCCCCGCGATTAGCAACGGCAATGTTGCTTTCCTGCCCGAAGGCCCATTGGCGGCGTCTTCGAATCCTTCCCCCTTGAGCATCCCGTGGGGTCTTCAGGACTACCTAGAGCTCCTCAACTCAGCTGCTGAATAGGCACCTACGTGCTCACCAACACCACAGTTGCCCAAGAGCGCGCAACTGACCTAGAAGCTGACGCAGCCCCAACCCGTAAGGGAACGGGCCGCAAAGTGAGCCTTCTACTTTTGTTGCTTGGACTCCTGATCCTGGCCTGTTTTTTGTCAGTGGCCTACGGCGCACGCGATATCACTTTTGCCGATGCCCTGGCCGCTTTTCAAGGAAATCTAGACACGGTTGAGCAGGCTGCGGCCTATCAACGCATCCCGCGCACGGTCTTAGGCCTATTGGTCGGCGCTGCGTTAGCGGTATCCGGGCTGACTATGCAAGCGGTAACTCGAAACCCCCTCGCAGATCCTGGCATATTCGGAGTACTGGCTGGGGCGTCCTTGGCAGTAGTCATTGGAATTGCCTTTTTCGGGATGCGTGACCCAGTAGCCACGATGATCGCCTCAGTTTTTGGTTCAGCGGTTGCTGCAGCATTCGTCTACACCGTGGGTTCGCTAGGACGAGCCGGTGCCACTCCCCTGAAGCTAGCCCTCGCCGGGGCTGCCACCTCAGCTGCGTTGACATCATTAGTCACCGCAGTAATCCTGCCGAGATCCGCAGTCATGGACTCTTTTAGATTTTGGCAGATTGGTGGAGTAGGCGGTGCGGAGTGGCACCAGATTGGATTAGGTATTCCGTTTCTGGCCTTCGGAGCATTCATCTGCTGGGCAAATGCCAGCGGAATGAACTCATTGGCACTGGGAGATAACGTCGCCATTGGACTCGGCCAACACGTTCTACGTACTCGCCTTTCCTCCTCCGCTGGAGCAGTGATCCTCTGCGGGGTAGCAACAGCTATGGCTGGCCCGATAGCTTTCATCGGACTGATAATTCCCCATATGTGCCGATTGATTATCGGTACAGATCACCGTTGGCTAGTGCCGATGTGTGCCTTGGCTGGGGCAGTTCTGCTCGTTCTAGCCGACACCTTGGGCCGAGTGATCGCCCCACCCAGTGAGATTGCCGTTGGCATCATCACTCCGCTCATCGGGGCTCCGCTATTTATCTGGATCGTTCGCCGACAAAAAGTACGTGACCTATGACCACCAGCACCTCACTTTCACAGCAAGCAGCACAACTGCGTTCCGCTCGTATTACACGTTCGCGCCATCACAAACGAGTCACCGCATTATTGGCTGCAGCGCTAGTTCTTATTTTTGGGATGTCCCTCATGATTGGGGAGACCTTCTATCCGCCCATGGATGTGTTGAGAGCAATCTTCGGGCAACAAGTACCGGGTGCTTCCTACACCGTCAACGAACTGAGGCTGCCACGGTCATCACTAGCAGTCATCGCTGGTCTCGCCTTTGGTATGTCTGGGATAATCTTCCAAACGCTGCTTCGCAACCAACTAGCCTCCCCAGACATCATCGGTATTTCCTCCGGCGCCGGAGCAGCTGGAATCGTCGGCATTGTCATCTTCCAGCTACCGCAATCCACCGTGTCAGTCTTGGCGCTGGTCGCTGGATTAATTGTCGCCGCGGGGATCTATTTATTGTCATTGCGCGGCGGATTCTCTGGTACTCGGTTGATCTTGATCGGGATCGGGATGGCAGCGATGCTGCACTCGGTAGTCACCTACACCTTGTCGCAAGCTGCGGCTTGGGATCTCAGTACTGCCACTCGTTGGCTCAGCGGCTCGCTCAACGGTGCTACTTGGGAACGAACTATCCCCGTCCTCATCACCGTAATCATCGCGCTACCTATCCAGCTATTGTTGTCTAATCGATTAGCCGTGCTTCGGTTGGGCGATGCGCAGGCAATCGGATTGGGCCTGCGTGTCAACGTCGTCCGGGTTGTAGTTGTCGTAGGCGCTGTTGCCCTCATTGCCGTGGCCACCGCGGCCTGCGGCCCCATCGCCTTCGTAGCATTAATGTCCGGTCCGATCGCTGCCCGCTTAGTCGGCCCGGGCGCCCCCTTGGTAGTGCCCGCAGGATTAATAGGGGCACTACTGGTCATCAGTTCCGACTTGATTGGCCAGTATTTGTTGGGGACTCGCTACCCCGTAGGCGTGATCACCGGCATTCTCGGTGCTCCCTATCTCATCTATCTGCTAGTCCGTTCAGATTCGAAAGGAAGTGCCTTGTGAGCTTTTCGCACGCTCTCACAGCAGAGGATATTAGCCTGGGCTATCGCGATCGCATGGTGGTCGAGAATCTTAGTCTTGAAGTACCACCAGGCAAGATCACCTCCATCGTCGGCCCGAATGGCTGTGGTAAATCTACGCTGTTAGCTGCGCTATCACGTCTGATCTCGCCGCACTCTGGTCAGGTATTTCTCGATGATCTTCAGCTCTCTGAGCACCCAGCCAAGAAACTGGCACGCACCCTCGGGTTGCTTGCTCAAGGTCCGGTAGCACCAGATGGAATCGTCGTCGCTGATTTGGTCGGTCGTGGCCGTACGCCATATCAAGGCATGTTCGGCCAATGGTCAGCCGATGATTATGAAGCTGTAGCCGAAGCGCTTGCTATCACCGGTTTGAGTGATCTAGCCGAACGCAGCGTCGATGAGCTCTCCGGCGGACAGCGTCAACGGGTGTGGATCGCTATGGCACTGGCCCAAGACACCGACATTCTGCTTCTAGATGAACCAACCACCTTCCTCGATCTCTCCCACCAACTCGAGGTCTTAGATCTGCTCGTCGATCTCAATATGACTCGCGGCACCACCATCGTGATGGTTCTACACGATCTAAACCTGGCGGCTCGATACTCTGACCACCTATTTGCGTTAAAAAATGGTCAAATTCTCGCCTCGGGAACTCCTACGGAAGTAGTCACTGAGAATACGGTCAAAGAAGTTTTTTGCCTCGATTCCCGAGTGATGCCAGATCCAGTCTCTGGCTGTCCGATGGTGATGCCGATCGGCCGCCACCATGTGAACATCTCATCTACGACCATGAACTGAGGCAGTAAAAATTATGGGATACCAACCTTTCCGGGTCACCGTCAAAGACCATCACCGAGTGTCACCACATTTCATTCGGGTGACCTTCGCTGGAGAGCAACTGGCAGATTTCGGTCCGGCCGGAAATGCCTACGACCTGCGGATCAAACTGCTCTTTCCCAATGCATCAGGAGAGCTACCTGACATCCCCGCCGGGGCCAATTGGTACGAGGCTTGGTGCTCGCTTCCGGAATCAGAGCGTGGTCCGCTACGAACTTTCTCCGTCCGAGAGCTCACCCGCAGCGCCCAAGAGACCACGTTGACTGTTGATTTCGTCAACCACCTCGGCGATGAGGATCTTGGTCCCGCCGCCACTTGGGCGCTACACGCCAGCGCAGGTGATGAACTCATCATTATCGGTCCCGATCTCAACGATGATTCAGGAAGCGGCATCGAGTTCGCTCCCACAAGCAGCCGCCAAGTCAGGCTCTTTGGCGATGAGACTGCAGCCCCAGCAATCGCTCGCATTTTGGAAGACCTACCCGACGATGCTTACGGGGAAGCCACCATCGAGGTTCCCATTTCAGCAGACATCCTCAATATCGCAGCCCCTGAAGGAGTCCTAGTGCGCTGGGTTCCCCGGAATGGCTCAGAACATGGCTCTAGGCTCAAACAAGCCTTGAGCGACCTACTTGGGCCAGCCAATGAAGCTACCCCGGCACCGGTAGCAACAGAACAATCCCCGCTAGTGTGGGAAACCCCACGTTTCTCCGCAAATGGTGAGCCAATCATCGCGAAACAGGAGCATCAGCACCGCCCCTACTACTGGATTGCTGGGGAATCCGGGATGGTTATCTGCCTGCGCCGACAGCTCATCCGCGGGCATGGAATAGACAGGTCGAATGTCTCCTTCATGGGATATTGGAAACACGGGGTAGCAATGGGTGGGTGACCCCATCATTAGCCCCCACCGCCTCCCTTAAAGTAGGACAACAGGTATCCTGGAAGCCTGTTTATTGACCAAAAATCACAAGGGAGACTCATGGCAAAGATCATCTGGACTCGTACTGACGAAGCGCCGCTGCTCGCGACCTACTCGTTCAAACCTGTCGTCGAGGCTTTCGCTGGCACTGCTGGGATCGACGTGGAGACTCGTGACATCTCTCTGGCTGGCCGCATCATCGCGAAGTTCCCGGAGCGCCTAACTCCCGAGCAGCAGATGGACGACGTTCTCGCCGAGCTCGGCGAACTGGCCAAAAGCCCCGAGGCAAACATCATCAAGCTCCCCAACGTCTCGGCTTCCCTGCCGCAGCTCAAGGCTGCTATCGCAGAGCTGCAAGCACAGGGCTACGACCTGCCGGATTACCCCGATAACGCGGTATCCGATGAAGACCTCGACGTACGCAACCGCTATGACTCCGTCAAGGGTTCTGCCGTCAACCCGGTTTTGCGCGAAGGCAACTCTGATCGCCGCGCTCCGGAAGCTGTCAAGAACTTCGTCAAGAAGTACCCCCACCGCATGGGCAAGTGGTCCGCAGATTCCAAGACCAATGTCGCCACCATGGATACCGGTGACTTCCGCCATAACGAGAAGTCCGTCATCATCCCAGCCGCTGATTCCTTGGACATCGTCCAGGTTGCTGCCGATGGCACCGAAACCGTTCTCTACAAGGGCCTCGAAGTCCTTGAGGGAGAGGTCCTCGACGGTACCGTTCTGAGCGCCTCTGCACTGCAGCAGTTCCTCGCCGAGCAGGTCAAGCGTGCCAAGGACGAGGGAATCCTGTTTTCCGTGCACCTGAAGGCCACCATGATGAAGGTCTCTGACCCGATCATCTTCGGCTATGTCGTGCGCACTTTCTTCGCCGATGTCTTCGACAAGTACGGCGAGCAACTGGAAGCCGCTGGTCTCAATGGCGAAAACGGCCTGGCTGCGATCTACTCGGGCTTGGAGAAGCTGGAAAACGGCGAGGAAATTCGCGCTGCCTTCGAAGCTGCGCTCGCCGATGGACCTTCCCTGGCCATGGTCAACTCGGACAAGGGCATCACTAACCTGCATGTCCCCTCCGACGTCATCGTTGACGCTTCGATGCCCGCAATGATCCGTACTGCCGGTCATATGTGGAACAAGGACGACCAGGAAGAGGATGCCCTCGCAGTCATCCCGGATTCTTCCTACGCTGGCGTTTACCAGGCAGTCATCGATGATTGCAAGGCTAACGGCTCCTACGACCCGACCACCATGGGTACCGTTCCCAACGTCGGACTCATGGCACAGAAGGCCGAAGAGTACGGCTCTCACGACAAGACCTTCAAGATCGATGCCGAGGGCACCGTCCTCGTCCGCAACTCCGCTGGTGAGACTCTCATCGAGCATGAGGTTTCAGAAGGCGATATTTGGCGCGCTTGCCAGGCCAAGGATGCTCCGATCCAGGACTGGGTCAAGCTTGCCGTCAGTCGCGCCCGCATCTCCGGCATGCCGACCATCTTCTGGCTCGATCCTGAGCGTGCTCACGACCGCAACCTCATCACCTTGGTGGAGAAGTACCTCGCCGATCACGATACCGAGGGCCTGGATATTAAGATCCTCTCCCCAGTCGAGGCCACCAAGCTCAGCGTCGAGCGCATCCGTCGCGGCGAGGACACCATCTCCGTGACCGGTAACGTCCTCCGTGACTACAACACCGACCTGTTCCCCATCCTCGAGTTGGGCACCTCTGCCAAGATGCTCTCCGTGGTGCCGCTGATGGCTGGTGGCGGATTGTTCGAGACCGGTGCCGGCGGCTCCGCTCCTAAGCACGTCCAACAGCTGGAGCAGGAAAACCACCTGCGCTGGGATTCCCTCGGCGAGTTCCTCGCACTGGCGGAATCGCTGCGCCACGTCTCCCGCTCGGAAGACAACAAGAAGGCAGCCGTACTGGCTGACGCTCTTGATCTGGCCACCGAAAAGCTTCTCGACCAGGGCAAATCACCTTCCCGCAAGGTCGGCGAGATCGACAACCGCGGTTCCCACTTCTACCTGGCCGCATACTGGGCTGAGGCACTAGCTGCACAGTCCGAGGAAGCCGAGCTGGCAGAGCAGTTCACCGCTATTGCTAAAGAACTGGAAGCATCCGCAGCAACGATCGATGCTGAGCTCATCGACAACCAGGGCCATCCCGTGGACTTGGGTGGCTACTACCAGCCAGACGAGGACAAGACCAGCGCAGTTATGCGCCCGTCCGTGAAGTTCAACGAGATCATCAACGCCCTGAAGAAGTAACCCTAGGCGCGAGATATCACGCGCAAAGCCCCCTAGTGAGAATTTTCACTAGGGGGCTTTGCGCTGCCCAATATCCACCGTTTCAGACCGCTTGGTCTAATTATATTCATGGCCCTGAACAGGCAAAACTAGGCTTTTACCCCTTAAACTTATTGCACCTTCATGAAAGCAAATCTACCCTCTGTACAAATACCTAAACACCACACAGAGGAATCACTACCATGCCAAAGTACGACAATTCCAACGCCGAGCAGTGGGCTTTCGAGACCCGATCCATCCACGCTGGCCAGCCAGTCGATGAGCAGACCGGTGCTCGTAACTTGCCGATCTACCAGTCAACCGCCTTCGTGTTTGATTCCGCGGAACACGCTAAGCAGCGTTTCGCACTAGAAGATCTTGGTCCGGTTTACGCCCGCCTGACCAACCCCACCGTGGAGGCGCTAGAAAACCGGATCGCCTCCTTGGAAGGCGGCGTCCACGCTGTCGCTTTTTCTTCCGGCCAGGCCGCCCTGACCGCAGCCATTTTCAACCTTGCAGGCGCTGGCGACCACATCGTTACTTCTCCGCGCCTCTACGGCGGCACCGAGACTCTCTTCCTAATCACCCTCTCGCGTTTGGGCATCGAAGTCAGTTTCGTAGACAATCCAGACGACCCGGAATCCTGGCAGGCAGCCGTCCGCCCGAATACCAAGGCGTTCTTTGGCGAGACTTTTGCCAACCCACAGGCTGATGTCCTCGATATCCCGGTAATTGCTGAGGTCGCTCACCGCAACAGCGTGCCACTGATCATCGATAACACCATCGCCACTGCCGCTCTGGTTCGCCCGCTGGCACTGGGTGCAGATATTGTCGTAGCCTCCCTGACCAAGTTCTATACCGGCAACGGCTCCGGCCTGGGCGGCGTGCTCGTTGACGGTGGCTCTTTCGACTGGACTGTCGAGCGCGACGGTCAGCCGGTCTTCCCCTACTTTGTCACTCCCGACGCTGCTTACCACGGCCTCAAGTACGCAGACTTGGGTGCACCGGCCTTCGGACTCAAGGCTCGAGTTGGCCTTCTCCGCGACACCGGCGCCACCCTTTCGGCATTCAACGCATGGGCTTGCGTCCAAGGTCTAGACACTTTGTCCCTACGCCTTGAACGCCACAATGAAAATGCCATCAAGGTCGCCGAGTTCTTGGCCGACCACCCGAAGGTAGTCAAGGTGAACTTTGCTGGCCTGCCTGCATCCCCATGGTTTGCCATCAAGGAAAAACTGGGACTCAAGTACACCGGATCTGTCCTCACCTTCGAGATCGACGGCGGCCGGGAGGAAGCATGGGCGTTCATTGATGCCCTCAAGCTGCATTCGAACCTGGCCAACATCGGCGATGTCCGCTCGTTGGTTGTTCACCCGGCCTCCACTACCCACTCCCAGTCCGATGAAGCTGGCCACGCCCGTGCTGGCATCACCCAGGCCACCGTGCGCTTGTCTGTAGGCATTGAAAACGTCGCTGACATCATTGCCGATCTGGAGCGCGGTTTCGCAGCCGTGAGCACGGGACGGTAGAGCGTCATGGTCACACTCGCCGCCGAAGGCATCCTCACTCAACAACGGATCGGCGCTCTGCAGACAGAAGCCGGGTCCGTCATCCCAGAGGCAACTATCGCCTACCAGCGATGGGGCGAGTTTCGTGGCTCTCCAGATGGACTCAATAACCTAATTATTGTTGAGCACGCGTTAACCGGGGATTCAGATGTAGCCGACTGGTGGTGCGATGTCTTAGGCCCAGGAAAAGCACTAGACACTGACACTTGGTGCGTACTGTCCACCAATGTCCTCGGTGGCTGCCAAGGCTCCACTGGTCCCTCCTCCACACACCCGGACGGTCAGGTATGGGGATCACGTTTCCCTGCCATCTCGGTCCGCGATCAGGTCGAGGCGGAGAGACTATTTTTAGACTCTCTCGGTATCACCCGCGCCCACGCCATCCTCGGCGGCTCCATGGGTGGCGCTCGAACACTCGAATGGGCATTGATGTATCCCGAGCGGATCGACTCCGCCTGCGTGATCGCGGTGTCTGCTCGTGCCAGCGCCTGGCAGATCGGCATTCAGTCCGCCCAGATCAGCGCTATTGAACGCGATCCGCATTGGCAGGGGGGCGACTACTACGGAACCGGACAATCTCCCGCTGCGGGACTCGCCGCGGCTCGACGCCTTGCCCACCTGACTTACCGCGGAGAACAGGAACTCGATGAGCGTTTTGGCGTTTCTCCTCAACAGGGCGAGAATCCGCTAGGAACCTACCGAGATCGCAAGCAACGGTTTGCAGTAGAGAGCTATCTTCAGTACCAAGGGCGCAAACTGGTGGAGCGTTTCGACGCCGGCAGTTACGTCATCCTCACCGAATCGCTCAACCGACACGACATCGGACGCGGACGCGGCGGACTAATCAAGGCCCTGGCTGCCTGCTCGGTACCCACGATGGTTATTGGTGTGGACACCGATATCCTCTATCCCTATCACCAGCAGGAGCATCTTTCGCGTAACCTTGGCAACCTTTTGGGGATCGCCCGCATCGTCTCTCCGGTAGGCCACGATGCCTTCTTGGCTGAATCACGCCAGCTAGACAACGCTTTGCGTCGTTTTCTATTACTGAGCCAATCCACCGATACCGGCGTCGGCGACTACAGCATCTGACATCGATCAGGCGCAGATCTCGGCAGTGGATCCAGAATCGGAAATATGGCGTAAATGTGATTTAAATCACTTTTGTCAATAAAATTGTAGACGGGTCATCATTTTCACCCATTTGCATGCATAATCGTGATTACTCACCCCGATGAAAGGAACCTCTGATGAAGAGAACAATCGCTGCTGCTGGAGCAATTACCCTCGCTCTTACTTTGGCTGCTTGTGCAGACGACACCTCTGAGGACTCCACTGAGTCCTCAGCCATGGAAACCACCATGATGGAGACCACCACCGAGGAGATGGCTTCTGAAGAGATGACCACCGAGGAGTCCATGGACGACATGGAGTCCGAGACGATGGCAGCTGAAGCCACTGGCGATATCGTAGAAACCGCAGTGGCTGCCGGCGACTTCACCACCTTGGTCGCCGCACTAGAGGCCGCTGATCTGGTCGAGACCCTTCAGGGACCGGGCCCGTTCACCGTTTTCGCCCCCACCGATGAGGCCTTCGAGATGCTACCCGAAGGTACCCTCGACGAGCTGCTGGCTGACCCCACCGGCGACCTAGCCGAGATCCTTAAGTACCACGTAGTCCCCGGCGAGGTCATGGCCGCTGACGTAGTAGGCATGGACGGAGAAATGGTTGAGACCGTCCAAGGCGGCGAGGTCACCGTTGTCGTCGACGGCGAGCAGGTAGGCCTGATGGATGCCGCTGGCAACACCGTCAACGTTGTCCAGACCGACATCGCCACCACCAACGGCGTCATCCACGTTATCGATGCTGTCTTGTCCCCCACTGCCTGATCATTGAGTTCACGCACGTAGACAAAACCCCGCATGGTCCTGAATTTGGACCATGCGGGGTTTTTCTGTGCCAACAGTAGCGGCCGGAACTTGTAGTTATGATCCCAGCGCATCTACGGAAGCAGCCAAGAAGGTCATGGTCCCGCCGATGAGAAGAGTAAACAAGGCATCGAACCTTCTAGACCGGACAGAAAACACTCCGAGGACTCGAGAATCACAGGTCATCCGCAGCACAGTCAGCCAGATCAGCGATATCCCAAGAATCAACGTGGCGCGCCGCCAGTGCTCAGTCAGCGCATACCCCGAGGCAAACACCACACCTGCAAGGAATAACACCAGACCTGCCCGTTGTAGGTACCGAGGCACCTTGGAGGCTGGCAACCCGCGGTCATGCGGGTTGTCTAGGGGGCCGATGGTCACGCTCTGCGGATTAGACACCGCTGAGCAGTTCCGCCCTCTCGACGACGTTGCGCACCAGGAAAGCGCGAGTCAGCGGACCGACACCGCCTGGGTTCGGAGAGACGAATCCAGCAACTTCCCAGGTATCCGGATGTACGTCCCCGGCGAGCTTGCCATCGACGCGCGAAACTCCCACGTCGAGGACAGCGGCACCTGGCTTGACCATGTCTGCGGTGAGCATATGTGCCTTGCCTGCGGCGGCAATGATCACATCCGCTGCACGGGTCTCAGCAGCCAGATCTTTCGTGCCGGTGTGACACAAGGTAACCGTGGCATTCTCGGTGCGCCGGGTCAGCATGAGTCCAATCGGGCGACCAACGGTCACGCCACGACCAATAACAACGACCTTCGCACCATTGAGCTCAACGCCGAAACGGCGCAGCAGATGAATCGATCCATTCGGGGTACACGGCAACGGAGCCGGCTCGTTGAGCACCAGCTTGCCCAGATTGACCGGGTGCAGACCATCGGCGTCCTTGTCTGGGTCAATGGCCGCTAGGACAGCGTTTTCATCGAGATGCTTCGGCAACGGCAGCTGCACAATATAGCCGGTGCAGGCGTCATCATGGTTGAGCTCGTCGATGACCGCGAGCAACTCCTCTTGGGTGATATCGGCCGAGAGATCACGCCGGATCGAGTTCACTCCAATCTGCTCGCAGTCGCGGTGCTTCATCTTTACATACGACTGGGAGGCCGGATCCGCACCGACGAGTACGGTCGCCAGTCCAGGCACAATTCCCTTCTCCTTGAGGGCTGCCACGCGAGTGGCTAGATCCTCGAAGATCTCTTTTTGATAGAGCTTTCCGTCAAGTTTGATAGCAGTCACGGCCGCCATTATTCCACTTATCACCGGCCCGTAGACTCAAACCATGACTGGCCTGCACGTTATCTTCGATAATCCGGTGATTCCACCAAATACTGGCAACGCAATCCGCATGTGTGCGGGGACCGGAGCACACCTACATTTAGTCGAGCCATTGGGCTTTGACCTTGCAGAAAAGAACTTGCGACGGGCGGGATTGGACTATCACGATCTAGCCGAGGTCACTGTTCATCCAGATCTTGATTCCTGTCTGGCAGCGATCCCCACTGCTCGCGTATTCGCCTTCACTACTCAAGCAAGCGCTTGGTACACCACAGTCGAGTGGCAGCTAGGCGATGCCTTGCTTTTTGGCACTGAACCCACCGGTCTGCCCGAAGAACACCTGGCGCATCCGCGCATTACCGGAGAGGTTCGGATCCCGATGATCCCAGGGCGCAGATCAATGAATCTGTCTAACTCCGCAGCGGTAGCCACCTATGAGGCATGGCGTCAGTTGGGCTTTGTCGGCGGAGAGTAATCGGGCAAATGACGTTGCCGCAAAGCATCCAGCAGAGCTTTGCCCTCCGCTAACGCTAAGTCCTCGCCAGCCATCCGTACTGGTCCAGGCACTAAGTCGAATCGCACAGTACACAGACCCAGTAGCTGTTGCAGCGGGCCATGCGAGAGCGTCAGCTCTTGAATATGCGCAGGCGGAATAATCTTGACACGCCGAGCAAAACGCCCTTGATGGACCACGACGGCGTCGTCAAGCAGCGTCACTGCCTGCTGGCGATAATCAATTGGGGAGACCCAGCGCGCCGAGCGCGGTGAGGAAAATGTCGGGGCACTGGCCCCTTCAGGACGAGCGAGGTCCTCGATAGCGGCCTGATCCAGCGGGCTGACTAGGGCCAGCATCCTCACCGCCTGTTCTCGCGATCCCACTGGTAGCACTTGGGTGGTGCCGGAGCTGCTGCCTGCCGCTATGCCATAACCAGCGACCGATACTTTGACCATCCACCAGCCAAACATCCGCCATAAGATCGGCTGCTGAATGCTCGCCCCATGAATCCGGGACAGCGGGATTGATTGTCCACGTCGATCGGCCAGACCATAGGAGAGGTTGAGTGTGTCCTCATGCAGGCTGGCAGTAAACCGCCAACTACGGTCGATCAGATTCCACAGGGTGGGCAAAATACCAATCAATGCCGGAAGCGCCATCGCCCAAGTCAGCGGAGTGAGCAATAAACCAATCATCACCACTGCTCCGACGACCGATGCTCCTTGCAAGCTGGAGCTGGCTACGGACCTCATGATGGGAATTTCCGGGATGATCTCGGTGCCTTCTCCAACGCCCTGACCAACGACCTGGCCAACGCCACGTCCAGCGTCTTGCTCAGCGGCCCCCACGTGGGCCACCGCATAAGGATTCACCGGAGCATCACCAGTGGAATCTTCAGGTTGTGCGTCAGATTTCCCGATCCCCTGTGCCCGATTGAGGACTTCCACCCGCAATTGCTGCGCCTTGTCTCGCGGTAGGTAGGCAATCTCAATGACCGAGTCATTACCACCGGCGGTTTCCACGCGCACGGCAGCGAGTCGGAAGACCCGGGCGATCACTGACTCCACCACATCCACAGCCTGAATACGGTCGTAGCGGGCGGTGCGCAGCCGGGTACTGAGCACTCCGTGTTTCATCGAGATCTCTTCGTCGGTGAGCCGATAACCGATGGCTTTCCACCACACTTGGGAAAACAACCACACCAGAGCACACAGGACAACAAATGTCAGCAGTCCCAGCAGAATTGGCACAATCTGACCGGCAGAAAACCAACCCCAGAAGATCCCCATCGTGTTGAGGTCAAGGTTAACGGCGGCCACCGCAATCATCGCTAAAATGACGGTCCAAAAACGCAGCAGCGGGGTCAGCCGGTGGACCCGCTGAAACTCCGAATCACTCACAGGCCACTCATCCGTTCCCGAGCCTTCACTGCCAATCGGTCACGTAAGCCGTCAGCGACCTCAGCAGGTAGACCTTGAACCGTGGAATCTGAGGTAGCGGATGCGGTATTGAGCTGGAGGGTTTTCATTCCCAGCAAGCGTTGAATTGGTCCGGCGGTGACATCGACGAACTGGATCCGCCCATAGGGCACGACCGTAAACGTATGCCAGACCTTGCCTTTGGTGATCAGCAGTTCATTCTCGGTCTCCTGCCAACCCAGCAGCTTGACTTGGGCAGGGATCAGCCATATCTGCCAAAGCAGCAGAGCAGCAGAGACTCCAACGCCGATCCACAACCACGGGGTTAACCACAGTGCGAGTCCGCCAAAAACCAAGAGCAAAATGATCAGCCATGGCAGCTCGGTTAGATATCGGGCGGTGGTCAGCTTGGGGGAGACGGGATTCACGACTCCACCCTAGCGACGGGGCCGGATAGAATGCCAAGAGTGACCGGTCTTTATTACCTCATCGCCAAATTGCCCACCGCAGCCACCATTGCGGTGGTCATTGCCATGATCTCTACCGTGCTTACCCGTGATGAGCCCTTCAACCTGGGTGGTGTGCTGTTTTTCCTCGGTGTGTGGCTAGCACTAACCATCATCGCAGCGGTCATCCTCATGGTCATCGAGTTGATCAGGGACTGGCTCTAGGTCTAGCGAAAATCTCGCGATCCACGGCTGAGAAATCCTCCGCTGGTTAACGGCTCAAATCGATCAGCCTGCACCGACACTGACCCGGTAGCATTGTGCACTATTCCACGCACCACCAGTGCTTTTGCACTTTGAGCGAGCACCCGGTGCCGTTGCCAGAGTCCAACGGAAACAACAACGTTGATCAGTCCGCTCTCATCTTCCATCCCCAAGAAGGTTAGTCCGGATGCCGTGGCTGGCCGCTGCCGATGGGTAATCACTCCAGCCACTCGGATTCGAGTTCCATCAGGGACTTCTGTGAGCGAGGCCGCGCTAAGAACTCCTGCCTGCTTGAGTTGTTCACGCAGTAATTCCATCGGTTGGCGCTGTGGAGTAATACCGGTGGCCGCGATGTCGGCGGCGATCAGCTCCAACTCACTCATTCCGGGTAACGGTGGGGCTGCAATCGCAGAAAGTCCCGGCAGCATCCCCAGCTGTTCGGTGGCAGCCACCCCCGATTGCCAGAGCGCTTGGCGACGCTCCAGTCCGAAGTCTCCCAGCGCACCAGCCCGAGCCAGGGCTTCTACTTGTGCGAGATTCACTCCTGCCCGGCGCGAAAGATCGGCGATGTCCTTAAAAGGTGCGGCTTCCTCGATCCGGCCAGCAGCAGCTAGACCGAGTCCAGCAACAACCTCCAAGCCCAATCGAATTTTTCCTTCAGTGATCTGTGCCGATGCACCGGAGTCATTGACGCTCACCGGTAGCACCACTACCCCATGACGACGCGCATCCTGGATCAGCGATTGCGGTGAGTAAAAGCCCATGGGTTGAGCACGCAGCAAGCCCACGCAGAATTCGGCCGGATAGTGATACTTGAACCAAGCAGAGAAATAGACCAGGGAGGCGAAGGACTGAGCGTGGGATTCTGGGAAACCGTAGGCGGCAAAGGCCACGATCTTGTTCCATAAGGTCTCCGCTCGTTCCCCGGTGATGTCGTTGAGCTCTCGTGCCCCAGAGAGAAATCTCTCTTTTAGCTCTGCCATTTTTGCCGGAGATCGTTTCGATCCCATCGCCCGGCGCAGTGAATCTGCTTCAGCGCTGCTAAATCCGGCGGCATCGACAGCGATCTGCATGAGCTGTTCTTGAAAGAGCGGAATGCCCAGGGTTTTCTCCAGCGCTGGGCGCAGTACTGGATGATCGTAGACAATTTTCTCGGAGCCATCCCGCCGTTTCAAATAAGGGTGGACGGATCCGCCTTGGATTGGCCCTGGCCGAATGAGGGCCACTTCAACGACTAGGTCAAAAAATACCCGAGGCTTCAGCCTGGGCAGAGTGGCTAGCTGTGCGCGGGATTCAACTTGAAACACTCCGATGGCGTCGGCTCGACAAAGCATGTCGTAGACCTCAGGCTCGGCTAGGTCTAGTTCCCACAGGTTGATGGTTCGACCGTGTTGTTGTGCTACCAGGTCGATCATGTGATGCAAGGCTTCGAGCATGCCCAGCCCCAGCAGGTCGAATTTGACCAGTCCAGCCCAGGCGCAGTCATCCTTATCCCATTGCAACACTGTGCGGCCGACTTTCCTCGCCCATTCCACCGGCACCACATCAGAAAGTGGCCGATCACAGATGACCATGCCACTGGAGTGAATTCCCAAGTGTCGTGGCTGGCCTTTGAGCTGCTCGGCCAATTCAATAACCGCTGATGGTGGTGTTGTTCCCCGCGACCACGCATCGATGTGTCCGGTTGGGTATCCGAGCGCTCGGGCGGCGTCCCGGATTGCGCCTTTGCTCCGATAGGTAATCACGTTGGCGACTTGGGCAGCTCGCTCACGGCCGTGGGTGTCGTAGACGTAGGCGATGACTTCTTCACGACGTCCAGATTCAATATCGATGTCGATATCTGGGGGTACGTCGCGTTCTGCAGATAGGAAGCGTTCAAATAACAGTCCCGCGGAGATAGGTTCCACGTTGGTGATCCCCAGGCAAAAGCACACCACCGAGCTGGCTGCCGAACCACGGCCTTGGCATAAAATATTGCGACGCTTACAAAACTCGACCAAGTCATTGACAATGAGGAAGTACCCGGGAAAATTCAGCTGGCTAATTACTGCCAGCTCATGCTCAATCTGGCTAGCGGCTTGCTCCCAGAGTTCTGCTCCTCTGCTTGCGTATCGACGCCCCGCTCTACTGAGCGTTAGTTCCCGCAGCCAGGTCATTTCGGTGTGTCCAGCAGGAGTAGGAAAATCAGGCAGGCCGGGAGCAAGCAGGTCGAGAGTAAACGCGCATTCTTCGGCGATAGCAATGGTCTCAGCAAGCAGCTTTTCCCGACCCGGCAGCATGCGGGAGATCTGTTGCCCAGAGCGCAACCACGGCGCACCCATCGGATGCAGCTGTGCTGACGCTTGCGATAATGATTTCTTGACCGCTAAGGCGCTTTTGAGTGCCGCCAGCCTCGCGTGTTCACGGGTGGCTGCCTTCGGTAGTGCAGTGACAATGGCCCGCAGATGAGGGTAGTGATCAAGTCGTTCATGATGATCAGCGTCTTCTGGAGTCATGGTGACTGCGTATTCAAGCACTAGAGCTTTTTCGCCGAAAATCTCTAACATCTCATCAATGTCGTCGATCCAATCGTGTCCGAGCACAATCAGACAACTATCTGCCAGGTCATGAGCAACACCTGCCAGGTCTGGGTACCTGACCTCACCTTTGGCTCCGGCGGCCAGGCGAGCACGAGCGATCAATCCAGAAAGCCTGCGGTAGCCGTTGGGTCCTCGTGCCAGGACGGTCAGAATCCGTTGCCCCCAACTGAGCTCCGCACCAAATACGGTGGGCAGATCGTAGGCGGCGGCAGACTCTGCGAACCTCACTGCCCCATAAAAGCCGTCTCGATCGACGAGCGCTAGTGCCGGAAGGCCCAGTTCAACGGCCCGGTGGACCATCGCTTCCGGTTCGCTGGCTCCGCTGAGAAAGCTATAGGAAGACACCGCATGCAGTTCTGCAAAACAACCATCTTTCCTAGCCTGCGGAAGAGCTAACCCAGGCGTCGGAAGATGGTCCACTGACACCGGGGAGAGTCCTGGTTTTCCGGACAAGATGTCCGCTAATCGCGACCACTTCAGCGGCTGGGCCCCCTGAAATTCCATGCCCTCAACCTAATGGAGTCGAACACATGTTCCAAATGGTGCAACTAAAAATGAATCAAATGTAGACAGAGCGGTATGCATAGTGCTAGGTTGTCCATCAACTGCTGAAAAACAGATTCATTGAAAAGGACACACACCCATGAACTTCCGCCGTATCCTCGCGGGCACTGCTGCATCCGCACTCCTGGCCACTGGACTGGTTGCTTGCTCTGACTCCGAATCTGACACGGAATCCGATGCACTCGCCGCTGGCGATACCATCCGCGTCGGCACCACCGATGTCAATCTCCCTGAGTGGGACGTATTCCAGGACCTGGTTGAAGCTGATGGCATCGACATGGAAATCGTGGCTTTTTCTGATTACAACACCCCCAACGATGCGCTGGCCCAAGGCGAGATCGATGTCAACAAGTTCCAGCACCTGCTGTTCCTGAATGACTACAACACCAAAACCGGCTCCGACTTGGTCCCGACATCAGCTACCGAGATCTACCCACTGGCACTGTTCTGGCAGGACCACGACTCCATCGATGGCATCGAGGGCGAGACCGTCGCCATTCCCAACGACGCCACCAACCAGGGCCGTGCCATCAACGTCCTAGTCCAGGCTGGCCTGATCACGCTCAAGGAAGAGGGACTGCTCAACCCGGAACCGGCCGACATCGACACCGATGCCTCCGAGGTCACCGTCACCCCGGTCGATGCTGCTCAGACCACCACCGTGTTCTTTGAAGGCACCCCGGCTGTCATCAACAACGCCTTCGTTGGCCGCGCTGAAATCGATCCGCTCGACGCCATCTTCCAGGATGATCCGAGCACCGAGCAGGCAGAGCCTTATATCAACGCCTGGGTCACCACCCCGGAAAACGCTGATAACGAAACCATCCAGCGCTTGGCAGAGCTGTGGAAGGATCCGTCCGTCACTGAGGCCATCCTCGAAAGCTCCGGAAACACTGCCGTCAAGGTCGATCGCACCCGTGAAGAACTCGACGAGATCATGGTCCGTCTTCAGGATGCTCAGTAATCTTCTGACGCGGTAGAGACACCCCAAAAAAACTCCTCGCAAGAAAACCCCGTCGCCCATCTGCGACGGGGTTTAGCATTGGCCCAGCTTGTTCTCCCACTTCAAAATGAAGGGTCTTCGCCTCGTGCCCGAATCAGTGACCTCCCACCCCCGTAATGGCACTCTCATCGAGTTTCGCGATGTTAGTAAGGTCTTCACCAACTCCCGCAAGACCGAAACTCGAGCCGTCGACGGAGTGAGCCTGACCGTCAATCCGGGAGAAATCCTCGGCGTAATCGGCTACTCCGGTGCCGGAAAGTCCACACTCGTACGTCTCATCAATGGCCTCGACACCGCCACCTCAGGTCAGTTATTGCTCGATGGCACCGACGTAGTCGGATTGCCCGAAGCCAAGCTTCGAAGCATCCGGACGAGCATCGGCATGATCTTCCAGCAGTTCAATCTTTTTCGCTCTCGTACCGCCGCTGGCAATATCGAATACCCGCTCAAGCTCTCTGGCATGGGCAAAGCGGAGCGTAAAAAGCGAGTCGCTGAACTGCTCGACTTTGTCGGGCTGGGTGATAAAGGCGGCAACTACCCCGAGCAGCTCTCAGGTGGCCAAAAACAGCGCGTAGGCATTGCACGTGCACTGGCGACCAACCCAAGCCTTCTATTGGCCGATGAAGCCACCTCCGCACTCGATCCGGAAACCACCCAAGACGTACTCTCGCTACTGCGCGAGATCAATCGCAATTTGGGTATCACTATCGTCGTCATCACCCATGAGATGGAAGTCGTCCGCTCTATCGCCGACAAGGTCGCCGTGATGGAAAGCGGCCGGGTTGTCGAATACGGCAGCGTTTACGAGGTGTTTTCTCATCCACAAACCCCCGTGGCCGCCAAGTTTGTCTCCACGGCTTTGCGCAACACACCCGATAACGTCGAAGCAGAAGATTTACTTGCCCACGACGGCCGCCTGTTCACCATTAATCTGACGGAAAATTCCGGCTTTTTCGGCGCCGCTGCCCAAGCCCGAGACAATGGTGTCTCCATCAACATCGTCCACGGTGGAGTCACCACACTCCAGCAGCATTCCTTCGGCAAAATGACCGTGCGCTTGAATGGACCGACTGAAGCTATCAATAACTTCCGCGATGCCCTTGATCACACCACCGATATCCAGGAGATCACGCGATGACCACCACTTACCTCGCTGCTGACTGGGTCAGGCTGGGCCCGACCTTCTTCGAAGCCATCGTCGACACATTGGTCATGGTCTCGATCACCATGGTCATTGGTGGCTTCATGGGACTAGTGCTCGGAGTGCTGCTTTATACCACCCGCTCCGGAGGTGTTCTCCAGTACCGGCCCGCTTATTGGATCCTCAACCTGCTGGTCAACTTCATCCGGCCGATTCCCTTTATCATCATGATTGCCATGTTCGCACCGCTCACACTCAACGTGGTGGGAACGACCATCGGGCGCCAGGCCGCGATCTTCATCATGTGTATCGCAGCCTCCTTTGCCGTGGCCCGCATCGTTGAGCAAAACCTCGTGGCCATCGATCCCGGTGTCATCGAGGCAGCTCGCGCCATGGGTGCTGGCCCGTGGAAGATCATTTCCACGGTCATCCTCCCCGAATCGCTTGGCCCATTGGTACTGGGCTACACGTTCATCTTCATCGCAGTAGTCGACATGTCCGCTATGGCTGGCTATATCGGTGGCGGCGGGCTCGGCGACTTCGCCATTGTCTACGGCTACCGCGCTTATGACCTCGAAGTCACCTACGTGGCCGTCATCGTGATCGTGATCATCGTCCAGATTGCCCAAGCCTTGGGCAACTGGCTCTCTCGGAAACTCCTGCGGCGCTAGCTAGTGGGCAGCCGCCCACCAGCGGGCCAGATCGTTCAGGGCGTCTTGCCCACCCGCGGTATAGGCCGCCCAGTCGGGGCCGTGGCCGCTGGTGTGCTCCCAGTGAGCACACTCGGCGTCGATAAGCGCCGCGGGATCTCCTGCCGCTTCTCGACGCAGCGTTCGCAGCAGGGAACCGAGTCCGGCGACTGCCCCCTCGTGATATTTAAAGGCCGGAAAGCTCCGGCCTTCCCTACCCATCAGGCAGGCTGAGGTCTCACCGGAGAGCTCCGTCATGGCAGCTACTGCCCGATGCCGCTCCCGAGTGAGGTGGTCTACCAGCTTGGTGCGATCAGTCATATCCCAAGCCTAAGCCAGAAATCTGGCTTGAGTAGCTAGGCTCCGAGCCTGCCGCTGAGCCGGTCCAAGCGGTCCTGGCTGGGGCCATCTAACCCGATGATCGAGACGGTCTTGCCTCGGTCCTGGAATTTCTGCGTGATTGCATCCAGGGTGGCTACCGTGGAGGCGTCCCAGATCTCAGCGCCAGTAAGATCGATGACGATATTGTCAGCGTCATCCTGGTAGTCGAAGCTATAGACCAAGTCATTGGATGAAGCCCAGAAGAGCTGGCCATTGACCCGGTAGGTGCGGGTGTCAATCTGTCCGTCGAGGTTGGTGTCGAGTTCTTCGACCATCTCCACGTTCACTAGGTGGGCCACGCGGCGGGCGAACATCACGATCGCGGTCAGTACGCCGAGGCCAACGCCAATGGCTAGGTTGTGGGTATAAAGCGTGCCAGCGACCGTGGCCACCATCACCAAGGTCTCACTCAGTGGCATGAGTTTGAGGGTGCGCGGGGAAACCGAGTGCCAATCGATGGTGTTGATGGATACCACCACCATGATGGCCACCAAAGCGGCCATCGGAATCAGTCCCACAATATCGCTCAGCGCCACCACGAGGATGAGCAAGAACACACCGGCTAGTAGCGTCGACAGACGGGTACGAGCACCGGATTCACGGACGTTGATCATGGTCTGACCGATCATGGCGCAGCCACCCATTCCGCCAAAGAGACCGGAAGCGATATTGGCCACACCCTGTCCCCAGCTCTCACGGGTCTTATCGGAATGAACATCGGTGATGTCATCGACGAGTTTGGCCGTCAGCAATGATTCCATCAGCCCGACCAAAGCCATCGCGAAGGCGAAGGGAGCGATGATCTGCAATGTTTCCATCGTCCAAGGGACATTGGGGATTAACAGCTCTGGCAGGGACTCCGGCAGCTCACCCTGGTCGGAGACATTCGGGATAGTCCAGCCAAACATGACCACGACACCGGTGACAATCACGATGACCACCAACGGGGCGGGGACAGCTGAGGTAATCCGAGGGAAGAAGAACATAATAGCCAGACCCACGGCAAACAGCGGGTATACCAACCACGGCACCCCAATCAGATGGGGAACCTGCGCCGAGAAGATGAGAATACCCAGAGCGTTGACGAATCCGGTCATTACTGAACGCGGAATAAACCTCATCAGCTTGGCCACACCCAGGGCTGCCAATACGATCTGGAATACGCCAGCCAGCATGACCGTGGCGATGAAATAATCTAAGCCATAATCTCGAGCAACTGGGGCAATCACGAGGGCGACTGCGCCGGTGGCTGCAGAGATCATCGCCGGGCGCCCGCCGGTGAAGGCGATCACGATCGCCATAATCACCGAAGAGAACAAGCCCACTCGCGGATCAACGCCCGCGAGAATGGAAAATGCGATCGCCTCGGGAATTAGCGCCAGCGCGACCACGAGGCCAGCGAGGACCTCTGTGCGTAAGCGGGCAGCGGAAGAAAAACTATAGCGGAAGGACGCCAGGATGCCGGTCGGGGCCTCCTGCACGGGTGCATCGATAGCAACGGTATGAGACAAGATGAATTACTCCCTGATTGGGGATGAAAATGACAATGGGTAGAATCAATAGAAACAAAAACCTACCGTAACGGTAGAGTTGCCAATGGACAACTTGCGCAGGAAAGAAGGCACGGGCATGGACGAAGGTATGAAGATCGGCGAGGTCGCCGAGCTCACCGGACTATCCATCCGGACACTGCGCCACTACGACGACCTCGGGGTCATCTCTCCTTCTGGGCATACTCCCGGCGGATTTCGGCTCTACGGCGAAGCCGATCTCGAGCGCATCTTATTGATCCGCCGGATGAAACCCCTCGGGTTCACCCTCGAAGAGATCCGCGACTTTCTCGGACACGTCGACGAGCTGGAAGCCGGCCAGCTCCATGCTGGCAAGGTTGTTGACAACTACCGCGAAGACGCCCGCGCCAGGCTGGATTCACTGCGACTGAAGGTCTCCTACGCGGAGGAATTCCTCGCGCTGATTGACCGGGTCCAGACGTCCCCCCACTGACCCAGCTAGCCCCGCCATTAGCTTTTATCCCAGTGCTAAAGATTCTAACTTCGTGGCCACCCAGACCTTGCCAATCTTGGGCTGATCTCCGCAAGAAGAAACAATTCCGGAGACCTCTTGCTGCTCCAACCAGACCTTCCATGAGCGGCCGTCAGCATGCGCGATAACCACCGGATCAGCTGCTTGATCAACAACGCTGAGGTCTCCATACCGCAGGGTTTCGCGAGCGTCGGAAAGCAGTTTTCCCACCGCAACTTCCGCGACCTGAGCGCGCGGGCCATAGAGTCCGCGCCCACGATTACCGGGATGGAACCATTGCCCAGCCAGTGCCGCATTAACCAGGCCATCAGCAGCCTCGACGTTGAGCCGGCCGAAGCTATATCCCCAAGGCATGAGCAGAATCGACGGGGCGAAGCGATGCCCCTTAGTGTGTGAGGTCTCCCAAACCACTTCACCGGAATGCCGCTGCGCTAATTCCGCAGCCAGCGGCCGCCCTTTCAACGCGCAACAGACATCCCGTTTGCCGTGTGTGCATATCAGCACCAGGGGATGCGCCACTGTTTCTGCACCATTGCGACCAGGTCCGGACAGATCAAGATCCAGGATTGCCTCTGGGCTGGAAACCATCAGCCTTTCCACCACTGCCTCAGCAGCAAAAACCAGAAAGAGATGATGACAAGTGATCTTGCGCCCATCTCGGCCTGGGTGACGGATCAGTTGCAGGCCCGCGGTATTCGCGAGTTTTTTCTTCAGCTTCGCAGTGAGCTCATCACCAAAGACCCCACCATCGAGGATGTCCCGACTCCATCCGTGCGGCCACTCTAAAAGGACATAGACCCGCTCCCGTTTCGCAGACCCCGCAAGAGGCTCGACCTCGAGATCGGAACAACGGGGAGCGTCAGAACACGCAGAGGAAGTGGCCATGGCCTATAGACTACTTCCCTCAACAGTCCAGCGACTTCACTCACTAGCCCCAAAAAAGACGACGAAAAGCAGCTAATTACAACAATTCGTTTACGATCGCCAGATCTTCCTCCCTGACTTCGTCTTTTTAGTGCATTTAAGTCTACGGTGTAGCTATGATCGAGCCTCTTCGCACATCTTCGCAACGACGGACCACTCTGGCCGCCATTGTTGCTGCCGGCGCCCTCGGACTCGCTTCCTGCGGTGCGGGGACCTCGACAGACACCGATGCCACCAGCAACGCCGTAGACGAATCCACTGACGCTTCAATGATGTCCATGGACTCCAGCGCTTCCGCTTCATCGACAGACGCTGGGGTAACTCCCCTGGGTACCGCCGATATCGCGCAAAAAACACTACGCCCCGAGGCCTCCTCCCAGTTGATGGTCTCCAATGTTCGAGTAGGCAGCCATGAGGGCGTGGACCGCGTGGTATTCGACCTGGTTGGTGAAGGAGAACCTGGCTGGTTCATCGACTACACCGACTCCCCTGCTCAACAGGGTTCTGGCACTGCCATCGAATTCGAAGGCGACACCGCACTCAACGTCAACATCGACGGTACTGCTTATCCTTTCGAGCTAGGCAAAGAAGATCCAGACATCGGCACCGTAGATGGCGCCGGCAGCATCACTCAGATTGTCTCAGCTGGCACGTTCGAGGGCCGCTCCCAGTTCGTCATCGGACTCAACGAGCAACAGCCGTATTCTGTCCAGGTTCTCCAGGATCCACATCGCCTAGTCATCGACTTCCCGCAGGGCTAAATCTCTCTGTTTTAGTTAAAACTCTTCGATTACCTAGACGGGTTCTAGTCATAGATTGCTTCAACCCGCCAGCTGGTGCCTCCGCCGATCCAGATCAGCAACCAAGCCCGCGGATGAGACTCTAGAGCAGACTGGCCGACTACCTGCAGCCGGGCGACACGACTGCTCTCCAGTGCCCACCAGCTAAGATCCACTGGCCATGGCCCAGCCCAGCCCGTTACCTGGAATCGTTCGCGCCCCCACCTCAAGGTGTGTGGAAATGCGCTCAACAATGCCTCCGCTTGCACGGAGACATCATCGCCCGCCGCATCTAAGAGTCGGACCCGGGCAGCAGGATGGGAATACCCAGGCCCCAGCCGCGCAGGCAACGGCGAGGGCACTCGCCCTGGCACTAGCTTCACACCCTCAGCTGCTGGCTCCCCCGATTGATTGTCAGCTCCATAGGCTAGAAAATCGATCCGCTCTACGACTCCCCGGCCGCCCGCTAATCGCGGCTGCAGTACCGCCTCAACCCCCAATAACGATTGCGCCCTGCCAATTGCGGTGTCCGCCAGTGCCGCATCGCCGGCCTCCCCGGCGCGCCACAGCTGCCCAGCATGCTCCGGAATGACCGTCTCCAACGGATCTAGTGTTAAAGCCAAAATCGGTCCGATGCCACCTAGAGTTAGCCAGCTATCGAGTTGCCAACGCACTCGATCGGCAGTGGCAGATTCACTCAACACTCCGGTGGTGCGCCAGATCCGTTCCACCCCTTTATCTTCCGCCAGCTTCACGTGGATACGCAGCCGCACACAATTCAGACCAGCCTCTTCGAGGCGAGTGTGCAGCAGTGCTGCCAGATGACGGGCAACAAAAGCCGCAGCATCAACACGGTCAATCGGATCTTCCGGGGTCACCGAAACCCGCAGTTCTAGATCAGGTGAGCGCGATGCCACTCGACGATGCTGCTCCGCTCGAGCTATTCGGTGGCAGGCTAATCCAGCGCAACCGAAACGAGTGGCCACCGCGGTAACCGATAACGCAGCCAACTCGCCGAGCGTGGAGATTCCGAGTTGCTGGAGATTGGCAACCACTTCTGGTTCGCAGTGCAGACTCACTTCAGCAGTCAATAAAGCGAGTGGTTGCTCTGCTAAAAACTCTGCTGAACAACCCTCCGGCACGACCTTTCCGATACCGGTACGGGCGGCGATCAACGCGGTCGGTATCTCATCAGCTACTCCGACGCAGGCGTAGACGCCATGATGAGATACCGCGTCGATCAGGAGCTCCACCGCCGCATCCTCAGATCCGTGGAATTTCCCGGCTGCACGGATATCAACGATGACCAGTCCCGGGCGCAACACTTCAACCAAGGCAGCTAGCTCATCTAACGCGGCGATGATCGACTCAAATACCCGCGCATCCCGGTCCGGATCGTGATCTAGGAGCACCAGTTCCGGACAGACTGCTTTAGCCTGTCGAATGCGCATTCCACGGCTGACTCCGCGGCCCCGGGCGGAGGAAGAACAAGTCCTAATCCGTTGGCTTTCCACAATCGCGAGAACCCACAATGGATCATTGCCAGTGAGATGAGCAGCTTGAATAGGCCAGTCCGGAAACCACAGAGCCGCCACTCTCATGCTCACACCAATTTCAGAGCACGCGGCTGCGGGCCACGACCAACCAGTACGGTCGCGGTGCCTGGCCGGTGGCCTCTTTCTGTCACACCAACCGTGATCTCAATACCGTGGATCCGCCCCACTCCTGCACCAATCCCGTGGTAGCTGCTTACGCTGGCAGTAATTCGTACTGCCGGAGCGCTCACCGTGGCACCAACTATCACCAGCGCCGCCAGGCCACCTCGAAGCTTCCCTAATAATGGACGTATGTGCACTGGGGAGAGCGCTACTGGGCTGGACCAATAGGCAATGACGAGATCTAAGCCTTCAACCAGAACCCCAAGAGTTCCCAACCGATCAGCTCCCGGATCAGGTATCACCACCACCCGATCCAGCCGCCCATGTTCGATCACACCAGCTAATGAAAGTTCCGGCCAGCCCACGATCCCGACTCGCCCGCCACCTGAGGTGGCATGTGCAATTAGTTCAACCACCAATGCTGGACAGTTCGCTACTTCCGTCACCGCACGGCGAACAACACCCCCATTTTCTAGAAGATTTCCCAGTTCAGGTGGCACGGCAATAACATCGGAAAGCTCACCTGTCCGCATGTCACGATCTTCGCCCTCCCCACCCAGGCCAGCCATACGGGCCCGAAGAAGCGCAATGCGCTCGCCTTTGGGGAGCCCGGAAAGATCTCCCCCTTCCCAGGCTTTAAGAACACCTGTTCGAATCATGGGCATAAGTATGCGCTGTTGCCTCAGACCCGTCAACTGGTACCGTTAACCAGCATGAATGCCTACTCCAACCTGCGCTCGAATACCACCCCCATCCCTACTCCGGCAGTAGTTCGATTGGGAACCTCTGCGCTCATCGGCTTGGGAGTAGCCGCACTATCTACTGAACTTCCCCGCGGAGTTCAGGTGGCAGTGATGGTCATCGCCATTGGTGCTGGAATCCTGCTGCTGTTTGGACATCCTTATCGAAAGCAGATCAAGGACTACTTGGAGCGTCGTAATCTCCGCAACAAGCCCAAGTTTGCTCGAGTCATGCCGCTGTTTACTGTCTGGCTAGCTTTGATGGTCATGCCTGCCTTCGCCCCACTACCTATCTGGGGAAGCCTGCTGGTATGGCTGGGCATATTTGGCTGGATGTACTGGGTATTCCCACACGTCGATGGATCACGCGCGTTGGCCTTCGCTTAACCAGGCCGACAATCTCCTAGAACTCCTCGCCGGCTTCCCTGGCTCGACGTCCCATGGCGTTGAGCTTAATGTTTGCCCAGTTGTAGAAGACATTCATCCCCGCAAAAATCAAAACCATCGCGATCAGCGTGGGCAACCACGCTGCCCAACCCAAATCTGCCTGCCAGATCACTAATCCAGTGAAGATGACCGCCGCCACCACCACTCGGACCGGCTGAAAAGTGTAATTGCTGTCGTCGCCTCGTGCCATATCAGTCCAGATCCCTTGAGTGAGCCCAACGCGTGAGCGCGTGGCGGTTAGATTGTTGTGTCTTGCGCAAAATATTCGAAGCGTGAGTCTCCACCGTCTTAACAGAGATAAACAGCTCCTTGCCAATCTCCCGGTAGGTATAGCCCCGGGCTAATAGCCGCAGGACTTCCAATTCCCGGCGCGTCAGCGCATCCACCACCGGATCATCGACCCGTTTGGGCTCTTCTTCCGAGTCTTCCACCACTTCCCCACCGGCAAAAGCATCAAGCACAAAACCTGCCAAACGTGGGGAAAAGTACGCGTCTCCAGAATTCACCCGCTCGATAGCCTCGAGCAATTCTTCACCACTAATACTCTTGGTGACATAGCCACGGGCACCACCTCGAATAACCGAAATGACATCCTCCGCCGCATCAGAAACACTCAGAGCGAGGAAAGTCGTCTCCACAGATACGCCCTTAAGCACTGCAAGGCCACCACCATTAGGCATGTGAACATCGAGCAGTACGACATCAGGGCGGGAGGCATCAATACCTTCGATCGCCTCAGCTACCGATCCGGCCTCGCCAACGACGTCTACCTTCTCCGTCAGCTCCGCACGAGCACCGGCGCGAAACACCGAGTGATCATCGACTAAAAAGACCTTCACCATGTAGCTCACGATACCGGCAATGCCAAACTCAGGCTGACCTCGGTCCCTTCCCCCAGTGCGGAATGAATCAGCACACTGCCGCCCAGTCGATCCATGCGCCCCTGAATCGACTCTCGGATACCGTGTCGATCCTCCGACACCGCATCTAGGTCAAAGCCCACCCCCCGGTCGCGCACGAACACACTGAGCTGGTCACCTACTAATTCAGCGTAGACATCGAGCTTATCGACGCCCGCATGCTTGGCAGCGTTGACCATCGCCTCTCTGGCCGCGAGAATCACCATCTGTGTCTGCTCCGTCAGCTCCCGATCCGAGCCCACAGTCACAGGCGCGATTCGGATCCCGAAGAGATCTTCTACCTCTCCGCAGGCGATTTCCACGGCAGAAAATACCGAGGATGAGACCTTTTCCTGCGCTTCAAATAGCCACTGTCGAAGCTCGCGCTCTTGGCCTCGAGCCAACTTGGTGACTTCATCTGGGTTATCCGCCTGCTTTTGGATCAGCGCAAGGGTTTGCAGCACCGAATCGTGTAACCGCGAGGCGATTTCTGCGCGTTCCTCGGATGCGGCTTTAGCCGCGCGCTCGCTAGCCATGGTGTCTAATAATCTCAGCAGTAGCGGCATCCCTAACACTGTGACCCCGGCCAACGTCAGGCCCACCGCGATGACTGCGGTAACAAAGCCACTGGAGTGATTAGTGCTAAATACAGTCAGGACCACACCTGAAAGCACCAGCGCAGCACCGCCGATAATACTCAGATAACTGAGGCCTGAATTCAGCCCTCGGTCATAGGCTTGCCAGGCTAACACTGCGCCCACGCCCACGATCATTAGTGGGAAAAACACTGCTCCAGGCAAACCGGAGACTAGCCCCACCGACACAATAAAACCGATCCCGCCTAAGACCACCAGTCCAAGGTTGATGGGTTTAGACAGTGCGACCCGGCGCGGAGCCTCCGGTAATTGTTCCGAGGTCTTCGAGACCATCCACAATCCCGCATAAGCAAGTACGCCAAGACCAGACAAGAAAGCCCCGAGCAAGAAGGCCAGGCGGACATAGAAAACATCCACTCTCAGATGCAGCGCAATACCAGAGGCGACACCAGCTACCACTCGGCCAGAACGTGGCCGAGCATAGACCGGATAAGGTCTCGGACCGGATCGATCCTGAGCATAGGGAAGGGACGAAGAGCTCGAACTCATAGCCCGATCCTTGCACGCCAACCCGGAAAAACACACCACGACAATCCCGGAATTTGAAAGATCAGGGTGAATCCCGATACCACCGCCGAGCCCATTCCCACACAATAGAGACTATGAGTTCCAGCGCTGACACCATTCGTCGGATGTGGGAGACCCGACCTCCTCGCATCCCCTCCAGCCAAGGGGGAAACGCCAAGATCGCCGGCGTCTGTGAGGGAATCGGTGCACGCTACCAAATCGATCCAACGGTCGTGCGGGTCGGCTTCGTTGTCGCTGCGCTGACCCTCGGCGGCGGTATCCCCGCTTACGCCCTAGCGTGGCTGTGTATGCCCCGATATGGGATGTCTCTCTCGCCTATTCAAGCGATCGGCCGTCCTAAAGCTCAGCTCAACAAGCAGGAAATGAAAGAAAGTTCTCTCGGCTGGATACTCTCGCTGATCCTAGTGATCACTTTCCTCGGCTCTGCTGGCAACAATGGGAGTATGGCATCCTCTGCCACTGGCGCCGTGATCCTGCTTCTGCTGTCCTGGTATGCCCTCTACCGGTATGCCCCACTGCCCCCGGCCGGCCTGTTAGCCCAACCTCCGGCGCAGACTATGCCGCAACCTGTAGATTTCTCTAACTACGAGCCGCTACCAGGTAATGACTATCCACCGGGTAGAACCACGCCCCCAGCCTGGGATCCGCTCGGTGCGGCACCCTTTGCCTGGGATCTGCCGGAGCCAACCCCAGTAGCGCAACCAAAGCGTCGTAGCCGTATCTGGATGTGGATATTGATGGGATTGGGTGCCGCCCTGCTGGTCTCGGTTTTGCTCAGTCTGGCGGTAGTGACCGTGTTCCGTTATAGCGATACGGCACTGGGTGAGGACCAAAACTACCAACCGACTAGCGCTACCGAGCTGGCCGAGAGCTATGCCTTCGATGTTGGCTCGGCGACCGTAGATTTCCGTGAGTTGCCAGAGCTTAAGGAAACCGAGGAGATCATGATCACCGGTGGCATCGGAGAGTTAGAGATCCATCTACCAGCGGGAATACCGGTGGAATTGACCTGTGAGCCAGGCCTTGGCGAGAACACCTGTGAATCTGGTACTTATAACGACGATGCCCCCGGCGAAAGTCTCTTGTTGACGGTGGATGCCGGTATCGGCGAAACCACCGTATTCTACTGAGCAACTTCACGAGAAAAACGCACTGCCCTCAGCCAGTCATGAACTGGCCGAGGGCAGTGCGTTGCGCTTTAAGACGAGTAGGTCTCTACTCCCACTCGATGGTCCCCGGTGGTTTCGGGGTCACGTCTAGGACAACGCGGTTGATATTGGGAACCTCATTGGTAATGCGGGTAGAAATCCGCTCAAGGACATCAAAGGGAATACGCGACCAGTCGGCGGTCATCGCGTCTTCTGAGGTAACCGGACGCAAAACAATCGGATGCCCATAGGTACGGCCATCGCCTTGGACGCCGACGGAGCGGACATCTGCCAGCAAGACAACCGGGCATTGCCAGATCGAATCATCAAGGCCAGCTGCGGTTAGCTCGGTACGAGCGATGAGGTCTGCGGCACGCAGGACCTCTAGGCGTTCTTCGGTAACTTCACCGATGATGCGGATGCCCAAGCCGGGGCCGGGGAAGGGCTGGCGAGCCACAATAACCTCAGGCAGGCCAAGCTCGCGGCCAACGGCGCGGACCTCGTCTTTAAACAGCAGACGCAGCGGTTCAACCAGATCAAACTCCACGTCATCTGGCAGGCCACCGACGTTGTGGTGGCTCTTGATATTAGCGGTGCCTGTGCCGCCACCGGATTCGACGACATCCGGGTAAAGGGTGCCCTGCACCAGGTAATCAACCTGCTCGCCGGCGAGAACTTCACCCACTGCGCGCTCGAAGGAACGGATGAACTCCGCGCCAATTGCTTTGCGCTTAGCCTCGGGCTCGGAGATACCCGAGAGCTTATTGAGGAATGCCTCACGCTCATCGACGGTGACTAACCGAGCACCAGTGGCCGCGACGAAGTCATTCTGAACCTGTTCACGTTCACCCGCACGCAGCAGTCCGTGGTCAACGAACACACAGGTCAAACGGTCACCGATTGCCTTCTGGACGATCGCGGCAGCAACGGCGGAATCGACGCCGCCGGAGAGACCACAAATAGCGTGGCCGTCAGGGCCAATCTGCTTACGAACAGCGTCAACGAGCTGCTCAGCGATATTGGAGGCAGTCCAGCTCTGCTCAAGGCCAGCAATCTGGGTCAGGAAGCGCACGAGTACCTGCTGTCCATGCGGGGAATGCAGGACCTCAGGGTGGTACTGCACACCAGCCATCTTCTTGTCCACGTTCTCAAACGCAGCCACCGGTGCGCCCCCAGAGGAAGCAGTAACGGTGAAGCCAGCGGGTGCCTCGGTCACGGCATCGCCGTGCGACATCCATACCTTGTGAGTAGCTTCCAAACCACGGTGCAAGACACCACCATCGCCTGCCACAGTCAAATCTGTGCGGGCGTACTCACGAGAGCCAGTCTCAGCGACGGTGCCGCCCAGAGCGTGGGTCATGATCTGGAATCCGTAGCAAATACCAAACACCGGGATCCCAAGTTCAAGAATTTCCGGATCCAACTGCGGGGCTTGGTCGGCGTAGACCGAGGAAGGTCCGCCAGAGAATACGAGCGCGGCCGGGTTTTTAGCTTTAACTTCCTCGGCCGTGATTGTGTGTGGGACAACCTCGGAATAGATCCGAGCTTCGCGCACACGGCGGGCAATGAGCTGTGCGTACTGGGCGCCGAAATCGACGACGAGGACGGGGCGGGGGGTAGCTTGATTCACGCTGATCATCCTACTACGAGCCGTCCTCGCCACAGTCTCAGCGGTTGACGGACAATCCAACCTTCTGGAATGCCTTCAGGTCTGTGTATCCACACTTTGCCATCGCACGTCGCAGACCACCGACGATGTTCTGGTTTCCGAACGGCTCAGTCGAAGGGCCCTGAAGAATCTTCTCCAAGCTGGGTGCTTGCTCCGATTGGTTTTGGCCAAAGGGGGCGGCTTCTACGAGGCCACGAGGAAAGCGCGGGTGGGCAGCCACTGCGGGCCAGTAGGCGCCGCCAGCTGCGGCCTCAGCAGCAGGAGCCAGCGGGGTACCGAGCATGACAGCATCAGCGCCACAGGCGATGGCCTTAGCGACATCACCAGAAGTCTCTAGCTCACCGTCAGCGATGATGTGCACATAGCGACCACCGGTCTCATCGAGGTACTCCCGACGCGCAGCCGCGACATCGGCGATAGCGGTAGCCATGGGAACTTCAATGCCCAATGCGAATTCGTTGGTATTGGTTCCGCCACCGACGATCACACCAGCAGCACCAGTGCGCATCAGGTGCAAAGCAGTGACGTAGTCAGTGACTCCACCTGCGATGACCGGGACTTCCAAGGAACCGATGAACTCCTTGAGGTTAAGCGGCTCACCGCCAGTGGCTACGTGCTCCGCCGAGATCATCGTGCCCTGGATGATCAGCAGTTCAGCGCCGGCCTTAATCATCTTCGGGGCGAACTCACGAGCGCGCTGGGGGCTCACACGTACTGCAACGGTGGCACCTGAGTCTCGGACCTGACCAATGCGCTCGGCGAGGAGATCATGGTCGACAGGAGCGGAGTGCAGCTCCTGAAGCAATTCGATGGCTTTGGTGCCGCTGAAATCCAACAGTTCATCAGCGTTGACGGTGTCAACGACGCGGGCAATCGCGGCGTCGAGATCCTGTTGACGACCCCATAGCCCCTCGGCGTTGATCACACCGAGTCCGCCGCGCTGGCCCATTTCAATGACGAACTCTGGGCTGGCTAGCGCATCAGTGGGGTGTGACATGACGGGGATATCGAAGGTGTAGGCATCAATGTGCCAGGTGGTGTCGACATCCTGGGAGGAGCGAGTGCGCCGCGAGGGGACAATGGCGATGTCTTCTAGATGGTAGGTACGGCGAGCCTCCCGGCCCACTCCGATCTCGACGTAGTCGCGCATGGTGCGGTTTCCCTTCCTCGGGCTGGTATGACGCTGCTACTCTACCCCACCGCTGCTCAAGCCTCTGGCGCCTATCCGACTCTAGCCATCCTCGTCCCAGCCCACATGCCAGGTCTAGAGGAGCATCTAGCCAAACAGCCCCCGATCCCACCTGAATCGGTGAGATCGGGGGCTGCAGAATGCAGACGACTAACGGTAGTTGGGCGCCTCAACGGTCTGGGTGATGTGGTGTGGGTGGGATTCTTTCAAACCCGCGGTGGTGATCTGCACAAATTGCTTGGTTTGCAGTTCCGCAATGGAGGCAGAACCGGTGTAGCCCATGGAAGCGCGCAACCCGCCAACAAGCTGGTGGGTGATGGCGTCGATGGAACCACGGAACGGCACCCGGCCTTCAATACCCTCGGGCACGAGCTTATCTTCGCTGCGGACATCTGCCTGGAAGTAGCGATCCTTGGAGTAGGAACGCTTCTCGCCGGAGAGCCCACGGCCCTGCATAGCACCCATGGAACCCATGCCACGGTAGCGCTTGTATTGCTTGCCACCCTCGACGACAACATCGCCTGGGGACTCAGCGGTACCAGCGAGCATGGAGCCGAGCATGACGGTGCTGGCACCGGCTGCCAGTGCCTTGGCGACGTCGCCAGAGAACTGCATTCCGCCATCAGCGATGATGGGGATGCCAGCCTTACGTGCCGGCACAGAAGCTTCCATCAGAGCAGTGATCTGCGGAGCACCCACGCCAGCGACGACACGAGTAGTGCAAATGGAACCGGGGCCGATGCCCACCTTGATCGCATCCGCGCCAGCGTCGATCATTGCTTGGGCAGCAGAGCGGGTAGCCAGGTTGCCGCCAACGACATCGATGCGGTCGCCGAAATCTCGCTTAACACGAGAGACCATCTCTAGGACGCGGTTGTTGTGAGCATGAGCGGAGTCGACGACCAAAACGTCAACTCCTGCGTCGACGAGCTGCCCGGCACGGTCCCAGGAGTCTTCTCCGGTGCCGATGCCTGCAGCTACCAGCAGCCGACCGGCTGAATCTTTGGAAGAATTCGGGTACTGCTCGGTCTTGACGAAGTCCTTGACCGTGATCAAACCGACTAGCTTGCCGGCATTATCGACGATCGGCAGCTTCTCGACTTTGTTGGCGCTGAGTAGCTCTAGTGCCTGTTCTTTAGTCACACCCTCCTTGGCCACCACCAGCGGCATGGGGGTCATGACTTGGACAACCTTGCGGTCGGGGTCCGGTTCAAAGCGCATATCTCGGTTGGTGCAAATACCGACCAGCTTGCCGGCATTATCTACCACCGGCAGTCCGGAAATCCGGAAGCGTGCGCACAGCGCATCAACATCGGAAATAGTCATCTCCGGGGAACAAGTTACTGGATCAGTAACCATTCCGGACTCGGAACGCTTGACGATCTCGACCTGCTCGGCTTGGTCTTGGGTGGAGAGGTTACGGTGCAGCACTCCCAAGCCGCCCTGGCGAGCCATGCCTACTGCCATACGCGCCTCGGTGACCGTATCCATCGCCGCAGAGATGATCGGAACGCCCAGTCGGATGTTCCGGGTGAACTGAGTAGATGTGTCAACCTCGCTGGGGATGATGTTGGATTCCGCTGGTAGGAGAAGAACATCATCGAAGGTCAGCCCCAGCAGGGCCACCTTGTTCGGATTGTCTCCCCCGGTGGACACACGCTGATCTGTCATCGAATCTTGCTCCTTTGTACACAGTCTGGCTTCCGCAGTGCTTTCACTGTAGTGCCTTTGACACTACGCACGGTAGTGATCGGGAATTGCCACCGCTCGAGGTCCACAATAGTGTGGCCAGTGTGAACTACGACTCGCAGATGCCACTCGACCCGTTCGCCGGCGATCCGAACGACCCGGCGTCTTTCCTCGATGCCGATGAACCGGCACCACCGCTCACTGATGAAGAGCGAGTGGGTATCCTCCACGACCTCTCTGTGGTGGCGAAATGCAAGAAGAAACTGCAACCCCGCGGAATCCTCGGTGTGTTTTTTCTCTGCGAAGACTGCGATGATTTCCACTACTACGACTGGGACATCATGGCGGCTAATATGACCGCTACCTTGGCTGGGGAGCTCTCTCCCGTCCATGAGCCTTCACTACAACCCGATGTTTCCGCTTATGTCCCCTGGGATTACGCACAGGGCTATCTCGATGGACTAGACGCTTCCTAGCTAGGAAGCGTCTAGTTCGAATTGGACGGCGAGTTCGGTGAGCTCGTTGCGCCTGGTGCTGGGGATGGACTAGGCAGAGTCGATGCCGTCGAGGAGGGGTTTGGCTCTGGGGAGGAGCTCGGCAGTTGAGTCGTCGGTGCCGGAAGCTCTGTGACGGTGACAACAACCGTCTCAGTCGCGGTCTGTGTGATGGTCTCGGCCTCTGGGGGAAGCCCGGCAACGGACTCCGTCGCCGGCGGAGCTACTGGAGAAGTAGGAACTGCCGGGCGGGTAACCGTAGCTGTCACTGTTTTAGTAGCGTCCACAGCCTCTGCAGAATCTTCGTTCTGCTCAGCAGCACCTGTGTCAGTCCGTTCGTGCTCTCGGAGCATCTCCCGAAGCTCGCCCAACAACACTCGAGCTCCATCGATGTCTCCCGTTGAGGCCTTTGAGTCTACTTCGTCCAAGCTCCCAGCAAGTTCGACCACCACAGCACGATCGCTAAACAAAGCACCGGAGATCCCCCAGAGCGGGGAATCAGGGGTAGCCCCGTAAATGGCTGCTCCAGATCCTGCGATGACCAGTGTCGCTGCGGCCGCGCCCATGAGGCCAGAAACTAGCGCTCCTGGCCGACGTCGGTTGCGCCGTTCCGCTAGGGAAATCACCACGGCACCATTGTCCGCGCCTTCAATCAACGGCGCCGGCGGCATCTGTTGTTCGACCTCTGAACGCAGGCCCAGTAGTAGCCCCGCAAGCTCATCAGATCCATCCGAAGGATCCACCCCTTGGGAAAGCTGGGTCAGGAAAACGTCATCGTCGATCAACGGTTGAAGTTGGTCCTCAAAGTCGCCGGTGTCTGCGTTGCGGTGACGACGATTCATCGCTCTCCTGTTCCAGAGTCAAGGTTTTTGCGTAATGCGGCTAGTGCTCGATGTTGTGCTACTCGAACAGCTCCGGGAGTACTCCCAACAGCTGCAGCAGTTTCTTCCGCCGACAAGCCGACAAATACTCGAAGAATCACAATCTCTCGAGCCCTGTCACTTAATGAATCGAGAAGTTCATGCACTCTGTTACTACCGTCCACAACGAGGGCGTACTCCTCAGGTGTGGACTGCTCAACAGTATCGGGAACATCATCAGTAGGGTGCGAATGATCTCGCCCCAGAGCTCGGTGCGCATCAGCGACCTTATTGAAGGCGATTCCATAGACGAAGGCCATAAATGGCCGTCCTTTATCCACAAAGTTGCCGATAGAAGTGGCTACTGCAAGGCAAATCTCTTGAGCGATGTCCTCGGCGGAGGACATACGACCACTACCCATTCGGGCACGAGCGTAACGAAGGACCATGGGATGGATAATCCGCATGATCTGTTGGAGAGCTCGCCGATCTCCGTCAATGGCCAGGGGAACGAGTTCCGCCAGTTCCGCGTCGGTATCGCTCACTCTTCCCTATCCTCCGGATTGATTATCCGGACCTCTTCCGGCTCTTCTCAGATTACTCAGACTGTATCTGACCCAGATTTCATTGCATCTGGTGGACTTTAATTCCAAAAAAACTGATAAAGTTCACAGGATCTTAACCTCAGACAATCCTGCAGGTCAGGGCTACCTTTTCTCTCTCGCTCGTTAAAATAACACCATTTGGCCACGGTTTGGCAACCAGTTGTTCACTATTGCCCAGCAGACTGCCAACTGCGCCGTTGATCTCATCAAGCTTACGGCCGACCGACCAAGTCTGATGCTTCTTACCGAGGAGAAACGAAATGGCACAGCCACACCTGCTTCCGGGCCCGAACGCCGACCTCTGGGATTGGCAGCTCCACGGCTCCTGCCGGGGTGAGCAATCTGATATGTTCTACCACCCAGATGGAGAACGAGGCCGGGCCCGCTCTCAGCGGGAAAACCGGGCCAAAGCTATCTGCCACTCTTGCCCTGTTCTTGCAGCCTGCCGCGAGCATGCTCTCCAGGTCGCAGAGCCCTATGGCATCTGGGGCGGACTGTCAGAGTCGGAACGACTTATGGTTCTGCGCAACCGTACTTCCCGCCAGCCTGTCAACGCCTAAAGCCAGCGCTTTTAAGCGCCCAGTTTCAGTTTAGAGCGCGAGAGACTTAACAAGAAAGTCCGACCACAGAATAACTAGTGCACCTGTGATCGGACCTTTTCTGTGGCTAACTCTAGTGAGAGTGGCCGTGACCGGAGTGGTCTTCGACCGGCTCCGGCTTATTGACCACGGATGCCTCGGTGGTGAGAATCATCCGGGAGACTGAGCCAGCGTTGACCACTGCAGAGTGAGTGACCTTGACTGGGTCAATGATGCCCTGCTCGATGAGGTTGCCATATTCGAGGGTGGCAGCGTTGAAGCCTTCCCCGTTGGGGCGCTCAGCGATATGAGAGACAACGACTGCCCCATCAAGGCCTGCATTGTGCGCGATCCAATAGGCCGGCTTGGCCATTGCATAGGCCACCGCCAACACACCGGTGCGAGTCTCGCCCTCGAACTGATCAGCATATGCCTTCAGCTCTTCAGCGATCTGGACCAGAGCGGAACCGCCACCGGCGATAACGCCTTCCTGGGCAGCGGCACGAGCAGCGTTGATCGCGTCCTCGACGCGCAGCTTGCGCTCATTAACCTCGGTCTCGGTAGCCGCACCGACACGAATGACGGCGACACCACCCGAGAGCTTAGCCAGACGTTCCCCAGCCTTCTCTTTATCCCAAGTGGAATCGGTGGCAGCAATCTCGCGACGAATCTGCTCGCGACGTACTTCCACCGCTTCCGCAGTACCGGCACCATCGACGATAACTGTCTCGTCCTTAGTCACGGTGATGCGACGAGCACTACCGCAGACGTCTAGACCAGCTTCGTTAAGGACGACGCCAACTTCAGGATCAACCACGGTTGCGGCGGTGACCACTGCCAGGTCATCCATGAACGCCTTGCGACGTTCACCGAAATACGGCGCCTTCACGGCAACAGCCCGAATGGTCTTGCGGATCGAGTTGACCACGAGGGTCTGCAGCGGCTCACCCTCGATATCTTCAGCGACGATAAGAACCGGCTTGCCGGACTCAACGATCTGTTCCAGCAACGGCAGGAAATCTGGGAGGGCGGAGATCTTGTTGCGGACCAAAAGGATCAGCGGATCCTCCATGATGGCCTGCTGAGTATCCGTCTCAGTAATGAAGTACGGCGAAAGGAAACCCTTGTCGAAGGAAATACCTTCAGTGATGTCAAGGGTAGATTCCATCGACTGGGATTCTTCGACGGTCAGAACGCCGTCTTTGCCGACTTTGTCCATCGCACCGGCAACCATTTCGCCGACGATCTGGTCACGGGAAGAAACGGTAGCCACATTCGCGATCTCCGCGGAGGAAGATACCTCGGTGGCACGGTCCTTCAGCAACTCAACGGTCTTGTCCACAGCGAGGCTGATGCCGCGGTTAAGCAAGACCGGGTTAGCTCCAGCTGCGACGTTGCGCAGGCCTTCAGCAATTAATGCCTGAGCCAACAGCGTCGCGGTAGTAGTACCGTCGCCAGCCGCATCATTGGTCTGGATAGCCACGGATTTGACCAGCTGAGCACCCAGGTTCTCGAAGGGATCTTCTAGATCAATTTCACGGGCGATGGTGACACCGTCGTTGGTCACGAGCGGGCCACCGAAGGCCTTGTCGAGCACAACGTTGCGGCCACGCGGGCCGAGTGTGACCTTCACAGCGTCGGCGAGGGTATCTACGCCGCGCTGGATGCCCTTGCGGGCTTCCTGTTCAAAAGCAATAAGCTTAGCCATAAGGCTCTTCGGCCTCCCGACTACTTCTCGACGACAGCGAGCAGGTCACGTGCGGAAAGCAGCAGGTACTCTTCGCCGTTGTACTTCAGCTCAGTTCCGCCGTAGCGGGAGAAGATGACAACGTCACCTTCGTTGACATCGACCTCGACGCGCTCGCCCTTTTCATTGGTGCGGCCCGGGCCCACAGCAATAACGGTGGCCTCCTGTGGCTTCTCCTTGGCGGAGTCCGGGATGACCAGGCCGGATGCAGTAGTGGTCTCAGCCTCTACGATCTGGACCAGGACTTTGTCCTCGAGCGGCTTGATGTTGACGTTTGCCACGATGATTCCTCCGTGAAAGTTTCAATGAGTTGTACGTGCCGGTTGCAGTGCCAGCACAGCCGTCGTCGCGGGTGAACAACTGTGGGCTAAACAACCTGACTGGCACTCTACCCTCGCGAGTGCCAGCACTCAACCTTCGAGGCTGCCAACCCCTAGAAATCAGCGGTTGGCGTTGGAAGAACCAAGGTTAAGGACTGCAGCACGCCATAGCTGGTAATCCTCCACGTTGTCTTCGCGGTAGTTGCGTACCGCACGAATGCCGTCTTTAACCTCACGAATCGCGTCGAGACTGATGTCTTGACCTTCGTCTCCCACGAAGATGACCGGCCCACAAATCGCGTTAACCGGATCAGTAAGGAAGGCTGGGTTTCCAGTGGTTGCAACGTTTCTGGCCAACGAAGCTACCGGGTTGGGCTCACTGCCGTCTTCTTTGGCCTGAGAACTAAACAACGCAGCATAGAGCCTTCCATCCCCTTGAAAAGATACCGCCACATGCCCCTCATCGACCCCGCCGAGAAACTGGCTGGCATGTTCAAGCTCAAATTCAATGGTTCGGTGGGTCATGTCGGGATAGACGAGAAATCCGGTATTCACAAACTGCTCCCTGTGCGGGTTGAAGAAGATACGGTCTTCTCAACAATTGGGCACATCAGGAGATTGCGCTCACCGAGAACACAAAGTTCATCTGATACTCACCGCCAGTTCATCCTTGCAGCAACGGAATCTCTACTTCTAGCCCCGGATCGGTGCCTACCGTCAGTGCGCTAGGCGAGGCGCCCTCATGAATAAGTTGAGCAGCCACTGCCGCAATCATGACGCCATTGTCAGTGCAGAGCGGGAAACTTGGGACCCGCAGTTCAATCCCGGCAGCCTGGCAACGCTGCAATGCCAACTCCCGTAGCCGCGAGTTGGCGGCCACTCCGCCACCCAGCAGCAGCACCTGCGCATCCACATCCTGGCAGGCACGCACTGCTTTCATCGTCAGCACATCACAGACTGCTTCTTGGAAGGAGGCACACACATCTTCCACCGAGATCACACGCCCCTCGCGCTCTGCGGCTTCTACGTAGCGCGCGACTGCGGTCTTAAGGCCAGAAAAGGAGAAATCATGACGGGAATCAGACTTCTTGGTCAACGCCCGGGGGAAGGCAATTGCGTTTCGGTCACCGCGAGCAGCCAAGCGGTCAATGACTGGGCCGCCGGGATAGCCCAAGCCAAGCAGCCGCGAGACCTTGTCGTAGGCCTCGCCGGCGGCGTCGTCAAGAGTGGAACCAAGTTCACGCATAGGCTTGCCCACCGCCTCAACCTCGAGGAGTTGAGTGTGTCCACCGGAGACCAACAGTGCCACCGAATGTGGCAGCCGGTCGCCTTCCAGATTGGCGACCGCGACGTGACCGCCAAGATGGTTGACCCCATAAAAGGGCACCCCCCAGGCAGCGGCATAGGCTTTCGCCGCTGAGGCACCTACCAAGAGTGCACCAGCCAATCCTGGACCAACGGTGGCGGCGACGGCATCGGGACGCTCAACGCCGGCGTGTGCCAAAGCCGCCCGCATCACCGGACCCATTTCTTCTAGGTGCGCGCGCGAGGCAATCTCGGGCACCACTCCGCCAAAGCGGGCATGCTGCTGCATAGAAGAAGCCACCTTATCGGCGAGGACAGTCAACGTCCCATCCGCTGCCAAATCAATGACTCCGACACCGGTCTCATCGCAGCTGCTCTCAATCCCCAAAACAATCATTTTTCACTCCTCGCCGGTCGCATCATCGTATAAGCGTCTGCGCCCGAAGGCTGATAGTAGTTGCGGCGAACACCCTGCTGGATGAATCCATAAGCCTTATACAGCGAGATTGCTGGCACATTGTCTGTACGTACCTCAAGAAATACTGGGCCATCCGCGGAATCTGCCAGCTCCATAAACTGGTCCATCAGCACCCGGCTTAGCCCACGCCGATGGTATTCGGGAGCCACACCAATGGTGTGAATCTCAAATTCGGAATCATCTACCGGGCCCAATCTCGCCAACCCGGCGTAGGCCACTAACTCGTCTTTTTCGAAGATCCCCAGGTAGAGAACATAGGGCGCGGCAAAACCGTCCAGGAATCTTTCCACTGGCCATGGATTATCACCATCAAACAGCAGTTCTTCGAGTTCGGCGCAGCGGATAGCATCAACGGGTTCGAGTTCTCGAAGCTCCATCAAACCTCCATCACGGGGATAGCTGGAGACTGCGGCCGAGGCTTAGGCTCTTTCGCGTCTGGACGCCGAAGATAAAGCGGAACCAGCGGAACTGGAGTGGCTTCTAGGTCAGCCACCGCCACTAACGAAGCAGCATCCGGCGCTAGATCACGCTTCTCGACGTCCGCGAGATGACCGGGTAGCTGCTCTGCCAACCGCTCCGGAACAGAGATCATCTCCACCGGATGTGGGATCAACAGCTCACCCGGAGCAATCACGGCTGGACCGTGGATCCGAATATGTCCATCAAAAATCGCCCAATAGATTTCTCGGCGCCGTGCATCGGTAGCCACCAAAGTGCGAACGTCTGGCAGCCGACGCGCGATGGCATCAAGCGAACAGACACCATGAACGGCGATATCGAGCGCATCTCCGAATGCGGCGGCAGTGGCCATCCCGACCCGAAGTCCGGTAAATGGCCCCGGCCCACAGCCCACGACGATTGCATCAAGATCAGAAAAACCCACACCAGCGTCGGCAAGCAGAGCTTGGACGGTGGGTGTGAGCTTCTCATTGTGGGCCCGGGTCTCACGGATTATGCGGTCATAGACCTGCCCGGTAGTGGTCTCGACCAGACCAGTAACCAGGTCGGGGGTTGAGGTGTCAATCGCTAATACAAGCACGTGACCAGCATAGCCCTAGGTCAACAACTCCCAGCCACCCTCCTCGGTGGCAGACAACGGCATCATGACTCGGGCGTCGAAATAGCCGCCCAGGGAAACGGTGCATAGGTCGATCTCGGAGCGATTAATGCGGTCGAATGCCTGACCACCATCGGCGCTACGCAGCAACAGGTAGTTGATATCCTCTGGAACGCCTTCTGCTCCAAGGTTCAACTCGGAGGCATCCGCCTCAAAGTCGCGGGCAATGTCTTCCTCGGTATTAAAAGGACAGACGATGGCCGCAGCGATCCATTCTTCACCGTAGATATCCGCAGGAGAGACACCAACGACTCCCATGCCCTCTTCTTCGACTGCTGCGACCGACCGCTCAAGCGCTCCGGCAGAGCTGAACTGTGTCTCCGCGGCAGTTGAACGCGCTCCGACAATCACTGCCAGGACAACAACCCAGACAACAAGGACGGCGGTAATGATTCCCATTCCGATTTTTGACAAACGCACGGGTTGTTCTCCTTAGAGGATTTATTGAGCGGTGTGGACAGTCAGGCTACTCCCCTAGAGCAATAACAATAGAAAGAGAACCTGGCTGGCGATGATCTTGCCGATCATCGCCGTGGGATAGACAGTGGCATAACCGCGCGTGGGCAACTCCGTGCCGGTCTGGCCATTGAGATAGGAGATGATCGCCGGGTTAGTGGTAGTACCTGCGGCAACACCCATCGCTTCATCCCACTTCAATTTGAGCACCAGCATACCAATCACGACGGTGATCACCGCTGCAACCACAGTGATTATCAAGCCAGCTGCCATGTAATTCAAAGAAGCCGGGTCAGTGAGGGCTTCTCGGAAGCCTGCGCCAGCTGTAGTTCCCACTCCAGCGAGAAACAGCGCTAGGCCCAGAGAGTTAACGGTGTTGACGGAATGATAGGGCATGGTCCAAGTGATCGGCCCGGTACGGTGCACGGCACCGAGGATCAAGCCGGCGACGATGGGACCACCACCGAATCCCAAGGACAAAACTGAACCGCCTGGCAATGGAATCGGGATTGCACCCAACAGCAGCCCGCCAAGCAAGCCGAGGGCAAAAGGCAGCAGATCGGGAGCAGCCAGCGACCGCTCGGAGTCGCCGAGGAAAGCTCGGACCTCATTCATCCGGTTGGGAGGAGCAACCACACGTACTCGGTCGGAGTAGTTGAGCACATCATCTGGACTTGGAACTACCTCTAGATCACCGCGACGAATACGGGCGATCTGGAATCCAGAATGAAAGGTATCCAACTCAGACAGATGACGGCCGACGATCCGCGGGTTAGACACAGTCACTCGGTGATACGACAAGTCATTGCCATCAGTGGTCACCTCAGCTGGCTCACCTAAATTACGCTGTGCTTTCTCGATGGATTCTGCAGTTCCATTGATCAACAGCACCATCCCCTCATGCAATTGATCAGTCGGGGCGGCCAACGTCTGCCGGCGTTCATCATCGATGATGCGGGTAGCGATAATCTCTGCACCAGCAATCGTGGGCAAGCTACCGACTGTCCCTTCAATGCCGGGGCCAATGCGCACGCCCTGCCATTCCAATGGCGCGATGATCAGGCCTTCTGCTCGAGCATCAGCGACGTGGTTGACCTTGAGTAGCTTGGCCCCGACTGCAGCCACCAAAATCGTGCCCAGCACGGCTCCGGGGTAGGCCAGCGAATAACCGACCACTGGTTCGCCAGCGCGAGCTGGATCGATTTCCTCCACCATTCCCACAATGGCAGCCATACCTGGAGTGGACGATAGCGAGCCTGCAAACATACCGGCGCCAGTAGCCGAGTCAAGATTGAATAGTCGAATCATGAGATAACCAAATCCCACGAGTGCCACCAATAGACCGATCATAAACACCGTCAACCGCCAGCCGCGGCTACGGAACTCAGAGAAGAACTGTTCGCCCGCGCTCAAACCAATGGCATAGACGAACATTGCCAAGCCCAATTGGAAAATTAAAGGCGGAATCTGGATCTCTGGGTTGGCAGTGGCCAGCCCCAAAGCCACGAAAAACACCGCCGCCGCACCCAAGGAAATACCGAAAACGCGTACTTTTCCCAAAGCCAAGCCAAAAGCCAGGATGGTAATCAGCGCGATCAGGGGGTTGAGAGCAAGAAAATCGAGCACGATAAACGGCTCCTCTAGTCAACGGTCACAAGGATGCCCGAACACGTGGACTTCCTCGCTCACTGGTGTGAGATTAGTTGTGTTTCATTGTCCCTTTCGCGATGAATCGTGGCAAATGGACGACGAACTCTGGGCCGTCAGATTTATCACACCACCGCTGACATGTCCTCACCAATTGGCTCTCGGACGGTCTGCACGTGCCCGCCCACCCCACCGATCAGACATAGATGGACCTCCCAGTTGGCAGAGCTCTCGGGATAGTCGGCGCGCCGGTGAGCGCCACGTGACTCAGTTCGTTCTAACGCCGCTCTAGCGATCAAGCTACCCACGGTAGCCAGCGCAGTGGCATCCAAACAATCCTCATCACAAGCACCGGGATCAGCTTCAGAGACAACAGGTAATTCAGCAAGCTCATTAATGGCTTCACCCAGTCGTCCGGCATCCCGCAGGACTCCGACTTTGACATCCATAATCTCGTTGATCTGCGCACGGGCAGAGGAAGCGATAATTGGCGAGGTTGGACGAGTAATCGGTACCGGCGAAGGGCCGGGGCCAAAATTCGCCAGTTTTCCACCCAATCGATCGCCCATCACCAATGCCTCTGGCATGGAGTTAGAAGCTAAACGGTTGGCCCCTTGGACACCTGTCGAGGCCACCTCGCCGATGGCATAAAGCCCGGGAACTCCGGTGACTCCATCCATATCCGCAGCCACGCCACCGCAGAAGTAGTGAGCACCGGGCCGCACCGGAATGGGATCGACAACTGGATCAACACCACGCTCCCGCAGCAGTTGGAGGATTCCTGGAAACTTCGTCTCCCACATCTGCTGGCCGAAATGACGGGCGTCGAGAAGCAAACAGTCTTCCCCAGAAGCCAGCATGCGGGCATACATCGTGGATGCTACGACATCGCGCGGGGCAAGATCCGCCAACGGATGAACCCCGGCCATGACAGGTTCTCCGGCATGGTCGATCAAGATGGCGCCTTCGCCACGCACCGCCTCGGAAACCAACACGTCACGCCCGCCAGAACGAGGAACGTGAAGAACCGTTGGGTGGAATTGCACAAATTCCAGATCACGCAATACTGCCCCGGCGCGCCACGCCATCGCCAGCCCGTCGCCGGTCGCTACCGACGGATTAGAGGTCAGTGTCCAGGCTTGACCTGCACCACCGGTAGCTAACACGACCGAAGGCGCCAGCAGCTCTCCAATATGGCCCGCCGAATCTCGTACCCGAATACCTGCGGCATGACCGTGTACATCAGTAAGTACATCAATGGCCCGCAAGCCAGTGCGTAACCGGACGCTGCACCCTGACCGATCTAGCCGACTGCGCAGAGTATCAACCAGCGTCTTTTCGACTTCGTGTCCGGAACCATCGCCTCGGGCATGCAGGATGCGGCGGGCACTGTGACCACCTTCGAGATGGAGATCAAACCCGACTCCGTCGATGGTGCGATCAAAATCTGCACCCAACTCGATGAGTCGGCCAATTACTTGGGGGGCTGCATCAACTAGGGTTCGCACTGCTGCTGGTTCGCATAAACCAGCACCGGCAATGAGGGTGTCAACCACGTGCGAATTGGCGGAATCCTCCGCGTCGAAGACAGCTGCCAGGCCACCTTGTGCCCAATCGGTAGCAGACTCGCCCGGTTCCGTGGCGCGGGTCAGCACCACCGCTGGCACCTGCGCATCGGCGAGCCGAACCGCGGCTGCCAAGCCTGCGGCTCCCGATCCAATAATGATCACGCTGGTCTCACGTCGCCAGCTCGGCTCTGCTGTGGCCAGCATGCTGGTCATAGACATTGATGACATCGTCCCTCCTCAGGGGTTTACGACTACGAGTCGAAAACTAGCAAGGATGCTATCATCCATCCCCGTGTACTCCTACGATGACGCCAACCGGATGCCTGCTGCCCTGCGCGATCAAGAGGGTGTAGCTAAATACCGGCACGAGGCAGTCTTGGCGGTTTTAAGGCTCAGCGTGATTGATGGGATGCCTGAGCAACTCCAAGTTCTGACTTATCGCCGCACTCGGGAACCGTTTTCCGGCCAGTGGGCATTGCCGAGCGGATCAGTCGAGCCCACCGAGACCCTCGCAGAATCAGCATTGCGGCATCTACGCACCCGAAGCGGGGAGTCTTGGCTGTCACACCTAGAACAATTGGAGACGCTAAGCTCCCCCGGTCGAGATCCCTGGGATCGAACCATTGCCACCTGTTTTCTAGGTTTGCTGCCCTGGGGACAGTGGCCACTATTGCGCGAGGGGCTAGCTTGGCAACCCATCACAGAACTACCGCAGATGGCTTTCGACCATCAGGAGGTCATCTCCGCCGGGGTTGAACGGTTACGCGGAAAACTCTCCTATACCAATATCGCCTTCGGCCTTGCGGCAGAAGAATTCACGCTCGGCCAGCTGCGCGCTGCCTACCAAGCAACCCTCGGCTACGAGGTCTCCGCGACCAATCTTCAGCGTGTCCTCAGCCGGCGCGGACAAATCGAGCCGACCGGCAATCTAGCTGCCCCCGGCGCCGGAGGCGGCCGCCCCGCTCGCTTGTTTCGTTTTACCGGCCACAGCCTGACCGTAACTGATCCCCACGCGATGCTGCGACCTTAAATACCAGCTAGGCCTCGATGATGTTCCAGGTGAAAATACGGGCTTGAGATTCTGGATCTTCCAGCACAGCAGTTTCCCGGTCGATCTGAATCAGCAGGTAGGACTGAGTGATTTGTTCCACCAGTCCCCCACCCCATTCCGCAATGACTACCGCATCCTCTAGCGCAGTATCTAGATCCAAAGCATCAAGTTCTCCGATGGGATCGCCAGAACCGTCTTCCCCGATTAGGCGGTAGGCATCGACATGGATGAGGACGGGGCCGTCGATAAGCGGCCGGTGTTCTCGTGCGATCACAAACGTCGGCGAAGTCACCCGACCTTTGACTCCCACACCCCGGGCAATGCCTTGGGTGAAGGTGGTTTTTCCTGCACCTAAGGGGCCATCGAGGATGACTACATCCCCGGCTTCTAATGCTCTCCCGAGCTCTTGGCCGAAAGACTGGGTCTCCTCAGCGGTCTCAAAACGCCGGGTACCCGAAGCTGGAAAAATGGGATTCACAGTTCCACCCCTCCCTCATAGCTACGCGTGGTCCGGCCGGTGGGACGACAAACGATCTCATAGTTGATGGTGCCGGCAGCCTCAGCTAATTCCGTGGCCGACATCCCGCCGGTACCGAAGATGATGGCTTCATCGTCTGGAGCAACCGCGAACTCATTGTCACCCAACCACACGACGATCTGGTCCATGCAGACCCGCCCAACCTGTGGGTAGAGCTTTCCGCCAATGCCCACCTTTAAGTGGTCTTGGAAAGACCTCGGCAGACCATCGGCATAGCCACAGGGCACCACCGCGAGCTGACCTGGCACATCAGTATTCCAGGTCAATCCGTAGCTAGTGCCCTCCCCGGCCTCGATCGGCTTGACCACGATGACCTTTCCCCGCCAGGTCATCGCTGGTTGAAGACCGTGGGTTCGGCCAGCAACAGGTTCCAACCCATAGAGCGCAATTCCGACGCGGACCTGATCATGATGCAGATCAGGACGGGTGAGAGTTCCGGGTGAATTACACAAGTGGTTGATCGGAACCTCCAGCCCCAGATCACGGGCACGGGCAATCGCGCGTTCAAACACCGCAGCCTGTCGATCAGTGACGGGGCTGGAGGGATCATCCGCACACGCCAAATGGGAGAACACACCAGTAACGGTCAAATGCTGAGTATCGCGCAGTAAAGAAAAAATCTCATCCCACTGCGCCTCATCTACTCCCGATCGATGCAAACCGGTCTCAACTTTGACGCATACCTTCGCCGGAATCGCGGCCTCGACCAATGCTCGAGCATGCGCCAGCGAGGGCACACCGAGTTCAATATTCATCGCCAGCGCGTCCGTGACATCTTGTTCTGGCGACCAAATCCACGCCAAAATCGGCTTATCGACGCCCGATTCCCGCAAGGCAACTGCCTCCGCCAAGGTGGCCACGCCAAAGGCATCTGCACCATTGGCCGACATGATCGAAGCTACTTCCACTGAACCATGCCCATAGGCATCGGCTTTGACCACGGCCATCAAGCGAGCGTTGCCCACTCGCTCCTTAATCAGACGGGTGTTATGAGCGATGGCGTCAAGATCAATCCGAGTACTCAGCAGGTCCATGAGTCCATATTCTGCCACTACCGAGCCCAAAAGGATTCCTAGACTGGCCGGTATCGCCTTCTGGGCTCCTCCGATCTAGCCTCGTGCTGGTTTATTCGACGGTGACCGATTTGGCGAGATTTCGCGGCTTATCGATATCATCATTTCCGCAGGCCCGAGCGATATTGACCGCCAAAAACTGCAGCGGGATAGTAGCCAAGAGTGGCTGCATAATGGTCGAGGATTCAGGGATGGTGATGAGCCAATTGGCATAAGGCTCAACCGCGGTATCTCCCTCTTCCGCGATCACAATGGTCTTGGCCCCGCGTGCTCGAATCTCCTGGATATTGGAGACGATCTTCGAATGCAGCAGCTTCACACCTCTCGGAGAAGGTACAACCACCACGACGGGCAAATCCTCTTCGATCAGCGCGATTGGGCCATGCTTGAGCTCGCCTGCGGGGAATCCCTCAGCATGGATATAGGCCAGCTCTTTGAGCTTGAGCGCACCTTCCAACGCCACCGGGAAGCCCACGCCACGGCCAAGGAAGAGCATGGTGTCAACTCGCCCCAGTTCATCAGAGAGCTGCTTGATGGATTCTTGAGAGTCCAACACCTGTTGAACCTTGCCTGGGATCTCTTCCAACGTCTCCCAGATCTCCTGGATCTCATCTGGGTACTTTGTCCCCTTAGCCTGGGCTAATGCCAGACCGACAATGTAATTGGCAGCTACCTGAGCCAGGAAAGCCTTGGTAGAGGCCACTCCGATTTCTGGGCCAGCGTGAGTATAGAGAACAGCATCGGACTCGCGCGGGATCTGCGAGCCGTTGGTATTACACACCGCAAGTACCTTCGCGCCCTGAGTCTTTGCGTGCCGGACGGCCTCGAGCGTGTCAGCAGTCTCCCCGGACTGGGAAATAGCCAGCACCAAAGTGCGTTCATCAAGAACCGGATCACGGTAGCGGAACTCGGAGGCTACCTCGATCTGTACCGGGATACGCACCCAGTGCTCAATGGCATATTTAGCCAGCAGCCCGGAGTGATAAGCCGAACCACAGGCGATAACGAACACCTGGTTGATGCTCTTCAAATCCGTGTTGGAAATATCGAACTTATCCAGAACTACTCGACCGTCGCTGAAATGGCCGACCAGAGTGTCCCGCACAGCGGCCGGCTGCTCAAAGATCTCTTTCATCATGAAAGAGTCGTAGCCGCCCTTTTCCGCTGCTGCCAGATCCCAATCGATGGTGAAAGGTTTGCCTTCTGCGGCCGAACCATCAAAGTTGAGCACTTCATAGCCATCGCGGGAAATGATGACCACGTTGTCCTGGTCAAGTTCCACGGCTTCTTTAGTGAACTCGATAAAAGCAGCGACATCGGAGCCGAGGAACATCTCATTCTCGCCCACTCCGACGATCAGCGGTGTGGAACGGCGCGCAGCAATGATCTGGTCCGGATGATCAGCATGCATAAACAGCAGGGTAAAAGCACCTTCCAAGCGATCCAGCACGGCCAGTGCCGATGCCCGGAAGTCACCTGCGGTAGGCCCATCGTTATAAGCGAAAGCCAGAAGATGAGCTGCGACCTCTGAATCGGTCTCGGATTTCAGCTCCACCCCTGCCTGTTCAATCTCGGTGCGAAGCACAGCGAAGTTCTCAATAATGCCGTTGTGCACGATCGAGACTCGACCGTCAAAAGACATATGCGGATGCGCATTGCTATCGGTCGGACGCCCATGGGTGGCCCAACGGGTATGCCCAATGGCGGTGGTGCCCCTGAGCTGATCTTCACCGATTTCTGCAATCCGAGCCTCAAGATTAGCCAACTTACCGGCATGCTTGACCATGTTAATAACTGGATCACCCTGCTCATCGGTACCAGCGACTGCGATTCCGGAAGAATCGTAGCCGCGGTATTCCATCCGACGCAACGCATCCAGCGCAAGATTGAGACCCTGACGATTACCGACGTATCCAACGATTCCACACATGAGGGCAACTGTAGTGGAGTTTGCTGTATGCACGTATAAAAGACCCACACCAAGCGAGTATGCCGACCAAGTATTCCGGATCCATCCGACAAGAATGAACGCTTGTCCAGTCCTTGAAAGATGGTTGCACTATCCTGGTAAACGTGTCTGAGAATCTGAAGAAGCACCTGGCCCAACTCTCCAAGCGCGGCCCGCACCGTGTGCTCGTCGGCGACCTCAGTTATGCCGGTATGGCGGGCAAGGTCTACGCCCCGGCAGAAGGCAGCAATGTGCCCGCCATCGCCTTCGGACATGATTGGCTGCGTTCGGTCAAGGCCTACCACGCCACCCTGCGCCATCTAGCCAGCTGGGGCATCGTGGTCGTGGCCCCGGATACCGAATCCGGACTCATCCCGGATCATCGTGGGTTCTCCGCCGATCTAGAAACTGCCCTGCAGATCGCCGCTGGCGTGAAGCTGGGCAATGGAAACGTCACCGTTTCTCCCGGCAAGCTCGGTATTGCTGGCCACGGTATGGGTGCCGGCGCCGCAATTCTGGCAGCTGCAGGCAACCCGACGGTTAAGGCAGTCGGTGCGCTCTACCCAGCAGTGACTGCTCCCCCTGTCTACGCTGCTGCTCAATCTGTCCAAGCTCCCGGCCTCATCATTGGAAGCGGCAAGAAGGATCTTTTCGACGCTGGTAATCCAGCCCGCATCGCTGAGAACTGGGCAGGCACAGTTGCCTACCGGGAAATGACTAAGGGCAGCCAGCTGGGATTCAGCGAAGGCGCCGTCCTGAGAATGTTTTTGGGTATTGGTCGATCTCAAAACGCTGCCCAAGAGACCGCCCGCGGCCTCCTCACCGGTTTCTTGCTTCATCAACTCGACTCCCAAAAGAAATACGCCGGGTTTTCTGCAGCACTAGCTGAGGGCAAGCACTTTGAATCCTTCACCGGATCCGACCTTTCAGCCAAGGCTGGCCCCCAGGCTGAATCGACGCCCCTCTCGCTCAGCTAACCACGCTCAACTCTTTCTGAGCACGCTCTGTACTCGGCCCCGCGGTTGTCCCCGTTGAGGCTGAGACCGGGCAGCGTTTGGCCTTGGCGCAGTAGCAGTCCTTTCGACTCTTTCTTGTGCTTTGGCTAATGCCTTCTCAAACTCGAGCATTCGCTGAGTGGTCCGCTTCCGGAATTGGCGTGAAAACTCCTCGAATTCCATCACCACTTACCTGCCTTTCTTGCTCCACCCGGTGTCTCCACAGGGGCTGGTTCTACCAATTCACTAGCTGAGTATGAATCGGCCGCTGCCTGGGGCTGCTCCGCCAGCGGTGGGTTATCAAAACTCTCTACGGCAGCTGTCTCAACAATCGGAAGGTTCTTTTTCGGCGGAGCCGGTGGTTCTTCAACCTCCGCTAACGCTTCCGGCGGGGCAATCACCTCGTCAGGTGATGACGGTGGTGAAGGCTCGGCGGGTGTTTCAGGCTCCGGAGCAGGTGGCTCTGGCTCCGGTTCTGTCTCTAGCGTATCCGCTGGGACCTCCGCACACGCTGCGGCCTCCTCACAGGCGTGGAGCAGCAGACCTAGTCCGATCAGTGCTACGCCAATTCCCAACGCTCCGAGCACACCATTACACTGCCCACTTTCAGCTGTGGACTCCGAGCACTCCTCAACCACGGCTGGCGTTGGGCACTCTTGCTTGTCGACGACTAGCGTTGGGCACTCTTGTGCGGACACTGTCCCTTGTCCTGTCTGTGCTGTCTGTGCTGTCTGTGCTGTCGATGAGGCTGCGAAGGTCTCCCCGACGACTCCGGTACCGCCTTGAGCCTGGGCAAGGGATTCGGAACCGGTAGGAGCCGCGGTAGGTGGGCAGGTTGGCAGTGCCGGAGCCGATGAACTCGAGCCCGCAGATTGCGGCAAAGTGGGACAATCTTGGGTACTAGGTTCCGCCACTGGAGCTGTAGGTGAGCTCTCGCAAGAGACCACCTCCGGTTCGACATAACTCCCATTGCTCTCACATACTGCGTTGCCGCGATCAAGCAATTCATTCAAGCATCCGGCGACCGCCTCATCCCGGTCCTGACAACAACCGATAATGCCAGCCCCGGCAGAATCAATGAGGTCAGCTCCGCTAGCCACGCATTCAGCAAACTCATGTGGGTATTCAGCAGGATCGAGGCTGCCGAGGAATCCACTTAGCTGTTCAATAACAGCGCGCAATGCCAAGACAATCTCATCAATTCCAGTCTCTGATACTTCTTCGATATCGGTGAGGGCTTCGCCTGCTGATTCTGCGGAGTGCTCCAATTCCTGAGATTGTTCTCGGTTATCAAAGAAATCTCGAACAGTGTCACTGAGGCGGCCGAGAATCTCACCGAGAGCAGCTTGAGAGATAAACTCAGTAACCTGCTGGAAGATTCCACCTCGCATGGACGTGGAATCACTGGATCCGGCGGCCAGACGTGTTTGTTCCAACAGCGCGCCGGGGTCTAGACCATCAGTAGCCATAACCCTTTCCATGAGTTCAGCCGCTGGCACCATCGGTCCACGATAGGAACCACGAGAAGCCTGCCGCAGCAGCTCAACGGCTCCCCGATAGCCGGCCACTGCGATCGGGGCGGTCATGGATTTCCTCGGAGTTGCTCAGCAAAATCCACATCTACTCCGCGAAATACTTGCACTTGCTCAGCAGCCGCTTGAGTAGTGGTTTGGACTGCTTCGATGCACTCTCTTCCTCGGGAGTGCACCCGCTCAAGCATCTCCGCGATAGCTTTCCCCTGAGCTGCGAAATCACGGCCAACAGCTGACGTAAGCAAAGCAGGTGTCGCTGCAGTATGTCTCTGGTGCTGTTGTTTTCCTTCGACCGCTAGGGCTTCCAGCGCTGCCAATGCTGCAGTGTGATCCAGACTGATTCCGGACATGAAAATCCCCCTCCAATTCCTCGACTGGCCTTCACCAGTGTTGGACTTTGAGAGGGGGCAGGTGGTTCCCGCTAAAACCTAAATTGACGCAACGATCGCAGCTAGACGGCCGGCAACCTTGCGGGCATGCTCACTTTCAGAAGCCTCAACCATGACACGGAAAAGCTCTTCTGTTCCTGAAGCGCGCAAGAGGACTCGACCGGTGGAACCAAGCTCGATCTCCGCCGCGGAGATAGCCTCCAACACGCGCTCATCGTTCATGATGACTGACTTATTCTCGACCGGGACGTTGATCAGCACCTGCGGCAAAATCTTCATCACACTGGCTAATTCAGCAATTGAGGTGGAGGTTTCTGCCATCCGAGCCATGAGTTTCAGGCCAGTCAGCGTGCCATCACCGGTGGTGCAATGGTCTGGGAGCACCAGGTGACCAGATTGCTCACCACCGAGGCTGAAGCCGCCGGCGTTCAACTCTTCGAGGACATAGCGGTCGCCGACTTTGGTCTCACGGACCTCGATGCCCTGCTGCTCCATGGCGATCTTGAGGCCAAGGTTACTCATGACGGTAGCCACCAGAGTGTTCTTGCGGAGCTCTGATTTTTCTTTCATCGCCACTGCGAGAATCGCCATAATTTGGTCACCATCGATGACATTGCCCTCGGCGTCAACGGCCAAGCAACGATCCGCATCGCCGTCGTGGGACAGTCCCAAGTCAGCGCCGTGTTCAAGGACTGCTTGTTGGACCTCTTCAATGTGCGTAGAACCGCAATTGTCATTGATGTTATAAGCATCCGGTTGGTCATGAATGGCGATAACTTCAGCACCGGCTGCCCGATAGGCGGCAGGAGCAACTTCGAAAGCTGCGCCGTTAGCGGTATCCACGACAACTTTGATACCTGCCAGGCTGGTCGGCACAGATTCCGCCAGATGAGCCAAGTAACGATCCATCGCGTCTGGGGCTTCTTCAATGATCCGGCCAATACCGGTACCGGTCGGGCCAGTGGCCGATAGCTCCGTCATAGCAGCTTCAATCTTGTCTTCTACGACATCTGGGAGCTTGCGCCCACCGGTCGAGAAAAACTTGATCCCGTTGTCAGGCATCGGATTATGAGAGGCCGAGATCATCACGCCCATGTCAGCCCCATAAGCATCAGTCAGGAAGGCAACACCTGGGGTGGGGATCACACCGACGCGCAGTACATCCACCCCACGCGCAGCCATTCCGGCAGCTAGCGCTGCTGCGAGCATTTCTCCGGAGACACGTGGATCTCGGCCGATGATGGCGGTCGGACGCAGGTCACTCGATTTGCGATCCGCAGTGAGCACGTCAGCGGCTGCCCCACCCAGCGACAATGCCATGGATACGGTCAAATCCTTGTTGGCGAGGCCACGAACGCCATCAGTGCCGAAGAGTCGAGTCATGTTGACCATTATGCCCTCTCAATCTCACGTTCCTGCACTGGGTTGCCACCTCTGCCCAATCGGGCAATCTGAAGAAGATGCTCCCTGCTTACACCTATCCACATTGGGTCAGCGTGAGCCAGAGAAGCTACGAACTCAATCGCAGAGGCCTTCTTAAGTTCCACTGAAACGACAAAAGCCGTCCCACCGGAGACGGTGGAACGGCATTCGTAGTGAAAATAAGGCTCGAAGCTTAGCGCTTGGAGTACTGCGGGGCGCGACGTGCCTTGTGCAGACCGGCCTTCTTGCGCTCGACTGCACGAGCGTCACGGGTCAGGAAGCCTGCCTTCTTCAGCGCCGCACGATCGGAGGGGCTGTAGATGATCAGTGCACGAGCGATAGCCAGGCGCAGGGCGCCGGACTGACCGGTCGGGCCGCCACCGGAGATGTTGGCCTTGATATCAAACTGGCCCTCGCGCTCGAGGAGCGTCAGCGGTGCCAGGATGTCCTGCTGGTGCAGCTTGTTCGGGAAGTAGTCATCCAGCGAACGGCCGTTGCAGGTGATTTCGCCGGTACCGGCGACCATGCGTGCACGAGCGATGGCGCGCTTACGGCGACCAACGGTCTGCAGCGGGCCTTCGAGCTCGACCGGGGCAGCAGCCTCGGCGTCGTCCTCAGCCTCAACCTCGGGAGCAACTGCGTCACCGATGGTGTAGTTGAATTCCTCGGTTGCTGCGGTAGCGGCGTCGATATCCGCAACCTCTGCAACGTTGGCGTCGTCGTTCAGGTTCTGATCGGTCACTGTGCCACCTGCTTGATCTCGAAGGTCTCGGGCTTCTGGCCAGCGTAGGGGTGCTCAGAGCCAGTGAAAACGTGCAGCTTCTTAACGGAGGCAGCGGAGAGCTTGTTGTGCGGCATCATTCCGGTGATTGCCTCCTCGACTACGCGGTCGGGGCGAGTGTCCAGAGCCTTACCAAGGGTCATGGACTTCAAACCACCCGGGTAACCGGAGTGGCGGTAGCGCATCTCACGCTCGCGCTTGTTGGAGGAGATGTGAACCTTGTCGGCGTTGATCACGATAACGTGATCGCCACAGTCGACGTTTGGTGCGTACTGGGGCTTACCCTTGCCGCGCAGCAAATCTGCTACGTGGGAGGAGAGTCGACCCAAGACCACATCGGTGGCGTCGATGACGTACCACTTACGGGCGATGTCACCGCTCTTCGGGTGGAAAGTAGACAAAATGACTCCTTGAAAGTCTGTCTGAGGGCTGCCGGCCGAATAAACTGTGCGCTCTACCCATCCCCGGCGGCCGGTGGAGACCCGCAGGATGACTCAACGACCATTCAGCACGTCGATCGAGCACACACAGATATTCCACTTTAGAGCACTGGCACCAAGAAGACCAAAACCGTCCACGGCAAGAGCAGCAAAGCTCCTGCCGTGGACGGTCAGTGTTTCAATCGGAGCTGAAAAGCTTAGGAAACACGACTACCGTTTTCCTGCGATCTGTAGCCTTCTTCAGCCCGCTATTTTTCTATCCCCAGCTGGCAGCTGCCATCCGGTTAACATCACTCATCCGATCGTTGCCTTGCGCCACCGTGCGCGCAATCGTAGACAAGATGGTGTTGAGCTCAGCTGCGGAATTATCCCATTTCGCCTGTGCTTGCTGATACGCAGCCGCGGAATCGCCTTCCCAGGTAGCAACCATGGGTTGGATCTGAGACTTCAGGTCAGCCAGCAATGAGTTGATACGACCCGAAGTCGCGTTAATGTCGGCGGCGGCAGATTCGATTGCCCCGAACTGATATTTGATTGCATCCATAGTCAGTGCTCCTTGAGGTTTCGATTAGTCCGCTTAGAGGGCTAGGCCCTGGCCGCCGACGGATGTGAAGGTCTGGGCATTTTCTGCTTCAATGTTGTCGAAGCTGTGAGCATTGGTTCGGATGTTGTCAGAAATGCTGGTCAGTGCTTCTTGTAGCTCGCGCTCAGAGGCATTCCAGCGTTGCATAAGCCCATCGAAGCTGACCTGCGCACTTCCTGCCCAGCTTCCACGGACACCGTCGACGACGCCCTGCAGACGTGAGAGCTCACCTTGCACTTCGGTGTTGGTGTTATCGACGCGGCCGGCGGTAGCCAGCATCACGTCGGCTTCAGTCTTAAATAGTTCAGCCATGAATTCGCCCCTCCTCGAATATGAGATTGATGTTGCCAGTGGCGATAGGAATTTCCCCGCCACTCCCCCAGAAGAATCACTGCCTCGATCCTTCCACGACTGTTGGACTCCACTCATAGATCATCGGTTCCCGACCCTGGTGAAAACCTCAGAATTATCCGGTCAGCTCCATGCTCTCTAGCACCATCGCGCAGGCCGCTTCTTGCGGAAGAGTCGGCTGCTGACGAGTCTGGCAACCAACGCTGAACTGACGGCCTGCTTCCACCCAAGTACCCCAAGAAACCTCCGAGCCATCACCCGGCAGCTCTCGATAGCGCATGATCTGTTGACCGTCTGGGGTCTCCGCCGATTCGAGCCCTTCGAGCGTCTCATCCGCTTCCACCATCGTGGTGACCTGCTTGAGAACCTCTACCGAAGGCACTGAGTAGACCGGTTCTGCTGCTAGATGAATCCGCAGATTCGGATCATCACCGGTAGCTAGTAACCCATCATCTCGACTCTCTATCCGAAAACCGCCTGGGGCTGCGATCCGGAGACCGCTATGTTCCAGGATCACCTGCGCCGTTTCAGAATCCTCTAGGGTCTCGCTCGGATCCGCTAGATCCGAGCCACTTGCCCTCAGATCACTGCTTATCGACGGCGTCGGCTCAGCGAATGTCGGCAAGCCCGACGCACTCGATGAGCTCTCAGCTCCATCAACGATCCACCAGCTCACTCCCACGACAACAACGACCACCACCGCTAACACCAAGTGGAAGGGATGCAGCCTCCCACCGCCACTAATTCGGTGACGCCCACGAGCAGCAGAGTCGGTTGGTCTGGTGATCTCGATTTCCCCGCTATCGGGCGGAAGAGGATGTTCACGAACGACCTCCGCAGGATAAGCGGCCACCCCTTTGTTCAACAGCGTCCGGGTGAGAATCTCTGTAGTCGGTCCATCAGCATCAACAACGACCTCTACTTCAGGCCAATGGAGACTGCCAAGTTCACGGGCCTGATCGATGACCGCAGGCAGCGCCCACCCATCGATAATCCCGCTTCCTGGCAGGTCATAGCGGTAGACCGTATCTGGGCCTTCGAAGATGGTGGCGGTCTCTAATACCGTGATACTCAACGTTCCCGGGACAGTTGGTGCACTCAATGCGCTACCTTCTCTCCGGTCTCGGAGAGCGCAACCTGGCACATGCCGACGGTCTCTCCGCGGATCTGCCAAGTTCCACGACCAGGTGGTTGAGAAACCGGCTTGATCCCAAAGATTGCCCCCTCCTCACGATCAGCATCCAGCAGCATCACCGCGGGAGTCTGATCCCGCACTGCCGAGAGAAATGCGCCAAAGGCAGCACGTCCCACTCCGCCCGATTTTCGTGCCAGTACTAGGTGCACACCAATGTCGCGGGCGTGTGGCAACAACTCCACCAGTGGATGCAGAAGATGATCGGCTACTAGGTCAAGATCATCGATAACGAGGTAGATCTCTGGCCCTGACCACCAAGAACGTTCGACCAATTCAGCTGGAGTGATCTCTGGACCGGGGAGCCTGGCAGTAGCGGTGGACACGACGTCGGCAAGCGTGGATTGAGTCGCCGACGTGGTGGCGGAGTAGGCAGCAATCATCTCCTGAGGAATTTTTCCAAGATGGGAACGTCGATGATCGATGACGACCATGCGTGCCGATGCTCGACCTATGCGGGAAATACCGGCAATGACGGTTTCTAGGAAGGTAGATTTTCCGGAGCCTTGGCCGCCGATGCACACTAGGTGCGGGCTAGTACCGGGGTCCCACGAGATCGTCTCCAACTGTGGCCCGCCGAGACCAATACCAATCCCCCGCTCAGGTTCTAGATCATCGAGTACGAGCGCTTCAGGCAGAACCCGTAGCTTCGGCACTGGCTCTTGACCTTCCGCTGTCACAGTGGCGGCGATATGGGCAAGATCCTGGTTCGAACTCAACGCGATAAGCATTTGTTTTCCCTGATCAGTAAGTCCTCTTCCAGGCAGGGTCGGGAGTTTCTGCTGCGCCTTCCGATCGATCAACGAGTCCATCGCCTCGCCCAGCTTCAATTCCAAACGATGAGTGATCAAATCTCGGATCGCTGGGCGCAACACCGTCCATCGAGGAGTAGAAATTGCCACATGCACCCGTGCGGAAGGCCCATCTGCGGCCAGCCTGGTGAGGGGTTCAATAAGGTCCTCAAAATCTGCCACAATGGTGTGCCAACCATCGATAACAAGAATGGTGTGGCGCGATTCTGGCGCATCTACCAGCCCCGCGACCTCATCGATGATCCGTCTCACCCGCGCGGGATCTTGACGCCCAGCATGGCCTGCCACATGTGGCAGCCTGCCGAGAGTAGACAGGGTGGCCCCGCCCAGATCAAGAATATAAAAGCGAATAGCCTCGGTCTGATGAGTTGCCGCCAACGAAGCAACCAACGTCCGCAACGTAGTAGATTTTCCGGTCTGTGGCCCGCCGCAAACTGCTATATGCCCACTACCGGCTGAAAGATCGACAACTAGCGGATCTTGGCGTTGGTGATAAGGCAGGTCGATGACCCCAATAACCGCAGAGAGGAAATCTCGTTCCTCCGCAACGCCTGCTAAATCCACAAAGTCAGGCAGCGGTGGAAGCCAGATTTGGTGGGCGATCATGCCTCGTGCAGCAGCTGTTGCGCGGGAGAGCTCGACGACCGTCGCTAAGAGCGTGGTCGACTCATCTAGCACCTCAGTGGTCTCTAAGTCTTGAGTATTCTCGAACTGCTCCCAGCCGCTAAACAGTGCCACTTGTTGTTGCCATCCACCTGGCGGGATTGTGGTGTTCCTCCGTGCAAGGGGGCCAGAAACATAGGCAGCTTGAAATCTACTGAGTTCATCGGCGTCATGGCGGAGATAGCCTGCGCCAGGACTCGCTGGTAAGTGATGGGCATCAGTGACACCAAGTACTTGCCGAGATTCTGCCGCGGAGAATGTCTTCAGCCCGATCCGATACGACAGATGCGAATCTAGCCCACGCAGTCTGCCCTCTTCCAACCGCTGACTGGCCAGCAGAAGATGAACGTGCAGAGATCTTCCCAAGCGACCAACTGCAACGAAAAGGTCCGCGAAATCAGGATGCGCAGCCAACAACTCGGAAAACTCATCGACAATAATGACCAATGCGGGCAGCGGTTTCAGGTCATTGCGTCAGCCCAGCCGCGCAGCCGTATATTCGGTGACATTCGCCAGGTTACCCGCGGCTCGCAGCACTTCCTGTCGACGGTTGAGTTCCCCAGATATCGCATCAAACATCCGTTCAACCAGGATCGCTTCATCATCAAGGTTGGTGATCACCGCAGAGGTATGCGGCAATGACTCACAGCCCAAAAATGTCGCCCCGCCTTTGAAATCGACGAGGACTAGGTTGAGTTCATCCGGACTATGAGTGGCCGCCAGCGAGACCACCAGTGTTCGAAGTAGTTCGGATTTGCCCGAACACGGGTTGTGGGTACAATAACGCGCTAAGCAGGCCACTCCAATCAATTGATTCACGAAGTCGTTGCCCGAAAATTGCGATTTGGCAACTGAACTCCACACCGATCAGTCAAATGCCAATGGCCAACGAGGACTTATCAATCGCCGAGGCTCTCGTCTAACGTCAAGACAACGCGGGTAACATTTGTTACCTTTACAAACGTGAAAATTAAGCATCTGCGTATCGAAAATTTCAGAGCAATCGCAAATTTCGACGAAGCAATTGGCCCATACACGACGTTCATCGGCTACAACGGTGGAGGAAAATCATCCATTCTTCACGCGGTAAGGTGGTTCTTTGAGAACTTCGAGCTCATGAGTACTGATGTCTTTTCTGAAGAGATCGGAGAACCGGACTTGGCGACACTTCCAGACGTCAAGGTCACTGTAACATTCGATAATTTAACAGAACTCGATCACGAAAACTTTGGCCCCTACGCTAGGGGTGAAGAAATCGTACTCACGCGTGTTGGCGGTGTGGGAAGACCTTCTAAGCTTTACGGCGAGCGTTTAGTCTGCCCATCCTTCAAGAACATCCGAAAAGAAAAAACGGTGTCTGGTCAACGCAAGCTAGCTGAGCAGCTAATGACTTCTAATAAGCTTTTTGCAGACCTAAACATAAACAGTAAGACTTCAAAGCAAGAACTACTCGAAATACTCGACAATTGGGAAGCCGATTCAGAGAATCACAAACACCTTGAATCGATTAACGATGAGGATGCGAATCATTTCTTTGGAGCAGTTGGTTCCGATAAGCTCAAAGTTGATTCAGGTTTCGTTTTCATCCCAGCCGCGCCTGATCTCACTGGCCAGTTCGATATTTCAGGAAAAAGTTCAGCACTCCAGCTATTGCTTGGCGATATCCTGAAGGGCGTTGTCAGCAGGTCGATTAACAGTTGGACTGAACGAAACCAATCAGTTCTCAATGAGCTCGAAACGACCGTAAGCGAGGCCGCTGACGATCATTTGAACGAACGCGCAGGACAGGTCAATCATCATTTGAGGCAATACTTGCCAGGCATCGAGATTAAGTTCGAAGTTGGCTTACAAGACTGGGCGCCTAGAGCTAATCCGGTTGCACAATCGAGAATGCGACGGGGGGAGCGCGATTTTTTCATCGAAAGTGAGGGCCACGGGGTTCAGCGAGCAACGCTCTTAGCTTTGCTCCAAGCAACCGCAGAGTCAAGAACTGCGCCTGAGTCAACCGGAGGCGAAGATCGCGACAACAAGCAAAACCACCGCGAAGACCAGCAAAGCTCCCTAATTGTGTTCGTTGAAGAACCGGAGGTTTACCAACACCCTGTCCAAGCTCGCATGATGGCGAGGTCTTTCGCCAACGCCGCTCGCACCGGCAATGTGCAGTTTGTCTTGGCAACCCATAGCCCATATTTCTTGGACCCCAATGAAATTCACAACATTTTTAGGGTGGAAAATTCTCCCACCGGTTCAAAAGCGAATCGGCCAAGTGTCCAAGGTGTTTTAAAAGAAAAGAATGCAAGCGGTGAGCTAGACAAGTATTTTCTTGAAAGTGTCATAGAGAGCCTCTTTTCAAGAGCAGCATTGATCGTCGAGGGAGATACCGAACGAGCGATTTTCGACACCGTGCCTTGCGGTGATGACGGACTAACGTTGAGAGATCTGGGCATATCGGTGGCGGTCGCAGCCGGATCAGATTCATTACTCGACATGGCACAGCTCATCCAAGATTTTGGGGTGCCCGTTTTCGTGGTGAGGGATGGCGATTCAGATAGTGAAATTGCACTGAAAACCGCACAAGAAAAATCGCAAAATGCAATTAGGACACAATTCAAGTGCGCACCAGACTTCGAAAACACAGAGCACCTACAAATAGCCGTCAATAAACAACAGAGCTTACTGAACAGGTGGCAATCGGCCGTGGACAGTTTCATTAAAAAGGCGCGAGAATCGGGTTTCGGTGAAGGCTTAGAAGATTTTGAGTGGGGTGGAGGCAGTCAAGTAGGTCGATACGTCGGTATCCTCAGCCACGATCTGGAGGCAGAGCTCCATAATTGGCCATCTTTTACCATGATGTCTAAGGAGTTTGGTCTCCCTTCAGACTTGCGAAAAGCCAAGAAAGCCGGGGTTCTAGCACGCGTAGCAGCACAGTCCAAGCAAGAAGACATGCCCGCTGATCTCAAACGCATTTTGGAAGTAGCCCGTCAAATGGTTGATTACGGCTCCCCCAGGAAGGATAGCTAGGACTATAGCGCTCGCCGACCACAAACCCGATGGTTCAAAATGGCCTGCATTAACAGAACACGGGTTGTGGGTACAAAGAGGGTATGACTAAGTTAGCTGGCTAAGTGTGAGCAGATCAACCTTAACGATTTTTCACTAGTCAGACCCGAGAGCGCCAAGTTGGAGCCTAGTCTCCATGTCCTTCTTCAACATCACTGTTTTGATCACTAGTATCCAATACATCTACATCCGCGTGATTCCAACGGAAGCTACTATTCGCTTTAGTTAACCGAGCGCTTTCCTGCTTCCATTCCTCGTCCGTCAACAGAATTGCCCAATTGTCATTATCTAATTCATCCTGCGATTTCGGATAGAACTCTTCAATGTTGGTTATACGGCTCCAGGTGTAGTCCATAATCGGATTGTGGGGGTCGACTTGGAAACAACACCAGGCTCTAAGCCAGTTAATGCCTTGTTCTGCTGTTCGCACGATTTCTGCAAATTCAGGATAATCATTATCGGCATGCTTGATCCCTTTGTAAGCGGTGTTAAATCGGCTAGCCCATTGCGCAGGCTGCAACATTGCAATCCTTGGCATGCTAAGGCATATCCGTTTTAGATAGACAGGAAAGTTGTTATCTACTGTTCCCCGCTCTACTTGGCCAGGTATTCTGTGCCCGAATTCCTCTACCGCAACTGCTACATTTAACAGCCGATTCTCCCAAGAGATCTTTTCGGATAAAGCTCTTTTTAAAGCATCGACACCGGGCTTATTATTTGCCCAGAACTCTAGCCAGTGAGAAAGAACTTCGGGGTTTTCCGTGGAATAGTGGATTAGCGCCTCAGGATTTCGACCTTTTTCTATATCAAGCAGAGCATCCTCGTTACCTAAAGTTTCGACTCTACACTCCTCCCAATAGTCAGGATCGATTGGTCGATGATTGAGGTCAAGTACCGGATTGCTACTCGAGCTAACGCTTCGCTCAGAAAAACCAATAGGTTGACCGTATATGATCGAAAGAAAGTCGAGAATTGCGGAATGTTCCTCAAACGCAACATCACGTTCTTCTGGCTTCTCCAGCTTTGTGATAATTCGAGCAATGCTAAAGGCCTGTAGCCCCTTGCCCATTCCGATTGACTCAGTACGTGCTTCAATAACAATCCGGTGGTTCAACTGTCCCTTAAACGGAATTGTCTTCGGCTTCTTGAGATTGATCGCCAGCCAGTTTTTATCGTCTCTGTAATCGGAATCGATAAGCTCTGTACACTCCGGCATCCAGTTACGCAGCATCGGCACGTACGAAACAACCTCAGATGCGTTCTCCCATGTCCTGCCATTTCCATCGAAGATCAATTGTTGAGGTCGCAGCTCCCACCGTTCAACTCCCTGAAATGGCCCCGCACCCTGCACCTGAATTGTCCAGCAATTTGCTACCTCGACTTGCCCCAGTTCGTCTACAAAAAGGAAGTCAAATGAACGGTTCCAGGCGCCACGGGGATTTACCGAACCCGTCCAACGTTCCTTAGACTCGGCATATTCCGAAACCAGTGAGATCACACACTGACCACCCTGTCGTGATAACGATGCTGAAATTGGCGCATGTCCATCTGTGATGATCCAACCTTGCCGATCCCGATCTGCGGTCAAAACGTTATTGGTTTTCAATTCCCAGCCAATCCGAAAGTAGTTTCATCAACCCTGCAAAATGGGCAACCCTAATTTTAGCCATGTTCCTCAACTAACTGTTCATAATTTGTCTGCAAAAGACACTGAGAGTGCAGATTTACCCGAACACGGGTTGTTGCTACGAAGAGGGTACGCACCAGGGGGATACGGGGGCTGTTTTAACCCTAAGCCTAGAAAAAAGAAAACGTATTAATGGGAATGTACCAATTAACACGTTTTTTAAATATTTTATGAAAGGGGCCGGAAACAGCCCCCGTATCCCCCCTTGCACCCTTCCGCCCCCTCAGTCGTTGCAGCAGGCGAAGCAACCGATCCAGGCGTCGCCGTGCACGAAAGTGCCCCCCCCCCGGCTCACCCACGGAAGGTCACCGAACAACCTCGCGGCGGCGCGGTCAGACGGTCGTAACGCGGGGCTCCCCATAGGGGCTAATGACCGTACCCGACCATACGTCTCCTGACCAGTGGAAACGTCGGTCTCGGAGGGGTCGAAAAAGTGTGACAGTTCCGAACTGTCACACTCAGCAACCAGACGTCGAGACCCGCTGCCCCCTCAGTCGTTGCAGCAGGCGAAGCAACCGATCCAGGCGTCGCCGTGCACGAAAGTGCCCCCCCCCCGGCTCACCCACGGAAGGTCACCACATTCAGGACAGCACTGGCGTCACGTAGCGCACCAGAGACACCAAATCGTGTTTGATCCTGCTATGATCGTAGCCGAGCCAAGCTCCGATCATGGTCTTAGGAGCGCGGCAGAACCCCTCGACCGGTTATCCGGCGGTCTAGCAGCTCCACGGAGTCAAGTAGCCCGAGACGCTTGATCAGCGATAAACGAGCACTGATGTGGTGTGGGATGTAGTTATCCGTGAATCCCCGTAGCAGCCGGCAATGCACTCCACGCCGGAGGATTACTCCTGCGAGGAAACTACCACGATGAGTCTTGCTACGACTCCGATAACCACGTCCCCTGAACCACTCATCTCACTCAAGCGCGCCGCCGCTCTCGGATACGGCGGCTATTCAACCCTCAGACGCGACATCAAAGCGGGCCTCCTGCCCGCGGTGAAGATCGGCAACCGGCTGATGGTGCGGTCAAGCGACCTTGAGGTGCGCGCGGTACCGGAGCGGCCAGCCCCCTTCGAGGACGCGGTCAAGCACATCGTCGCCACCGCTCCCCCGCTGACCGATGAGCAGGTGCAGCGTCTGTTTGCGCTGTTAGGCGGTGCGGCATGAGCGCCACGGCGTATGGCTGGACGCGCCAGGAGATCACCGACGGCGCCCGGCACGGAGTCGTCTTCGAGGTGCTCGTGCGGCGACGCCCTCGGACCGCGGTGAGCGGGAGCCCCGCGTTACAACCGTCTGACCGCGCCGCCACGAAGTCGTTCAGTGACCTTCCGTCGGTGAGGGCGATGGGCACGGGCCGCGCCGGTATCATCGTCGGGTTCGACACAGAGTTCACGACCAGTGGTGGCGCTCGGGTCATCGACAGCTATCAGTTCGCGGTGCCGGACCCGGTCGATCCGTCGGTGATGGTCGAGGTCATCATCCTGCCTCCGCTGGGATCGACCTCTCGCATCTCGCTGCACCGGGCGCTGTGGACCGTGGTTACTGCCGCTGAGTTGTGGCGCTCACCTCTGGTGCCTGACGAGGTAGGTCCCCGTGGTGTTTCTCGCGGCTCGTTCTGGTCCGAGGATTGGGAGGAGCGCCGCGAGGCGCTGGCGAAGCTGCGCGTGCCCATCGTGCTCGCCTGTCATTACGGTTCCGCCGACCTCACGACGTTCCGCACTGGTGGCCAGTCGCGTGAGCTGGACAGCCTCATCCGACTGACGTCGGCTGGTGGCGGGCTGGTCACGCTGTTGCCGTTTCACTCGCAGCGGGGCAACGAGAACGGGCACTGGTGGCAGAGCTTGTCGGTGACCGTGCGTGACACGATGTCACAGGCCCCTGCTGGGAAGAAGTCGCTGGTGGTGCTCGGCGAGGCGTGCGGTGTCGCGAAGCTGGACGTGCCGGATGGGTGGATCTCGCACATGTCCGACTACCGGCGTGATCATTTGCAGGCATTCTTGGAGTACGGCGTCAACGACGCCGTGATCGTTGTCGAGTACCTCGCCCGCCTCTGGGGCGATGGCGTCGTTCCTCCGATCACTCTCAGCGGCGGCGCGGCTGCCGCCCTCGTAGATTCGGGCAGTACCTACCTCGGGGCGTCATCACCGGCAGAGTTTCGGCGGAAGTTCGCCGGGCTGGTGGATGAGGACGAGGGCGTCGAAGCCGTCGAGGAAGGCGACCGGCTGAGCTTCTACGCCAAGCGTGGCCGCAATCCTCTGGACGGTGCCGCTGCACAGCTGACTAAGGCATTCGCTCGCGCGTATCACGGCGGTCTCAACAGCTGCCCGATGCCCGGTTACTACCCGATCCCGACCGTGGACATCGACGCTCAGAATGCCTATCCCACCGCGATGGCGTTGGTGCGCGACCTCGACTGGGAGGCCGGTGCCATCGAGGATGTTGTTCACGAAAGGGCTCTCACCCTGGACGAGGTGCCGTCGGCGACGACACCGTTCGTAGGATTCGTCTCCTTCGAGTTCCCGGACAATGTGCTGCATCCTTGCCTGCCCATCGTCGCTGACGGGACGCTCATCTACCCGCGGACCTCAGAGGGCGTCGCTGGGACCTGGGTGTGCGGTCCTGAGCTGTGGCTCGCTCTCGTGGTGGGCGCGAAAGTCTACTGCCAGATCGGTTACCTCGGACGTGTCCTCAAGCTCGATGGTGAGCCGAGCCTGTCGTTGCGTCATGGGGTGAAGCAGCTGATCGACGACCGCAACGCCGCTAAGGCGCTGTACGGCAAGGGGTCGCTGGAGGAGCAGACGCTCAAGACCTGCGTGAACTCGGTGTACGGCAAAACTGCTCAGGATGTCGCTGAGCAGCGGTCCTGGGACGCTCGGGCACAGGAAATGGACAACAACAGCGGCTCGGCCGTGTCCAGCCCATATCACGCTGCCACCACGACCTCGTTGGTGCGTGCTCAGCTGCTGGCGACGATGAATCAACTCACCGATCACGGACGGAAGGTCTACTCGGTGACGACGGATGGCTTCATCACCGACGCCACCGTGGATGAGGTCGCCGCCCTGGACCTCTACGGGCTGAAGGAGGTGCTCGGCGATGCGCGCATTGCTCTGACCGGCGACCCGTCGATCTGGGAGGCCAAGCATGCGCAGCGCGACCTGGTGAACTTCATCACGCGCGGCAACGTCTCCCTCGACCTCCGTGGGGTGTGTGCTCACAACGGGCTCAAGGCACCAAAGGGCGTCCTCCCTGACAGCCTTGAAGACCGCGAGTTGCTCCTGGTTTCGGTCGTGACCCGTGAGGGTCGCGTTCCGAACGGGTACACCGGGTTCCCGTCGTTCCAGGAGCTGTCTCGTACCGAAGACCGCAAGGACTTTCTTCCCTCCCGTGTCGAGCGCTCCGTGAGCATGGACTATGACCTCAAGCGCAAGCCCGTCATGTCCTCCATGACCCCAGAGATGGTGCCTCTGTCGGATGGCTCATCCAAGGAGATGGCGACATTCCCCACCGAACCGTGGGAACGCATCGAGGACTGCGTGCGCGCCCGGCAGATCGCTCGCGAGATGGCACGGACAGGATGCCTTCGCACCGTCGCCGAATGGCGTGACTGGGACGTGCGATACACCCACGGCAAGGGTCGCCGGATCATTACTCCGCAACGCACGGTGCTGATGTCCATTGTCATGGCACACCGGCAGGGCGTGATCACGATCCCGACATTGGCCGACCGCTCTCTGAGCATTACCGAGCGCCTTGTGTGGCTTGCTGAGTGGGGGATGGGCACCGTTTCTCGCGGCGACTGGGACAACGCTCGACGCCCCGAGCGCGCCGCTCAGATGCTCCCCACCGACGCGCTCGCCCCCTACCTCGACCGGATGGTGGCAATGGCCTCCGGTGACCACCCCTCGGACGCCGACCGGCTGCCGTACTGACTGGAAGGAACTGACCATGACGAACAACATCTCCACCAATCTCGATGAGCTGATCGAGCAGGAGCACCGCCGTGCCGCCGACCGCATCGCGAAGCTCAAGCGTGCTGCTGCTGCCGAGCAGCAGGGCGACCTCTACAACCGACTCGCCCGCGAAGCGGCTGATGCTCTCGCCGCGTATGGGCAGGGCGCGGCCCGCGACTTCTTCTTGGAAGGCGTGCTTGCACTGCCCGACGACGTCGCAGAAATGATTCGGATCTTCGTGCACGACGAGGTTGTTCTCTCAGTCCCGCGCGACCACGCTGAGGACGTCAAACAGGCGGTCATCAGCGCCTTCGAGTCGGTGCAGCTGCCATGTGTAGAGAGTATAAGCGTCCCTGTCCTGGCCGACTCGGCGGGGCCAGAGGTCACCTGGGCAGGGTGTAAATGATGCCGTCTCACCTCGTTCCCCGCGGACCTCCACAGCGCAAGGGACACGGCGATTACCCGCCCCATGCCAAGACCTTTAATGCAAGCCAAAAAAGTAAAGGAGAAGAACATTGAGCAAATTGTCTTCAACGATCGCTGAAAGCGTGACGGGAACGACGAAAAAAGAACCTCTGCCGCCCGCCATCTCAGGCATACTCAGCGCAGACTGGCAGCGTCTGGCCAAACAAGCCAAGCAAGCTGCTGCCGACATGCACGAGGTCGCAGAAGCTCCGCCATCAGCCGCGCCAGAACAAGACGTGCAAGCCTCCGCCAAGGACGTCGTCGAGGCCTCCAGGCGAGACCTCCAGGAGCGTGACAACCAGCGCCGTCAACGACGTGCAGTACAACGCATCAGGATCCCGCAGGGGCCTCGTACAAAGACTAAAGAATCCGATGGAATGGAGTTGTAGAAATGGCTACTAAGAAGTCGAAAATCGAAATCGCACTGGAGCGAATCGAGGCTGAGAAACAGGCTCGCGAAGAAGCCAAACGGCGCGAGAGAGAACAGCACGAGAAGCTCTTGCTTGAGCTTGGTCGCGTGCTGGAAGACGCCGCTGCGAAGCCGGATTCTGAGTGGGCTGCCTACCGCAACCGCACGGTCGCCGAGTTGCTCGCCGCTGTCGGGTTGGAAGTGGTTACTCGCCATCCCGACAGCCCGCATGGCGTGCCTGATTCAGCGGCCGTGCAATCGGCCGCTGGGGATTCTGACCAGTCCCCAGACTGGTCAGACCGAGGGGGTCAGGGGGAGTAGCCCCCTGCCAGCCACCGAGCACCGAAAGGTGCTCAAGGTGATGCTGGCCGTGATGTTTTAATAGCCGCCCCGGACTATCGCCAGTGCAGCACGATTACGCAGTAATCGGGGTGAAGGAGATAGCGCCGGGAGAGCGGAGAAAACATCACTATCCACCGGCTTGCGTTAAGCAAGTTGGTGGATTTACAGAACGTAAGGAATGAGTGAGGTACGAACGAATGCAATTAGAAGGTCCCGTCAAGAAAAGATTGACACTGCGGCTGGACAGCGAGCAGTGGAACGTCGTAAGCGAAGTAGCAAAGCGCGTGAACCTAACGCCTGCGGAGGTCATGCGCGGAGCGATACATACGCTCTCGGACCGACTGCCGCGCGGTTGGTCGGAGCGGATAAATGACCCGCCAGAGTCTTTCCAGAACGACGTGAGACGGCTCTGGAAAGAGATCAACCAGATAGGCGTGAATATCAACCAGTTGACACGGCTAGCGCATCGCTCTAACGACGCGGAGTTGAAGGAGATTATGTCTCAGACAGAGGCCGCTCTACGGGGGTTGAGACGGGAGGTGACCGCAGTTGTCAATCACCACTGTTGACCGGTCGAAGAGGATCTCATCGCCCGTCGTGTACGCCGTTTACGGCACCCGCGCTAACGCTAAAGCAGGCGTGGTTAGAGCGGCAGCGCTAACCGTTGTATGCGGCGGCGAAATGGAGAACCCGAACGACGGTCGATGGGCGGGAATCGAGTTTATCGAGGCCGGCCGGGAGGTCATGAACAAAAATAGCCGGCGCAGTAACCGCACTATCACTTTGGTCCAGTCATGGGCTAAAGACGAACTCAATAAAGATGACCCTGCGGATGTAGAAAAAGCCAATGTCATGGGTGCCGATTTAGCGCAACGGTTAGCGCCTGATACGCCGTATGTTGTAGCGACGCACACGGACAGTAAGTCAGGCTGCGTGCACAACCACATCGTCTTGCTTAATCATGATCTGCGTACTGGGAAAGCCGCGCCGAAGCGCGCTGGGAATTGGCACGCAGTCAAAGCTATCAACGATGAAGTGATGCGCGACTGGGGCATGAGGACGCTGGAGCCGGAAGGCTTTGTAAAGCTACGGCGTGCTGAACGAATGGCTCAGAGAGACGGGAAGAGCATTGACTCAACCGGACTAGGCGTTAGGGAGTTGACCGGCGAGACTTGGGCAGATTATCTACGCAAGCGCGTGGATGAGTTGGTCAACGATAAGCGCGTACTCAAAGCCTCAGACGGGATGCAGAAGGCGCGTGAGGTAGCCGGCGAATACAACCTATCTCTGAGGTCAACGAACGGTGAACTCAGTATTGGATTGGTTGAAGATGGGGAGGAAATTAATTACACAACACGCACGCCAAAAGATAACAGTCGCAAGCGCAAAGCAGTAGATGCCGGCTCCAAGTTTGGCCCCGGATACACCGCCAACGGGCTTAGCGAACGCATCGCGGAAGCGCAGGCGCAATTAGCAGCTGCTATTGCGCGACAACAACGAATTGACCGTATTAACAAGTTGAAATTAGAAGGAGAGAAAGAAGATGTCTCAGGAATTAACAGGTCAGCAAAAGGAAGCCATGGAGGACTACATCGACGAGAGTCTGGACCCGGTGATGGACGCCCTGGAGAAGATGCAGGACCGGTATACGAAGGACGCGACCAAGACCGTAGCGGCCCTCAAAGCAGTGGAAGAGCTGGAGAAGCGGATTCAGTCCATCGGCGCGTCGGGGCAGGAACTGCAGACGTTATCCGCGCAGCAGCGGCAGCTAGACAAGCAGCTGCAGAGGTTGGCTCAAACCACGGTGGGGACGAAGGAGTACGACGCAGCGCAGAAAGCGGTAGCAGAGACGATAAGCAGTCTAGTGCAGATGCTGTCGGACATTGGGCCAGCGATGCGGGGTATCCAGAAAACACTTCACGACCTGGCCGCGATGTACAAGGCGACTCTGGAAGTCGCGAAGCATCCCGTAAGGCTAAGCGACAAAAGCGCGCAGAGCGTCTCGCAAGGATTAACCAGGCAGCTCTCAACGAGCCTGAGTTCGGAGGTTAAGCCGGTAGTAGAGACGTCTTTTAAGCGTGTTAAGACCAGTATTGAAAGAACTGTCAACGCAGCGGTAGCGCGGCTAGAAGATGAGCGTGAGCTGCTAGCTAGGCAGCTGGAGAAAGCGACCGCGGAGCGTGAGAAGCTGAACGAAGCTCTAGCGAAAGACGCTGAGAGGATGGCTGATACAAAGCGGTTTACGCTTTGGGCAGTTGTAGCGTCAGCGCTGATCGGAGCAGGCATGACGGCCGTTGGAGCGTTGGGTGTAGGAGTGATGAGGTTCTTCGGTCTGGAGGGTGTGAGTGCACTCTGGTCGCACGTAGCGGCGGCAGAGACCTGGTACGCGACCGTTGGTTGGTTAATTTTGACGTTGGGTGTGATTGGTCTGTTAGTAAGTCCGATACTCTATGTGACGGTGAAGATACTGAACTTCAAGGATTAGGGAGGAAAAAATAACCCCTGTATTCGAGTAAAAATAGCTCGCATACAGGGGTTAGCTGCGTTAGGCGGCTTCTCCGAGCGCCCGGTAGATAGTCTGCCGTGAGACCTTGAATGAGCGCGCTAGCGCAGAGACGCTTTCGCCAGCTTGAGATAGCTGTTTAATTTGCTTTTTCTGCTCTGAGTCCAGCTTCGGTTTCGGTCCCGCTACACGCCCCTGCGCTCTGGCATGTGCAACGCCTTCGCGTGTGCGCTGAACGAGCAAGTCTCTCTCCCACTCAGCTAGGGAAGCCATGACGTTAACAACAACCTTGTCTGCAGGCCGTGAAGTGTCTAGAGCGGGTTCAAGCACTTTAACGTTGATACCGCGCTCTGCCAGGTCGGCGATAGTATTCACTGTTTCCGCCAGGTTACGACCCAAGCGGTCTAGGCGGGTCACTACGAGGGTGTCATCCGCCCGCATGTAACCAAGAGCTTTTTCAAGACCCGGCCTCTGCCACTTCGTGCCGGAAATCGTATCTGTGTAGATGTGTTTCGGGTCGCAACCAGCATGAATAAGAGCTTCACGCTGGGTATCCAGCGATTGCCCTTGCCGAGCAGTACTCACGCGGGCATATCCGATAAGCATCTAGACCACCTCCTGCACCTCGGACAGGGGCAGCAACTGTTCGAGAACATAGAGGTCAGTAGCCTTTTTCTCTAGTAACGCCTTCATGGTGGACTCCATGTACTCCCAGTCGGGGTCGCCTGATGCGTCTATAGGAAGGCTCACAAAGTCCTGTCTTAATCGACCTAACGTCGCTCCATTAGCCCAGTTATATTTGCCGAGCACGGCTTTGATGCAGGCGACGACAAATAATGCGTTGTAGATGTTGAACTTCTCATGCGCGATGGTATGAACATTCTGACCTGTATAGAAAGGGACAGGTTGATAGCAGACTGTTTGAGTATCCAGCCCGACAGTAATTACATTCCCCGATTCTTTCTGATACCTCGGGTCTTGATCATCAGTAACATACATTGAAACAGCGTTGTTTCCACCGGATCGAGTTACATAAGGTATGTCACCAGGAGTTTGATTCAACCTATTTTTATCGATACCGCTTAAAGTCGAGTGAATATCGAAGATGTCTTCAATGCGGAACTCACGCCAAGCGTCAACATCAACAGATACAGGCTTTGAATTTGCTAACTCATCGATGAGGCGTAGTTTGGACTCCTGACTACCGACAATCGAACGCATCGTTTGCTCCATAGTGTCCCAATCAGGCGACCCGTCGGTAAAGACTGGTAGGAACACGGTTTCTTTAGCAAAGGCTTCGCCAGTTCGTTTCCATGCGAAACTGTAGTTATAACGCTCAATGCTCTTATTAAGACAAGCCACGAGGAACAAGCCGTTCCACTGGTTCATCCGGTGGTGGTAGCCAAGTTGTAAATCGCTACTGCCTACAAACGGTTCTGCTTGATAAGTGTTGCGTCCAACTCCGCCGTTACCGTTAACGATCATGGCGATACAGTTACCGTCACTGGTCAACGACCCGTCAATATCTTCAACATCGCGAACGTAACCGTTGTTAGCGAAGCTAGCAGCAATGTAAGGGATATCCCCGTCCATAAAAGACCCTGCACCGCTGCCTCTACCACGTTCAATGCGCTCGAAGAGGTCTGCTACCAGGACTTCACCCCAGTCGGAGATGTCTACTGCCTTCATTTCTGAACCTCCAAACGAATAGTATCGCCTTCCTCGGAGATTTCGGAGGTATAGGTGGCAAGGTTGCCCATCGATTCACGCACGGTTGCACCATCAACACCCCGTTGGAACATCAGGTAATCAAGTGCGGTACGAGCGAAATCTTCCTCGGTGATCTCAAACGGCTTCTCCGGTGCTTGCCAGCTCAGGCAGTCATTAGTGGAGTGCCACTGCCCAGTACCAAAGCGGCTTTCGTCGCGACGCTCAATAGCATCGACCCAATAATCCTCAAGGTCAGGCCACTTTTTATAAACGTCGTGACGTCCCTTGTTCTTGACAGTGATGAGGCCGTCTTCTTCGATGTTGACGGCGTAAAACTTCTTTCCGCCTTGGGGGACACCCGCTTCAAAAATGAAGATGGACGTTGTAATCCCAACCCCGAAGAATAGGTTTTCCGGCAGTTTCACGACCTTCAGCAGTCGGTGATTACGGAGAATCCTATTCTTTTGCCCTTTTGAGGTCTTCTCCAGCTTTTTATCCGGCAAGATGAACCCACAAAGTACACCGCGATCAACGTTATCTAGAACGTTCTCAACAATCTTCATGCAGCCAAACTTATTTTCATAAGGAGGGTTCATTAAGACCCTGGTGGCGCCAGTAGTACTAATCCAATCACCAGCACTGTCGGTACGGGCGTCCATATGCGCCAGATTAGTCTTGCCGTCTTTGTGGATAAGCATGTTCGCGCAGGCCAGCGCAAAGATCTCACGGTCAAACTCGATGCCGTAGAGCTGCTCTCGCTTAATCTTCTTCGCCTTGCGCGTCTTCACTCCACCGGCTTCGCGGATCATATTGCTCATAGACTTGACGAGGAACGAACCCGAACCGGCGCAGGCATCGAGTACACGGTCATCCTTGTTTACTTCGAGCAAGCGGTACATAAAGCCCGTGATGTGGTCGGGAGTAAAGATTTGTCCAGATTCGGACTTCTTCTTATAGCGGTTGAACTCGTTGAAGAAGATGGCCATAACATCTTCACCGTCCCACGCGGAAGAGTTAATGAGACCTGAAATCTCGGTAACCCAATCGATAAAGTCCCCAATTAGGTCTTTTAGTCGTTCTACGGCTCGCGGGTCTTCCTCGTCCGTGGACACGTTCATCTTAATCTCCGAGTACACATCAGAGAGCAGCTGCAGCTTCGCGTTCTGTTCACGGTCAGACCGGATAGCCTTGTTCAAAGCGTTCAAGATACCCGTGTGGAAATCTGAGTAATCCATACCGCGCACAAGAACCGCGTCGTAACGACGTGCAACGAGAGCACAGGCTGTAAAGATCATGCGGTGGTAGAGATTTTTAATACCGAAATCACCGTGGAGCGAGTTGTTAATTCGCATGGTCAGGGCATAGATACGCTCCTTGTCGATGGGCCGATCCATGAGTTTGTCAATGTAATAGTCCTTGGACTGTAATTCATCAGGCACGTCTAGCGGGCGCCCGTTGACGTATGCGCGGGTTCGCTCACCGTCGTAGACGATTCCCACAACAAGGTCGTAGCGGGTTCGCACGACGTCGCAGTACCTTTCGACCTGTTCCTTGAGCTCTGGCGCGTCGATAGACATCCTGTCAGGCGCTTTAGTCTCCAGCACAATAGCGACAAGACCCCGGTCATGCGGCAAGTACCATCCGTCGGGTTTTAGCGACGTACCCTCGCCGTTAAAGCCTAGAGATTTGAGCGTCGTAATCTGCCCCACCCCGGAAAGGGCTTCTTTGGAGCCAACGGCCCCTAATTCGAGAACCTTTCCCGCGTAGTCGCGGACCTCATCTTCTGTGGTGGGGCGATGTGCCATAGCATTCCTTTATGTCCAAATTCGGTCGATATCGGACACAGCGCGACCAAGGGTCAGTGAGACTCTGACAGTTGCAGCCAGGGTGTCCGAGATCCCTGTCCGTTAAATCTAACTTACCAAAATGGTGATATTAGGGATTGCGGACACGCCGGTCCGACGCCGAGGACGCGAGCAGGGGCTGGCCTCCCCCACTCGGGCTAATGTCACTAGGATCGAGTCTCACACACTGAAAATTCACCCCAGAAAAGGCAGTCATGATTCTAACCGTAGCCAATCTCAAAGGTGGTTCCGGCAGAACTACTACAGCACTGATGCTGGCGCAGGTGGCCAGTGAGCATGGAGCGAGTGTCCGGGTAGTAGATGCCGACCCTCGAGGTGGTTCCGCAACAACGGCGAAATACGCGACCAAGGAGGGTAGTCCTCTACCGTTCCCCGTTGACCGCGTTCCGATCTACGAGAAGCATGCTGAGACATACCCGCTAACCGATCGAATTCTGAACCCTTCTAGGCAATACGATTTGACGATTATTGACACAGCGTCAGTCAGCCCCGCAGCCATTCGAATTCTCTCTCCTGTCTCAGATTTCGTGATTATACCGGCATTCCCAAGCAGCGCGGACTTCCACCCAACGCTGGCCACCGTAGAATCAGTGGCAGGGTCCTGTGCAGTACTACTCAATCGCATAGGGCGCGCCGTTACCCTTGAGGCTGAGTTCCTCCTCCAACTCCAGAAAAAGAACGTCAATATTTTCGATACGGCAATCCCGGACATAAGGGCATTCCGGGACCCACTCGAAGGACGCATGAAAGACAATCTTTACGATTATGAAATGGTCGCCGGAGAACTTCAGGAAATGCTCCGAAGTAAGATCAACGTAGCGTGGGGAACGACGTACAAACCTAAAAGCACCGCGGTCCCAAATTAATGACGGTCGCTAATCAGTCGGACCCTTGAGAATTAGCCTGCCCCGAGGCAGTCAACAGTGATTTACAGATTGACCAGGATTATTTCCAGGTTACCTGCACACGGCTCGGGTCGAACTGCTTGGCACCCGCCCTGCCGGGAAGGATATGTATTTCCATGAGTAGACGGGTGAGCCGCCGCTTATCCTGAACCGAGGCGCCCTCCCACCACTCGGGAAAATTGGAAGCATCTGCCAGCTCAGCAGCCAGCGGATCAGCATCATGTACGGCTGTCAGCTCCGCGAGCCGAACCTCAATGGTAGCCACCTGTTTCGCGATCTTATTCTCGAGCCGACCAAAGGTATCAACGTCAATATTACCGGCGATCACAGACTCCTCGATGCTCTCGCGGCGCGCTAAGAGAGCATTCCGATCAGCAAGTAAGTGCTGAAGCTCGTCAGTGGCAGCATCGTCCTCAGCCGGGGCAAGAGCTTGCTGTATGACCCTCAGGGCATCAGGCTCGGCCATGCGGGCTAAGATGACACGCTCGATGAGCTCGTCAATTTCGGCGCCGATAGAGACGTGCTTACCGCCTGGGTTTGAGCGTTTGCACGTGTAGAAGCGCTGCATGGAACCATCTCTACGCCGGCGACTGCGTGAATACATCGGATCACCGCAGGTACAAGTCAGCACGGAAGCAAGGTAACGCGTCGGTGCATTGCCGGAGTGATGACTTCGGCGCGCCGGATCACGAAGCACGACATCGAGATTTTCGCCAGTTGCCTCATCGATAATTGCCGGCCACGTACCCGGCCCAAGGATCTGCCTGTCCTTAATAAGTCGGTAACCAGTCGCAGGGTCGGTGGGATTGAAGGTGCTTATGCCCCGTACGCGAGGGTTAAGCAAGATATCTCGCAGCGTCTGCGGGGACATCTCTCGGCCTGAAGTGGACTGGATGTCGCGGGCATGGAAGATCTCACGGACAATTTCGCGCAGTGTCTTGCCAGCCAGAACCATCTGTGCAGCATCGCGGATAGCCTGGGCCTCGTCGTCGATGACTGTCATACCGTCCACCCCGTAACCAAGCATCCGACGTCCACCAGTCTTGGGACGGCCGGTACGTGCTCGGTCCTCGTAGGCTGCACGAATACGGGCAGCACGGTCAATGCTCTCCTGCTCGGCGATCAGCCCCAGGATGACGATGGTAAGCCGCGAAGCAGGGTCGGAGGGATCGATGTCATATCCGCGGTTCGCGCGCACGCGGACGTTGTATCGCTCGCACAGCTCAAACAGCGCCAACGTGTCCTTGGTTCGGCGGGTGAGCCGATCCAATGCGTACACATAGACAACGTCCAGCTCGTCGGCCTCAATAGACTTGATGAGCTTGTCATACTCCGGCCGGAACTCACCGGAGAAAGCTGAAATGTTGTTGTCGACGTAGGTGGCGACTAGGCTCGCCTCGTCGGCCTCAGCCTGCTTAGTAGCCAAGTAAACTTGTCGCTTCACACCGGCTTCTTCTTTAAGGTCGAGCGAAATACGGGCGTAAATGGCAGCACGAAGGGTCATAATCTATATCGTACTCACAACCCGTGTTCGGAATTTCCGGAGCCCGTGGCTCCGATACACAATCCGTGCGGCCCCATCCCGCCCTGGGCAGATTCCTTCAGATCAAGCCGTACAGGGGCGCCTTGCACAGTGGTACCAATAGGCACCACCAAGCGTTGCCGAGACTGCAAACGTGACGGCCACATCGTCTCTGGTGTCAGTTGATCGATGCTAGCCAAACCAATCAACGAGGTGAGGTCCCTCCCACCGTTTGCCGAGGTTATCTCTTCAGGCCGGCGGTAGCAGGTCAGCGCACGGGCAAGGAGCACTGCTTCCTCCGTCCGAAGCACGTCAGGCGATCCCAGTATTTCGGGCCCTGCTGAAGTATGCGCGCGAAGTCGATCGTCAGCGGAAAGGACCAGCCCTTCTTGTTCTGCTCGAATGCCTAGAGCAGTGGCGGCACGTGATCCAACATCGATAATCGTGGTCCAACTCGGATCATCGAGGTAGGTCTCCGTGCCCGTAGTAGTCACGGAATCGACCACCAAGATGCGAAAGGCTGCCTGTTGGGAATCTCGCACATGCGGGAGCCACTTGCTCCATTCCCATCCTTGACCAACCACTTCAATACCCACGGTTTCTGGTCCGTGGGAGGTAACCAACTGCGCGATGATCGACCGTGCCAGATCTGCTGCTGGCCCGGAGATTCCCAGGAATCGGAATGCCTGAAGCTGCACTGCTACCGGCATCTCCGGACAGGTGCTCACAGCGTGGACGGTACGGCGCAAACTCACCGCACACACTGGGTCTAGATCTTCGGCCGCACCTGAGTCAGGTACCTCCACCGGAGTACACAGCGCAGTATCTCCGATGCCTATCTGTACTTCTAGGGCATCACTGTCCCCCGCTCCACGTTCCCAAAGCCGCCGGGTGCCTGCACGTGCCCATAGCTCTTTCGGATCTGGATGACGATGAAACTCATGGGCGCGTTGTGACTTCGCATTCTCAAGTGCTTTTTCCCGCAATGCTCCAAGATGACGCAAGTAGATCCGCCGAGCCTCATCCACATCCTGACCTGCTTTCGGCGAAAACATCATCAACAACGACATGGCCATCATTAGTGGGAAAACCAACATCATGGGATTGGCTCCGGCCCCACCCAGCATCATCAATCCGACCATGGCCGCCATTGCCCCGATCATCATCACGGGCATGAGAATTCGAAGCAGTGGTGTTGGACCTGGTCGGTGTGCTGGCGGCACGGATTCAGCAGTAAGTGAGCCTTGAGGCAGCGGTGGCGCAGGCTCACGTTCAGCTGCGGTGAGCGGCTCAATAGTGCGGTTGATATCGGTTTCGAGCATGCGGCAATTCCCCCTGATCTGCCCTATCCGCGGTCCGCCCGGCCACCCCGACCGAGCATCCCCACTGTCAACCGCGGAAGATGATCAATCGACATCGTATGCCAGGTCTCGCAGGAGCGCCTGCCCAAAGATTCATTCTTGCGGTGGACAGCGACGCTTGGTTGGGCGATGATGATCCGCAGTAGGACTGCAGGGGTGCGTCCTGGATCTTTCTTGGGGGAGATTATTCGTGAGCCTCGACCATGTACTTCGGTTGACCGTTCGATTCAACGTTGGCGCCTACCTGGGGGAAGCGGATCTAGCGCTGCCGAAGAGTTCTTCATTGGCGGAAATGATCCCGGAGATCGTCGAATTATGTGGGGCTCCAAGAATCTCTCGTCCTTGGCAAGCTACGACGGCAGCTGGTAGTCCGCTTGATCCTGCGGTGCCAGTTCATCAAACCCCATTGGACCACGGTTCAGTACTTGTTTTGACACCTCGGCATGAGGTCCCTGCCCCAGTCATCAAAGATGCAGCGGAATCACTCGTCGCCGATGATGAAGCTCCCTTAGCCCATGGAATGTCAGTGGCCGCAGCGCTCGTGGGTTGTATCGGATTAATGTCACTGGTCTCCATCTGGCAGCCAACTTCTCAGGCCTTGGCGGCCGGTTCAGTAGCTGCGTTAACAGTACTGGTCTGGCATCGAAAATCAGGACTACTAGCAAACACTGCCATCGTGTTGGCCACAGCTGCGGCGGCTATAGCCGTTGTAGAGGCCAGCACAATCTCAGCTAGTGACACCAACCCCTGGTGGGAGCAGTCATTAACTCTGGGGTGGGCTGGTTTAGCTGCGTCCGGGATGATGGCAGCGGTGACCGCAGGAGTCGCTTTAGTGGGGCTCTTGGGAGCACGAAGTACCACCGCGATGGGGGCCATCGTCGTGCTTAGTACGGTGGCATCGGCTGGTGCCTTCCTACCTGCGCATGCGGCTGAACTTGGGGTAGCTTCAGCCGCATTGATGGTGGCTGTTGGGATCCCCCTCATTGGAATGACACCTGCGCTAGCTGCTCGTTGCGCGGGTCTAAAAGTCCCTCGGCTGCCTACTGCTGGCCAGGATCTTAGTGTGGCTGACCACATCCAAGATGACGTTGGCGACCGTGCCCGGCGCGCACTGTTGGTCCATGAAGGTTTAGCTATTGGCACTGCCCTCGCGCTTATTCCTGCGATGGTGATCATCGGAGTCGAAGGAAGCGGGTTCGCGCAAGCGCTGTGTTTATCGGTAGCCGGGGCGGTGTCACTTCACGCAGCACGGCACCGGCGCTTGGTTATTGCGTGGTCGTTGCTGTCAGTGGGGCTGGCAGCCAGCGTTGGAGCGGTCTTGGCTGCAGTGCTTAGTCCAAGTCATCCCAGCCAGGTGCTGCTAGCCGTGATGGTGATGGCAGCCGCGGTGAGCGCTCCGTTGTGGACTCCACGGGTTCCTGAACTAGAGCCGACCACAATCGTGTGGTGGGAGCGCGCAGAATCTTTAGCGATTGCGGCAGCACTTCCGCTGGCAGCTCACTTGGCCGGAGCGTTCCTATTGATCAGGAGCCTGGGATGAAATCTGCCATCGCAATGGCACTAACAGTGCTCTTGGTTGTTCTAGCTCCGCCCGCGCCCGCTTTCGCACAGAGTCCTTCGATCCCCTGTGCTGTGCCTATCCCCGCCCTCGCGCCTGCCTCCGATTCCGAATTGATGATCACCCACCGGATTGCCCGTGGCGAAGGGATCCGTGTCGCAATCATCGACACTGGGGTGGCAGCGCACCCTAACTTAGGACACGTGGAAGCGGTTGCGGATCTGGTATCCCCAGAGAATCCGAACCCGCTACAAGACTGTGATGGACACGGGACGATTGTCGCGGGAGTCGTCACTGATATCGCTCCTGGGGTGCACATCCTCAGTATCCGCCAATCCAGTGCACACTTTCGACGCGCTGATGGCGATGCCACCGGCACTCTGAGCGGGCTTGCCCAGGCGCTTCATGCTGCACTCGATGCTGATGCTCACGTCATCAACATTTCTGTCGTTTCCTGTGTCGCTCAAGAACAAGCAAGTGCCTTGGACACTGGGATACTAGAGGATGCACTCGCCCGCGCTGAAGCACTAGGGGTCGTGGTGGTCTCTGCTGCTGGCAATCTCAGCGCTACCTGCCAAGAGACCATGATGGTTTATCCAGCACAATCACCCACCGTCCTCCCGGTGGCAGCTCAGCATGCGAATGATCCACATGTACTAGCCGATTACTCGATGGCCTTGCCTGGGCAGGTAGTCGCGCCGGGCAGATATTCAGCTGGGCTCTCGCCCACCGGAGAGGGTTGGGCCGAAGCGATGACTAATCCGCAGGGACAGGTCACTAGTTTTGAAGGCACGAGCTTCTCAGCTCCGCTGGTTAGCGGGGTGGCAGCGTTATTGCGTGAACGTTATCCCGGAGACTCTGCGGCTCAACTACGCGAAAGAATTCGGCAGTCTGCGGAGCCTGGTCATGGAGCTGTTGAGCCGCATACTGCGCTGACTCATCTACCCGGCCAGTTTGCAACCGCTCCGCATGCCATCGATGCGCAATTGCCTACTCCTGCTGAGCCTCATGCCCGGCGACAGGCGACCCGATTATTAGGAGTCGTGGCTGCGATATCACTGCTTGGACTAGTGTTGCTCAGCTTCAGCGTTCCAGGCCGATCCAAGTGGCAAAGGGTGTGAGAAAGTCGAGGGTGCCCGAGCGCCAAGCGCCGTAAATCATCCCGGTAAATACTAACCACACCAGCGCGATGAGCAGACCACTCAACAGGATTCGCGTGCTCCGTGTTTGGCGATGAAACCACGCCACAATCAGGTCATAGATGTGCACGCCTCGGCGGAGGAGTTTGTGTGCCCAGACCTGTTCAAGGGAGAGAATTCCGACCCCGATAAACGTAGTTAGCCAACCTTGACCAGGAAGCGGGATGGTAATCAGCCCGATGATCAAGACCACCCACCCGAGGGTTAGCGTCAGTGGCCGGACGAGGAAACCATAGCGGCTGTTTTTCGAACGCGAGTGGGTCGCTGCAAAGCGTTCCACCCGTTCCGAGACCATTTTCCGCATTGGAGCCATAAGTAGTTAACGCCCACATACCCCGCTAGGTTCCAATCACTCTTAATTTTAGTATCCAGCAGTCAATGCGGTACCCCGATCTAGGGGCAGGCCTTCTGGGAGCAACCGGAGTATTGCCCAAGGAGCGGCTACGGGGTCAGGGACGCCGAGTGCGCTCAGTGATTCAGAATCCGGAACTGGGTGCCGTAAGCCGGTGGTATCAACGATATGAAATCCGAAACCAGTGTCTACCGCTGTGGCACCTTCAGGTAGTCCGATGAATTCATCTGCCACCGATTCACCGGGCAACTCCACTGGAGCGAGTCCTTCCGTTGCTGGCATTAGGGTGCTGACTTGCCCAGATCCTTCAGCACATATGGAGATCTCTGCTGGATCCACCCACATCGGGGCAAATGCCGGCAGGTCATGTTCAAAGAAGCTATCAGCATGTTCAGCAGGAACGCTCCGTGAGACGGTGCTCACCGGTACCCCGGAATCCGCCAGAATCATTGCCTGCGTCTGGGTCAGTGGTGCTATGCCTTCAGGCCCCCTTGCCCAAGACTGTGTGCCGGTATCGAAGATTTCCTCTGGCATCACTGAAGGAAGACGCAAGGGCGGCAGTTCTTCGACAGCACCGAGCACCTCCACCGGAGGCTCCCAGCTCGGGGTACCGGCGGTAATAGCTAATGCCCGACGAATGACCCGGCCTTGAGCAGTATCCGCTGGCGGGAGCTGAGAGCGCCCATCATTGGTCAATAGCCACTGGCTGTCAGCACCGTTGGCGATCACGCCGCGATGGCCTCCCAACGGAGCTGTCTGTTCGCCAGAAAGAACCGTCACTTTCTCTTGGTGGTAACAAGCCGCCCAGGGTTGTTCATCTGAAGATTGTGCCAATACCAACGGTGCCGGGTGAATCCCCAACGGTGCGCCACGGTCCAATCCCACCAGCAAATGATCCGCGATCCTGGCTGGTTCTTCAGCTTCACCGGTGATCAGACGCGCGGAGGCCAAGTTCCCAACAGGGTGGACTACCTCTCCGACTTTGACGAACAAGGCGCCATCAGCAGTCTGCAGAATGGAGCTATCTCCAGGATCAGCCGCGGGTTTCAACCACGCCAATAGACCTGATCCCAGTCCGAGTAATGCCACGGCAACCAGCCCGAACACCATCGCTCGTCGACGTACGCTCAGTGGGTCATAAATCATCCGAATATCGCCGAATACGAGACCATGCTCAACGCGACGTTGTAAAAATCGGTGTCCAGATACCTGGGCACCGGTGGTCGGCAAAAACTGCGAACTCACGCCATCTTCCCCCTTGATAGATTGCGTGGTTAGTCTTCTCGCAGCCTAAAGCCTCTTGCTAAGCAACTCCACTGGAGCAACGTCCGTTCATCGAAAATCCACTAGCCCGACAAGCTTGAGCCAACTAGCTGCTTTCTTCAGGCAGACTCCGACGATCCTTAGTGAGTGCAGCACGGGCGGCAAGATCGGGTGCGGAAGGATAATCCACCCCAACCAGGCTTAAGCCACAGGCTGCCGCCACCGGCACACGGGAAGAACGACTGCGTTGTTCAAGCAATTCACTGGGAAACTCCGCCGCTCGACGTCCCTCCCCCACTGCTAAGCAAGCCCCCACTAGAGAACGCACCATGGACCAACAGAAGGCATCAGCAGTCACTCGGGCTTCGTAGAGTTGCGGCTCTGCTGGCGTAGATACGTCGTGCCAGGTAAAAGATTCTAGGTCGCGGACCGTGGTGGCATGAGGCTTGGCTTTACAAAAGGCAGCAAAGTCATGCAACCCGATCAACACATCTGCAGCTTCCTGCATGGCAAGAAGATCTACTGGCTTTTTCCAGGTGGCAGTGTCTCGTGCGCGAGTGGGCAATGCTCCGCGGGGATGGGTAGTCACTCGGTAGACGTAGTGGCGACGCAACGCAGAAAAGCGAGCGTCGAAAGCCTCCGGTGCGATAGTGCAGGAATGGACCCGCACGTCATCATCGAGCATTCTGCCTAGGCGACGAACCAATCGGCTAGGGTCGCCGTTGATGGAGCGTTGTTCAAGCCGGTCAGCGGGAACATCAAGGTGCGCGACTTGGCCTGCAGCATGTACTCCGGCATCGGTTCGCCCAGCGACGGTCAACGCAGCGTCGATACGCAGAATGCGGGAGAGCGCATCCTCGAGCAGCCCTTGGACGGTACGCAAAGTATGCCCGTCATGGCCTTTCTGGCTGGCCCAGCCATGAAAATCGGTGCCATCGTAGGCAAGGTCAAGCCGGAGGCGAAGCTGGTCGGTATCCATGGTGAACACAGAATACCGACTGAAGCTCACTCCGCTGCGCTACGGGTACTGATACCCAGCAGACGATAGAGCGGACAAAATCCGGTTGCCGCGGTGACGCCCATGATGACCGTGACCACAGCTAGCAGCCCCTTCAGCGGTTTTTGAGAATCCGAAAGCTGGCAAGCAACAGCACCAGTGATCAGCGCGAGCAGACCACGCACAACACGATCAATGAGGGTTTCGTTGCGATTCATGAAAGAGCCATCCTTAAAGTTCCAGCGGAAGTATTGGCCCCCAGCATAGGAGTTCTTGTCATCTGTCCTTCAGGCATGAAAAAACCGCACCCCCTTCCCGGTTAAACCCGGGAAAGAAATGCGGTAATCAGTCTGCGACGGAAGTCGCTGAGAGAATTACTTCTCTTCAGCCTTGGCCTCTGCCTCAGCCTCAGCTGCCGACGCCGGCTGTGCCGGAGCCTCAGCGGAGACGTCGCCCTCGTTGGGCTCGGTCTCGTCTGCAGCAGTGTCAGCCGGAGATACCTCAGCCTGCTTGGAGGCTGCGGAGCGAGCGGCGCGGGTGGCCTCGGTGCTCACAGTCTCCTCGAGAACGAGGGAGATCTGAGACATCGGGGCGTTGTCGCCGGTACGGTTGTCCAGCTTGATGATGCGGGTGTAACCGCCTTCGCGGTTCTCGAACTTCGGAGCCAGCTCATTGAAGAGGTAGGCAACGACGTCCTTCTGCGGGATGTCAGTGAGCACCTGGCGGCGGGCGGCAAGTGAGCCATCCTTGGCCTTGGTGATCAGCTTCTCCACGTAGGGGCGCAAGGTTTTGGCCTTGGCGTCAGTGGTCTTGATGGCACCGTGCTCGATCAGCTGAGCAGCCAGATTGGAAAGAATCTTCTTCTGGTGCTGCGCCGAACCGCCGAGACGGGCGCCCTTCTTAGGGGTAGGCATGTAAGTACTCCTCGGGTACGAAAGTGGTGAGCGCGACGGGTGATTACCTCAGATGAGGCAAACACCCTGGTGGGCGTCTTACTCGGAATCCTCGGCGTCGGTGTCGACGAAATCGCCGGTCTCAGCGTCATAGCCCTCTAGGGTGGAGGGATCGAAATCCTCAGGTGCATCTTTCAGGGTCAGACCCAAGCCTGCGAGCTTGATCTTGACTTCGTTGATCGACTTCTGACCGAAGTTGCGGATATCCAGCAGGTCCGACTCGGTGCACTCTGCGAGTTCACCGACGGTGTGGATTTCCTGACGCTTCAGGCAGTTGTACGAACGAACGGAGAAGTTAAGATCTTCGATCGGCATACCGTAGGCGGCGATGTACTCGGTCTCCTGCGGTGAGGGACCGATCTCGATGCCTTCGGCGGCGGTGTTGAGTTCACGGGCTAGGCCGAAGAGCTCAACGAGGGTCTTGCCTGCGGAGGCAACTGCATCACTGGCGGTGATGGAGTTCTTGGTCTCCACATCGATGACTAGCTTGTCGAAGTCCGTGCGCTGTTCGACACGGGTGGCCTCGACCTTGTAGCTGACCTTGAGTACTGGGGAGTAGATCTGATCGACCGGAATACGTCCGATGTCTCCCCCGCCAGCGGTGGTTGCTGCCGGAACGTAGCCGCGGCCACGCTCGACAATCAATTCAATGTCAAGCTTTGCCTGCTCATTAAGGGTAGCGATATGCAGATCCGGGTTATGGATCTCCACACCTGCCGGCGGCTGAATGTCGCCAGCGGTAACCGCTCCCGGGCCTTCCTTGCTCAGGTACATAACCACTGGCTCGTCGGAGTCAGAGGATAGGACCAGACCCTTGATGTTGAGGATGATCTCAGAGACATCCTCCTTCACACCGTTGATCGTGGTGAACTCGTGGAGCACACCTTCGAGCTTGACGGAGGTGACAGCTGCGCCGGGAATCGACGACAGCAGAGTCCGGCGCAATGAGTTGCCGAGGGTGTAACCGAAACCTGGCTCGAGCGGTTCAATAACGAACCGGGAACGAGCGGAATCGATGAGCTCCTCGGTGAGCGTAGGGCGCTGGGAAATGAGCATGAAACTCTCCTTGATGGACGTCCACTATTTGACGTCGTTTCGGAAAATGAGGATTGCGGAAACTAAAAGCCTTTGGCGACCGGAAACACCGGCCGACACAAGGATTACTTCGAGTAGAGCTCGACGATGAGCTGCTCTTGCAGCGGCACGTCAATCTGAGCGCGCTCGGGCAGCTGGTGCACGAGGATGCGCAGGGTGGACGGAACGACCTGCAGCCAAGCCGGAACGACGGCTTCGATGAGGCTGTCCTGAGCCTCTTCGAACCAGATCATCGACTGTGACTTCTCACGAATGTCGATGATGTCGTACTGCGAGACCTGGAAGGACGGAACGTTAACGCGCTTGCCGTTGACCAGGAAGTGTCCGTGGGAAACCAGCTGACGGGACTGACGGCGGGTGCGTGCCAGTCCTGCGCGGTAGATCACGTTGTCAAGGCGGGACTCGAGCAGAACCAACAGGTTCTCGCCGGTCTTGCCCTGGCGGCGAACTGCCTCAGCGTAGTAGCGGCGGAACTGCTTTTCCAGGACGCCGTAGGTGAAACGAGCCTTCTGCTTTTCCTGCAGCTGCAGGAGGTACTCAGACTCCTTGATGCGAGCGCGGCCAGCCTGCCCCGGGGGGTAGGGACGGCGTTCAAAAGCCATGTCTCCGCCGACGAGGTCGACGCGGAGGCGGCGGGACTTACGTGTTGCGGGGCCGGTATAACGAGCCATGTTTTTTTACCTCTTCCTTTCTCTGATTAAACGCGACGGCGCTTCGGCGGGCGGCAACCGTTGTGGGGCTGCGGCGTCACGTCCGAGATGGAGGACACCTCAAGGCCGGCGGCCTGGAGGGAACGAATGGCAGTCTCGCGACCCGAACCCGGGCCCTTGACGAATACGTCAACCTTCTTCATTCCGTGATCCATTGCCTTGCGAGCAGCGGACTCGGCAGCCATCTGCGCTGCGAACGGGGTGGACTTACGAGAGCCCTTGAACCCGACGTGTCCTGAGGAAGCCCAGGCAATGACGGCACCATGCGGGTCAGTGATCGACACGATGGTGTTGTTGAAGGTGGACTTGATGTAAGCGTGGCCCTGGGCCACGTTCTTTTTGACGGCGCGACGGCCAGTGCGGCGCGCGCCAGTGCGTGTCTTCGGAGGCATGTGCTACTTCTTCTTTCCGGCGATCGTCTTCTTCGGACCCTTACGCGTACGTGCGTTGGTCTTGGTGCGCTGGCCGCGGACGGGCAGGCCACGACGGTGGCGCAGGCCCTGGTAGCAGCCGATTTCAATCTTGCGACGGATGTCAGCCTGAACCTCGCGGCGGAGGTCTCCCTCGACCTTCCAGGTTCCTTCGATGACGTCGCGGAGTGCGGCAACCTGGTCATCGGCAAGGTTGTCGGTGCGCAGATCCGGAGAGATGCCGGTTTCTTCGAGCAGCTTGGCGGCACGGGCGGGGCCGATGCCGTAAATGTAAGTGAGTGCGACTTCCATGCGCTTGTTACGCGGAAGGTCAACACCAGCAAGACGTGCCATGTGGCAGTACCTTTCGGGTTGTCACGGTGGTTTTCTCCCTACTCGCCCCCACCAAGCGGCACTGGGTCCGGACCGATGACCGGACTGGGTACCGTGGTTCGTGAGGCTTCGGCCACCGTGGCCGAAGGTGAATTTAGCGCGCTTGAGCTGTAACTAAGCAGCAATCGATGCGCGCCGGTGAGCAGGGAGGCGGGTGGTTCTTACTTGTAGCGGTAAACGATGCGACCGCGGGTCAGGTCGTACGGAGACAGCTCCACAACGACGCGATCCTCGGGGAGGATACGGATGTAGTGCTGGCGCATCTTCCCACTGATGTGAGCAAGAACTTTGTGTCCGTTGTCGAGCTCGACTCGGAACATTGCATTCGGTAGGGGTTCGACGATGCGACCCTCTACCTCGATGGCGCCTTCCTTTGCCATATCCTCCACTTTCTTGGTGCCGGCTGATTACGACACCTGCGCGTTTACATGTCTACTACTGGTGCATAGCTCAGAGCATATACACCAAGGTGACATCTTACCCACAACCAGTTCAAAAACAAAACCCCCCACCAGGGGCGCGCAGTTGGAAGATGCGTGCCGCCAGCGAAGGGAGGTTGAAGAAATTGAAAGATCTAGTAGACGTAGACCTTATCCCCGATCTGAAGCTCATTAAAGAAAGTCACCGCATCATTGTGGCTCAGGTGAATGCAACCATGCGAGAGAACGTTGGGATCACCCTCATGGAAAGCGATGCCGTTGTAGGTGAAGTACACCGAATAAGGCATCGGTGCCTCATTAAACTCATAGGAGACCTCGTCTTTGACCTTCCGGTTCACCCAGTAAGTACCAGTAGGAGTCTCCCAGCCCTCGCGCCCGGCGCTCATGTACACATCGCCGTAATAGACCTGGCCGTTGTTTTGCAGCCAAGTCCGGCGACCGTTGAGGTCAATGCACGCGGTGGCATCAGCAGGACAGCTACCATAATCAAATGCCGGGATCGGAGCAGGTTCCGCGATCCGGGTCGCCGTCGGCGCGGGCAGGGCAGCGGCAGTGCGCTCGTTGATCATTCCCGGAAATGCGCTATCAACGGCAGCGTCGACGACATTGCGGATGGCAGCTGCAGTCTGCGGATTGAGCATGTTGGTTTCCTGATGAATAGCATTGCGGGTATCCCAAGTGCTATCACGAACAGCGGCATCGACAGCGTCGACAGCGTCGCTGGATCCGGAAGAAAGCCCCGGCAGCTCAACTTGAGCGTTGGCCACGGCCGGGGTCACCAGCAAGGTGGCGGCGGTGGCAGCAGAGGCGAGAAGGCCGACAAAGCGGCGAGAGATCAGACGCATGGCAGGAGTATATGCCAAAAACTCTATGCTTTTCGACTCGGACACTTGTTAATTTCGCAATTAACTAGCGTCGAGGGGTGAGAATGCGGGGACCTGCCTCGGTAGCAGCTACGGTGTGCTCCCAGTGGGAAGCAAAGGATCCATCGAGGGTGACAACAGTCCAATCATCTTCAAGCACGGCTGAATCTGTAGTGCCTAGGGTGAGCATCGGCTCAATGGCCAACACCGACCCCGCTTGAATGGCTGGACCACGGCCAGCCTTTCCTTCGTTAGCCAAAAAGGGATCTTCATGCATTGTCCGGCCGATCCCGTGACCGCCATAGCCATCAACGATTCCCAAAGCCACTCCAAAGCGCTTCTCTGCACTACGGGTGGCTACCTCCAGGGCATGGGAAACATCGGTGAGTCGATTACCTGGGACCATAGCCTTGAGCCCCTCAAGGAGCACGAATTCCGTGGCTTGATTGAGCTTGGCTACTTCATCCTCAATTTTGCCGATGCCAAAGGTCCAAGCCGAATCCCCGACCCAACCCTCTAGGGTCGCGCCGCAATCGATGGAGATCAAATCGCCTTCGGCCAAGACAGTCTCCACATGTGGAATGCCGTGGACAATTACCTCATTGACTGAGGCGCAGATGGAGCCGGGGAACCCCTCATACCCTTTGAACGTAGGGGTAGCACCAGCGTCGCGGATGATCGACTCAGCGATCTGATCTAGCTCAAGGGTGCTCACCCCTGGGGCGGCTGCGGCTTTGACCGCTTGTAGAGCGCTACCAACGATTTCTCCGGCCGCTTGCATGGCGTCAAGTTCGCCTGCGGTCTTGGCGGGAATGGCTCGGCGTTTGGAACGAAAGCCCATGATGTACTGCTCCTGCGAATAGAAAGAAAAGGAAAGGCCGCCCTTGGGGAAAATCCCCAAACGGCGGCCTCATGAATCAGGCTGAAAAGCTAGCTCTTCAGCGCAGCCAGTGCGCGGTCGTTGATCTCAGCGACCTCGCCCTCTGCCTTGATTTCGATGATGGCATCGCCATAGTGCTCGATCAGCGGAGCAGTCTCATCGCGGTAGACACCAAGGCGGGTACGAATGGTCTCTTCGTTATCATCGGCGCGGCCACGTGAGAGCATGCGCTCTACGACCACATCTTCAGAAACTCGGAAGTTCAGGACACCGTCAAGGTTGAGATCGCTGGCAGCCAGCAACTCGGTGAGAATATCTGCCTGCTCCACCGTGCGGGGGAAACCGTCCAGGAGGAAACCTGCCGCTGCGTCGGGTTCGGCCAAGCGGGACTCGACCATCCGAGCGGTGACATCGGTGGGGACAAGCTTGCCCGCATCGATATAGGACTTGGCTTCTAGACCGAGAGGGGTGCCTTCGCCAATGTTGGCACGGAAGAGATCACCTGTGGAGATGTGCGGGACACCCAGCTTTTCCGAAAGCAGAGCGGCCTGGGTGCCCTTGCCTGCACCGGGGGGTCCGAGGAGTACAAGTCTCATTTGAGCAGTCCTTCGTAGTTGCTTTGGAGAAGCTGGGATTCGATCTGCTTCACCGTGGTCAATGCGACCGACACCAGAATGAGGATGGCAGTACCGCCAAAGGCCGTCATTCCGGAGCTCACGCTACCCACGCTCATATCAAGCGCAAGGTTGGGCAAAACGGCGATGGTACCGAGATAGATGGCACCAACGAAAAGAAGACGGTTCATGACGAAGCCGAGGTACTCTGCAGTCGGTCGACCCGGGCGAATACCCGGGATAAACCCACCGTACTTCTTCATGTTCTCTGCCTGATCATTCGGGTCATACTGCACCGAGACGTAGAAGTAGGAGAAGAAAATGATGAGGATGAAATAGAGGACAATGTACTGCCACGAAGAAGGCGTCAACAGATACTGAATAACGTTGCGCTGCCACCAGTTATCCGGAGTAGTCGCGGAGTTAGAATTAACGATTTCCGTGATCAGCACCGGCATGTAAATCAACGAGGATGCGAAGATCACTGGGATGACGCCTGCCTGGTTGACTTTCAGCGGCAGGTAAGTAGAGGTACCTCCGTATTGACGGCGCCCGACCATCCGCTTGGCGTATTGCACCGGAATCCTTCGCTGGCCCTGCTCAACGAAGACCACACCGATAACTAGCACGATGACGGCGGCGACAACGAGTGCGAACACCATGCCACCGGAGGTCTGGAGGATACTCATGCCGTCAGTAGGTAGGCGGGTGGCGATACCAGCGAAGATCAACAGCGACATGCCGTTGCCGACACCCTTCTCGGTGATGAGCTCACCGAGCCACATCACCAAAATTGCACCCGAGGTCATCACGAAGACCAAGAGCAGTAGGTCGAAGATGGTGCGATCTGCGACCAACACCGAGATACCTTCGCCCAGCAGCTGCTCACGGTCGGCCAACGCAACGATGCCTGCAGATTGCAGCAACGCCAGCGCCAGCGTGAGATAACGGGTGTACTGCGTCATCTTGGACTGGCCTGACTGGCCTTCCTTCTTCAACTCCTCGAAATGCGGAATCACCACAGTGAGCAGCTGAACGATAATCGACGCGGTGATATAGGGCATGATCCCGATCGCGAAGATAGATAGCTGTAACAGCGCGCCACCAGAGAAGAGGTTAATCAGCGAATAGACGCTGCCCTGATCTTGGGTGAGCTCACGTAGACGACCACTGATCGACGCGTAGTCGACGCCCGGGGACGGGATCTGCGCGCCAACACGGTAGAGAACGACCATCAGCACAGTGAAGATGATCTTCTTGCGCAGATCGACATCCTTGAATGCCTGGATAATGGCGGACACTAAGCCTCCTGGCCTTGACTGCCCGACCATCTTGGCCAGCAGAGCAAGGGATAATGACACGATTGACTTGATCAGCCTACCAGTGAGGCCCAAGCAAGGTTTATTCGCAACCCACAAGGTAGGGACCAAGGGCCAGAGCACTCGAGTCGGCGGCGGTCATCTCAGCACCATTAGTACTGGCAATGACGTACTTTCCTCGCTAATTCGATCCATTCTGTCCGATCTTATGGACATAAAAAGACCACCGCCCCATCCCCTTAGGGATGAGACGGTGGTCAGTTTTTCGGTGGTTCGTCTACCTGAAGGCTTAGGCCTCGGTGACGGTTCCGCCGGCAGCCTCGATCTTTTCGACCGCGGACTTGGAGAACTTGTCAGCAGTGACATTCAGCTTGACGCCGAGGTCACCGTTGCCCAGCACCTTCACCGGCTGCTTCGGGCGCACGAGGCCCTTAGCAACGATGTCGGCGAGGGTGACGTCGCCACCCTGCGGGAAGGCAATCTCCAGGTCAGAAACATTGACAACCTGGAAGACGACACGGTTCGGGTTCTTGAAGCCCTTGAGCTTCGGCAGACGCATATGCAGCGGCATCTGGCCACCCTCGAAAGCGGCCGAAACCTGCTTGCGAGCACGGGTGCCCTTGGTGCCGCGACCTGCGGTCTTGCCCTTGGATGCCTCGCCGCGGCCAACGCGGGTCTTCGGCGTGTTAGCGCCCTTTGACGGGCGCAGGTCGTGGAGCTTGATGATATCGCTCATTGTTACTACTCCCCTGCCACTTCTTCGACGGTGACCAGGTGGCGCACGACGTGGACCATTCCGCGCACCGAAGCGGTGTCGGGAAGGATCACGGAGTGGCGGATGCGACGAAGACCGAGAGCGCGCATGTTCTCACGCTGCTTCGGCTTGGTGCCCACTAGTCCCTTGATCTGGGTGATCTTCAGAGCCATGATTTAGGCCTCCTGCCCTGCGCGAGCGCGCAGCATACGAGCCGGAGCGACCTCCTCGAGGGTCTTACCGCGACGAGCGGCAACCTCCTCGGGGCGGACCAGCTGCTTGAGGCCGGCCACGGTCGCATGAACGACGTTGATGGCGTTGTCGGAGCCCAAGGACTTCGACAGGATGTCCTGCACACCGGCGCACTCAAGCACCGGACGTGCTGCACCACCGGCGATGACGCCGGTACCCGGGGATGCCGGGCGCAGCATGACGATGCCTGCTGCAGCTTCACCCTGAACCGGGTGGGTAATGGTGCCACCGACCATCGGGACGCGGAAGAAGTTCTTGCGAGCCTCTTCAGCACCCTTCTGGATTGCGGCGGGAACTTCCTTGGCCTTGCCGTAACCGACACCAACCATGCCCTTGCCGTCGCCCACGATCACTAGAGCGGTGAAGCTGAAGCGACGACCACCCTTAACGACCTTGGACACACGGTTGATGGTGACGACGCGCTCGATGTACTGATTGCGCTCGTCCTGCTGCTGGTTGCGACGATCATCGCGGCGTCCGCCACCACGGCGGTCGTTGCGATCGTTCTTGTTGTTGCTGTTGTTGTTGGAGCTGGTGCTATCGGCGGAGCGTCCGCCGTCACGCCGTTCACGTCCCGGCATTACGCGTTCCTTCCGTAGGTGTTCTTGGAGTCGATGATCATTAGAACTTCAGACCACCTTCACGAGCAGCCTCGGCCAGAGCCGCGACGCGGCCATGGTACTTGTAGCCCGCACGGTCGAAGACGACCTGCTCGATACCGGCTGCCTTGGCGCGCTCAGCGATCAGCTGACCAACCTGAGCTGCTTTAGCCTTCTTGTCGCCCTCGAGGGAACGAACAGCCGGCTCCATAGTGGAAGCTGCGGCCAAGGTATGGCCTGCGACATCGTCGATCACCTGAACGTGCATGTGACGCGAAGTGCGGTGCACGACCAGACGCGGCGCCGCGAGGGTGCCACGCAGGGTCTTGCGGATACGGAAGTGACGACGTGCGCGAGCGACGCGACGACGGCTGGAAATATCCTTGCCGACCGGTGTGCGCTTGGTGTTCTCTGCAGTGTTGCTCATGCTTACTTACCCGTCTTTCCGACCTTGCGGCGGACCTGCTCGCCTTCGTAGCGGATGCCCTTACCCTTGTAGGGGTCGTCCTTCCGCAGACGGCGAATGTTTGCGGCGATCTGTCCGACCTGCTGCTTGTCAATACCCGAAACCGAGAGCTTGGTGGTGCCATCAACTGCGAAAGTGATGCCCTCCGGAGCCTCGATCAGAATGGGGTGAGAATAACCGAGGGCGAACTCAAGGTTCTTGCCCTTGGCCTGGACGCGGTAACCCACGCCAAAGATCTCCATCTTGATGGTGTATCCCGTGGTTACGCCAACAACCATGTTGTTGACCAACGAACGGGACAGGCCGTGGAGTGCACGGTTCTTGCGGTGGTCATCCGGGCGGGCGACAACGAGTGAGTCGCCTTCGACGGTGACGGAGATCGGAGCCGGGAGCTCGAAGGACAAAACGCCCTTAGGACCCTTGACCTCGACATTTTGGCCGTCGATGGCGGTAGTGACGCCGGACGGAATGGCAATCGGATCTTTACCGATACGCGACATATTTGCTCAATCCTCCCTCTACCAGACGTAGGCGAGAACTTCTCCGCCTACGCCCTTCTCGGTTGCCTGGCGATCGGTTAGGAGACCCTGGGACGTGGAAATGATAGCCACGCCCAGGCCGCCGAGGACCTGCGGCAAGTTGGTGGACTTGGTGTAAACGCGCAAGCCCGGCTTGGACACGCGACGCACACCAGAGATGGAACGCTCGCGGGTCGGGCCGTACTTGAGCTCGAGAGACAGGGTCTTACCGACCTTGGCGTCTTCGACCTCGTACTTAGCGATGTAGCCCTCCTGCTTGAGGATCTCCGCAATGTTGATCTTCAGCTTGGAAGAGGGCATCGACACGATGTCATGGTGCGCATGATTTGCGTTACGCACGCGCGACAACATGTCGGCAATGGGGTCAGTCATGGTCATAGGTGTGACCGTTAACCTTTCTCGCTGCGGTTCCCTTACCCACCAGGGTCGTTTGCCGAGTGTTCCGTCGGGCCACTTCACGCTCCCCGGGCTCAATAACCCAGGGCGCTCGCTGCCACTTCTCACTCGGTCGCCGTGTTGGCGGGGGGCCTGCAACAAAGTTGAATGTTCATGTACTAGGCGGAAAAGTCACCTTAAAAAAGGCGCACGAGTCCGACGGTTAAGGCTACCCGCTCGCCCGCTGGAAACAAAATCCCACCTCGTGCACACTTGCTATCGGCCGAAGACACTGGCAGCAGATCTTCATAAACGAACACCCAGTTCCCCTACTATCTGAGTACTTTCGATGGTGGCCATGTGCACCTTTGTGATCCCAAACGCGGATCAGCTCTGGCCAACAGCCAGCGACGGTCTAGTCTGCCCAACAAGAATCGGTGGGCATAGACTTAACGCACACTGCACGAATAGGGAGAGAACTGGTGTCAGCACACAAACACGATGAACTTGAATCTACCCATGAGTGGTTAGCTACGGTCGCTCTCGATTTAGATGTGGACCCAGCGCTACTGCGTCCGCTGGTCGGCGACTTGCTGAAATTGACCAAAGAAGTGGCCCATAACGGCCCTTCCCGGCCAGCTGCACCATTGACCGCTTTTCTCGTAGGCCTGTCTGCAGGCGCCGCTACGACTAACCTCGACTCCACAAATGAAGCGATGATCACACGAGTGCGAGAACGGATTGCTCAGATCGGACCTCTATTAGACGCCAGCGCTGAGAATCTGCCAGACGAATCCAACAGGCGAAGAAACTAGGATAGACAGTATGAACTCCCACGATCAGGTCTCCCAAGTCAATGAGGTCGCCAACAGGTTCGACCACCCTAAGGTCACCGGCCCTTATAAATCAGCTGCTGGCATCGCTGGCGTTTTCCACGCGATGGAACACGCCATTCCTGCACGTGGCCTCCTGCCACTGCTGAACATGAACAAACATGGCGGCGTCGATTGTCCTGGCTGCGCATGGCCGGAGCCGGCTCAGTCCGAGCTGGGCATGGTGGAGTTCTGTGAAAACGGTGCCAAGGCTATCGCCGAGGAAACCACTCCGCAACGCGCAGGGGTGGAGTTCTGGGCTAAGCACAGCATTGCTGACCTGCGGGAAAAGACCGATCACTGGCTAGGCAAGCAAGGCCGAATCACTCAGCCAATGCTCTACGATCGCTCCAGCGGCAATGAGCATTACCAGCCGGTGAGCTGGGATGATGCCTTCGATCTGATCGCGGAACAACTCGGACGCACCAGCGGCCAGCAGGCCGCCTATTATACTTCTGGCCGCGCCTCCAACGAAGCCGCCTATATGCTCGGCTTGCTGGCCCGTCGCCAAGGATCCAATAACCTGCCTGATTGTAGCAATCTGTGTCACGAGTCCACCGGTGCTGCGTTAAGCCAAACCGTTGGTTTAGGCAAAGGCAGCGCCACGATGAATGACCTGCACGTTACTGATCTGCTCATCTCGGTCGGCCAGAACCCAGGCACTAATCACCCGCGTGCTTTGACTGCTTTCAAAACGCTCAAAGACAACGGCGGGAAGATCGTGGCAGTCAATCCGCTACCGGAGACCGGGCTGATGAAATTCACTGAGCCCCAGTCGATCAAGGGTGTGCTCAATATCCCGGAAACCCTCACCGATGAGTTCGTCCAGGTACGCCTCGATGGCGACCGCGCCTTCTTCCAAGCCCTCAACCGCGAGCTAATCCGCCGTGACGCACTCGATCACGTCTTCTTGGATACCTTCTGCACTGGCGTCGAAGAGACCATCGAGCATCTGATGAGTCTGGAAGATGCCGACCTCGAGCGTGGCTCCGGCATCCCGATGTCCCAGGTCCGCAAGGTCGCAGACATGGTTGAGGACTCCGATACTGCCATCGTCTCCTGGACGCTGGGAGTTACCCAGCACAAGAATGCAGTGGCCACTATCCGGGAGATGATGAACTTCCTGCTACTGACGGGCAACATCGGCAAACCCGGAGCCGGCAGTTTCCCCTTCCGCGGGCACTCCAACGTCCAGGGCGATCGGACCATGGGCATTTGGGAGAAAATGCCAGAGTCCTTCCTCCAAGCACTCGAAGATGAATTTGGCTTCGATGTTCCTCGTGAACACGGCTTGGATACCGTCGATACTTTGCGCCACATGCGGGATGGGAACAATAAGTTCTTTCTCTCCTTGGGCGGAAACTTGGTACGAGTCTCCTCCGATACCTCTGCGGTTGAAAAAGCGATGGCGGCGCAAGAACTGACGGTCCACCTCTCGACCAAGGTCAACGGATCGCACGCCTGGCCGGGTGAGAAGTCGCTGATTCTGCCGGTGTTGGCACGCACGGACGTCGATAAGCAGGCCTCTGGGCCGCAAAAGGTGACGGTAGAAAACTCCGCCAGCATCGTCTCGGCCTCCGAAGGCCACCGCAAGGCCAATCGAGACCTAGACCTGAAATCTGAGGTGGAGATTTTGGCCACCATCGGCAAGCGCACTTTTGGTGACGCCTTCTGGCAGCCGATGATCGACGACTACGGGGTCATCCGTGATCACATCGAAGCCACCATTCCCGGCTTCGAGCGCTTCAACGAACGGATCGAGCAGCCCGGCGGGTTCTCCCTACCCAACGGCCCGCGTGAGCGAATCTTCAACACCGCTTCGGGCAAGGCTCAGCTGGCTATCAATCAGACTGATGTCATCGAATTGCCAAAAGACTATTTCCTCATGTCCACGGTGCGTTCGCACGATCAGTTCAACTCCACTATCTATGGGCTCGATGACCGATACCGCGGCATCCACAATGGCCGCCGCGTGGTCTTTGTCAGCCCGGCCGACTGCCGGAAACGTGGACTTAAAGACGGCGACCTAGTCGATATCGTCTCGGTCTGGGAGGACGGTGAGCGTCGCGCTCCAAGCTTCCGAGTCGTCGAGTATGACACGGCTGCAGACTGCGTCACCACCTATTTCCCAGAGACTAACGTCTTGGTCCCCCTAGATTCCACCGCCAAGGGCTCCAACACTCCGGTCTACAAATCCGTGTTGGTCCGCTTAGAGCCGCTAGGTATTCGTGCCGAGGACGTCCCCGAGATCACTGAGACCGAAGAGGCCTAGAACTATGGGTCGTCTCAATCACAGTTTCCCGGTCACCCGGGTGCGCGTAGATGAGCAGGGTGTCCATACCGATACCCGTGGGGACTTAGTCAGCGTCGAAGAACCGTTGGAACTACGTGTTGATGGGACCACTTTCTCAACCACAATGCGAACCCCTGGCCACGATATCGAGCTAGTTCATGGCTTTCTGCACGGCGAGGGGTTGATCCACGAGGCCGCAGATGTCTCGACTGCTCGTTACTGCGCTGGCGCAACCGGCCCCGATGGGATGAACACCTATAACCTGCTCGAGGTTGATCTGGCGCAAGGAGTCCCGACGCCGGGCCCAGAGCTGATCCGATTGACAACGACGACGTCCGCTTGCGGGGTCTGTGGCACCAGCTCCATCGACCAGATCATGCGTAGGTCCGATCACCCGCTCAAGCAGGTCGCATTGGATCCGCGAGTGGTTCTTAGCCTGCCTGGCCAGCTGCGCAAACAGCAGTTGCAGTTTCGTCGTACCGGCGGGCTGCACGCCGCGGGTGCTTTCACATTGGCGGGCGATCCGATTGTGGTGCGGGAAGATGTCGGGCGCCATAATGCCGCAGATAAGGTCATCGGCGCCTTGCTTCTCGACGACCGCTTACCCGCCGATGATCTCATCCTGGTGGTCAGTTCACGGGCGTCCTTCGAGCTAGTTCAAAAGGCCGTCACCGCCGGTTTTGGCGCGATGGTTGCGGTCTCCGCGGCTAGTTCCCTGGCGATAGAACTGGCGGAGGAAGCCGGCTTAGCATTGACCGGATTCACAAGAGATAACCACTTCAATCTCTACGCTGGCCAACTGGCTACTTAGTCGGTCTCGGAGGTCCTTCCACCGAATGGAAGGCCCAGGAGACAGAACGAAAAAGACAGAACAAAACCCCCGCTGACCCTAAGGTCGGCGGGGGTTTCGATCTAGCTACCTACTTCTTGTAGGGGAAGCCCAGCTCGCGGAGCAAGACACGTCCCTCTTCGTCGTTGGTGGCGGTGGTGACGACAGTGATGTCCATGCCACGGGCACGGTCAACCTTGTCGACGTCGATCTCGTAGAACATGGTCTGCTCGGTGAGGCCGAAGGTGTAGTTGCCGTGTCCGTCGAACTGCTGGTCAGAAAGACCACGGAAGTCACGGATACGCGGGAGAGCGACAGTCAGCAGACGGTCGAGGAATTCCCACATACGGTCACCACGGAGGGTAACGCGGGCGCCAATCGGCATGCCTTCGCGAAGCTTGAAGTTCGCGATGGACTTGCGAGCGCGACGAACCTGGGGCTTCTGACCGGTAATCAGGGTCAGATCCTGGATAGCGCCGTTGATCAGCTTGGAGTCACGGGCAGCGTCGCCGACGCCCATGTTGACGACGACCTTGGTCACGCCAGGGATCTGCATGATGTTCTCGAAAGAGAACTCATCGTTGAGCTTGGTGCGGATTTCCTCGCGGTAGCGGGTTTTCAGACGCGGGGTGTAGTTCTCGCTCATGCTTAGATGTCCTTCCCGTTACGACGCGAAACACGGACCTTTTTGCCGTTGTCGTCGAAGCGGTAACCGACGCGAGTCGGGTTGCCTTCGGAGTCCAGGACCATCACGTTGGAGACGTTGATCGGAGCCTCCTGGGTAACGATGCCTTCGGACTCGGCGCCACGCTCCGGTGCGGAGTTAGCGACGTGCTTCTTGATGCGGTTGATGCCCTCAACGAGGACCTTCTCGGTCTTCGGGAAAGCCTGAATGACCTTGCCCTGGGCACCCTTATCGGGGCCTGAGATTACGAGGACCATATCGCCCTTGTGGATCTTCAACTAGATCACCTCCGGAGCAAGCGACACGATCTTCATGAACTTCTTCTCGCGAAGCTCACGAGCGACCGGGCCGAAGATGCGCGTACCGCGCGGCTCGTTGTCGTTCTTGATAAGGACTGCCGCGTTCTCATCGAAGCGGATGTAGGAGCCGTCTGCACGACGGGATTCCTTCTTGGTGCGGACGATGACGGCCTTGACAACCTCACCGGCCTTGACGTTTCCGCCTGGGGTTGCTTCTTTGACGGTAGCGACAATGGTGTCGCCGATTCCGGCAAAGCGTCGGGTTGAGCCACCGAGCACGCGAATGCACAGGATTTCCCTGGCACCGGTGTTGTCGGCGACCTTCATCCGCGATTCCTGCTGAATCACTATGGTCTCCTGACCTGGATCGTGTGCGTCAGATTTCCGGCCTGTACGCACCTGGTCTTGTTGTCTTACGTGTTTGACTTGGGCTTATCGACGAACTCGTCTTATCCGACGGTCGAAGGGTCTCGGTGAAGGTACGGAAAAGTTCGCTTCCCCGACCAGCACAGTCAACCTGAACATTTAACCATGCCCTGGGGTGGAAACTCAAATCACTCAAAACCGCACACAAATTGGACTCTGGCCAGTTCGCAGAGCGATACCTAGAGATGACTTCGGCCCCGTATCTGAACACGTGGTTCAGATACGGGGCCGAGGAAAAGATCAGGCGTTAAAGCAGTGCTTTACTTGGCCTTCTCGATGATCTCCACAAGACGGAAGTGCTTGTCCTTGGACATCGGGCGGGTCTCAGAGATAAGAACCAGGTCGCCGACGCCGGCGATCTCATTCTCGTCGTGAGCCTTAACCCTGGAGTTGGAGCGGATGGTCTTGCCGTAGAGCGCGTGGCTCTTACGGTCTTCCAGCTCGACGATGATCGTCTTCTGCATCTTGTCAGAGACGACATAGCCGGAGCGCTGCTTACGCACGCCCTTGTCGGTGTCAGTCACAGTTGCCTCACTCATAATTAAGCCTCAGCTCCCGGAACGACGGACAGGCCCAGCTCGCGCTCGCGAATAACGGTGTAGATGCGGGCGATGTCGCGCTTGACCGTGCGAAGGCGGCGGTTGTTGGTCAGCTGACCGGTGGCCGTCTGGAAGCGCAGGTTGAACAGCTCTTCCTTGGCCTCGGTCAGACGGTTCTCAAGCTCGGTTGCGTCGAGCTCACGGAACTCGAAGGCGGGGGTACCGGTTGCCATTAGAACTGGTCCTCCTTCTTGATGATGCGGACCTTGCAGGGAAGCTTCTGTGCGGCACGGCGCAACGCCTCAACGGCGGTGGCCTCGTCCGGGTAGCTCATCTCGAAAAGAACGCGGCCGGGCTTAACGTTGGCCACCCACTTCTCGACAGGGCCTTTACCGGAACCCATGCGCACGCCGAGCGGCTTCTGAGTCAGGGGGCGGTCCGGGAAGATGTTGATCCACACCTTGCCACCACGCTTAACGTGGCGGTTGATGGCAATACGTGCGGCTTCAATCTGACGGTTGGTGACGTAGGCAGGCTCAAGAGCCTGAATGCCGTAGTCACCGAAAGTGATGCGGTTGCCGCCCTTGGAGATGCCCGAACGGCTCGGACGGTGCTGGCGGCGGTACTTGACGCGCTTGGGGATAAGCACTTCTAGCCCTCCTGCTTCTGCTCGGCACGCTGACGACGCTGGCCGCCGCGGCGCGGACGGCCACCACGGTCATTGCGGTCGCCGCCGCGCCCACGACGCTCGGAAGGAGCGTTGATCTCGGACTCCCGGCGGCCGCCGACGACGTCACCCTTGTAGATCCACACCTTGACGCCAATGCGTCCGAAAGTGGTGTGAGCCTCGTGGGTGCCGTAGTCGATCTCGGCGCGCAGGGTGTGCAGCGGAACGCGACCTTCGTGGTAGCGCTCGGTGCGGGACATTTCGGCGCCGCCGAGGCGACCCGAACAAACGACCTTGATGCCCTTGACCTGCGGCTGACGCATGGCCGACTGAATGGCCTTACGCATTGCACGACGGAAGGCGACGCGGTTAACCAGCTGCTCAGCGATAGACTGAGCGACCAGGTTCGCGTTGGCGTCGATGTTTTTGACCTCGAGGATGTTGAGGGCAACCATCTTGCCGGTGAGCTTTTCGAGCTCGCGGCGAATGCGGTCGGCCTCAGCACCGCGACGACCAATCACGATGCCCGGACGGGCGGTGTGAATATCGACGCGGACGCGGTCACGGGTGCGCTCGATGACAACGTCGGCGATGCCGGCGCGATCTAGACCCGTGGACAGGAACGTCCGGATCTTGATGTCTTCAGCGACATAGTCGGCGTACTGCTTCTCGGCGTACCAGTGGGACTTCCAGTCGGAAGTGATGCCCAACCGGAGGCCGTGGGGATGGATCTTCTGGCCCACTAGTTGGCCCCTTCCTTCTGGGTTTCAACCACGACGGTGATGTGGCTGGAACGCTTGCGGATCTGGAAAGCACGGCCCTGAGCGCGAGGCTGGAAACGACGCATGGTCGGTCCCTCGTTAACGAATGCCTCGGAGATGAACAGGGTGCGCGGGTCCAGGCCGAAGTTGTTCTCGGCGTTAGCGGCTGCGGAAGCAACCACCTTGGCCACTGGCTTGGCTGCGTCCTGAGGTGCGTACTTCAGGATCGCGAGTGCCTCGGCGACGGTCTTACCGCGGACCAAGTCAAGGACGCGGCGGGACTTCATCGGGGAGGTGCGGACGTACTTGGCCGTCGCGCGTGCGGAGGTGATGGTTTCACTCATCGCTTATCGACGTCCCTTCTGGTCCTTGATGTGACCCTTGAAGGTCTTGGTGGGTGCGAACTCGCCCAGCTTGTGTCCGACCATTGCGTCGTCCACGAACACCGGCACATGCTTGCGACCGTCATGGACGGCGAAGGTGTGACCGATGAAATCGGGGAGAATGGTGGAACGGCGGGACCAGGTCTTAATGACCTTTTTGGTGCCGGCCTCGTTCTGAACATCCACCTTGTTGAGGAGGTGCTCATCGACGAACGGGCCCTTCTTAAGGCTGCGTGGCATATCGTTTTACCTCCTCTTAGCGCTTCTTGTTAGACCGGCGGCGACGCACGATCATCTTGTTGGAATAACGGTTCGGGTTGCGGGTGCGGCCTTCTTTCTGGCCCCACGGCGACACTGGGTGGCGACCACCCGAGGTCTTACCCTCACCGCCACCATGCGGGTGATCCACCGGGTTCATGACGACACCACGGACGGTCGGACGAACGCCTTTCCAGCGCATACGACCGGCCTTGCCCCAACGGACGTTGATCTGGTCAGCATTGCCGACCTCGCCGATGGTTGCGCGGCAGGAGATGTCCACGCGACGGATTTCGGTGGAGGGCATACGCAGGACTGCGTAGTTGCCTTCCTTACCGAGCAGCTGCACGGAGGAACCAGCGGAACGAGCCAGCTTGGCGCCAGCGCCCGGCTTGAGTTCCACGTTGTGAATCGTGGTGCCGGTCGGGATGTTGCGCAGCGGCAGGTTGTTGCCAATCTTGATATCGGCAGCTGAGCCGGTCTCAATGACAGCGCCCTGCTTCAGGCCCTTCGGAGCGATGATGTAGCGCTTTTCGCCATCGAAGAAGTGCAGCAGTGCGATGTTGGCGGTGCGGTTCGGGTCGTACTCGATGTGAGCGACCTTGGCCAAGATGCCATCTTTGTCATTGCGACGGAAGTCGATGACGCGGTAGCGGCGCTTGTGTCCGCCACCCTTGTGGCGAGTGGTGATGTGGCCGTGGGAGTTACGTCCACCGCTCTTGGTGATCGGGCGCAGCAGAGACTTTTCCGGAGTCGAACGAGTGATGTCCTCGAACACGGAAACGGAGCTCTGACGGCGACCCGGGGTTGTCGGCTTGTACTTGCGAATAGCCATAATGTGTCCTTTTCTCTCGACGCCTTAAGCGGCGGAGCCGCCGAAGATGTCGATGGAGTCGCTGCCTTCACGCAGCGTCACGTAGGCGCGCTTGGTGGCTTTACGCTGACCGTAACCGGTGCGGGTGCGCTTGCGCTTGCCCTCACGGTTAGCGGTGTTCACGGAAGCAACCTTGACGCCGAAGATCTGCTCGACGGCAACCTTGATCTGGGTCTTGTTGGAGGCCGGGTCGACGAGGAACGTGTAAACGTTCTGCTCCATCAGACCGTAGGACTTCTCAGAGACGACCGGTGCGATAACGACATCGCGCGGGTTAGCGATCTTCGCCATTTAGTTCTCCTCCTTGTCCGCAACGGTGTTGCGGCTGATGAGGGTGTGCAGTGCCTCGACGGAGAACACGACATCGTCGGCGTTCAGAACGTCGTAGGTGTTCAGCTGACCAGCATCCAGGATATGAACGCCCGGCAGGTTGTTGGCGCTGCGACGTGCGTTGACGTCTTCGCGGCCGACAACCAGGAGCACGCTGCGGCGCTCGGTAAGCTGTTCGATGAAGGTACGTGCCGACTTGGTCGACGGGGTCTGGCCGGGAACCAGCTCAGTGATCACATGAATGCGATCAGCCTGTGCGCGGTTGGTCAGAGCGCCGCAAAGAGCAGCAGCCTTCATCTTCTTGGGGGTGCGCTGGCCGTAGTCACGCGGCTTGGGGCCGTGGGAAATACCGCCACCAACGAAGTGCGGAGCACGGATCGAGCCCTGACGGGCGCGGCCGGTGCCCTTCTGGCGGAACGGCTTGCGTCCGCCGCCACGACGCTCAGAGCGCGTCTTGGTGGAGTGGGTGCCCTGACGGGCGCCCGCGAGCTGGGCGTTGACGACCTGGTGCATCAGAGCGATGGACACCTCGCGGTCAAAAATCTCGGCCGGCAGCTCAATCTGGCCGTCGGTGGTGCCTTCGGCAGTCTTGACGTCAAGTTTCAGATTGGTCATGCGTGTGCACCGCCCTTCACTGCGGTCTTAACGGTGACGATGCCGCCACGCACACCCGGGATTGCTCCCTTGATGAGCAGCAGGTTGGCATCGGAGTCAACCTTCTGAACCCGAAGGTTCTGGGTGGTGACGCGGTCATTACCCATACGGCCAGCCATACGCTTGCCCTTGAAGATACGACCCGGGGTCGCGGCAGCACCAATGCCACCAACGCGACGGTGGGCGGCCTGGTTACCGTGTGAGGCACCCTGGCCCTTGAAGCCGTGGCGCTTCATGCCACCGGCGAAGCCCTTGCCCTTGGAGGTACCGGTAACGTCGACGAACTCAATGCCGTCGAAGATGTCCACGGTGACGTCCTGACCGACCACGTAGCCGGAGATGTCGTTGACACGAATCTCGGCGACGTGGCGGCGGGGGGTAACGCCGGCCTTCTTGAAGTGACCTGCAGCAGGCTGGTTAGCCTTACGCGGGTCGATATCGCCAAAGGCGATCTGGATGGCGTTGTAGCCATCGATTTCCTGGGTGCGAATCTGGGTCACGACGCACGGCCCAGCCTCAACGACGGTGACCGGAACAACCCGGTTGCCTTCGTCGAAGACCTGGGTCATGCCGAGCTTGGTGCCCAGAATGCCCTTGATCTCGTTTTCACTCATTATTTATTCTCCGCTGCCAAGTATGTCGTCGATCACTGAATATTCACGTCGACGCTGGCCGGAAGGTCGATACGCATGAGAGCGTCAACCGTCTTCGGCGTCGGGTCGAGGATGTCGATCAGGCGCTTATGGGTGCGCATCTCGAAGTGCTCGCGAGAATCCTTGTACTTGTGGGGAGAACGAATAACGGCGTAAACGTTCTTCTCCGTTGGCAACGGCACAGGACCAACGACGCGTGCACCCGTACGGGTAACGGTCTCGACGATCTTCTTCGCGGATGCGTCGATCGCCTCATGGTCATAGGCCTTAAGCCGAATGCGGATTTTTTGTCCGGCCACGCTTATCCTCTTCCTCGCTTGTCCCACATCCTCGAAGGAGTGGTGGGAATCGCTTCTCGATTTCTCTATAACGTTGTCCGGGCATCGGGGCCTGGGCGCAACGCCAGTGTCTTGATTGCCATGACTGGCCAGGAGGTTCGAGGGCGTGGGCAAACCACAGCTCAAGGAAGTGCTCCTGACGGGGTACAAGACCCAAAATCAAGATTGGAAGGGATCTGCTTACCTCGCGATAAGCGTGAACCTTGCATACTGCCGCTGTTTATTTGCCATGCCCCTTCTCCGGTCCTCACTCTCGGGTGTGTCGACTATGTCGGCGACATTGACCCGATCATGAAGCCTTCCCAACCAGCCGATTAAAGCAGTCTGACGAAGGTGTCATGTTCGCTCTACCAACGACGATTTCCGATGAATCTAAATTCAAGGGTTCGCCGTGTCAAAGCAACCTGTGTATTTAACCACGTCTACACCCTCAAGCGCAATCTTTTGCTGATCTATTTTAAAACTAATTCCGCCTACCGCCACAGCCAGACGATTGGATACCCGCTCACACCAAGGAATCAGTCACAGCAGTGCTCCTATTTACCAACAATTGAGATTCAAGAGCCTAACTAGCTCTCGAAGGGTTGGTCCTCCAACACTAGAATCTCGAGCACCTCACCTAGCTCTAGCTCTGAGGCGCCGGCCCCCAGTTTTGCTCTTAATGGCTCACCTGGGCGACAAGTTTGCAGCGATTCCCAACTGTGCGAATGATGCTCCAGTTGCCGGCGACGCGGGTTGAAGTGGTGGAGCCCATGATCTACCAACACCGTCTGCCCCTCGGCGAGGGCCACAAGGAATACTGCATCGCCAAGATCTCGACGTTGAACTCCGGATAAATCCGAAATACTCGGCAGCGGAGCATCATCAAGCAAGGTAATTCTGCTAATGACTCCGAGGCGATGATCAATGCCCTCTTGATCGCTCACGACTAACGGCCCACCGACAAAAGCTGGCCGGATGCCGATATAGGCCCAGACCCCAGGCTGAGCGGTCACCGATGGGCGACGGACAATGACACGGCTTGGGTCCAGGGTTACTCGGTGGGCCGGATTCTCAGTGTTCACCAAAAACCTTGAAGTGACTCGACCATCAATCCTGGGCAAGACACCAGGATGGGTGTGCTCAATCATCGCTAATGCGGAGAGCAGCTCGCGGTCGGTACTCCCCCAACCCACTCCTCTGTTAGCCAGGATGCCAAAGAAGGTCGCCAAGGAGAGATCTGATTGTCCTTCCCAGGCACGACCAAGCGCTTCAAGCACAGCTGGGATGCGGGTGGGGTCTTCCTCAAAGCTCACGAATTAAAGACGTCGCGGGAAGACAGGGTCCCAGATCCTGGAACAGGCTCCGAAGGGTCATGCCCGAGTCCCACGATCCGATTATCCAAGTCAACATGCACGATCTGAGGGGTATAAGCGAGTGCTTCTTGCGTAGTCGCTTGCAGATAAGAAATCAAGATCACCATGTCTCCAGGATGTATCAAGTGCGCTGCAGCACCATTGATACAGATCTCGCCGGATCCCGCTTGCCCGGTAATGACATAGGTCTCGAGGCGTGCGCCGTTGGTGATGTCGACGATACTGACCTTCTCACCTTCGATCAGACCTGCGGCGTCGAGCAGGTCCGCATCGACGGTGACGGAACCAACGTAATTGAGATCAGCCTGAGTAACCGTGGCACGGTGGATTTTGGCGCCGAGAATTGTGCGGAGCATGGCAGCAGGATACCTTTATTTCCCTTGGAAACGAAAAATCGGCCCAGAGGAAAAACCTCTGGGCCGATCAATCTGGTTCAGATCATCAAATGATTACTTGATGATCTTGGTGACGCGACCGGCGCCAACGGTGCGGGAGCCTTCGCGGATAGCGAAGCGCAGGCCCTCGTCCATTGCGACTGGCTGGATCAGCTTGACGGCCATGTCGACGTTGTCGCCGGGCATAACCATCTCGGTGCCTTCCGGCAGGGTAACGACGCCGGTGACGTCGGTGGTGCGGAAGTAGAACTGCGGGCGGTAGTTGTCGAAGAACGGGGTGTGGCGGCCGCCCTCGTCCTTGGCCAGGACGTAGACGGAACCCTCGAACTCGGTGTGGGGGGTGTAAGCGCCCGGCTTGATGATGACCTGGCCGCGCTCTACGTCCTCGCGCTTGATGCCGCGCAGGAGCAGACCACAGTTGTCGCCGGCCTCGGTGTAGTCGAGCAGCTTACGGAACATCTCGATACCGGTGACGGTGGTCGAGGTGGACTTTTCCTTGATGCCGATGATCTCGACGTCTTCGTTGACCTTGAGGGAGCCACGCTCCACACGGCCGGTAACGACGGTGCCGCGACCGGTGATGGTGAAGATGTCCTCGATGGGCATCAGGAAGGGCTTGTCGGTCTCGCGCTCCGGGTCCGGAACGGAGTCATCGACGGCCTTCATGAGCTCCAGGATGCGCTCGGTCCACTTGGGATCGCCCTCGAGAGCCTTCAGAGCGGAGATGTGAACGATCGGGGCTTCCTCATCGTAGTCCTGCTCAGCCAGAAGCTCGCGGACCTCCATCTCGACGAGCTCGATGATCTCTTCGTCATCAACCATGTCGCACTTGTTCAGGGCGACGAGGATGTAAGGAACGCCAACCTGGCGAGCCAGCAGCACGTGCTCGCGGGTCTGCGGCATCGGGCCATCGGTGGCGGCGACAACGAGGATCGCACCATCCATCTGAGCGGCGCCGGTGATCATGTTCTTGATGTAGTCGGCGTGGCCGGGAGCATCGACGTGAGCGTAGTGGCGCTTCTCGGTCTGGTACTCAACGTGGGAGATGTTAATCGTAATGCCACGCTCCTTCTCCTCCGGTGCCTTATCAATGGCGTCGAAGGCGAAAGCCTCGTTGAGGTCCGGGTAAGCGTCAGACAGGACCTTGGTGATGGCTGCGGTGGTGGTGGTCTTGCCGTGGTCGACGTGACCGATGGTGCCGATGTTAACGTGAGGCTTGGTGCGCTCGAACTTGACCTTTGCCACTGTATGTCCTCCTGGACTTCATGGTGGCTACGACCTTCGCAGCCACGTTGGTTGACAGGTGCCATCTTCACGGGACACTAATTCGGTGTCCCACTTGATGGCGCTTTCACAATGTGCCAGTTACACGATCCTAGATATATCTAGCAAGTTTTTCAAACCGTGACCGAGCTGAGTCGAACACGTCCTGATGCAGAGAAGTCTATGGATCACACAGCGGGTAACGGCTGACTCAGTGTCCACCTTAAAACAAGGGTGAACACTCAGCACAACCGCTACCCCACCGTGCTGGCTTGGCAGCTATGGCCGATTCTTAAAGTGCCGACACAAGGCACTCTAAGAATAAATGGCCATAGCTTCCAGCCGGTTGACGCCGGAGTTTATTTACCGGTGCGCTCAGAGATGATCGACTCCGAAACAGAGGAGGGAACCTCAGCGTAGGAATCGAAGACCATAGAGTAGTTTGCGCGACCCTGGGTCTTGGAACGCAGGTCACCGACGTAGCCGAACATTTCGGACAGCGGGACCTTTGCCTTGACGACCTTTGCGCCAGCGCGGTCATCCATGGAGCTGATGTGGCCACGGCGGGAGTTAACGTCGCCGATAACCTCACCCATGTAGTCCTCCGGGGTGATGACCTCAACGGCCATGACTGGCTCAAGCAGGACCGGCTTCGCCTTGGCGACAGCCTCCTTCAGAGCCTGAGAACCGGCAATCTTGAAGGCCATTTCCGAAGAGTCAACTTCGTGGTACTGGCCGTCAAGCAGCGTAGCCTTGACGTTAACCAGCGGGAAGCCGGCCAAGTAGCCGTACTGCAGGGCGTCCTGGATACCAGCGTCAACGGAAGGGATGTACTCACGCGGAATACGTCCACCGGAGACGGCGTTTTCGAAGTGGTACAGAGCCGACTGGCCCTCTTCGAGGTCCTCTTCGGCCGGTGCATAAGGTTCGATGGAGATGATGACCTTAGCGAACTGGCCTGAGCCACCGGTCTGCTTCTTGTGGGTGTAGTCGAGCTTTTCCACAGCCTTGCGGATGGTCTCACGGTAGGCGACCTGCGGTGCGCCTACGTTGGCCTCAACGCCGTACTCGCGACGCATACGGTCAACGAGGACGTCCAAGTGGAGCTCGCCCATGCCACCGATGACGGTCTGACCGGAATCCTCGTCGAGTTCAACGGTGAAGGTCGGGTCCTCTTCGGCGAGCTTCTGGATAGCGACGCCGAGCTTTTCCTGGTCACTCTTGGTCTTGGGCTCGATGGAGACCTTAATCACCGGATCCGGGAAGTCCATGGACTCCAGGATGATTGGGGAATCAAGGGAGCACAGGGTGTCACCGGTGGTGGTGTCTTTCAGACCAATCACGGCGTAGATGTTGCCAGCGAGGGCCTCATCAACCGGGTTTTCCTTGTTGGCGTGCATCTGAAACAGCTTGCCGATGCGCTCTTTCCGGCTCTTGGTCGAGTTGCTGACCTGGTCGCCGGGCAGTGCTCGACCGGAGTAGACGCGCACGAAAGTGAGCTTGCCGAAGAAGGGGTGCGCAGCAATCTTGAAAGCCAAAGCGGAGAAGGGCTCGTCAATGGAAGGCTTACGGGTGATGATCTCTTCCGGATCCTTAATCGAGTGGCCCTCAACCTCGCCCACATCGAGCGGGGTCGGCAGGTAAGCAACGACAGCATCCAGAAGTGGCTGAACGCCCTTGTTGCGGTATGCGGTGCCACAAAGAACCGGATAGATCTCAGACTTGATAACCATCTTGCGGATGGCGCCCTGGATTTCTTCCTTGGTCAGCTCTTCGCCGCCGAAGAACTTCTCCATCAGCTCGTCATCGGACTCAGCAACAGCTTCGAGCAGCTTCTCGCGGTACTCGTCAGCTTTTTCCTGCAGGTCTGCCGGGATTTCCTCGATGGTGGCGTCGGTGCCGATCGCGGTCTTGCCGCGCCAGGTCAGAGCCTTCATATCGATCAGGTCGATGACGCCGTCGAAGTCATCTTCAGCGCCGATCGGCAGCTGCATAACCAAGGGCTTAGCGCCCAGGCGATCAACGATGGTGCTGACGGTGTAGTAGAAGTCAGCGCCGAGCTTATCCATCTTGTTCACGAAGCAGATACGAGGCACGTCGTACTTAGCGGCCTGACGCCAAACCTGCTCGGACTGCGGCTCAACGCCCTCTTTGCCGTCGAAGACGGCGACAGCGCCATCCAAGACGCGCAGGGAGCGCTCGACCTCGACGGTGAAGTCGACGTGACCCGGGGTGTCGATGATGTTGATCTGGTTGTTCTTCCAGAAACAGGTAACGGCGGCGGAGGTGATCGTGATGCCACGCTCCTTTTCCTGCTCCATCCAGTCAGTGGTGGAGGCACCGTCGTGGGTCTCGCCAACCTTACGGTTGATACCGGTGTAGTAGAGGATGCGTTCGGTCGCGGTGGTCTTACCTGCATCGATGTGGGCCATGATGCCGATGTTGCGGACCTTGTTCAGGTCCTTAAGCACTTCTTGTGCCACAGTCTTACCCCAACTTGTAGATCATGGACGTCTTAGGTGGATTACCGTCAAACGCCGTCGGTGGATAGTTCTTGTTCAATCTTGCCATCATTTGCTCGCAGCGGCAGCGCCAAGAAGGTAAACCCTTAGCAAGGCCCGCGCGATAGCTAATCATGGCCGCCGTGATTGCCGGCTCCTACAGACACATCAATGGCCCATGCGAAACTCGCCTCGGGACCGCTCGACACCCGCAAGAATACGGAATGACGGGCGACGCCGGATGAACGAAATTCGCGTGGGCCATGTGCAGAAGAGACTGGCTACCAGCGGTAGTGAGCGAAGGCGCGGTTGGCCTCAGCCATCTTGTGGGTGTCTTCGCGACGCTTGACGGAGGCACCGAGACCGTTGGAAGCATCCAGGATCTCGTTGGCGAGACGATCCACCATGGTGTTCTCACGACGCTGGCGAGTGAAGGTAACCAACCAACGCAGAGCGAGGGTGTTGGAACGGCCCGGACGGACCTCAACTGGGACCTGGTAGGTGGCGCCACCAACACGGCGGGAGCGGACCTCGAGGTCGGGGCGGATGTTGCCCAGAGCCTTTTCCAAGGTTCCGACTGGCTCGGTACCGGTCTTCTCGCGGCACTTTTCGAGGGCATCGTAGACGATGCGCTCTGCGGTGGACTTCTTACCGTCCAACAGAACCTTGTTGACCAGCTGGGTCACGAGCTCGGACTTGTAGACCGGGTCTTTAACGACCGGGCGCTTGGGAGCAGCATTCTTACGCATTGTTTACTTCTCCTTCTTGGCGCCGTAGTGGGAACGGCCCTGCTTGCGGTCCTTGACACCCTGGGTGTCGAGGGTGCCGCGGACGATCTTGTAACGAACACCCGGGAGGTCCTTAACGCGACCACCGCGGACGAGCACCATGGAGTGCTCCTGCAGGTTGTGGCCCTCACCGGGGATGTAGGCGGAAACCTCAATGCCGGTGGTAAGGCGCACACGGGCGACCTTACGCAGAGCGGAGTTCGGCTTCTTCGGGGTGGTGGTGTACACACGGGTGCACACGCCACGACGCTGGGGGGAACCCTTCAAAGCCGCGGTGGCGGTCTTCGTCTTCTTATCGTGGCGGCCCTTGCGGACCAGCTGCTGAATTGTAGGCATGAACCGTCTTTCTTGATTGATCGACTTGTCTGGCCGGACGAGCCGACCGAGAAAAATTTCGCGCTTTTCTTAACTCGCCTGTCCAGAAATTACACGCGAAAATAATTCTTTTTAAACGTGCATAACCCAGTCAGCCGCTCTCGCTGGCCTACTGGGAGGAAAATCAGGCTCCCACAAATAATGCGTGGGACTAGTTGGTCATCCTACCTGAGCCGCGAGCCTGTTCCCAAATCTCTTGGCACACCCCTCCTACCGTAGAACCCGATCTAGCCGGGTGGGAAGGCGTCAATCCCTGTGGATGGCGGCTCAGTGACTGCTTGCTTCACAACCACTCCCCTACTTGGGACAAGATTCCAGCTACCCCAAACCTAAACTGCCTGTGCCCAGGACCTGCGGTTGTGCTTATGCCCAGATTCAACTTGGAGCATCACTCCCCCACGCATCAGGCTAAAACACCAAGCCACGAAAAAGTCCCGGCACCACCCTGAAAACGGGTGGTGCCGGGACTCACGCGAGCTGAGGCTTAGAGCTTAGAGCTGGAAGCCCTCATCCAAGGGCACCGAAGCGCCAGTGAACTCAGCGTAACCGTCGTCGCCGTAGATCGAGTCCCCGTAGGTGGGAATCGAATATGCGGCGTTACGAGCAGCCTCAGTGGGCTTGACGGAGATGTTGCGGTAACGGGCGATACCGGTACCAGCCGGGATCAACTTACCGATGATCACGTTCTCCTTCAGGCCAATGAGCTGGTCCGAACGGCGGTTGATCGCAGCATCGGTCAGGACACGAGTGGTCTCCTGGAACGATGCGGCAGACAGCCAGGACTCCGTGGCCAGCGAGGCCTTGGTGATGCCCATGATCTGGTCGCGCAGCTCAGCAGGCTGTCCACCTTCGGCACGGATCGCAGCGTTGATGCGGCGGGCCTCCGACAGGTCAACCAAGGTGCCCGGCAAGAATTCCGTGGCACCAGCATCGATGACAGTTCCACGACGCAGCATCTGGCGAATGATGATCTCGATGTGCTTGTCGTGAATCGCCACGCCCTGGGCACGGTAGACGGCCTGAACTTCGTCGATGAGGTGCTTTTCCACACCACGTCGGCGCAGTACACGCAGCACGTCATGCGGATCGGCGGGACCGCGCAGAAGGCGGTCGCCGAGCTCGACGTGGTCACCGTCGCGCAGAGTGCGCTCGAAGAACACGGACGGGTCGCGGTCCATTGGCACTCTGATCTGAGCCAGACCCTGACGCTTGGACAGCTTCTCGTAGAGCTCTTCTTCGGTGCCGTCATCAGAGGTCAAAGTCAACTTGTAGAAGTTGCCATCGTCCTCCAAGGAGACAGTGCCGGAGAATTCCGCAATCGGGGAGGCCTGCTTGGGCACACGTGCCTCAAACAGTTCCTGAACACGCGGCAGACCGCCGGTGATGTCGCCACCGACACCACCCTGGTGGAAGGTACGCATGGTCAGCTGGGTACCGGGCTCACCAATTGACTGAGCCGCGACGATACCGACGGCTTCGCCGATATCGACCAGCTGGCCGGAAGCCATGGACTTGCCGTAGCACTTGGCGCAGACACCGGTCGGGGTCTGACACGTCAGCACGGAGCGGACCTTAACCTCGGAGACACCTGCGAGCACCAGCTCGTCGATGGCACTCTCAGTCAGATCGCTACCAGCAGCGAACATCTGCTCACCATCGCGGTTGTTGACCTCAGTGGCCAGCACACGACCGGAAGCCGAGGTCTCCACCAGCGAGTGGCGGGTGTAACCGCTGACCTCACCGTTGGCATCCTTGACTTCTTCGGCAACCGGGACGCGAACGCCTTGGCGAGTGCCACAGTCGTCCTCGCGGACGATGACGTCCTGTGCAACATCCACCAGACGACGGGTTAGGTAACCCGAGTCAGCGGTACGCAGAGCCGTATCGGCCAGGCCCTTACGGGAACCGTGCGAGTTGTTGAAGTACTCCAGGACCGACAGGCCTTCACGGAAGGAGGTCTTGATCGGTCGGGTGATGTAATCACCCTTGGAGTTCACGACCATGCCCTTCATGCCGGCCAGCGTCCAGATCTGACGCATGTTGCCAGCTGCGCCCGACTTAACGATCATCGGGATCGGGTTGTCATCCGGGTAGAGATCCTCAACAGCCTTACCCACCTTGTTGGTGGCATCCTGCCATAGCTCGACCAAGCGGTCGTAGCGGTCGCGCTCACGCAGCGCGCCCTTGACCCAGAACTTATGCTCGATGGCCTGAGCCTCAGCTTCATAAGCCTCAAGGATCTCAGTCTTGTTCGGCAACACAAGCACGTCGGATATTGCAATGGTCACTCCCGAGCGAGTAGCCCAGTAGAAACCAACGTCCTTCATCTTGTCCATGGTCTGAGCCACGGTGATCATCGGGTACTTCGCTGCGAGATCATTGATGACGTCGCCGAGCAGAAGCTTGCCCTGACCGCCGCCCTTGCGGACCATAACGCCCTCAAGGTAGGGGTAGTTCCACGGCAGAAGCTCGTTGAACATGACGCGACCCAAGGTGGTCGAAGCCAACCAGGTCTCGCCCTGCTGCCAGCCATCGGGGAACTGCTCAGCTTCAATATCAGCCGGCGGACGCAGGTGCGAAATACGCACCTTAATCGGCGCCTGCAGACCCAGTGCTCCACGATCGCGAGCCATGATGGCCTCTGCGAAGGATGAGTACACGCCTCGGGCTGGGCCGTTTTCGTCGGCGGGACGGTAAGCGCCCTGGCCGCCGATCTCGGACTCGGACTTATCCATGGTCAGGAAGTACAGACCCGTGACCATATCCAGTCGCGGCATAGCCAATGGCTTGCCGGAGGCCGGGGAAAGGATGTTGTTCGAGGCGAGCATGAGCACACGAGCCTCAGCCTGCGCTTCAGCGGACAACGGCAGGTGAACTGCCATCTGGTCACCGTCGAAGTCGGCGTTGAAGGCTTCACAAGCCAGCGGGTGCAGCTGGATAGCCTTGCCCTCGACCAGTTTGGGCTCGAAGGCCTGGATGCCCAGACGGTGCAGGGTAGGTGCACGGTTGAGCATGACTGGGTGCTCAGAGATGGCTTCTTCGAGCACGTCCCAGACCTCGGGACGCTGGCGCTCGACCATGCGCTTGGCAGACTTGATGTTCTGCGCGTAGTCGTTTTCTACCAGTCGCTTCATGACGAACGGCTTGAACAGCTCGAGTGCCATGAGCTTCGGCAGACCACACTCGTGCAGCTGCAGCTGCGGGCCGACAATAATGACCGAACGGCCCGAGTAGTCGACTCGCTTGCCCAGCAGGTTCTGGCGGAAACGACCCTGTTTGCCCTTAAGCAGATCCGACAGGGACTTCAACGGGCGGTTGCCCGGTCCGGTGACCGGACGGCCGCGACGACCGTTGTCGAAGAGTGCGTCGACGGACTCCTGCAGCATGCGCTTCTCGTTGTTCACGATGATCTCGGGTGCACCGAGATCGATCATGCGCTTGAGGCGGTTGTTGCGGTTGATCACACGACGGTAGAGGTCGTTGAGGTCGGAGGTAGCGAAACGGCCACCATCGAGCTGGACCATCGGACGCAGCTCCGGCGGGATCACCGGAACACAGTCGAGGACCATGCCAGCCGGGTCGTTGCCGGAACGCAGGAACGCAGCGACGACTTTGAGGCGCTTGAGCGCCCGCATCTTCTTCTGGCCCTTGCCTTCGTTGATGACGGTACGCAGGATCTCGGCCTCAGCTGCGAGGTCGAAATTGCGGATCAGGGTCTGGATTGCCTCCGCGCCCATGCCACCGGTGAAGTACTCCTCGTAGCGGTCAGTGAGCTCTTCGTAGACGATCTCATCGATGATCATCTGTTTCGGAGCCAGCTTGATGAAGGTCTGCCAGATGTCCTCTAGGCGGTCGACCTCACGCTCAGCACGCTCACGGATGTACTGCATCTCCTTGTCCGCGGCGTTTTGCACCTTGCGGCGCGCCTCGGCCTTGGCACCAGCAGCTTCGAGCTCAGCGAGGTCTTCTTCCAGCTTCGCAGCGCGCTCGGCGATCTCGGATTCGGCGTCAGCCTCGACGTCCTTCTTCTCCAGCAGCATGTCAGCCTGCAGAGTCGTCTGGTCGTTGTGGCGTGCTTCCTCATCAACGGAGGTGATGATGTTGGCGGCGAAGTAGATGATCCGCTCAAGATCCTTCGGTGCCAGGTCCAACAGGTAGCCCAAACGTGAGGGAACACCCTTGAAGTACCAGATGTGAGTAACCGGGGCGGCCAGCTCAATATGCCCCATCCGCTCACGACGGACCTTGGACTTGGTCACCTCGACGCCACAGCGCTCACAGATGATGCCTTTGTAACGGACGCGCTTGTACTTGCCACAGGCGCACTCCCAGTCACGAGTAGGGCCGAAGATGCGCTCGCAGAAGAGGCCGTCCTTCTCCGGCTTGAGGGTGCGGTAGTTGATGGTCTCCGGCTTTTTAACTTCGCCCTTGGACCAGCGGCGAATATCGTCGGCGGTGGCCAGGCCGATGCGGAGCTCTTCGAAGAGGTTTACGTCGAACACGTAACTCCCTTTCCCCTCCCAAACAGGAGGGATTGAATGACGAATATCGGGGGGTTGGTCTACTGGCTACTAGCCGGCGTCAGCGTCGGAACGCTCATCATGGGACAGGTTGATGCCCAGTGAGGATCCAGCAGCGTCCAGCTCATCGTCATCGACGTTGGACAGCTCCATCGGGGTTCCGTCAGTGGAAAGAACTTCCACGTTCAGGCACAACGACTGCAGTTCCTTGAGCAAAACCTTGAAGGACTCCGGGATGCCCGGATCCGGGATGTTCTCACCCTTGACGATGGCTTCGTAGACCTTGACACGACCGACCACGTCATCGGACTTAATGGTCAGCAGTTCCTGCAGGGTGTAGGCGGCGCCATAGGCCTGCATTGCCCAGACCTCCATCTCACCGAAGCGCTGGCCACCGAACTGGGCCTTACCGCCAAGCGGCTGCTGGGTAATCATGGAGTACGGACCAGTGGAACGGGCGTGAATCTTCTCGTCCACCAAGTGGTGGAGCTTGAGCATGTACATGTAACCCACGGAGACTGGGTACGGGAAAGGCTCTCCCGAACGACCGTCGAAAAGCACGGCCTTACCGGTCTCGTCGACCATGACTTCACCGTCGCGGTTGGGACGAGAGTTGCCCAACAGTTTGGTGAGTTCTTCGTTGGTCGCGCCGTCGAAGACCGGGGTGGCGGTCAGCGAGTTGGCGGGAACCTCGTAGAGATCCTCCGGCAGCGTCTCAACCAGCGTGGCGTTGCTCGGATCCTGCGGATCCACAGACCAGCCGGCCTTAGCCAGCCAACCGAGGTGAATCTCGAGCACCTGACCGATGTTCATACGACGAGGGACACCGTGGGTGTTCAGGATGATGTCCACCGGGGTGCCATCGGGCATGAACGGCATGTCCTCCGGGGGGAGGATCTTGCCGACAACGCCCTTGTTGCCGTGGCGGCCGGCGAGCTTATCGCCGTCCTGGATCTTGCGCTTCTGAGCAACGTAGACGCGAATCATCTCGTTGACGCCCGGAGCCAGATCGTCGTCGTCATCGCGAGAGAAGCGACGCACGCCAATGACCTTGCCGTTTTCGCCGTGCGGGACCTTCATAGAGGTATCGCGGACCTCACGGGCCTTTTCGCCGAAGATGGCGCGCAGGAGGCGCTCCTCAGGAGTCAGCTCGGTTTCGCCCTTCGGGGTGACCTTGCCGACGAGGATGTCACCAGCGCGGACATCCGCACCGAGGCGGACAATGCCGCGGTCGTCGAGGTCACGCAGCACGTCCTCGGAGACGTTCGGGATTTCCCGAGTGATCTCCTCAGCGCCCAGCTTGGTATCGCGAGCATCGATCTCGTGCTCCTCGATGTGAATCGAGGTAAGGATGTCATCTTCGACAATGCTCTGGTTGAGGATGATCGCATCCTCGTAGTTGTGGCCTTCCCACGGCATGAAGGCGACGAGCAGGTTACGCCCGAGCGACATCTCACCATTGTGGGTACCGGGGCCATCAGCCAAAACCTGGCCGGCTTCAACGCGGTCGCCGATGTTGACCAGCGGCGTCTGGTTGTAGCAGGTTCCCTGGTTGGTGCGCTCGAACTTGCGCAGCAAGAAGGTATCGCGCAGGCCTTCATCATCCATGATGGTGACCACGTCTGCGGAGACGTTCTCCACCACGCCAGCCTTCGGTGCGATGACCATGTCACCGGCATCGTAGGCAGCGCGGCGTTCCATGCCGGTGCCCACGAACGGGGCTTCGGCGCGGACCAACGGCACAGCCTGACGCTGCATGTTCGCGCCCATCAGGGCACGGTTAGCATCATCGTGCTCAAGGAAGGGAATCATGGCGGTGGCCACGGAGACCATCTGGCGCGGGGAGACGTCGAGGTACTCGACACCCTTGCCATCAGTAACGGCGATATCGCCGCCCTTAACGCGGACCTCAATGCGGTCAGAGGTAATCGTTCCGTCGGCCTCGCGGTCAACGGAAGCCTGGGCGATGGTGTAGCGGTCCTCTTCATCAGCGGTGAGGTAATAGACCTCATCGGTGACCTTGCCATCGACGACCTTCTGGTACGGGGTCTCGATAAAGCCGAAGGCGTTGACGCGGGCGTAGGAAGCCAAAGAACCGATCAGACCAATGTTCGGGCCCTCAGGAGTCTCAATCGGGCACATACGGCCGTAGTGAGACGGGTGAACGTCGCGGACCTCAATGCCAGCGCGCTCACGGGAGAGGCCACCCGGGCCCAGTGCGGACAGACGACGCTTGTGGGTAAGACCCGACAGCGAGTTGTTCTGGTCCATGAACTGGGACAGCTGGGAGGTTCCGAAGAACTCACGGATGGCAGCGGAAACCGGGCGAACGTTGATCAGCGAGGTCGGGGTAATCGACTCAGCATCCTGGGTGGTCATGCGCTCACGCACGACACGCTCCATGCGGGACAAGCCCACGCGGACCTGGTTCTGAATCAATTCGCCGACGGTACGCAGACGACGGTTGCCGAAGTGGTCAATATCATCGGTCTGCACCGGGATCTCGAGACCATTCGGGGAGGTCATCGAACGCTCGCCGGTGTGCAAGCGAACGAGGTACTCCAGGGTGGTAGCGATGTCCTCTTCAGTCAGAGTCATCAAACCATCGTGGTCACCGCCCAAACCGAGCTTGCGGTTGACCTTGTAACGGCCAACCTTGGCTAGGTCATAGCGCTTGGCACGGAAGAAAGCGTTGTCGAGCAAAGAACGCGCGAGATCGCGGGTTGGCTGCTCGCCCGGACGCTGCTTGCGGTAGATCTCCAGCAGCGCTTCATCGGTGTTAGCAACGTTATCGGACTCGAGGGTGGACATCATGATCTCGGAGAAGCCGAAGCGTTCCGTGATCTGTTCAGTAGTCCAACCCAAAGCCTTCAACAGCACGGTAACTGGCTGGCGACGCTTGCGGTCAATGCGGACACCAACGGTATCGCGCTTGTCGACGTCGAATTCCAGCCACGCACCGCGCGAAGGGATGACCTTAACGGAGTGCAGCGGACGCTCGGTGGACTTATCGATCGATCGATCGAAGTACACGCCTGGGGAGCGAACCAGCTGAGAGACAACGACACGCTCGGTGCCGTTGACGATAAAAGTGCCCTTAGGCGTCATCATTGGGAAATCACCAATGAAGACGGTCTGAGACTTGATCTCCTGGGTCTCGTTGTTAATAAACTCCGCAGTGACATAAAGCGGAGCGGAGTAGTTGATGTCCTTGTCTTTGCACTCGTCGATGGTGTTCTTCACATCTTCGAAACGAGGCTCCGACAGGGACAGCGACATATTCTCTGAGTAGTCCTGGATCGGGCTAAGCTCGTCGAGAATACCCTCGAGTCCACTAATGACGTGGGCGTCCTGCCCACGCTCCTCCTGCTGGCGGGCGCGCCACTCGGGCGTACCGATCAGCCAAGCGAAGGAATCACGCTGCAGGTCGAGAAGACCCGGAACTTCGATGGGTTCGGAGATCTTAGCGAAAGAGAATCGCTTCGAAGCTCCGGGGATGTCGGCCACTGACTTGGTCTGGCGGGAGACTGCCAAGATGGGTCCTTCCAGCACCTCACGCGGGCGGCAGTTGCTCTGGCATGCAACCGCCGAATCCGCTGGTATATTTAGCATTCGGTCTGCTGTGGAATTTCCATCCCCGGATAGCACAAAATCACCTTGTCAAGTCGACTTTCTCAAGTCGGATGAACAAGGTTTCTAATGCAGTCAGGGAATAATTCCAGCGCAACGAAACAGCGTATACCAAAAATGGCCTTCTGTAAAGCCCTCGCCAGCATTGAGCAAACTCAAATCTGCCAGCGGATTCAGGGCGGGACTCTACCACGAACCCACCCAGGCGCTATCTCAACGTCGTGACTGCGTTGCCTTCCGATTCGGTTGGCGCCGATCGAACACACCGAAAGCGCCAGCCATTCCGAGCAATGTCAACATCGCACCAACACTGAACATTACCCAGCGCAAGGTCTCCGATAGGCCTGGATCCGTAGTTCCTGCGGCTTGAGCCACATGCGCATCGATCTGTTCTTGAGCCATCCGACCTTCGAATAACAGGACCTGCTCGCGCTTTTCCCCATCAGCCGTAGCGTAATAGTCATCGACGTCCTCGCGGATCTCCACTACCAAGCCGGATGCCTGATCGACGAAGAAATCCCGAGTGGCAGAGTGGAAGAGATAGCCACGATCGTCCTCCCCTTCAGCGGTATCAGCAAAGGTGGTGGTGCTATCCCACGACGCATAAAGTAGTGCCACATTGGTCGGTTCGACCTCTTGGCGATACCGGTAGACAGTCTGCCCATCCAGTTCAAGTTCCTCAACGAACTCAGCGGGCCTCGTCTCACGCAATGAGGGTTCGAATACCTCATAAGTAGTTTGTTGCGCCTGTGCCGGGAATTTCAGCCAACTGCCATCGACGCTGACCTCTGTGACTGGGCTAGCCAACTGATCCGTCAGTACTGCCGATGAGGTCAGCTCACCCGAGAGCCGATCGATGCTAAAGCTCCACACCTCCGCGGAGATCAGCCGGTCCAAGTCAGACTGCTGGCTGTCCCGCATAAAGGTAGAACCCATCCGCAGTGAAGCCTCTTCGTCACTGGCTGGATCCTGAATGTCCATGTGCAGCTGATGGGAAACGGGCGAGTTGAGCACTCGTCCGTCCGGATCCGTAATCAACCTAGTCTCTGCTTCATCATCAACCAGGGTCCAGGTCGTCTCTTCTAAATCCAGCGGCATCCGACCATCAGTGTGGATGAATGCCGGTGCCGCGAAACCCGCTGCCAACAGCGCGACACCGAGGCCGAGCAACAACAGGGAAAGGAGACGGGACTTTGACAGCATGCGAGGAATCATACCCGTCCATCCATCACAGTTGCTTCTTCCACTCTCCTATCCCAACGACAACACCCCATTTCCCTGCCACAATGGCTGGGAAATGGGGTGTGTACGAAGGAATTCAAGCCACCTTAAAGCGGCTGTGAATACTCTTTTCTTACTTGAGGGAAGCCTTGGCGCCAGCTTCTTCAAGCTTAGCCTTGGCAGCCTCAGCGTCTTCCTTGGAAGCGCCTTCGATGATTGCCTTCGGAGCGGACTCGACGAGCTCCTTGGCCTCCTTCAGGCCCAGGCCGGAGACGAGCTCGCGGACAGCCTTGATGACGCCGATCTTCTTGGCGCCGGCATCCTCGAGGACGACGTCGAACTCGGTCTGCTCTTCAACAGCGGCCTCAGCGGCGCCACCGGCAGCGGCGACGGCGACGGGAGCAGCAGCGGTAACCTCGAAGACGTCTTCGAACTCTTTGACGAACTCGGAGAGCTCGATGAGAGTCATCTCCTTGAAGGCCTCGATGAGCTCGTCTTTGGTGAGCTTAGCCATGATGGCTTCCTTTCTTCGGGTCCTAAAGGACCCAGTAAAACTTGCTGTGTGTAATTAAATGCGCACGGGGTGCGACTTTTTAAGCTTCCTTCTTCTCTGCCAGTGCAGCGCCGAGGCGTGCGACCTGAGAAGCGGGAGCGTTGAACAGGCCTGCGGCCTTTGCCAGATTGCCCTTCATGGCGCCGGCTAGCTTGGCGAGAGTGGTCTCGCGGTTGTCTAGTTCGGCGATGGCCTTAACCTGGTCGGCAGAAAGAGCCATGCCGTCCATGTAGCCACCCTTGACGAGGAACGCCTTATTATCATCGGCGAACTTTTTCATCACCTTCGCAGCATCGACAGCTTCGCCCTTGATGAAGGCGACGGCGGTCGGGCCGGTCAGTTGCTCGTCAAGACCCTCGATGCCCTGTTCACGGGCAGCGATCTTGATTAGGGTGTTCTTGGCGACGGAGTACTGGACGTCGAAGCCGAGAGCACCGCGCAGTTCAGAGATCTGCGCAACGGTCAGGCCACGGTACTCGGTGAGGACGACAGAGGATGCCTCCTCGAACTTGGCCTTGAGCTCTACGAGATCAGCCTGGTTCTTCGCGTTTGCCATTACTACGCCTCCTTCCCATTACTTGTCGTGTTGTTCCGCCGGAGCTTTAAAACGTTGACAGGCAACGAAAAAGCCCCGTGCAAGAGCACAGGGCGCATCATCCTCGATTAAAAGGTGGTGGCTCGAAAGTGTCTCCTGCGTGGGTCGTCCCAGTGTCCTGGAAACTTTCAATCCTTAACGGATGACCTACGGTCTTCGGTGAAACTTGAGCTCGGCTTAATTTAAGCCGATCAAACTTCGTGGACTGACATTAGCTGCCGACTGTCCTATCTACCAAATCGCCCTTCGAAACGAGCACAACAGCCCACCCTGTCTGGAGATATAACGATACCTATATAGGCGATCGCGTCCACGTATCGGACTAGGTGAAGCGCCCAAACGTCATATGAAGATTTTCTGTTAGGTTGGGCGCAAGGCAAGGAGGTTATCCACTATGTCCTTCCATGACAAAGTGATTTACCAGATTTACCCAAAGTCTTTCCAAGATTCCGATGGCAACGGAGTCGGCGATCTTCGCGGTGTTATTGACCGCATCCCCTATCTCGCGGAGCTGGGCCCCGACATGGTTTGGCTGAGCCCTTTCTTTGTCTCCCCACAACGAGACAACGGTTACGATGTCGCCGACTACCGCGCGGTAGATCCCACGATGGGCACCATCGATGATCTCCAAGAGCTGATCGATGGCTTAGCCGGTCACCGGATCGGGGTGATGTTCGACATGGTCTTTAACCACACTTCGACCGAACACGAGTGGTTCCGTCGAGCTTTAGCCGGAGAAGAACGCTTCCGCGACTACTACCTCATCCGACCACCTGCACCCGACGGCGGTCTGCCGAATAACTGGGAGTCAAAATTTGGTGGTCCAGCCTGGTCGAAGTTCGGGGACACCGGAGACTATTACCTACATCTATTCGATCGCACTCAGGCTGACCTGAACTGGCGCAACCCAGAGGTACGCCAAGAGATGGCCGACATCGTCAACTTCTGGATCGGCCACGGAGTCACTGGCTTTCGCTTTGATGTCATCAACCTCATCGGCAAGGAAGAACAACTCCGCTCCTCGCCTAAAGACGTTGATCCGCGGGTGATGTACACCGACGGCGAGGACGTCGAAACTTATCTGCGAGAACTCCACGACGCATCCTTTGGCCGATTGGCTGAGCGGATCACGGTCGGAGAAATGTCTTCGACCTCGATTCAGGCATGCGCCGGATATTCCCATCCTGACAATCAGGAATTGGACATGGTCTTTAGCTTCCACCATCTCAAGGTGGACTACCCTAACGGCCAAAAGTGGGCACTAGCTCCTGTTAAACCCGATGCGCTGAAGCTAAAGCTCCACGAGTGGGCTGAGGGGATGCAGACCGGTGGCGGCTGGAACGCGTTGTTCCTCAATAACCACGATCAGCCCCGTTCGGTTTGCCGATTCGGTGATCCGGCTGGTTATCGCGCTGAATCCGCAACCATGCTGGCTACTATCACTCACCTGTTGCGTGGCACCCCGTTTATCTACATGGGGGAAGAAATTGGCATGACTGATCCGGAGTATGACTCGATCACCGACTATGCCGATATTGAAGCTCTCAACGCTTATGACGAACTAATCCGTTCTGGGCATTCAGCGGCAGAGGCCTTCCGGATCGTTTCGGCCAGGGCCAGAGACAATGCCCGCACACCGATGCAATGGGACAGCTCCCCTGGCGCAGGCTTCACCACAGGAAATGCCTGGTTGTCACCCACCAATCAGGATCGAATCAACGTAGCCACCGAGTTGTCCTCGGGTCGGATCTTCCGTCACTATCAGCGGCTCATTCGACTTCGGCATGAGATACCTGACATCTCTGCGGGCTCCTATCGTGCATGGGCATTAGAGCATCCCAGTGTCTATGCCTACCTGCGCGATGACGTCTTCGTGGCAGGCAATCTCACTTCCGAGACCACCACTCTCCAGATTCCAGAGGAGTTCGACCATGGTGAGTATTTGATCAACAACTATCCGGGGCCTAACTATCCCCCCACCTCTGCGTCCCTGACTCTGCGACCTTATGAGGCACTGGCGCTGTCCAAAGGAGAAACCACATCATGACTAGTACTCCAGCTCTCACGGTGCTGGCGCCCATTGCCGGCACCGTTATCCCCATCGAAGAGGTTCCAGACCCAGTCTTTGCACGTAAGACGATGGGTGAGGGCTTCGGCATTTTAGATACTCCCGGCGGGGAGGTCGTCTCCCCAGTCACGGGCAAAGTAGTCATGGTGGCCAAAACGGGCCATGCTATCGGGTTCAAGACCGAAGAAGGATTGCAATTTCTCCTCCACCTCGGGATTGACACCGTAGAGCTTGAGGGCGCACCCTTCGAGATCAACGTAGCCAAAGGTGACTTGGTCACTGCTGGTGATCGCATCGCCACCATGGATATTGCAGCGATCCTTGAGGCGGGAAAATCCACTGCCACCGTGGTGATCGTAACCAACACCAAAAAGAAACTTGATCATCTTGACGTAGACGAGGGAGCAGCCGCACTAGGAGCCGAAGTAGCTCGGGCTTACCCCCTAGTGGCTGATCCAGCAGCGGCCCCCGCAGCCTCCCCGGAGTCGGCAAGCAAGGCCGAAGGCGATTCGACCGTCGCTGTTGTGCAGGAAACGGAAGTAGCCTCCCAGCGGCCCACAGATTTAAGCGGATTTGATGCCTTGGCGTGGGAGATTATCGATGGCATCGGTGGTGCCAGCAACGTCCGCAGCGTTACCCACTGCATTACCCGCGTGCGCTTCTATCTCAAAGATGAATCCAAAGCTCAGGATGACTATGTCGCTGACCTTGAAGGGGTTATCGACGTGGTCAAGGCTGGTGGTCAGTACCAAGTAGTCATCGGCGCAGATGTTGAGGACGTCTACGAAGCGGTCAGCAACCAGCTTGGGGGCGGAGTCGAAGACGATGATCCCGGCGAGGCAAGAGAAAAGCCCACCACTGCCTTCGGCTGGGTGAAATATGGTTTCTCCGAGCTCATCGGTGTCATTACCGGATCGATGATTCCAGTCATCGGTCTTTTGGCTGCGTCCGGCATCATCAAGGGAATCCTGTCGCTGCTGCTGACCTTCGATGTCATCACCGACACTTCAGATACCTTCCAGATCATCAATGCCATGAGCGATGCGGTGTTCTTCTTCTTGCCGATCTTCGTCGGTTTCACCGCTGCCAAACGCCTCGGCGCAGATCCGATTATTGTCGCGATTATCGGCGGCGTACTGGTTTATCCCACACTGGTGGAAATGTCCGCCACTGAGGGAACTTCCTCAATCATGGGTATGTCACTCAACAGTGAATTCTTCGGAATTCCCCTCCATATGCCCAGCTACAGCTACTCGATTTTCCCGATCATCGTCGCCGCGTGGCTAGCCAGCCGAATTGAGCCTTGGCTCAAACGGGTCATCCCCAATATGGTCCGAATGATCTTCCTACCACTGGCTGAGGTCGTCATCGTCTCGCTTGCGATCCTGCTGGTACTTGGACCAATCGTCATGTTCGTTTCCACCGGCATCGCTTCGTTGATTCAGGGACTCTACGACCTTTCCCCGACTATTTCCGGCACGGTTATCGGTGGCCTTTACCAATCTCTGGTGATCTTCGGCCTGCACTGGGCGGTCATCCCGCTGGTGGCTCAGGATATCGCCGCCTCCGGCAACTCCTATCTCAACGCCATTATCTCCGCGACGATGGTCGCCCAGGGTGGCGCGGTGCTCGCAGTATTCGTCAAAACCAGAATCGAAAAGGTCAAGACCCTCTCCGGTCCGGCCGCTATTTCCGCTTTCTGTGGCATCACCGAACCGGCTATGTATGGTGTGAACCTCAAATATGGTCGCGTGTTCATCATGGCCTCGATCGGTGGCGCACTAGGCGGGCTTTTGACCGGACTACTGAACGTCAATATGTGGGGGTTCACCGGTTCTTTGATCGGCTTTACCTCCTTCGTTAACCCAGAGGGGCTCGATTCCAGCTTCTGGGGATTCCTCATCGCTTCCTCGGTGTCCCTCGGTGTGGCCTTCACCCTCACGTGGTTCTTCGGCTTCAAAGATTCAGATGTTGAGACTGTCCGCGAGGTCAAGAAGGTCCGACTAGGTAGCCGTGAACCGGCACAGAAGTAGTCTTTTCGCTTCAGTCCTGTGGGTCCTCGACCTCAAAGTCGGAGAGTGGCCCTTTGACCATGGCCACGCGTCCGGCGTTAAGCACAGCCAAGACGTCGATGACTTCTTGGGCGATAGCGCCGGCCAGCGGAGTAAGCAGTCCGAAAACGGCTAGAAGCATGCCGATGATCGATAGCGTCATGCCACCGACTGCTGACTGCAAGGCAATCCTCCTCATACGAGCGCCAATGTGGAGCAGTTCATCGAGCTTTTCCAGCGAGGAATCCAAGATGACTGCATCCGCGGCCTCAGAGGTCACCCCGGAGTCCGCTCCCATGGCAACGCCGATATTGGCCGTGGCCATCGCTGGGGCGTCATTGATGCCATCACCCAGAAACATGGTCAGGCCCAGCTTGTTGTGCTCGGCCACAATATCCAATTTTCCCTCTGGGCTGACCCCGGCGTAGACCTGATTAATCCCGACTTGCTCCCCGAGGTATCGCACTTCCGATTCGCGGTCGCCAGAGATGATCATCAATTTGTCCACGTTGTGGCGCTTGGGCAGATGCGCGATGAAGCTCTGAGCTGCCGCGCGTGGAGTATCCCGCAGCTGAATCCTGGCTGCGTATTTACCATCAACGAGCACCACCGCTTCCAGGCCTTCCTCGGTATCCGGCATCAGTTCTCGGCTATCTGGGTCAAGCTCATAAGCCATGCGTCGATTGCTGATCAGGACCCGATGGCCATCGGCTTTCGCGGAAAGTCCTTGCCCTGGGCGTTCCGAAACCTCGGTTACTGTGGGTAGTTCCAAAGCGCGTTTCCTAGCGCCGGCGCGGATGGCTTCCGCTAATGGATGGCGAGAGTATTCCTCTACCGAAGCTGCCAATGCCAGCGTCTCATCGGCGTTGAATCCCGGAGCGATCGCGATATCGGTAATCACCGGGCGGCCGTAGGTTAGGGTTCCGGTCTTGTCGAACATGATGGTCCGGACCTTCGAGGTATTTTCGAGCATTCCCGGATCGCGGATGATAATGCCGCGGCGGGCAGCCAGCGAAATCGCACCAATAATTGCTACCGGCACGCCGATCAACAGCGGGCAAGGAGTGGCCACAACCACCACCGCGAGAAAACGAGTTGGGTCGCCAGAAATCACCCAGCCAATGGCACCCAATGCTAATGCGATGACGGTATACCAGGCACCCAACCGGTCAGCCAGTCGGCGCATCGCCGGACGGTTGTCTTCTGCTTGTTTTAAGACACCGACGATGTGGGCGTAACGAGAATCCTCAGCCGCGGAGGTTGCCCGAATGGTCATCGGCGACTCTGAGTTGACCGAGCCAGAGATGACGGCAGAGCCCTGAGATTTGCTCACCACATAGGGCTCACCGGTCAGGTAGGACTCATCCATTGAGCCGTGGCCACTGACTACCTCGCCGTCAACGGGGCAGAGCTCATGGGGGAATACTTCTACCAGATCACCGACTTGGATCTCAGAGACCGGAATCTCATCGAGTCCCTCTGAGATACTTTCTCCCCGCAGGCGGTGCGCTTGGGTGGGCGAACGTTTAGCCAACGCGTCCAAGGTTCCCGATGCTCTTTTCGACGCCGCTTCCTCCAGCGCCTCCCCGCCCGAGAGCATCAGCACGATAATCGCGGCCACTAGCCACTCCCCCAAGAGCACCGCGGTGATGATGGATACCGCGGCTAGGGTATCTGCCCCACCGCGGGTGCGGACCGCGTTGCGCAGGACCTCAAACATCAGAGGTAATCCGCCTAAGACCACGACCATCACCAGCGGCCAGTCGCTCGCCCACCCTTCGAGTCCAAACACCAGCCAGAGCAAAAGATAACTAATGATCGCCACAAAAGTGCCAAGTGTGGTCAACCCATCTCGGGAACGAAGGAACAGGCCCCAGGGGCTACCAGTAGTGGACATGCTTTGATCCTGCACCGAAAAAATACTTTTTACCAGTAAGTTTGGCCTGGCTTACTTGGTATTGGCAACGAAAAACCCGCTCTTTCGCAAGCTGCGAAAGAGCGGGTTAGTCGATGAATGAGAGAGGTGTTTAAGCCTCGCCCAGCCAGTTCTTCTGCACCGACGGGTCAACCGGAACGCCGGGACCGGAGGTGGAAGAAAGGGTGATCTTCTTCATGTAGATGCCCTTGGAAGAGGAGGGCTTGATGCGCTGCAGTTCCTCGATGAGGGCGCCGTAGTTCTCGGTCAGCGCCTTCTCGTCGAAGGATGCCTTGCCGATAGCGGCGTGCAGGTTGGCAGCCTTGTCAACGCGGAAGGAGATCTTGCCGCCCTTGACCTCAGTGATGGCCTTGGCAACGTCAGTAGCAACGGTGCCGGTCTTCGGGTTAGGCATGAGACCACGCGGGCCCAAGACACGAGCGACACGGCCAACCTTGGCCATCTGGTCAGGGGTGGCGATAGCGACATCGAAGTCGATGGTGCCGTTGGTGATCTGCTCGATCAGCTCATCGGTACCGACGATGTCGGCGCCTGCGGCCTCAGCTTCGGTGGCCTTCTCGCCAGCGGCGAAGACGGCGACACGAACGGTCTTGCCGGTGCCGTTGGGCAGGGAGACGGTGCCACGAACGAGCTGGTCAGCCTTGCGAGGGTCAACGCCCAAGCGGACTGCAACCTCGACGGTGGCGTCGTAGTTCTTGGAGGAGGTCTCCTTGACCAGCTTGGCGGCCTCGAGGGGCGCGTAGAGGCGGTTGCCGTCGACGAGCTCGGCAGCTGCCTTGTATGCCTTAGAGTTCTTGCTCATTGGGTAATTCCTCTTTCAGAGGTTATGTGGTGAATCGGGCCGGAGCTGGCCCTGCCACGGTGTGCGTTAGGAAAAGCGGAGGGAATTAACCCTCGACCTCGATGCCCATGGAACGAGCGGTGCCGGCGATGATCTTCGCTGCAGCGTCGATGTCGCGTGCGTTGAGGTCTTCCTTCTTGGTTTCCGCGATCTCATGGAGCTGAGCCATGGTGACCTTGCCCACCTTCTGGGTGTGCGGAACGCCGGAGCCCTTCTGCAGGCCAGCGGCCTTGAGCAGCAGCTTGGCGGCCGGCGGGGTCTTCAGCTTGAAGGTGTAGCTGCGGTCCTCGTAGACGGTGATTTCAACGGGGATGACGCTGCCGCGCTGAGACTCGGTAGCTGCATTGTAGGCCTTACAGAATTCCATGATGTTGACACCATGGGCACCCAGGGCCGGGCCAACCGGCGGTGCCGGGTTGGCTGCGCCTGCGTTGATCTGCAGCTTGATCAGGCCAGTGACCTTCTTCTTCTTCTTCGGAGCCATCGTATTGCCTCGTTCCTTGGTAACGGGTCACCGCCACGATGATGGCGGCCCCGCCCGGATGCCGATTACCGCTACCGGCAGCTATTGCTACTGGATTTCCACGTATCCCGGCCACCGGGAATGAATGTATGGGTGTTCTGCCGAGCCCACGAAATTCCGATGGACACATGCAGAGTGCGATCTTACGGGAGAAACAAGCCCTCCCCCAAATCTCTAGTTAATCTTCTCGATCTGGTCCACGGTCAGCTCAACCGGAGTCTCGCGGCCGAAGATGGAGACCAAGGCCTGGATCTTTCCGGTGACCTGATCAATCTCGGAGATCGTAGCTGCCACCGATGCCAAAGCGCCGGTAAGAATGGTAACTGCCTCGCCAACCTTGAAGTCGATTTTGACTGCCGACTTGCTGTCTTCTTCTGGCATAGCGATGACCATCTCGCCATCGGCGTTAGCTACTCCGCCTTCACCGTCGACGGTGGGCTCCTTGGGGATAAGGAACTTGGCGACGTCGCGGTGCTTGACCGGCGTGGCGTTGCCTTCGTTGCCCACGAAGCTGGTCACACCTGGGGTGTCACGCACAACCGACCAAGCTTTGTCATTGAGCTCCATGCGTACGAGGACGTAGCCCGGCAGCAGTTTGCGCTTAACCAGCTTGCGCTTGCCATCTTTGACCTCAAGGGCCTGCTCGATGGGCACAACCACGTCGTAGATGAACTCCTCGACCTCAAGGGTCTGGGCGCGCATATCCAGGTTGGTTTTGACCTTGTTTTCATAGCCTGAGTAGCACTGGATGATGTACCACTTGCCCGGCTGCTTTTTTAGCTCACGGGTGTAGTCGCGCAGGCGCTTTTTGTAGCTTGCCTCTGCGTCTTCTTCCTCGGTGTCACCCAATGCGGCGGCGGCTGCGGCAAGAGCGTCGCCCTCTGCTGCCGGCTCGGTTTCTGCTTCCGAAGTCAGATCTGTGGCAGTGGAGGTCTCAGTGGGTTCTTCGGTTGATGCACCCAGCTCAGTCGCCTCGACGGCTTCGGTGGTGTCTAGATTGTTCTCTTCGCTCATGCGTGTGCTCCAAACGTGTGGGTCGTGGGTCATCTTCTCGTCTGCACGGGACGGCAGATGACCTTGCTTAAAGTCAAGCTTACCGGCGGGTGCAAAAAAAGAATCCCGCCGACCCTGAGCGGGTCTGACGGGAAAAACTCTATTTTTCTACTCTACCATCACGGGGTCAAAATCTTTTCAACTCCGAGTCCAGCGATGAAGTCAACGCCGGAAACAAGAGCGGTAACCACGATAAGGAAGGCAAAAACCACCAAGGTGTAAATCAGCATCTGACGAGCAGTCGGCCAAATAACCTTGCGTACCTCAGAGACAACCTCAGGAACGAAGTGGACGACACCGCCGCCTGGCTTATCATCCTCCGGCTCCGGCTTGATGGCCTTCTTGGCCTCATAAGACGAGCTGGAGGTAGTGCCGACGCCTGCCAGCTGACGCTTACCGGTCGGACGCGGCGCGCCGGCCTGGTTCGGCTGATCTTCGGTCACAGCTCTCCTCGAAAAATAATAGATGCACGGGCAGCAAGTACTACCCCGCAGGACTAGCGTGAGTCTACCAGAGGCTTCGCGGGAAAATAAGAAACGGGCCGCTCATCGAAGATAAACTCGATGTGCGACCCGCTTACTTTTGCAGGGGCGACAGGAATTGAACCTGCAACCTACGGTTTTGGAGACCGTTGCTCTGCCAATTGAGCTACGCCCCTTTGGATGCTGCATAAACAACAGTTCCGACTCTAGCAGACTGAAACTCCCAAATCAGGAGGCCATCTACTTAGTCAAAACTTCGACTGTTTTCAAGGCATTTGATCTGACGCCTTGACTTAAGTCAGTAGCGATGGCGAGAGTTGAACTCGCGACACAGCGATTATGAGTCGCTTGCTCTACCACTGAGCTACACCGCCTGACGGCCGCTTATATCCCACCGCCACGCGGTGACCGCGGGATAAAAACAACAGAGCCCCCTGTCAGAATCGAACTGACGACCTTTTCCTTACCATGGAAACGCTCTACCGACTGAGCTAAGGGGGCTTAGCTTCTTTGTTTGCTGATCCGGTTTCCCGTACCCGCTGCGCTGAAGCCTCACAAATGTTAACCCGATAGTGAATATGAAATCAAATCGCCTGGTTATCGCCTATTTTTAAGGACTTTTAAGGCACCCAGAACATGCCCTACCCCAAGCTTAGACCGGCACCCCTTCAGCTTGGACACCGTCACGGCCCACTAGCCCCACAACAGCAGGGCCAGCCACGCACTGGCCGCCTGGCCCCACCCTGATCTCACAAGAGTCCAGGTACGAGAAAACCCACCAGCGAGATAATTCTCACTGATGGGCTTCCAACCTTGTGCCAGATAGAAGATTCGAACTTCTGTAGGCAATGCCGACGGATTTACAGTCCGCTCCCTTTGGCCACTCGGGCAATCTGGCGTGCATCACAAGGTGCGTCACATACCTTACTACGCACCACCACCCTGTTGACAAATCGGCAGTTCAGAGCATGTTTTTAGGCTTAACCCACACGCTTGATGGTGTAGCTAGCCAGTTGCCGGAACGCATCGGTGGCAGGCCCCTCAGGGAGCCTAGCGATCTGAGTTTCAGCTTCAGCAAGATAGCTGTAGACGTCAGCCAACGCCCGCTCACGCCCTTGAGAAAGGCTAAGCAGCTCTAGGGCCCGATCAACCTCTGCGTCCTCCGTCAGTGGACCAGTAAGCAGTCCTCGCAGTTGCTCTCCGACATCGCCGTCCTCGGCTAGCGCGTAGAGCACCGGGAGGGTGAACACTCCCTCTCGGAGATCGGTACCGGGAGTCTTTCCGGAGTCCGCAGGATCAGAGAAAATGTCGATGATGTCGTCGACGATCTGGAAAATCATGCCGATCGCAGCACCCAGTTTGGTCAGCGCATCAGTATGCTCCTCGGATGCGTGACCGTGTAAACCGCCAAAATAACCCGCGGAGGCAATGAGAACGCCGGTCTTTTCCCGAATGACGTTCATGTAGTGCTCGATCGGATCTCCACCGCGAGCACCGAGAGTCTCGCGCATTTGGCCGGTGACCAGATCCTGGAAAGTCTGCGCAAAATGCGCAACAGTTTGCAGATCCAGCTCGCTCATCAGCCTTGAGGCATGTGCGAAGAGAACGTCTCCGGCCAAAATGGCGATCGAGTTTCCCCAGCGCAAATTGGCCGATTCCACTCCTCGACGCAGCTCCGCCTCATCCATCACATCGTCATGATAGAGCGTGGCAAGGTGCACGATTTCCAACACCGCGGCAGCCTTGACTACGTTGTCAGTGCCAGCTTCAGGGCCGTATTCGGAGGCCAAGAGCACCATCATGGGCCGGAATCGTTTGCCTCCGGCTTTGGTCAAATGCAGCACCTTGTCAATGAGGAATTCCTCGCCTTGGGCCAGTTCTTCGTGCAGCAAGGCCTCAACGGCTGTCATCCCAGTCGCGATGCGCTCGTTGAGTTCAGCGTCGCCCAGGTCCACATGCCCGGCGGAACGGGTCTGATGGGTAGTGCCATAGGTCATGGTGGGCTGTCCTTGCAACGGTGATAAGGGGTGAGAAAACAGTCGGCTTCAACCGTAGTCCAAAGTGCATGGCAACCACACTCCGGGGTGGAGGTGCATGCCACAATAGAGCTCGTGACTCGAAACCCGGTCGTAGTTGATGTTCTCGTCGTCGGTGCTGGCCCTGCCGGTTCGGCGGCCGCAATTTACGCGACACAAGCAGGCCATGACGTGCTCTTGGTTGAAGCCGCTTCCTTCCCCCGTGATAAGACCTGCGGGGACGGATTGACCCCCCGCGCGGTCCACCAATTAGAGCGCCTTGGACTCAGCGAAAAGATCACCAACGAACATGTCAACCATGGGCTCAAACTCCATGGCTTCGGTGGCTCCGTCACCGCCCCCTGGCCCAAGAGCGCTTTCGGCACCATCGGCTCGGCGATGCCTCGCATGCTTTTCGACGCCCTCTTGGCCGACGCTGCTGTCAGCAGCGGCGCCACCCTTTGGGAGGATGCTCGCGCGACATCTGTTGAGACCACCGACGCTGGGGTGCAGCAGGTTACGGTGATCCACGCAGGCGTCGAGAAGCAGCTCCGACCTCGATGGGTGATCGTCGCCGATGGGGTGCGCTCCAACTTTGGAAAGCTCCTGGGCCGCCAGTGGCATCGCGGCGAGGTCTATGGCATTGCTGCGCGTTCTTATTGCACCACCCCGCGTGCTGATGAGCAGTGGATTCATTCCCATCTGGAGCTCAAAGATCCAGATGGAGTCGTCCAGCCCGGGTATGGCTGGATCTTCCCGCTCGGGGACGGTCGGGTCAACCTCGGCGTCGGGGCATTATCGACTGATAAACGTCCAGCAAAGGTCAATACCAAAAGACTGCTGTCGCACTATGCCAGCCAACAGCGCTCGGACTGGCAGTTGGGCCCGGAAACGGATGTCGCTTCCGCCTTATTGCCGATGGGTGGGGCGGTCTCCGGGGTGTCTGGCCCCAATTGGCTCCTGATCGGTGATGCTGCCGCCTGCGTCAACCCCCTCAACGGTGAAGGCATCGATTATGGCCTAGAAACCGCCGAGATGGCCGTTGCTGCTATCGGCACAAATGAGAACCTGACGACCCTATGGCCGCAGCTGCTGCGCGAAAGCTACGGCGAGGCTTTCCTCTTGGCCCGAACCGCCGCACGGCTACTGACCTACCCAAAGTTCCTGCCCCTTGCTGGGCCACTAGGGCTACGCGGACCGATCGGGGCGCGGCTGATGCCGGCTGCTGCTCGGTTGATGGGAAATCTGGTCACCGACCAAGACCGCGATCTGGTAGCTCGTGCCTGGCGAGGTGCCGGGGGTGCGGCTTCCTGGATCCGCCGCGACAGCCCGTTGTGGTCTAACCCGGCTTAACCGCCGAGTGCATAGCCACGATCCCGGCGCTGATATTTTGCCAGCCGCACTCGGACCAACCGTTGGCGTTGATTTTGCTGGCTAGATCTTCTTGGCCTGGCCAGGCCCGAATGGATTCCGCTAGGTAGATATATGCGTCAGGGTTAGAAGAAACCGCACGCGCAATCGTCGGAATCAGCCTGGTGAGATATTCCTTGTAAATCGTTCCAAACAGGGGCACCACCGGGGTGGAAAACTCGCTGATAGTGAGGCGCCCGCCGGGTTTAGTCACTCGAGCCATCTCACGCAATGCCGCTTCAAAGTCGTGAATATTGCGCAGCCCGTAGGAGATAGTCACCGCGTCAAAGGTTTCATCTGCGAAGGGCAGGTGCATTCCATCACCGACGACCTTCGGAACATCACGATCGCGGCCAGCTGCCAGCATGCCCTGGGAGAAGTCACAGGCTACGCACCATGCGCCAGACCGGCTCATCTCCACCGTGGACACTGCTGTTCCCGCTGCTAAGTCTAAGACGCGCTCCCCCGGCTTGAGTGCCAGCCGTTCTCGAGTTCGCCGACGCCACCGCGCATCCTGCCCGAAGGAGAGGATGGTGTTAGTCAGATCGTATTTCTCGCCGACGTCATCGAACATCGAGGCAACGTCGAAAGGCTTCTTCTCCAAGGATGCTTTAACCACACCCAGAGTTTAGGCCACTCGAGCACCTAGAGCCTTCGCAGCCCATAGTGGCAGTTCAGGTCGTTGGCCAAAGAAGGTCAACGGCACCTGCTGGTTTTGAGCGAGCACCTCATCGTAATAATCCACCAGCTTGGCGCATAAAGACTCCCACGTCTTATCTTGCACCGATACCCGAGCATTGTGGCGCAGCTGCTCATGCTGCTCAGGTCGCAGCAGCCACTCAGCTGCGGCTGGCAGATCAGCGCTGAACCTGTCTACCTCCAAGAGCAATCCGTTGTATCGATCCTGGATAAGATCCACCGGTCCTCCTGCGCGCGGCCCAATGGTGGGCACACCGGAGGCTTGGGCTTCCTGGATGGCTTGGCAGAAGGTCTCAAATTCACCTGCATGGACAAATAGGTCCAGCGAAGCATAAGCAGCAGCGAGGTCTTCTCCGCTGAGTGCACCAGTAAACACCGCATTCGGCATCTGTGATTCCAATTCATGGCGCGAAGGACCATCTCCCACGATGACCAGCTGAATATCTGATCGACCATGCAAACTAGCTAGCCGGTGGACTCCCTTTTCCGCTGCCAGTCGACCGACGAATCCGACAATGCGTTTCCGACCACTCGGATCCCACCGGCGCCGCAGCTCTGTGGAACGCTTTTCCGGGGAGAATCGGATGTTATCTACTCCTCTGCCCCAGTGGCGAATGTTCTGAATTCCATGCCGCTCTAAATCACTGATGGTTAGCGAGGAGGGGGCCAACGTCATCTGACACAGGTTGTGAATGGTGCGGGTCCACTCCCAAGCGGCAGCAGCCAAAGGAGACAGGTGATATTTGCTAGCGAAGCCTGCCACATCAGTCTGATAAAGCGCGATGGCGGGAATCCGTAGCTGGCGAGCAGCGAAGGCTCCGGCAGCTCCCAACACGAAGGGGCTAGCCAGGTGGATAATATCCGGATCAAACTCGCGCAGAACATCAGTCACCGTGGCATTGGGAACCCCGACGGGCAAGGAATCAATCAATGGGACCCGAACTGTGGGCACCCGGACGATGTCAAAGCCAAGGTAGTCCCCGACTTCCTCTTGGAACTCTCGCGCACCCGGGGCGATAACCATCGCCTCATGGCCTTCCCGATGAAGGTATTCAAGCACTCGGAGCACCGAATTGGTGACACCGTTGATGCTAGGAAGAAAAGACTCGGCAACAATCGCTACACGCATGCCGATCATCTTCCTTTCCCCAGACAACATCGCCCTGATCTTCTGCTTTATTCCCGACGAACTTCCGATGAACGAATCGTCTGCCGCGTACTAAAGCTCACCAACCACCACAATAGTCCCGCTACCAAAGTAACCACCACGGCCATGCTCAGACCAGGAATGATCGCCAGCGTCCATTCTCTTCCCTCAACTTTGACCAGGTTCGGGTTGCTGGCGGAATAGCTGACCCACACCCGTTGTCCCTCACCAAGTCCAGTGGGATAGAGCAGACCGGTTGGTGGCGAACGGTAGATACCCTCTTCATCACGAAAATCGACGGTCGTACGTAACCAACCGACATCGGTGACTGTCGCCAGGGAACGGCCCGAGTCGGCTTCGATATTTCGGTCATTGATGGCTGCGCCGGCCACCAGCGCCAAAGAGCCAAACAGCGCGGCAGCGTAGAGCGCTATCAGCAGCTGATGCAGCCTTCGACGCACAACAGGTTTCACAAGCTTGTTTGTGCCCGAAGCGCAGCATGTAGGGCACGGCGGGTGGCCCGGGTTGTCGTGGCCTCGATGACGTTAATTCCGGAAGGAACCTCGGCGGCGTCTAAGAGGGCGTGGATCAGTTCGCCGGTGTCGGTGACTTCTCGGTGGTTGACACCGTATCCCGCGCATAGTTCCGCCAGATCAACGCCGTGTGGAGTGCCGAAAGCCCGTTCAAAGTTGGCTCTCAATGGTTCGGCTCCGGTCTCTAGGGACTCGAAGATTCCACAGCCATCATCATTGGCTACCACAATCGTGAGGTTCTCTGGATGTGGCTCGTTCGGGCCGATGAGTAGTCCGCCAATATCGTGCAGGAAGGTCACATCGCCGATCAGTGCCACCGTGTGTGGCGCACGAGGCTGATCCGGGTGTGCTGACTGGGTAGCCAGCGCGACCCCTATGGCCTGAGAGAGACTGCCATCGATGCCCGCCGCACCGCGGGGAGAATAGGTTGCCACCCCGTCGAAGGGCAGCCCCACCCAGCTGGCATCACGCACAGGATTCGACGCACCGAGAAAAACAATGTCCTCGGTACCTAAAGTGTCAGCTACCGCAGCAGCGACATGCAATCCACTAAATCCGTGCACCGGATCATTGAGGGTGTCGCGCACAGCTTCGGCCGCTAGGTCAGAGGCCGCCGCGCAGATCTTCAGCCACTGCGAGCTGGGCTGACCGCTTACTTTCACCCGACTTCCTCTAGCCGCCACGCCGCGCGGGTCAGTGAAATCTGAGGTACGAGATAGTGTGATCAGCTCAATCTCGGGATCATTGAGCAAGGCCAATACGTCTCGGTCCAACGTGGGATGGCCAACCACGATCACCTGTTTAGGTTTGGTGTCCACCACATAATTATTTGCGCTGACCTGGGGTTGCAAAAATACCCGAGCCGATAATGGATGAACAGGGTGATAAGGAGCAGGTGCCGTTGGTTCGGCGATAGTGGGCACGTCTTCGAGCCCCTCGACTGCCCAGGCTTCATCTCCTGCGATGACCAAGGTCTCGCGCCCTAGGTCTAGGGCAATCTCACCGTGATCGAGATAGCGGGCATCTGACGGCGCGGGGAGTCGACGCTCTCCGCGGGCACTCGGCAGCTGTTCGCCCAATAGTGGGGTGTCAAAAGCAATATTGAGGTGTACCTGGTCGGTTGAGGTGAAAACACTCGCCAACCTCGACAGGTCCTCAATCTTGTCGACTTGAGTGGTTTCGGCGTAGCTGCCAAAGAGACCGATTTGTTCGATCGTCTGTGATGCCCCAGTGCCATGCAAGCGTTGCGGACGATCTGCACTGATTACAGCCAAGGGAACATGCGCATAGTGAGCTTCCACCATCGCAGGAAGAGTATTAGCCACGGCAGTACCCGACGTCATCACCACTCCCACGTGCCGGCGTTGGACTCTAGCCATACCTAACGCCAAAAAGGCTGCAGAGCGCTCATCAATGCGCACGTGAACTCTAATGTCTGTGCGCGCCAATAGCGCCAGATTCAACGGCGAGTTCCGCGAACCTGGACAAATCACCACATCTGTCAGGTAGCGGGAGAGGTGCTCGGCGACGGCGCCAGCGAGTTCGGTCGACTCTGTGGTGTTTAGCATGGGCCTGAGTCTACTGAAGCCAGAACCATACTCAGCTCATCGTCTCCTCAGCAGCTTTCTTACTGAAACTCATCGGAGATTAGGAGTCACTTCGGAAGCGGTCAAAGAACCCTCCGACATCAATGCTCGGTACCTCGGTAGGGATGATGTCTGAAGGGATCTCAGTCGGGATCTCGCTGGGAAGGACCGGGACTTCTTCCGTAACCGTAGCTGTCATTTCCACCGTGTTAGTCACAGTTTCTGGGGTCAACGGCAGCCGAGCAGCCTCATCTGCGCTACTACGCCAGAGGAAGAACAAGACAACTGCAGCAAGCAATGCCAACCCAAATAAAATGCCAAAGACCGTTGGCAGTGCGCTACGTGACTTTCCTTCCGAGACTGGAGCCGGAGCTGGCGGCTGCGGAGCATATCCTTGCTGGTAGCCCGGTTGGTATCCGGGTGGGTAGCCCTGCTGGTAACCCGGCTGATAACCCTGCGGATAGGGCGACTGCTGATAGTTGAAGTTCGGGTCATTCTCCCCAGGGAAATACTGCCGGGGCCGCTGGTCTGCTTGGCCAGAGGAACCAGGCTGCCCTAGATACTGAGTCTCATTATCCGGATCAGGGTTGGCACGGCCAGTTGGGCCCAAGTATCGGGTGTCATCATCAGAGTTTCCGGGCTCACGCTGGTTCATAAATCTCAGGTTACAGGCACTCATACGCTAAGCGGAGCCGTTCAAACCACCAGTCCCGACGATCTGCGGAAGCAGCCAGCGTCGATAGTCGGTCGGGATCAGGCACCACTGGCGCTACTGACAGGTGCCCGTCAACGATGCTGCGCGGCTGGGCGACATCTTCCAAAAATAGCTGCTGAGTCGCCAAACCAGCCGCTGCTGGCGGGACATCCATCTGATCGTCATCGGTGATTTTTGGTAATGCGGCCACCGCTGCCAGACCAGCATTCATACCTACCGCGGTGTCGAGAGCACTAGCTACGGTGATATCCATGTGCCTGGCTCGTAGATCTGCTGCCAAAGTCAGTACCCGCCGAGCCCCGCCCAGTGGCGCTACCTTGACCACTGCCACATCTGCTGCGCGTAGGTCGGCCACTCGGTAGGGATCCGCAGCCCGGCGAATGGACTCATCCGCAGCTACTCGGACGAAGATCCCGGCGCGCATGAGCTGACCGCGGACTTGTGCTAGTTCCTCCACACTCGCGCAAGGCTGTTCTAGATAGTCCAACGGTCCCAGTGCGCGAGCGGCTTCGAGGGCCTCCGGGACGGTCCAGCCACGGTTAGCATCCACCCGAATCACCGCGCCGGGTCGAGCTTCGCGCACTGCGGATACTCGGGCGATATCTTCAGCCAGACTTTGCCCTGGCTCAGCAACTTTGATTTTGACGGTGCGGCAGCCTGGGAACCGCTCGAGAATTTCTGGAACCTGGGCGGCTGGTACCGCTGGCACGGTTGCATTGACCTCAATGCTGGTTCGTTGAGCGTCGGGGAAACCCGACCAGGCTGCCTCTAATCCAGAGGCCAGCCAAGCGGCGGATTCATGGGAGTCATATTCCAGGAAGGGGGAAAACTCACCCCAGCCGGAGGGGCCGTCGATAAGCAGGGCTTCGCGAGTTTCGACGCCGCGAAAACGCACGGCCATGGGCAGTGACACCACGTGGGAACGCTCGAGGATCTGATCTATGGAGGCGATAGGCATGCCCCAACCCTAGAGAGGGCCAGTGCGACCTGGTCTCCGGCTAGCCCTAAGGAAGCAAGTATCAGTCAGAAATACTCCGGTTAACAACCACCAGCTAGTCTCCCGACCTTAAGCTGGGGGCTATGACTTACAGCACTGATAACCCTTTCGACCCCGCTCAGTGGCAGGTGGTCGACGGTTTTAATGACCTAACCGATGTCACCTACCACCGTCATGTCGGTAGCAATCGCGCAGACGGCATCGTGCGGATCGCTTTCGACCGACCTGAGGTTCGCAACGCTTTTAGACCGCATACCGTCGATGAGCTCTACCGCGCGCTAGATCATGCTCGGCGTACTCCAGATGTGGGCGTGGTGTTGCTCACCGGTAATGGTCCCAGTCAGAAAGATGGTGGCTGGGCCTTTTGCTCAGGCGGCGACCAACGCATCCGCGGCCGCTCCGGCTACCGATATGCCTCCGGTGACACCGCTGAGACTGTCGATCAAGCCCGTGAAAAGGTCGAAGGCGGACGCCTGCATATTCTCGAGGTCCAGCGACTAATCCGCACGATGCCCAAGGTGGTCATCGCGGTGGTCAATGGTTGGGCTGCTGGGGGTGGCCACTCCCTGCATGTGATCTGCGACCTGACGGTTGCCTCCCGACAGGAAGCCAAGTTCAAGCAAACCGATGCCGATGTCGGATCCTTCGACGCTGGCTACGGTTCTGCTTACTTAGCCAAGCAGGTCGGCCAAAAGTTCGCTCGAGAGATCTTCTTCCTTGGCCGCTCTTATGACGCGGAAACCATGCAACGAATGGGTGCGGTCAATATCGTCGCCGACCATAACGCCCTCGAAGATGAGGCGATCCAGGTAGCCCGAGAGATCAACGGTAAGTCCCCCACTGCCCAACGCATGCTCAAATTTGCCTTCAACCTCACCGATGATGGGTTAATGGGCCAGCAAGTATTCGCCGGTGAAGCCACCAGGTTGGCGTATATGACCGATGAGGCAGTCGAGGGTAAGGAAGCCTTCTTAGGCAAACGAGAGCCTGATTGGTCGGAGTTTCCGTTCTACTACTAGGCCATAGTCACTTCCGGTAGAGGAGAAAATCTGCCGGAAGGAACAGGTATGGCAGGTGCTCCGATTACGATGATCAGTCATGACCCGCATCCTCGAGCCGCTGACCGTCGATCCCCACGACCCGGCTGCCATCCTGGCGGACTTAGAAGAAGCGATCGTCGGCAAGCGAGCTCTCCTGCCTGTGCCTGCGCAAGATCTTTCGCGGGCTGCTCAATTACGCAGCTCCCAGCGGGTAGGACAGCCCATCGAGGACCATATCGCCATGGTCATTGCTACCTCTGGGTCCACGGGTACTCCTAAAGGTGCGCAGCTAACTCCAGCCAATCTGGTCTCCAGCGCCGATGCCACCCACCAACGTCTCGGCGGGCAAGGACAGTGGCTGCTTGCTATGCCCGCGCATCATGTCGCAGGTATCCAGGTATTAATCCGCTCCCTGATCGCTGGCGTCGACCCGGTTTGTCTGGATTTATCCGCCGGTTTTGATACCGACAGCTTCGCCGCAGCAGCCAAGGAACTCGCGGCTACTGGTGAACGCTGTTATACCTCGTTAGCTCCAATGCAGCTGGCCAAAGTGATGGACAGTCTTCGTGGCATCGAAGCACTGCAAATATTTGATGCCGTCTTGGTTGGTGGTGCTGCAATTAATCCCCAACTCGCCCGGTCTGCGCAGCGTCTGCGCATCAAGATTGTCACTACCTATGGTTCCTCAGAAACCGCTGGGGGCTGTGTCTACGACGGACGCCCGCTACCTGGCACAAAGTTAAGAGTCGCCCGAGGACGGATTCATCTTGGCGGGCCAATGATCGCCGCTGGCTATCGAAATCACCCTAATCACAGCGCGTTTGTTGAACCCGGCTGGTTCGCTACCTCTGATGCCGGGCGCGTCGAAAAAGACCTACTCACGGTCACCGGCCGGCTCGATTCGGTGATCGACTCCGGCGGGCTCAAGCTCCAACCTGAAGTGCTCGAACAAGCCATTCTCGGAGTCACTGGGGTCACCGGAGTGTGCGTGGTCGGGGCTCCGCATCCACGGCTAGGACAAGCTATCGTCGCTGCATATACCGGGACTGCGCTACCTGGTGAGGTCATCGAGGGGCTTGATGAGCTGCCTCGTTGGCAGCTGCCTAAAGAGCTACGTCATCTTGAGGCACTGCCCGTGGCCGGGCCAGGAAAGATCGACCGAAAAGCTGTGGAGAAGCTCTTTTCCTAGATTCTCAATCCTCTAGCTGCGCTGCTGCCACCAGCATGGCGACATCCTCGGCGCGATAGACCCGAGAGATCTGCTCATCATTGCCGCCCATCAATGTGTTTCCAATGACCAACGACGCACGCTGAGTGGTAGGCACTACCGCGAAATGCCGCGGGTTGGAATAGACCTGGCGGACTGGAAAGCCGGATCGAAGCGCACAGGCATGCAACCACACGTCATCGGCGCGAGGGGTGAGTTTCATAAACTCATCGCCTTGTTCGACCACATAGCTAATGAAGGTGCTCGGGTAGAGTACCCCGGAAACCCCGGTAGCAAAGTGCAGGTAAGAGGCGCGGCTAGTGTCAGCTGCGGACCATTTCACATAGGGCAGGATGTGCTCACCACGCAGCTCAATGCGGTGCGCACGATAAGCGACAATAACGTCATCGCGCAGGTCATTAATAAACAGCAGCCGTTCCAAAAACCACTCAGGATAGATCATGTCATCGTCGACGGTGGCCACTTGGATTCCGCTTCCTGCGACCTCCCGGAACTGGTTCCAATACTTGGTGTGTGGTCCATAACTGCCATCGGAACATCGCACCTGTAGACCGCGGGCTACTAGTCGCTGCAGCGGACGAGATAGCTCCCGCTCAAAATCTGCCGAATCTAGCCACAGAATAATCGGAGCCTTGACGGTTCCCCGAGCAATTGATTCGAGCGCAAAATGCACCCGGTTGAGCCGGTAGCCATGAGAGGTCACGGAAATGACCACCTCACCGGTGGCCGGGATCTGAGCACCAGAGAGCCGGTTATTCCACGCCAAGGGCACCATCCGGAAGAGAGTGAAAAAGAAGCTGACGGCTTGCCCCAGCACATAACCGATCCACATGAGCACTCCCGAGATCTTTTGTTGTAATACTCCGACCACCTTAAGTGGTGCGGTTTCATGGCGCCATGAAAGATATCTCGCATGAGGCGCGCTCGCTCCAGATCGGGCTCTTCATGATTTATGAGACAGAGAATTTGGCGATGGGTTAAGTGGCACCATTAGCGGACGTCAGGGTCCGGCAGAGGAGCGTCACATAACCGATCGTTCCGACAAAACTCGATTGCACGATGTCCATGTCAGCTGATTTGTCCGAGGCGGCAATCACGACTGACAAGCCGACTACATCGAGCACTGACACCTATGCCGGTCTTTTCGCGCGAGTCTCGTTTGCAAAGCATCTATGAGATATATGGGCTGCCATACACACGAGATGGTGGGTGTTCGCAACAAAGGGATTGTTAGGCGCAGATCTACTGATGTGGTTCGGATACCAGCAGCGTGAGCATATAGGAAAAGCCCTTCCGATCAGTAAAAATAGAGCATTCCTAGAATCCGATTCATCTGAAAAGAAAGAGCACCTCACAGGTACAGCTAGCCCTCACTACGATGTCAGCATCATTCGACGACCCGAACCTGATGCTGACCTTAGGTCTGGTCCTAATCATGCCGCTAGCTAATGTGGCCGATCTGTGCATCCTCGTTCCAAATCGGTCGAGAGTGCCGACCGACACAGTAAACCAATGCTGAAGCCAAGATCGCCTCACTGATCGGCAGGATGAACAAACAACGTTCGATAACTACTTCACCAAAGACAACTGACATACGGGGAAATAGCCGAATACGTCATGAGATGACGGTAAGTAGCGCACCCCTACCGAGTGATTGTTTTAAGAATCCTCGCGCATCAAAATCGCAACTGCCTTGGCAGCAGTACGAACATGCGAACGTACTGCCCGCTCTGCGGCACGGCCATCCCCAGAACGCAGAGCTGCAACGATGGCTTCATGCTCTTTCAGCGAGGTTTCCGGACGTCCTGGCATTTGGGAAGAAATCTTGTTACCAATGCGCATCTGCCCAAATAGGTTCTCGGAAACGCCAAATAGACGTTTGTTCCCGGAACCAATCCATAGCTGCTGGTGAAATCTGACATCCAGATCTGCGTAACCCACCAGGTCTCCCGACTCCACGAGTTCACGCTGTTGTTCAATCAGCTCTGCCATGTCATCAGCGATGTCTAGCCGCGACCCAGATTGGACCGTTCTACGGCAGGCAAGTATTTCGAGGGCCTCGCGGAGCTCATAAATCTCGCGCATGTCCTCTGCGCTGAATTGCGGAACGAAAAATCCTCGATGATCAAGGGACTCCAGCAAGCCCTGACGCTCAAGCAAAGCTAGCGCTGTCCGAATCGGAGTTGGAGAGAGACCGAGTAGCGAGACTAGTGGGCGAACTGTCACGCGATCTCCGGGGGAAAGCTCACCCGAGATGATCAATTTTCGAATCTGCGAGTGCGCCACATTCACCAATCCATCGCCGCGCACAGCCTCTCTTGCCAGGCCTTTTGTCTGAACTTCCGATGCCATATTCACACCATTAACGCTATCACTATTGACTTGCTAAGTGAAGCGTGTCACTCTTGTTTTAAATCAAAAATCTAAAATTAAGGATTGAAACGCTCCATCATCTCGATCAACGATCCATCCCAAGACAGCGAAAAAATCTCAGGATAGGACAAGACCATGAATGAATCTTCTGAAGTGGAGCTGGCCGACAAAGCTTCGATGCCTGCCGATGAAACAACCCCCACCAATACCAGTGGGGAACCCTTGATCCGCATGTATGGCGGGCCCATCATGGCACTGGTTCCTGCCCTGGTTCTCGTCGGAGTGTTGATCTGGCTATCAGTTGCCGAACGAGCGGACCTATCAACTTTCTGGGTGGGAGGATTCGCCGCGATAGTGGTGGGCCTCCTGTTGACCCGGACACCACGAGCGTTCGCAGAATCGATTATCCGCGGACTTTCAGACAACACAGGCGCAGTGATCATTACCGCTTATCTCTTCGCCGGCGTCTTCGGCAGCATGCTAGCCGGTGGCGGACTGGTCAACGGATTGCTGTGGGTAGGCGTCTCAGCAAATCTGCATGGCGCACTTTTTGCGATACTGGCATTTTTCCTCACCTGTGTCTTTGCCGCCGGCACTGGCAGTAGCGTAGCGGCAGCCCTAGCTCTGATCCCCGTGCTATATCCGGTCGGGGTGGCCCTCGGCGCGGATCCCACCATGCTGGCAGTAGCGGTCCTTGCGGGTGGCGCTTTCGGAGACAACATTGCACCAATTTCCGACACCACCATTACGTCGTCTTACACAGCGAAAGCGACGATGGCAGACGTGGTGAAGTCGCGACTTCCGCTGTCATTGATTTCAGCGGCAATCACCATTGGCATCCTTGCCATCTTCGGAGGTGGCGGCGAGGTAACAACCAACCGTATCGACGTGGACGCCAACCCCCTTGGCTTGTTGATGATCATTCCCTTCGGCGTAGTGATCTATTTGGCCATCCGCCGCTACCACATCATCATTGCTCTGACTTGGGGAATTCTCAGCGCAATAGGGATCGGTGTAGTCACCGGTCTGCTAAAGGTTACGGAGATCTTCTCCATCCCCGCAGAACGCGGCGACTCCACTGGTCTGATTCAAGACGGGATCGCCAGCATCACCGGGGCGATTGTGTTGGTGCTATTCATTCTCGCCCTGGCGCAAGTTCTGGCTGATAGCGGTTTCATGAATCAGGTTCTCCAACGTCTAGAGAAGAAAGCAACCCGGGGCGTTCGGAGCGCCGAACTGGCCATCTCCGGCATCACCCTGCTGTTTACCATCCCACTGGGTGCAAATGCCCCGGCCATCTTGCTGGTAGGCCCCACCATCGGCCGGCCGCTTGGTGTTCGACACAATCTCGCACCTGCCAGGATCGCCAACCTCATGGACTGCGCCGCCAACACCGTTTTCTACATGCTCCCCTGGCACAACGCCGTGATCATTTGGTACGCAACCGTCCTGGCAACCGCAACACAATACGGTCTTCCCTCGATCTCCATTGGGGCAGCGCTGCTGAATCCCTACGCATGGTCACTGCTAGTCGTACTGCTGTTTTCGATCCTGACCGGATGGAATAGAAGATACGCCACCGCAGCTGACGAAGTTCCCAAGATTTAGCTGTCAGTAACGATTACTCCATCGAAGCTGCGCATGTCAGTAACCGAACACCAGGCCAAGCAGAAAGGAGCCGGGATAATGAACCACACCCCGACCAAACCCACGTTCACACTGGATCTGACTAAACCGGAACCTGTACCGCAGCAAGGTATTGACCGAGCTCTCGAACTCATGAACAGCGGTCGACTATTTCGCTACGGAGAGACCGCACCGGGGCAACTCAGCGACGCGTCTTTGTTGGAACAACGCATGGCACAGCTGCTCAATCGCAAGTATGCGATTGGGGTCAACTCCTGTGGTGCTGCACTATTTCTCGCCTTAAAGTCCTCAGGCGTTCACCAAGGAGACAAAGTACTGGTCAACGGCTACACGCTAGCCCCAGTACCAGGCGCCATCGATCATGCCGGCGCTGAACCCGTAGTGGTCGAAGTCAATGAACAACTCACCATCGACTTTGACGATCTAAGGCGCAAGGCGCATCAATCTGGAGCACGAACCCTACTGCTCTCGCATATGCGCGGCCATATATCTGACATGGATCAGATCGTAGAACAGTGTGAAGAACTTGACCTGACACTGATTGAAGACTGTGCCCACACCCTGGGAGCGTCCTGGAACGGGAAGCCTACCGGCGCCTTCGGAACAGCTGCGTGTATCAGCCTCCAAACCTTCAAGCACATCAACTCCGGCGAAGGCGGGATCATCGTTACCGATGATGAGGACTTAGCCGCCCGAGCCATCTTGTACTCGGGCAGCTACATGCTCTACGAACAACACACAGCACGCCCAGATGCCACAGTGTTCGAAAAGCATAGGGGAAATACCCCTAATTACAGTCTGCGTATGACTGCCCTGGCTGCGGCGCTGGCGTTGCCACAGTTGGAGCTGCTCAGTGAGCGAGCCGAGCGCATGAATGCTTCCTACCGGTGTCTGGAACAACTGCTAGCTGAGATCAACGGTGTGCAACTCATTCAGAGAGACACGAAGGAAGAATTCATCGGAAGCTCCCTGCAGTTTCGACTGCCAGGACTCAACGCCCAGCACATTGAGCACTTTATCGCCACCTGCCAGTCGCAAGGACTGGGATTGAAATGGTTCGGAAAACCCAGGATGGAAGGCTTCACCAGCAGACCCTCGCACTGGGAATACGTCACGGATTCCACCGGGACTCCTAGAACAGAGGAATTGCTTTCCACCCTGTGCGATATCCGAATACCACCTGCGATGAACCAACAGCACTGCCGCCAAGCGGCAGAAGTCATCGCAGAGGCATTGGAGGAGATAACGACATAGGACACAACCAGCTCTCCCCCATGCACAACAGCACTCTGAGGACTACGACAACCAATATTCCTAAGAACAAGGAGCCATCATGACCATCGAATATCTCAAGCAAGGGCAACCGGCTCTGATGCCAGATCTGGCTCAGACCACCCACACCGTCCAAGAAATGCTGCGCACAATGGAAGAAGAAGGTGAGTCTGCCACCCGGGTATACTCGCAAAAGCTTGATTCCTGGACCCCTGAGAGCTTTATCGTTAGCGCTGAACAGATCGCGGCAGCGGAAAAGGCACTTCCTGAAACAGTCAAGGCCGATATTCGGTTCGCTCACAAGCAGGTTCGGGAGTTCGCTAATCGCCAGCGAGAGAGCCTGCACGAGTTCGAGTGTGAATCATACCCAGGCCTTATCACCGGGCAACGGAACATCCCCGTAGATGCTGCCGGTTGCTACGTCCCCGGTGGCCGATTCGCTCATCTAGCATCCGCTGCAATGAGCGTGGCCACTGCCAAAGCGGCCGGAGTCAAACATGTCACCGCATGCTCGCCACCGCGCGATGAAAATGGAATCCATCCAGCCACCTTGTTCGGAATGTCGACGGCAGGGGCTGACACCATCTTGAGCCTGGGCGGGGTGCAAGCAGTCGGGGCTATGGCTTTTGGCCACTTCACTAATACCCCGGTGAATATTCTGGCTGGTCCCGGTAACCGCTTCGTAGCCGAAGCCAAACGCCTGCTCTACGGGCGTGTCGGCATCGATGTGGTTGCCGGTCCCACCGAATCTCTCATTCTTGCCGACGACTCCGCGGATCCTTGGCTGGTCGCTGTTGACTTGATCAGCCAGGCAGAGCACGGAGCCGAGTCCGCGGCCATCCTTATCACCACGTCCCGTCGAATCGGCGAAGCCGTACTGAAGCTGATTCCCCAAGCACTAGCGCAACTTCCGGCCGAATCGATCGCCGGCCAGGCCTGGGAGAACTTCGGCGAAGTGGTTCTCACGGACAACCGTGAACAGGCCGCACAACTTGCTGATGACTACGCCAATGAGCACGTTCAGGTTCAGGCAGAAGACCTGGATTGGTGGCTAGCCACGCTGCGCAATTACGGTTCACTGTTTCTCGGCGAAGAAACCACCGTGACCTACGGCGATAAAACCTCCGGCCCCAACCACATCCTTCCTACTCGTGGCGCCGCTAGTTACACCGGTGGGCTATGGGTTGGAAAGTTCATCAAAACTGTCACCTACCAGCGCATGTCTCGCGACGCCAATGCACAGATCGGTCGGGTCGCGGCACGTATCTCACGGGTCGAGGGGATGGAAGGACACGCTCTCTCAGGAGATGTGCGGTTGGAAAAGTACTTCCCCGGAGAACCCCTGAGCACCAGCGTGCAGGAACTCTAAACCCACTCACGTTCCATTCAACCTGCGGCTTGTCATCAGACGAGACCGTCACATCCACAAAGAAAGTTGATACACCATGCATTTGTCTAAGATTGCCCGCCGTCGCTACACCAAGGGTGCTACCCCGATTGAGTTCCTTCCCAACCTCACCGAAGAATTGGGCGGGCCACGAATCCACATCAAGCGCGATGACCTTCTCGGCCTGACCTCGGGCGGCAACAAAACGCGCAAGCTCGAGTTCCTGATGGCAGATGCGCTGGCTCAAGGCGCCGATACCATCATCACCACCGGTGCTGTGCAGTCCAACCACTGCCGGCTGACTCTCTCAGCAGCAGTCAAAGAAGGCTTGAAATGCCACCTGCTGATCGAAGAGCGAGTCAAGGACTCCTACAGCGAAGGTGCCAGCGGCAATAACTTCCTTTTCCACCTTTTGGGTGCCGCATCCATCACGCCGGTGCCCGGTGGGACAGACCTGATGGCTGGAATGCAGGAGATCGCAGAAAAGATCACTGCCAATGGTGGAACCCCCTACATCATTCCCGGAGGAGGCTCCAACGCACTCGGAGCCTTGGGATATCTTTCCTGTGCCGAAGAAATTCTTTCCCAAAGCTTCGACTCCGGGCTCGATATCGACCATGTGGTCTGCTCCAGTGGATCCGGTGGCACACACGCTGGTTTGGTCGCCGGACTCCACGGCAACCAGAGCGGAATTCCTATCACCGGAATCAGTGTTCGCGCAGAAAAGGTACCCCAGGAAGCCAAGATTCTTGATCTCGCTCAGCAAGCCGCGCATCTGGCAGGCGGGCATCTAGAGATCCCGGCCGACTACGTAGTGGTGCGCGATGAATTCGTCGGCCCGGGCTATTCATTGCCCACTAAGGAGATGACCGAAGCAATCCAGATCTTCGCCCGCACTGAAGGCATTCTCCTCGATCCGGTGTACACAGGAAAGACTGCCGCAGGTCTGATCGGGCTGATCAAGGAAGGTGCCTTCGATAAGGACAGCGATGTCTTGTTCATCCATACCGGAGGATCCCCAGCTTTGTACGCCTACCAAGCTGAAGCCCTAGGATAATCCTCTTGTACACCGACCTATCACCATCACGGGTAGTGGGCATTCTGGGAGGCATGGGTCCCTCGGCCACGGCCGATTTTTACACCAAACTCATTGCTCACACCCCAGCGTCAGTGGATCAGGAACACCTGCGGGTGGTGATCTGGGCAGATCCCACGGTTCCCAGCCGTCAAGATGCACTTCTGTCCAACGGCCAAGATCCCTCACCATGGCTAGCAGCAGGACTGCAGCGGCTTCAAGACTCTGGGGCGGAGATCATTGTGGTTCCGTGCAATACCGTGCACGGTTACCTCCCTCCGATTATGGATGGGCAGCCTACTGAATTCATCAGCATCATCGATACCACGATTCAGGCTGTCAACTGGACCGCAAACAACCATGCGATCGGGTTGCTGGCCACTGATGGAGCCCTGCTATCAGGGATTTACCAAGAGGCGCTCAGCGATGCAGGGTATGGCGTCATCCAGCCTTCTGCCCAGGATCAGGCGCAGTTAATGAACATCGTTCACAGTGTCAAAGCCGGCAACATCACGCCAGAACTGCACCAGGACATGCGCAGGATCCTGGCCACATTGGAAAACCAAGGGGCCGACACGGCCATTGTGGGATGCACCGAGCTCTCGACCTTGCTGCAGCATGCCACTCTCGAGGGGTCAATGACCCTGGTTGATCCAGCAGTCGAGCTGGCATTAGCCACCATCAACAGGGCACGACAACACCCCTGATCTGCCCTTTATGAGGCTCAGCACTCAGGCTAACAACGCCCTACTTGTTATAGGGGGATGGAACATATGCGCATAGCAACCCATCCCTCTATAACGCCTCGACCAACATCTACTCGCCCGACATAGTTTGTCGGTCACCACAGGGAAAACGGAGAGTAAGCCATGCCTACCGATGACACAGTAACGGAGACATCGGCATTCCACCGTGCACGCCAACGCAGCATCCCACTACTTCCGGGACTGGGAGCATGTGCCATAGCAGTGCTGATCTCCTTAGGCGTTCACAGCCTGGTTCCTTCGCTTCCGGCAATGACCATTGCCGTAGTCCTGGGTATTCTCGTTGCGAACCTGCCTGGAATTAGCCTACTAACCAGAGGAGTACTTAGTCCCGGACTAGGCTTTGCCGGTAAAAAGCTCATGCGGGCAGGCATTGTCATGCTCGGCCTAAAACTCAGCATTGTCGATATCCTAGGCTTGGGCTGGGCTGCCTTTGGCATCGTTGTTGCGATTGTTTTGTTAGCTTTCGCCGGAACGTACCTAGTGGGAAAGCTCTTTAAATTACCCGGAGATGCTCCATTACTCATCGCTGCTGGATTCTCCATCTGCGGCGCATCTGCGATCGGCGCAATGGCTGGGGCTCGTCGCGTCAGACCCACCGATACGGTAATGCCAGTAGCTCTAGTCACACTGTGCGGAACCCTTGCCATTGCGGTGTTGCCGCTCCTGATGGAACCGCTATCACTGAACAATATTCAGTTTGGGCAATGGGTTGGTGCTTCGGTACACGATGTTGGCCAAGTTGTTGCCACTGCCCAAGTAGCAGGACCAGCAGCATTGGCAGCAGCATTGGTGATCAAATTGACTCGTGTCATGTTGCTGGCACCGATCGTATTTTTCGCCGCGATGGGAACCCGACGTAGTGCAAAAAATAGCCAGCATGACAACGGCGAAGCAGAAAAACCGGCACCACTTCCTCCCCTAATTCCGCTGTTTATCATTGGTTTCGCACTCATGATTGGCATCAGATCCTTAGGGATACTGTCTCCAGAGATGTTGGAGGCCGGAGCGATTCTCCAGGATGTTTTCCTCGGTGCCGCGCTCTTTGGACTGGGCGCAGCCGTCAGTATCCGCGAACTGTTATCTAGCGGAATGAGGGGAATCATGGTGGCGCTGCTGTCGTGGATCCTCATTGGAACTTTGGGCTACGCCGGCGTGCAGTTGATGTCGATATAACACCACCAGTCGATGGTCAGATCAGTGCGATGTATCCGCGATCGCCCATCCAGCAGCCGCTCTCAGTCAGCAAGGACGTACCAACTGGGAACCGCATACGTGGCCCCTTCTAGCATCTCAGCACTCAACCTCAAAGGACACAGATATGTCTACGCATAAAACAACCAGCAATGCCACGATGCCAGAGCAAACGGTCAAAGGTAATAACCGGGTTAAACGTGGGATGGCCGAAATGCTCAAGGGCGGAGTCATCATGGACGTCGTCACCCCAGAGCAAGCACGCATCGCCGAAGACGCCGGCGCAGTAGCCGTGATGGCGTTAGAGCGCGTTCCTGCTGATATTCGCGCCCAAGGCGGTGTCTCGCGGATGAGCGACCCAGATATGATCGATAGCATTATCGCCGAGGTATCCATCCCGGTGATGGCTAAGGCCCGCATCGGCCACTTCGTTGAGGCACAGATCCTCGAGTCGCTCGGAGTGGACTACATCGATGAGTCCGAGGTTCTTTCCCCGGCAGACTATGCCCATCACATCGACAAGCGGGACTTTAACGTTCCTTTCGTCTGCGGTGCCACCAACCTCGGTGAAGCACTGCGCCGCATCAACGAAGGTGCAGCCATGATCCGCTCCAAGGGTGAAGCAGGCACCGGTGATGTCTCCAATGCCACCGGGCACATGCGCAAGATTCGCAGTGAAATCGCCAAACTATCGGCGTTGTCGAAAGATGAGCTCTACGTTGCAGCCAAGGAGCTACAAGCCCCCTACGAGCTGGTTAAAGACATCGCGGAGACTGGAAAACTCCCGGTAGTTCTGTTCACTGCCGGCGGTATCGCCACCCCGGCCGATGCAGCGATGATGATGCAGCTAGGTGCGGACGGCGTGTTCGTCGGTTCAGGCATCTTTAAATCTGGAGATCCGGCCACCCGTGCATTGGCCATCGTCCAAGCCACCCAGAACTTTGATGATCCTGACACGTTGGCAAAGGTCTCGCGCGGGGTGGGGGAAGCAATGGTCGGGATCAACGTGACCGATCTGCCTCAATCTCATCGTCTCTCTGAGCGTGGTTGGTAACTGCTTACTCGCACTATATGAGATATATAGCGTAGAGAATGAAGCATGGTCCGTTGACCGTCAGTTATCGTAACGGCCCATGTTTCATGAAGACTTTCCTGCTGCCTGTCACTGCATAGAAGACACTCTGCTGAGGCTGATTTTGATCCGGGCAGAACAGACAGTCAGCGGAAGTGACGGTTAAAGCCACAGGTCACTGAACTGGCGTAGCCCAACTCAATTGGTGAAGATTGCTATAGTCGCGGCTGTGACACGGGGTGCCTTCTTTTTCCCAAGATGGCTGAGAACACACCCGTCGAACCTGCTCCAGTTAGCACTGGCGAAGGGACTGTCCATACTCAACCGTGTCTGACACGGAAAGGGTGTCCTTCGTCTCAACCCCGAAGGACCTCTTTGATGAATGAAGTTTCTCCCGCAACCCAGATCTCCGAACAGGTTGTACTAGTCACCGGTGCTGCCCGCGGACTTGGCCGTCATATCGCCGAGGCATTTCTCCGTGAAGGAGCCAGCGTAGTAATCAATTATCATGCCAGTGCGGCAGCAGCTAAAGAGCTAGCCGCCGCTCACCCCGGGCGTGCGGTTGCGCTGCAAGCCGACGTCCGTGACCGAGCTCAGGTTGATGAACTCTTTGCCAAGGCTTCGAGTGCGTTCGGTGCACCGGTATCTACCGTGGTCAACAGCGCACTGGTGGACTTCTCCTTCGACGGAAACGCCCGACCGAAAGCCGAGGATATCTCTTTTCAACGCTTTAATAGGCAATTTGAGGGAGCAGTCGGTGGCGCATTGAACGTGGTGCAGGCTGCGTTGGCAGATTTCGAGCGTGCTGGACATGGCCGAGTCATCAACATCGGCACCAACCTTTTCCAGAACCCGGTGGTCCCCTACCACGACTACACCGCTGCCAAAGCCGCGCTACTGTCCCTGACTCGCACTCTTGCGATGGATTTGGGCGGGCGTGGCATCACCGTCAACATGGTCAGCGGAGGGTTACTGCGCACCACTGATGCCAGCGCGGCGACCCCGCAAGAAGTCTTCGATGCTATTGCCTCGGGTACCCCGTTGGGTTCGGTGACCACTCCGGAAGAGCTGGCCGATGCAGTCCTGTTTTTTGCTTCTCCCTGGTCACGCGCCATCACCGGGCAGAATCTAGTCGTCGACGGCGGACTGGTATTGAACTAATGCACTTGAACCTTTTCGCTTTTGCCGCTGGCCATCACGCTGGCGCATGGCGAACACCGGATTCTAGCGTGGACAGACTAGGTGAGATCGCCTATTGGGAAGAATTGGCGCGTACCGCGGAACGCGGACTTTTCGACGCCATTTTCCTCGCCGACGGCCAAGCAGCTGGGCTCGGCGGCATCGGCAGCGGTCCTGTCTGGTTCCTTGAACCGATCACCACGTTGACGGCTCTGGCCCAGGCCACCGAACACATCGGACTGGTCACTACGGTTTCCAGCACCTTCTGGCATCCCTTCCACGCTGCTCGGCTCATCGGTAGCCTCGACCACATCTCAGGTGGACGCGCGGGTATTAACGTGGTCACCTCGATGACCGATGCGGAAGCCCAGAACCACAACATGACGGAGCTGCCCGAGCATACCGAGCGCTATGCAAAGGCTGCCGAGTTCATTGAGGTACTGCAGAAGCTTTGGGATTCCTGGCCGATGGAAGCTATTACCGCCGACCGAGCTGGGATTTACACCGAACAAGCACAGCTCAAGTTCCTCGATCATCGAGGCCGTTGGTTCGAGGTAGCAGGACCGCTCAATCTTCCGCAACCACCGCAGGGCCGGCCGGTGCTCTTCCAAGCTGGTGCATCCGAACCCGGACGTGACCTCGCCGCCCGCCACGCCGAGGGGATTTACGCTGTGGCCTGGGACTTGGATATGGCCAGAGAATACCGGTTAGACATTCGTTCTCGGGCCGTAGCGCTTGGGCGTGACCCAGACCAGATCGCGGTCATGCCGGGGCTGGTCACCTACATCGGGGACACCGTGGAACAGGCAAAAGAAAAACAGCGCGAGCTCAACAGCTACCTACCGATAGCTGATTCACTCCGTCAGCTAGCGTTTTTCGTCGGATGTGACACCTCCGACTGGGTCTTAGATGAACCAGTACCACAGCTACCGCCATTAGCGGATTTCACCGGCCCAAAGGGTCGATACGCTACTATTTTGCGAATCATTGACAGTGCTCAACCAACCGTGCGGGAATTGCTCGGATTGCTCGCCGCTGGCGGAGGTCATGCCACTTTCATCGGCACCCCAGAAATGATCGCCGATGAAATCGAACGCTGGATAAAAGGTGGCGGTGCCGACGGATTCAACCTGATGCCGCCGACCCTTCCCGGCGGCATCGAGGACTTTGTGGATCTTGTAGTTCCAGAGCTACAGCAACGCGGGTTGTTCCGGACAAGCTATGAAGGAACCACCCTTCGCTCGCATCTTGGCCTACCGCAGTACCTAAATATCAACTAACCACTCCAGATCAGTCGATGCCCTGGTTTTGAAGACTTTGATAACGGCACAAAAGTCCGAGTGAACTGAAAATTACGCACACTCTACGAGGTAAAAACCTCTCTGGATAATCCACTCGCCCCCAGCGCGCATGCGCTGAGGCAATGGAGGACAATAGTCGGCATGTCCTTTACCGCTACCCCGCGGGACTGGTGGCAGGCCGCCCGCCCGCACACTTGGCCCAATGCCTTCGCTCCCGTTATCGCCGGCTCCGGCGCCGCTGCCTACGCAGGCGGTTTCTCCTGGTGGCGGGCCTTGCTTGCACTAGCAGTGTCGTGGGCACTGATCATTGGGGTCAACTATGCCAATGATTACTCAGATGGAATTCGTGGCACCGACGAAGACCGGACCGGCCCGCAACGGCTCACTGGCGGAGGGCTAGCGAATCCGAAGCAGGTTAAATATGCTGCCTTTTTCGCTTTCGGCATCGCCGGGTTGGCTGGCATCGCACTGGCACTGAGTAGTGCTTGGTGGATGATCGTGGTTGGCGCAGTGTGTATCGCTGGCGCATGGTTTTATACCGGCGGGAAAAACCCCTATGGCTACCGAGGCTTGGGCGAGGTGGCAGTGTTTGTATTCTTCGGCCTAGTCGCAGTTCTAGGTACCGAATACACTCAGGCTGGTGCGCTGAGCTGGGTGGGTCTGGGTGCGGCCGTAGGCATCGGGGCAATCTCTTCGGGTGTGAACCTGGTCAATAACCTGCGCGATATCCCCACTGATGCGGCCACCGGAAAGATCACCTTGGCGGTACGTCTGGGTGATACCAACGCCCGCCGGCTCTATGCTGGCTTAGCTACCACGCCATTTATCATCTCGTTGTTATTGGCTAGTGAGCTGTTACCACTGTTGTTGGGCTTATTAGCCCTTCCCTTGGCCATCGCCGGGATGCGCACCGTTGTCCGTGGGGCCAAAGATCAGGCGCTGATCCCCGTGCTGGCCACCACCGGACAAGCAATGCTGCTGTGGTCGGTCATCACCGCGGTCGTCCTCTTCCTCAACGCGCCGGTGGTGTAAATGTCCGGAGTCATTACCGGATTCGCCATCATCCTGGCCGTTATCGGCGCTGGTGCACTATTGGCGCGGTTCGGCATCATTGGCAATGAACGCGAGCAACTAGTCCTCAACCGGGTGGCCTTCTATGCGGCTTCCCCAGCCTTGTTGTTTAGTGCCGTGGCTGAGTCCGAGGCAAAGATGTTGTTCTCACCGGTCATCGTGGTCATCTTCTTTGCGACGGTCGGTACTTCCCTGCTCTATCTGCTCATCTCCAGGCTGTTTTTCCGCCAGGACCTCCCCACGACCACGATGGGGGCGGCGTCGGCAAGCTATTTCAACTCGGTCAATATTGGGCTGCCCGTAAGCGTCTACGTCCTGGGTGGAGCTACCTATGTGGTCCCGGTGTTGGTCCTGCAGATGGTGGTATTTACCCCATTTGTCCTGGCTGGATTGAATTCGGGGAAGACAGGTGGCCGCTCGCCGGCAGCTAGAGTTGTTGATTCACTGCGCTCTGCGCTGATTAATCCCATCATGTTGGGTTCGCTCTTAGGCTTGGCCGTAGCGCTCACCGGAATAACCATTCCTGACCCTGCCATGCGCCCCATAGAGATCCTCGGTGGAGCAGCCATCCCGATGATTCTCATCAGCTTTGGTTCCTCGCTGCGCCGAACCGCACCGCTGAGCTCGCTAGAGGATCGGCCAGGAACCATCGTGGCCACCACCCTGAAACTGGCAGGAATGCCATTACTGGCCTGGTTAATCGGGCTAGGGCTGGGATTGCCAGCAGAGCAACTTTACGCTTGTGTCATTCTTGCAGCACTGCCTACCGCTCAAAATGTTTATAACTACGCAGCGACCTATCAGCGCGGCATCATCGTAGCTAGGGACACCGTGTTTTTGACTACCTTCGGTTCCCTGCCCATCATGCTGGCAATCGCGTTCCTATTTGGCAAATAGACCCAAACTAGGCCATAAATCAGCGGCTCTCCAGCTCGCGTTTGACCCAATCCTTGCGTGCCTGGCGTTGCTGAGTGCGGGTAGCGACCGACTCGGTGGCTTCTTGGCGCAACCCCTGAAACACCAGCATGGACAAGGGGAAGGCGACGATCAATGCCAAGAGCGCGGACATGACCAACGGCACCGGGGCATCAATGACCACTGCCACCACCTGAATGATGACCGTGAGCGCTAGGAACAGCAAGAGACGAGCTCCGCCGTACTTCAGCAGCGCAACATTAGCCCTTCGCTGTAGCGTGGGATCGATCTCGGGCGGCTCTTCAGAGCTATGCGGGGAGGCAGTTTGCGGATCACTCACAACCCTGAGCCTACTCACCGCCGGGGCGTTGACGCCAGAGCCCGTAGAGTGGAAGACCAGAAGGAGGACATCATGGGACGTCTGCTACTTATCTTGCTTATCATCGTCGCAATTGTCTTGGTATGGAAGGCTTTCGGGCCGAGTTCATGGAAGCGTAACCAAGTCGACAGTGCGACCCCGAAGGCCATTAAAGGGCCCGATGATGATGAGGAGTTCCTCTGGAACATAGAAAAGAACCACTTTAAGCAACGCCGCGCCCGCGAGGATGCTGCTCGCGAGGACGAGGAACGCGTACGTCGAGCTAAACAGCGCTACACCAAGCCAGAAGATTCGGGATCGAGTGCCAAGCCGGAGAATGATCCAGAGATCGAGGATGGCAACTCCTCCCCGTCTGAGGATTAACGGGGAGAATTAACGGTATTAGCGCGCGGGGTCCTCTTTAAATACCATTTGCAGCCCTAGCGCATGGGCCACGGCCGCGACTTTCTCCCAGCGCACCCCCGCACCGCCATGCTCGATGGTGTGCAAGGTGGAGCGAGATACCCCTGCTGCGGTAGCGACGTCCTGCTGCAGGCGGCCGCTATCACGCCGGAATTGCCCCAGCTGTTCGCCCAGGTTAATCAACGTGGGAATGTCACCAGCAGGCTTACCAATTTTTTTGCGTGGTGTGGACGTACCGGTCATGATGGCCTTCCCTGGATTAACAGTAGCGATAGATCAGTAATCGATCACAGTCACACTACCGGCACCAGCTGAGGGCAGGCTAAGGTCTAGATACGTTTTTCATGAGCATCTACGATTTAGTTCAACCCAGCGTAGGAGTGCAGTCCCGAGACCACCATATTAATGAAAAACAGGTTGAAGATCATGGTGGCCAAGGCCACGATATTGATCCAAGCGGCCTTATGGTCGCGCCAGCCAGCAGTGGCTCGCGCGTGCAGGTACGCAGCGTAGAGGATCCAGGTAATGAAGGAGACAGTCTCCTTCGGGTCCCAACCCCAGAATCGACCCCACGCAGCTTCTGCCCAGATCGCGCCGAGAACGACACCCAGACCGAAGATTGGCAAGGTGAAAATCGCAGCTTTATAAGCCAGCGCATCCAGCTTTTTAGCGTTCGGCAACGGCTTAGCTAGTGCACCAAAAAAGCCTCGCTCTTTGCCCTTTGGCTGCCAGATCCGCAGCAGGTAAAGCAAAGAAGCGATACCGGAGACCATACCGATCGAGGCTCCGACGGAGACTGTGGTGACGTGGATGGGAAACCAGAAAGATTGCAGTGCCGGAACGACTGGGGCGGCCTCAGAGTAGAGCTTGGTGCCACCGAAAAACATCAGCGATAGAACCGGAATCAGCAACCAGGGCCATACGATGCGCCACTCTTTACGCTGGATAACAATCGCTGCCACCACCATGGTGAAGGCGGTAATCATGAGCACATACTCGTAGAGGTTTCCGAAGGGGAACCGCGAGGTGGCTAGGCCACGAAGCACTGCTGCCGAGACATGGACTAAAACGCCCAACCAGATCAGCGCCTGGGTCATTCCGCCAACTTTGTTAGCTGCGGCCTCTCGACGGGACATCTCCTCGTCCGAGATGTACTCCTCGACGAGGTCTCCGTCTGCGAGGTCAGCGTCCGCAGCTGGAGAATCGCTAGACTCTCCAGCCCCGACGTTGACCAGCTCCCGATCTGCGGCTGCTGCGCGGATCCGGCGTGCGTCAACAACGTTAAGCATTTTGACGTAATAAACCATCGAAAGCACTAGCGCCGCCAGATAGATAAACAGCGCCGTAATAAAGGCGGTGTCGGAGAAGCTAGAGAGAGTCTGATTGACAGGCATGGTGCGGGACACCCTCGGTTCAAAGTCGGATCCGGTCTTAAATACTCCAGTGACGCTACCCCACCGGCACAGGCGATTCCAACCCCCAACCCCCCTTTTTCTCCAACTTTCGGTGGAGAGCGGAAGTTCGGCGTTGCGGAACGGAATCTGCGTGATCAGTCACGGTCGTCGATAAGGTCATCTTCCTCGACCTCATCGGGATCCGGCAATCCCAGCAAACTGCGATAGATCTCATCGAACTCAGAGCCCCAGCCTGCACGGTCAGTGCGTGCTAGGCCACCCATCTCGAGGTGAGTGCCCGTTCCATCTGCGGTGGGGCGCAACCGGATCCAGATGCGTCGGCGTTTGATAATCAACGAGCCCACCAAAGAAGCCAGCATGATGACTGCAGTGGCCAGTACCCACGGTTGGAAAGGATCACGGGAGATTTGGTAGTTCGCAAATTCGCTCGCGCCATCGAAGGTGATCACGGTGCCATCGTCGAGCGTGACTTCTTCACCCTGTGTGAGGTTGACTCGCTCAATCTTTTGCAATTGGCCCGAGTGCAACAGCGAAGTATCCAGGCTAAACAGTGACTGCGCGCTACCGGTATCCAGTCCAGCATCACCGCGATAGACATCGATGGCGACAGCTGGGTCAAGCATCGCCGGATACTGCGAGGTCAATAGCTCGCCGTTGTCACCCGTCCACTCAGCGGTGGGAGCAAACAGTCCCTGGATAGCGATCTGGTTTTGACGTCGCTCATAGAGATCCGGGTAGGTGCCAGCCGGCGGGTCAAAGCGCATGACTCCGGATGACAGGAAGTAGGTGGGATCATCCGGACGCCACTGAATGGTTTGAGTGCGAGATTCCCCATCCGGCCAAGTGACAGTAAAGGTCGGGGCGTAGCCGTGGCCCTGCAGGTACACACGGTCACCAGATACGCGCAGCGGGTGGTTGACCTTGAGTTGGTAATCTTCCCACTCTTCCTGCGGCAGGAAGATGTCATCGCCCACGGCATAGGAGATATTCGAGGTGAACATCTCCGCCTGGCCATTAGAGAGATAGTCCGCAGTGAAATCGTGCGCATCAAAGCAGAAGGTGCTCAGCCCCGTCCCATCAAACAAGGCCCCGGCGCGGAAAGAATCGAAGTTTGCCGTGGAGGTATTACAGAACTCAGTGTTCTGGGCGATCTCCGGAGTCTCATAATTTCCAGACTCGGTCACCACAATGACTTGGCCTTCGTAGTAGACCAGACGGCCGGCTGCGATAGTCACCAGCATCCCGACCAGTGCCAAGTGGAAGATTAAGTTGGCTAGCTCGCGGGCATAGCCGCGTTCAGCAGCCAGGGAGAAAGCGCCCGCACGGTCATCTTCCGGCTGATACTCGGAGATCTTCCACTTTTTCAGCAGCTTCTTAGCCTGCGCGGAAACTTGCTCAAGTGGTTGGTCTAGGTCGCCTTTCGCGTGTAGTGGAAGCTTCTCCAAGTTCTTCGGCGCACGGGTCGGCGGGGTCTTCATCGCCTTGTAGTGATCCCAGGTACGAGGAAGGATGCAACCGACCAAAGAAATGGTCAGCAGCACGAAGATGGCGACAAACCACCGCGACTCGAATACGTCGAATAGTTGCAACTGGTCATAGACCTCAGCCAATTGACCATTGTTGGCAATGTACTCATTGACATTTGTCTCGTTGAGGCTACGCTGCGGCAGCAACGCGCCAGGGATAGCCGCGATCGCGAGTAGAAACAGCAGTACCAAAGCGGTACGCATGCTGCTGAGCCAGTGCCAGGCCTTATTGAGATATTTCCACACTATGCGCATCGCGTTGTTTTCCATTTCCTATTCTTCCGCACCCTAGAAGGGGAGGAATTAAATAACGTTTGCACCGTATTCGACGGTCCATTGACGGACCCAGTTGATGAACTCGGCCCAGGCGCCGGTAAGCAGCGCGATACCGATAAGGACCATCGTTATGCCACCGATGATCTGGATGGTTCGAGAGTGCTTACTAAGCCAACCGACGGAGCGCATCGCACGCGCCGAGCCTAGTGCAATGAGCAAAAACGGTAGACCAAGGCCAAGGCAATAGCCCACAATCAAGAGCACACCTCGGGCGGCAGTGATTCCTTCAGTGCCCGCCGAGACCGAGATAATCGCCGCAAGTGTGGGTCCAAGGCAAGGAGTCCAACCCAGGGCGAATACCCCGCCCAAAAGTGGGGCCCCGAGCCAGGTAGTCCATCGGCGGGGAGCAATTCGAGTGTCGCGTTGCATGGCGGGAACTAGTCCCATAAACACCAGACCCATGATGATGGTGATGACTCCGCCGACGCGCATGAGCGTCTCAGCGTTCAAGGTCAACAGACTGATGGCACCGAACACCGTCACGGTGGCCAACACGAATACCACGGTAAAGCCGAGGATAAACAGCAGTGCGGCACCAACGACTGCCCATTGGCGTTTCTTAGCTACCACCGGGCCAAGCTTCTCATCGACGGTCATTTCACCACCGACGATTCCAGCCAGATAGGACATATATCCGGGCACTAGCGGGACCACGCACGGCGAGGCAAAAGAAACGAGGCCAGCTGCAGCGGCCGCGAGAATGCCTAGTAACAATGGGCCAGAGACCGCCGCATCAGCAAACTGCTCGGCGATCCCAGCTTGGGAGAGAAGAACAACTGTCACTAGAGCTCGGATCCTTCCGCAAGCGGAAGGGCAACATCGAGGATGTCATCGGCGGTGACCTCACGCAGGAACACTGCCACCGGCCGGTGTTCAGTATCTAGCACGATAGTCGTGGGGATGACAGAGGTGGGGACACCTCCGAGAGAGGCTGCCGTGCGAAACGGCGGGTCATAAATCGAGGGGTAGGTCAGACCGTTATCGGTGACGAAATCTTGGGCGATGGTCTGGTTGTAGTCACGAACATTGACTCCCAGCACAGTGCCACCAAGAGGTTCCAATGTTTCTTGGACTAGTTGGAGATCATCTGATTCGGAACGACAGGGGGCGCACCACTGCCCCCAGGCATTGAGGACGACAACTTCCCCAGCGAAATCATCCAAGCTGATGGTCTCGCCTTCTTCCATCAGAGAGTCTCCGGAGAAGCTCTGTAGCTGGGCTCGTTCATCTTCCTCGTAGAAGATCTCAGTCTGTCCACCGGGCGAATGGAATTGGAAAGTACCGCCCACCGCGACTGCATTCTGCGCGCTCTCGGAGTCGGCGCAGGCGCTCAACAACAGTAGTGGGGCCAGCAGGAGTGCCGCCGCGCTGGTTCGGCGCATCTCAGATGGCCTTCGCCGGGGTGGAATAGAAGATGTCGCTGATTTCCTCGCCTTCAAAGACCAAGGAAGTCACCGAGGCAAGTTCGCACTGCCTGCCCGCGTGGGCAAGCGGAAGATCACGAGCAAAACGCTGGACCATGACGATGGGCAGCTGATGGCTGATCAAGATCGCTTCATGGCCTTCGGCTTTGTTTCGGGCTGCATATACCGCCCCCATCATGCGCTCGGCGATCTCCACATAGGGCTCGCCCCAGCTGGGCTCAATGGGGTTAAACATCAATGGCCAACGCGCCGGGTTCCACAGCTGAGAACGCCAGCCTTTGGTGCGCAGACCTTCGAAGCGGTTACCTGCTTCGATGATCTCCTCGACGGTGTTGACCTCACTGCCGGTGATTTCAGCAAAAGGTTCAGCGGTCTCTTGAGCACGCTGCATCGGCGAAACACCGAGGTAGGTGACATCGTGGCCGGAAAATTCCTGGGCGGTGCGCGCCGCTTGGGAACGTCCTCGCGAGGAAAGATGGTAGCCAGGCAGTTTTCCGTAGAGGATTCGGGCTGGATTGTGGACTTCGCCATGACGGACGAGGTGAACGATCGTGGTGCTCATAAGTTATTCCTTCAGGCGGTTGCAGCGGCGGCGGCCTTCGCGGCGGGGACGAGTGCGTCCTCGATCCGAGAAAAATCATCGTCCGAAAGTGCGGTGGACACAAACCACGTCTCGAATACGCTCGGTGGGGCGTAAACACCGTGGTCAAGCAGTGCGTGGAAAAACGGGGCAAAGCGGAAAGTATCTGCGGCTTTCATATCCGCGAAATTATGACCCTCCCCTTCTGCAAATCGTACCGAGAGCATCGTTGCGGCCCGCTGAATGTGGTGTGCCACACCCTCGCGGCTGAGCGCCTGGGAGATCAATCCCGCGAGACGATCAGCGTTAGCCTGCAGCGTGGGATAGATCGATTCATCGGCCAACCGCAAAGAAGCCATTCCCGCAGCCATCGCCACCGGGTTACCGGAGAGGGTGCCAGCTTGGTAGACGGGGCCATTGGGAGCTAGGCGTTCCATGATCTCGGCGCGGCCGCCAAAAGCAGCCGCAGGTAGTCCACCGGAGACCACTTTGCCGAAGGTGCTCAGGTCGCCTGCGACTCCATCCACGCCGAACCATCCGGCATGGGAGGTGCGGAAGCCGGTCATGACTTCATCCATGATCAGCAGCGCACCGTCTTCATGAGCGATCTTTTTCAGCGCGGCGTTGAAGCCTTCTTCAGGTGCGACGGTGCCCATGTTTCCCACTGCGGCCTCGGTAATAATGCAGGCGATCTCGCCCGGGTGGGAACGGAAAGCTGCCCGCACTGCGTCAAGGTCGTTGTAGGCCACCACGATGGTGTCCGCCGTGGTGGCTCCAGTAACACCTGGGGATTCGGGCAGAGCAAAGGTAGCCACTCCGGATCCGGCAGCAGCCAGCAGAGCATCCACGTGGCCGTGGTAGCAACCCTCGAACTTCAAAATCTTGTCGCGCCCGGTGTAACCACGAGCCAATCGCACTGCCGACATGGTTGCCTCGGTACCGGAGTTGACCAGACGAACCTCTTCAACGGAGGTGCGATCGACGATCATCTGGGCTAGATCAGTCTCGGCGCTAGTAGGAGCGCCGAAAGACAATCCCCTGGTCACTGCTTCTTGGACCGCGTGGACGACCTCGGGGTGTGCATTGCCGTGAATCATTGGCCCCCACGAGCAGACCAAATCAACATAGCTGTTGCCATCGACGTCGATAAGCGTGGAGCCATGAGCGGATTCAATGAACCTCGCCCGGCCACCAACAGAGCCGAAGGCTCGGACCGGGGAGTTCACCCCGCCAGGGATAAGAGCACGGGCTCGTTCGAACTGCTGCGCGGACGCAGACGTGTGAGCGGAGGTCACATCGGCGAAAGTCATGCTCCCATCATACGGACGGGGTCAACCGGGGTTATCCCTGCCTGATTAGATCAGACATTATCCTCAGCTCACGAGCTTGAGGCCGACGATTCCACCCACGATCATCAGGAGAAACACGATTTTGAGCAGGCTGATCGCCTCTTGCCCGGTGGCGAAAGAATAGACAATAGCCAACGAGGCGCCTACCCCTACCCACACCGCATAAGCCGTCCCCAATGGCAGACTCCGCAATGCCCACGCCAGTCCAGACATCGAGACCGCGAGAGCAGCAAAGAATACGAGAGAGGGGCCGAGTTTAGTAAATCCGGCAGATCGTTCTAGAGCGATCGCCCAGACTGCTTCAAAAGCGCCGGATACGAGTAGAACTAGCCAAGAGATAGTCACGACGAGCTTTCTGGCCGTCTTGTCGCGTAACCGGGTACGGCTCCCTCGTCCGGGCCCGACCGTGTCGGTCAGAGCTAGTGTGATTTGGCCTACTCTAGCAAACGCTCCACTGCCTTGCGGGCATCCGCGATCACCGCTGGAACGCCGACCCCGCCGGCCCACGCACCGGCAACTTCCAAGCCTGGTACCTCGACCAGCTCAGAGCGGACGGTGTCGACGGTAGTTAGATGAGTCTCATCGAATCTCGGTAGCCCACCAAACCATCGCTGCACATAAATCTCAGAGAGTTCAGCGTCGCGGCCATCGAAACCGGTAATTTTCTGCAGATCATCCAGCGCCCAGTCGACAAGATCATCTTCAGCAGCACGAACCAGATCGTCTTGGCCAAAGCGACCGAAGCTCGCGCGCACCAGTGCCCCACCGCGTTGGCCCAGATGCGGCCACTTCTTCGAGGAAAGGGTAAACGCCTTGACACGCATCTCCGGCTCATCGGCGGCCACCAGGATTCCGGATTTCTCCGGCAACCCAGCATCCGAATTGAATTTCATTCCCACCACTACCGAAGATGCCAGCTTGACGGATTTCAAGGAGGCAGAAGCCTCTGGAGCCACCGCGCGTAGGAGCATTGCAGTAGTTGGTGCTGGGGTAGCCAGAATTACTCGATCGTAGAGCCCTTCCTCGCCCCCGGATACTCGGTAGCCACGCAGCTCTCGGGTAATTCCGGTAATAAAGGCATCGAGGTGGATATCCGCCTCAGAGGCTTCAGCGAGTGCCTCATAAACCACGGCATATCCGCCTTCGAACCCAGCGAACACCGGAGCAGGCTTATCTTCAGGCTTGCGCTGTGGGCGCGCCGCTTCACAGCGAGCTACCGCCGCAGAAAGAGTGACCTTCTCCCCTGTTTGGGCCAAGGCATCAAGCGCTGCAGCCAACTGCGGGACCGTAGCCCGGACCCCTAAATCATCTGCCAAGCAGGAGTAGACCCCGCCGAGCAACGCAGAAACCACTCGGTCAACGACTTCATCGCCATAGCGTTCGCGCACGAGTCGGCCGATGCTCTGATCTTGGCCGAGCTGCCAGTCAATAGCTTCAGCTTCGCCCTCGGCATCGATCCGCGCTGCGGTATCCGCGCTCACCAGGTGGGCAACTGGTGCTGAGCTCGAAGGAATTCCCATAACTCCGCCAGTAGGAAGATCATGGAGCTGGCCGCCGCTGTAGACGGTGGAACGCAGCCCAGAAGGGCTCACCAGATACTTACTCAACCCCAGGGATTCAAAATAGGCAGTGGCATCAGCACGAATAGCCAAAAACGCCTCCGCCCCCATGTCGGTGGGGCCAGATTCAAACGGCACCGTCAGCAATTTGCCGCCGATTCGATCCTCTGCCTCATAGACATCGATGGTTGCTTCCGGGTCTGCCCGGCGAATCTCAGTAGCGCAGGTCAACCCGGAAAGGCCGGCCCCGATAATGGCATAGCGCACTAGTTTTCCTTGCTGTCGGAATGAATGATGGCCACGGCCTCAGTGACCGCCTCAGCCGGAGTGTTGGGCAAGACGCCATGCCCGAGATTGAAAATGTGCCCAGTGGCATCGCCTGCGTCAATGCCGCGTTGTGCCTCGGCTTTGATGCGCGCTACCTCGGCAGCGACGACGGAGTTTCCAGCAAAGAGCGTCGCGGGGTCCAAGTTGCCTTGAATCACCTTCGGACCACTGGCGGCCCGAATACGGGCTGCGGCAACATCCATGGGCACCCGCCAGTCCACTCCCATAACCTCGGAGCCGGCCTCACTCATGGCACCGAGCAGTTCTCCCGTGCCCACGCCGAAGTGGATCCGCGGAATACCCGCGTCTTCTACCGCCGAGAGGATCTCGATGGAATAAGGCAAAACAAACTCGCGGTAGTCGCGTTCGGTGAGGAAACCTGCCCAGGAATCAAAGAGCTGCATCGCGTCGATGCCAGCGTCGACCTGTAGTTGTAGGAAGCGAATGATCGTCGGGGTTAGGCGCCGCATCAGGGTGTGCCATGTTTCCGGTTCACCATGCATCATGGCTTTGGTCTTCTCGTGGTTCTTGCTCGGCCCGCCCTCGACCAGGTAGCTGGCCAGCGTGAAAGGAGCACCAACGAAACCGATGAGCGCCTGAGAATCAGTGAGCTCATCTAAAATGATCTCGATCCCGGCAGCGACCTCTGGGACATCGGTGTCCAAGATCGGGAACTTATCGACGTCTCCCCGGCTGCGAATGGGTGACTCCAGCACCGGCCCGCGGCCCGGAACGATTTCCACTCCGACCCCGGCGGCCTTGAGCGGCACAACAATATCGGAGAACAAAATAGCTGCGTCCACATCATGCCGGCGCACCGGCTGCATGGTGATCTCGGCCAACAGCTCTGGCATGAAACAAGAGTCGAGCATGTCAATGCCCACACGAGCCTGCCGGTACTCGGGCAGGGAACGGCCAGCCTGTCGCATGAACCACACCGGAGTGCGGGTCGGAGTGCGACCAGCCGCGGCGTCGAGAAGCGGGGCATCAGTCAAATGTCGGCGAGTCATGCTCCCCATTGTGGTCGAGAATCCATCGGAAGGCGAAACCCCTGCCCCCATAGCTCCTCGGCTCAGCGCCGGAAGGTGCGAGCGCGGTTAGAACGAGCCTCGATCAGCAGAGAAGAACCCAACATGAGCACGGTGGCAGCCATCGGGTGCAGGACGCCCGCCACTGAGGCCAACAAGGCCAAGGCGTTATAGGTCCAGGCAAGAATAATGTTGCGATCGATGATCCGGCACACGCGCCGGGCTTGCGCAATAACCTGCGGGATTGCCGAGACATCAGACCTTAAGACGATGATGTCCACGTCTGGGTGTCCAGACTGAGCGATGCGGTCGACCTGGGTGTCAGTGCCCATGAGGATAGCTACGTCAGAGACCCGCAATGAATCCAGGACCGAAACATCCCCGACCATGGCTACAGTCGCTCCGCGAGTGTGCACCGAACGCACCGTCTGAGGTTTGCGGCCCGGCGCGATGCCAGCCAACACTTGATCAATGCCGATCCGGTTGGCAATACGCCTAGCCACCGGATAGGCATCACGGGAGAGCATCATCGTGTCGATGCCCTGATTTTCTAGCTCTGCGATCGCATCCTCTGCGTCCGGTTTTACGGAGTCATAGAGGGTAATGACGCCTCGGTCACGGCCCTTCCAGCGCACCACCAATGGAGTTCCGCCGGATACGGCGGCTACTGCCAGCCGCCCCTCGAGGTCAGCCATATTCCTCGGTCGCCAGAGCATCGCATCGACTTGGTTCCGGTGCTCTACCCCCTCGCTATCAATGCTCGGAAGGTTAATGAGACCAGTGAAATCGCCATCGTGGTTGATCTCCGCATGATGGACGTCAATCCAATGGGGAATATCTTCGCCACCGGCACCAGAATCCCTGGCTTCGCGGGCGGCGCGAACGAGTGCCCGGGAGACCGGGTGATCAGATTCTAGGGCTAGCGCACCGGCTACCCGCAAAACCAGCTCAGGATTTTCTCCCCGATCGGCGGTGATGGTTTCTACCAACATGTCCGGTTCCGCTAGCGTGCCCACGCGGTTGAAGATGACGGTATCGACCATCTCGGTGCGCCGGATAGTAACGCTATCGCGGATAAGGATGCCATTACGGGCAGCTGCCTCGCCGGCGTAGCGAATAGCCAGGGCAGGTGACATGGCCAACGCCACCGGAGCCACGCTGGCCAGCACTGCCAAGGAGGTAGCAAAAGCTGCGTTGAAGTTGCCTGAGATCAATGCCCACAGTAGGAAGTCAATGGTAGCCAGACTCAGTGCTACGGGAATGAGCATGGCGGCGGTCCGCGAAGAGAGCATGGTGGACTTGTTCTGCTTCACGTTCGCATTAGCGGCCCAACGGTGAATAGCTGCCAGCCGAGTGCGGTGGCCGGTGTAGGCGACGCGAACTTTGATTCGGCCGTCGAGGTTGCGGGTACCTGCATAAACGTAGGAATTGACCTTGGCTTCTTCGACTTCTTGCTCACTGGTGGCGATCAAACCACGGCCTACCTTGCAGGAACCACCGACGACGGTCCCATCAACGGGGATAATCTGCCCGGAGGTGACGATGATGTCATCGCCGACATTGATCTCTTGAAGTGGGATCTGCTCCGGCCGAGTTTTTCCTTTGGGCGCACCTGGAGAACGGTGCCGGGGAACCATCAGCACCATTTTCTGAGCGTCTGGTCGGCGTTCCTCTATCTCATCAAGCAGGCTGACGCGACTACGCATAGTCAGCAGCCGACCGGCTAGCAGCAGCAAGGTCATCCCGCAGGCGACGTCTAAGAAGAGTTCGCCGTCAGTAATTCGATCGTGGTTGAAGGCAAACCATTGAGGGCTGGTCCGCCATCGCAGATCTCCCGCAGTGGTAAAGATCAAAATAATCAACGACCAGACATACGCCGCGATAATCGCCACCGAACTAGCAGCGTCCAACGCGGTTAAGCCACGCCGCAGGCCGCCGACCATTGCCCGGTGGAAGGGCCAGGCACCCCAAGTCACTACTGGTGTGGCCAATGCGAGGGTGACCCACTGCCAACCATCAAACTGCATGCTGGGTACATAAGACATCAACAGAACCGGGACGGTCAGGAAGAAAACAATCACCAGCCGGGTTGTGGTCAGCAAACCTCGGGCGGTAAACAACAAATCCTGGGGATGTAAATCCTCTGGTTCGCGAATCCCTTCGATGGGTTGCTTCAAAAAGCCAGCACGTCGAGCCTTCTCGAGGTTTCTTGCCTCATCATCAAGATGCCGGCGGAATTTCAACGACATCCCGCGACGACGCCGCCAGTTGCGTCTTTCTGTGCGCTGGTTAAGCCCCTCCCCTGGCAAGGCGCGTTGCACGCGACGTCGCAGTGAGGAATCAGTCAGGACCGCTGAAACATCGAAGCCAGCAATGATCTCGACGAGCACATCTGGATCCAAAGTATCTGGAGCGGTAACCCAAGCGGTGGCTTCGGGATAGACGATGCGTACCAATACCCCGGGAACCTGTTCCAAGGCAGCTTCGATATCTGCGATATCAGGGGCGTTTTTGAGACCGTCTAGTTCAAAGGCATAGGACACCTTGGGACGATCCGTCGGATCTATGTTCTGATCGAGCTGATGCGGTTGATCGTCGAAACCGGCGGCACGGGCAGCGCTGCGGGCCAGCTCAATGGAGGAGGCCACCTGTTCGTCGTTTCGGTCCATACTGTCGAAGATTAGTTGCTCCGACCGCTCATATGCACGATATAGCGGCTGGCGTCGGGGCGAAACATCAATAGCGCTGCCACTGCCAGCAGCACAACGATGACGATCATGGCTATCCCGCCAACTTGGATGGCGAAAGCGACGACATTACTAAAGATCGTCACAACGATGACCCCGACCAACACTCTTCGTGAGATCACGCTGCCGCTTTTGAGCTGTGCCACCAGCGCTGCGATCACTAGACCGGCAACGATATTAAACACACCCATGAAGCGGACATTGCTCAAAAAGGCATCAATGACTTCTTGGGAGGCCGGTGAACCCGCAGGGTAGGTGCCGGTCAGCAGCACCAAGCCCGAGACAACCATGACGATCGCTGCTGCGACTGAGAGGTAATAGCTCCACTTCAAAGAACGTGGCAAGACATCGGGAGCAGTACGCGGTGACGCGGGAGAACGGTTGAGATCATCCGGTGAGGGATACATCCCGGGGAACATGCTGGGCATGGGGTCTCAGCTCCTAGTGGTTTTGCCGGATTCAATCTCGCGGGTCCAGACGAGTACCTCCGGACGGAAGGAGAATACCAGCCCCATGGTCGCGGCGACGCCTACGAGAATCTGAAGGCTGCCATCGATGAGATACATCGCGATCGGCACGTCATTATCGGCAGGAATGGCGATGAAGATCATCAAAACCCGGAAGCCGAAGTAAATGCCGAAAAACATCAGCATGCGCCGAGCCATTCCGGCCTTTGGAGAGCGATGACGCAACTGTGAAAGCATCCAGGCTAAAAGCGCCATGATCAAGATCCCGACGGTCCCAGCAATGACGATGGAGGCATATACGGAAGTAGACACCGCGGCATCACTGACTGCCTCAGTGTCTGCATCCATGCCTTCTTTGGCTGCGGCGATAAGCACCGAAGGATCCATAAGCCCAATAGCGATATTGAGCAGCTGGTGAACGATTTCACCGCTGATGGCCGCGACCCAGAGGATGAGCAAGAGCCGAACTGATTCCGGCATGCTCTCTTTTTCTGGCGCAGCAGACTTAGGAGCCGAGTCTTTCGTGGGAGTCACTTGAGTCACTGTCCGGATAGTAAACGGGCGGCATCGGTGGCGAAATAGGTCAAGATCTGATTCGCGCCAGCACGCTTGATCGAGGTCAGTGATTCCATCATCACTGCATCCAAATCCACCCAGCCCTTGGCTCCGGCGGCTTGAATCATCGCGTACTCGCCGGAGACCTGATAAGCCGCTACTGGGACTGGGGACATATCTGCGACCGCGCGTAGAACATCGAGATAAGGAAGTGCGGGCTTAACCATGACAAAGTCCGCGCCTTCATCGATGTCTAATTGGACCTCCAGCAGAGATTCCCGGAAGTTTGCTGGGTCTTGCTGATAGGTTCGGCGATCGCCTTGTAAGGAGGAACCGACTGCTTCCCGGAAGGGACCGTAGAAGGCGGAGGCGTACTTTGCGGAATAGGCCATGATGGCGACGTCCTCGAAGCCACCTTCATCAAGCGCTTCACGAATAGCCAGCACTTGGCCGTCCATCATCCCGGAAGGCGAGACCAAATGGGCACCGGCGGCAGCCTGAGCGACCGCCATCCGCTGATAAAGCGCCAAGGTCACATCATTATCGATGACCGTGTTTCCCCGAGAATCCTGTCCCGGCACACCGCAGTGGCCATGGTCAGTGAACTCATCGAGGCAGGTATCCGCCATGATCAGCAGATCCTGGCCGAACTCCGCCCGCAATGCTGATAGCGCACGGTTGAGTACCCCTTCGGGATCCCAAGAAACTGTTCCTTCGGCGTCTTTGTCTTCCTCGCGGGGGACTCCGAACAGATCCACGCAACGCACTCCAGCATCAAGTGCCTCGTGTGCAGCTCGGAGCAAAGAGTCCGGAGTGTGCTGATAGACACCGGGCATCGAGGAAATCGGCCGAGGTTGGTCGAGGTCTTCGGCAATGAACATCGGCAGAATCAGATCCGCTGGCCGAAGAGAAGTTTCAGCCACCATCTCCCGCATAGCCGGGCTGCTACGAAGCCGGCGAGGCCGACGTAGAGGCAACGGCGGGGTGGAAGGCTGTGGCTGGGACGACGTAGTCACTGGAGAGGTCGATCCTTCCTCGCTGATGAGCGAAGTAGTCGGGGCTTGCCGCCCCATCCTAGGCTTATTGTTCTTCGACTACGGAGTCAGTGTCGATGAACTCTTCCACGATCTCTGCCGCCGAATCTTTAGCCACGTTATCAACCGGGGGACTCTGCACCGACTTGCGACGAGCGCGACGCTTTTTCCGCGGCGGAGGCAGCTGCCCTGCCGCACGAAGGTTGGCGACATGCTTTGCTAGGGCGTCGATAAGGTCGGGGACCTCGGCGACCTCCGGGACCACGTCGACGCGAAGCCCCATCTCCTTGGCAGTAGCCGCGGTCATCGGGCCAATACAGCCGATGACCGTGCGCTGATGCGGCTTGCCCGCAATTCCAACCAGGTTTTTCACCGTCGAGGATGAGGTGAAGCAGACCGCGTCGAAACCGCCGGATTTGATCAATTCGCGGATTTCCGCTGATGGCGGAGCAGCACGGACGGTGCGGTAGGCGACGACATCGTCAACTTCCCAGCCGGATTCCAAAAGCCCGTCGACGAGGACTTCGGTGGCGATATCCGCACGCGGTAGCAACACTCTCCCGACTGGATCGAGGTCTTCGATGTAATCCGGGAATACTTCAACCAGCCCAGCTGCGTTTTGGCGGTTGCTCGGCGGCAACAATTCCGGAGTCATACCCAAATCGCGAATAGCTTGGGCAGTTTTCGAGCCAACTGCGGCCAAGTGGACGCCAGCAAACGACCTAGCATCCAGGCCGATCTCGACGATCTTTTCCCACACTGCGGCAACAGCGTTGACAGAGGTAAACACGATCCACTGGTAACGCCCCTCAACGATGCCCTTGATCGCACGTTCCATCTGCGCGGGGTTACGCGGCGGTTCCACCGAAATCGTGGGTACGGACTGCGGAATCGCACCGAAAGAAGACAGCCGAGCGCTCATCGGGCCAGCTTGTTCCTTGGTACGAGGCACCAGCACGCGCCAGCCATAGAGCGGGCGGTTTTCCCACCAGGAGTACTTGGTTCGGTCATCAACGCCCTTGCCCATGGTGACCACGAGTTGGCCGGGCAGATCCACGTCCAAGCGCCCCAAGGTGCCCAACGTGGCATCATGAGTGCGCTGTAGCCGGGTCGTGCCGTTGACGGTGACCGATAATGGGGTCTCCGGGCTCATCCCTCGGGCGATGAGCTCCTGCGCAATGGTGCTCAAATCTTCCGAGGTGGCTTGAAGTACCAGCGGCTGCGGGGCGCCAACTAACTGATCCCAATCGACGTGGCCGCAGGTGACATCGGCCTCGGTGTAGGTCGAGCCGAGTGCGATACCTGCGAAAGACGGGACCGTTGAGGGCAAGGACATTCCAGGAACAACCTGGAATTCCAACCCTAAAGCTGCCACTGCGGCGATTTCCGCCATCGTGGTATCTCGGGTCAGAGGATTGCCCGCGACCAGTCGGACGACATCAGTCGAGGACTCGACGAGTGCGTCCTTGAGCTGCTGGGCGATCCCCGCGGGATCTTGAGCAACTGACACCCGAATATCAGCGGCAGTCGGCGGAGCCGGACGTACCGGGCGACGCCTGGCGCCAGCGGCTTTGGCCTCAGCGCAGATGCGCTCGTAATCAGCCTCTGCTGCGTCGAGCTTGTCTTGAGGAACAGGTAACGCAGCTGCCACGACCTCACGGACACCTGTAAGAACAGATTCCTCGGTGATAGCTATTGTGGTTGCGGCGAGCACCTCTCGGGCACGGACGGTCAGCAGATCGGGGTTGCCGGGGCCAGCGCCGACGAAGACGATCTTTCCCGGCTGGGAGGTCTGAGGGACCATGCTCATACGGATCATTTCTAGTGTCGGGCCCGCCGCCATAAACGGGCCGAGGATGGGTTTCACAACAGGTCAGGACACAAATGCACGCCCATCGCTAGCGATCACGATCAAGACCTTCGTCTCGATCGCCCGGCCCTAAAGGGGCCATATCGCTCACGGGGCGTTCACCGTGTGGTATTCACACCTTAAGTTAGGAACCCCTGAATACGAAAAACGTGGCTTTCGTTACCCGATGTATTGGGTGAGCTGCTGAGCGTAATGCTCTGCCTCAGAGGTAGAGATAATGATGTGATTGACGGTGGCCGAATCCAGATCTAAGACGATCCCTGGACCATGTCCGTGGCAAGCAGAAAAGGTGCTGTCGACGTCGCCTTCGGCCGTGGTGGTGTTGATAGTGCCGGTGACATCGTTAGGACGAGCCTGTGTGCCGCCAGCAGCCTTCTTCAGTGCGCCTGCGACCTCACAAGCATCAGCAACGACGGAGACCCCGGTGATGGCACGAATGGGAACAGACAGATGCGAACGGCGCGCAGAGATCTTCTCCCACCAATCAAGTCGGATGGTTACCTGTTGCTCAGTAATCTGGATTTTCGCCATGATGGGCCTTAATACTAGTAGATTCAGCCCGGATTACTGATTGCCATTACCTCGGCAGCACCGCGCGAGATCAAATCTCTAGCAGCCTGTTCACCGACCTCGACTGGATCCGAACCGGAGACAGTACAGGTCAGTTGGGTGTGCCCATCGAGGGAAAACACGCCAGCGTTCAACGTGATGACACCATTAACGATGCTCGAGTGCGCCGCCACTGGCGCGGTGCAACCAGCTTCAAGGCGATTGAGCACGATCCGTTCGGCAACTGCGCCGGTGTAGGCGACGGAATCAACCAGAGAGTCAATTGCGGCCCGGGCCTGTGCGTCATCGGCACGACATTCAATTGCCAATGCTCCCTGAGCCGGAGCCGGGATGATGGTCTCCGGGGAAAATACCTCGGTAGCTCGGTCGCCCTGCCCTACTCGAGATAGCCCGGCAAAGGCCAACACCACGGCGTCTAGTTCACCGGAGGTCACCTTGCCCATCCGGGTATCGATGTTGCCACGCAAGGGACGGATGTCCAGGTCGGGACGTCGCGCTCGAAGCTGAGAGATCCGGCGCGGTGCAGAAGTACCGACCTTCGCTCCGTGCGGAAGCTGCTCGAGGGTGAGCCCATCACGAGCGATCAGTGCCTCACGGTTATCTGCGCGAACTGGAACTATCAGATGGAAGCGCTCGTCCGAGGCTGTCGGTAAATCCTTGAAGGAATGAACGGCAATATCGCATTCATGATTGGCCAAAGAGTCGCGGAGAGCCTGGGTAAAGACACCGACTCCAATACGCTCGACGGGCGCCATATTGACGTCCCCCGCGGTGGTAACGATGTGCAGCTCTGCAGCAAAACCAGCCGCGATCAGTGCATCACGCATGTGCCCGGACTGAGTGGTTGCCAGCTTCGAGCCGCGCGTTCCAATCTTCAAAGTCATGTTCTCAGAGTTCCTTTTCATTGATGCCGATTTTTCCTTCGGGCAGGTCTGACACATCGACTGCGACGGCGGTGCCCTCCGCTGCTAGCCCAAATAGTTCTTGAAGTGCAGATTCATAGGAAACAACCCCAGATTCAGCAGCGAGCTTTTTCACTCGCACCGTCGGCTGGTGGAGCAGCTTATCGACGACCCGGCGTACCGTCCGAGTTACTTCTTCGAAATCCGACTCTTCCATCGTGCTCGTTCGTGAGCGCAGGCGTTCCAGCTCTGCATCCACCAGCTGAGCAGCATGTCGCCGCAAAGCAGAAACAGCCGGCACAACATCTCGAACTCGCTGTTCGGAACTGTAGGAATCAAGTTCTTCAGCGACGATATTGAGCGCCTCTTGGTGCCCAATCGCGTGTTCGCCGCGGCCGGATATCGTCTGGTGCAGGCGTTCAATATTGACCAAATGAACCCCGGCCAGAGCAGCGGTGTCATCATCGATATCGCGCGGCATAGACAAATCAATCAGCGTGAGACCTGCATGCCTTTGCTCGGGGACATCCGCAGCAGTGATGGTGAAATCATCTGCTCCGGTAGCCGAGACTGCTAGATCAACTCCAGAAAGAGCACCCGCACGGTCTTCGAAATTCACGACTTCGGCTGGCACTCCAGCTTCTCTGGAATGCTCTGCGAGCCGTTCTGCGCGGGAACGAGTTCGGTTAGCGATGACCAGCTGATCAACTCCGAGTTTGCCTAGGTAGGTAGCTGCCAATGAGGCCATCGCACCGGCACCAAGCACCAACGCGCGGCGTCCACGGAGATTGTCCACGCCAAGATGACCTAGCGCCTCATCTACAGCCACCGACACCATCGAGGCGCCCGCATCATCGACATCAGTCTCGGCGTGTACGCGCTTGCCGGTATGCAGCGCAGACTGAGCCAAGGAATGCAGGGCAGGTCCAACGGCACCTTTTCCTGCGGCCTCTTGATAGGCAGTGCGCACTTGGCCAATGATCTGCTGTTCGCCTACGACCATCGAATCCAAGCCTGCAGCCACCACCATCATGTGTTCCGCGGCGGCGTCGGCATAACGAACATAGAGGTAACCACGAAGAGTATCGATATCGACATCAGAGATTTCATGGAGCACCTCCACTACGTCTTGGACTCCCGAGTGAAAAGAACTGGTTACCGAGTAGATCTCCAGCCGGTTGCAAGTGGAGACAATCATCGCTTCACTGAGCGCGGGACGTTGCACGAGCTTGGTGGTGGTGTCATTGCGGATTGTCTCATCCATGCTCAATTTCTCGAGCAAAGCTACCGGCGCCGATCGGTGAGACATTCCCACGACAAGCACACTCACGTTTACCTTCACCGCTTTCAGCATTGACAGACCCCGTGGCGTGGCGCACCTCCGGAGCGGATCAAACAAAAGGATACCCCCGACAGCACTGAAAACCGTATCGATGCCCGCACCCTACACCCGACGGGGGTCTGGAACGGTGTGCGGAGGCTCCCCCACCAGCGCCTGCGCCAATTCCGCATCATCGACTTCCCAGCAAGCAAATTCTTCACCATCAATGACCACTACGGGGACGCGGTCACCAAACTCCACCGCCAAGCCCCGGTCCTCATCGACGTCGAGAATCTCCAAAACTGCACCCGCGGATTCGACTACCGGAGCAATCTGCGCGGCGACCCTGGCGCATGATCCGCACGAGGCTCGAACCATCAGCTCCACTGTGTGTGACATGACTACTCGCTTCCTGCTGTGAACCCGACTAGGCGATCGCGATCTGACCCCTGCGTCATAATGATGTGGAGCCTACGATAGACACGATACCGAGCCGAGGAATGGCCGCCGAACATACGCACGGCAAATCCCCGGAACCGACAGAAAGGCATGGACACCGCAGTGGATCCGATGAACAGCGAATCCTCTTTCCCAGGTTCCCCACAAGAGTTCCTGGCCAGCTGGAGCGCCTCCCGTGGCAACTTGCGTAGGTTCCTCGAAGACCGAGCCCTGCCACCAATCGATGAACAGTCCCAGCGAGCTGCCGGAGAGGCTTCAGCCGCAGCTGCGGTAGAAGAGACCTTCGGCATCGAGCTCGATGCCTTCTCCTCCGGAGTGGATTCGGTTTCCGGCTCTATTCAGGCTGCCGGCGGGATCCATATCAGCATCCCGGACCCGGATATTCCGCAAGATATCGGCGCAGCTGCCTTCTTCGATGTGGATAACACCCTGATTCAGGGCTCATCCATGGTCGTATTTGCACTCGGCCTGGCACGCAAACGCTACTTCCGTTTCTCAGAGGTCGTCCCCATTGCTTGGAAGCAGCTTAAATTCCGATTCACTGGCTCTGAAAATGCGGGAGACGTCGCGATTGGCCGCAATCAAGCCTTGGAATTCATCAAGGGCAAAGATGTCGCCGATTTGGTCGAGTTATGCGAAGAGATCGTGGATTCTTCCATGATCGAAAAGGCTTGGCCCGGCACTCGGGAACTCGCCCAATTGCATTTGGCTGCGGGACACCAGGTTTGGCTGGTCTCTGCGACACCAGTACAGCTGGCCCAGATTCTCGCTCGGCGTTTCGGATTTACCGGAGCATTAGGCACTGTGGCGGAGGTAGAGGATGGAAAATTCACTGGTCGCTTAGTCGGTGACATCCTGCACGGTCCCGGAAAAAAGCACGCAGTGGCAGCTCTAGCAGCCATCGAGCAATTAGATCTAGCTCGTTGTACCGCCTATTCAGACTCGATCAACGACATTCCCATGCTCTCCATGGTGGGCACCGCAGTGGCCATCAACCCAGACAAAAAGCTCAGCCAGGAAGCTGCACGCCGTGGCTGGCAGGTTCGCGATTATCGCAGCCTACGTCGCGCAGTCCGCGCCTTCGGCCTGCCAGCGTTGGCAACCGCAGCATTTAGCCTCGGAAGCTGGCGGATGTTCCACCGGGGCCAGCCGGAGCAGCCGGACCAGCGACCTTCCTAGAAATAGAATTAGCCGCCGCCCACTCCCCAAAGGGAATAGACGGCGGCTAATTTTCAAACCCGAAGGTTTATTTGCCCAATTTACGACGCTGAACGCGGGTGCGTCGCAACATCTTGCGGTGCTTCTTCTTGGACATGCGCTTGCGGCGCTTCTTGATGACAGAACCCATGGGGTTTCCTCATTTCGTCGTGATGTACGTACGTAACCTGCCGACTTATCCACGGATCGATTAAAAATGTCCGTCACCGAGGTGCACGCTCGGCGCAAACGAATTGTCGGCACGAATGGGAACCATCATACCGGCATAGGTGGCAGTGCTAAAAATCCGGGTCACTAAAGGAATGCGAAAAGCCGCCTGAAGCCCCAGCCTCAAGACAAAGGCAGATGCTGCAGACGGCAATAAGAAGCTAAAAAGCCCTCGTTCTAGCCGACCTCGTAGTACGAGGAATCAAGGTAGTCGTTGACTGCCTTCTCATGGACCCGGAAAGACCGGCCCACGCGCACCGCTGGTAGGTCACCTGCGTGAACTAAGCGGTAAACGGTCATCTTAGAAACGCGCATAATCTCCGCAACTTCAGCGACCGTCAAAAACGAACCTTTGTCTACATTAGCCATATACGTTACAACCCTTCGGCAAGCGGCGCGCTGCGGGCTTCCCCTCCCACAGATCGGACACGCGCGTGCTTGGACAAGCTTAGCGTGAATAGTGTGACAGGTGCGACCTAAGAGTCTGAATCTTCGTCAAAATTGCTCTCCCTCGGTGCCTTAGAAGCCTCTCCCAACTTCATAGAACGCTTCGCACAGGCTTCAGTGGCCCGATAGAATGCCCCTCGAATACCGGATTCCTCCAGCTCACGAAGCGCAGCTACGGTGGTTCCAGCCGGGGATGACACATTGGCTCGGAGGGTGGCGGGATCAGATCCCGATTCTGCGAGCATGATGCCGGCTCCGGCAGCCGAGGTGGTCACTAGCTTTTCTGCGACTTGTCGGGTCAATCCGAGAGACACACCCGCGTCGACGAGAGCCTCAGCCACGAGGAAGAAATATGCCGGGGAAGAACCTGACAGGGCGGTAACCGCATCCATATCTGATTCCGCAACGGGGACAACTTCACCGACTGCAGAAAGTAGCGCCGTAGCCTCTTCGGCCTGTTCCTTGGTGACGAAGCGGCCAGTGGCCATTGCGTTCATGCCGCGGCCTACCAGCATCGGAGTATTAGGCATCACCCGAATGATCGGGGTTCCGGCGACTACGACGTCTTCCATAGCCGCTAGAGACAGACCTGCAGCCATGGAAACCAAAACCGTCGGGTCATCGTTGTTTTCCACTGCTTCGGAGATTTCCGCGAGCAGATCCAACACACCTTTGGGCTTGACGCATAAAAAGACCACATCTGCGCTCTCGACAGCCTGCTCGTTGTCCGTGAGGTCTTTGACCCCATAGGTCTCCCGCAGCTGCTGCCCACGATCGCTATTGCGATTAGTCACGGTAATCGATTGGGGATCGATGCCTGAATTGATGAGACCGGCGATTAACGCTTCGCCGATCTTTCCGCCTCCGAGTACTACCAGATTGCTCATGGCAACCACCATGCCACACAGCGGCGACCTTCGCGGTAATCACCTAGCTGCGCGTAAGAAGTCCGCTCTGCTGAGCTTAAAGGGCAACGATAAGCAGTGGACCGAAGGTCATCAGTCCGCCTACGATAGCCGCCAGGAACATTGAGAGCCCATCATTGGCAGTGCGCAGCATCTTTACCGTCCCGACCATGGCAACGGTCACGACAACGGCCAGAGCTGCGACGATTGCCCAGGAGAGGTTTGCCCACAGTAGTTCGAAACCCTTGAACACTACCGCGCCCAACACGACACCGATCAGAGATAGCAACACGACCCCCACTACCGAGGTATGTTCCTGATCGCCGAGACTGTCCTCAGCTTCTTCGGTGGGTGCTTCCTCAGCGAGGCGGTCTGTTGATTCTTCTACAACTAACGGAGTCGGTTCCTGCGCGACTTTCGGGATTTCTCCAGTCTCATCAACTGATAGTCCTCCACGCGGTTCTACAGGCGACTTTGAGACCTGAGCAGAATCTCCTGATGCTGGAGACTCCACATCTTCAATTTTCTGCAGGACAACCGTTGCATCGGTAGCAGGAGTGGCCTTAGCAGTTCCAGTAGAACTGGACTGTTCCTTTGCAGGATCTGTCGACTTCTGCGTGGGCTGAATCGAAGCGGGCTTCGTCTCCTTCGGAGATGAGGCTTCCTCCTTGGCTGGAACTACCGGAGCCTTTTTGGGTTCCGACACTGCTGCCTTTTTCTCAGCAGAAGTACCGGTCGAAGTATCGACGGAAGGAGCAGCCTTGGAAGCCGCTGAGGGGGCCTTGACCTCTGAGGTAGCGGTCGAAGCCTTCGCATCTACGGATTTCGCTGGAGCATCAATCGGGACGGAAGAATGCCTCGACTCGGCAGGTTTTTCTTGGACTGCCGGAATCGAACCGGTGAGCTCAGCAATCGAGATGCCGCCCTCTTCGAGACTGCGGCGACGCCGACGCCGAGGCTTCTCAGCATTCGGGTTGTCATTGCTCGCACGGGCAAGCAATTCGGCAACAGTAAGCTGCTTGTCACTCATAGTCACGTCCTTTCCTGATGGACCGAATCGTCCAGGTCCAAGCCTTTGTCGATCCGACGGAGGATGACCCCCTCCCGCAATGCCCACGGGCAGATCTCGATCTTTTCAATCCCGAGCGCTCGCATACTGGCCTCAGCAACGAGCGCGCCGGCCACGATCTGATGAGAGCGATCAGAACTAATGCCCTCTAATTCAGCGCGGTCAGCAGCAGTCATCCGGGAGATGAATGCGATCAACTGACGAAGTCCTGGTGCAGTAAGCGTGCGCTGAACATAAGGACCAGCCGAACTCGGGGCTGCACCGGTAAGCCTGGCAAGGGTACGGAAAGTTTTAGAAGTGCCCACTGCAACGCCAGGGTCGCCATAGACGCGCATTTGCCGGGCGGGCTCGACCAACCCGGCGTCAATGTAATCGCGCAGCAGATTGATCTTTTTCCTCGCCGGCGGATCGGTATCGAACCACTGGTGGGTCAATCGGCCAGCACCCAGATCCAATGAGACCGCAATATCTGGCAATTCATCAGAACCAGTAGATAGCTCCAAAGAACCGCCACCGATATCTAGGTTGGTGATTCGCCCAGCAGACCAGCCGTACCAGCGACGGACTGCGAGAAAGGTCAACCGCGCTTCGTCCTCACCAGAGAGAATCTCCAGCCGGACCCCGGTTTCTTTTTCCACATGATCCAAGACTTGTATCGAGTTGGTGGCAGAGCGAATCGCCGAAGTAGCAAACGACAGGAGCTCCTGACACCCAAGGGTCTCAGCCAGCTCTGCTGCCTCCCCGACGGCTTTAGTCAGCTTGCGCAGACCTTTGTCGTCGATGGCACCATCGTCGTCGATGAGTTCCACGAGCCGTAGCGTCGTCTTCCAGTCACTCATGGGAGCCGGCCGCCCACCGTTACGGGCGTCCACTGCCACGAGGTGGACAGTATTGCTGCCCACGTCCAATACACCTAGTCGCACACCTATCAGGGTAGACGGTCTACGGTGTGCAAGTGTGAATCACCCGCGCCAGAACCAGGTTTTTCTAGGTTTCCCCAAAACCTCCCCCGCCGGACGCCAAGTTGCCTCAGGCCGCGAGGTTGCCCCCGATTTCCCTCGAGAGTGGTTTGAGTTTGTCAATCCTGACGATCCTCTCCATCTCTTCCACGTCGACCTGACCTGGCTGGAATCGCATTGGAGCTGCCAGTTTGGGACAGAAGCTTGTCCTGGAATCGATGCCCAGCAATCTGATGTTGGTTGCTGCGTCCATGGTGCATATCTTGCCGATGAGACTGACCGGGACCAGCTTTACAATGCGGTTGCCGAAATGCCCGCTAAATACTGGCAACACCGCCCGAACGGGGTTGATGCGCATATAAACCAGGCAGATCCGACAGCTTTAGAGCCGTGGTTGGATTGGGATGAACTCGACGGAGATGACGGGGAACCGGAGCCTGCGCTGAAAACGCTCACCATCGATGGTGCCTGCATTTTTGCCAATCGGAGTGGCTGGGCTACAGGTGCTGGATGTGCAATCCACCAATGGTCGGTTGAAGCAGGTAGAGACCTCACCGTGGATAAGCCAGAGATCTGCTGGCAACTGCCACTGCGTCGCAATGAAGCCTACGAGGACCGCTCCGATGGCACCGAGATCCTGCGCACCGTCATCGGAGAATACGACCGCCGAGGTTGGGGCGGAGGTGGAGAAGACTTTGATTGGTATTGCACCGAGGACTCTGCCTGCCACACCAGCACGAAGCCCTTGTGGCAGGCCCAAGAGGCAGAATTGGTGGCGCTCATGGGCGCTGCTGCTTATGCAGTCTTAGCCGAGCACTGCCGTATTAGAGCGCAATTTCCGATCGCTGCGGCTCCCCACCCAGCCAGCCGTAAAGCAGGAAAAATCTAGCGCTGCCAAGGCAGGCTGCCGAGGCTCTGACTCAGAACATCTCGGCAGCCGGTCCTCCTAACGCAGCTGTTTAGGCCTCAAACTTATAGCCCAAGCCACGGACGGTGACCAGCTGTTTTGGCCGAGAGGATTCTTCCTCGATCTTCGAGCGCAGGCGCTTGACGTGGACATCCAAGGTTTTGGTATCGCCAACATAATCTGCACCCCAAATCCGGTCGATGAGCTGGCCACGGGTCAGTACCCGGCCGGAGTTACGCAGGAGATACTCCAGCAGCGCGAACTCCTTGAGCGGCATCGGAACAGGGCTTCCAGCGACGGTGACAATGTGGCGTTCGATGTCCATCCGAACGCGCCCGCCTTCAAGTACTTGCTCCGCAGCATCCTCGAAGAGAACATCCGAATCGACTCTTCGGCGCAAGACTGCCCGAATCCGAGCAATAAGCTCGCGAGAAGAATAGGGCTTGGTCACGTAATCGTCAGCCCCCAGTTCTAGACCGACGACTTTATCAATCTCGGAATCCCGAGCGGTGACCATAATGACGGGCACTGAGGAGACCGTACGCAATTGCTTGCACACATCAGTTCCAGACATTCCGGGCAGCATCAGGTCAAGCAGGACGATATCGATGTCATTGCGCTCAAATTCCATGAGCGCAGTCTGACCATCACCAGCGACAATGGCTTCAAAACCCTCCTTGCGGAGGAGAAAAGCCAAGGGATCGGCCAGAGATTCTTCGTCTTCGACGATTAGAATGGTCGTCATTATGATTTATCCTTTCGACGGGTAGCCACCCGCGATACCGCTTGACGCAGTGGGCCGGTGGGTACAGGCTCTTCATCCACAACTACCGCAGAGCTTTCTGCTGCCAATTCAGGATGATAGATCGGAAGTTCGAGGGTAAAGGTAGACCCGGTTCCAATCCTCGACCACAGTTTGATATTACCGTTGTGGTTGGCGATGACATGCTTGACGATCGCCAACCCCAGACCAGTACCGCCAGTAGATCGCGATCTGGCCTTATCCACACGAAAAAAGCGCTCAAATACTCGCTTCTGATCCTCGGGAGAAATGCCGATGCCACGGTCAGTCACTCGGATCAGCAGTACATCATTGCCCTTCACTTTCTGTGAGACCGAGACAGGTACCGACTGCGGTGAGTAATTAATCGCATTCGAAATGAGGTTTGAAATCGCAGTAACCAAAAGGGATTTATCCCCCAATACGAACACCCCGGAGTTCTCACCCCGAGCAAGAGTAATCCCAGCAGTGTCAGCAGCAACTTGGTTGCGCGAAAGCGACTCACTGATAACATCGTCGACCGATACTGGCTCCATCTCTGGCAGTGCCTCTGCACCCTGAAGTTTCGATAGCGAGATCAACTCATTGATCATGCTTGCCATTCGGTGGGCTTCTTTATGAAGCCGTTGGCCGAAATACCGGACATGCTCGGGGTCATCGACCGCTTCCATGAGTGCCTCTGCCAGCAGTGCCATCCCGCCCACCGGCGTCTTAAGTTCGTGCGAGACGTTGGCAACAAAGTCCCGGCGCGCGGACTCCATCCGGACGTTTTCACTCTCATCAGTGCTGTAAACAATGACGAAACGATCATCTACCAAGGTCAAAGGCTTAATCAAGGCACGGACGGAGGAAACGCTATTCCCGGTGCGCCGTTTGGATACAGACAGGTCCAAGGTGCGGCTTTCCTTATCGGCGTAGACCTCCCCGGCGACCTTCCACACCTTCTCATTGACCGTACGGTCATGCACCAAGTTCATCTCATGGGCACGGGAGTTGGAGAGGATAATCTCCCCGGAACGATCAAGGACAGTCACTCCAGTGGGAGAACCTTGGATGGCCAGATGCAGGACTTGGCTGACAGTGGTGACTTGATTGTCTTCCAAGGTGGCCGAAGATCGGTGCCGAAGGACTCGCTTGCGCCCCCAGTTCAACGCCGGAAGGGCGACGCCAGCGACGGCGACGCCCAACAAAAACGCAAATGCGACAGACACGCGCTATTTGCTACTTACCACCCTGAGCAGCGACGGCAGCAGCTCCAGCCGCCGCAGCTGCGGGATCAAGGTAGGTGCCACCCGGGTTGACCACGGCGCCATCGGCGTCGAGCTCAAATACCAGCGGGATTCCGGTGGGAATGTTGAGCCCAGCGATATCTTCCTCGGAGATGTTGTCCAAGTACATGACGAGGGCGCGAAGAGAGTTACCGTGTGCGGCAATGAGAACGGTCTCGCCCTTCTCCACGCGCGGGAGAATTTCCGATTCGTAGTAAGGAATGAAACGGTCTACTACGTCCTTGAGGCACTCAGTGCGTGGGACAGACTCTAGGTCCTTGTAGCGCACATCGCTGGCCTGCGAGTACTCGGAATCATCAGCTAGCTCCGGCGGCGGGGTATCGAAAGACCTGCGCCATGCCATGAACTGTTCATCGCCGTACTTGTCCTTGGTTTCTGCCTTGTTGAGACCCTGAAGAGCACCATAGTGGCGTTCGTTGAGGCGCCAATCGCGAACAACCGGGATCCAATGACGATCCGCATGGTTGAGTGCAATGTTGGCAGTGCGGATAGCCCGGCGAAGCAAAGAAGTGTAGAGGACGTCCGGCAGGATGCCAGCTTCCTTGAGCATCTCACCGCCGCGCTTAGCCTCGGCTTCTCCCTTCTCCGTCAGGTCGACGTCCATCCAACCAGTGAACTGGTTGGACTTGTTCCATTCACTCTGGCCGTGGCGAAGCAGAATCAATTTTCCGTATGTCATATTTCCAATATGCCACGTCTACGCCGGTAGTGCCCGCGGACTGGGCTGGCTAATTTACTCCACTGGTGTGTCTTTCGCGACGAGGCTGACAGCCAGCGACCACTGAAGCAAGTGTTTCGGCATAGACGGAGGCTAACTGGGAGGCCGTCGAGTCCCAGGAGTAGTTGGCTGCATGCTCAATAGCCTGCTCCGCCATGCGAATACGGGTGTCATCGTCTGCGAGCAGATCGTCGAGAGCATCTGCCCAGTCTTTAGTACCGTGACCGTCGACAAGCAGTCCGGTTTCGCCCTCTGCGACTGCGATGGGAAGGCCTCCCACCCGAGCAGCAACTACCGGAGTGCCACAGGCCTGCGCTTCCATGGCGACCAGCCCAAAAGACTCGTTGTAGCTGGGCACGGCAACGACATCCGCCGCCCGGTAGATGGTCACTAGCTCTTCAGGGGGACGAGGCTCGAGGAAACGTACACGCCGAGATATTCCCAATTCATGTGCCAGGTCGGTGTACTGCTCGGCAGTAGCGGCTACACCGGAGGCTCCGCCGCAGATAATCACCCGGAGATTGCGTTCCGGATCGCGGGCCATTAGTTCCGCAGTTGCCCTGATCAATACTTGAGGACCCTTAAATTGTTGTAGTCGACCGACAAACGCCACTACCTCAGCGTGCAGAGGAACACCCAGTTCACGGCGTGCACGCTCGGTATTGCGATCAGTACCCGGGGTAAATAGCTCGGTGTCAGTACCGGGGGCAACCACCACGATCTGCGCTGGATCGGCGTCATAGTGCTCGATGAGGTCTCGGGTCTCTTCTGCGGTATTGACCACGAGCACATTGGCATTGTCGACCAATTGTTGTTCGCAGATGCGACGCGCCTCCGATTCCGCGGAGTCATTGGCACTGCGATAAGCATTTTTCACCGCCGCCAGAGTGTGGGCGGTGTGCACTAGCGGGATTGTCCATAAGTCGCGCAGCAACCAGCCCACCTGGCCGGAGAGCCAGTAGTGAGAGTGAATGAGGTCATAGTCAATGTTGTGGCACGTGCGAAAACGTACGATGCCGCCAGCGAAGGCTGCCAACTGGGTCGGCATGGCTTCTTTATTCAGACCGTCATAGGGCCCAGCAACAATGTTAATGACTCTTAAGCCATCCTCGACTTGAACGATCTCGCCTTGGCTGGGGCGTATCGCTCTAGTGAAGATGTCTACGTCAATTCCTTGACGCGCCAGGTGGACGGCGGTGTTGAATATATAGACATTCATCCCGCCAGCATCACCAGCGCCTGGTTGCTGCAGAGGAGATGTGTGCATGGAGATCATTGCGACGCGCATGAACCTATGTTAGAGCCCCGCGACTACTAGCCACCCATCGTTATACTGGGATCACCCCAAACTATCGGAAGGACCTTCATGTCGGCATACGAGACCAAGGCCTGGCTGCAGTACTACGACGAGTGGACCCCACACTCGCTGGATTATGACAACACCACTCTGCTTGACGTCTACGACAACAATCTGGCGATCAACGCGGAGAAGTCCGCCACCTGGTTCTTCGGCCGCACGCAGACCTATGCGGAGCTGGACCGTCAGGTCCGACGCGCCGCTGCTGGTCTACGAGCTTTTGGCGTCCGCCCGGGCGATAAAGTTGCGATCATTCTGCCCAACTGCCCTCAGCACATCGCGGCCTTTTATGCGGTACTCAAGCTGGGCGCGACGGTCGTGGAGCACAACCCGCTCTATACCTACCACGAGCTCAAAGGCCCGTTCGCCGACCATGGGGCCCGGGTCGCGATCAGCTGGGACAAAACTGCTCCAATGCTGGAGAAACTGCGCGATTCCACGTCTCTAGAAACTGTCATCTCGGTCAACATGATCGAGGCAATGCCGCGGGTCAAGCAGCTGGCGTTGCGCCTTCCGATCAAGTCGGTCCGGGAATCTCGTGAGGCGTTGTCCGCGCCAGCACCCAACTCTGTGCCTTGGGAAGCACTCATCGGCTCCGCTATCGGTGGCGAGGGAACAAACCTCGTCTCGGATCCTTTGGTGACCAAGGAGTCCATTGCACTAATTCTCTACACCTCCGGCACCACCGGCGCCCCGAAGGGCGCCCAGCTCAGCCACGGCAATCTGTTTGCCAACTGCCTTCAGGGCAAGAATTGGGTACCTGGACTCGGAGACCAAGACGAGCGCATGCTCGCTGCGCTGCCGATGTTCCACGCTTATGGGCTGACCATGGTGGCCACGCTCTCGGTCTATATCGGCGGCGAAATGGTGCTTTTGCCAGCACCAAAGATTCCACTGATCATGGATGTGATGAAAAAGCACACGCCGACGTGGCTGCCGGGCGTACCCACCCTCTACGAGAAAATCGTTGAGGCTGCTGAAAAGGACAACGTCGATATCTCCGGAGTCCGTAACTCCTTCTGCGGTGCGGCCACCTTGCCAGTGGCCATCGTCGAGAAGTGGGAAGAGGCCACCGGCGGTCTATTGGTAGAAGGCTACGGATTGACGGAGACCTCACCGATCATCGTGGGAAATCCGATGAATGAAAACCGTCGACCGGGCTACGTGGGAATTCCCTTCCCCGATACCGAAGTACGCATCGCCAACCCGGATGATCTCAATGAAACGTGCCCTGATGGCACCGAGGGTGAAGTTCTGGTTCGTGGCCCGCAGGTCTTTTCTGGCTATCTCAACCAGCCAGAAGCCACTGAGGAGAGCTTCCACGGCGATTGGTACTGCACCGGCGATGTGGGAGTCATGGAAGAAGATGGCTTCATCCGCTTGGTGGCACGCATCAAGGAAGTCATCATCACTGGTGGCTTCAACGTCTACCCAGCAGAGGTGGAAGAAGCGATGCGCGAGCATCCGGATATCCTCGATCTAGCTGTGGTCGGCCTGCCCAGAGAAGACGGTTCTGAGGAAGTCGTTGCCTGTGTCACCCTCGGCGAGGGTGCAGCACTCGACCCGGAGGGCTTGAAAACCTTCGCCCGTGAGCGCCTGACCCGATACAAAGTGCCACGCACCTTCTATCACTTCGAGGAACTCGCCCGCGACCAACTGGGCAAGATTCGACGCCGTGAGGTGCAGGAAGAGTTGATCCGCATCACTAATCGCTAACTCTCCGAGCAGATAAGTGAGTGTGAACTCTTGACATGAAGCATACCCCCTAGGGTATTGTCGGTGACGTTGTTAGCGCTTCTTCAGCGCACTCATCTTCATCGACTAGGAGTCAACTCCATGTGCTATCCCGTCAATTGCAATCAATGTGGCAAGACCACCTGGGCCGGCTGCGGTCAGCATGTCGCCCAGGTAAAGGCCAATGTTCCCGCCAACCAATGGTGCACCTGCGAGAAGACCCCCAAGCAGAGTAAGCCCGGCATCTTCTCTGGTCTCTTCGGCCGCTAAACCACCTCTTTCATTCTTCTTCACTCAAGGAGCATTTCGTGACTTCCACTGTCATCGTCGGCGGCGTCGCCGGCGGCATGTCCACAGCAGCACGCCTACGCCGCCGCGATGAGCACATGGAGATCGTGGTCATCGAAGCCTCCGGGTATGTCTCCTTCGCTAACTGCGGCCTTCCCTACCACGTCAGCGGAGTCATCCCGGAGCGAGATAGCCTCCTGCTCCAGACTCCGGAATCGCTCCATGAGCGATTCAATCTCGATGTCCGCGTCAACCACTTGGTTACTGCCATCGACCGCAAGGCCCAGGAAGTAACCATCCGTAACCTTCTCGATGGCAGCGAATCTCGCGTGCACTATGACAACTTGGTGCTCTCCCCCGGCGCGACGCCGATCATGCCGCCTATTCCCGGCATTGAGCGCGCCTTGACGCTACGCACGGTCGAGGACGTCGATAAGATTTTGGCCCACCTGACCGACGACATCACTTCAGTCGCGCTCATTGGCGGCGGTTTCATCGGTCTCGAGCTGGCAGAGAATCTTCATCACCGTGGACTCAAGGTCACCATCATCGAGCGAGCCGAGCAGATCATGGCCCCGCTTGATCCGGAGATGGCTGCTATCGTGACCGATCATCTGCGCAGCAAGGGGCTAACCATCCTCACTGGTGCGGACACCGCTCAGATTGGGGACAAGGGCCTGAGCTTGGCCAGCGGAGAAATTATCGACGCCGATCTGGTCATTGCAGCCATCGGCGTCAAGCCGGAATCAACGCTGGCCCGCGAGGCGGGCTTGGCTATCGGCGAACGTGGCGGCATCAAAGTCGACGAGCAGCAGCGCACCTCCGACCCAGCGATTTTCGCCCTGGGCGATGCCGCAGAAAAGCGCGACGCGGTCTCCGGTGACGATGTCTTGGTCCCCTTGGCACAGACCGCCAACCGCCACGGCCGTTTAGTCGCCGACATCATCACCGGCCGCGACGTTCACCGCACCGCCACCCTAGGAACCTCTATCGTCGGGCTCTTTGATCTGGCCGCAGGCTCAGTGGGCTGGAACGAGAAGCGAGCAGCTTTGATGGGACAGCCGACGCGGATCATCCACGTTCACCCCGCCAATCATGCTGGCTACTACCCCGGCGCTGAGACCATTCACCTCAAGCTCGTGGTCAATCCAGAGACAGACGCCATTCTCGGCGCACAAGCGGTGGGTGCCGCGGGCGTCGATAAGCGCATCGATGTCATTGCCACCGCCATGCGTGGCGGGCTAACTGCCACCGACCTAGCGGACCTGGAGCTAGCTTATGCACCCCAGTTCGGCTCCGCTAAGGACCCGGTTAACTTTGCCGGATTCGTCAACGACAACATGGTCGCTGGCGAGCGCACCTTCCAATGGAACCAGGTCGACGAGGCCATCAACGACGGCTGGACGCTCGTCGATGTCCGCACCCCAGCTGAATTTGCCGAGGGCACCATCACCGGCGCGATTAATCTGCCCCTCGATGACCTGCGCGAGCGATTCGGCGAGCTTGAGTCCAAGAAAACTCTGGTGTTCTGCCGAGTTGGTCTGCGCGGCCATGTGGCTACCAGCTTGCTCACCCATTTGGGGATCGAAACTGCCAACCTCGACGGTGGTTTCATGACGTGGGAATACGCCCAAAAGATGGAGGGCTAGAGTGTGTGAACAAACTCCCCATCAGGAAGGCAGCAAGGGAATGAAACTCAGCCCCGAAGAGGTTAAGCCAGCAGTTACCCGACTCAAGCGCGCTCAGGGCCAGCTCAATGCAGTGATCCGCATGCTGGAAGAGGGACACGAGTGTGAAGATGCGGTCACCCAGCTGGCGGCGGTGGCCAAGGCCATCGACCGGGCTGGCTATCTCGTAGTCTCCACCGGGATGAAAAAGTGCTTCACGGAAGCCGATCCTGAGGACTATGACGAAAAGAAGCTAGAAAAGATGTTCCTCTCGCTGGCTTAAACGCCTGAGCTCAGTCGATGCTAACCCCGACCCACACGGGCTCGGGGACTAGCGTCACGCCAAATTTCTCGCGCACTCCATCGCGTACCGTGCGCGCTAGATCCACCAGATCAGCGGTCTGCGCCGTTCCCCGATTAGTCAAGGCCAAGGTGTGTTTGGTCGATAATCTGGCTGGTGCGGACTCATTAGGAAAACCTTTGTCGAAGCCGGCGCGATCAATCAGCCAGGCTGCCGAGAGTTTCGATGTCCCTTGGCCTGCGGGGAAACGCGGCATTCGTTCTGCGTCACTCTCTCCCCTGATCGCGCGGACTTGTTCCCGCACCGAATCAGCCAGTGCATCATCGACGACCGGATTAGTGAAAAACGAACCAGCTGACCAGGTGTCATGGTCTGCGGGATCTACTACCATTCCTTTGCCTCGGCGTAGTTTCAGGACTTGTTCACGCACATCGGCTACCGGCCATCGTTGACTCGGCTCACTGGCGCCCAGACCGCGTGCTAGCTCACCAAAGCGCAAGGGAGCAGATAGCCCATCCACGTTCAGTTGCAGCTCTACCTCCAACACCACCCCACGAGAGGTGAACTTGAGGTTGGAATGGCGATAGCCCAGATCTAGCTCGGAGGCAGCTACCCACTCCACGGCCCCGGTAGAACGATCGAGCAATCGCACCCGAGTAAGCACATCGGAAATCTCGGCCCCGTAGGCGCCAACGTTTTGGACTGGGGTGGCACCGGTAGATCCGGGGATTCCCGAGAGGCACTCGATCCCGCCCAACCCGGCGGCTACGGTCGCTGCGACCACCTCATCCCAGACAACTCCGGCCCCGGCGCATACGAGGCCCGTGTCAAGGTCAATCTCGAGGGCGTCTTGGGCCATGACCACAGCCACCAGATCGAGCTGGCCATCGGCGACCACCAAATTTGAACCACCGCCGACAATCAGCAGGGCGATATTGGCGGCGTCGAGAGCCGTGACGGCCGACACCGCTGCTGCGGTGGATTCGCACTGCACGGTCAGGCGAGGTTTTCCACCCAGGTGCAGGGTGGTCAGGTCCGAGAATCGCGACTGCTCATCGAGGGCAATACCGGCGGTCTCCCGAAGGCGCGCGAAAATGTCAGGGGTCAGAGATGAATCACTCACCCGCCTAACGGTAGTCTCTAACCTATGGCATCCCGCAGTGAGAACTCCGTATTGATCAATCAGCCGGCCGAGAAGGTCCACGCCGCGCTGACCAACGCCGACTACTGGGCATTTATTGCCGAGAAGCTCTCCCCCGAGCCCGGCGAAGTTAATAGCTTCGAGGCCACCGAAGGTGGCGCTGTAGTTACCCTCTTCGAGGTACTACCGCTAGACATCCTCCCCGAGGCTGTCCGCGCCATGATTTCTCAGGCGCTGAAGGTTAAGCGCACTGTGACGGTCGGCCCGCTGGCCGACAACGCTGCTCATATCACCTACACCGCCGACGTCAAGGGCACTCCCGTTGACTTCTCCGGCGAAATCGCCCTGTCAGGAACCGAGACCACCACCACGTTGGCTTATAACAACGAGGTCATCGTGAACATCCCGTTCATGGGTCCGGCCATCGAGCCGAAGGTTGGCGCAGCACTGGGCGATCTCTTTAACAACGAAGGACAGCTCACCGCCGAATGGATTGCCCAGAACATCTAATTAGCGGCTCGAATTCACCTCAGCTATGGCCGATCACGCCCATAATCTCCGAGCAGAGTTTGGGCGCGGTCGGCCTTTTGGTGTCATCACCCGTGGGACGACTGGGTTCAACCGACTGCGACGTTCCGATCGCTGGACAATTCACCAGCATCAGGTCCGCTCCCTCCTTGCTCACGCTGACTCACCACTAGCCATCGATGTCGGCTACGGAGGCTCTTACACCACGACGGTGGAGTGGTCACGTGCTCTGCGAACCCTGCGGCCAGATGTGCGGACCATCGGCTTGGAGATTGATCCTCAGCGGGTGCTACCTCCGCGTGAGGGAGTGCACTTCGAGTTAGGCGGATTCGAGCTGGCCGGCTACCGACCACACATGGTCCGCGCCTTCAATGTTTTGCGACAATACGACATCAAACAAGTAGAACAAGCGTGGGAGATGGTCTGCTCTCGGCTAGCACCTGGCGGACTGTTTGTAGAGGGAACCTGCGATGAACTCGGGCGTCGCGCGGCTTGGTTGTTGCTAGATGCTCAAGGACCACTCTCGTTGACGCTGGCCTGGGATCCTTTCGACGTTTCTACCCCCTCAGAGCTGGCTGAACGCCTCCCTAAGGCACTAATTCATCGCAACGTTCCCGGCGAGCCAATCCATGCCCTACTTTGCGCCGCCGACCGCGCCTGGGAGCATGCCGCTGGCTGGGAGTCCTATGGGCCGAGGGTTCGCTGGGCACAAGCTCGGCAATTACTTATCCACGACGGCGTTCCGCTCGCCCCGATCCGCCGGAAGATCCGTGACAATGTTCTGACAGTTCCCTGGGAGATGGTTGCCCCAACCGATGGTCATAGGTGACACTGGTCGACATGGCCCGTTCACGCTCGTCCGTCCTCTGGAAAATAATCCTCGGCATCTTGGTTACCCTGCTGGTATTAATGCTGGTTGCTGAGTTCAGCCTCCGGTGGCTCTTTGGCAATCAGCTCCGTGAGAGCTTCAACGCGCAGGCAGAAGAATCTGGGGTGAGCTTGAGCGAGGACCCGACGATCTCCTTCGGTTCCACCCCGCTGATATTTTCGGCACTCTCCGGCAGCGTAAGCCAGATGGAGATCACCACACCCTCGACGTTGAGTATCACCAATCCCGGCGGGGAGGACGCCGCACCGGTAATCGAAGGCGACCCAGGTGCCAACATCCTGCTCGAAAATCTCGATATCTCAGACTTGGACAATCCTGTGGCTGGCCAGATGGTGGTCACTACCGAGATGCCTGAGGAATATCTGCTGGCGACCATACAACAGTCTCTGGCGGAGGAGAATCAGTCTTCGGATGGGGCTTCACAACTTCTCCAGAACCTCATTCAGATCACCGACGTGAACACTAACGTCGAGGCGGGCACCCTGGACGTCGAATTTAGCGGCGGGGTTGCTGAGCTGAGCTTGCGGCCGGTGACCACCAACGATCAGCTGAGTTTCGAGGCCAGCGAAGCTGCGATCTTCGGCATCAGCTTGCCCGATCAGGTAGCGGATGTCATTACTAATGGCCTCGACTCCAGCATTGCGGAGCAAACCGGGGGCCTCAATATTGGGACTTTTGAAATCATTGACGGAGCGGTAAAAATCACCATCACCGGGGAAAACGTCAATCTCAATGAGATTGCGGACTCTGCGTCACTGACTCAATAGCCAGGTCGGGTCCGTCACCGCGACCCGCTCTGCGCCTTGTTCTAATTGTGTGAGCACCCCGCCAAGATCGGCTATCCCCAGCACGGTAGTGGGCAGGATCATGCTCACTGAGCTTATCGACGCCCGCGCATCGACCGCTTGAGCTGCCTCCTCCGGCCACCAGCCACTCGCCGTGACCAACTTGTCAATCCCCGCTAGGCGGGCGGTACGGGCCACTGAGAGTGTCTGCTGTACGGTCCTGGCTGGCAGCTCAAGGAGCACTGCTAGTTGCACTGGATGCGGCACCGATTCACGGACAGCGACAAATTCCGCGAGCAGAGTGTTTTCTTCCGAGATTGCTGGGTCCGGGGCCAGCCAAATCTCCCCGGCTCCCTGTTGGACAGCTAGCCGCGCTTCCGCGGCCTTAACCAAGCTGTGGTGGCGGCCGGAAGGGAAACCAACTACTGAAGCCACGGTCAGCTCTGTATCTTCTGCCGCCGCCACCGCAATGCTCAGCTGAGAAGGCGCGACCGATACACCGCCGAGCCCAAGCTCTGCTGCAACCTCGACGCCTGCTTGAACTTCCGTCTGGGTTATCCCAGGTGAGGTAAGCGAAAAAAAGACGCGGCCATTAAGCCACGCCTGGTCTTCTGTGAGAGCTGTCACCAGTTGTTGCTTCCGTTAATCAACGAACGCAGCTGGGGACGGACATCAAACCAGTACAGGCCGATGACCACCATGCCGATCCACGATAAAAACGGCATCCGAGTAAACACCACGAAGGCGGAAGCAAAGAGGATTCCCACCCAGATCCACTTGGACTTTCGGTCCCCAGCGGGATACGCATCATCACGAGTGGTAGCTGCGAAGAATGCACCCGCCAGCCCTGCCATGGCGATCAGAGAATAGAGGATCAGCTCGAAGGTGAAATAGCCGTTGAGCAAGATAGCGCTGGTCATTTCAGGTTCTAGTCATCCTTAGTAGTAGTCGGAATATCATCAACGCTGATGACTTCTCCGTCGATCATATGTGGCACAGGGCCGGTCTGCGAATCTGTGGAGGCCTCGGCGGATTGACCGCCCTTTCCGGTGAAAGATCCCGCCTTTTTGACCAGATCATCTAGGCGTGCTCGCAGATCATCGATGATCGATTCTTCGGCAGCAGTAGAGTCGGAGCCTTCGCTTCGCTTGGCACGGACCTGAGCCACGGTGTCATCAAAACTCTGGCGGACAGACGCGACCGCTTTGTTCAACGCTTCCCGAGCTTCCACTGTCGCTGCGGAGTCTTTGGTCTCACCGGCCGCGCGCTGAGCAGTAGATGCCAGGTCGCGAATGATTCCCTCGGTATGGCCAGCAAAAGTGGCAGTGACGGAACGATAGTCCTCGGAGGTTTTTGCCCCAGAGAGACCTTCCTTCGCCTGCTTGGCAGCTGCCTTGAATCGACTCAGTGAAGAGTCCGCTTCTTCCTTCGCATTATCCACGGTCTCCTCGCCTTCTTCAGACTTGGAAGGTTTGTGGTCTTCGCGGAGGCGGCCACCAAAATCAGTGACCACTCCGCCCACATGCGAACCTGCGGAGAGCAACGCTTGGAAAGGCTCACGCAGATTCTTCAACACAGAGTTGCCGGTGTCTTCCGGGGTCGTCTCGTCTTTCGGGGTGGTCATGGAAGCTTCCTCCTGGGGGATCTTCTGTTCAGGCTCCGAATAGCAGGTGGTTCCCAGTGTAAATTACCAGGCCCGCTAGCGCACCGACGATGGTGCCGTTCAGTCGAATGAACTGCAAATCTTTGCCTACCATCAGCTCAATCTTGTCGCTTGCTTCCTCCGCATCCCAACGCTCGACAGTCTCGGAGATAATGCCGGTAACTTCTCCGGCATAGTTATCTGCCAAGAAGGCAGCGGCACCGGCAATTCGACGATCCAGGCTCAACCGCAGTTCCGGATCAGTCTGAATGTTGGTTCCCCAGGTCAAAGCCAATTCCGCAATCTTGGTCCGCAAGAGGGAGTTTTCATCATCAGCGGCCGCGATCAAGGAGGTCGACGTCGATGACCAGAGGGTCTGGGCAGCTCCGCGCACTGGGGTCGAACCCATGAGATCTTGCTTGATCCCCTCGACCCGAGCGATCATGGCCTCATCGTGCTGGAGATCATCCGCCAGAGTGCCCAAGAAGCGGCGGATGGAGTCACGTGCTTCATGTTCTGGGTCCTCAGCCACTGCAGCGGTGAAAGCTACCAATTCTCGATAGACCTTGGCACCGACTAAGTTCCGGGCGAAACGAGGCGACCAACTAGGCATCCGCTCATCAATCAGATGGACGATCGTCTCTTCCATCCCCACGATCTTCTTATGCCCCCAGTCAGCAACTTCCTGAATGACAGGTTCCGTGCGGCCTTCCTCAATCAGATCCGCGAGCAAGCGTCCAACTGGTGGGCCCCAGTCTGGCTCGGCGAGCTTGTCGATCAGCTGGGATTGGATCACCGCCTCCGCTTCCTTCGGATCAAGCGCCTTGATCGCATTGGCGCCTAGCCTCCCAGCCTCCCGAGAGACTTTAAGAGCGTTATCCCGGTCGCTGAGCCACTTCCCGATGCGCTCTGGGAGGTTGGCGGAACTGACCTTCTCAGTAATCAATTCGGAGTTGAGGAAGTTCTCCCCCACGAACTCCGATAATGCCTGGCCCAGCTGGTCCTTCTTCTTCGGGATCAACGCAGTATGCGGAATCGGGAGCCCGATCGGGTGCCTAAATAGTGCAGTGACGGCGAACCAGTCGGCGAGTCCACCGATCATCCCGGCCTCGGCGGCGGCTCGGACATAACCTACCCATACTGGAGTCTCACCTGGCTGGGACTGCCACCAACTGCAGGCGAGAAACACCACAGCTGCGACCACCAGCAAACCGGTAACGAAGGCCTTATGCCGCTTGAGGGTACGTCGGCGCTGGGCTTCCACCTCCGGGCTAGGCCCAGGAACCGAACGGTCCTTAGTCGCGTTGCCTTCTTGAGGCGGTGAGGCTACCTCGGAAGTTTCTTCAATGCTGTGTCTGGCCATGTCCTCCATTATGACCAACCAGCGACTTCTCGGGTTCGGCGGTGCGCGCTCAGCTCAGTTCTAGCGCGTACATCAATAGGTTTATGGAGGTAATCAGCACAATAATGCTGGCTAGAACGGTAATAAGATAGCGAGACATCTGTTTAGGATATGTCAGAAAATCTTACAGAAACACGAAACTCCGCCGACCTGCACAAGGCAGGAAGGCGGAGTGTGGAGAACCGAGAGACGTCAGTCCAACAAAATCCTAGTTGCTACGACCAGTGGTCTTGCGGTATTCGCGGTAGTTACGACGACCGTAGTAGATCAAACCGAAACCAGCTGCTCCCAGCACTGCGGCGATGACGATGCCAATCCAGAGGTACAGATTGAGGTTGTACTCTGCGACAGTGACGCCCTGTCCCCACAAGGAGGTAGCGGCAACCCAAATGATGATGCCAATTCCCACCAGTGCGGACAAGAGCAGGCCCATGCCGATCCACGTGGAGCTGCGCTCCAGCGAGGAGTGCCCAGCGTTTAGGGAGGAAGGCTCATAGCCCTCAATGTAGGAATCGTGGATCTTCGGAGCGTAGTTCGGGAAACTCTCCGAAGACTGGTCTGCTACTGCAAAATTATTGGAACTCATGACGTGTTCTCACTTTCGTCTCTCGTGACTCGGTTAATTACCGAGCCTAGTCGTCCTTGCCACGGAACGCTGCACGTGCGCGCTCCTTGGTGATCGCTGCGACCGCGGTCAGCGGGACGCCAGCCGGGCAGACGTCAGCGCACTCGCCGTAAAGCGAGCAGTGACCGAAGTTGGTCTCCATCTCATCGACCATATTACGGGCACGCTTGCCGCGCTCTTCCTTGCCCAACGGCATAAGCGACAGGTGGACCAGCTTCGCGCCGGTGAACAGGTGCGCAGCACCGTTCGGGCAGGCAGCGACGCAGGCGCCACAGCCGATGCAGGCAGCGTGGTCGAGTGCGAGCTCAGCAGTCTCATGGTTCAGGTGCAGGGTATCGGCATCCGGAGCGGTGCCTGCGTCGATGGAGACGTAGCCACCCTTCTGCATAACGCGGTCAAGTGCGGAACGGTCGACGACCATGTCCTTGATGACCGGGTAAGCGGCAGAACGCATCGGCTCCAGCTTGATGACGTCACCGTCGTTGTAGCCAACCAGTCGCTGCTGGCAGGCAGGAGTGTTTTTGCCGATACCGTGCGGGCGGCCATCAACAGTGATGCCACAGGTGCCGCAGATGCCTTCACGGCAGTCCGAGGCGAACATGAAAGGATCCTTGTTCTCCTCGATCAGCCGGTTGTTGACGTGGTCAAGCAGTTCCAGGATCGACATCTGTGAAACCGCGTCCGGGACCTGAACGGTCTCGAAAGCGCCCTTCTGCGTCGGTCCGGCCTGGCGCCAGATCTCAAGTGTCAGCTTCATTACTTGTAGTTCCTTGTCTGCAGCGGGATCGATTCGAAGTTCAACGGCTCTGCGTGACGAATGAACTTGTCTTCGCCAGCCGGCTCCCATGCCGAGACGAAGCACCAGTTCTCGTCATCGCGCTCCGCTTCGCCGTCCTCAGAGAGGTGGTCATCGCGGAAGTGCGCACCACAAGACTCATCGCGGTCAAGGGCGTCGACACACATGAGTTCACCCAGGTCGATGTAATCGGCAACGCGAGTGGCGTACTCGAGTGCCTGGTTCATGTAGTTCTGCTCGCCTGGGATCCGGACGTTGGCCCGGAAGTCAGCGCGGAGCTTACGAATCCGCACGATGGCATCTTCCAGATCCGGAACGTTGCGGGAAACACCGCAGGCGAAGTACAGGATCTCGCCGAGCTGACGATGGTAGTAGTCAGCTCCGTGCGGGTCCGGGCCATCAATGTTCAAGAGGTTCTCAACACGTGCATGGGCACGCTCGACGGCCTCGGCTGCCTCTGGGGAATCCGGCGACAAAGCCTTCTCGCCCAGCAGCGGGGCCAGGTAGTTCGGCACCGTGAACGGGAGGGTGAACCAGCCATCGACGGAAGCCGACAGCAGGGAGTTAGCACCGAGACGGTTTGCACCGTGGTAGGTCCACGAAGCCTCACCGGTACAGAACAGACCCGGGATAGAGGTCATCTCGTTGAAGTCGGTCCACAGGCCACCCATGGTGAAGTGACAGGTGGGAGCGATACGCATCGGGGAGGAGTAAGGGTCCTCGCCAATGGCCTCTTCATACATCTGGAAGAGGTTGGAGTAGCGCTCGCGGATGGTGCTCTGGCCCAGGCGTTCCATTGCGTCACGGAAATCCAGGAATGCGGAGTTATTCAGCGGGCCAACACCGAAACCGGCGTTGATCTGCTGAGAAATCGCACGGGAGGCAACATCGCGCGGGACCAAGTTACCGAAGGCCGGGTAGCGGCGCTCCAGGAAGTAGTCGCGCTCGTCCTCGGGGATCGAGTTCGGCTCACGGTCATCGCCGGGCTCCTTGGGAGACCAGATTCGACCGTCATTACGCAGCGACTCCGACATCAGAATCGTCTTGGACTGCCAGGTCGCATTGACCGGCAAGCCGGTCGGGTGGAACTGGATGAACGACGGGGATGCGAAGTAAGCGCCGAGCTCGTACGCACGCATGAGAGCGGAAGCGTTCGAGTTCTTGGCCAGCGTCGACATGTGATAAACGTTGCCGTAACCACCGGTTGCCAGAATGACGGCATGCCCGGTGTAAGGGGTCAGCTCACCGGTAATGAGGTTACGAGTGACGATGCCGTCGCAGCGCTTCTTGCCATCGCGCTCGGTGACGATCAGGTCAACCAAGTCGTTATGGGTGAAGATTTCTACATTGCCCAAGCCGACCTGGCGGGTCAGCGCAGAAGCAGTCGATAGCTGCAGCTGCTGACCGGTTTGGCCACGGGTGTAGTAGGTGCGGGAAACCTGCACGCCACCGAAGGAACGGGTAGCCAAGGCTCCACCGTATTCGCGGGCGAAGGGAGCACCGATGGCGTTCATGTGGTCAATGACGCGGACGGACTCTACGGCCAAGCGCCAGCAGTCGGACTCGCGGCAGCGGTAGTCGCCACCCTTAACGGTGTCCTTGACGTGGCGGTAGGCACCGTCGTTGTCCACGCGCTTGCCACGGGCGGAGTTAACGCCACCCTGAGCAGCGATGGAGTGCGCACGACGAGAGGAGTCATGGTAGGTAAAGACCTTGACGCTGTAGCCGAGCTCGCCGAGTGCAGCAGCTGCGGCACCACCGGAAAGGCCGGTACCGACGACGAGCACCTCGAACTTACGGCGGTTGAGCGGGGAAACCAGGGACATATGGTCCTTCTGGTAGGTCCACATCTCCTTGGTCGGAACGCCCTTGGGCTCCGCATTGTCAAGAACCCGTCCCGGGCGAACGCCTTCGATGGGCGAGGCTGGGTGAGAGAACTCTGACTTAGTGGCAGTCTCGATGTTGTTCATGTGTATTTTCCCTTCCGACCTAGCTGATCCAGCCAAGTGCGATGGACAACGGCATCGAGATGTTGCCAATCATGACGATGGCCGGCACCAGGTAGGCGACGACGAGCAGAATCTTGCGCCAGCGCTTGCCGGTAATGCCCAGGTCAGAGACCGCGAGCCAAATACCGTGAGACAGGTGCAGGAAGAGCACCACCATGGCAACAATGTAGAAGAGTGCGACAGGCCAGCGACTGAAGCTAGCGACCATGTTCGCGTAGATCTCACCGTGAGCAAAGCTATCGGCAGCAGCCGGAGTGACACCCATCGTCAGATCCAGAACGTGGAAGATCACGAACAGCAGCAAGACGATGCCGGTGATCAGCATCGAGCGGCTGGTGAAAGAGTTCATGCCGCCAACTAGGTTGGTGCGCTTGAACTTGCCTCGGGAAACTCCGGAACGTCCGGATAGAGCGAAAGCACCATGAACGTGCAGGACCAAGGCGGCCAGCAGCACAATACGGAAAATCCACAGAATGGACTCACGCGGGAAGATCGGCGCGCCCATAGAGCGGAGAAATTCTCCATACTCATTAATGGCAATAATGCCGTCATGGTCAGGCATGTAGAGCTTCAGGTTACCGACCATGTGTACCAGGACATACAGTCCGAAGATGAGGCCAGTAACGGCCATCACCAGCTTAATGGCCCAGGTCGGGTACGACGGCCGCTCACGCAGCGGCTTCTCAGTAATCTTGCCGTGTACGATCGCGTCACGGTCTGCATTTTTAACAGTCATGGCACCTCCAGTGTCGCTCATACTTTACGGCGACACCCCCGGCCTGGACCACTTACTCGGACAGCCAATTTTCCGGTTCCCCCCTCCAAATAGCCCTGAAGGCAACAAACTTTAGGGAAGGGTTACCTAATCCCTCTGGGGCAAAACTAGCGCCTGCCACGACGGTTGCCCCAGCTAGACCCGAAACGAACACTCTCAGCCCCCTCTTGTGAGGTTGGTCACTGAACAATGTCCGATATCACTAAATCACCCCGTATGGTGTCAAACTTTCGATAAAGCTCCAGCGTGCACCCTCATGCGATCGCAACATTTACTAAATTTCTCAACTACCCCATGCAAAATTAGCAGAATGGCACTCAAGTGAGCCCGGTCACGCTAGGCTGTCGTCATGGGAAAGACCTATGTGGGTTCACGCCTTCGACAACTACGCCGCGAACGAGACCTCAGCCAAGCCTCATTGGCCTCTACGCTCGGACTGTCCGCCAGCTACGTCAACCAGATCGAACACGACGTCCGCCCGCTAACAGTTCCAGTACTATTGCGCATCACCGAGGCCTTCGGCGTCGACGCCACCTTCTTCTCTCGCGATGATGATTCTCGGCTGCTTGCAGAGATCCAAGACGTGGTCTTAGACAAAGAGCTGTGCCCCAACCCGGTAGAGCTTCAAGAGCTCTCGGAGCTGGTCTACAACCATCCCGCTATCGCCCGAACGATGGTGGACATGCACCGTCGTTATCGGAACGTCCGCGACAAACTCTCCATCGCCACCGATACCCGCAGGTTCGTCGGCCCCCTCACTACCGACGCCAGCACGCAGATCCTGTCTATGCCCCACGATGAGGTCCGAGACTTCTTCTACGCTAGGCAGAACTATCTCAAAGCCCTCGACACGACAGCCGAGGATATCGCCGAGCAACTCGGCGTGGAGCGTTTCGGGATCCGCAGCACCGAGATTGCCCTGGCTCAACGACTGCGCCAATCGCATGGCATCGAAATCACCACGTCCCCGGAGCTCGATGGAACTTTGCATAGCTTCGACCGAGAAACTGGCCACTTGCAATTAGCTAGTCGCCTTGATTCCGGCCAGCGATCCTTCCGCATGGGCATGGAGCTGGCCTATCTCGAGGCCAATGAAACGATCGAAGACCTTGTCGCAGAGGAGCATTTCACCTCCGAAGCATCCAGAAACCTTGCTCGACGTGGACTGGCCAGCTACTTCGCCGCGGCCGTGATCCTTCCCTATCGAACGATTCATGCAGAGGCCGAACGCTCCGGCTATGACGTTGACTTCCTCAGCCAAGTTTTTGGCGTCGGCTACGAAACTGTGGCTAGTCGGCTATCGACTCTGCAACGACCAAATCTCCGAGGCATTCCTTTTACCTTCGTCCGTGTTGATAGAGCCGGGAACATGTCTAAACGCCAATCGGCTACGGGCTTTCACTTGGCTAACTCCGGGGGAACCTGCCCGTTGTGGAATATCTACGAGACTTTTACCAACCCTGGAAGTATCCTCCGTCAAGTAGCTCAAATGCCCGACGGCCGAAACTATCTCTGGATCGCCCGCACCGTCCGACACCATCGTGGTCGCTTTGGCGAAACCGGGAAGCTCTTTGCCATCGGACTTGGTTGTGAAGCCCGCCATGCTGATCGAACGGTCTACGCGGAAGGCCTCAACCTCAGTGATCTTTCCGGGGCCACCCCTATCGGAGCTGGCTGCCGAGTCTGCCCTCGAGAAAACTGCGCCCAGCGAGCCTTCCCTCAGATCCACGAAACAATCGTCATCGACGCCCACCGCTCCTCGGTGGCTCCCTATAATTAGCCTTTCGGTAGCCATCGCTCGTCTGTGTAGCGTCCCTGCCGCATCCGGCGTTCATATTCGCGCAGGTTGTAAGTTGCGCTGCGAATCTCCACGTCTCGGTCAAAATTGGAGCCGAGTGACCCGGCCATAGTGCCCAGCGAAGCGCTGAGCCAAGCGATAGCCAAATAGGTTGGTAGCCCGATATCGCGGCCCAATTCGGTCTCAAGGTAGCTAGCCGGAATCACCACACCCGCGGCCACAAACATCACCAGCAGTGCCAGCAGATAGATCATGAGCACCGTTAGCCCGATAGTGCCGACCGTTGCAAGATTGTCCACTCGCTCTCGCCATCGGGTCTCTTGGGTTCCTCTTCGCTGCCACAACCGATTGTGGACAATCAGCCAAGAGGTTAGGGCGACTACTGAGAGCAGACTGATCAGCAGCAACCTCAGATTGCTAAGCCCTTCGGCCATCGTCCAGATGGAGCCATAGAAAATACCAAAGCCACCGGTGGCGGCAATAGCTGCCAATGAACTTGATAGAACTGGAATGAGATGACCTGGCTGATTTCCTCGCACCATCCCAGCGACCATCTGCAGACTTCTGCCGGGGTGTTCTAGGATTCGAGTGCGAACGTCAGGAGCCTCTGCCGAATCCTCTTTCTCTACTGGGTCGCTACCTTTTCTAAAGACTCCCAGCTTCGGCTCAGAATCCTCGATGAGGCTGATCAGTTCCTTCCGCAAGCGACGGGTGGCTTGGAACGCACCCAGTGCGGGGAGACTGATGAGAATCGCATTATCTTCAACTGCCCGCTGGCTAACCACAGGATGTTCCCACGCAGTCAGCGGAAGATCAGTGATATAAATCAATCGATCCCAACCACGGTCTTCGAGGATCCTGCCAGCGTAATGGGAGATCAAGACATCCCCGTCCGGAGACATCGGCACCGTTTCTGCCCTGATCTCTATTTCCCCAATATCCGGATACTTACCCTTAGTGCTTCGGGTGCCATCTTCTTCAGTCTCGTGCTGGATATCCTCTAGCAACTGCGACGCTATTTTTTGGACTTCTTCCAACGGTTTGCCTTCGTCGGCCAGAATGCCAATAACCTCCACTGCGGACCCCCTGTGTTTTCCGTCGGTCATCAAAGCTCAGAAAATATGAAAACCACGGGACCCGTATAGGGATCCCGTGGTCGGTGAAGCAGTGGCGCGATCCGTCCGAGGAAAGTCCTCGAGCAGATCGCAGCCAAGACCTAGAAGTTGATCATGTGCCCCGAGATACCCTCGGCGGCTTCCTTCATAGCCTCTGAAAGCGTCGGGTGAGTATGGACATTGCGCCCAATCTCCTCGGTGGTCAGATCGAAGCGTTGTGCCAAGGTCAACTCCGGCAGCAGCTCCGAAACATGGGAGCCAACCAAGTGGCCGCCCAAGAGCTCGCCGAATTCAGCATCCGCCACCAGTTTCACGAAACCTGCGGTCTCAGCCAGTCCTGCAGCCTTGCCGTTCGCCGAGAAGGGGAATACGGCTACCTTGATTTCCCGGTCCGCGAACTTCTCGCGGGCCTGGGCCTCGGTGTAGCCGAAGGAGGCGACCTGAGGATTACAGAAGGTGGCACGCGGCAGCATCATGTAGTCACCCAGCAGCTGGGTTTCCGCACCTGCGATAACTTCTGCGGCGACAACGCCTTGGGCCTCGGCAACGTGAGCAAGCTGCAACTTCGCAGTGACGTCGCCGATAGCGAAGATGTGGTCGACGTTAGTGCGCATGTAGTCATCGATGGCGATGGCGCCACGATCGGTGAGCTCAACGCCGGTGTTTTCTAGGCCGAAGCCCTCAACGCGCGGGGCGAAACCGATGGAGATCATCACACGGTCGACGGTGAGGGTGTCAGTCTTCTTGCCGTCCTTGGACTCAACGTCTACCTCAACGCTGTCACCGTTGTCACGGACTCCGGTGGTCTTGTAACCGGTAAGCAGCTTCACGCCGAGTTTCTTGTACTGCTTGGCGATCTCCTTGGAGATATCCGCGTCCTCATTCGGCAGGACTCGGTCCATAAACTCCACGATAGTGACGTCCACGCCGTAGTTAGCCAGGACATAAGCAAACTCCATGCCGATGGCGCCGGCGCCGACGATAACCATAGAATCCGGCAGGTCGCTGTCGAGGATCTGTTCCTCGTAGGAGACGACATTTCCGCCAAGCTCTACCCCGGGCAGTGAACGGACAACCGAGCCGGTAGCCAGGATGCAGTTATCGAAGGTGAGGGTCTTGCCGGCATCCTTGCCGTCGGTGACCTCAATGGTGTTGGCATCCTTGAAGGATCCGAAACCATCGACCTCCGTGATGGAGTTCTTCTTCATCAAGAAGTGGACACCCTTGACGATGCCGTTCGAGACCTGGCGGGAGCGCTTGTGTGCAACACCGAAGTCAAAGGACACCTCTCCGGAGATGCCAAAGGTCTTAGCCTCATGATTGAAAGTGTGCGCAACCTCCGCGTTCTTCAGCAGAGCCTTGGAGGGGATACAGCCCACGTTGAGGCAAACACCACCCCAATACTGCTTCTCGATGACGGCAACTTTCTTGCCGAGCTGGGCGGCACGGATGGCAGCGACGTAACCGCCAGGGCCCGCACCGAGGATTACAACGTCATAATGTTCAGTCACGTCACCCAGGATACGTAAAGGGGGCCCCGGTGTCATCGATTAGGACACCAGAGCCCAGAAACAACAGATCCCCGGCCGACTCAAAAGCTGAGCGGTCCGGGGTGCCAGACGTAGAAGTCCTGTGAAAATCAGAAGAGGCCGAGAGCCAACGCTGTGTTCGAAGATGCGGAGGAACCTGCGTGAACAATCGGGCCAAGGAAGGTGTTCACGGCAACAATAATCTGCTCAATAATAGACATAGCGGACTTCTTTCTCTGGAGTTTCTGAAGGTTTTCGGCCTAGGGAAAACGGCGCAATCGGATCAGTCATTATCAACGCCGCACCCGACAGAAACGTTACAGCGGGAGAGACTCTCCGAATTATGACAGATGAATCACCCTCGATCCACAGCTCCTGACTAAAGCGAAGCACCTTTTCCAACCGGCCCATGCCTCTGAATCACTGTTGATGGCCGCCATCACAGCTGAGTTAGCACTGAGAATCCCAAGCTGTCGGTGGGGAAGATTCCCTTCTTACATACCCCCGAATTGATGTATCTAGCTAATGGCAGGCATAACGGCACTCACTAGAACTCATTATGCGAGTCCCGCTGCCCCACGGAGCCGCTGCTGAGGCCTCAGCCTGCCTAGCCCGGCGCAGTACTTTTATTATTAGTGGATATTCAGTCCTTTGAGGGCTGGCTGCCAGCTCAATGGATATCGAATAAGTTAAGCGCCTTCGGGGGTACTCGGTTAACATCTGCCGTAGCCGTTACGATGTAGCACCATGAGTACATGACAGGGACTCTTAACCTGTCATATTTGTTTTTCTCTCCACCGGGGCCCTTTCATCAGGGCGACGAACGACTACGAACCAGGAAAATAACCGTATGAAGCTTCTTCACAGCATTGCCGCACCAATCGCGGCCGCGTCCATTGCCGCAGGCATGCTGGTCGCCCCGACCGCCGGTGCCTCCGAACTCTCCGCCACCGCTATTAATAATGGCGTTGAGCTCTCCACTATCTCCCAGATGACTGATGCTGTCACCGATAGCTCCCCGGAGTGGTACCAGATTGCGTCAACCGAAGAGCGCATCATTGCGCTCAATGCTTACTCCCCGTCTATGGGCCGTGACATCCCCTTGGCCGTCATCACCCCGGATGGCACCTTCGGGCAGGACCGCCCCACCATCTACTTGCTCAACGGTGCCGGTGGCGCAGAGCAGGACATGGACTGGATCTCCTCCGGCGAAGCCCTCGAGGCCTACGCAGACAAAGACGTCAACGTCGTCATCCCGATGCAAGGCGCGTTTTCCTACTACGTTGACTGGTTGGACCAGAACCTAGACACCCCCTACCTCCAGGGCCCGCAGATGTGGGAGACCTTCCTGCTGCGTGAGCTACCTGGTGCCATCGAACCCACGATGAGCGCTAGCAACTACCGCGGTATCGCTGGCATGTCCATGTCGGCTACCTCCTCCTTGTTGCTAGCCGGCAAGGCTCCGGGCTTCTACGACGCTGTCGGTTCCTACTCCGGTTGCGCCGCTACTTCTGACTTCGCTTCCTACACAATGGCTGACATCACCGTTAACCGCGGTGGCGCTTCCGCAGCCCAGATGCTGGGCCCAGTCGGCGGCGAGTACAACCGCGCCAACGATGCTTTGGTGCTCTCCGAGGGCCTGCGCGGCTCCGAGATCTACGTCTCCAACGCCACCGGCCTAGCTGGCGAACGAGAGATGCCGGGCTACTACATCGAGCAGGGCGTTGATCCGGTTGCTGCTTCCGCTGGTGCAGCAACCCTCATCGTTGAGGGTGGCGTCATTGAGGCTGCTACCAACACGTGTACCCACAATCTCCAGGCAAAGCTCAACTCTCAGGGAATTGACGCAACGTTTAACCTGCGTCCGACCGGTAGCCACTCGTGGAGCTACTGGCAGGATGACCTGATCGAATCTTGGCCGACCTTCGCCCGCGGTTTCGACATGTAAGTTGCGCAAGCCCTGCCAATAGCAGATTAACGGCACCAACCACCTTGTGTGGTCGGTGCCGTATTTTTTTCATCCCCGCGTAGACTGCCTGGCATTATGAACAACCATTATCTTGAAACCATCGACGATCCTAAAGCCCTGGATTGGGCACGAACTTGGTCGGCAGCGACTGCTAGCGGCGTCGATAAGCATGCTGAGCGGGATCTGCTGCGAGGACGGATTCGAGCAGCTCTCGACATCGACGACAAGATTGCCTTTGTCAGCCGGCGCGGAGACTATCTCTACAATTTCTGGCGGGACGCAGACCATGAGCGCGGGCTCTGGCGACGGAGCACGCTCGATTCCTACCTTTCAGAGGAGCCGGAGTGGGAGGTGCTGCTCGACGTCGATAAGCTCGCGGCAGCCGAGGAAGTCAACTGGGTCTGGAAGGGCGCCCACGTACTCACCCCGTCTTATGACCGAGCATTGGTGCGACTGTCTCGCGGCGGCGCAGATGCGGTCGTGGTTCGAGAATTTGATCTCGTATCCGGCAGTTTCGTCAGCGATGATCCCTTTACGCTTCCCGAAGCCAAATCAGACCTCAGCTGGATTGACCGGGATACGCTGCTGGTGGGTACCGATATTGGTAGTGATGCGTTGACCTCCTCAGGTTATCCGGCCCAGGTCAGAGTGTGGCGGCGCGGCCACAACATTGCAGACGCTGAGCTCTACACTGCCGGCCAGCACGAAGATGTCGCCGTGGGCGCTTGGGTAGATAAAACCCCGGGATTCGAGCGGATTGTCACCTCCCGAGCACTAGATTTCTATCATTCTCAGCAATCCGTGGCCGCTGGGTTGTCCCCGAACACCGTCCCTCAGAGGTTGGAAGTTCCGGAGGATTGCGAGACTGTCATCCATCAACAGTGGCTTTTTGTGGCCCCGCGGGAACAGTTCGCAGGTATCCCCGCAGGTGGCCTTGGAGTCATCGAACTCGATAATTTTCTCGCGGGTGATCGTGATCTGCGCGCTGTCTTCACTCCAGATGCTCACGTCTCTTTCCAAAGCATGGCCTTTAGCGCCAACTTCATCATCCTCACCCTGCTTAACGACGTCGCCACCCACCTCCAGGTCCATGAGCTCGCCGATCCAGCTGGCCCGGCTCGTGCGATTGAGTTGCCTGAGTTAGTCACCGCATCGGTAGTAGCAACCAGTCCGCTCGATGGCGATGAGGTATGGCTGGCCACATCCTCTTTCACTCAGCCGGCCACGCTCTATCGGATTGAGCTAGCGGAATCGCTGGTGCCGGAGCCGGTCCGCCAAGCACCCGCCTTGTTCGACACCGCTGGTTTAAGTACTCGCCAGCACTGGGTCAGCTCCGCTGACGGCACTTACCTGCCCTATTTCATCACCGGCGACTTTTCTCGTGGTCCACGTCCCACGTTGGTCGGCGGCTACGGCGGCTTCGAGGTGTCTTTGCAGCCCGGTTTTTCCGCAGTCCGTGGAATTGCTTGGCTCGAACGCGGCAATTTCTTCGTCCAACCCAATCTGCGCGGCGGCGGAGAATTTGGCCCCTCCTGGCACAGCCAAGTGGTCAAAACTAACCGGCACAAGGTCTGGGAGGATCACCAGGCAGTGCTCGAAGATCTAGTTGCCCGCGGTTATGCCACCGCAGAACAGATCTGCATTCGGGGCGGATCCAATGGTGGGCTGCTGACCTCAGGAGCGCTCACCCGCTACCCGGAGGCTTTCGGAGCAGCCGTTATTCAAGTCCCGCTCACCGACATGCTGCGCTATCACACCTGGTCAGCAGGTGCGTCGTGGATGGCCGAGTATGGCGATCCAGCAGATCCTGCCGAGCGCGCATCCTTGGAAAGCTGGTCACCGTTGCACAATGTCGTCGATCAGAAACAACGCCCCTATCCCCCAGCACTGGTGACCACCTCGACCCGTGATGATCGGGTGCATCCCGCTCATGCTCGACTATTCGCAGAGGCGCTGCGTGAAGCTGGGCAACCGGTGGACTACACCGAAAACACCGAAGGTGGCCATGCCGGTGCAGCGGATAATGCGCAAACCGCGGAAGTTGAATCGTTGATCTATACCTGGCTAATTCAGCAGGTCGAGGAGGACAGGTAACATCTGGAGAATCATGACGAGAAACAGACTGCGATCAACCCCCGTCCCCGGTCACCGCGATGAATACACGGGAGTCGACTTCAATCTGGGCTTCCACGTGCGTTCTTATGTCTTGGATTTGAACTACCGAGTGGGCCCGAATCGGCTCACGAGTGTGGCCACCCTTCAACTAGACAACTGGGCTCCCCTGAGTTCACTGACTCTTGATCTAGCCGCAGGTATGCGAGTAACCCAGGTGACTGGGTCCGGGACCGCTGGCCAGAACATCGTGGTCTCCAAGTTTCGGCAGTCTGGCGGAAAGCTCCGGCTGAAGTTCCGTGAAGAGATCCCGGTCGACTCCGAATTCTCGCTGACCATCCGCTATTCCGGCACTCCCCGCCCTATCCGCTCTGCGTGGGGAGAGATCGGTTGGGAGGAGTTGGAAAACGGCTCGTTGGTCGCTTCCCAGCCCTGCGGCGCACCCAGCTGGTTTCCCTGCGATGACACTCCGGATGAGAAAGCCCGCTACGAGATTACGGTCACCGCCGATAGTCCGTATTCGGTCATTGCCAATGGCACACTGATTTCAAAAAAGGTCTCCGGTTCGCGCACTACCTGGCATTATCGCGTAGAACATCCGATGGCCACCTACCTGGCTACCGTTCAGGTCGGTGAATACCAACAGCTCGAGCTCGGCGAGGCCGCAGGTACCGCCGTCCGCGCATGGGTCCCAGCCCAGCTCAAGACTCAAGCCAGTGAAGAATTCGTTCAACAAGCCGACATGCTCGCTCTCTACAGCAGGCTATTCGGCCCCTATCCCTTCGATGATTACACCGTGGTAGTCGTCGAAGATGAGCTAGAAATCCCCCTAGAGGCTCAGGGACTGTCCGTCTTTGGTGCCAACCACATCCGTGGCGATCACGCGTGGGAGCGCCTCATTGCCCACGAGCTCTCTCACCAGTGGTTTGGCAACTCGCTGGGGCTGGCCCAGTGGAATGATATTTGGCTCAACGAGGGTTTCGCCTGTTATTCCGAATGGTTGTGGTTCGAGCACGCCGACAACATTCCCGCCGCGGAGTCTGCTCGCGAGTTTTATGGTGAACTGGCCCGAAAGCCACAAGATCTACTGCTTTCGGATCCTGGAACCCGCGACATGTTCGATGATCGGGTCTACAAGCGTGGCGCTCTTACCGTCCATGCCCTGCGCACCATGCTTGGCGATGAAGCCTTCTTCCGGATGCTTCATCGTTACATCTCAGTCGGACGCCACGCGGTAGTTGAGCTGGTAGATCTCAAGCGAGAGGTGCTCCAAGAAAGCCGAAAGCTAGGAATCCCCGACTCCGAGGTAGATACCCTGTGGACTGTATGGCTGGACCAGCGCGAGCTTCCCGCGTTTCCGGCATGAGCCGGTAGATGAGGTCCTTGGGCCTGGCGACAGTGTTCGCCGCCCTTGCCGGCTTCATCGTCATCTACGTCGCTTCCTGGACGTTAGGTAATGACGGTTATGCTGCCTTCCAGGCATATTGGGGCCTCTTTTTCGCCGCCACCGGATTCCTCGATGGACTGATGCAGGAAACCACCCGGGCAGTCGCTGCTTCACGCCAGTCTGGCCGGGTCGGTGGGGGACGTCCGTGGCGTCTTGGCCTGCTGGTTGCCGGATGTGCCCTCGTCGGGGCCAGCGTGCTCGGTGTGCTCTGGCTACCCACGCTGATTCGTGGTCAAGCCGATACGTCCACCGCCACGGCCTTTTTCATCTTCGGTCTCGTAAGCTATGCCTTCCAATCGGTGCTTTCTGGGATACTTTCCGGGTTGGGGCTCTGGCGAAACTATGCCTGGCTAGTGGCTCTGGATTCTGGAATCCGGCTCTTGTTGGCACTAGTGGCTTGGCGCTTGGGCGGTGGACTGAGCGCGTTCATGCTGATCACCGTGATCGGCGCCCTCAGTTGGCTGCTGATCCTAGCGGCCTCCCCCACCGTCCGTTCACGGTTACTGGCCCCAGTGGATGTAGACCAGCAGGTGTTGCTACGACGGGTGGGCTCAGCAATGCTGGCCACTGGCGCCTCCGCGACACTGATCACGGGCTATCCCGTGTTCGTCCAATCCACCTCCGCACCTGATGCTGGGACCGTGGTGACAGTCGCTGGGATCATCAATGCTGTCACGCTCACCCGCGCCCCGATCTTGGTCCCTTTGCAACGCTTCCAATCCGCGTTGATCGTGCGTTTTGTTAACCAACGCGATCGACTCATTGGCGCGCTAGTAGCTCCAGTATTTGCAGTGTTGGGTGTAGGCCTGCTCGGTGGCGGTGTGGCGTGGTTGTCGGGTCCGTGGATCCTGGAGAACTTTTTCCGGGAAGGCCTCCAAGTCCCCGGCGGTATCCTGGCTATCTTGACCTTCGCTTCCGCCTGCACTGGCACATTGATGGTGACGGGTACAGCCGCCCTGGCAGCCGAAGAGCACCGCGCCTATGTCCTTGGCTGGATGAGCGCCTCTGCAGTGACCTTTGGGGTGCTGTGGTTGGCGCCGTGGCCGCTAGCGGCCACGGTATGCGCCTCGTTGATCATCGGGCCCTTGATTGGATGCCTAGTGCATCTAGGAGCGTTGATGCGGGTGCCCCAGGACCAGACACAGCAGTCCTGGCCCGCGGACGTATAGTTGGGGCCTATGAGGACACTGCTGGTCACCGGGGGCGCCGGGTTCATCGGTTCAAATTTCGTTCATCTGGCAGCACGCCAGAATCCGACAGACCGCATCATTGTGTTGGATAAGATCACCTACGCTGGAAACCGCGATAATCTCAGCGGCCTAGACGTGGAGTTTGTCCAGGGTGATATCTGCGACGGCCCGTTGGTTGATGAGTTGGTCTCACGTTCCGATGTGGTCATTCATTTCGCTGCCGAATCGCATAATGACAATTCTCTGCGCGATCCCTCGCCGTTTGTTGATACCAATCTCGTGGGTACTTTCACCCTGCTTGAAGCAATAAGACGACACGCTCGGCACCTTCACCACATTTCCACCGATGAGGTCTTTGGCGATCTACCCATCGACAGCCCAGAGCGCTTCACTGAAGAAACCCCCTACCGTCCTTCCTCACCATATTCGGCGACCAAGGCTGGCTCCGATCATCTCGTGCGCGCTTGGGTGCGTTCTTTTGGCGTCAGTGCCACGATTTCGAATTGCTCCAATAACTACGGCCCCTATCAACATATTGAGAAGTTCATCCCCCGTCAGATCACCAATATTCTCGACGGTCGCCTTCCCAAGCTCTACGGCACCGGCGAGCAAGTACGTGATTGGATCCACGTCGATGACCACAATGCGGCGGTCCTGCAGATTCTGGACCACGGCAGGATGGGGGAAACCTATAACATCGGTGCTGATAACGACCACGTCAACAACCGTCAGGTCATTGAACTGATCTGTGAGCTGATGGGTGTAGAAGACTATGAGCACGTAGCGGATCGCCCAGGCCATGACCAACGCTATGCCATGGATTCGACCAAGCTACGCCGCGAACTTGGCTGGGCACCGCGCTATACCGATACGGAGACCGGAATGCGCGCAGGTCTAACTCAGACAATCGCGTGGTATCGCGAACATGAGCAGTGGTGGCGTCCATTAAAACAACAGGTCGAATCCGGCTATCAGGAAAGAGGCCAGTAGATGTATATCCACCACACCCCCATTGAGGGTCTGCTGGTTGTCCAACTAGATGTCCACGGGGATAACCGCGGCTGGTTCAAAGAGAACTGGCAACGAGCTGCCATGATCGAAGCTGGCCTGCCGGACTTCCAGCCCATCCAAAACAACATCTCCTTTAACGCCGAGAAGGGTGTTACCCGCGGGCTGCACGCTGAGCCGTGGGACAAGCTGGTATCCGTGGCCACCGGCCAAGTACATGGTGGATGGTGCGACCTAAGAGAGGGCTCCCCCACCTTTGGTCAGACCTACGACATCAGCATCAGTACAGCTAAAGCCGTTTTTGTTCCACGAGGTGTGGCTAATGGCTTCCAAGCCCTCGAGGATTCGACCACCTATAGCTACCTGGTTAACGATCATTGGTCTCCCGATGCTCACTACGAAAATGTCTCCCTCGATCTCATCGACTGGCCGCTAACCCCGACCGAGATCTCAGCGAAAGATCGCCAGCACCCGCCACTAAGCGAGGTCACCCCGGTCGCTGCGCGCACAATTCTCGTCACTGGTGCCGATGGACAATTAGGCCGAGCTTTGCGCAAAATACTACCCAACGCAGAGTTCTGCACTAGGGAACAATTCGATATCACGAACCCACCGGCCAGGCCTTGGCGGCAGTATTCCGCCATCATCAACGCCGCCGCCTATACCGGGGTCGACGCCGCCGAACATGACCGCGCCCAAGCCTGGGCTGTTAACGCCCATGGCCCCGCACAGCTGGCGACTATCGCTGCTGAACATAATCTCACCTTGGTCCAGGTCTCAACTGATTATGTCTTCGATGGCACCGCCGACTCTGCCTATTCTGAAAACGCTCCGATCTGCCCTCTGGGTGCCTACGGGGCGTCCAAAGCAGCCGGGGAACTGGCAGCGGCGACTGCTCCCAAGCATTATCTCGTGCGCACCAGTTGGGTCGTGGGCCAGGGAAAGAACTTCGTCGATACGATGGCTGGCCTCGCGGCCAAGGGGATCACACCGCAGGTGGTTAGTGATCAGCGCGGCCGTCCGACCTTCGCCGAGGACTTAGCCCGAGGTATCAAGCACCTGCTAGATTCGGCCCCCGATTACGGTGTCTACAACATCACTGGCTCCGGCGATGAGGTCGGTTGGGATGAAGTAGCTATGGCGACATTTAGCTCTTTGAGTTTCGATCCCAGCAATGTTCACCCAGTCAGCAGTGAGCAGTACTTCGGGGACACTGCGCACGCCCCGCGACCGTCGAGAAGCACGCTTGATCTGTCCAAGATCGAGGCAAGTGGGTTTTCCCCACAAAATTGGCGCGTCGGACTGGCACTATATCTGTCATGAAGGGCATTGTTCTCGCCGGCGGCTCCGGTACTCGGTTATTCCCGATCACCAAGGGCATTAGCAAGCAGCTGATGCCAATTTACGACAAGCCAATGATCTACTACCCACTGTCCACGCTCATCCAGGCAGGCATTCGGGAGATCCTGATAATCACCACACCGGAGGATCAATCAGCCTTCCGGCGACTGCTGGGCGATGGCTCCCAATGGGGAGTGATGATCGACTACGCCGAACAACCTCATCCGGAAGGGTTGGCACAGGCCTTTATTATCGGCGAGGACTTCATCGGCGAAGACGATGTGGCACTCGTACTCGGCGACAATATCTTCGAGGGCTATCAATTCTCCGGCACCTTAGCCGACTGTCGGAAACCACAGGGCGGAACGGTGTTTGCCTATGAAGTCTCCGACCCTGAGCGCTACGGCGTGGTGGAATTCGATGAAGAGTTCAAGGCAGTGTCTATCGAAGAAAAACCCACCACCCCGAAATCAAACTTCGCAGTGGTGGGCTTGTACTTCTATGACAACCGGGTCATCGATATCGCTCATTCCATCACTCCCAGCACACGCGGCGAGTTGGAAATTACCTCGATCAATGAGACCTACCTGGCGCTCGGTGAGCTCACGGTACAACGACTACATCGTGGGGATGTGTGGCTAGATACCGGTACCTTCGATTCGATGAGTGAGGCTTCCTCTTTTATTGAAGTCATCCAAAAACGCACCGGCACTATCATCGGCAGCCCCGAAGTTGCGGCTTACCGCGAAGGATTCATCGATGCCGCTTGCCTCGAGGAATTGGCCCAGCCGCTGATAAAATCCGGTTACGGCGACTACCTGCTCGGAGTCATCAACGACCGTTGATCACCCCGCGCCGGCAGCCCGCATCGCCACTATCAGTGGCCTCGGCGGATCCATTCCTCTAGGTGAGGAGCCTCCGCGCCTACGGTGGTGTGATCCCCGTGTCCGGTACGCACAATCGTCTCGGCTGGCAGCTCTAAAATAGAGCGCTGCAGAGAAGCGATGATGGTATCGAAGGATGAGTAGGACCGCCCCGTTGCTCCTGGACCACCTTGGAACAGGGTGTCGCCGGAGAATAGCTCCCCTGCCTCAGGTGCATAGAGGCAGCAAGAACCAGGCGAATGGCCCGGGGTATTGAGCACCTGCAGCTCGGTACCGGCGATCTTAAAGACCTGTCCATCAGCCAGTTCTTCCGGTGCTAGGCCAGGGTGAGTCTCTCGCCACAACATGCCATCGCCTGGATGCAGCAGGATTGGGGCGTCGAGCTTCTCGGATAGCTCCGGAGCAACAGTGATGTGATCATTGTGCCCGTGGGTACAAATGATGCCTTTCACCTTGCGCCCAGCCACCTTTTCGATGATCGGTGCGGCATCATGCGCGGCGTCAATGACGTAGACCTCGTCGGAATCACCGACGATCCAGATATTGTTATCTACCGCCCACTCCCCGCCATCAAGGGCAAAGGTGCCGGAGGTTTCAACATGGTCGATGCGCAATCCGCTCATCAGAACATCACCACCGAACGCAGCACTTCCCCGGCTTTCATGGTGGCAAAGCCCTGCTCAACCTCATCGAGGCCAATGCGCTCGGAGACGAACTTATCCAGCGGGAAACGGCCCTGCATATGCAAGTCAACGTAGGTGGGGAAATCTCGCTCAGGCAAGCAGTCGCCGTACCAAGCCGGGCGCAAGGAACCGCCACGGCCATAAAAATCAATGGCAGGGATCTCGATCTTGGAGGTCAGGTTCGGGACTCCGACCATGACCATGCGCCCGGCATGATCGCGCGAGTAGAACGCCTGCTGCCAGGTCGGCATGATGCCTACCGCGTCAATGGAGACATCCGTGCCGAAGCCGCCGGTGATCTCGCGAACCTTGGCCACCACCTCGGAGTCCTCGCCTTGTCCAGCTAGTTGGGAGGAATCAATGGTGTGGGTAGCACCGAATTCTCGGGCCAGCTCGAGCTTTCGCGGGTCAATATCAACGGCAATGATGGTGCTGGCACCAGCCAGCTTCGCACCAGCCACTGCAGCGATGCCCACGCCACCCAGGCCAAACACGGCCACGGATTCACCGCGAGAGATTTCTGCAGTATTCACAGCGGCGCCCAGTCCAGCCATGATCCCGCAGCCCAATAGTCCTGCTGCGGCTGGGTCTTCTGCCGGGTCCACCTTGGTGCACTGGCCTTCGTGAACCAAGCTTTTCTCCGCGAAGGCGCCTAGGCCAAGAGCGGGGGTCAACTCGGTGCCATCAGTCAGGGTCATCTTCTTTGAAGCATTGTGGGTATCGAAGCAGTACTTCGGCTCGCCCTTGCGGCAGGCCCGGCACTCGCCACACACTGCACGCCAGTTGAGGATGACGAAATCCCCGACCTCAACGTGGGTGACATCTTCGCCAATGGTCTCCACCAGTCCGGCCGCTTCATGGCCGAGCAGGAAGGGGAACTCATCGGAAATATCGCCGTCTCGGTAAGCCAAGTCGGTGTGGCACACGCCGCAGGATTGGATGTTGACGATGACATCATTGGGCCCCGGGTCCGGAATGACGATCTCGGTTTGCTCTACTTCTGCGCCTTTGGTTCGGGCGATCACGCCAGTAACGATGGTGCTCACGTGTTGCTCCTCGAGATTTTCTGTCGATTGATAGATACTGCCGAATACTATCCTACCGATTTATAGGCTCCGTGGGGACAATCTCTCAATTCACAGCTCAGCTGGCGATGAGCACCTCGGCAACATGTTCGTGACCTCGCTGGTTGAGGTGTACCGGCTGATGAGAACGGCCACTACTAGCATCGGAAATACTGGTCCACATCCGCTGATCATCCGGCGAACAAAGATGAGCATTAGCCGTTGAAGGCTTGAGATCGACAAACTCAGTTCCCGTGGTTGTTGCCAGTCGCTGTTGCATATCCTGGGCCATCGACTCCCAGGCACCCACCTGAGGGATAGCTACCCGAGCATCTACACCTGGGCCGTGGACGAGACAGACATATTCACCATCGGTGATGCTGGCATAGCCAACGATCTGTATCCGCGCCTGCGGGGCTTGCTCCTGAATACGGCTTACCTGCTCGCTGGCGGCAGCCACAAAGAGCTCTTTGACTTCTTCTTCCGGCAGCTCGGACTGGGAGTAGGTGTCATTGAGCCCCATGGTAATCAAGATTCGCTCGGTATTGGAATCCAATGTGCCCTCGGCCAGTGCCTCATCAACTTGGTCGACGAGCATATCGTTGTCGCCCGAGGCTGATTCTTTAGCAAGCACCGAGGCCCCGTTGCAGGAGAAATCCACTGCTTCCAACCCCAACGCCTCCGCGGTACGAATGCCATAGCTGTTGAGCGAGCTTGGGCAATGCCCCTCCAAAGTGCCAGCAGAAACACCCACTGAGCCGACTCCGATACCTTCTTGAGAGCTCAGCGGTGCCACCGTCTCAGCCACCGCCTGCGAGCTGAGCTTGTCAGCCAGATAAATGCCCAAGGGTGGATCCGCAGATACCGAGTCACCGAAGATAACCATTGTCCCCTCCTCGCCAGAAACTGGCGCCGAGCCGACAGCGGTGGCCGCCGGGATGCCCGACAGCGCTAGCATTGCGGCAGCTAGCGAAGCCCCGGCGCGGGAAAGAAGTCTGTTCAGGGACATTAGTTAATCCTCAGCTTTAGATGTTTTCCCACCGGACAGGCCGCCCGGCCGAATATTGCAGGTAGCGCACTGCTGGGTCTTAAGAGAAACTCTAACCTGCAATTCCTACCCGGACCGTTATTTCCCACAGCGCGCCGAGGCTCAGAAGCCAGCCGGGAAACATGGACTTTTCCCACCGCCAGCGCTCGAGCAGTCGCTATACTTTTCTCAGGAAAATAACCTTTGCTATTCCACCACTCCGGCTGGACTAACATCTGGCGGATATAAGGAGCCTTCTTGAACATCACCGCCCGTATGAAACAGACGGCTTTCACCGCCAAGGCCATCACTAAGTTCATCCCGGCGCTGGTCCATTCCCGCATCCTCCACTTTGGCGACGGCCTCTCCGCTACCTTCGGAATGCCTATCAATCTGGCTCGCTATTGGTTCACTACCGCTCGCGAAGTTGAACAGGGTCATCTGTCGGTGCCCCACCGGATTGCGCTGATCGACGATGACGGACAGCTGACTTACCGCCAGCTGCGGGAAGAGTCTCAAACACTCGCTCGATACCTGATCGCACTCAATCTCGGCGAGATCCGATTAGGCATCATGGCCCGCAATGGTCGTGGCATCGTCTGCCCATTGACGGCCAAAGGTTATGCCGGGGCCACCGTCTTTTTGCTCAATATCGGTTCTTCTCCAGAGCAACTCGCCGGGGTGATCGCCGAGAACGCCATCAACGTCTTAGTCATCGACGATGAGTTCCTCGAGCGACTACCTGCAGATCGCGCCGGACTCCAGGTCATTCTCGGTCATCTCACTGGCCCCCACTCTGGGGAGGTGACGCTCAACGAGATCGTCTCACATCCGGATAAGACTGCCGAGACCGCTTTGCCGCGCTTTCCCCAGCATGGCCCCATCGTCTTGATGTCCTCTGGCACCACCGGAATCCCCAAGGGGGTTGTCCGTCCTGAACCACGATTGCCGCTCGTTCTGGCCGGGATCTTGCAAAAGATCCCGTGGCATTCGGATATGAGTATCCAACTGACCGCCTCGATCTTCCACACCTGGGGTTGGGGAATGCTCAATATCGCGCTAGCTGCCCGGGGCACAGTGGTCACCCACCGAATATTCGATCCCGCCCAGGTACTCGAAGACATTGACACCCATCACCTCCAGGCGATGATTTCCTCGCCGATCTTCCTCAAGCAGCTGTTAGAAGTTCCCGAACACCAGGATTTCGACACCTCCAGCTTGGAGTTCATCCTTTCCTCCGGCAATGCGATTAGCCCCACTTTGATCGCTGCCATGCACGAGCGTTTTGGCCCCATCCTGTGCAATGTCTACGGAAGCACCGAGCTCACCCTCGCTTCGGTGGCCTCCATGCAGGATCTAGCGGCAGATCCCACCGTCTCCGGCCAAGTGGCCTTGGGAACTGAACTAAAAATTCTCGACGAACGCGGCCACGAGGTAGCAACCGGTGTCCCAGGCCGGATCTTCCTGCGCAACTCCACCACGCTGACGGGCTACACCAACCCAGATATCCCGATCACTCGGGCGCAGGGCCTAGTAGAGATGGGCGATCTCGGTTACCTCGACGAACAGGGCTATCTCCGAGTACTCGGTCGCGTAGACGACATGATTATCGTCGGCGGGGAGAATGTTCATCCGCTCTCGGTAACGGCCATCCTCGACCAGATGCCAGGGCTTGCCGACGCCTTCGCCATCGGCGTCGATGATCCCGATGCCTTCCATCGCATCGCCGTTTGGGTGGTCCGCGAGGACAACCCAACAGGTGCTGGCTTAACGGCAGAGCTCATCCAGGACTTCGTCCGCCAGCATTTGGCGGAGCATTCCATCCCCCGAGATGTCCATTTCATCGAGGAACTGCCGCGCAATGCCACCGGAAAGGTTGTCCCCCGGATGCTGCCGGGCGGGGACTAGAAACTGGCACTAGGTCAGTGCCACCCACTACCTGCCAAAACAACGATCCCCCTCACCTATTTTTCCAGGTGAGGGGGATCTTGTGGTGGAGAGCCGCCTGCGAGAATCGAACTCGCGACCTTCTCATTACGAGTGAGACGCTCTACCGACTGAGCTAAGGCGGCGTTTGATACCGATCAAAGGTACCGAGGAACTAGCTTAGCGCACCTCCGGAGAGGGTAAAAATCACTGCTCAGGAGACCCCACAGGCTAATCGGATGCGGCCGAACATGCCGTCGAAGGCGATGACTGGTGTGACGTTCAGATTGATTCGCTCCCGGCACTGGGCCACGGCATCTAGGCACTCCACCAGCCCAGCTCCAGTGACCTGGGCTGCCAGGTCTCGAGAAAGACCCTCAAAGTCGGGGTGGGTGAGCTGCACCTGGGCATGTGATTGCGCCATCACGGCATCCCGGTAGATGCCAGTCAGATCGACCAAGGCCAGATCGAGGGTGTCGCGAATACTGCGGGTAGTGCGCTTTTTCTGCTTCTCCGCTAATTCCTTAAACGCCCCACCTCCACCTTCCATCACCTTCTGGGTACCTTTTCCCCGTCCCCCTTTGCCCAGGGATTGCTCCAGCGTTGCCAGCTCATCAGCGTTTTTCTCTTCTGCTTGCGACTTGATCTGTTTTTCGACACCACGGACAAACACCAACGATGCTTTGAATACTTCATCGCGGTGAAAGACCAATTCGGCAAGGTGCAAAATGGCAGCTCGGCGCTTCTGGTTCTCGGGATCGCTGAGCAAGCGTCTGGCCCGGCCCACATGATGCAAAGAGGCCACTGCAGCTAGTTGTGCGTCCTCCCGAGAAACTGATTGCTCGGTAGTCAGGATCCGAACGATCTCTCCGGTGGAAGGGGAAGGGATAAAGAGGTGGCGGCACCGCGAACGCAGCGTCGGTGAGAAATCCTCCGGGTCGATGGAGGGAGTACACATCATGATGACGGTGTGCTCCGGTGGCTCCTCGACAGTTTTGAGTAGTGAGTTTGCTGCGTCAGCAGTAAGCCGGTCAGCGTCTTCGATGATGATAATTCGCCACGGAGAAATCGTCGGCAGCTTGGCAGCTTCCTTCCGAACCGTCTGCATGGATTCGATACCAATGGATAGCTCAGTGGGCACGATGTGGACCACGTCAGTGTGGGCATCGGCAAACACATCCTGGCAAGACTGACAGCGCCCACACCCAGTTTCTACGGGATCGGTGCATACCAAGGCCGCAGCGAAGGCCATCGCGGCAATAGAGCGGCCGGATCCTGGCGGGCCGGTGATCACCCAGGCATGGGACATCGAATGACCCATTTCTAGCGTCTCTCCACGGGCCTTTGCCTGGGCCTTTTCCCGGGCTGCGCTGGCCGCTGCGAGGATAGTCTCGCGGACGGCGGGGGCGTCGGCAAGGCGGTCGGCAACCGAAACAGGAGAAGTATTCACCCACCCCACCTTATTGACCTCATCCCAGCAGTGCCCGCAGAGGAGGGTAAGGAGGTTAGAGTAAGAAACCATGAGTCGACTGTTGCGGGCATTGAAGTGGTTGTGGGGGACATCCTGGCCGCTCTATGCCACCATCGTGCTGGCCTCGAATGTCCTTGGTGCAGTGGCGATTATGTTGTTCATCCGCTTCCTCATCCCCATGCCGGAGATCAGGAGCTTCACCACTGATATCCCGCATCTCCAGGTCATCGGGCTGACCTACCTGGCTTTCGCTGTGATCGTGGGTATCGCCGCCACGCTCTTGTTGTTCCGCCCGGTGCTGGACTGGCAACGTCACCCGGAACAACACGATCCCAATATGGTGCGCAACCTGGTTATGCGCATGCCGGTCTACCAAGCAGCGGTATGCACCGTGGTGTGGGCTATCGGCATCGTGATTGCGGTTGTAGTGGCGGCGTCGTCAAGTTGGACGATGGCATTGACCATCGGCATAGCCACGTCCTTGGCTTGCATGGTGGTGGTCTTGTTGACCTATCTGGAAGCCGAACGTTTGGTGCGCCCACTAGCGGCCTCCGCATTGGCCAGGCGCTTCGAAGACTCCACCTTGGAGCCTCCCATCACCCAACGACTGCGTCTGACGTGGGCGATGACCACCGCGGTGCCGCTACTAGGTATCTTGTTGCTGGATCTAGGCCAGCTACAGGGATTTTTCATGGATGATGCCAGCGAGATCATCCCCGGAATCATCGCTCTGTCGCTCACCGCGATGGTCACAGGGTTCTTGGGCACGACCTTCGCCATTATGAGCGTCGTCGATCCGATCTTGGAGCTCCAAGAGGCGATCAACCGAGTTCGTCGCGGAGATACTGACGCCGAGGTCGATATCTACGATGGCTCCGAGATTGGCGTTCTGCAGGCCGGTTTCAACGAAATGATGCGTGGGCTGAAAGAACGTCAACGCGTCCGCGATATTTTCGGCCGCTATGTCGGTGCTGAGGTGGCTAAACGTGCGCTAGAAGAACGCCCGACCTTGGGCGGCGAAGATCGCAAGGTCGCCGTGCTGTTTATCGACGTCATCGGTTCCACTACCTTCGCGGTCAACCACTCCCCCGAGGAAGTCGTCGAAGAACTCAATAAGTTCTTCGAGCATGTGGTCGAGGTTGTCCACCGCAACAAGGGCATCATCAACAAGTTCCAGGGTGACGCGGCGCTCGCCGTCTTTGGCGCCCCGCTGCCGCTGCCTGATGCCACCTCGCACGCACTGACTGCTGCCCGCGAGCTTCGACACGAGCTCAGGAACCTGGAGCTACAGGCTGGCATCGGTGTCGCAGCCGGCCACGTGGTCGCAGGCCATATCGGCGGCCACGATCGCTTCGAATACACCGTCATCGGCGATGCGGTGAACTCCGCTGCCCGCCTGACCGAGTTAGCCAAGGACACCCCTGGCCGAGTGCTCACCAACGCCGCAACCTTGCGCAGCGCCAACGAGGCTGAGCAAGCCAGGTGGACAGTCATGAAGTCCGTCGAGCTGCGTGGACGCCGCGAGATGACCCAATTGGCCCGCCCGATTCGGGCGACGATGGCCGACCGCTCCTAGCTATTCGCGAGTGAGCCCGTCTACCAGCAGTAGGTGCCCGATAGCTGCGGTGGTGGTGATTCCTGCGTCGATGAGCCGACACCACGTGTTGTCACCGATAAGGACGGTTTCGCGCAGCAATGTCGCACCCTCTGAGACCAACAGCAGATTGGCTCCGTGCGCCAGGCCCTGAGCTGGCACCGATTCTTCGCGCAGAGCCGGATCGGCTGCCAGCGCAGAAGTAGTCGCGGCCACCGCTCCAGCAATCACTACCGGAGCCACCAAGGACTTCTTGCGGCTGGCAGCAAAGCCGATGCCAGCAAGCCAGGTGGCCGCACGTAGTCCGGCACCAACTCGACTCGGCCGTGCTCCCTTATCCACCAGCAAGAAGGAATAGGCGGCGTGGTTGAGAGCCACGCCGCACATTCCTGCGATCGGGGTGGTCTCAGGGGCACGGAGTTTGGCCAGCTCGCCGACCGTGCCTCCCGCCAGACCTGCCAGGAGTACCGGCTGCAGCCCAGTACGGAGGCTGCCACCAGCCAGGAACGGCAGCATCATCGGGCTGCTCACCGCCCGGATTGTGCGCCAACCAAACAGGCGAGACCACGCGCTCACATCGGCAACACCAAAATAAGCCAAGCGTTCTGGCTCCTTAGTTCCCTGAGAGATAGCGGATAGCAGGGCGTCTGCGCCCTCGCGAGTGCGGATGAGGATCTCATTCATAGCCTCCACGCTAGTCCGTGCGAAGTCCTTCGATCAGGAGCTGCTGGGCACCGGCATAGGTCACGGCCGCCGAAGAATCTAATATCCGATCCACCGCGACACTGGTAGTGCCGGCGGAAGCGACTATCGTACGCACCAGAATCAGAGAATCAGAAAGTAAAAAGAGGTTTCCGCCCAAGCCCAGGCCACGCCCCCGCAACTGAGGATCTGCCGCCAGCGCGGATACCGCAGCAACCATTCCGCCGTAGACCACCACCAATGGCAAACGGTCACCAGCCAGCCGCGCTGCGATGGCCACCGGTAATGCACGAGCTAGTACCTGTCGCGGGTGAAACTTGGCCCCGCGACGTCGCAGCAGGGTGAGGCAGGCGGCGTGATTGGCAGCGAAGGCAAACGCGGCGGGGAGTAAACGATCGTCGCGAAGCAACATAAGATCGCCGATCCATGCTCCGCCCAGCCCCGTGACCGCAATGGCGCGGTCAGCGCGGGGCAGGCGCCCTATCTGCAGGCTCAGCAGCGGCATCAGTAGTGGTTTAGCCACCACCCGCAATCGATCGCTACCAATGGCCCGGGATAACGCGAATAATCCGCCAGCCACCAGATAGGGCAATCTCACCTGCTACTTCTTCCGCGTTCCGGCCTTGATCACACGCTTGGTGGTCTTAGTCGGACGCTTGGCTGTAGTTTTCTTAGCGGTTTTCTTCGTGGTCTTCTTCGTGGTCTTTTTAGCAGCCGTCTTCTTAGCCGGGCTCTTCTTGGCAGCCGTCTTCTTAGCTGGCGACTTCTTCGGAGCTCCACCACCCTCAGCAGCTTCCTTGGCGCGGCGCTCCGAGAGCAGCTCATTGGCACGAGAGTCAGTGAGCGTGTCTGGGCTATCGCCCTTGCGCAACGAGGCATTGGTGGTGCCATCGGTGACATAGGGGCCAAACCGGCCGTCCTTGACCGTCATCGGCTTGCCCGAGACGTCATTGTCACCGAGAGTCTTCAGCGGAGGTTTAGCCGCCGCACGTCCCCGTCGCTTGGGCTCGGCGTAGATCCGACGAGCCTCGTCCAAGGTGACGGTGAAGATCTGCTCCTCATCAGCCAACGAACGCGAATCCGTGCCCTTCTTCAGATACGGACCATAGCGACCATTCTGCGCGGTGATGAGTTCACCGTCAGCGGGATCGATTCCGACCTCGCGCGGCAGGGAGAGCAGCTTCAGAGCCTGCTCCAAGGTGACCTCGGCCGGGGACATTGACTCGAACAAGGAGGCGGTACCCGGTTTAAGGGACTCTTCTACCAAAGCGACAATGCGCTTTTCCTTCTGTGCAGCCGCGGTCTTGGTCTCCCAGTTTTTCACCCGCTTGCCATCGGCAGCACGCTGAGCATCTTCCTCAGCGCGCTCCTTAATCACGATTTCCTCGGCCTGGGCCACCGCACGCTCACGCTCATCTTCGCGCAAGATCTCGGTGACATAGGGTCCGTAGCGACCTTCCTTGGCCACCACCATTCGACCGTTGGCGGGATTAACCCCCAGCTCGCGGCCGCCCTGCGGGGTGGCGAAGAGCTTCTCTACTAATTCCAGCGAGAGCTCATCCGGGGTGGTCGACTCCGGAAGGTTGGCGCGCTGGTACTCCGGCTGACCGTCCTGCTCACCGACCTTGCGCTCGATATAAGGACCATAACGGCCGACGCGCACATAGACCGGACGGCCCTGCTCGTCGTCGAAGAGACGCAGAGAGTTCACCGAGCGAGCGTCGATATGCTCGAGGTTATCGCCGACCAGGGCTTTGAGCCCACCGCTGCGGGCGATGGACTCGGCCATGTTTTCTGAGGCCTCGGTGTTACCGAAATAGAAGCCCGTCAGCCAGGCGGTGCGATCCTCTTGCCCGGCGGCAATGTCATCGAGTTCATCCTCCATCGAGGAGGTGAAGTCGTAGTCAACCAACGTGGTGAAGTTCTTCTCCAGCAGGCCAATGACCGCGAAGGCTACCCAGCTGGGCACCAATGCATTGCCACGAGGGATGACATAGCCGCGGTTTTGGATGGTCTTGATGATCGCGGCATACGTCGAGGGACGACCGATGCCCAGCTCTTCCATCTTCTTAACCAAGCTGGCCTCGGTGTAGCGAGCTGGCGGGTTGGTGGAGTGACCATCGGCTTTGATGGCGGTGGCGGTGAGGCTATCGCCCTCAGCCAGGTTGGGCAGATGCTTCTCCGCATTGTCATCGACATCGCGGCCATCTTCCTGCCGGGTGGTCTCGACATAGGCGCGCAAAAAGCCTGGGAAGGTAATGGTGCGGCCGGTGGCGGAGAACTCCGCGGTCTCACCGGTGGCGGCGGTGCCCGCGATGGTGACCTTGAGCGAGGTGCCCTTGGCATCTGACATCTGGGAGGCGACGGTGCGCTGCCAGATCAGCTCATAGAGTTTGAACTCCTCGGCGTCGAGCTGGGAGTGCAGTTCACCGGGGGTAGCAAAACGCTCGCCGGCTGGGCGGATCGCCTCGTGTGCCTCCTGGGAATTTTTAGACTTACGTGCGTAGTGGCGTGGCTGATCTGCCACGTACTCAGCGCCGTAGAGCTCTTTGGCCTGCTGGCGCGAAGCGGCTAAGCCTTGCTTCGAGAGCGAAATCGAGTCAGTACGCATATAAGTGATGTGGCCGTTTTCGTACAACCGCTGCGCAATACGCATGGTCCGGTCCGAGGTGTACTGCAACTTGCGCCCCGCCGACTGCTGGAGCGTGGAAGTCATAAACGGCGCATAGGGGCGACGGGTGTAGACCTTCTCCTCCACCGAGGCTACGTTCAGCGCAGCGCCCTGGAGCGCCTGCGACAAGGCTTCGGCCTGCTGCTTGCCGACGACCAGCGCGTCACCGGTGAGCAGTCCCTGATCGTTGAAATCGCGACCTTGGGCAACTCGGCGACCATCGATCGTGGTTAGTTTCGCCTTAAAATTACGCGGATTATTCGGATCATTGTCCGTATTGCCCGTGTCTAGTTCAGCCGAAAGATCCCAATAATCTGCGGAGATGAACGCCATCCGCTCGCGTTCACGCTCCACGATGACCCTCGTGGCCACTGATTGGACGCGGCCAGCCGACAGCCGCGGCATGACCTTCTTCCACAGCACCGGGGAGACTTCATAGCCGTAGAGCCGGTCGAGGATACGGCGGGTTTCCTGCGCATCAACCAAGTTGGCATCAAGCTCACGAGTATTTTCCGCAGCGGCAAGAATGGCCGGCTTGGTGATCTCGTTGAACACCATGCGCCGCACCGGCACCTTGGGCTTGAGCACCTCAAGCAAGTGCCAGGCAATAGCCTCGCCCTCACGGTCGGGGTCAGTGGCTAGCAGCAGTTCATCGCAAAGCTTGAGCTTGGCTTTCAGGTCTGCGACCTTGCGCTTTTTATCGGGGCTGACCACATACAACGGTGCGAAACCGTGTTCAGTGTCCACACCTAGGCGCGCCCACGGTTCCTTTTTGTGTTTGGCGGGCACGTCCGCAGCCCCCCGAGGCAGGTCACGGATATGCCCGACCGAGGCCTCGACGATGTAATCCGACCCTAGATAGGGCTGAATCTTCCTGGCCTTAGTCGACGACTCCACAATGACCAGGGTCTTTTTCCCTGATCCTTTCACTGCTGCCACGGGAAATCTTCCCTCTCATTTAGCTGAGACATTGCATGTGCCACGGGTAACACCCATTCTTTTCGGGTGACTCTAGCTGAGTCCCGGTTCTGCAGAACACCGTACACAGTATTTAATGGCCCCATTGCGATCGGCTTAGCCAGTGGCGTGGATTGCTCCCCCCATATCAGGCCACCTGCTCCCCAAGCGGGAGTACCAGATTGCCCATTACACTCAAGCAAATGACTGATCAGATCGTGGCTTGGGTGGAGGCCCTCATGAGCTTAACGATCTTCTACCCAGTGCTCGGGCTGATCGTTATCTCCGATTCCTTGTTCCCGCTGATCCCCAGTGAGGCTATCTTGACACTGGCCGGCGCCTGGGCAGGCAGTCAAGGGGTACCAAACGTTTGGATAGTCATCCAGGTTGCTGTGATTGCCGCCGTGATCGGCGACAATATCTGCTATCTAATGGGCACCCGCCTGATCGGTGTCGTAGAACGCATCCCCGATAGATCTACCCGGGGAAAGACCGTGGAGTGGGTCAGAAAAAATATCCAGCGAAACGCCGCGACCACCATCATTGTGGCCCGTTTTATCCCCTGGGCTAGGTGGTTTATGACGATCACACTCGGATCTGTCCGTTACCCCTGGTTGCGGTTTTTTATCTACGACACCATCGGGGTCATAATCTGGGCCACGCAGGTTACCTTCATCGGTTATCTCGGCGGCTGGCTACTGCAGGACTATCCCCTGCTAGGAATGCTGCTTGGCATTACTCTAGGCACCGTCATAGGCCTATCTATCCAAGTTCTTCAAGGCCGGTTCTTCCGCTGGCGCGACGCCCGGCAAGAAGCGACGGATTCCGCCCCTAAACTGCCCAATTAGCGCGACTTACAAGCTGATGTAGAGCCGTTCTCAACCTGTTTTAAGCAGCAATAATGGCCGCTCACCCCCACAAAGCGGGAATGAACGGCCATTATCGAACGTCAGCAACAAGGCTGAGTTTCCTCTTTAGAGCATTACCTCTTTGGAGCGAATTTTAGAGAAGTCAGCCTTAGAGAGCGCGGACAGCCTGAGCCTGCGGGCCCTTGGCGCCTTCGCCGATCTCGAACTCGACCTGCTGGTTCTCCTCGAGGGTACGGAAGCCGTTGCCCTGGATCTCGGAGTAGTGAACGAAGACGTCGGCGGAGCCGTCGTCGGGAGCGATGAATCCAAAGCCCTTTTCAGCGTTGAACCACTTCACAGTGCCCTGTGCCATGTTAAAACCTATTTTCTTGATATGGAGATTGGTACGGCGTCAGCATCTGCCGACGTCCGGGTCGAAATCGAACCCCCGATTAACAACCCCTCTTTATGGGAGAGGGACCACGGGTGCTCGCGTCATAAATCCCTTGCGAGCACGTAAACGTAACGCACAGAAACCGCGACCAGCACCCAGTGTGTCACGAATCAGTCATCCGCGATAGTCTTGCCAGAAATCAGGAAAGAATTGGCACCTCTAACCCCGCAGACAGGGGTACGTAAATGAACGGAAGCAACAGCTTAGGTGCTGAACTCTCAGAGGCGATCATTCACACCTTTCCGGCTTCTACCTGCACCTTTTCCACTTCCATCGACGCCTCACCCGCCAGCTTTGCACCTTGGCCGGAATGGACAGACCCGGAATTAGTGACCCACCTCACGGGGGTGGGGATTCCACGGCTCTTTAGCCATCAGGCCGAAACTGCCCAGCTGGCTCACGAAGGAATCGACGTTGTCGTGGCCACTGGAACCTCCTCCGGGAAGTCACTCGGCTACTTAGTGCCCATCCTCACCGCCCTCGCGCAGGACCCTTCCGCCTGTGCCCTCTACTTAACCCCCACCAAGGCGCTCGGCTCCGATCAATTAGCCGCAGTGACCCGGATAACCAGCGAGATTGACCATCTCCGCAGCGTCCACCCCGCCCCCTACGACGGCGATACCCCCGCAGAAGCCAGGGCCGGCATTAGAGAACTGACCCGGATGGTCTTTACCAACCCTGACATGATGCATTCGTCGATTCTGGCCAACCATCAGCGCTGGGCCCGGCTGCTGCGCCATCTTCGCTTCATTGTCATCGATGAATGCCACACCTATCGAGGGGTATTCGGAGCAAACGTGGCCTTAGTGCTGCGCAGGCTACTGCGGATCGCCGCCCACTATGGCGCTCATCCCACGGTGATCGCGGCCTCAGCGACCACCGCTGACCCAGCGGCCCACGCCAGCAACCTCATCGGCAGGCAAGTCCGAGCCGTCACCGAAGACGGCGCACCTACTGGCGCACGGACCATCATGTTGTGGGAACCAAGCTTTATCGATGGGGCTGAAGGTGAACATGGCGCCCCAGTGCGCCGGGCGGCCACCACCGAGGCTGCCGAGATCATGGCAACACTGGTGGCAGAAGGCGCCCGGACACTGACTTTCGTCCGTTCCCGACGATCAGCGGAATTAGTGGCACTTCGCGCCGCGGAAGGCCTCTCGGCTTTGGGGCGACCTGATTTCGCCCACAGGATCGCTGCCTACCGGGCCGGCTATCTAGCCGAAGACCGTCGAAAACTCGAGAAAGACCTCGATGAAGGCCTCCTGCTTGGTGTCGCCACCACCAATGCGTTGGAGTTGGGTATCGACGTCGGTGGTCTCGATGCCGTGGTCACTGCCGGGTTTCCCGGCACGGTGGCTAGCTTCTGGCAGCAAGCCGGGCGCGCTGGAAGGCGCGGCCAAGGCTCCTTAGTGGTGCTGGTTGCCCGAGATGAGCCAATGGATACCTACTTGGTTAACCATCCGGAAGCCTTGCTCGAACGTCCCGTAGAAAACTCCGTGTTTAATCCGAAGAATCCCTTTGTCCTGCGCAGTCACCTCTACTGTGCGGCCATCGAGCAGCCCCTCAGCGAACAAGATATCGATGATTTCTCGGCCGGGGAGGTCGTCGCAGAGCTGGAGGAAGCCGGACTGCTCCGGCGTCGGGCCCGTGGCTGGTTTCCCACTCCCCTACCGCCTGGCGAGCTCTCCCCAGAGACCGCACATTCCGCAGTGCAGATTCGGGGCGGCAGCGGTGAGGAGATCATGATTGTCGATGTCTCCGATGGCCGGCTGCTCGGCTCCATCGATTCTGCGCGCGCGGCAACCCAGGTTCATCCCGGCGCGGCCTATCTCCATCAGGGGCAGAGCTTTGTCATCGAGGAACTCGATTTCGAGGATTATCTAGCGCTGGCCCGTCCCGCAAACCCGGACTATTTCACCATTGCTCGCACCGAGACCGAGATCAGAGTACTGAGTAAACCCGATGACGATGAGTTGATTAATTACTCACCCGGATTGTGGGTGGCCAATCTCGAGGTAGAAGTCACTGACCGGGTCGTGGGTTATGTGGTCAAGCTTGCCGACGGCACCACCGCCGATCTGGTGGCCTTGGAAATGCCAGAGCAGCGGCTAACCACCCGGGCAGTGGCTTATACGATCGATCCATTGGCGTTGAGCGCCATGGGAATCACAGCCGCGGACATCCCCGGTGGACTGCACGCTGCCGAACACGCAGCCATTGGATTACTGCCGCTGATTGCTACTTGTGATCGCTGGGACATCGGTGGAGTGTCCACTGCGTTGCATCAAGACACCAACCTGCCCACTGTGTTTGTCTACGACGGTCACCCTGGTGGAGCTGGCTTTGCCGATGCCGGCTTCCAGCGCTTCCCGGAATGGATCGAGGCTACTTTCGAGGCAGTCCGCTCCTGCGGATGCGAATCTGGGTGCCCGTCCTGCGTGCAATCGCCCAAATGTGGCAATGGCAATAATCCGTTGGATAAGGCAGCTGCGTTGAAGCTCTTGGGAGCGCTAGTCACCATGACGGCTAAACCGGACCAGCCGTCGAGCTCACCTGAACTGCCCTGATTTTTACTGCCACCGTGAGATCACTGCCGACAATCTCACAAGAGCTAATCGACGCCCCGTTATCCCCAGCCACTGCTTCAGCCACCGTGCATCCATCCGCACCGCGATAAAGGGCAAAGGCGCCGGCCACTGCCGCCAAGTCTGCGGCGACCTTGGCTTCGTGGTGGGAAATCACCAGCGCACAAGCACCACCCACTGCTGCGCACACGGCTACCAGCGCCGCGGCAAAACCAGCAGTGGCAACGGTGGCATATCCGGCCTCGGAATCTCTCACGGCTGCTCCATGGGAAACACCGCGGTATGACTCATGGTCCCGTAGACCGCGGGGATACTCGCGGTCACGGTGACCAGACCGGCAGATTCGGCAATATCTACCTTCCCAAGCGGTGGTACGTAGTCCACTCCGATGGCATAGGCCCTGGCTGCGGCACCTGCGGCATCAACTGCCACTAGGTGCACGGCCATCGTCTGAATAGCGCCGATAACCAATCCGCAGACCACCACCAGACTCAACAGTGCCAGGGCGGCTTCAACGCTGACCGACCCGCGGTCATTGGACAGCATGACGATCAGCCCGGCGAGTTAGACAGTGCATCAGTGATGATGGATTCAATGGCATCTGAAACACCGCCGGTGGTGACCACGGCATAAAGCACCGCGGCCAGGGCTGCTGCCGCGAGCGAGCCCATGGCGTACTCAATAGTGGACATTCCTTCGTCATTGCTGCTCAGGGCGTGAATTTGATGGTGGATGTTCATGGTGGTTTCTCCTTCTAAGAATCTGCTGATGGGACTATCCGGTTAACAAGGTCGATCCCAAGCTGATGACCACGGGGGCCAGACCTAGGACAAAAAAGGCGGGTAGAAAGCACGCAGCCAGCGGGAGTGCGATGAGAACTCCGGCGCGTTCTCCTTGAGCTGTGGCTTCATCGATGGCTTCGGCTCGCAGGCCACGAGCGATCCGTTCGCTTGCTTGAGCCATCGCCGATCCTGATTGCTGGGAGATCTTCGCTAGGCCGGCGAGTTCTCCCAGCCCAGGTAGTCCTTCTACTTCCGCCCACGCACGATCGGCGGGAACCCCGATCCGCAGCAAGGCAGCAACGGTGTCCCAGTGCTTCCGGGTTGCTTCATCGGTACCCACCGAAGCCAAAGCCACGGTGGCCTCAGCATCCGCAAGTCCCGCTCGAATGCAGGCGGCAAACAGGTCAATATCGGCGGCCACAGCCAATCGATCAAGCCGTGGAGCATGTGGCCTCGGCCCATCGCGTGGAGTCTTCGGCCCACGGATATTGAGTCGCTGAGCTACTCTTCCGGCGGGAATCAGCAATGCCAGGGCAATAAGTAGCAGGCTCATTGGGCAGCCTTCCCGATGATCTTTCTCGACCAGATAAATCCGGTACAGACCAAGCTCAGCCCGAGTACTAACAACACTCCGCCGAGTCCACCGCCAAGGAGTAACCCGAGTGGATCAGCCCCCATTGCGCTGCCCATGGCGATACCCGCCACCGGCAAGAGCGTCAGTGTGATGGCGCTAGCCTGCGGTCCCTGCAGCGTCGCAGAGATGGCATTGCGATGACGCACACGTACATCGATGCCAGATTGTGCTTGTTCCACCAACGGGGCCAGCGGCAAACCGTGCCGATCGGCCAGACCCCAGAGCCTCCCCAGGCCAGCAAGTTCCGGTGCTGTAGTTGATTCCTCGAGCAGTGTGGCCGCAGCAGAACCACCCCGGCGCGCTTGTGCTGCAACGACAGCAACCGCTGCTGAGAACTCGGCAGGTGCGCTCTCTGGGACTTCTTCAGCGGCGCGCACCACCGCGGTAGCGATCGTGGACCCTGCGCGCAGCTGGCCACTGAGATGACCAAGGAAAGCTGCAGCGGCGGCTTCTCGGCGTTTGCTACTGGCTCGTGCCCGAATATCTCGAAGAGTCCAAGCGGCAGTACCGGCGGCGATCACCGCAGCGAGCACAACGCTCAGTTTTCCGATGATCAGGAACGATCCCGCTCCAAGACCGACTATCGCTGGCAGCCACAGATAGATCCGGGGCCCAGGGCTACTAACTAACACCCGTCCGGCTGGGGAGGGCAGAAAGATGGCTGCCGCCATGCTCAGCAAGACCAGCGAGCTCATCCCAGCTCTCCTTGGAATTGTTCGAAACCAGCCAGCGGCCCTTGGTCCGCGTCCCACATCACCTTGGCGTGTACTGGGTTTCCCCTGAGCTCTCCGAGTTGCTGAACTCGACGCTTCCCATCGGATCTTCGATCCATCACCACGACGATGTCCATCGCTGCGGCAAGCTGGGAGTGCAGCGATGTTCGATCCAATCCGCCAAGCGCGGCTAGTGCCTCCATTCGGGCAGGCACTTCCGCTAGCCGGTTGGCATGAATGGTCCCAGCACCGCCATCGTGGCCGGTGTTGAGCGCGGCGAGAAGATCCACGACCTCGGCGCCGCGAATCTCCCCGACCACAATCCGATCGGGGCGCATGCGCAGTGCTTGTCGCAATAGCTCGGACATGGTGATCTCTCCGGAGCCTTCAATATTCCGGGCCCTGGCCACCAGATTGAGCACGTGGGGATGTGGTGGCCGAAGCTCAGCAGTGTCTTCGATGCACAAGATGCGCTCGCGCTGATCCACCTCGGCGAGCATGGCAGAGAGCATTGTGGTCTTCCCTGTTCCGGTGCCGCCGACGATGAGAAAAGCCCGGCGATCGCGGACGATTGCGCGCAATACCGCTGCGATATCGGCCGATAATGTTCCTCGTGCCACCAGCTGATCCAAGGTGGTGGTGGCCTGGCGCAAAACTCTCAAGCTCAGGCAGGTAGCGGTGTCCGCTGGTGGGGACAACAGCGCGTGGAGGCGCACGATGCTGCCGTCTAATCGAGTCAGTCGGCCGTCAGCGAAAGGTTGGGCATCATCGAGTCTCCTTCCGCAGGCAATAGCCAGCCGGGTGGCCAATTGGCGTACTTCCGAATCATCCGAAAAGCTCAGGTCTGCGCGTTCTAGGCCGTGGCCGCGATCAAAGAAGACTTGGTCTGGAGCGTTGACTACGACATCACTAACTCCTTCGATGTTGACAAGCTGTTCCAGCGCTCCGAGTCCGGTGGAATCATGACGAAGCCGGCGCAGCAGCGCTAAGACATCGACATCGGAGATAACCCCTGCCTCTTCACGGATGAGACCAGCCAATTCAGTGGCATCGGTAGCCGCGGTTGGGCAATCAACCAACCGGCGTTGTACTCGTTCCATCAACCCTGGCGTATTCATGCCCGTGCCCCTGCTTCTTCGAGCACGGTTCGAGCAACTGCAGCCAAGAGCCGCGGCAGCGGGGAAGGCAGACCAGAAAGCTCAACAGCTTTGGGCAAACGGGAGAAAGTACTCAACTGTGCGGTGATATCGCAATGGGAGATCTTCGCCAGATCCTTCTCATCTAGGCCAGACCAGCCTCGATGCCGGGCGATTCCCAGCAGCGTGGTCCGACTTTTCCGGAGGTCGGCCACGATTCTGGCTGCGGCGGCAGCTGGCCGGACCTCTGCTGGGATGAGTAGAACTGCTAAGTCGCAGGCATCGATGATCGTTTCTTCGCCCACGTGTCCGCCTGGTGGAAGGTCAATGACTGTTACTCCAGAAAATTCGCGCAGACAGTCCAAGACTGGGCGAAGGGAACGATGGTCCAGACGGAAGGGATCTGCCAAAGTGCTGCGCGCAGTAGAAAGCACCGCGATGCCATCGCTACTGGCTGGCAGTGCTGCGCGCAGGTCCTCAGCGGCAATCAGCCCCTCCCCTAGTCGCAGATCCGGCCACCGCGCACCGGGGGTTTCTTCCAATCCCAACAACAGATCAAGCCCGCCGGAATTGTCCACACCGTCAATGAGCGTGACCTCATGATCGTGAGCTGCTTCGCGAGCAATAGCCGCCGCCAACGTCGAGGTGCCAGCTCCGCCAACCGCACCGGTGACTGCGATGAGAGTGCCAGTAGCAGTCCACGCTGCTGAAGGCTCGTCCGTTCTGGGTTCAGCTCTGGGCATTGCGGCATGACCTAGAGCGCTGAGAAGCTCCGCGGCCTGCGCGGGAAGAAGATAGGCCTGCTCGGCATGGCAGGAAAGGGCCGCCCGCCAATCAAGAGGGCCGGGATCTGCCGCGAGGAGGAACAGACTTGGACGCCTGGTGAGAGTGGCAATGTGGGCGGCAGTCTCGGCATCGAACAAGATCGCGTGGGCGCGGGAGTGAAGCCTACTAATCTCCCGCGGATCGGCGGTATCGATAACGCCGAAACCGGTTGCTGCGGCCACGTGGGTGGCCTCGGGATGAAGAACGGGATCACCGACAGCGACGAGGATATAGGCCTGATCACTGGCCGGTCGGTGGCTAGTTTCGCTCATACCCTCACCCTCTCTCCCCAGGTGAGGGCGCACAAGGCACAACCGCAGCGACTGTGGATAACCTACGGATCTGTTGATTGCTCAACATCTCGCTGTGGATAATCCTGGCGCATCGATGGCACCGCAGAGATGAGCTAGGGCAAGCTAGCGGATGAGAAATTTAGGGACGGCCCGCGCCTCGGGGGGGTGTGCGCGGGCCGTCAATAACCCGGCACGGGGGGGGTGGCCGGGGCAGGCCGCACGGTATATCGGGGCCTTGCACACTAAATTATGACACACCTTCAGTGTGGAGACAATAGAAAACATATGGCGCCCCAACGCCCTGCCGGATTAACAGCTAACAGCTGGTAACGATCTGATCTCTAGTCTCGATATTCCCTTTAGAAACTTCAGTCCCAAATTTCCCAGCGGACACACTTACTTTTCACAGAAGGGCAAACTAGACTCATTGTCCATGACAACTTGGTCGGGATCTACCGAGCTGGCCACCACCCGGCGCGTGGCAGCCTTTTTTGATCTGGATAAGACCATCATCGCCACCTCATCCGCGTTCGCCTTTGGCCGCGAGTTCATGAATAACGGGCTCATCACTCCCGCCGAGGCCCTGCAACTATCGCTAGCCAAGGCTACCTACATGGTTGCTGGACAATCCAGTGAACAAATGGATGCCACCAGAGACCAGCTCGCCTCCATGGTCGCTGGTTGGTCGGTAGAACAGGTCCGCAACATCGCCCGGGACACCATGCACCATGTGGTCACCCCAGCGATTTATGCCGAAGCACGAGAGCTCATCGCCTTCCACCACAACGCCGGCCATGATGTGATCATCATTTCGGCTTCTGCCTCCCAATTGGTTGACCCCATCGCCAAAGAACTGGGCATAGCTACCGTCATTGCCACTGAACTCGAAGTAGCTGATGGGCATTTCACCGGCGATATCCTCTTTTATTGCAAAGGTCCTGCTAAAGCAGAAGCGATCGCGAAGGTGGCCCGAGATCATAACTACGATCTCGCAGCCAGCTACGCCTACTCAGATTCTGCGACTGATATCCCCATGCTCGAGGCCGTGGGTAACCCAGTCGCAGTCAACCCCGATCGATTGATGAAAAAGGCCGCACTAAAAAACAGTTGGGAAATCCGTACCTTCAAAGATCCAGTGCCGCTGTTTCAGATGCCCTCGAGCCGGGAAGTCAGCATTGGCGCAGGTGTGGTCGCCGCAGTGACCGCAGTGACGGTCGGCGGCTTTTGGTGGGCCCAACGGGGACGCCCTGGCTCAGCGTGACCCACAGGCCGGGATCATACTGCCCGGGCGATGGATTCTGCTTCTTGCGCTCCAGCAATCCAGGAGCGCAATCCCAGCTCCATAAAAGCGACTGGATTCTGATCGAAGGTAGCTACTGTTTCTAGGTAGCTACCTCGGTGTCGCGATAGATAAGGCTCAGGCACTGCCAACCCACGCGGATCGAATCCGTCGGCGACTGCTGCCAGTCTGGAGGCTGCCCGAGCGATGGTTCCAGAACGCTCTCCGAAGATCTGCCGACCAAGGATCTCCCCGTGTACTACCTGCGGCAGCAATGCTGCGGGAAGACTTTCACTGGTGATCACCGTGGCCAAGTGATGCAACCTCTTGGTGTTGGAAGGGTCTTCGGGAATCCCCTCACCACCAGAGAGCACATCCATCCGGGCCAGGATCTGCAAGGGGGCCCGTCCAAATATTCCGGCAGAGGTTTGGAGCCGGTCTGGAGCCAGCAATCCATAAACGCTAATAGCTGAGCCGAGGACCCCAGTGGGCTCGTCGATCAGGCGTGTAGCAGGGTCATCAATCAACGCGGAGGTGCGAGCCCCACGCAGTACTGATTCTGCACCGGTGAGATCTGAGCGGCGGAGCGAGACCGGTCGCCGGTGGACAGCGGCAATCGCGGCAGTGGCTTCAGCGGCCAACTTTGCCAGATCACCGAGGGTAAGAAGGGGATGTTGCGGGTCAGCCTCGGACATATCTACTACGATAACGTGTGAGAGGTTGCGCAATCGCTGCGGATCCGTGGCACTATTAGCTGAAAAAGCATGAAACTTGCAGCAGGAAGGCACACCGTGAGCAAAGACGGACTTTTCACCGACGGCCCGAAGGATTTCACCCCACGGGTCAACTCGATTCCGCTGAGCGACGTGGATACCTCCCCCAAGGGAGAAGGATCCATCGGAGAGCTGGTATCGAATGCCACCTCGCAGATGTCCGATCTGTTTCGCTCCGAACTGGAACTAGCCAAAGCTGAGCTGGCCGGCGAGGCCAAGAAGGGTGTTTTGGGTGGCGGGTTGTTCGCCGTCGCTGGCACCATCGCTCTCTATAGCTCCTTTTTCTTCTTCTTCTTTGCCGCCGAGCTGCTCTCTGTGTGGTTGCAGCGCTGGGCAGCATTCCTGATCGTCTTTTTGGTCATGCTCGTCCTAGCCGCCGCCCTGGCACTATTTGGGTGGCGCAAGATCAAGAAGATGGGAGCTCCAAAAAAGACCATTGCCTCGGTCAATGAGCTCACCAAGCTCACCCCCGGCAAGGCCACTGAGAACTTGGAGCCCAAGAACAAGGGCCTCTACAGCTAGTACTGCACGGCCACTAGACTCCGCTCGTTGTCCTCTGGACCGGGCGGAGTTTCCGATGATCCGACCAAGTCTTTTAGCCAGCATTGAAGGAGGAATCAGTGAGCACACGCCGTCAGCGTCACCGACCCCTCCCGCCGTCTGTCGTGGAGCTATCGGGTTCCTACGAACATGAATTGGTACACACCCGCGGTGTGCGTTTGCACGTAGCCACAGCTGGGGAGGACACCAACCCACTCATCGTGCTCCTGCATGGCTCCTTCAGCGGCTGGTTCGAGTTCAGCGAGGTCATTGAGCCTTTGGCGGCAGCTGGATTCCACGTTGCGGCAGTCGACGCCCGTGGCTATGGCATGTCCGATAAACCGCCCGGGACCGCTGGTGACGGGCTGCGAACAGCCACTGGCGATATCGCTGGTCTGATTCTGGCCATGGGTCATGACAACGCAGTGGTGGTCGGATCAGACACCGGCGGCGCTATCGCTTGGACGCTGGCGGCCCAATATCCAGAACGAGTGGCCGCGCTGGTCTCGATTAGTTCTGCCCATCCGACGGATTTGCGTCGGGCGATTGCCGCTCGACCATGGAACTTTCCCTGGTTGCTGGTTCGCAGTACCTTCTCCCGGCTGCCTGCCTCCGTGCTCTGCCGGATTCCAGGTTTAATTCCGATGGCCTATCGCAGGCAACTTCGGCTCAACACCGACGGTCGATTCCAGCAGACTCCAGCCTTTGATGAGGTACTGGAACTGCGGCAAAAGTCAGCAGAGATCGGGAATGCGCTGCCTGCCATCGTTCGTAATAATCGGCTGCTGACCGCCGCGGTGCCCCTTCGCTCATTGGACGGAAAGGTTGCGGCTCCAAGCTTGCTCATCCATCCTGATGTGCGGGCGTGGCGGCATCTCACCATCCGCTCTCAGTCACGAGTATCTGGGCCGGTATCTACTGCCATCGTCCCTCGGACTAAGAATCTGCCCCAGCTCGAAGATCCCGCCGTGCTGGTAGCCAAGATCGTCGATTTCCTCGGCCGTAGGCTCTAAGCCCCGACGCATTCTCGGGTATCAACTGGCGTGTTCAGCAGCGTGATATCTCCGATCTGGCTTTGAACTTCCGCTGCGGTCAATGCGTAGCCGGTATCAGTCTGATCAGTGCTGGCGCCAAAGACCAGTCCTAATACTGCCCCGTCGGTGTTCACCAGCGGCCCACCAGAATTGCCCTGCCGAATGGTGCCACGGACGGTATAGGCTTCGCGCTCAATGCGCCCGGCGGCATAGATATCCGGTCCGGCGATAACCATCTTGTCTCGGATGCGAGCTGGAGCGGCTTCAAAGGGACCGGACTCTGGGAAGCCCATCACAATGGAATCATCACCGGAGACAGCAGCGTCACTAGCCCACGGCAGGGTGGGAAGATTGAGCTCTGGGGAGTAGAGAACCGCAACGTCGACCTCTGGGTTGTAATAGACCACCTCGGCGTCACGAACGCCCAGGACGGTGTCTAAGCGGACGGTCTGGGTGCCAGCGACCACGTGCGCATTGGTGATTACATAATCAGGCGAGGTAACAAATCCAGAGCCGGAGAGTTGACGCTGGCAGGTATCTGAACTGCTCAACACGTGGATGACCGAGGGGCGCATCGCTTCAACGAGCTCGGTATCTTCCACCTGGATATTGGGCGCCTCAACCTCGCGGACCTCAGGTTGGTCGAAGGGAGAAAACAGCGGTGGTAGGCCGGATTCATCGAGCGCGGCGGAAATCTCGTTGGGAAGCTGGTTGAGCCCCGAAGGCGCGTTGCGGTCGACAAAACCCAGGATCCGAGATTGGCCAATGCCTTGGGATGCTTGAGCCGGCAATCCCGAGGCCAGCGGAATAGATACCAGCCAGATAACCAAGAGCGTAGCCGCGGCAGAAAAAGCTGCACCGACGGCGGAATCGAGCGTTTGTGAAGCACGCAGGCGCATCCGGTCACGGACGGAGGACCCCAGCATCCCGCCGACCATGTTCCCTAGTCCGACCAGCATGATCACGGTGCCCAGCCCGAGTAGGAACCGCAGGGCAGAGACATCACTAAATTGCATCGCCCACGGCGCCAGCGCCGAACCAATGATGAGGCCAGCGAGAACGCCTACGGTCGACAGAATCGAGGCGAAAGCTCCCTGCCGCCACCCGCTGGCAATAGCCAACGCGAGAGCCAGGACGATGAGTCCATCAACGATCAGTGCAGGTGTCACGGGCGAAGGGGTGCTTTCTCCAGAAAAGGGTTACCCAGAAAATCGTACCTGTTTAACCTGTGGCTCATTATTACGAGAGTTAGCCAACGCAATTTCCAGGCTCAGAGTCTCATTGCGATTCCACGGCTGCTGCCAACCGGCTTCATCCAACATCGCCGATAATAAGCCGGCGGTAAACCCCCACACCAGATAATCGTTGACCTTAAAAGCTGGTCCCTGCCATCCAGCCCAGCCCACCATCAGCCGGTTAGTCGGATCGATGAGCTGTTGTAGCGGCACGGAGAACACATCATCGGTCTCGGCGGGGCTGGCAACACCCACCGCAGACGGACTGTGCCAATAGCCCAGCACTGGGTGAACTGGATATCCGGAAGGCCGGATATGAACAACATCGAGCTCGGCCATCGGGGTGACCTCACCGCGGTCGAGACCGACTTCCTCCCAGGCCTCGCGCAGCGCCGCATCGACGGGGTTGGCATCGATGGGGTCTACTCGTCCGCCGGGGAAAGCAATCTGGCCGGAATGCGAACGCATCGTCGGTGACCTGTGGGTCAGCACGATGGTCGCGTCATCGGGGAGTCCTTCGCCGCCGTGATCGGAGCCGGCCAGGAGCATGAGAACAGCGGCCCGACGGGCGTCGCTACGCGGGCTTTGTAGACCCCGCGAATCGACGCCGCGAACATCGACGTGCGTGCGTGAGCTGGGGATTGCTTCAATCATGCCGTTGAGCCAGCGCGGGGCGTGCTCGGGGCGTAGTTCGCAGTTGCTGCCGGGCTGGTCGTTGAGCGGAAAATTAACCATTCACATCTCCCACGACTCCGGCAACGGCCGTCTCAAGGTCAGCTGCGGAGTCAAAGGGAGTGGCAAACATTCCCACCTGCTGGCCATCAACAAACACGACGGTAATGGGGATGACCCCGGGCAGTCCGAGATTACCTGCGAAGGAATTGTCATCGTCTTGGTAGCTGGGCATCTCAATCCCCAGCTCGTTGAGCATGGCAGAACCGTTACCTGGATTGGTATCAGCATGAACGCCGACAACGTCGTATTCCGGATGCTCGGCAGCAAATTGATCAAAATGCGGCAGCTCATCACGGCAGGGCCCACACCACCAAGCCCATACGTTGACCACCGTGGTGCCCGCGTCTTGGGCAGCCTCGCCGTTGGCACCGCCGAGGCATTCCAGATCTACCCCTCCGATTCCGGTCGAGGGACAATCAGGCCGCTGCTCAACAAGCGCCTCGGGAGCAACATCGTCGATCGAAGCCTCCGGATCTGCGGTTGATTCCGATGAGGAGTTGATACTGCCCAGCATGGCCACAGCCGCCACGATGACTACCACCGTCAGGATGAGACCTGCGATGGTTATCCAGATGAGCTGTTTTTTCATGGGGTCTCCGCAAACGAAGGACAATCATAGGCAATCGGGCAACGGGCACATTCCGGGTTCCGAGAGTGACAGACCCGCCGCCCATGGAAAATCAACCGGTGAGAGAACATCGTCCACTCCTTCTTTTCAATCATGGACGCTAACGCATATTCAATTTTGACGGGATCGGTCTCGGTAGTCAGCAGCAGCCGACGTACCAATCTAGAGAAATGGGTGTCCACGGTCAGACCTGGTAGTCCGAAGGCGTTTCCTCGGACTACATGAGCGGTCTTGCGCCCTACTCCGGGCAGGCTCACTAGATCATCGAGTGCCTCGGGGACTTGGCCATGAAAACGCCCGACGAGTGCTTCCCCGATCCCCACTAAGTGCCGAGCTTTGGAGTGCTGGAAGCCGGTAGGTCGGATAATCTCCGCGATCTCGGCAGGTGTGGCAGCCGCGTAGTCAGCCGCAGTGGGATAGCGAAGAAACAACTCCGGGGTGACCTGATTGACTCGGACGTCCGTGCACTGGGCGGACAGTACCGTAGCCACGGTCAGCTCTAGCGGATTATGAAAATCCAACTCGCAGCGGGCATCCGGATATTCCTGGGCAAGTGTCCGGTTGATCCGCCGAGCCCGCCGAGTGCGCCCTAAGTCTGTTTCCTGGCCCCTAGCCGCTGGATGGGAACCGGGGCGGCGATGGTCACGCGGAGTAAAGGACATACTCGCCAGTTTAACCACTAGAATGATCCCCCATGACCATGGTTCTAGTTGTTGCAGCGCCGATTGTTATAGCTCTGTTCGCGCTGCAGATGGAGCGTTTGGAATCAGCAATCCTGTCTCCACGCTCTCCAGAGGCGCCCCAACATGCGGAAACGCAGGCAGAGGATGACGCCCCCACGGACTCAGAGACGCATGGAGATACGACATCCGAGAATGGCTAAGAATCACCCCAGTAAGATAGTATCTTTCACGGAAATTGTGACAATTTAACTCGGAAACCGCCCAAGTGACCGATTCCACGCTAAAGTGGTTAGAAACACACTGCGCCGAGAGTCACGGTTGCCCGTCGGGCCACCCACATCAGGGTTCTCCCGGCGCGACGTCGATCAACATCGAGGAGTAGTTAAGTGGAAGGTGTACAGGAGATCCTGTCCCGAGCTGGAATTTTCCAGGGAGTTGATCCGGTTGCCGTGAGCAACCTGACCAAAGATATGGAAACCGTCCGCTACCCCCGAGGAACCACCATCTTCGAAGAGGGTGAACCAGGCGACCGCCTCTACATCATCACCTCCGGCAAAGTGAAGCTCGCTAGGCATGCTTCGGACGGTCGAGAAAACCTCCTGACCGTCATGGGCCCATCCGATATGTTCGGTGAACTTTCCATCTTCGATCCCGGCCCGCGTACGTCTTCTGCGGTCTGTGTCACCGAAGTTCACGCCGCAACAATGAACTCGGAGATGCTCAGGCAATGGGTCACTGACTACCCGGAGATCGCCCAGCAACTTTTGCGGGTACTTGCTCGTCGCTTGCGTCGCACCAATGCCTCACTGGCGGATCTCATCTTCACGGATGTCCCCGGCCGCGTAGCTAAAACGCTCCTGCAGCTGGCTAACCGCTTCGGCAGCCAGGAAGGCGGCGCCCTGCGGGTCAACCACGACCTCACCCAGGAAGAGATCGCCCAGCTGGTCGGCGCTTCTCGGGAGACCGTGAACAAGGCTTTGGCCACGTTCGCCCACCGAGGCTGGATCCGACTAGAAGGCAAGTCGGTGCTCATCGTTAACACCGAGTACTTGGCTAAGCGTGCCCGCTAAGAGCAACGCTAAGAGCAACTAAGCTCATCCCCGCGCTGGCAACAGCGCACATCAAAAGCCCGCGAACAGTAGTTCGCGGGCTTTAGCGGTTTTAGCAGGGACTAGCTATCAGAGAGACTCTGAGCTCTCACGCTCGAGGTAACGCAGAGCCACTCGCGTGGACTGCTCAGCAGCGTGGCGCAAAACTGGATCAACATCATCGTAGATCTCATCGATCAAGGTCTTCAGATCCACATCCTTGCCCAGACGGGCTTGGACCTCTCGGATTTGATTGAGGCGGTAGACACGACGGTCGATGTACTTGCGAGCAAAGGCCGCTAGGTCTTGGCCTTCCGGACCATGCCCGGGCAGCAGCATGATGCCCTGGCCGCGATCCTCCAGCAGCTGAAGGCTCTCAAGGTACTGGCCGAGGTCTCCGTCAGTTTCCGAGATCATTGTGGTGTGGCGGCCGACGATGGTGTCACCGGTAATGACACCCTCAAGATCGGATTCACCAGGCACACCAGACCAGACGAAAAAGCAGACTGAGTCGCCGGTATGGCCTGGGGTAGCCACGACTTCGATCTGCGGGGTGACACCTTCGACAGAGATAACCTCCCCGTCGGTCAGCGCGATACCACCACCCTCGCAGCTGGTGGCGTCGAAAGCGCGAACCGGAACACCGGTGAGCTGACGGAAACGATGCGCCCCATCGGCATGGTCATGGTGGCGGTGGGTAAGCAGTGTCACTGCCACTTCACCGGCCTTGGCGCCGAGGACATTAAGGTGGCCTTCGTCCTCGGGGCCTGGATCAATGACGATGCTGTGGGGATCACCCTCCGCACGGACTATCCACGAGTTGGTCCCCTCGAGGGATGCATAACCCGGGTTTGGACACAGGACAACGGACACAGACTCGGTGACCGGTCGAAGCTGACTGTAGGCAGGATGCTCCATGCCGACCAGTTTAGCCTTGATTGCGATACCCGCCGAACCGAGCGATCCTAGACCGGCGATCAGTCTGCGATCTCCACGATCAGCTCTACCTCTACCGGCGAGCCCAGTGGCAGCTCCGCTACCCCGACTGCGGAGCGGGCATGTGAACCAGCCTCACCAAAGATCTCCCCCACCAGATTCGAAGCACCGTTAACCACGCCTGGCTGGCCGGTGAATCCTTCTGCGGAAGAGACGAAACCGACGATCTTCAGCACTCGAGTGACCTGATCGATGCCTACCAGAGCATCTACCGCCGCCAGCGCATTAAGCACCGCAATCCGGGCATAGTCTTGAGCCTGCTCTGCAGTCACCTCAGCGCCCACCTTTCCGGTGGCCGGCAGCACGCCCGCTACGAAGGGCAGCTGGCCAGAGGTCCACACTTGATTGCCCGTGCGGATGGCTGGAACGTAGGCAGCGACCGGGGCCGCCACGGTGGGGAGGGCAATATCTAGCTGTGCCAAACGCTCAGAGTTGGTCACAGGAGTCACTTCTCCCGTTTCATGTACGCCACAACATTTTCCGGGTTCGGGCCGGGGGTGACGCTGACGAGCTCCCAGCCGTCTTCGCCCCAAGCATCGAGGATTTGCTTGGTGGCATGTGTCAGCAATGGAACGGTCGCATATTCCCAAGTAGTCATGGCGACTACCTTACCTATTTCAGGTCAGACCCCTTCGAGTTCCCCGCCTGCGGCTAGGTACTCGGCCCAGTTAGTAATATGGGGATTTTTGCGCAGCAGGGCACGACGTTGACGCTCAGTCAGGCCACCCCACACTCCGAACTCAACGCGGTTATCTAGGGCATCTGCCCGACATTCCAAGACCACGGAGCAATGCCGACAAACTACTGCGGCTTTGCGTTGCTCAGCACCTCTAACGAAGAGGGCGTCCGGATCGCCAGCACGGCACTTGGCCTGCGTAATCCATTCACCGCGCTCCAGGCAGAGAGTCGACTGATCGTCCGAGGAACTGAGGGTCTCTCCAGTAATTGGTACAGCCATCATGCGCTCCTTTCGACTGGCTCTCATTCTTGAGGCCAAAGGCGTTGTGTCGGTGTAAGTTTATGCAGGGAAACGGCAACAAGTCGAGTGCGTCACACTTCCAGGGGCAATAAATAGTTCCCACCACACCCCTGGCATGCGTAGGGTAATACCCGTGTCTGTTTCAAAAAGCCTGGCAAAAATACTCGCCGCCACCACCGCCGCTGGTGTAGTAGGCGCATTGGCCCTCGTTCCCGTGGCTGGAATCTCTGGGGTCGCTCTTGCCCGGACGAATGAAACCATGCAGTCCAATCTCTCGGATCTGACCACTGGTGACACCCCCGGGGTCACCACCATCACAGATGCCACCGGAGAACCGATGGCCTGGTTGTTTAATCAACGCCGCTATGAAGTCAGCGGCGAGGACATCGCGGTGTCGATGAAACAGGCGATCGTCTCCGTCGAGGATCAACGCTTCTATGAGCACGACGGCGTCGATATCCAGGGCACCGCCCGTGCTTTGGTGACCAACCTCGCTGCCGGCGGCGTCGAGCAGGGAGCTTCAACCCTCAATCAGCAGTATGTGAAAAACTACCTGCTGCTAATCGATGCAGCTAGCGAAGATGAGCAGGCGGCAGCCGTCGAGCAGTCGATCCCCCGCAAACTCCGGGAGATGCGCATGGCCGCAGATCTAGACCGAGAGCTCAGCAAAGACGAGATCCTCACCCGCTATCTCAACCTGGTCTCCTTCGGCAATCATGCCTATGGAATCGAGGCTGCTGCCCAAACCTATTTCGGTATCTCTGCCGCAGAGTTGAGCGTTCCGCAGTCGGCAATGCTGGCGGGCATGGTCCAGTCCTCCGAAGCGCTGAACCCGTATACCAATCCAGAAGGTGCTACCGCCCGCCGCAATACCGTCTTGCAGTCAATGGTTTCCAACGGCCATCTGGACCAGGCCACAGCTGATGCTTATGCCGCCGAGCCGCTGGGAGTCCTCGAATCGCCTGCCACGTTGCCCAATGGCTGCATCGCTGCCGATGACAAGGGATTCTTCTGTGATTACGCGCTGAACTACCTGGATTCCAAGGGAATCAGCTACGAGATGTTGCGCGAGGATGCTTATACCATCACCACCACGCTGGATCCGCAGGCTCAAGAAGCCGCGCATTCCGCCGTCACCACTGCGGTAGACCCGATGGCTACTGGCGTTGCTGAAGTCATGAATGTCATCGAGCCAGGTCAAGATTCCCGAGATATTCTCGCAATGACGTCCTCCCGCAACTACGGTCTCGATCTTGACGCCGGGGAGACGGTGCTCCCGCAGCCCAGCTCCATGGTGGGCAATGGCGCGGGTTCGGTGTTCAAGATCTTCACCGCCGCAGCTGCACTCGACCAAGGCATGGGTCTGGATACCGAGTTGGATGTGCCCACACGCTATGAGGCTCAAGGTCTAGGCAATGGTGGCGCTGCCAATTGCCCTGCCAACACCTATTGCGTGGAAAACTCAGGCACCTACCCTGATCAAATGACATTGCAGGATGCTTTGGCGCTCTCCCCAAACACCCCCTTCGTTCAGCTCATCGGTGCAGTCGGGGTCTCCGAGGTCGTCGACATTGCTGTCAATCTAGGACTGCGCAGCTACGCCGAGGAAGGTAGCTACGACGGGGAACAATCAATCGCGGAGTACACCAAGGCAGCCAATCTTGGCTCCTTTACCTTGGGCCCGAACGCGGTAAACCCGCTGGAATTGGCCAACGTCGGCGCGACGCTGGCCTCATCCGGACGATGGTGTGAGCCCAACCCGATCGCTAAAGTCACCGACCGAGATGGCCAAGAGGTATTCCTCGATCGCCCGGCATGTGAGGACGCCCTCGATCCAGATGTGGCCGACGCACTCACGTCCGGCATGTCCGAGGACCTCAAGACCGGCACGGGTAGCCGGGCTGCACAGAATGCTGGCTGGAGTGGTGAAGCTGCCGCTAAGACTGGCACCACCGAATCTCACCAGTCTGCAGCCTTCTTAGGGTTCAACAGTGGCTTCGCCTCAGCGCCTTATATTTACAACGATGGAACCACCGTTTCTCCGTTGTGTTCTTCGCCGGTGCGCCAGTGCTCCAGCGGCAACCTCTTCGGTGGAAATGAGCCAGCTGCCTCTTGGTTCCAGACCGCCAACCAGCTGCCTGCAGCACTCAACGGCACACTGCCGGATTATGACTCCAAGTTCGATGAGGGAACGTCACAGGCACAGTTGGAAGCAGTAGTAGGACTCAGCGAGAGCAACGCTCGTAGCTCCCTCGAGCGATTCGGATACTCCGTAACCACCAGGACTGTCACTGGTAGTTTCATGCCGCGCGGCTACGTAGTTCGCGCCGTGGCCGAAGATGGCATTCTTCGGGATGGCGGAACGGTGATTCTCGAGATCTCCGACGGTGTGGTCCCCACTCCCACCGCTACCACCACCACGTCAACCCCGACGAGCACTGAGGCCCCCACCTCAGAGCCTGAACCGGCAGATCCACTTCCCGGGGTAACCCAAGAAGACGTCGATAACCTTCGTGAACAGCTACTCGACGCCTTCCGGGGCAACAACTAATTAGCTAGCAAGGCGTGCCCGGACGGCGGTCGACAGCCGCTTTCCGTCTGCCTGGCCGGCGGCTGCTGCGGTGGCAGCTTTCATGACCTGGCCCATCTGCTTCATTGAGACCTCTGCGGGCTCAATACCTTGTTCTGCGGCTACTCCGGCTACCGCACCATCGACGACGGCGGCCAGTGCCACGTCATCGAGCTGTGTGGGCTGGTAGTCCTCCAACACTGCTACCTCGGCCAGCTCCGCATCAGCGAGTTCCTGACGATCGTTGGCAGCGTAGATCTCTGCGGACTCTCGGCGCTTTTTAATCTCCCTGGCGATGACCGTCAGGACGTCTTGGTCGGTCACTTCGTGCTTAGTTCCAGCGGTCTCTTCCGTCTGGATTGCGGCCAGCAACATGCGAATGGTGCCGGTACGTTGTTTGTCCTTAGCCTTCATAGAAGTCTTCAGGTCTGCTCTGATCTTGGCTTTCAGCTCACTCATATCGACCACGGTACCCGCCAGGTAAGATGACATGGATGAAGCTAACGCCCAAGGTGACCAAACGCTTGTTGAACATCGCCTCCGCAATCGGCGCGGCGGGCATTGCTGGGGCAGGCATTGCCGCCTGGGGGCATGCCGAGTTGCGGAAATTTGAGCTCAAACAAGTCTCTCTCCCACTCTTAGCTCCGGGCACGCTGCGCGGTCGGGACGAGTTCACCATTCTCCATATCTCTGACCTGCATATGATCCCCGGCCAAGACACCAAGATCGCGTGGGTTTCTGCCCTCGATGCGCTCAACCCGGACCTGGTGGTCAACACCGGCGATAACCTTTCCGACGCTCACGCGGTACCCGATGTTCTGCGTGCCCTAGGCCCGCTATTGAATCGGCCCGGAATGTTTATCTTCGGCACCAATGACTACTGGGCCCCACGGTTAGCTAATCCCTTCTCTTACTTGTTCAAGCGCCGAAACACCCCTTCCTATGTCGATCTTCCGTGGCGGGATATGCGGGCGGCGTTTATCGAACGCGGCTGGCAGGACGCGACCCACCGGAGGCTGGAATTCCAGGTCGGGCCCGTGCGCATCGCCGCTGCCGGGGTCGATGATCCCCATCACGATCTCGATGATTATCAGCAGATCGCGGGCGCTCCCAATGTCGATGCAGACCTGTCGCTGGCACTGCTGCATGCGCCGGAGCCGCGCGTACTGGCCCAGTTCGCCGAAGACGGCTACCAGTTGTCATTATCTGGGCACACTCACGGCGGCCAGCTGTGCTTGCCTGGGTCCACGGCCATCGTGACCAACTGCGGAATTGATCGTGCGCGTGTCCAAGGCTTGCACACCTTCGGGGGCATGCTCATGCATGTGTCCAATGGCCTGGGCACCTCGAAATTCGTGCCCTTTCGGCTCTTCTGCCGCCCCTCGGCCACTCTCCTGCGAATTAGTGAACGCCCCGACTAACTGGCGTTTTGCCAGTTACGGGCATGTTCGGCTAAGGTATCCCAAGTACGAAACAGTACGCCGGGATATGGCGCAGCTTGGTAGCGTGCCTCGTTCGGGACGAGGAGGTCGCAGGTTCAAATCCTGTTATCCCGACCAATCAACAACCCCCGCTGTCAGATTCTTTGACAGCGGGGGTTGTTCGTAATTCATCGTCTGCTCAGCCCCCAGCCTGGCTGGGAGGCTAGAACGATCAAGCAGCCACAACCTCTTCGGCCTTCTTATTTCCCAGCACCGCGGCCACGATGCCAATCACTGAGAGGGACCCCAGCACTGCCAGCGCCAGCCAGAGTGCTTGGGCCGTGCCTTGGTTGCCCAGCACCGTTAGTGCGGAGGTCGCCCAGTTCAACGGCGAGAGGTTTGCCAGGATCTGCCACAGCACTGACACATTGGTGGAGGCTGCGCTCTTCCACACCCAGCCGACTACGCCCACCTGGATCAGACTGCCCACTGCCACCACTATGGAGCCAGCCACCGGGCCAAAGAGCCGCAAGGTTGCTCGGGTCAGTGCAGCTGCGGCCAGCACCGACAGTGCTAGCACCAGCGCAGAGCCAGCCGCGAGCTGGAGGCTGAACCCGGTGGAGACGATCGCCAGCAGCATCACTCCCAGCGTGCTCAATCCCACTACCGCGCCTGTGAGCAGCCACCAGCCGTGGGCTCGACGTTGGTACAACGCCATCCCGGTGGCAGCACCACCAAGCATGACGATGGCGGCGATGAGCATGGCATAGATCGGCGAGAGAACACTACCGAGGGATTCTTCCTCGGATTGGCCGTCGGTATCTGCCACCTGGACCACCGGCAGCGCGCGTTGGATGGCGTCAATCCTGTCTTGGGTTTGGGTGGCCATGGCGTCGATCCGGGCAGCTCCTTCATCCAGTGAGGAAGCCCCTTCCACTGCGTCGTCGATTCCGGGCTGGGATTGGCTCAGGCCATAGGAAAGGTCTTGAGCGGCTTTGGTCGCGGTGTAGACACCGTCATGGAAGCTATAGCCAGGCACCGAAAGCTGGTTGGCCAGTTCTCGGGAACCATCTTTCAGATCGGTCAACTGCGCGGTTAGCTCGCCATCGATATCAATCAGTTCAGCTTGTCCCCGCAGATCAACCAAGGCTTCCCTGGCCTCGACCAGCCGTGGGTCTACCGTTTCGCCGCTGACATCCTCGGCGGCCTCTAGCTCCGAGATGGAGTAATCAATGGCCTCGATCAGCTGTCCGCGCATGGCACCAAATCCCACCACTTGGTCAACCGCCGTCCCCACGCCATCGGCAACCTCTACTGCTCCGGTGCCGAGTTGGCCTACGCCGGCTTGGAGTTCGACCATGCCATTAGAGAGCAATTGGGCGCCGGAGACTGCCTCACTAAATTGGTCAGGCAAGGTGGTCGCGCCTTCTTGCAACTGACCTGTCCCGTCGAGCAGTTCTCCGGTGCCGGTGGTCAGGAACCCTGCTTGGGAGGCGGCTTCGCCGGCAGCACGGCGGGCGTCGACAAGCTCGGTGGGATCAATACCTGTGGGGCCAGCAGCGGCTGGGGCACCAGCTGGCTCGGCGGCCGAGGTCCAAGAACGCAGCGGATCAAGTCCACCGACGGCCGCTACCACCGCCCCGATGATCAATGGGATCGTCAATAACAAGGCAAGTATCCACTGGCGGGCGCGGGAGTCTGGCAGGCTCATAGCCTAAAATCTAGTGGCCTTAAGGTCTTACCAACTTAGGCGCACCGAATATCGGTCCTGCTAAAGTAATACAGGTAAATTCTGCGAGTTCGGCATACCCCCGATCAGAAAATCGAGCGTGATTCCCCCGTGACCTTGATGGTTGTCATAGCGCTCGCGGCAATGGCGGTTATTTTAGCCCCTCCCGCGGTGCGTGTACTGGACAGAAAGGCGGGATGGCCCCTCGCGGCCCTCTTCCTCGCCGGAGCAACGGTGCTGGGAATACAGCTGCCGGCGATCCTCGATGGCGAGGTGCTGGAGTTCACCCGAGTGTGGGTTCCAGATGTCGTAGCTCCCGGTATGGACGTGAGTTTTGCCCTCCGCGGGGACGCACTCGGTGTGTTCTTCGCCATGTTGGCGCTCGTCATTGGCGCAGTGGTCTTTATTTATTCCGCCGCTTATCTGCCCAAAAAACAAGGCAACACCAGCTTCTACGTCCTAATGACGGCGTTTACGCTCTCGATTTTGCTGTTGGTGCTGGCCGATGACGTTATCTTGCTATTTTTGGCCTGGGAACTGGTCTCCCTAGCTTCGTTCATGCTCATCGCGCGTTCCGGTTCCGGCGGCGAGGCAGGTTCTCTGCGCACCTTGATTCTGACCTTCGTCGGTGGGCTGGCGCTGCTGGTGGCCGTATCCATCGCCGCTACCTCGGCGGGCACGACCAATGTGCAGGGCATTCTCAATAGCAACGTCTGGGCAGATAATCCCACGATGACTGGCTGGGTAGCCGTCTTGATTGCGCTTGCGGCCTTTACTAAGGCTGCACAGCTTCCCTTCCACTTCTGGCTGCCGGAGGCCATGGCTGCGGCCACCCCGGTCTCAGCGTTCCTGCATGCTGCCGCCGTGGTCAAAGCTGGTATCTACCTGCTACTGCGCTTTTCCACCATCTTCCACGACGTGGCGGTGTGGAACTGGCTGCTCATTGTCGTCGGTATGACCACCGCGGTCATGGCTTCTGGCTTCGCGGTACAAAAGACGGATTTGAAGAAGCTCACGGCCTATTCCACCGTTTCGCACCTGGGTTGGATCGTGGCCACCATTGGCGTGGGCACTCCCTTCGCGCTGGCTGCCGCCGTGGTGCACACCGCCGCGCACGCGCTGTTTAAGTCCTCATTGTTCATGCTCATCGGCGTGATTGACCACGAGGCTGGCTCGCGCGATATCCGGCGGTTGGGCAAGCTCTGGGACAAGATGCCGTGGACCTTCGGCTCCGTGGTCATTGGCGCTGCGTCGATGGCTGCGGTTCCCCCGCTGCTGGGTTTCGTCTCCAAGGAAGGCATGCTCACCGCCTTTGAGGACGCCCCAGTAGGCAATGCCGGCGTCGTGATCTTGCTGGTAGCCGCCGCAATAGGTGCGGTGTTGACCTTCACCTACTCCGCCAAGATCGTCTTTGGTGCCTTTATCGACGGCCCGCGGGATATGTCGGATGTCCATGAAGCTCCGGTCTCGCTCTGGCTACCGGCCGCGTTGCCAGGCCTGATGTCCCTGCCGCTGGCCTTGGTCATCGGGCTTTTCGACGCCCCCGTCAATGCCATCGTCTCCTCCATCGGCCTCGAGGCCGATGTGCACTTGGCACTGTGGCACGGAATTAATGTTCCGCTGCTGATCTCCGTGGCCGTACTAATCGTGGGCGTGATCGGCGTGGTCGCTCGCAAGCGCATCTGGCCAGTTTTGGAAGGACGAGAGTTCTTCCCCTTCACTGGTAACCAGGCGCTGCACGCCATCTTGGAAGCTTCCAAGCAGTTCGGACGCGGACTGGGCGCGATGGCTAATAACCACAACCCGGCGCGCCATCTCAAGCCTTTGGTCATATTGGTGATCACCCTGGGTGCTGCCGCTGTGATCGATTCAATCCGCAAGGGTGGCCTCGACGGAGTTGCATTGCAACCTCGCGCAGAGGGCCTAGACAACCTGTGGGATCTCATTCCGCTGGTGATTATTGTCTTCTCGGTCATCGGTTTGATGATCACCCGCAACCGCCTTTCAGCAGCCGTGCTGGTGGGTACCGCTGGCACCGGTATCAGCTTGCAGATGATGTTGTTGGGCGCACCGGATGTCGCTTTGACCCAGCTGACGGTGGAAGCACTGACCGTCATCGTCATCATGATGGTGCTGCGCTACCAGCCGGAACAGTTCCCAGAGGTTAAATCCCAGGCTCGTAAGCTTGGTTCCTTGATCATCGCTTTGGCTGCTGGTGTGGTCGCTTTCCTTGGTGTTTATACCCTCACCGGACGAAGAGAACGCTCTGAGCTGGCACTGTGGTATCTCCAAGAAGCCCCAGAAATTACCAGTGGCCAGAATGTTGTGGCCACGATCTTGGTGGAGTTCCGTGCACTAGATACTCTCGGCGAGCTCTCCGTTTTGGGCATGGCCGCAGTCGTTATCGCCGCAGTGGTCCAGTCGATGCCGCGACAGCCGTTCAAGGAGGGCACCCGCCCAGCACCCTTCGGGCAATCGCAGCTCAACTCCATCCCGATGCGCAAGGTCATCATCTTGGTTATCCCGATCCTGGCGGTGCTGAGCGTGCTGGTGTTTATGCGCGGCCACCAAGACCCTGGCGGCGGCTTCGTCGCGGCCCTGATCATGGGTGCAGCGTTGGGCTTGGCTTATCTCTCTCGCGGCCAAGACTCGATTGTCTTCCGCGAATCCACCCCGATCTGGTTGACCGGTATCGGTATTATCACCGCCCTGGCTGCCGGCTTTGTGGGCCTGTTCAAGGGCTCTTTCCTCTATGCCATTCACGGCTACATCCTCGGCGAGCACATGACTACCTCGCTGATCTTCGACTTGGGCATCTACTTGGCCGTCTTGGGCATGTTGTCTATGGCCATCAACGCCCTCGGCGGTTACCTGCGCCCAGGTGCAGAGGCCGACGAGTTGATCTGGGCACGCGACGGCGATGGCCCACTGCCTGCAACCCCACAGGTCGAGGCAGATCACAACCACACCGAGGCTTACCCCGCCCCGATCAACCCCGCGTCTTCCCCAGTCTCAGTGCTGGGGCAATACCACCGCGCGTCGGAACAACCCGGCACAGGAGCGAGACCGGGGCCGGCTTATGAGTCAGAGACCACCGATGGAAAGGAGAGCAACCAATGATCATGGCCTTGACCATCGGCGTCCTGGTGACCGGCGCCGTATATCTGATCCAACAACGCGGCATGGTCCGCATCGTTTTCGGTATGACCCTGCTGGGACATGCTGCCAACCTCATGCTGCTGACCGGCGGAGTGGGTGCTTGGCGCGGGGAGCCCTTCCCCGACCGCACCTCATTAGCTGATGCCGCCGACCCGCTCCCCCAGGCTTTCGTGCTCACGGCGATCGTGATCGCTATGGCCACAACCACTATCTTGCTCACCCTCTCGGCCCTGGGCCATGACGATGACACTGATGTCGTCGAACCGGTGGACGATAACATCACCGACCCGATCGCTACCTTGGGCCGGGCCGCCGAGAAAGGAGTCCGTGGCTGATGCAGACCGTTGACTGGGTCCTTCCCCTCTTCGTTGCTATTCCGCTGTTGGCCGCCGCTGTTGCGGTACTGCTGCCGTGGCGTCCCGCTCGTGATTTTCTCCATATCTCCATACCCGTGTTGGGCATCATCGCTGGTATTTGGCTATTTGCTTATACGGCTGAAAATGGCGTTATCGCCCAAAGCGTCGGCCTCTACGTCGGCGGCGTAGCTATCCCCTTCGTCGCTGATACGTTCTCCGCGATCATGATCATCACCACGATGATCGTTGCCGCGACCGCGAACTGGTTTGCCACCGTCTCCGGTGAGACGGTCTCGCGCTACTACGCCTCGTTGACACTGATCTTGATTACCGGCGTCAACGGCGCACTGCTTACCGCCGACCTCTTCAACTTCTTCGTATTCATCGAGGTCATGCTGCTGCCCTCCTATGGGCTGATTGTCATGTCCGGCACCTGGTCGCGGCTGGCTGGTGGACGAGTCTTCGTCCTGGTTAACCTGGCGGCCTCAACGCTGCTGCTGGCAGGTGTCGGTTTCGTTTACGCCGTCACCGGCTCGGTCAATATCGCTGCCCTGCAGGGCGTGGCTTCCGGAAACGGACCGGCAGTGGTAGCCATGACCCTGGTGGTTATCGCTATCAGTGCCAAGGCGGGCGTGTTCCCCGTCCACACCTGGCTACCGCGTACCTATCCAGGCACTTCAGCTGCGGTGATGGGCCTATTCTCTGGCCTGCACACCAAGGTCGCGGTGTATATGCTCTACCGCATTTACGTCAATATCTTCGATCTGGAAGATCGCTGGAATTGGCTCATTATCACCGTCATGGTGATCACCATGATCATCGGTAGCTTCGCCGGACTAGCCGAAAATTCCATCCGGCGAGTGCTCGGCTATCAGATGATCAACGGTATGCCCTTCATCCTGGTGATGATGGCCTTTACCTCCGAAGACCCCCAGCGAGCTCTGGCAGCCGGGTTGCTCTACACCTTGCACCACATGATCACCGTGGGAGCGTTGATTCTCACCTCTGGTTCCATCGAGGAAACCTATGCCACTGGCTTGCTCTCCCAGCTCTCCGGGTTGGCTAGGCGAGACACGCTAGTGGCGGTCGTCTTCGCGGCGGGTGCCTTCTCTATCGTTGGCTTCCCACCATTTTCCGGCATGTGGGGCAAGGTCCTAATCATCATGGAAATTGCCCGAACCGGAGACTGGCAGGCCTGGCTAGTTATCTCAGTGATGATCCTGGCTTCGATCGGCGCACTATTTTCTATGCTGCGAGTCTGGCGCAAGGTCTTCTGGGGCAAACCGATGCGCAAATACCCCGAGAACCTCCGCGTTCCTTTCACACTGTTGGCTCCGGCCGCACTGCTGATGGTCGGTTCCCTGGCCATGTTCATCTTCGCCGGACCGCTGGTTGAAGCCGTGATGGTCTCTACCGACGGGCTGCTCGATGTCACCGGCTATGCCGATGCCGTCTTGGGCGATGACCCCATTGGCGTCCCCGACATGACCAACTTGCAGGGAGGAAGCTAAATGCACGTCCCCGTCTATATCCTCTGGTGGATCAAGGAGATCTTCGTCGCCGGTTTCCAGGTGGCCTGGGCTGGTTTCCGGCCCACTGCCGGATATGACCCGGTGGTAGTTCGCTACCCGCTGCGGGTCACCACTGAGTGGCAGATCTTCTGGTTCACCAGCTCAATCACCGCCACTCCTTCCACCCTGTCATTGGGCCTTCGGGAGCCTGCCGAAGCTGGCGATCCCCGCATCCTGCTGGTGCAAGCCGCCTTCGGCTCCGACCCCGCGGAGGTAGTTGCTTCCCTGGCCGATATGGAGCAGCGGATGTCCCCCGGGATCCGGAACATCGATCACGGTGTGCCCGGTCAGGGCGACACCACCACGCTGGATCCTCGCTTCTACGAGTACCCAGTCGGCCGAAAGGAGCAGAACCAATGACCCCCTTCGAATGGCTCATCGCCGGCAGCATTGCTGTCATGACTGTGGCTTTGGCCTCAGGCCTCATTCAGATCTTGGTCACCTCCGACTTTTTAACCCGCGCGGTGCTCAGCGACCTGATCTTCTACGCCATGATCTGTATCTACCTCACCTGGACCATCGGCCGGGCATCCTCGATCTCTTATGAGGTAGCCCTGCTCGCCGCGATCGCTGGCGGCGTCTTGCCGACGCTATCGATGGCTCGCATCATCTCGAAGGGACGTCGCTGATCATTATGACTATCGCCGAAATCATCGTCTCTGTCCTCGTGATAGTTGCCACCATCATGGTGGTCACCACCGCAGTTGCCATGTGGCGCGCACCAGATGCACTAACCCGGGCCAACCTCATCGGCCCGGTCGTGGGTGTGGCCTTTCCCCTGCTACTGGTCTCCAAGCTGATCATCGATATCTCCACCACCGGCTTTGATCTCAATGACTTCATCCGAGCGGTTATTGCTATTGCCGGAGTCTGGATTGTCGGCGCCGTGGGTTCCTATTACTTGGGCCGCTCGATCTATGGGGTCACCGTCGTGGACCGGAAATACCACGATGCTGGCACCGAGAGCACGTGGGGCTAGCCAGCTAGGTTGGCAATGGCGTAGCTGGCCTGCTCTGGGGTAAAGCCTTCGTAAATGAGCTGATCATAGATCCCGGATTCCGACACCTGCCCGCCCGATTGATACTCAAGGGCAATGCTGAGTGCATTCGCATCCCAATCTGCATCGATAGTATCCACCGCATATTGGGTCTGCTCTGGGGTGAACTCTTCATAAATCAGCTGATCATAGAGTCCGGACTCCGATAAGGGCGCATACGTGTCATGGTCCAAAGCCGACCGAAGCGCATTGCCTTGCCAATCCGCGCTCATAGTATCCACCGCGTATTGCGCCTGATTTGAGGTAAAACCCTGGTAAATCAGCTGGCCGTAGAGACCAGCTTTAGACAGTGGGGAACGCTCATCGTAGTCGACTGCAATGGCTAAGGCCTCTTGGGCTCCGGCCCCGGCAGCGGCAGCGGCAGCGGCAACAGACGTGGTGTCCTGGCTAGAGGTTTGCGGCAGCTGTTCGTGCATCACTATGGATGTATTCGAGTCCTCAGGCAGTGCCTTTGCGGCATCTTCTTGATCCACGGAAGAACAGGCCGTGAGAGATAGTGCAACGAAAGATAGGGCGACAATGCCACCCAAGACAATATTCTGCGAGGGTACTGACATAGCTGGCTGCTCCCGATAGATGTGGATCCTTCTTCTAAGCGCCCATGATGCCTTAACCTTCCGTGGCCGACTAGTTGAGTCTCTGCTTGCGCCGCCGCACAGGTGCCATTTGGTTAGCTTTTGGAGTTGCTAAAAGCAGTCTCAGACAAGCATTCTGCCCCGCCACACGGGAATGTTGTGGCGGGGCAGAATCAGGATCAGAGGACAATTTGCGCCTCATCCTGGCATACGAGGGACTAGCTATTTTTGGTGAACTCCGCCTTCACTGCGGCACCAAGCTCCTCATCGACCTGGCTCCAGTACCAGTAACAACGCTCTTCAACCGTCGGGGATACTCCCGCCATAGCACCGGCGATGTTGCTGACGAGGCGAGCCTTCTCGCCGTCATCGTAGACCTCGCGGTAGAGGATGCCAGCCTGGACGAAATCGCCATCCTCGGGGTGCTGAACATAGGCAGCGCGAGTCAGGTCAGTGCCGTGGGAGTCCGGGTTGACGTAGAGATCACCGGCTGCGCCATAGCTCTGGCCCGAGGAAGAATCCTCGCCGTTGTCCAAGAATCCCTGCCCCTTGTCATAACGGTTCGGGGAGTAGGTGGGCTGATCTTTGTCATCGAAGAAGTAGGCCATCGAACCCTGGTTGCTATAGGTATTAACCGGGTTGATGGGCTGGTTGACCGGTAGGTCGCGGTAGTTTGCTCCGATCCGGTAGCGCTGCTGATCGGAGTACGCAAAGATGCGAGCCTGCAGCATCCGGTCCGGGGAGAAGCCGATGCCGGGAACCAAGTTCGAGGGATCCAGAGCGATTTGCTCGATCTGGGCGAAATGGTTGCGCGGGTTGCGGTTGAGCACGAAGTGGCCAACATCGATGCGCGGGTAGTCCTTCTTGGACCAGACCTTGGTCAGGTCGAAGGGGTTCCAGCGGTAGTGCTCGGCTTCGGCAACCGGCATGATCTGAACCTTGACGTCCCAGATTGGGTAGTCGCCGCGTTCGATGGCGTCAAAGAGATCTTGGCGGTGGTAGTCGGCGTTCTGACCTGCGACCTCTGCGGCCTCAGCGTCAGTGAAGTTTTCTACTCCCTGGCGGGAGATGAAGTGATACTTGACCCAGAAGGCTTCGCCAGCTTCGTTGATCCACTGGTAGGTGTGGGAACCGTAGCCGTTTTGGTGGCGGGTGGTCTTCGGGGTGCCGCGGTCACCCATGAGGTAGGTCACCTGGTGGGCGCTCTCGGGGGTGCGGGTCCAAAAGTCCCATTGCATGTCAGCATCGCGCAATGCACTGCCATGGAGGCGCTTTTGGGAGTGGATGAAGTCAGCGAACTTGATGCCATCGCGGATGAAGAACGTCGGGGTGTTGTTGCCCACGATGTCGTAGTTGCCTTCTTCGGTGAAAAAGCGCAGAGCGAAGCCGTGAACATCGCGCCAGGTATCTGGGGAGCCCTTTTCGCCAGCGACGGTGGAAAAGCGTCCACCCATCGGGGTGACGGTTCCCGGCTGGAAGAGTCCTGCCTTGGTGTAGCCGGACACGTCTTCGGTGATGTGCAGTTCACCGAAGGCGCCGTGGCCTTTGGCATGCGGGATGCGCTCGGGAACGTTCTCTCGGTTGAAGTGGGCAAGTTTTTCGATCAGGTGGATGTCATTGAGGACATTGGGGCCCTGCTGCCCGACGGTGACGGAGATGTTCTCCGAGGGCACCGGTGCGCCGTTATGGCGGGTGCTCTGGCCGGTGACGGCGGGGCGGACACCCCGGTCAACGATTCGGTCTGCTGCAGAATTGTCATTCGACATAATTTCTACTCCTCTAGCCAATCAATGCGCTGAACTTATCAACGCCGGTTAATTAATAGCCTAAGTGAAACTGTGAGGGTGTGCAAGGACCAACCTAGTTATGAATCACTAGGCACGACGTTTGCCCTGGTAACCTCAACTACCGTGAGCACGTACTCCCCCCGCGATGACGCCTTCGTCACTGAGCTGGCGCTTCGCGCTGGTCGGGGCGACCGGCCTGCGCTCACAGAGTTCATTCGCGCCACCCAAGACGATGTTTGGCGCTTGCTGGCGCATCTCGGCGGTCGAGACATGGCGGATGACCTCACCCAGGAGACCTATCTCCGGGTCATGAGCGCACTCCCACGCTTTGCCGCCCGGTCCTCCGCGCGCACCTGGCTACTATCACTGGCTAGGCGCGTGTGGGTGGACAATATCCGGCATGACATGGCCAGACCCCGGAAATCTTCCACCGAATATGAAGATGCCGCTGCCAACATCTCTTCTGAGGAGATGAACTCCTCATCCTGGTCAGAATGGATCGACGCCCGGATGTTGATCGATTCGCTGCCGGCAGAACGCCGCGAGGCGCTCATCCTGACCCAAGTGCTCGGCTATACCTATGAGGAAGCCGCCAAGATCGCAGATGTACGCATTGGCACCATCCGCTCTCGGGTCGCTCGAGCAAGAAAAGACCTCCTTGAATCGACCAACCGGGCAGAACGAGACACCAACGACGGCTAGCTCCCCATAAACAAATATCCCCCGTGCCAGCCGCTCAACGGCTAACACGGGGGATGTTTCTGGCGTTCTAGGCTTAAAACAAGCCCGCAGACTAAAGCAGATTAAACCAGCAGCTCAGCAATCTGAATAGTGTTCAAAGCGGCACCCTTGCGCAGGTTATCGCCGGAAACTACCAGCACCAAACCACGATTATCGTCCACGGTCTGATCCTGGCGGACACGTCCCACTAGGGAATCATCCTTGCCAGCAGCAGCCAGCGGAGTAGGCACTGCGACCAGGTCGACGCCGGGGGCAGCAGCCAACAGGGAGTTAGCCTGCTCGACGGTGATCGGGCGCTCAAACTCGGCGTGGATGGTCAAGGTGTGGCCGGTAAACACCGGGATTCGGACGCAGGTACCGGATACCCGCAGCTCCGGGATTCCGAGAATCCGACGAGACTCATTGCGCAGCTTTTGTTCTTCATCGGTCTCGAACGAACCATCGTCGACAAGGTTGCCGGCCATTGGCAGCGCATTGAAAGCGATCGGTGCAACATAAGGGCCGAAGTCCTCGGGTGCCAGCAGGGAGCCGTCATGAGCCAATCCAACGTTTTGGTCCCCAATTTCAGCGACCTGCTTGGCCAAAGCCTCTACCCCGGCCAGGCCGGAACCGGACACGGCCTGGTAGGAGGAGACGTTGAGCTTGAGCAGACCAGCTGCGTCGTGGAGCACCTTCAGCACCGGCATTGCGGCCATGGTGGTGCAGTTGGGGTTAGCAATAATGCCCTTGGGCGGGTTCACTGCCTCCTGCGGATTGACCTCGGAGACCACCAACGGCACGTCTACGTCACGGCGAAAAGCCGAGGAGTTATCCACGACGGTCGCCCCAGCTGCGGCGAATACCGGCGACCACTGAGTAGAGGTGGAACCACCGGCGGAAAACAGTGCGATATCAACATCACTGACTGATTCCTCGGTGACCTGGCTCAGATCTTCCACCTCAATCTCTTGGCCGGCAAAAGTCAGAAGCTTGCCTGCGGACCGAGGAGAGGCGAAAAAGCGAACCTTATCGGCCGGGAACTGACGCTCCTCAAGGATGGAGCGCATTACCTGGCCTACCTGGCCGGTGGCACCCACTACTGCAACGGTCGTCATGGACGAAAACCCTTTCTGGGAAATTCTGGTGCGGTCTGGGGGTTAAGTCTACGCGCCTAGGCAGCCAATTAAGCCACCTCTACGCCCTAATTTAGACAGAGCAACGGGCTAGGAACACAAACCGCGCCACACCAAAGAATGTCTCAGTGTGACGCGGTCAGATTGCCCCGAAAACTCGGACTCAAGCCGATCTAGCGGCCGGTACCGGCGTAAACGGTCACTTCGTCTTCGCCGCCAAGCTCAAAGCGCTCGTGGAGAGCACGTGCAGCAACCTCAAGGTCTGCTTCGCGCATGAGTACCGAAATCCGGATCTCGGAGGTAGAGATCAGCTCAATGTTGACTCCCACATCGCGCAGTGCCTCAGTGAAATCAGCGGTAACACCCGGGTGGGACTTCATGCCAGCGCCAATCAGGGAGACCTTGCCTACCTGATCGTCATAGAGCACATTGGACCAGCCGAGCTCGATCTGAATCTTCTTGAGCAGCTCCATCGCCCGGGGGCCATCCGAACGCGGGCAGGTGAAGGTGATGTCGGTGGTGCCGTCTTCCAAGGTGGAGACGTTCTGCAACACCATGTCGATGTTGATCTCCGCATCGGCGACCGCACGAAAGACCGTTGCGGCCTCGCCCGGACGATCGGGAATGCCAAGGATGGTGACCTTAGCCTCGGAGCTATCGGTGGCTACGCCGGTGAGAACTGCTTCTTCCATGGGAATATCCTCCATCGAACCGGAAATGAGAGTGCCGGGGTCATTGCTATAAGACGAGCGAACTCGCAGGGGAACATTAAAGGCGCGGGCGTACTCGACGCTGCGCAGAACCAGAATCTTCGAGCCGACGGCCGCCAACTCGAGCATCTCCTCAAAGGAGAGCTTTTCTAACTTCTTAGCGTTAGAGACAATCCGCGGATCGGCGGTATAAACTCCGTCGACGTCCGAGTAAATCTCACACACATCTGCGTTCAGTGCGGCTGCCAACGCTACCGCGGTGGTATCGGATCCGCCGCGACCAAGGGTGGTGATATCTTTGGTCTCTTTATTAACGCCCTGGAAACCAGCAACGATACAAATCCGCCCCTCGTCGAGCGCTTCACGCACTCGGCCTGGGGTGACATCAATAATGCGCGCATTGCCGTGGCGCTCAGTGGTCAACACACCGGCCTGGGAGCCAGTGAAAGACTGCGCGTGGGCACCAAAGGACTCGATCGCCATAGCGACCAGTGCATTGGAAATCCGCTCACCGGCAGTAAGCAGCATGTCCATCTCGCGGGCTGGAGGAACCGGGTTGACTTGGTTGGCCAAATCCAGCAGTTCGTCAGTGCTATCACCCATTGCGGAGCACACCACGACTACCTCGTTGCCCGCCTTTTTAGTGGCGACAATTCGCTCCGCTACTGCGCGAATTCGCTCCGCGCTCTCCAGGGAGGAGCCACCATATTTCTGAACGATTAGAGCCACCGGATGGTCGCCTTTCGTCTCGGGTACGTGTCAATTGTTAAAGCTTCCCAATATTTCGTTGTTCACCTTACCTGGCCCAACGACTGCCCTCGCATTAACTTGCCTGGGTACTGCCCGATCACCCTTATCCCGACACCTGAATGGGTTTTCACTATCGTTGACCAAGTGCCTAGCAATCTGCTTGCGATAGTTTTCGCGCTCGCCTCCGCCTTGACCATCGCGTGGGGCACAGTGGTACGTCACCGTATTGCGGAAGAAGCACCCGCTGATGGCTCGTTCAAGGGCTCGCCGTTGTGGAACGCCATCTCTCGTCCGCGCTGGTGGGCTGGCACTGGAACCGCGCTGCTGGGCTACGGGTTGCAGATCATCGCCCTGGGCTTTGGCACCTTGCTGGTGGTTCAACCCATTCTGGTCTTGTCATTGATGTTTACTCTCCCGTTGGCCGCGCGTTACGACGGCCGTCGGATGTACAACTCCGAGATCTTCTGGGCAGGATTGCTCACCATTGCTGTGGCCACTCTGGTCTTATTAGGTCGACCTTTGCAGGGTTCCCCACAGCCCCCCGTAGAAAAGTGGCTGCCGGCGATTCTCATCGGCGCTGTCGTGCTCATTACGGTAGAAAGGATCGCCCAACACCAGAGCAATAGAAATAAAGCCCTGCTGTTGGGATTGGTCACCGGAGCACTATTTGGATACGTGGCGGTGCTATCAAAAGCCTTCGTAGACATTTTCGTCCACAGTGGGTTCTTGGCCATCTTCACCGCATGGGAGAGCTACGCACTGATCTTGGGCGCAACTTTGGGCACCATCGTCCAGCAATACTCTTTTAATGCTGGCGCGTTGAAAAACTCTTTGCCCGCGATGACCATCGCTGAACCCATTGTCGCCTTCACCTTGGGCTATCTCGTGCTGGGCGAGAAGTTCCAAGTGGACACCATCATTGGCTGGGCGTTCATGGCCTTGGCGTTGATCACGATGATCATCTCCACGGTGGTGCTCTCCCGCAAGGGCGTCTAACTACGGTCTACAACTGACCTGTGCGCTGCCTGCCGATATCAACACGCAAAAACGGG
>NZ_PTJO01000005.1 GCF_003716585.1 Corynebacterium alimapuense
CTCAAACAACATTCGCACACTCTCTCACCTTCAACCCTTGCGGGCTGGACTTGAAAGCGGCTGAGATTCTCACTCTAGTTGATATCTTAAGAAGATGTCAACTCGGGGTTAATCTCTCTGTCATCTTCAGGTCTTTGCGGTTAACCCGCCGTCCCTGTTGGCGACTTGAACTAAGTTACTCACCAACTCAGCATCTAACAAATCGCCAGGTCAGGACGGACAAATTGACGATCTACCTACTTGAGTAGCCGCACTCCTGCGAAGTTTTTCTTTCCGCGACGCAATACCAACCATGATCCGTGCAGAAGATCATCTTCTGCCGGCTCCCAGTCCTCGGCGGTGATTCGAACGTTGTTGACGTAGACGCCGCCCTCCTTGATTGATCGACGTGCAGCGCCCTTGGAATCGGCGAGCCCCGATCCCAGCAACAGATCTACGATGCTGCGTGGCTGTTCTGCTTCGATCTCAAGAATGTCGGTCTCTGATAGAGCCGATGCCAGCGTGGCCTCATCCAGATCAGTCAATTCTGCTCGCCCAAACAGTGCCTGAGCTGCCAGCTCGACCGCGGCAGTCGCAGCTTCACCATGTACGAGGTTGGTCATCTCTTGAGCCAAGCGCTTTTGTGCTTCTCGCTTGAAAGGCCGTTCAGCCACCTCAACGGCCAGTTGGTCGAGTTCTTCCTGAGTCAGGAAGGTAAACCACCGCAGGTAGCGGATGACATCGGCATCCGATGCGTTGATGAAATACTGGTACCAGGTGTAAGGACTGGTCATCTCAGGATCTAGCCAGAGGGAGCCACCACCGGTGGATTTTCCGAACTTCTTGCCCTCCGAGTCAGTGACCAGCGGGACGGTGAGTGCATGGACGGACTCGCCATCCATACGACGGTTGAGATCAACTCCGGCGACCAGGTTGCCCCACTGATCTCCGCCGCCGATCTGCAAGCTGCAGTCATATTCACGACGTAGCTGTACGAAGTCGTTGGCCTGCAACAGCATGTAGGAAAATTCAGTGTAGGAAATGCCATCATTTTCCAGACGACGTTTGACGGTATCCCGGGACAACATGGTGTTGAGCGAGAAGTGCTTGCCCACGTCACGCAAGAACGTGATCACGGACATGTCCTTGGTCCAGTCGTTGTTGTTGACCATCTGAGCTGCGTTATCTCCTTCAAAGGAGACAAACCGCTGGAGCTGCCCAGCGATCCGTTGCGACCAATCGGCGACAGTATCGGTAGAGTTCATCGTGCGCTCACCAACATCACGAGGATCGCCGATCATGCCGGTAGCACCGCCGGCTAGGACTAGGGGTCGGTGTCCGGCTTGCTGGAATCGACGCAACATCAGCAGCGGGACTAGGTGCCCGGCGTGGAGCGAGGGCCCCGTTGGGTCGAATCCGCAGTAGAGGGTGATCGGGCCAGCTTCGGTGGCCTCACGGAGGGAGTCGAGATCGGTGGACTGGTTGATTAGTCCGCGCCAGGACAGTTCTTCAATGATGCTCATATGGTGTTCAGGGATCCTCTGGAAATGTTCGGAATGGATTATTCGGCAGTAGCGGGCGGCCAGGTAATTGCTTCATCAATGAGCATCACTGGGATGCCATCATCGATGCGATAGGCGAGGCCGCAGCGCTCGTTTACCAGGACCTGCTGGTCCTCCAGATAGGTCAACGGGCCTTTGTCCTTGGGACAGGCCAGGACCTCCAACAGCTTCGGATCAAGACTCATGAGTGTGTATCCTACCCGCTTGTACCTTCGCCCGACCGGAGAGATCGGGCAATGAGAAAGCGGGTGGAGAGGATATCCTCTCCACCCGCTGAACTGTTTTCGTTTCAGATGACTTAGCTGCGTACCGGTTGTTGTGCCCACTCGCGGTAGCTGCTGACAGCCTCACTGACGCGATCGCGCTGTTCGCGTACTCGCACGCCAGCGGTACCGCCACGAGTCGACCTAGAAGCCACTGCCCCATCGATGGTCAGCACCTCACGGACTGCCGGGGTCAACCGCTTATCGACGCCGCTGAGCTCCTCGTCGCTGAGCTCAATCAGGCCTACTCCGCGGGCCTCCGCGATCCGGACGCAAGCGCCGGATGCCTCGTGTGCCTCGCGGAAGGGAACTCCTTGTCGAACCATCCACTCGGCCAAGTCGGTGGCCAGGGTGTATCCAGCGGGAGCAAGCTCCCGAAGGCGATCTTCATGGAAGGTCAAGGTGGAGATCAACCCGGTCATCGCCGGCAAAAGCAGGTTGAGCTGGGCCACCGAATCAACGATGGGTTCCTTGTCTTCCTGCAAATCCCGGTTATAGGCCAGCGGCTGCGCCTTGAGTGTGGCCATCAACCCAGTGAGGTTGCCAATCAACCGGCCAGTCTTGCCGCGGGTGAGCTCAGCAACATCTGGGTTTTTCTTTTGCGGCATAATCGACGAACCCGTCGACCACGCATCCGAAAGCGTGACGTAGCCAAACTCCGGGGTGCTCCAGGCGATGATCTCCTCGGACAAACGCGACATATCCACCGCAATCTGAGCGAGCACATAAGCGGTCTCGGCAGCGAAATCTCTCGAGGAGGTCGCATCGATGGAGTTATCGGCGGCCGAATCAAAGCCCAATTCCGCGGCGATAGCCTCAGGGTTGAGCTTGAGCGACGAACCCGCTAGAGCTCCGGAGCCGTAGGGAGACACAGCCAGGCGCTTATCCAAGTCGCGGATGCGCTCGACATCGCGCAGCAGCGGCTGCGCATGTGCCAGCAACTGATGAGCAAGCAACACCGGCTGCGCTGCTTGGAAATGGGTCTTGCCCGGCATGATCGCGTCCGGATGGGCAGCTGCCTGGCCCACGAGGGCGTCGATAAGCTCGGTGACACCTAGGGCGATGTCACGCACCGCGTCACGCACCCACATCCGAAATAGGGTCGCTACCTGGTCATTGCGCGAACGGCCAGCACGCAGGCGTCCGCCTACCTCTGGTCCCACGCGGTCAATCAAACCGCGTTCCATCGCACCATGGACATCCTCGTCACCCGGGTTGGGGCCGAAGCTGCCATCAGCGACGTCTGCGCCTAGCTGATCGAGTCCAGCCAGCATTGTTTCCAGATCAGCATCCGACAACAGATCAGCCGAATGCAGGACGCGGGCGTGTGCTTTGGAGGCAAGAACGTCATAAGGGGCCAATACCCAGTCGAAATGGGTAGACACACTCAGTGCGAACATCGCATCAGCAGGCCCGCCGGAAAACCGGCCACCCCACAATGCACCTTCGTTAGTTCCGTGCTGTTGCATGTTACTTGGACTCGCGGTCACGGCTGTTGGCGATCTTGGAAGACAGGCCGTGCAGCTCGACGAATCCCTTGGCCATGGTCTGGTCGAAGGTATCGCCGGTGTCATAGGTAGCCAGGTTGAAATCGTAGAGCGAGTGGCTGGAGCGACGACCGTTGACCACGATCGAACCTGCGTGCAGCACGAGGCGGATATCGCCGGTGACATGCTCCTGGGTGGAGTCAATGAAAGCATCCAGGGAGCGCTTGAGCGGTCCGAACCAGAGGCCGTCGTAGACCTCTTCAGACCAACGCCCATCGATCTGGCGCTTGTAACGTGCCAGCTCGCGCTCGACGGTGACATCCTCGAGTGCCTCGTGAGCGGCGATGAGCACCATCGCGCCCGGTGCCTCATAGATCTCGCGGGACTTGATGCCCACGAGGCGGTCCTCGACCATGTCCAAACGGCCTACGCCCTGAGCGCCGCCACGGCGGTTAAGCTCTTCGATCGCCTGCAAAACGGTGACCGGGCGGCCATCGATAGCGGTGGGCTTGCCGGATTCGAAGGAGATGATCAGCTCATCCGGGGCGTTACCCAGGGAAGGATCCTCGGTGTAGGAGTAGAGGTCCTTGGTCGGCGGGTTCCACAGGTCCTCCAGGAAACCGGTCTCAACAGCGCGGCCCCAGACGTTCTGGTCAATGGAGAAAGGCGACTTGGTCGACTGCTCGATCGGTAGGTCGATCTCCTCTGCGAAGGCAATAGCCTTGTCACGAGTCCAGGCGTAGTCGCGGGCCGGGGCGATGATCTCCAGGTCCGGGTTGGTGTTACGGAAGCCAACCTCGAACCGGACTTGGTCATTGCCCTTGCCGGTGCAGCCATGGGAGACGTGCGTGCCACCGTGCTCCTTGGCAGCCTCAACCAGGTGCTTGACGATCAGCGGGCGCGAAATCGCAGAGACCAGCGGGTACTGCTTCATGTACATGCCGTTGGCCTTGATGGCCGGCAGGCAGTATTCGTCAGCGAACTCATCCTTGGCGTCAATGACGATGGATTCCACAGCGCCACAGTCGAGGGCACGCTGGCGGACGGACTCCATGTCCTCGCCGCCCTGGCCCAGATCGAGAGAGACAGCGACGACCTCGCCGCCGGTCATCTTGGCCAGGTAAGGGATGGCGACGGAGGTGTCGAGTCCACCGGAGTATGCAAGTACGACGCGATCGGTCATGAGGTTCTCCTTAAATAAAAGTACTGGTGTTACTGGGAAAGAAAAGGTGAATCTGTAGCTGTGTTCTTATCAGGATACCGGGGTCCTAGCGGGAGGTAAGCAGCTCCCCTAGCTCTCGGCCACTCATCGGCTCACGAGCGAGCACGAAAATGGTGTCATCGCCGGCAATTGAGCCCACGACTTCTTCCAAGCCGACCCGATCAATAAAGCTAGCCAGATATTGTGCAGCCCCGGGCGGAGTGCGCAGCACTGCGGTGTTTCCAGACGCGTCCACCGATACCACCAAATCATCAAGCATCCGACGAAGTTTTTCTCGGGGCCCACTGAGCTGCTCAGCTAGTGCCTGCTCAACGTGTCCGACGGTGTAGTAGGAACGCCCGTCATCGGGCCGCACCTTCTTCGCTCCTAGCTCATCAAGGTCCCGGGAAAGGGTGGCCTGGGTGATGTCGAAACCCTCGTCTAGCAGCAGCTCGGAGAGTTGCACCTGACTATAAACCCTGGTCTTGGCCAATATTTCGAGGATTTTTGCTTGGCGTGCGGCGCGGGTGACTGGGATAGTCATCGCTGACCTGGCTGATGAGCAAGCAACCAGGTCATCAGCGCCTTCTGCGCATGCAAACGGTTTTCCGCCTCATCGAAGACCCTCGAGGCGGGTCCGTCAATGACCTCAGCGGTGACCTCATTGCCACGGTAGGCCGGCAGACAGTGGAGGAAGATTGCGTCCTCTCCTGCGGTTTCCATCAACTCCGTGGTGACTTGGTAGGGCAGGAAGGGCGTGCGGCGATCTTTGCCGTCATTTTCCTGGCCCATAGATACCCATGTATCGGTGATGACCACATCCGCGCCAGCCACTTCGGCAGTATCCGAGGTGACGGTGACAGTGGCACCAGTCTCGGCTGCGCGCTGCTGTGCCCGCTCAACGAACTCAGCTGCCGGCTGGAATCCGGCCGGGGAGATGATGGAAATATCCATCCCTGCGGTGGCAAAACCGATCATGTAGGAATTGGCCATATTGTTATTGCCATCGCCCAAATAGACTGCCTTCTTGCCTGCCAGGCCAGCTGGCCCCTGCTCTGGGCAGAGGTTTTCTACACAGGCTTGCAAGTCCGCGAGAATCTGGCAGGGGTGCAGATCATCCGAAAGCGCGTTAATGATCGGAGCCGAAGAGGTTTCCGCCATGGCATGGAAATTCGAGTGATCGTAGGTACGCCACACGATGGCTTCCACGTAGCGAGATAAAACTGCGGCGGTGTCCTGGTAGGTCTCGCCCTTACCCATTTGGGTCTTGCCAGAGTCCACAACGATTGCGTGACCGCCGAGGTGGGCAATGCCTGCGTCGAAAGAAAAGCGGGTTCGCGTCGAAGACTTATCAAAGAGCACTGCCACCGACAGCGGGCCTTCAAGAGGACGCTTCGACAGCGGGGCCTTCTTTAGCTCCGCGGCAAGCGAGAGCACCTCTGCCTGCTCGGCTTGGGTGAGGTCGTCATCGGCCAAGAAATGCCGGACGTTGGGCTTGATCATGAGGAAGACTCCTGAGAATGAAGTTCGGTGAGCAGGTTTTTCAGTGCGTCAGCAGCGATGGCGATTTCGGCGTCGCTGATGATCAATGGCGGAGTTAGCCGAATGACATCCGCGGCTGGAGCGTTGAGAATCAATCCGTGGTCGAAGCCGCCAGCAACTGCTGCTTTGGCAATCGGCTCATCGAGCACCACACCAAGCATTAGGCCACGTCCGCGGACCTCGCTGACTCCCGGAATCTCGCTGACTAGTTCAGCGAACTGGGCGCCCTTGCGAGTGACCTCAGCACAGAATTCATCGTCGATAATGCCCAGCACCGCGTTCGCTGCTGCACAAGCGACGGGGTTACCGCCAAAGGTGGTGCCATGAGCGCCTGGTGCAAAGAGCTCAGCAGCGCGGCCTCTAGCTAGGGTCGCTCCGATCGGGATGCCGCCACCAAGGCCTTTGGCCATGGTGATGACATCGGGAACGATTCCCTCGTGCTGATAAGCGAAGAAGTCTCCCGTACGCCCCACGCCGGTCTGGACTTCATCGACGATCATCAAAATTCCGTGCTCATCGCAGAGCTCACGAACGGCACGGAGAAAACCCTCCGGTGCCGGGATGACGCCCGTTTCACCCTGAATTGGCTCGAGGATGATGGCCGCGGTCTCTGCAGGGTTAACTGCCACGAGACTAGTGAGATAGTCAATATCGCCGTAGGGGTAAAACTCCACGCCACCGGGCAGCGGCTCAAAGGGCTTGCGCTTGGCCGGCTGGCCGGTCATAGCCAAAGAACCCATGGTTCGACCGTGGAAACCATCCACTGCGGCCAAGATCCGAGAACGCTTAGTCAAGCGTGCCAACTTGAACGCAGCTTCATTTGCCTCAGCGCCGGAATTGCAGAAGAACACTCGGGTCGAGTCATCGCCGACTTTGGCAACCAAGCTCGCGGCTGCGTCGACAACCGGGCTGCTGGCGAAGAGGTTGGACACATGTCCCAGAGTGCTAACTTGTGCCGTCACTGCTTCGATGATCGCTGGATGTGCGTGTCCAAGGGCATTGACCGCGATTCCGGCCAGCAGGTCAATATGACTACGTCCTGCGGCGTCGACGACTATCGCGCCCGAGCCGGAGACCAACTCAAGCGGCGGAGTGCCGTAGTTGTTCATGAGCACGTGGTTCCAATTGGATACAGAGTTATTCATTCGGGGCGTCCTTCCGGAATACCGTTCCCTCGGGGTAGTCCCCTCGGTCGTAGTTGTCGGGTAGCACCATCGTTCCGATACCGCCCATAGTCATGAGCTCGAGGATCACTGCATGAGAGATTCGTCCATCGATGACATGCGCTGCAGATACGCCACCGCTGACGGCTCTGAGGCAAGATTCCATCTTGGGGATCATGCCGGCATCTAGGTTAGGCAAAATGGCCTTGATTTCATTGGCCAAGATCTTCGACACCAAGGACTCGCGGTTGGGCCAATCGGTGTAGAGACCCTCAACGTTGGTCAGTACCACAAGGCGCTCAGCGCCGATGGCCTCAGCCAGAGCACCTGCTGCGATATCGGCATTGATGTTATAAACTTCGCCGTCCGCTCCTGGTGCGATGGTCGAGACCACGGGGATCCGGCCAGCTTCAATGATGTCCATAATGCCGTCTGCGTTGACGCTGGTGATGTCACCGACCAAGCCGATATCGGTAGGCACTCCGCCGATATCGACCAAGCGACGCTCTGCAGTAAACAGGCCAGCATCTTCACCAGAGGTACCCACCGCATAGGGGCCATAGGAGTTGATCAAACCGACCAAGTCGCGGCCAACTTGACCAAACAAGACCATGCGTACGATCTCCATGACCTCAGGGGTAGTAACCCGAAATCCCCCCTTAAACTCGCCTTCTAGGCCGACTCGTTTAAGCATCGAGGAAATCTGTGGCCCGCCACCGTGGACGACGACCGGCTTCGCGCCTACGGTGCGCAGGAAGACCATGTCAGCGGCAAATGCTGCTTTAAGATCCTCGTCGATCATGGCGTTGCCACCGTATTTAACCACGATGATTTTGTCGCGGAAATGCTGCAACCAGGGCAGCGCCTCGGCTAGCACATGCGCCCGCTCCTCGGAGCTAAGGTCTTTCATCAGATTCTGCATTCTGGTTGTCCTCCTTTAGCTGGAGTAGGCGGAGTTGATCTCCACATAGTCGTGGGACAGATCGGTGGTACGAACGGTTGCTCGTCCGGGGCCATCAATGCCGAGATGAACCAGAACGTCAATATCCGCTCCGCTGAGGTCAACCTCACGGGCGCCTGGGGTACCAGTGGTATCGACGCATACGGGCTGGCCGTTGAAATAGACGGAAATATGCTCGGGATCCATGTCCGCGTCAGCTACTCCGACGGCAGCAAGCACTCGACCCCAGTTGGGGTCTGAGCCAAACATCGCGCACTTGAACAGGCTGTCCCTAGCAAGGGTTCGAGCAGCATCCAAAGCTTGGATGTCAGTAGAGGTGCCCTCAACGGTGACTGCCACTCGCTTGGTCACGCCCTCGGCGTCGGCTTGCAGCTTGCTGGTCAGTTCTTGGCTTGCTGCTAGGACTGCGGCGTTGAGTTCTTCCTGAGTCGGACTGACTCCAGAGGCGCCAGAAGCCAGGAGGAATACGGTGTCATTGGTTGAGGTAGAACCATCAATATCGAGGGTGTCGAAGGTGACCCGAGTAGCTGCCCGCAACGCGGTGTCTAGCATCTCCGGAGTGGCGGAAGCATCGGTGGTAAAGCACACCAGCATGGTGGCCAAAGACGGGGACATCATTCCCACACCCTTGCCCATTCCACCCAGGCTCCAACCATTGCCTTGGACCAAGATCTCTTTCTTCACCAAATCGGTGGTCATGATGGCTTCAGCAGCCACCCCACCGTTGTCTCCCAAGTCGGTCGCTAACTTATCGATGCCCGCGCGCAGCTTGCCCATGGGCAGTAGCTCCCCGATCAGTCCGGTGGAGCAGATACCCACGTCCGAAGGACTCAAATCCAGGAGCTCTGCCACTTGGTGCTGCAGCTCGGCAGCATCAAGATCTCCTTGTCGGCCGTTACAGGCATTGGCATTACCGGCGTTGTAGAGCACTGCTTTGACCTGGCCATCAGCGATTGCTTGGCGAGAGAGCTTCACCGGGGAGGCAACTACACGGTTGCGGGTGAATACCGCTGCGGCATGGAACTCTGGTCCAGTGTTGACGACCAATGCCATGTCGGGGTTGCCGGAGGGTTTGATGCCGGCGGTGAGTGCCGCGGCAGTAAATCCGGCTGGGGCGGTGATTCCAGTGGTGCTCATAATGGTTTTGAGAGCTTTCTATGGGTGAGAGGGAGCTAGATCAGGGGGCGACGGCAGCTTGTGGGAGTCCGGCGATCTCCGGCCACCCTAGGGAGAGATTCATACACTGGAGAGCCGCGCCACCGGTTCCCTTAGTTAAATTGTCAATCGCTGAAGTCATCAGCAACCGACCAGATCGCATATCTACTTCAACCTGGACATGGCACATATTGGAGCCAACCACATTCTGTGTTTGCGGTTGCTGACCTTCTGGGAGCAAGTGAACAAACGGTTCATCTTGGTAGAACGCCCGGTAGGTCTCGTAGGCAGCGTCTTGGGTAACCCCAGCGGCTAATGGAGCGGTGATAGTGGTGAGAATCCCGCGCGGTAGCGGAGCCAGGACCGGAGTGAAGCTCACGGTGATCTCTTCATCGGTGACCTCAGCGAGATTCTGGGTAATTTCCGGGGTGTGTCGATGCTTACCTGCGGTGTTATAAGCCTTGAGATTGCCCATTACCTCGGAGCCAAGCAGTCCCACGGCAGCTTTCTTACCGGCTCCGGATACTCCGGTGATGGAGACCACTGCAAGATCTGGCACCACGAGTGCTGCAGCAACGGCAGGAAGTGATGCCAGAGTTGCACCGGTGGGGAAACAACCAGGCACCGCGATCCGCTTGGCGCCTTGTAGCTGCTCGCGGTGACCCGGCATCTCCGGAATGCCATAAGGCCAGTTCCCAGCGTGTTCACCGCCGTAGTAGTGCTCCCACTCCCCTGCGTCCTGCAGGCGGAAATCCGCCGCACAGTCAATAACGACGGTCTCTGGGTTGCGGTCGGCCAAAGCCTGACCGATCGCTGCAGAATGACCGTGCGGAAGGGCTAGGAAAACGACGTCATTGTCTCCCAGGATTTCCGGAGTGGTGTCCTCGACAATTCGGTGGGCTAACTGCGGCAGATGCGGAAGCAAATCAGCCACAGAAGCGCCAGCTGAGGACCCCGCGGTCAGCGAACCAATCTGGAGGTCCCCGGACAGGTAAGAGGGATGCCCCAAGAGCAAACGCAGGATTTCTCCACCTGCGTATCCTGAGGCACCGGCTATTGCAACCTTGATCGTCATGTCGGACACTCTAGCAATTATGCATCAGAATGAAAAGTATGCACGCCGGAAATCTCTAAGATCTTCCAAAAGTTCTATCGCTCCGCGCCCAGCCTCAGTACCCCTCGCGCAGAGCTAGTAGTTAAGTCTCCAGTGCCAAGACACTCGATCTGAATTCGATCATTCTGGTGCCAGAGCGCTGAAATGGGCCGACCGATATCCGGCCGACCCAGCTACTAGCTACCTTATTCTCCCGAAAATCAGGAGCGCAGCTCAGCTCCGAGCTGCTCGCTGGCTAGCTCAGCGGCAGCCAGCCGACATACATTGGCTTCCTCATCGGTCAAAGTTCGGTCATTGGCACGGAACAACAGTGCAAACGCCAGAGACTTACGGCCCTGCCCAAGGGACTCTGAACGGTAGACATCGAATAGTTCGACGGACTCGAGCAACTGGCCCGCGCCCTCCTCAACTACTCGACGCACGGTCTCTGCCGGCACTGCCTCATCAACCACCAAGGCGATGTCCTGATGCAAAGCCGGGAACGAGGACAATACCGGTGCTGGGAAACGCTCAACTAGCGGCACTGCAGTGACGTTAAGCTCCATCGCACAGGTTCGAGCAGGCAAACCAAGTGCTTCAAGGACCTGTGGGTGCAGCTCACCGGCGTAGCCAACAACTTGGCCGTCGACACTCAATGCAGCGCAGCGACCTGGATGCCACGGAAGCGACTGTCCAGCGGAAACCTCGATCTCCACGTCTGCTGCTCGGGCCACAACTCGTGCGGACTCGATGGCATCGGCAAAGGTATAACTACGTCCCTTACCCCACGGTCCCTCGAACTCGATGGCGCCAGTTCCGACGGTAGCTACGTGCAGTGGCTGGTAGGGCAAAGATTCCAAGAGCTCATTCACGGTCTCCTCATCGGGGCGCTGAGCCACCGAAGGCATCGGAGAGGCTGCTGCTTTGGTGAACGAGACCTGCTGAAGTCCGAAGAGAGAGACGTCATGTCGACCACGAGCAACATTGCGGGCCAAAGCATCAAGCATTGAGGGCAGCAAGGTGGTCCCCAGGACCGCACGATCACTCTCCAGGGGATTCTGGACGGCGACTACTCGACGGCGCTCATCTTCAGCTGACAAACCCCAAGCATCGAAGGTGTCATTGTTGATAAATGGGCTAGGCAGGATCTCGGCATAGCCGTTGTAGGCCAATGAGTGGCCGATTGCCCTGCGGCGTCGCTGAGCAGGGGTCAAGCCGCGGCCTCCCACCGGAGTCGGAAGGACCAATGGGATATCTTCTAGACCCTCTAACCGCAGGACTTCCTCAACCAGGTCCGCAGGCATAGTCAAATCAGAACGCCACGTCGGCGGTGTCACACTCAGGAGCTCTCCAGAGCGCTCAACCAGACAACCAACCTCTTCCAGGCGAGCAATAACTGTCTCCGCGGAGTACTCCACACCGGCGAGCTCAGAAGGCTTAGTCACCCGCATCTCGATGCTGGGCATAGCCGGCACGTCACCAACCAAGGTACGAGCGGGCGAGATCGTACCGCCAGCGATATCTACCAGCAGCGCGCACGCCAAGTCCAGCGCAACCTCAACGATCGCCGGGTCTACTCCGCGTTCGAAACGACGGGAAGCCTCTGAGCTGAGCTTGTGGCGCCGCGAGGTCCGTGCCACGGTGATCGGATCCCAGGTAGCGGCCTCAAGAAAGACCTCGGTGGTGGAATCAGAGATTTCTGAGCGGGTACCGCCCATGACACCAGCCAACGACTGGATGCCATTGTCATCGCAAATAACGACGTCGCCAGCATCAAGCGTGCGCTTAACGTGATCCAAAGTCTCGAAAATCTCGCCAGCTTCAGCATTCCTCACGTTCAAGCCACCAGCAATAGCTGTGGCGTCAAAAGCGTGCATCGGCTGGCCCAGCAACAGCATGACGTAGTTGGTCACATCGGTAGCAGCATTAACCGGACGCTGACCTGAGAGCATCAGCTCGCGCTGCAACCAGAAGGGGGAATCAACATTGGGATCAATTCCGGTTACCTTGCGCAATCCGAACCGGATGGCCTTGGTCTCTGGTTTTAGCTCTACCGAGAGCAGCTCTGAACTCGGGGCAGGAACCTCGGATAGGTCATGCCCAGCGGCAGCCGGGTTCTGAGCGATATCGGTGTAGTCCAGGCCAAAAGCTGAAGCCAACTCACGGCTCAATCCCCTGGCAGAGAGTGCATAGCCGCGATCCGGGGTGATATTGACGTCGAACACAGTGTCTGAGAGACCCAACACCTCGCGCGCGTCATCGCCCGGCTTGCCAGCAGAAGGATCAAGCGTGATGATGCCGGAGTTTTGTTTGTCGCTCAGACCCAATTCGGCGGCTGAGCAGATCATGCCGTCTGAAATATGGTCGTAGGTCTTTCGCGCCGCAATCTTGAAACCGCCGGGCAGCTCTGCACCAGGCAGAGAGACCACCACGGTGTCACCCTCAGCGAAGTTTCGAGCACCACACACAATGCCCTGCAGCTCGCCGGTGCCATTGGCCTCGCCGACGTTAACCTTGCAGTAGCGAATTGGCTTCTTGAAGCTCGTGAGCTCTTCGATATTGTCGACCACACCAATGACCAGCGGGCCAGTGGATTCTGGGATGGCCTCGAAACCTTCGGTCTCGAAGCCAACGCGTACGAAACCAGCGTCGAGTTCAGCGGAGCAAACTCTGAAATCGGGGTTGGTGTGGCGCAGCAGTCCGGTCACCCAGTTCTGAGCGATAAGCATGAAAAATGATCTCCTTGTCGGTCGAACTGGTCAATTACTTGCTGATGCCGAAGGGCAGAGTAAAGCGGGCATCGCCCTCCACCATGTCGCGCATATCGGATAGTCCGTTGCGGAATTGCAAAGTGCGCTCCAAGCCCATGCCGAAGGCAAAGCCGGTGTAGATTTCCGGGTCCACGCCTACTGCACGCAGGACATTCGGGTTGACCATGCCGCAGCCGCCCCATTCGATCCAGCCAGCGCCACCCTTTTTATTGGGGAACCACACATCAACCTCGGCTGAAGGCTCCGTGAAGGGGAAGTAATTCGCCCGCATGCGGGTCTTGGTCTCCGGACCGAACAAGGTCTTAGCCAAGTGGTCAAGAGTACCGCGCAGGTGCGCCATGGTCAGTCCCTTATCCACTGCCAATCCCTCTACCTGGTGAAACACCGGAGTATGGGTAGCATCAAGCTCGTCGGTGCGGAATACCCGACCCGGGCAAGCAATATAGACCGGCACGTCACGATCAAGCATCGTGCGAATCTGCACCGGCGAGGTATGGGTGCGTAGTACCTGGCGCGAGCCAGCCTCACCGACGTGGAAGGTGTCTTGCAGCGTACGGGCCGGGTGATCTGGCAAGAAGTTCAGCGCGTCAAAGTTGAAGTACTCAGCCTCGACCTCAGGACCATCTTCAATTTCCCAGCCCATACCGAGGAAGATATCCGAGATGGTCTCCATCAAGGAGGTAATCGGATGAAGCGCACCAGCCTGGGCGCGGGTGGTGGGCACAGTAACGTCAACGGCTTCCGTCACCAATTGTGCCGCACGATGTTCGGCCTCTAAGCGAGCTGCGACTTCTGCGTAGTGCTTCTCGACGCGCCCGCGAGCCATGTTGACCAACCGTCCGGCGTCCTTGCGCTCTGCCTTGGGCAGAGTGCCTAAAGAGCGCCTAGCCTGCGGAATAGCAGCCTCATCGCCCAAGTGGTCGCGGCGAGCGGCGGCCAGTGATTCGAGATCCGTGGCTGCGTCGAATGCGGCGACGGCCGTCTCTGCAGCGGCGGTCAGGCCCGCCTCGGTCAGTTCAATTCCAGGAGTCTCAGACACGTGGCCCTACCCAAACCCTTCCATAGTGTGGACGCAAACCTAACCCGTACAGCATACCCGGATCAGTTACGATCCCTTTCCCGGGCCTGTGCCTGCGCTTTGGCGGATTCATAGAGGCAGATCGATGCGGCGGTAGCCAGGTTTAGAGATTCAGCTCGTCCCCGGATCGGGATGCGAATCCGGTGATCGGCTTCTGCTAACAGCTCTGGTCCTAGACCATGCGCTTCATTGCCAAAAAGCCAAGCTGTAGGGCGTTCTAGGAGCTCATCAGCATCATCGAGATCAATCTCTCCGTCGGCAGCAGTCGCCAGAATGGTCAGACCGGCCTTGCGCAACTGACCAAGAACGTCGCGCACCCCGGTATTGCGGGCGACGGGAAGGTGGAACAGTGACCCAGCCGATGAACGGGCAGCTTTTCCTGACTGGGGATCGACGGTTTCTCCGGCGAATACGACAGCATCAGCACCCATGGCATCAGCAACTCTGATCAGGGTTCCGGCGTTGCCAGGCTCGGAAGTCTCCACCGGGACAGAAACCAGTTGTGGTCTCCCCTGCAGTGCCTTACCGACCGTCCACAACACCGGTTCGCAAACTGCGAACAGGCCGGTAGTGGTGACAGTGTCAGACAGGGACCGAGACGCACCTTCAGTGATCGGATGTACGTAGACCCCGAGATGTCCAGCAGTGGTAACAATCTCGGCGAATCGTGATGCGGCGGCTTCAGTGACAAAAAGGTCCTGAGCCGCACCGGTGGCCACCGCCGCTTCTACAGCGTTTGCCCCCTCCACCAGGAAGGCTTTCGCCTTCTTCCTCGCTGCCCCCCGATGAAGCTTGGCAGCATTGACGATGCGAGGGGTGCGTTCGGTGAAGGCGTCTTCAAAATTTAGCGGCATGGGCACAACAGTACCCAGCTACTACTTCAGTGGAATGCCTCGGGAGTCACGTCCAAGGGAACCACTACGAAGCAGGATAAAAATGAAATCTATAAATGCCCAGATGCCGACTACCGCTAGGAAAACAAAACCGATGAGAAGAATTGCGGTAATCCACCCGATGACAGTCAGTGCCAACTGGATAGCACCTTTCGAGGTGTAGCCAAGATAGAAGTTGTGCACCCCAAGAGTGCCAAAGAAGAAGGCTAATAATGCGGCAACTACCCAGGACTTCTGATCCACTATTCCGTGTGCGTACATGGCCTGCGGAGTGGAGGCCTGGTAGATCGGCTGCGGAGTTTGAGCCTGATACATCGGCTGAGAGGTCGGTGCTTGATAGATGGGTTGTGGATTCGACGTAGGTGCCGGTGCGATCGGCAGTCCATCTTTGTCATACTGAGTGAACTGGTTGGGATCGGGATAGGTCATGAGTGCAACTCCTGCGAGAATCGGCCAAAAAGTCCACTCGATCGAGCGGTTGAGCAATCTTATCAGAACCCACCAACACCAACATCGATCTTTCGAAATGCAAAACCCCCGACACGCAGTCAATGCGTAGTCGGGGGAAGCAAGGTAGAAGCCAAAAACTAGGCGGCAACCCGGGGAGCGTTAACGTCAGCCGGCAGAGCAGCCTTGGCTGCTTCGCACAGTGCGGAGAAGGCACCAAAGTCATTGACAGCCAGCTCGGCGAGCATCTTACGGTCAACCTCGATCTCAGCCAGGCGCAGGCCGTGGATGAGGCGGTTGTAGGTGATGTCGTTCATGCGGGCAGCGGCGTTGATGCGCTGGATCCACAGCTTGCGGAACTCGGACTTACGCTGCCGGCGATCGCGGTAGGCGTAGGTCATGGAGTGCAGCCACTGCTCTTTTGCCTTGCGGTAAAGGCGGGAGCGCTGGCCGCGGTAGCCCTTGGCGGACTTGAGGATTGCGCGACGCTTCTTCTTGGCGTTAACTGACCGCTTGACACGTGCCACGGTGATACTTCCTTAAATGCTTATGAGAGATGTGTGGAGGGCAGGCGGCCTGAATTAGGCCTTGCCGAGGAGGCGCTTGATGCGCTTGACGTCGGCCGGGGCAACGTCTTTGGTGCCCTTCAGGCGACGGGTGCGGGTGGAGGGCTTGCCCTCGAGAAGGTGACGACGGCCAGCCTGCTCGCGGCGCAGCTTGCCGGAGCCGGTGATCTTCACGCGCTTAGCGGTGCCCTTGTGGGTCTTCTGCTTCATGAGATGTAAGTCCTTAAAATCCCGGTTGGTGGTTGCTACTTCTTGCCCTTGCGCAAGGGGCCCATGACCATGGTCATGTTTCGGCCGTCTTGTTTTGGTCGCATCTCGACGGTGCCGTAGTCTACGACGTCGTTGGCCAGTCGTTCCAAGAGCCGGTAACCCAGCTCGGGGCGAGACTGTTCACGGCCGCGGAACATGATGGTTACCTTGACCTTGGATCCCTTCTCCAGGAAGCGGATCACGTTGCCCTTTTTCGTCTCATAGTCGTGGTCATCGATCTTCGGGCGGAACTTCTGTTCCTTGACCACAGTCTGCTGCTGGTTCTTACGAGACTCGCGAGCCTTCTGTGCCGCCTCGTACTTGAACTTTCCGTAATCCATGATCTTGGCGACCGGCGGCTTTGCAGTCGGGGCAACCTCGACTAGGTCGAGATCTGCATCGAAGGCAAGTTTGCGGGCATCGTCAGTGCGGACGATGCCGACCTGCTCACCATTCGGACCGACAAGACGGACCTCGGGAACTCGGATACGCTCATTAATTCGAGCTTCAGCGCTGATGTGTGACTCCTCTACTAAACGGGGGTTTCGTGATCTATACCTTGCCACCCGCGGAAGAATCATTCCCGAGATCAAAAAACCCGCCTGCCGATTACCGGCATGCGGGAGATCTCAAAAGTTAGAACACAGACCGAAACGGTTTCTGCATCCTACGATTGACCTGTGTCCATCCGAAAAATCGGCGGCATGAGGTGGGATAATCTCCGCTTGTGGCCCGAGCCCCTGGAGTGGCACTTCGGGCGGTAGTGAGATCACCTTAACAGACCCCTCACTTCAGCGCCAAATCGTGGTTCTATTCGACACAGTTGATGCCTGAGCCAAGCAGCCCACTCTCAAGAAGAACACTCAATCCTTGCCCTAGCTCTTGGATCATGGCCTCTGCCGTCTCTGGAGTGTTATCACCCGGATGAGCGATCACTGCCAAGCCAAGTGCACCGTCTAGCGTCTGTACCGAACCGAATTGCCGGTAGGTATAGATGTCGTCAGTCTCTTGACCCCAACCGCTCTTGAAGTGTGCTTCCGGAATAAGTCCGAGACCGATGTCTTGCCACTCGACTATCCGACCCATTGCGTCATAGGTTGTTCCGACGGTATCAAGGCAAGAAAGATTAGTGGCAAACTGCGCTTGATCGGCCAAAAGCCAATGAGTCTCCCCCATCAGCTCTTCCAGTTCCGGTACATAGGGCAATTCAGTCTGATCGACTTGTAACCGAAGCAGATAGGCCGCGTCATTATCAGAAACAGTGATCGCAGCCTCTATTAGCTCGGGATCTGCCAACCCTGCGGCATCCGCGGTGATCGCGACTGGAACCTTGATAGTTGACCAAGCATCAGAGTCACCTAGGTCGCCCACTTGGACTACTCCATCGGCCCCGGCCACAGCAATACCAACGGTGCCACCATGAACGGCTTCGATGTCGTTGATAAGCCTCGTGAGGTTTTCTTCGACCGGTAGGACAGCTGTTTGCTGAGCCTGTTCGGTGAAAGTCTGTACCGGCGGAAGTTCCGCATCAAGACTCGCTTCAGCGCATCCTGCCAGCAAGTTAAGTGACCCAGCAAGAGCCATCACCCGCCAGAGAATGCGTGTTTTTCTGTTCATTTATAGGAACAATACAACCGAGAACTGTGAAATCTAGGAGTCGATTCCTGAGACTCTCTCGAGCACAACCACTGCGTTGTCTCCGCCGCGGCAGATGAAAGAGCTCTCATCCTCTGGCTCGCACCGCATATCATAGTCCTGACCAGTGACGGGACTAGTTGCTCGAATCTCCTGAGCTAAGGAACTGGAAGCCATCGGAGCCATGGCTCGCCCGACCGCCTCTGCAAATCCACAGCTAGTTTCCACACTTCCCCGATATATGTGCCAGCTTTGGCTACTTAAACAAAGGTCAAGATCTTCTGCGACCTCAACTGCGGTCTCCGGGACCACTGACGCACTCAATGGTATTGATTCCGGCGCAGAGCTTTCTGAAACAGCTGGGCTCTGCACCGACGCTATTGGTGTCTGCTGCGATCCGCCGAAGACGGTATTAAAGAGGCTGAGCCCTAGCGCTACTACTCCGACTACCAGCAGTAGGAAAAGCACCAACGCCAATCCAGAGCGCTTCCGCGTCGGAGGTTGGACAGAAAACTCGATGGTCTCTGGCTCTGAGCGAGAGGGTGTCCCGTGCAAGCTCATATTCGGGTTCTCCTCATATCGGATGGTCTTGCTTGGTGACTATATCCGAGACACTTTGGCCCCTCGAACAATCTAAGCTGATCTCATGGATCACAGACATCAAGAGTCCATGGACCTGCGGATCGCGCTCGCTAGGATTGAAGCTGCCGAAGTCGCGCTTTCCGATGCCCATCGCAGTCTGTCCGATGTCATCTCCCGCGAGGATGCTCCGACTCCGAAACCCGTCGTCGCCTCGGTGGACATTACTGATGCCACCCCGACGGAAGTGGTGGCATCAGTTGCATCAGCTACATCTGTGCCGTCTGCTGAAGTCCAGGACCATCCGACGGCCGTCGCCGCTCCAGCCACAGCTGAACCTGGCCACCGATTGAAAGCTCCAGTGTCCATGGAAACCAAGGTGCTGCGAGTCATCGCTGTCCTAGGCACATTAATCACCGTCGCCGGAGTGGGCTTCGTTGTGAACTTGGCGATTCAGCAGGGACTACTTGGTCCCTTAGCTCGAGTGCTGATGGCGATAGCTTTGTCGATGCTGCTGTTGGGAGCGGCACTCTGGCTCGAAAAATACCGAGGACACTCGGCCGGCGTCGGTGCACTAGCCGTAACTTCTTTGCTGATTTCAGTTCTGGTGGTCTATTCCTTGGTGAGGATCTTAGACTGGTGGTCAGAAATAGCCGGAACCATCGCATTGTTTGCAGTGTGGCTAGCCTATTTGATGCTGGCCAAGCAAAGGCACTGGTGGATCGTCATGACAGGCATGGGAGTCGTGGCAATCCCTATCGTCGATGGATTTCTACTTCCAGAAGTTCCAGCCACCTGGCCGGTCGCGCTACTGCCCCTCATTCTCTTAGGTTTTACCTTCCGCACCAAGTACCCCGTACCCCGAATTATCGTGGCGATCGCATCCCTACTCCTCCAAGCTCAGCTTTTGTCCTGGATGGACACGGACTTCCGTAACACCGGGATCATCATCGCTGTGGTCACGGCCCTGGCCTTCGCGACAGTTTCCCTATCCGACAGCCAAGATCTTCGGACCGGTCGATTCACGGGCGTGATCACCCCCATGCTGTTGCTATTGCTCTCAGCCGTTGCAGCCTCTGGGCCGAAATATCTCAATTCACCCGGAGATTCCCTCGTGGTCTGGTTGCTCATCCCAGCGATGATTGGACTCATCGCCCTTGGTCATTTCTACCGTCATTCGAATCACCCGAAGACCAAACAACTAGCACGAATCCTCGAATTAGTTTCATGGTGCGCCACCGCGGTGACTTTCCTCATTGTCTGGCTGCTGAGTCCGCCGCTAGGAGCCGAAGAACGGACCAATGCCACCGTGGTCGTAGTCCTATTTTTCCTCGCTGCTTCGGTGACTATTGTGTGGTTGTCGCGACATCCGGTCTCTCAGAACAAAGCGCTACCCTGGTTGTTTTGGATGGGGGCTGCACTGATCATCACGTTCAGTCTGGGACACAATGTCCTAGCTGGAACTCCACTCTGGTTAACAGACCAAGTCGCATTGCTACAGGCGCTGCTGATCACGCTATTCCTGGGTGTTTTAGTATCTCATCAGCGGGTGATCTCCGAATTTGATACTTGGATTCAGATCGTGTTTGCCGTGCTAGGACTCTATTTGTCCATGATCGCGATAGTCACCGCCAGTACGTGGGCGGGAAACGTGCTGGGCGGTTCCAACGGCATGTGGCTGGGCTATTTCATCGGCCATGCGACGGTCTCGGTGCTGTGGATGGCCATGGCAGCTTGGATACTCTTGGCGCCAAGCACTCTCTCGGACCGAGTTTCCTTGGGCGCTGGGGTGGTATTGGCAGCAGCTGGCGTGATCAAACTAGTGTTCTTTGATTTAGAGGCGCTAGACGGTCTCCCCCGAGCGGTCGCTTTCTTGGCCTCCGGGCTAGCGCTGCTGGCTATGGCTTCTCTACGTTCTCGAAGAAAAGCTCAGAGCACCTCAGCCAAGAACTGACCGGTATAAGACCCGGATACCTTTGCTACGTCTTCTGGGGTGCCTTCCGCAACGAGGAGACCACCACCAGAACCGCCTTCCGGACCCATATCGATTACCCAGTCGGCTGCCTTGATCACATCCAGATTGTGCTCAATGACCAACACCGAGTTGCCCTTGTTCACCAACCCCTGGATGACCAACATCAGCTTTCGAATGTCCTCAAAATGAAGGCCAGTGGTCGGCTCATCGAGGATATAGACGGTTCGGCCATTCGATCGTTTCTGCAGTTCGGCAGCTAGTTTCACTCGTTGTGCCTCGCCACCAGAAAGTGTGGTGGCAGATTGTCCAAGCCGGACATATCCCAGTCCGACCTCGACCAAGGTATTCAAGTAGCGATGGATTGAGCTGATCGGTTCGAAAAACTCTGCAGCCTCAGAGATCGGCATATTCAATACCTCTGAGATGTTCTTTCCCTTGTACTTAACCTCAAGAGTCTCCCGGTTGTAGCGGGCCCCCTCACAGACCTCACAAGGGACAAAAACATCTGGCAAAAAGTTCATCTCAATCTTCAACGTGCCATCGCCCTGGCAAGCCTCGCAGCGACCACCCTTGACGTTGAAAGAGAAACGTCCAGCTTTATATCCACGAACTTTCGCCTCAGTGGTCTCGGCAAAGAGCTTGCGCACCTTATCGAAGACCCCCGTATAAGTCGCGGCATTCGACCGCGGCGTACGACCAATAGGTGATTGATCAACCTGGACGAGTTTGTCCAAGTGCTCGATACCGTCGACTCGCTTGGCTCGGCCAGGAACACGCCTGGCTTTATTGAGCTGGTTAGCCAGGGTTTTAGCCAGAATCTGATTGATCAAGGTGGATTTACCAGAACCAGAGACACCGGTAATGCAGCACAAGACACCGAGTGGAATCGCCACATCGATGCCTCGAAGATTGTTCTCTCTGGCACCAACCACACGCAATTGTCGTGCCGGATCAATCGAGCGACGCTGATCGGGCACTCCTAGTGCTTTTCGCCCGGACAAGTAGGCACCGGTCAGGGAATCCTCGCACGCCAATAAGCCCTCTGGGTTGCCTTGGTAGATGACTTCACCACCGAACTCGCCGGCTCGGGGTCCGACATCAACAACCCAATCGGAAGCATTGATGGTCTCTTCATCATGCTCCACGACAATCAGGGTGTTGCCGATGTCACGCAAGCGTTGCAGCGTAGCGATTAACCGCTGATTGTCGCGCTGGTGCAAACCGATCGAGGGTTCGTCGAGGACGTAGAGGACCCCGGCCAAGCCAGAGCCAATCTGAGTAGCTAGGCGGATGCGTTGAGCCTCGCCACCAGAAAGCGTCCCAGCAGCGCGATCGAGAGTGAGATAAGACAGCCCCACATCGAGCAAAAACTGCAGCCGGGCTTGAATCTCTTTAAGCACTGCCCCTGCGATGACCAATTCCTTTTTCCCCAGCACCAAGCTGTCAAGGAACTCACGAGCATCCATAATCGACAGACTCGTCAGTCCAGCAATGGACTGTTGACCATGGGTGGTTGACGCCAGCCGCACCGCGAGGATCTCTGGTTTCAGCCTGGCTCCCTGGCAGGTCGGGCAGGCAACCTCTCGGGTGTAGGCGAGGTAGCGTTCCTTCGACCACTCCGATTCCACTTGATCAATCTTGCGGTGGAGATAGCCCATTACCCCTTCAAAAGGAGCGCTCCAATTGCGGACCCGCCCATAGCGGTTTTTATAGCGCACGGCGACCTCGGTGCTGGTGCCATGAACCAGTGCTTTACGTTGCGCCGCAGTCAACTCCGAAAAAGGAGCCTTTGGGTCAAAGTCGAGAGCTCCGGCGAGTCCCTCAATGAGCTTTTCAAAGTAGCTGCTGTTGGGGCTTGAATTCCAGGGTTGAACCGCGTGGATAACTGGCGCGTCTGGATCCGGGATGATCAGATCAATATCAACTTCTGCCCGGGTACCGATTCCATCGCATACTGGGCACGCACCATAAGGAGAGTTAAAAGAAAACGCCCGCGGCTCCAACTCATCAACATTGAGGCTATGCCCATTAGGGCACGATAGCCGTTCCGAAAAACTGATATAGCGGGCTGGATCGTTCTCGGCTTTGCTGACAAATTCCAGGGCTACCACGCCATCGGCAAGCTTTAATGCCGTCTCCACTGAGTCAGTCAGTCGCTGCTTCTGGGTCGGTTTAACCTGTAGACGATCAACAACGACATCAATATCGTGTTTGATCTGCTTTTTTAGAGTCGGAGGTTCGGAGAGCTGGTAGACCTGCCCATCGACTCGGATTCGGGAATACCCCTGCGATGCTAGGTCAGCAAATAGATCAACGAACTCACCTTTTCGCGTCCGGACCACCGGGGCGAGGATCTGAAATTTCAGCCCCTCCTCCATCGCCAAGACTTGGTCAACAATCTGCTGAGGGGTCTGTCGCTGCACCGGAGCGTCACACTCTGGACAGTGCGCAGTACCGGCACGTGCGAACAGCAGTCGAAGATAGTCGTAGATTTCCGTGATAGTGCCCACGGTCGACCGAGGGTTGCGGTTGGTGGATTTTTGATCGATGGACACTGATGGAGACAATCCATCAATGAAATCGACGTCCGGTTTGTCCAGCTGCCCAAGGAACATACGAGCATAAGAGCTCAATGACTCCATATAGCGCCGCTGCCCCTCAGCGAAGATGGTGTCGAAGGCCAAGGAGGATTTTCCAGATCCGGATAGACCAGTGAATACGACCATCTTGTCGCGGGGCAGATCGATATCCACACTCTTGAGATTGTGTTCGCGTGCTCCGCGCACTACGAGGCGATCAGCCACTTTGTCCAGCCCTTCATCAGCATCAGTCGCCGGTGTCACCGGCAGGCATCAAGTCTCGAACATACCAACGAGAGCGCATCCAGCGCTACCCTAGAAACCATGACTCATGACCTCTCGCTGCACCAGATCTCCGTCTCAGAGATGGACAACAACTGCTACCTCATCGTCGCAGGACAACAGGCACTGCTTATCGACGCCGCCGCTGATGCCCCCGCTATCGCAGACATGGCACAGGCTGCTGGGGCCACCATCACCGCGGTATTGACCACCCATCGACACGCTGATCACTATCAGGCCCTAGTCGAGGTCTTGAAGGAGACCGGTGCGCAGCACTACGCCACCTTCTTAGACTCTCCGGCACTACCGGCCGCTGTCGATATTGAGCTCCACCACGGCGACTCCATTGAATTCGCTGGCTATAGCTTTCCCATCGCTGTGCTGCGCGGACATACCCCAGGAGGGGCTGCCCTGGCCGCCGAGATTGATGGAACCACTCACCTATTTGTAGGAGATAGCCTCTTTCCCGGCGGGCTCGGTAAAACTTCCTCCGAAAACGACTTCGTCCGCCTATTCAAGGACGTCTCCAAGCGGATCTTCGATGTCTACTCAGATGATTCCATCGTGCACCCAGGACATGGCAAAGACACCACGATCGGAGCTGAGCGCCCCCACCTAGCACAGTGGTGGGAACGTCGTTGGTAGAGATTCGTCGCTAAGGTGGAACCTAGATACAGATACCGCACTATCCCCCAAGGAGCCGTCATGATCCGAAAGATCGCCCGCCCGATGATCGCGTCCGTCTACATCGCCGATGGGGCGGATACCCTCATCAACACCAGCGAGCACGTCGATGGTGCGCAGGCCCTTCTCCGCCAGGTACGTGTGGTCCTGCCGCGCCAGTGCGCACGCAATCTTCCTACTGACCCCGAACTGATTGTGCGCTCTCTTGGTCTGGCCAAGGTCGGCGCCGGTTCCACCCTCGCGGTCGGATTCTTCCCTCGTGTCTCGGCCACCGTGCTTGCCGCCGCTGCGATCCCCACGATGCTCAGCCGGCACTCTTTCTGGGAAACCCAAGACACCGAGGAGCGCGCCGCACGTCGTTCCGGTTTCCTCACCAGCTTCGCTCTTCTTGGTGGCCTGATGATCACCTCGATGGATACCGAAGGCAAGCCAGGTCTGCGCTGGCGCGCGCACAAGGCTGCGGAAGTCACCAGTGACAAAGTCCAAGCGGCGCTTCCTACTAAGGATGAGCCAGAGAAGTTCGCTGACAGCGCTAAGAGCTGGTTCGAAGATACTTCTGACAAGGTCTCCAATTACGCGACCTTGGCTCAGGATTACGTCCACGAGAATAAGGACGAATGGATCGATTCCGCTAGCACCTCCGCGGCAGTCGCTTCCGCTTCTGCTACTGATGCTGCCCACAAGGTCACTGATTATGTTCATGAGCATAAGGATGACTGGCTGACGCTGGCTCGGGACCATGCTGCCCATGCCCGCAAGGAAGTAGTCAAGGCTGCAGCACAGACTCAGGAGTTAGCAGACCAAGCTCTGGCCGCTGCTGACCAAAAGGCTGGCATCGGCGCAAAGAAGGCTCGCAAGCATGCCGATAAGCTGCAGTCGCGTGCAGACAAGGCGTTGGTTAAGGCGCAAAAGCAGATCGGAACCAACTTCAACCGCTAGTCGGTCGGAGTAGCTGCGCTAGACTAATAGTTTTCGTATCTGGTGACGCGGAAGGTATTAGGAGGCAGCGACGTGAAGGATAAATCGCAACAGGAACACGCGCTCGAACAGGCTTATATGGATGGCCTGTTCGAGCGTCTCGACGTTGAGGTCTCCCAAGCCAATGAGCATCTGCGGCAGGTCCAGCTGGAGGTCGATCCAACAAATCCGGACGCTGATGCATTGGTACGTCGGGAAACGGAATACCATGCCTTAAACTCTAAAATCGACCGGCTCAACTTAGCCCAGCTCGGATTAGTTTTTGGTCGCATTGATATCGCCTCAGATGATCCGGACAATCCCGTCCCCGGGCAACCTGGATTGGACCGTCGCTACATCGGTCGCATGGGGCTCGATGTCCGAGAAGAGGGCTATCGCAATCTTTTGCTCGACTGGCGGGTGCCTATGGCCCGCCCCTTCTATCTCGCTACTACTGCCCAGCCCGAGGGCGTCCACTTGCGCAGGCATATCCGCACTGCGGGACGCAAGATTACCAAGATCGATGATGAGTATCTTTCCGGCGAAGCCCTCGACGGCAGCCTCGACGGCGTAGGCGGAGAATCTGCATTATTGAGCGCGATGGCAGCGGCCCGCACGGGACATATGCACAGCATTGTGGAGACGATTCAGCGCGAGCAGGACCTCATCATTCGTGATGAGCATCGCGGAATCATGGTGGTCGAGGGAGGCCCCGGCACGGGTAAGACCGCCGTGGCATTGCATCGCGTGGCGTACCTGCTCTATACCGCTCGTGAGCAACTATCTAAATCCGGTGTCTTAATTGTCGGGCCCAACCCGGACTTTCTGAACTATATTTCTCGGGTGCTCCCAGAGCTCGGCGAGACCGGCGTGGTGTTAGCCACTATTGGTGAGCTCTACCCTGGTGTCATCGGCAACGCTGCGGAATCCCTGCTGACCCGTGAGGTCAAGGGTTCCGAAGAGATGGTCACTATTCTCAACGAAGCCGTCCGCGCTTATCAGGTGCTCCCCGATCGAACTTTGGAGCTACCACACGGTTCCCTCACCCTGCTTATCGACGCCCAGATGATCAAGGCCGCGCGAACCCGCGCCCGTCGTTCCCAGCGAGCTCATAATGATGCCCAAGAGATCTTTGCCGAGCATCTCATCAGTCAACTTGCCGCGCAGTTGGCCGAATCCATCGGTGCTGATCCGCTAGGCGGGCAGAATCTTCTCTCAGCTGCTGATGTCGACCAGCTTCATGACGACCTTGCGGGAGAAATCGGCGTCGAAAAGCTCATTGACGAGTATTGGCCCCGACTCGACCCCGAAGAGGTCTTAAGGGGTTTGCTCGAAGACGCCGAAGCCATTGAGTATGCCGCCGGCGATTACGACGAGGAGACCCGTGCTGCGTTGCTCCGGGACCAAGGCTCGCCTTGGGCTGCCTCAGATGCGGCGTTGCTCGATGAACTAGCCGTTATGGTGGGACTGCCTGACCCTGAGACGTTGGCTGCCCGCGCCGATCAAGCATGGCGACAACAGGTCGTTGAGGCCCAGGAGGCTCTAGATATTCTCACGGGTTCGGCGTCCACTGACAATGATGATGATCTCTTCGATGCCGAGATTCTCTCTGCCCATGATGTCATCGATGCTGAAACCCTTGCCGGGCGTCAGATAGTCAGCGACTCTCGTTCCACCGCTGAACGAGCCCGCGAGGACCACACCTGGGCCTATGGGCACGTCATTATTGATGAGGCTCAAGAACTCAGTCCGATGGAATGGCGGATGATCTTCCGGCGCAGCCCCTCGCGGTGGATGAGCTTGGTCGGCGATACTGCGCAGACTGGCTCGCCGGCGGGAGTGGATTCTTGGGCAGAAACCCTCGAGCCTTATGTGGGCGAGAGATTTCATCATCATGAGCTGACCGTGAACTACCGCACCCCGGCAGAGATCATGGAGGTGGCCAACCGCATCTTGGCTCATATCTCCCCAGAGGCAAGTCCAGCTACCGCCATCCGAGAGTCCGGAAAGCCCGTATCCTTCCTGCCCTTAGGCGCTGAATATTCATTCCCAGGGGACGGATTATCCAAAGTCATCACCGCTGAAAATGTCACCGAGATCAAGGGGTTGGAATTCGATCACGTCTTTGTCATCGAACCAGCTGCGATAATCGCACGCTCCCCTCAAGGCTGGCAAGACCTCTATGTCGCGGTCACTCGAGCAACCCAAACGCTCACCATTGTCGGTGAGCTGCCAGAGATCTAGGCCTTATCTTGGCTGTTTGCAACCTAGATTAGGCAGGAAAAAAGGGCCTCCGAAGAGACCCTGGTTTCGCCGTCAGACAAATACTAGGTGACGGTGTGGACGATCATAACGTCGCAGTCGGACTGACGCGCGACATCGGCTGGCACCGATCCCAGCAGACGACCGGTCAGGGAGTTGATTCCCCGGTTACCGACGACCAGTAGATCAGCCTTGTTGTCGGTCATGATGGCCATAAGTGCCTCGACTGGAGTGCCGGGACGAACGGCCTTCTCGACCTTGGTGGCACCGGCCTCGCGGGCGGTAGCTTCACCTGCCTCAAGATTCTTCTGTGCGGTCTCATCACCGAGGATGGTCACGGAGTCCTGACGAAGCGTCTCCGAAGCATCATCTTTGTTCTCGTAGTAAGCGCAACCGATGATGAGGGTGGCATCGAAAGCCGCAGCAATCTTCGCTGCTCGTTCGACGGCCAGCAGGGAAGACTTGGAGCCGTCCGTGCCAACCACGATTGTCTGATAATTATCGCTCATGGGACCTCTCGGGACCTTTCCTCGGGGATGACTGTTTATTGTTACAGCCATTTTAGCAACGTTTCAGAATCAAGACGCGCGGTCGTCAGTATTGACGATCAAGACGTTGACCGGCGAACGACGCACTACCTCAGTCGGGATGTTGCCAAACACTCGTCCAGTCAGGGTATTTACTCCCTTGTTTCCGATAACCAGCAGGTCAATGTCGCTTTCGATGACGGCCTTGGTCATGGCCGTAGCCGGAGCTCCGGAGACTTTGCGCAGCTCGATGCTGGTTGCTCCCTCTTCTGTGGCTGCCTCATGAGCAGCCTGGAGGCAGCTGTCGGCGGCGTCTTCGCCGACAATCGGCACTACTGAGACGTCGCTATGGGGAGCGTTAAGCAAGGAGCCAGAAGCGGCATACCAAGCAGAGATGATGACGAGATTGGCATCATAGACACGTGCCAAGCTAGCAGCAGTACGGACAGCGAGCAGCGAAGATTCAGAGCCATCGGTGCCCACAGCGATTGTGGAGTAAGTGATCATGCGAACAGCTTACATCCCAACGTCCTTTATTCCCTTGAGTTCCTTACGCAACTCGGTGATCTCATCCCGCAACCTTCCGGCCAGTTCGAATTTTAGTTCTCGCGCAGCCGCACCCATCTGGGCGGCCAAGTCATCAATGAGTTTCTGCACCTGTTGCGCCGGCATCCCCGAAGTGTCTGGGCGTTCGACCATCGCCGCCTCGCTGCCACCTCCGCTGCCTCCCGGATTATCGGCGGTCGAATCATAGACCTGATCGAGAATATCTGCGATCTTCTTCCGCAACGGCTGCGGGTCGATGCCGTGCTCAGTGTTGTAGGCGATCTGTTTCTCCCTGCGGCGATCTGTCTCCTCGATCGCATGCTCCATCGAATCGGTGACTCGGTCGGCATACATAATCACCTCGCCAGAGACGTTTCTCGCTGCTCGTCCTATCGTCTGAATGAGAGCGGTCGCTGAACGCAGGAAGCCCTCCTTATCTGCATCCAGAATTGCTACCAAGGAGACTTCAGGAAGATCCAGCCCTTCACGCAGCAGGTTAATGCCCACGAGAACGTCGTAGTCACCCAGCCGCAGTTGACGCAGCAGCTCCACTCGCTGGAGAGTGTCAATATCCGAGTGCAGATAGCGGACCTTGATCCCATTTTCCAAGAGATAGTCGGTGAGATCCTCTGACATTTTCTTCGTCAGGGTAGTGACCAACACCCGCTCTTTTTTCGCGGTGCGTTCTCGGATCTCGTGAATAAGATCGTCGATCTGGCCTTGAGTGGGTCGAACACTGACCTTCGGATCTACCAAACCGGTAGGCCGGATGACTTGCTCGACGAACTCTCCCCCAGCCGCCGCCATCTCATATTTGCCAGGTGTGGCTGAGAGATAGACCGTCTGGCCCACTCGTTCCTCGAATTCTTCCCACGTCAATGGACGGTTATCCATCGCGGAGGGAAGCCGGAATCCAAACTCCACCAGATTGCGCTTACGCGACATATCCCCTTCGAACATGCCACCAATCTGCGGGACGGTCACATGCGACTCGTCGATAATCGTCAGGAAGTCCTCTGGAAAGTAGTCGATCAGAGTAGCTGGTGCGGTCCCGGAGCCACGGGCATCTATGTGGCGTGAATAGTTCTCAATTCCAGAACAAAACCCCACCTGCTCGATCATTTCTAGGTCGTATTCGGTGCGCATCCGCAGTCGCTGCGCTTCCAAGAGCTTGCCGCGATTTTCCAGATCGGCCAGGCGCTGGGCTAGCTCTTCTTTAATAGCCACAACGGCCTTTTCCATCCGCTCTGGTCCCGCCACATAGTGAGTTGCCGGGAAGATCCGGATATCTTCCACTTGGCGTACTGCATCCCCGGTCAGCGGGTGAATATAATACAGGGCATCAATCTCATCACCGAAGAATTCCACCCGCACTGCCAGCTCTTCATAGGCCGGAATGATATCTACGGTATCGCCTTTAACTCGAAAAACTCCGCGCTGGAAAGCGATATCATTGCGCTCATATTGGATATCCACCAACAGCCTGAGGAAGCGGTCCCGGTCGACTTCTTCGCCCACGTTGAGAATTACAGAGCGGTCCAAATAGGACTGCGGAGTGCCTAGACCGTAGATGCACGAAACTGAGGACACCACGACGACGTCGCGACGCGAGAGCAACGAGGAGGTCGCCGAGTGTCGCAATCGCTCAACATCATCATTGATCGAGGAGTCTTTCTCGATATAAGTATCCGTTTGCGCAATATAGGCTTCAGGTTGGTAGTAGTCGTAATAACTAACGAAATACTCCACCGCATTATTAGGTAATAAGGTGCGCAGCTCATTGGCTAGCTGTGCTGCCAGCGTCTTATTCGGCGCCATTACCAAAGTGGGACGCTGTTGCTGCTCAATCAGCCAAGCAGCAGTAGCAGATTTGCCGGTACCAGTAGCGCCCAACAAGACGATGTCACGCTCACTACGATTGAGCCGCTCATCGAGTTCTTTAATAGCCGCAGGTTGATCGCCAGCCGGCTGATAGTCCGAGATGACCTCAAAACGGCCATCACTGCGCTCTACCTCGCCGACGGGGCGGTGTTCGGAATGGGACAACACGGGGTGTTCAGCAGCAAAAGCCATGGAAACGAGGATACCCCGATCTTGGATCTGCCAGACCACCTCAGCCAGGCTCGGCCACCGAAACCACCGAATCGCTTAAGAGTCTTGCTGAGACAATTCACTGGCTAGGTGCTGCTGAAGCGGCTGACCGACGGCACCCATGTCGAAGCGAGTAGAAAGCACAGAGAAGTCATCATTGAAGGTGTAGATTCGCCGCGTGGTATCCACATGCTTGGCGGTGGCGGTATTGACCACGGAGGATTGTCCGAACTCTAGGACTCGCCCGCCCTGCTGAGCCTTGCCTGCAAGCAACTCTGTTTGACCGGTTGGTTGAGCGATAACCAGCTCTAGGTTGCCCTCACCGACGGGTCGAAGAAAACCAACTTCAGTGTGCATCGGACCATTAGCTCCCCTGCTCTTCTGCTCATAGCGGAAAAAGGGCTTGCCCGCAGCAGCGGTGAAAGTCACGGTTTCAGAATAGGAAAAGTCCTTAATGGTCGGATAAAAGCCCCGTCCATCTCCTGCCCAAGAGCCAAGGAGAAAAGCAAAGGGCTGCAGGTTCGGGTGAAGTTCCATGACTATAGACATTAGGCGAGAAACGCCTAGCTCAGGCTGACATGCGCCTTCGCTTTCCATTCGTAGAGCTGATCAGTGCCCTGCTTGGCCCAATGCCCGGCGAGTCCGGACACGGTTCCATCAGCAAGCACTGCTTCCAAGCTCTGGCGGAGCCGTTCTTTCATCGCTGGATCTTGCAGCTCGCTGACGTGTTCAGCAGTGATGTTCTCGGGCAGGTCGCCTGCGGCCAAGTGCGCCAAAGCAATAATCATCGCGCCTTGATCAGCCTCAATATAATGGTTGCCAGCGCCTGGAAGTAGTTCATCTAAGTAGAGTTCCTCTCCCTGGCGAACATCCTCGAGCAGTTCGGCAGCATCGTCATTGTCGAATGGTCCGGTGTTCCAGATTTCCATGATCGACACCATACTCTGATCTAGAACGATGCCCCATGCGAGAAAACTCATTCGTAGGATTGCGCGTCTTATCTGCTGCGGTGTCCGTAGTCCTCTTCCCTATTCTCGCGGCGCCTGCCAGCGCCTTCGTCTGCGTAGTTTCAGCTCAACGCACGAATGCGCGCTACCAGCGCATCGACCTGGGGTGCCAGTGCTTCAAGTGCGCCATTGTTGTCAATGACTACATCGGCTGCTGCCAGCCGGATCTGATCATCAATCTGGGCGTCGATCCTTCGACGGGCATCGGACTCAGCTAAGCCTCGCCATTCCACCAGTCGCCGGATGCGCTTATCGACGTCGACGTCAACCACCACCACCAGATCCATCCCGGTGTGCAGCCCGTTGTCGACCAACAAGGGCATGTCATAGACTACTGCGGCTTCCCCAGTTGCTTCGGCGTGGGCAAACTGACGCTGGGTTTCCTCGTGGATCCGCGGGTGGGTGATGCCATTGAGCAACCCGGTGTGTTCTTGATCAACGAAAGCTCGAGCTGCCAGCTCTGCACGATTGAGGGTGCCATCGGGATGGATGATATCTGCGCCGAAAGTCTGGGCCAGCTCTGCTAATGCAGGGGCGCCTGGTTCGACGATATCCCGGGCAATCTGATCGGCGTCAACGATCTTGAGGCCTTGAGAATGAAGAAGATCGGCAACGGTTGTCTTACCGCTGCCGATCCCTCCGGTGAGTCCGATTTTAAACATGGACTCGATTCTAGCTAGTTATGCAGTTTCCGCTTCCGGAGCAGTCACCGTGATGATTTCATCACCGATGCTTGCCTGAGCGCCGGTATGGCCCTCGACGGTAGCGAACTTCTTGGTGTTGACTACCAACACTGGGGTGACAGCTGAGTAGCCGGCAGCCTTAATCTTGGCTAGGTCAAAGCGCACCAGCGGAGTGCCAGCAGAGACTTGCTGCTTCTTTTCCACGAGGACCTCGAAGCCATCGCCGGCCATGTTCACCGTGTCAATGCCGATGTGGATGAGAAGCTCCACGCCGTTGTCCAAGCGCAGGCCAACCGCGTGGCCGGTCTTTTGGACAGTCAGGACTTTGCCAGCAGCCGGAGCAACAACAGTGTCGCCAGTCGGCTCAATTCCCACGCCCTTACCGAGTGCTTCACCGGCGAAGACTGGGTCGGGAACCTCGGAGAGGGCAATGACCTTTCCTTCTAACGGAGCAGTGATCATCGTGACTGTTCCTGCTTCCAGGGCAGTCTTAGTCGGGGCCGGAGCGGTAGCTACGGCACCAGCGGCTCCAGCGGTACCTGCACCAGCGGAAGCTGCGGTGATGTTCTCAGCAGCATCGATGCGCTCGTCCTCAGCTTCGTTGGCCTCGGCCAGCTCAGCTTCAATCTGAGCATGAATCTCATCGCGCTCATCCTTGGTGCGGTAATCAAGAACGATAACCAGCAGCATGGAGGTCAAGAAGGCTGCGGCGATACCGATGGTGTAGCCGCCCCACGGGTCCATAGCCGGGATGGTCAGCAAAGAGGTGAAGACGAAGGCATAAGCCTTGACGTCGAAGATGCCCATGACAACGCCACCGACGAAACAGCCCGGCAGCAGGCGGTAGTAGGTCTTCTTGAAACGCAGCAGAACACCGTAGAGAGAAGGTTCAGAGATACCGCCGAGCAGGCCGGCAAGCATGCCGCCAAGGGAGACCTGGCGCATTGCCTTGTTGCGTTCCCGAATGGAGAGGACGAAGACACCGGTGACGACACCGAAGCAAGCGAAGTTCCAAGCACCCATTGGGCCCTGGATGAAGTCGTAGCCCAAGGTGGCGATGTTCTGAATCATGATGGCGTTGAGCGGCCAGTGCAGACCCAGCGGAACCAGGAAGGGGTAGAGCAGCGGGACGATGATCGCCAGGATGAACGGCGAGAGGTCATTGACCCAGAAGAGCATATCGGAGATACCGTTACCGATACCGATACCGAATGGGCCGAGCAGGAATGCGGTAGCCGGGATCATGATCAGCAGGGAGAAAAACGGCACGAAGACCATCTGCACGGCGGCAGGGATGATTTTCTTCAGGCCCTTTTCTGCCCAGAACAAGCCGATGGCTGCGATCAGCGGCGGGAAGACCTGGCCGGAGTAGTCGTTGAGGACCATCGGCAGGCCGAAGACGGTGACGGTATCACCAGCGGAGCCCAAGGAGAGGAACTCCGGGGTCAACAGTGCAGCCGGGATAGCGGCGCCCACCCACTCATTAGCTCCGAGCTTTCGGGCTGCAGTGGCACCAACCATGATCGGCAGGAAGTAGAACACCGAACGCCACATGGCATGCATGAAGACGTAGGAGTCAGGCTGCTCATCCATTGGTGCGCGGAAGTCCTGCAGGCCGAAGGTATCGGCGAGGACCAGCAGGGTAATGATCAGTGATGCGCCAAGCAGCGCCCAGAGGATCGGACGGAAAGTATCAGAGAGGAATTCGAAAGCGAAGTCGACGCGGGAGGACTTTCCGCGAACTCCGCCGTATTCCTTAGTTCCGGAGGACTTATCTTCGGAGAGATTGCCCATTCCGGGTTCTTTGATGATGGCACCGTAGTAGTCAGCGACACCACCACCCATAACCACCTGCAGGCCGGTGGTTCCCTGAGGAACCACACCGAGCACAGCTGGGTCAGATTCCAAGGCAACCATATCTACCTTGGACTGATCTCGAAGTTGGAAACGCAGGCGCGTTGCGCAATGCGTAAGCGAAGTAACATTCTCAGCCCCACCGATTTTATCGATGATGTGCTGAGAGGTCACTATGGTCTTAGACGCCATGTTCAGGACCTTTCTCAGGGGCCCAGCCGACTTACCTGTAGGTAGAACCAGCCGCAGCCATAATTGTCCGGTAGCCGATTAGGGCCTCGCCGAACTGGTTATGACCAGAATTCCCTCCGCGCTAGCGACGGGCGATGAGACAATCTCCGACTCTCGGTATTACACAGATATAGTACAACGAAAACCACCTGAACAAAAGACCATATTCATCCTTTTCCCACCAGATCCCAAGCCTCCCCACATTCTTAAGGTGGTAATGACCTGTTGGGCCTCATTGCCTGCACTAACAGCTAGAAATAGCAAAAAGGGCCGTGCGTGAGAAATTTCTCACGCACGGCCCTTTCGGGCAAAACTAGTGACTAGTTGCCAGCCAGCTTCTCACGCAGAGCAGCGAGCTGCTCGTCGGAAGCCAATGCTCCACCGTGCTCTTCGGCGACATCCTCGGAAACCGGGGCGTCATCCTCAGACTTGGACTCGGAAGAGTAGTTGGTAGCGGACTCTTCTGCAGCCTCAGCGGCAGCGGCACGGTGACGCTCGATCTGAGCGGTGTGCAGCTGGAAGCGGCGCTCCGACTCTGCGTAGCGACCCTCCCATGCCTGACGCTGCTCTTCGAAGCCTTCGAGCCATTCGTTGGTCTCGGCGTCGAAGCCCTCAGGGAAGATGTAGTTACCCTGATCGTCGTAGGAGTCGGCCATGCCGTACTTGGAGGGATCGAACTCCTCCGAGTAATCCTCGTCGGCCTGCTTGAGGGACAAGGAGATGCGGCGACGCTCGAGGTCGATGTCGATGACCTTGACCATTGCTTCTTCGCCAACGGTGACAACCTGGTCGGGAACCTCGACGTGGCGCTGAGCCAGCTCGGAGATGTGGACCAGGCCCTCGATGCCCTCTTCGACGCGCACGAAGGAACCGAAGGGAACCAGCTTGGTGACCTTGCCGGGAACGATCTGGCCGACAGCATGGGTGCGTGCGAACACGCGCCACGGATCCTCCTGAGTCGCCTTCAGCGACAGGGAGACACGCTCGCGGTCGAGATCGACGTCGAGCACCTCCACGGTGACCTCGTCGCCGACGGTGACAACCTCGGAGGGGTGATCGATGTGCTTCCAGGACAGCTCGGAAACGTGAACCAGTCCGTCGACTCCGCCGAGATCGACGAAAGCGCCGAAGTTAACGATGGAGGACACGACGCCCTTGCGGACCTGGCCCTTCTGGAGCTGGTGGAGGAACTCGGAGCGAACCTCAGACTGAGTCTGCTCGAGCCATGCACGACGGGACAGGACCACGTTGTTGCGGTGCTTGTCCAGCTCGATGATCTTAGCTTCGAGCTCCTGGCCGATGTAGGGATCCAGGTCGCGCACGCGGCGCATTTCAACCAGCGATGCCGGCAGGAAGCCACGCAGGCCGATGTCGAGGATGAGTCCACCCTTGACGACCTCGATGACGGTACCGGTAACCGGCTCGTCCTTGTTCTGCAGTTCCTCGATGGCGCCCCATGCACGCTCGTACTGGGCGCGCTTCTTGGACAGGATCAGACGACCCTCTTTGTCCTCCTTGGTGAGGACAAGTGCGTCGATCTCGTCGCCGACCTGGACAACCTCGTCCGGGTCAACATCGTGCTTGATCGACAGCTCACGGGACGGAATGACGCCCTCGGTCTTGTAGCCGATATCGAGCAGCACCTCGTCGCGGTCGACCTTGACGACAGTGCCTTCAACGATGTCGCCATCGTTGAAGTACTTGATCGTCGCGTCGACGGCGGCCAGGAAATCCTCAGCGGTGCCAATGTCGTTGATGGCAACCTGAGGGGCAGTGGTGTTGGGCATGTGTTCAGTTGCTCCGAGTTGGATAGGAGATAGGAAGTGGACAGGAACGCATCTTTCGACGGGGTTTCACTAAAGAAAACACGGCTCGATCTCACTTTGAAGTAGCACGGACCCTCCCATTACGGCCCGGCACGCCACAAAGCTACGACACGCCTGAGATACAATACTCTTTTTATGCAGCGGAAGCAAATACCACAAACCTGAGTTTCCCGGAGGGAAAACGCACGTGACTAACACCGATACCCCCGCAGCTCAAGCTGCGAGCGCCAACCGGAGCTGGTGGGATTCTGATGCCGATCGCTACCACTTAGACCATGCCCCCTACCTGGCTGGATTTCATTGGTGTCCGGAAATGCTCGCGGAATCCACCGCCCAGTTACTCGGAGATGTGAACAACTCTGCTGTTCTCGAGATTGGGTGCGGCTCTGCCCCCTGTTCTAGGTGGCTGGCAGAGCAGGGCGTCGGTTTTATCACTGCTTTCGATCTCTCCCTTGGCATGTTGCGCCACGCCGAAACCAACACTGTCAATCTCGTCCAGGCCGACGCCCAATCGATGCCCTACTGCGAAGATTCTTTCGATGTGGCCTTCTCCGCTTTCGGCGCCTTTCCCTTCATCCCTGACATAACAGCAGTTTTTGCCGATCTAGCCCGGGTGCTTCGCCCCGGTGGCCGACTAGTGTTTTCCGTCAACCACCCCATGCGGTGGATTTTCCCTGACTATCCCGGATCTGAGGGACTAACCGCCGAAATTTCCTATTTCGAACGGGAATACCTCGAAACTGATGAACACGGCACCATCACCTACGCCGAATACCACCGAACTATCGGCGATTGGGTGCGAGCGTTAGTGGCCGCCGGGTTCACTATCGAGGACATTATTGAACCCGAGTGGCCAGCAGAGCTCACCGAAGAATGGGGACAGTGGTCTCCCCTACGCGGGCGAATCTTCCCCGGCTCGGCAATTTTTGTCGCCTCACTATAATTTCGCCAGACCTCAGTGAGCTGCTTGATCCCAGTTCGCGCCTTCGCCAGCTGAGATTTCCAAGGGCACCCGCAGACTGATCGCTCCGTCCATTTCCCTGGCGATGATCGACCGCACCTGCTCAAGCTCACCCGGCGCGATTTCCACCACGAGCTCATCGTGGACTTGCAGTAGGACGCGGGAGGACACGCGGGCGTCGCGAAGCTGCCGATCTACCCGGATCATTGCCACCTTGATGATGTCTGCCGCGGTTCCCTGGATCGGCGCATTCAGGGCTGCTCGCTCGGCGTTTTCCCTTGCTACTCGGTTATCGGAGGTGAGCTCCGGCAGGTAGCGTCGGCGGCCAAATAGGGTCGAGGTATAGCCATCTTTGCGTGCCTTGTCGACGATCTCGGCAAGGTAGCGCTGTACTCCGCCAAAGCGCTCGAAGTAGCTTTCCATAATCGTTTTGGCCTCACCTGCGGGGATATCGAGCTGTTGGGAGAGCCCGAAAGCCGAGAGCCCATAGACCAGGCCATAGGACATTGCTTTGACTCGGCGTCGCAGTTCCGGGGTGACCTGATCGATGGGGACGTTGAAGACCTTGGAACCTACGTAATTGTGGAGGTCTTCGCCTGCCAGGTAAGCCTCAATGAGTCCGGGGTCCTCCGATAGGTGCGCCATGACGCGCATCTCGATCTGGGAATAATCGGCGGTCAGCAAAGTCTCATAGCCTTGGCCAACAACAAAGGCAGAGCGGATTCGCCTGCCCGCTGGGGTGCGCACGGGGATATTCTGCAGGTTCGGCTCAGTAGAGCTGAGACGGCCTGTAGAGGCAACGGTCTGGTTGAAGGTGGTGTGAATTCGACCATCGGACTGAACCGTCTTGATCAGACCTTCCAGGGTCGTCTTCATCTTCTGGTATTCGCGGTGTGCCAGGAGTCGGTCGAGGAAGGGGTGCGGATGCTTGGCCGCTAGCTGCTCAATCTCTTTTGCTGCAGTCGAATGGCCCGTTTTGGTCTTCTTAGTCTTCGGCAGGCCGAGTGTTTCAAAAAGGACGACCTGTAGCTGCTTCGGGCTGGAAAGGTTGAGTGAAGGGTCGCCAGCAAGTTCGCGAGCGATCGCTTCTTCGTGTGCAACTTTCTCAATGAAATCTTCTAGTTGTTCTTCCAGAGTGGCTACATCTACCGCGATACCGGCGGCTTCCATCCGGCCGAGGATTCCGGCTAGCGGAAGCTCAAGATCGTGGTAGAGCTCAAAACCATCAATCTGTTGGAGCTGAATGGTCAATTCTTCTGCCAGCTCGAGTACCGCTACCGCCGAATCAACCAGGGAGGTATCCCCCATCAGCGAAAGCTGACCATCAGGTTCGGCGAGCTGACGTTGCAGATGGCGTTGGTAGATATCTTTCAGATCATAAGTACGTTGACCAGGTCGCAGCAGATAGGCCGCGATCGCAGTGTCATGAGCTACACCCTGAAGCGGCATTCCCCGCCCGGCCAACATATGGAAAGCGGCTTTGGACTCGTGCAGGTACTTAGGCTCCGCAGAATCTAGCCAGTTGGCTAACGCCTGTTCATCAGCTGGGTCCAATTCTCCCAGTTCAACGCTGACTGCATGCCGCTGCTTATCGACGATCGCCAGCGCCGAGGCATCCCCCTGGTTCGGCGTAGCCGTGCCCATGATGAACAAGGCCATCCCTTGTCCCCTGCGGGAGGGCAGCCATGTGGCAAGCGACTCCTCATCGACCACGACATCGGATAACTCGGCGACTTCCTCGGATACCTCGCCTTCGGTGGGAACCACTGCGAGAACACGTTCACGGAGGTTGGCACCGAATTGAAGTTCATCAAAACGCTCGGCGACTGCTGCCACATCGACCGAATCGATCTGTAGCTGATCGGGACCAACGGGCAGCTCCATGTCAGTGAGCATTTGAGTGAGTTCTCGATTGAGCCGAACCTGATCGAGTCGCTCTCGGAAGTTCTCGCCAGCACGTCCCTTAATCTCCCCGGCATGATCGAGCAGGCTATCGAGAGTGCCGTACTGCTTGATCCATTTGGTGGCCGTCTTTTCCCCTACCCCTGGGATATTGGGCAGGTTGTCTGACGGGTCCCCACGCAGTGCTGCGAAATCTGGATACTGCTGAGGGGTCAAGCCATATTTTTCTTCAACTGCTTGCGGGGTGAAGCGGTGCAGTGTTGATACCCCACGCATGGGATAGAGCACGGTGGTCTGCCCATCAACTAACTGAAGATAGTCGCGGTCACCGGTGACAATTCGAATCTCATAACCCAGTGGCCGCGCGGCAGTAGTCAAAGTGGCCAGGATGTCATCGGCTTCGTAGTTTTCCATGCTCAACGTCGTAATGCCGAGAGTCCCCAGGATTTCTTGCAAAATGCCCACTTGGCCTTTGAAGGCTTCCGGAGTGGCCTCGCGTTGAGCCTTATACGCGGGGAACATCTCCGTACGGAAAGTCTTGCGCCCCACGTCGAAAGCCACCGCGACGTGGCTCGGCTTTTCCTCCGCCAAGATATTGGCCAGCATGGACAAAAATCCATAGACGGCGTTGGTGTGCTGACCTCCCGTCGTGGAAAAATTCTCGGCCGGTAGGGCGTAGAAAGCACGGAAGGCCATCGAGTGTCCGTCGATGAGCAGGAGGCGGTTGTTCTCGGTCTTCTCAATCACGTTCACGAGTCTAGCGAGGGGCTATTGGCTATTGGGCTACCTGTTGGTTTAAGATATATTTCGGACACGCCCTAGTAGCCCAATTGGCAGAGGCAACGGATTCAAAATCCGTCCAGTGTCGGTTCGAGTCCGACCTGGGGCACCAATAGAATATCTAGTTATCCCCGATCTCCGGATTACCCTCTGTGAGCTCGGGGATAACTCCATTGTGGGCATCATCATGATTCCCTGATTGCATCCACTAAGCTCTTGCCTGAAATCATGCCTATAGGCTTGACCTAGCATCAGAATGAATGTGTATCGAGTCGAGAGCCGGAATATTTTTCGACTCCATCATTAACGTTCCTAGTACTCGCGAGTCTTTCTGAGTTTTAGCCAGAACCGCCACGATTGACGAGGGACAACACAAATCTCAGGCTGATTGATCTGCGACGGAAAACGATAGGATTCCAACAACTTCGGGCTATAGTTTGCAAGTCTCTATAAATACTCTCGAGGAGCCTTTGAGCATGCGCCGCACCATTGTTGCACTAGCCACATCCACCGCCCTGATCTTCGGTGCCATACCTGCTGCAAACGCAGCTGAAGACCTACCGGATGCGTTGACCACGGGCTCTACCGGCTTTGAACTGATCGTGAATAATCTCTCCTCTGATCCGTTTGGCCCTGAGGTGCTTGAAGGCTCTTCGCTATTGCTGCGCGACTGGCTGGTCGGCTTCGTGGGTATCACCGTGGTCGGTTCATCACTCGCAGCAATCTCGTCCTCCAACTACTGATCGATATACCCGTTGAGTGTGTCTTTTAGACTGACCCACGCAACACACATCTTCTGAATTCTTTAAGGAAAGCGACGTCTGATATGTCTACAGATCTCACTCATCCAACCCCGACGTCGCGCACCCCGATGGCTGTGATCCTCAATGTCATCCGTGGTGCCCTTATCGGTCTGGCAGAGCTCGTCCCAGGAATCTCCGGTGGCACAGTCGCACTCGTGGTCGGTATCTACGAACGCGCACTCCACGCCGCCGACATGCTCTTTCGCCGTAAGTTCTCTGAGGTTGACTGGTTTTTCCTCATCTCCGTCGCGGTTGGCATGGTTACGGCTGTATTCACGTTGTCGACTGTCCTCCACGATTTCGTGGACAACTCACCCGAATATGCCCGTGGATTATTCCTAGGCATGGTCGCGGTATCCATCTGGGTTCCCGTGGCCATGATGGACCACCGGGAGCTGCGCAACCGGTGGATGGTCGTCGTTCCTTTGTTCCTTGCCGCTGTCGGATTGAGCTTCCTAGGTACTGGTTTCTCCTCTACCACGCAGACTGATCCTTCGCTCATCGTCATCTTCTTGGCCGCGTCTGTAGTGGTCTGTGCTCTCGTTCTTCCGGGTGTTTCCGGATCATTTCTTCTGCTGACCATGGGCCTATATTCACCAGTCTTGGCTGCGGTCTCTGACCGAGACTGGGTAGTGATCTTTACCTTCATTGCAGGTGCCGCAGTCGGTATCGCGCTGTTCGTCCGAATGCTGAGCTACGCCATGAAAAACCACCGCACCCTGACACTGACGGTGATGGCCGGCTTTATGCTCGGTTCCCTCCGCGCATTGTGGCCGTGGCAGTCTTCCACCTCAGAGCTGCTTGCCCCCGGAGATAACCTCTGGGCGGTCTTTGGGATGACACTTATCGGGGCACTGGTAGTGCTGAGCTTCATCATCGCTGACCGAGTTGCCTCTGCCCGACGGAAGGCAACGGTGATTGAGGAAGAAGCATCAGCCTCATGAACCAATACCGAGCCCTCGCGTTAGCTACCCCGCTACTGTCCGCCCTGTTATTGGGCGGTTGCGTCACCAATGTTGAAGACAGCACCCCGGCTGGTTGGGAACCAATAGTCCCCGAGGCTGTCCCGGAGATCGCGGAGATGGTGCCCGCGGATATCGCCGATGCTGGAGTCCTCAGCGGTGGAGTTAATCCACCATTTGCTCCATTCGAGCTCAAAGACCCCGACGGCGCCATCATCGGCATGGAAATGGATCTAGTTCACGCGGTCGCAGCTGTCATGGGACTAGAATTCCAGCCAGTTGAGCAGGACTTCGCGCTGATTCTTCCGGCAGTTCAAGCTGGCACTCTCGACGTCGGCGCCTCCGGATTTACCGATAACCCGGAACGACGAGAGAGCTTCGACTTCGTCAACTTCCTGTACGCAGGAATCCAGTGGGCTCAGCAAACTGGCACAGACGTCGATCCAGATAACGCTTGTGGTCTGACGGTAGCGGTGCAACGCACCACCGTCTCCGACACTGAAGATGTCCGACCGCGATCCGCCGAATGCGAAGCTGCCGGACAAGAGCCAATCACGGTGCTGGCCTATGACACCTCTGATAACGCCGCGTTGTCAGTGCTCATCGGCCGGGCCGATGCCCTCTCCGCCGACTCTCCGGTCACTGCGTGGGCGGTCTCTCGCTCCGAGGATGAGATGGAATTAACCGGCCCGATGAAAGATGCTTCTCCTTATGGCTGGGCAATCCCGCAGGACTCCGAGCTCGGCCCGGCGATGGCCGCTGGTCTGCAATATCTCATCGACTCCGGGGACTATGAACGCATCCTGGCTCAATGGGGCGTCGAGACCGGATTAATCGACACTGCCCTGATTAATGAACAACCCGTGGACGGAGTCTCCTCATGACGAACACCCCTGCCCCGATTAAGGCGAAGCCACTACGCCACCCCGGCCGATGGACTTTAGCCATCATTCTGCTTGCCCTAGCCGGCTGGTTTATTATCAGCGCGCTCAACAACGAGGCTTACGGCTGGGAAACCTACCGCGCCTATCTTTTCGACACTCGAATTGCCAACGCAGCACTTCATACCCTTGCTTTGACGGTGCTCGCCATGCTGATCGGTGTAGCCCTGGGTGCTGTTTTGGCAGTCATGCGGATGTCGCCCAACCCAGTTTTGCAAGGAGTCGCGTGGGTCTATCTGTGGATCTTCCGTGGCACCCCGGTCTATGTTCAGTTGGTGTTCTGGGGACTGCTCGGATCGCTGTATCAGAGCATCAACCTCGGTTTCGCTGAAATTGACTTGGAAAGCATGCTGCGCAACGCCTTCCTGCTGGCGGTAATCGGCCTTGGCCTCAATGAGTCCGCCTATATGGCCGAGATCGTCCGTTCTGGTATCTCCTCGGTACCAGAGGGACAAATGGAAGCCTCCAAGGCACTCGGGATGGGCTGGTCCATGACCATGCGCCGGACTGTGCTGCCCCAAGCTATGCGCATTATTATCCCACCCACCGGCAATGAGCTGATCTCGATGCTCAAGACCACCTCGTTGGTCGTAGCAATTCCTTATACCCTCGAGCTCTACGGGCGATCGATGGATATCGCGGCTGCACTATTCGACCCAGTCCCTATGCTCTTGGTTGCCGCCACCTGGTATCTGGCCGTGACCTCTTTGCTGATGGTCGGCCAGTACTACTTGGAAAAGCACTTCGAGAAGGGTGCCACTAGGCAGCTAACCGCCCGTCAACTCGCTTCGTTGGCAGATGCTGAGGGCACTGCCCCTGGCAACGTCACCATCATCCCCAACAGCACGCGGAAGGACCGTTGAGATGACTGAGACCCCTCTGATGATCGACGCCCAGCAAGTCTGCAAGTCCTTCGGCCAGCTCGAAGTCCTCAAAGGCATCGATCTTAAGGCACCACAAGGCACCGTCACTTGCCTCATCGGCCCCTCCGGCTCTGGAAAATCTACCTTCCTCAGGTGCGTTAACCACTTGGAGAAGGTCACCGCGGGCCGGCTCTATGTCGATGGTGAACTCATCGGTTATCGCGAAGGTGGCGGTATCCTCCACGAGATCTCCGAAAAAGATGCTTCTCGACAGCGCGCGGGCATCGGCATGGTCTTCCAGCAGTTCAATCTCTTTCCCCACCGAACTGCTCTAGACAATGTCATCGAAGCACCCATCCACGTCAAGGGTCTCTCCCCTGCCAAGGCCAAAAAGCGTGGTTTGGAACTACTCGAGCAAGTAGGACTAGCCCATAAAGCCCATGCCTACCCGGTGCAATTGTCCGGTGGACAGCAGCAGCGCGTGGCTATTGCCAGAGCAGTGGCAATGGACCCCAAGCTCATGCTCTTTGATGAGCCCACCTCAGCGCTCGACCCTGAGCTGGTCGGCGATGTCCTGCGGGTGATGCGTGAGCTGGCCGATGCTGGAATGACCATGTTGGTGGTTACTCATGAAATGGGTTTTGCCAGAGAAGTCGCCGATAAAGTGGTTTTCATGGACGGTGGCATAGTCGTTGAATCAGGCACCCCGAGCGAGGTCCTCGATCATCCGAAGGAACGCCGCACCCAGGCCTTCCTTTCTTCCCTGCTCTAAGCCTGCTCCGCTTTCGGCCAGCATTCAGGCCGCGGCAGCCACTCCCCAACGATGAGCCCGTCATATCCGCCCTCGCGGAGCTGATCGATCCACTGTTGAAGTGGCAACTCGCCGGTTCCTGGGGCACCACGCCCGGGGAAATCGGCGATCTGCAGATGAGCTGGCTCAACGCCAGCCAAATCGAGCACTCCCTGGGCGTTGACGGCCACGTGGTAGAGATCCAACAGCAAGCCTCCCGCCCCAGCCCGCTCCAACAAGTTCTGGGCTTGGGCAATGGTGGTCACCGGATAGTCCGCCACTCCTGAGAGCGGCTCAATCATGGCGAGACCGCCACACCTGGCATCCAATTCCTCGGCTATCTCAGCAAAGCGTGTGACTTGAATCTGCGATAGTTGTTTTCCTCCACGGCCAAGCAACAGATTGAAGCGATTTACTCCGGTGGCCTCATGAATACTGACCACGGCATCGAGGTGAGCCGGTGGCAAGTGACTTTGATGGAGTACTCCCCTATCCCCGCTTCCGAGATTTCCGCCCCAGAGATTCAGCGCCACCAGCTCCAGTTCCCGCTGAGCCAACTCTGCAATGAGGCCATCGATCTTTTCAGGTGCTGGGTCTGGCACCGGAAATGGCCACCACAGCTCGACTGAGGATATTCCGGCGGCTACCGCGGCATCGAGGCCCTCAAGGTAGGTTGCACGCCCGATCGAACAGTTCATCGCGGTGATCATGGAATCTACTGTATCGCCGTGTCTGTCCTCTTAGGATGGATAGCTATGGACATCTCCGCTAAAAATGTCGTCGTGATCACTGGAGCTGGCAGTGGTCTCGGCCGGACCTTCGCCCGCGCATTGGCCGCAGCTGGTTGGTCGGTGGCCTTGATCGGGCGTCGATTAGATCGTTTGGAAGAAACCCTCGAGGGCCTTGATCCGGTCGGCGATCATCTCCCATTGGTCTGTGACATAGCCGATCCGGCGGCCGTGAGCCTGGCATTTGATCAGCTCATCAGCCACTATGGTCGACTCGACCTATTGGTCAACAACGCTGGAGTTCCGGGGCCAACTGGGCAGCTAGATACCGTGGGATTCGAGGCTTGGGAGCAGACATTGGCAACCAACCTCACGGGGACTTTCCTTTGCACTCAGCAGGCATTCGCCTGGATGTCTGCTCACGGCGGCGGCAGAATCATCAACAACGGATCCATCGCCGCCCATGCCCCTCGCTCAGGGACGGCCGCCTATGCCGCTTCCAAAGCTGCGGTGGCCAGCTTGACGGTCTCGACGGCCCTGGATGGCCGGGCCTATGGGATTACCGCCACTGAGCTAGACATCGGAAATGCGCAGACTGATCTACTCGGAAGCTTCACCGGGGATGAGCCCATGTTCGATGCCACCGAAGCCGCTCGGCTCTTGGTCACCGTGGCAGCGCTGCCAACTGGAGTCAGCGTCGACCGAGTCACCGTCACCGCCGCCGGTATGCCCTATCTTGGGCGAGGCTAACTCCATCGAGGCTTGGTCAAACGGAACAGTTGCCCGAAGAAGCACCAGCGAGGGGCTAGCCGGATTTTCGGACACCACCCGCACTAGCCTGCAACAGCACTGGGCTAAGTAGCTAGGGCAATCAGGACATTCCGGCGAGACCACGTACTAATGCGGTAGCACCACCGGCTGAAGCCAGCAGCAACGAGAGCTTCCTGGCTTTTTCTCGCGGAACCTTCTTGCTCAGTTTCACTCCCAGCCACAGACCAACGGCCATGCCCAGCATGCCCACCGGCCAAATCAGCCAGTTGGTTCCGGAAAGATCTCCGGCACCAGAGAGAATCTTGGTCAAAAAGGAGATGGCTCCGGCCACCATAAAGATGGGCTGAAGGGTGGCAGCAAAAGTTTGCTGTGGCCAGCGAGAGGCCTGCGCGTAGACGGTAATGGCAGGACCTGCGATGCCAGCAAGGGTGTTCATGAAACCACCGGCGATACCAGCAGCGACGGCAGGGGTGGTCCCGGAGACGGTCGGGATGTATTTCTTGCCGAAGGTAGTCACTGCCAGTGCCAGCAGCAATAGGCCACCGACTAGGGCTTGCAGGAGTGCCCCGGATACTTCCCGGACCAAAAGTGCGGCGGGGATAGCTCCGAGGATGAGGACGGAGGAAATAATGGAGAATTTCCGCCAATCGACATACTCCCGAACCGTCATGGTCGTCGCAGCGGCGTTAATGAACGCCAAGACATTGACCACCAGGATTCCCTCGACTGGTCCCATGATGACCACGAGGACGGGGCCGGCGACAAGACCGAGCCCCATGCCGGAGATCCGCTGCATGCAGGAGCCGATAAGGACCACTATGAAAATAAGAGTTAGATCGAGAATCACTCGATCAGACTACTCCTCAAGCTCACGGTATTTCGCCTGAACGGCCTCAACCACCACATCTGGGAGCATTCCACGGACATCGCCACCGTATTTGGCGACTTCTTTGGACAAAGAAGATGAAATATAGCCGTATTTGTTGTCGGTGAGCAGGAACAAGGTGTCAATGCCAGAAAGACGTCGGTTCATCTGCGCCATCGGCAGCTCATACTCATAATCCAACGCAGTGCGCAGACCTTTGACGAGTGCGTTGACGTTATTGGCGTTGGTGTAGTCGACCAGTAGACCACCCCACCAATCAACCGTGATGCTGGGGACATCCGCGGTAGCTTTCCGAATGAGCTCCATGCGCTCTTCAATCGTAAACAGCCCGGAGTGCTTGTTCGGGTTTCCGGTGACCAAAACAATGACTTCATCGAAGTGGTCAGCAGCGCGACGAAAGATATCCAGGTGGCCCATAGTTACCGGGTCGAAGGATCCGGGGCAGACGGCTTTCACTCAGATCTCCTCTCGTTGGTGGTAGACGGCCATGTCCATTCGGGCAATGCCGTAGGTACGTTTTTTGAGCTTCTGGGTCGTGGGGACAAAGCCCTCTGGCCAGTCGGTCTCCGGCGAATCTACCTGACGCTCTACGACCACTGCAGCCTGATCAACCAACGCAGGCTCTAAAGCCTCAAGCATCTCGCGGACCGATTCATCCGCCAACTCATAAGGCGGATCAGCAAGCACCATATCGAAATAGCCGCGTGGGGCACGTGCCAAGTACTCCGATACTTTTGCTTGTTCAACCTGGATTGCAGGGTGCCCGACGACCTCGGCATTGCGTCGAATGATCTCGGTAGCAGCCGAGTTGTCTTCTACCAAGACCACCTCAGCGGCTCCTCTGGAGGCGGCTTCTAGGCCGAGAGCGCCGGAACCGGCGAAGAGATCAAGCACGCGGGCATCATGAAAACCGAACCGCACCTGGAGCGAGGAAAATAGACCTTCTCGTGCTCGATCGGAGGTGGGCCGAGTGCCAGTTGGCGGCACGGTGATCTTCCGGCCACGGGCTTGTCCAGCAATGATTCGGGTCATGGGTTTACCTCCAGCAATAGATCTCCACCGAGGACATCGGAGAAGTCCTCTTGAGCCAGGCTAGCTACGGTGCCCGGCCCCGGTGCTGGGACTGGGCCTTCTAGTTTGACTGCCTCGACGGTAGCCAAGACATCGCCGGTGGCCACGGTCTGTCCGGGATGGACATGAAAGCGCACGATGCCCGCGAAGGGGGCGCAGATATTCATGGCTAACACCCTAACTCTTGTCGAGGAACTCGCGATCGCCACGGTCGATTTCCAAGACTAGACGTTGTGCCAGCAGCGGGTGCCGGTCAACGAAGCCCTCAGCATCAACCGAGGCTCGTTCGATAATCGCACGGTCCTGAGCAAGATTGAGCAGCCGCAGGGTTCGAAGACTGCCAGATTGCCTGGTCCCCAGCACATCGCCTTCTTGACGATGAATCAGATCCAGCTCGGCAAGCTCAAACCCATCTGACGTCGCGGCCACCTCCCCGATGCGTTGATAGGCGGGGCTGCCGGGCTCAGCGAGGGTATGAAATAGGCATAAGGACTCGTGGCCGCCTCGGCCGATCCTGCCCCGCAACTGATGGAGCTGGGAGACGCCGAAATTCTCCGCCTCCCGGATGAGCATGACGGTGGCATTAGGAATGTCCACACCGACTTCAATGACGGTAGTGGCCACCAAGACATCGATCTCTCCGGCGGCGAATGCGCGCATCACCGCATCCTTTTCTTCACCGCTGAGGCGACCGTGAATCACCTCGACTAGGAGATCTTGAAATGGACCTTGAGAGAGTTTCTCTGCCAATTCGATGACTCCACCAGCGCCTTCAATGCGTGGGCAGACGATATAGGCTTGCCGCCCAGCGGCTACCTCTTCGGTGATTCTGGCTATCGCCCGGGTGATCCAGGCAGGTCGACTCTCTGGAAGCAGCGTCGATTGAATCGGACGTCTACCGCCAGGCAATTCCCGCAGAGTTGAGACTGCTAAATCACCGAATACGGTCATGGCGATAGTGCGCGGAATGGGGGTGGCAGTCATGACCAACAGGTGAGGAGTCTGGCCCTCGCGTCCCTTGGCCCGCAAGCGGTCGCGTTGTTCAACGCCGAACCGGTGCTGCTCATCGACCACCACTAGGCCAAGGTCGAAAAACTCCACCGAATCTTGGATGAGCGCATGGGTGCCGACGACGATATCGGCTTGGCCGGAGATGATATCCAACAAGGCTTGGCGGCGCACAGCGGTCGGCATCGACCCAGTCAGTGGGATGACCGTAGCGGCCACGCCAGTCTGTGCCAGAAGCTTGGTCAGCGTCCTAGCGTGCTGGATGGCGAGGACCTCAGTGGGTGCGAGCAGCGCACATTGGCAGTCGGAGTCAACGGCTTGGAGCATCGCCAACAAAGAGACCACTGTCTTGCCCGAGCCGACTTCGCCTTGGAGCAGCCGACTCATCGGTTCATCGGCCTCAAGGTCTTCGGAGATTTCATCCAGGACCTGCTGCTGACCATCAGTGAGCTGATAGGGCAATTGTGCCAATAACCCGGCGCGATAGCCGTCTTTGTGGACAGGCAGCGCAGGTGCGCTGCGTTTGAGGGTATCTAGGCGTCGCAGCGCCATGACCAGGCCGAGAGTGAGCGCTTCGTTGTATTTGAGTCTTTCTAGGTGTGGCTCGGGGCCTTCGGGTCCGGGTAGGTGGGCGCCGCGGATCGAGGCGTCGAAACTCGGCATGCCAGCAGGTACCTCTCCGAGTGGCTCGGTAATAGGTGGCAGGGTGCTCAAGATGTATTGGATCGCGCTCATGATTCGCCAGGAGGCAAGTTTGGCGGTCGCTGGGTAGATGGGGACATAGTCGAGGTTGCGGAGGAGCTCGTCTGGGTCGCCATAGGCGCTGAGGCTGTTGAGTGATCCGGTGCCAGCGGCTTTTTGGCCGGGTGCTGGCAGGAGGAGGAAGTCTGGGTGCTGCAGCTGGGGTTGCCCTCGGTAGAAATTGAGCTTGCCGGCGAACATCGCTCGAGATCCTTGGTGGAGGACTCGGGTGAGGTACTTGGCGTTGAAAAAGGAGGCAGCGAAGGTGGTTTGGCCATCTGAGATGGTCAACCTGGTGATTGCTTTGCCAGCGCCGGAGTGGAATTGGCGGATGTCGGTGACCTCGCCTAGGAAGGTGACCATATCGCCTTCTTCGGCTTCTTCGGCGAGTACTCCTGATCCGTGTCGGGAGTAGGCCCGGGGGAAGTACTCAAGCAGTAATTGTCCGCAGGTGTGGACACCGAGCGCCTTCGTGATTGCTTTAGCTTCCTTCGCCGGTAGGACCGCGCTCAGGGGGCGTTCGTCCTTCCACCCGAGCATTGCTACTCGACCCCGATCTCGACTAAGTGCCCTAACCCGTCTGCTGGAAAGACCAAAACTTCGACGTCGAGTTGTTGATCGAGCTTATCGACGTCGAGTTCAGTGCCGCTCAAGAGGATGACCTGCTCGGTGGCATCCCCGACCAATCCTGCACAGATCTTTTCGGTCGCTGCTTGAACGGTGGTCTTAACATCATCTTTGGTGACAATCGCAGTGTGCATCGCAGCTGCGGCTTCAGCCATGGTGTAGGCGGCTACTCCCAGCGGAGCATTCGGATCATGGACGGTCAATGCTGCCAATCCCGAAACTAGGCGTCTGGTGGGCACGATGGTGATGGCTTGTTCAAAGGCGTGGGTGGCTCGTTCCACTGCGACCAGTTGGCGACGATCAAGGAGTCCATTGGGCAGCATGATCAATTCTTGGGCGCTGATGTGGCGGACGAGGCCGAGGATGTCGGAGACGACATCCGGGCCGGGGTTGACTACCATCGCTCCGGCCTGTTGATAGAGGTTAGCCACAGATCCTTCTGGAGTGACTGCAACGACTACCCGGCGCGGGGCGTCTACTTGGGGGGCACTCGGCAGCACTTCAAGGTGAAGGCCACTGACTTGGCCGGTAGCGAAAGCAGTCTCGATGACCTTGCCTGCCAGGGTGGTATGGATATGGACGCTGCCGCTGTTTTCATCGTTGCGCGCGATGATCAGGCTGCCTCCCAGCAGCTCGATTCGCTCTTGGAGGGTGATGAGGTCTCCGATGAAAAAGAACACTACTTCCAATTCCACCGCGTGTCCGTGGTGCTCGGAGGTGACTGGAGATGGGACATCATCGCCTTCGATCTCAGCGAGCAAGGCCTCTAGTAGGACGACGAAACCTGCGCCACCGGCGTCAACGACCCCTGCTTCGCGGAGAATATCGAGCTGGGATGGAGTTTTTGCTAGTGCGGTTCGGGAGGCAATCACTGCTTCGGTGACTACTTCGTGGAGCTGGCCGTTAGTGGCCTGGGTTGCTTGGGCAGCCACTGCTGCAGCGCGCAGCACCGTGATGATGGTGCCTTCCACTGGTGCGGAGATGGCTCGATCAACCAGTTGCACGGCCGTCGATAATGCTTGGGCAATGTCTTTGGGCCCAATAACCTCACTATCGGTGGCATCAGCTACTCCACGCAGCACCTGGCTTAACACTAAGCCCGAGTTTCCCCGGGCTCCCCGAACACTGCCTGCCGATAGGGCTCGAGCAACCTTTCCTACTTCATTGAAGTCGTCGAGCTTTTCAACCTCTGCTAGCGCGGCTTCCATGGTGTGAGCCATGTTGGACCCAGTATCGGAATCGGGCACGGGGAAGACGTTGAGTTCGTTGATTTCCGCACGACGAGCCGATAGCTCGGCCACGGCACGGGTTGCCCAGTCATGCAATCGGGCGCCATCGAGCTCTCGTGGGAAAGACATAGCCCAAGAGTCTACAGTCGCCAGTCCACAGTGTCGGCCCCGGCGCGGGCCAGTAGCTCATTGGCTCGGGAGAATGGTCTAGACCCGAAGAATCCCCGGGAGGCAGATAGGGGTGAGGGATGCGCAGACTCGATACAGGGAGTCTGGCCCAAGAACTTCCTAGCAGTCTGGGCGTCTCGACCCCAGAGGATCGCCACCAGCGGTTTATCTCGGTCTACCAATGCTCGGATGGCGGCTTCGGTGACTTCTTCCCAGCCTTGACGACGATGGGATCCAGATTCGCCAGGGCGAACAGTCAGTACTCGGTTGAGCAACAGAACTCCCTGACCTGACCAGGCGCTGAGATCTCCATCTGCGGGAAGATCAATTCCTAGGTCGTCATGGAGTTCACGGTAGATATTGCGCAGACTCCGGGGCAAGGGGCGGACCCCCGGCTTGGTAGAAAAAGCAAGGCCCATCGAATGGCCGGGAGTGGGATAGGGGTCTTGGCCCACAATAAGAACCTTGACTTGGTCAAAGGGATCAGCGAAGGCTCTGAGAACCTCATCGCCGGGTGGCAGGTAGGCAGGTTCAGTGCTGAGGAAACGGCCGAGTTCGTGGATACGCTCCTCGACCGGGGCTAGTGCGGGTAGCCAAGATGAGTGGACCGGCAGCATGTTTTAAAAGCTCACCCACCCATGGCCATAGCGAGGGGCTTGGCCGTCAATGGTGACGCTCTGCCCGCGAATTACCTGCCCGATTGCTCGGAAACCCGAGGGCGGATCACCAAAAGTGGTGGCCAACAACGTGTGGTCCTCTCCACCTGCCAGGATCCATTCCCAGGGGTCTGCGCCGAGAAGTTCTGCGGCTCCACACAACAATGGATCTGGGGCAATCGCCGCCGCAAAGAGATCAATGCCTACTGCGGAGCGACGCGCGATCGTCGATAAGTCGACGACGAGACCATCGGAGTTATCGGTCATACAGGTGGCACCGGTGGCTCGTGCCACGACTCCACGGCCGGGGTTGAGATAAGGCGCGCAATGAGCGTCCACCAGTGGAGCGAACTGGCGAGGAACTTCCTGCCTGCCATATCGCTTAAGCAGTGCTAGTCCGGCAGCCGACCAACCGAGCCGACCATGTGCGACAACGTGCTGGTTAAATCTCGCTCGATCCAAGCTCAATGCGGGATGTGATCCGCCGAGCGAGCCAATGGCTGTCACTGATAGCACTAGCTCATCGCCGGAGGTTAGGTCCCCGCCCACCAGCTCTGCGGAATAGTCCCTCACCCGCGAGGCGATTCCGGAAGCGATATCGCGAATAATGACCAACGGGGTATCTGCCGGGGCAGAAACTGCCAGCAATGCGGCGATGGGACGAGCACCCATGGCCTCGATATCGGCAAAGTTCTGCACGATGGCCTTCATCCCGATTTCCTCGGGCCGAGACCAATCCAGGCTAAAGTGACGACCTTGGATAAGCATGTCGGTGGTGGCCACCCCCCGCGAGTTAGGGGAAGCGTGGGATAAAACAGCCGCATCATCGCCGTTTCTGGATGAGGGTGCGGCAGCAATGATCTCTTCGATGGCTCGGTGCTCCCCGACCTCCCCCAGAGTGGGGCCGGAGTAGTGGACGGGAAAGGAGGTCACACAAGACCTTTCTAATAGACTGTCACTCTATGAGCGCCGCTGATTCCAACCAACTTAGCCGTTATCCTAAAACCGCTGCCTATCTGTTCCTAGTTCTGGCAGTAGCGCTGGTGGTGGGAGTGCTGATTGGCGCCAAAGTGGTCTATGACCGAGTCTCTACCCAACCTGTGGCTATGACGACGCTTCCTGCTCCCCTGGCGGACTCAGCCGAATGCACGGAGTTCATCGCAGGCCTGCCCGATGAGCTGATCGGGCACGATCGAGCCGAGATCGCAGAACCGGTTCCCGATGGTGTCGCCGCGTGGTCTTCTAGTTCTCTCGAGCGAGTGACTTTGCGCTGTGGGGTGGACCTACCAACGCAATATGACGACTACGCCCAGCCAGTAGAAATCGAGGGCGTGGAATGGCTCTTGGTCAGTGACGTCACCCCGGGGTCAACGCTGGCTAGCTGGTACTCAGTGGGACGTTCTCCGATTGTGGCAGTAACTGCCGATGAGCTGGCCCTTGATGGTGAAGATAATCCAGTGGCTGAACTCAGTGAGGCTATGATGAGCTTGGCTGAAACCGAGCAGACTCCTAACCCGGCACCGTTGTCTCAGCTAGCTGCCGGTGATAGCTCCGTGTGTGGCGATCTCATGGACAATCTTCCCGATGCCTTGGCCGATGACTACCAACGCATCGAGGTCACAGAATCTGACACTGCCGCGTGGACCTCACAGGGCAAGGAACCGATTGTGTTGCGCTGTGGTGTGGCTGCGCCGGTCAACTACCAACCAGGTATCCAGCTCAACCAGGTCGATGACATCACCTGGTTCGAAGACACCACCTTGGCTAATGGCACCACGGCCTCGACCTGGTTTGCACTCGGCCGAGCTACTGATATCGCGGTGAGCTTGCCCCAAGACACCGGCAATACCGCCATCGTGGAGCTGGGCAGCCTGATCGCCGAGTACACCCCGGAGCAATAGCTGACCCGGCGCGCCGGGTCTCACCACCTCTCCAGGGCTGGCAAAGCGCGCTCAGGGCTGGGCTCAGTGAGCCAGTGCCTGCTCGATCAAGATATCCAGCAACTCGGGGTAGCTAACCCCAGTGGCGGCGAATACTTGCGGGTACATCGAGATCGGAGTGAACCCGGGCATGGTGTTGATCTCGTTGAGCACCGGTCCAGATTCGGTGGCAAAAAAGTCGACTCTAGCCAGACCATCACAATCAAGAGCGTGGAACGCCTCGATAGCTAAGGTTTGTAGCTGTGTGGTCATCTCATCTGAGACTGGAGCCGGAATGGTGGCAGTAACAACGTCATCGAGATATTTGGTCTCAAAACCGTAGAAGCCCTCATCGGAATCCTCCGTGCCATTGAGCTGAGCTGGGTAGGAAGCAATGACTCGGCCGTCTGGATATTGCAGGACACCGACCTCTATTTCGGCGCCAATGATCTCGGCCTCGACGATGACCTTCGGATCAGATTCGCGTGCCAGCGCTACTGCCGCCGGCAACTGGGACCACTCGCTAACCCGTGAGACGCCGATGGAGGATCCACCCCGAGCAGGTTTGACGAATACCGGCAGGCCGAGCGTCTGTTTTTCCTGCTCACTTAACTCATCGCGCCCAACTAGAACAGCCTCTGCGGTAATCGGCAGGCCTTCGGCCGCAGCGAGCTTTTTGGTGAACTCTTTGTCCATCCCGCAGGCCGAGGACAATACGCCAGTGCCCACATAGGCCACCCCGGATAGTTCCAGCAGGCCTTGAATGGTGCCATCCTCGCCGAACTGTCCGTGCAGCACGGGGAAGACCACATCAACCACGGCGTGTTCCTTGCCGGTGCTCAGGTTTCGGATATGTCCACGAGTAGCGGGGTTAAGCGAGAGCGCTAATTCTTCTCCAGCTGGGACAGTAGGCATCTTTCCGTCGCGCAGCTGCAGTTGAGTGGGATCTGCGGCCCCCAGGGTCCACATGCCCTCCGAAGTGATCCCGATTGGAATGACCTCGTATTTTTCTGGGTCAAGATGAGAGATCACCGCACCCGCTGACACGCAGGAGACGGAGTGTTCGGTGCTGCGGCCGCCATAGACGACGCCGACCCTGATGCGCTGTGGCTTTTCCATAGCAGGCAAGCCTACCGGCAATTACTCCGCTTTTTTTGATCGCCCCATCAAGGCGGTGACCATATCGGAGACATTCATGCCTTTATGGCAGACCGCGAAGACCGCCTGTGTGATGGGCATCTCTACCTGATGAGCTTCAGCTAGTTGGAATACCGAGTTGGAAGAGATCACTCCCTCAGCAACTTGACCGTGGGTGGCTTTTTTAGCCTCTGTAAGAGTTCCCCCCTCACCCAGGCGCACGCCAAAGGAACGGTTACGTGAGAGCGGAGAAGTACACGTTGCTACCAGGTCGCCGAGTCCAGCCAACCCTGCGGAGGTCCGCGGATCAGCCCCCAGTGCCACACCTAATCGCGTGATTTCGGCTAGGCCTCGAGTAATCAGAGTGGCCAAGGTATTTTCCCCCAGCCCTCGTCCGGCAGCAATGCCACAGGCTAGCGCGATGACATTTTTACACGCACCTCCAAGCTCAACACCGATGACATCGGTGTTGGTATATGGACGCAAGTAGCTAGTAGCCACGGCGGCTTGCACGAGCTTGGCTCGGTTTTCATCGGGGCAGGCAATGACGGTGGCTGCGGGTTGTTCCTGGGCGATCTCTAATGCCAGGTTGGGGCCGGAGAGCACGGCTATGCGGTCTGGACTAGCACCTGTGGTCTCGGCGATGACCTGACTCATTCGCAGGTAGGTTCCGGTTTCGATGCCCTTGGAGATGCTCACTAAGGTTGCATCGGTAGGTAGCAGAGGTGCCCACGCGTGGAGATTGTCGCGCATAGTCTGGCTGGGAACCGCGAAGACGACGATGACAGCATTTTTTAGTGCCTCCGACGCATCCGAGGTGGCGGTCACTGCCGAGGGCAATGAAATACCTGGAAGATAGTCCTGGTTGGTACCAGTAAGCTGGATGGACTCCGCAAGCTCAGGGCGTCTGGCCCATAACTGCACGGTATTGCCTGCGTCGGCGAAGACCTTCGCCAGGGTGCTGCCCCAAGAACCTGCCCCCATGATCGCGACATTAACCACTAGTCTGCCCCTTTCATTGGACGTCTCTCATAGCTTAAAGGATGGGCCGGTGCTGCGAATCTGACTACGGTGGGTAAAGATGGTGGAATAAGGTATTTGTCCGACGTCCAAGGAGAGTTATGGCTAAGCAGTCGAAGCCACACGAGATCGACAAGGACCAAGAATCCGCACTGCTGGTTAACGGCCGTCACCAGATTGTCCCCGCTGATCCAGCCAAGGAGTACAAGCGAGCAATATTGGCTGCCGGCGCGGTGCTCTGGCGTGGTGATATCAACAACCTCGATTCCCTCGAGATCGCGGTCATCCACCGCCCGCATTATGACGATTGGTCGCTGGCTAAGGGAAAGATCGATTCCGGCGAGTCTCTACCGACTACCGCTGCACGCGAGATCTTCGAAGAAACTGGCTACCAGGTTCGCTTGGGAAAGCTACTGGGCAAGGTGACTTATCCGATATTGGATCGCACCAAGGTCGTCTATTACTGGACTGGAGAAGTCCAAGAAGGTGAGTTCGCCACTAACTCAGAGGTTGATGAGATCCGGTGGCTGCCGATTGCGCAGGCCCGCGAGCTGTTGAGCTATGAGGTAGACCGGCATGTGCTCGACAAGGCCGAAAAGCGCTTTCGCTGCCCGGCTACCACCCGGATTCTCTATATCCGGCATGGTCGCGCTTATCAGCGCCGCAATTGGAGTGGCGACGATAACCTGCGTCCGCTGGATAAAAAGGGACGTCGACAAGCAGAGATGCTCGTGCCGATGCTGCTGCCTTATCAGCCGACGGCGATCTATTCGGCCGAGCCGGATCGTTGCCAGGCCACAGCTGCTCCTCTAGCCGATGAACTCAATCTTGAGGTCACGGTAGATCCGGCTTTCGGTGACAATGTTATGCGCGAGGATATGGTCGCAGCCAAAGCCAGATTCATGGAGATCGTTAATGCTGGCGGGGTTTCCGCGGTGGTCTCCCAGGGCACGGCTATCCCGGACATGATTGCCTGGCTCAGCGCCAACGGCACCCTCCCGCTTGATGAAATCGAAGCGAAGAAGGCGTCCGTATGGGTGCTGTCGTTTAATGACGGACAGCTGACCGGGGCGGACTATCTAGTTAGTCCGCTACCTGCGAAGTAATCCTCGGCTTGAAGGCCGGTCGCTGCTGCTCGTAGGCAGTGATCTCGGCTTCCTTGCGCAGGGTCAGGCCCACATCATCGAGGCCTTCCATCAGGCGCCAGCGGGTGTAATCATCCACGGAGAAGCGGTAGAGGTTCTCTCCGGCGCTGACCGTCCGTGATTCTAGGTCCACGGTGACTTTCAGACCTGGCTCGGCTTCGATCTGCTTCCACAGCAGCTCGATGTCGGATTCTTCCAGCTGTGCGGCCAGCAATCCGGATTTTCCGGAGTTGCCGCGGAAGATATCGGCAAAGCGAGAAGAAAGCACGACTCTAAAGCCGTAGTTCATCAATGCCCAGACGGCATGCTCACGCGAGGAACCGGTACCGAAGTCTGGGCCAGCGACCAGCACGGAGCCATTCTGATAGGTCTCTTGGTTGAGAATAAAGTTCGGGTCTTTGCGCCAGCTGGCGAATAGCCCATCCTCGAAACCAGTGCGGGTCACTCGCTTGAGATAAACGGCAGGGATGATCTGGTCGGTATCAACATTCGACCGGGTCAGCGGGACGGCAACGCCGGTGTGGGTGGTGAATTTATCCACGGTGTCTGTTCAGCTCCTTGTAGCTCAGAGGTCGGCGGGGGATGCGAGGTGGCCCAGGACCGCGGTAGCTGCGGCGACCTGCGGGGATACCAAGTGAGTACGTCCACCGGGTCCCTGTCGGCCCTCAAAGTTGCGGTTGGAGGTAGAAGCAGAGCGCTCCCCCGGTGCCAATTGGTCGGGGTTCATGCCCAGACACATAGAGCAACCTGCGGTGCGCCACTGCGCGCCGAAGGCGGTGAAGATCTCATCGAGACCTTCCTGCTCTGCCTGCTGTTTGACCATGGTGGAGCTAGGCACCACCAGCATGCGGGTGTTCTCCGCGATAGCGCGGCCCTTGACTACCTCAGCTGCCTCACGCAGATCTTCGATGCGGGCGTTGGTGCAGGAACCTAGGAAGACCGTGTCGATGGCGATCTCACGCAGTGGAGTACCCGGGGTGAGATCCATATAGGTCAGTGCCTTCTCGGCAGCTGCCTTATCTCCATCGTTGGTGTAGTCCTCTGGGTCTGGCACATTCGCACCCAAGGGCAAGCCCTGACCTGGGTTGGTTCCCCAGGTGACAAATGGAGTCAACGCGGAACCATCGATCTCAACGACGGTGTCGAATTGGGCACCCTCGTCAGTGGGCAGCGTCTTCCAATAAGCAACGGCATCGTCCCAATCCTGGCCGGCGGGTGCGAATTCACGGCCCTGAACGTAGTCGAAGGTCTTCTCATCTGGGGCGACCATGCCGGCACGGGCGCCAGCTTCGATGGACATATTGCAGATGGTCATGCGCGCTTCCATCGACAGGTTCTCAATAGCCTCACCACGATATTCAATGATGTGGCCTTGACCTCCGCCGGTTCCAATCTGGGCGATGATGGCCAGGATGAGGTCCTTGGCACCCACTCCGGGCTGGAGTGTTCCGGAGACCTCAATGGCCATGGTCTTAAAGGGGCGCAGCGGCAGCGTCTGGGTAGCCATGACGTGCTCTACCTCAGAGGTGCCAATGCCCATGGCGATCGAACCAAAGGCGCCATGAGTAGAGGTGTGGGAATCTCCACAGACGATGGTCATGCCCGGCTGGGTTGCACCCAGCTGCGGGCCGACGGTGTGGACGATTCCCTGCTTAACATCACCCATCTGATGCAGGCGAACACCGAACTCTTCGCAGTTGCGTCGCAGGGTCTCAACCTGGATGCGCGAGGTCGGTTCTTTGATCTCTAAGATCTCTCCGGAAACGATGCCCTCGGTGGGCACGTTATGGTCCTCGGTAGCTAAGTGCAGGTCGGGACGACGCAGTGGGCGGCCAGCTAGGCGCAGTCCGTCGAAGGCCTGCGGAGAGGTCACCTCGTGGAGCAGCTGCAGGTCGATGTAGAGCAGGTCGGGCTCATCATTATCGCCTTTGGCGACAATATGGTCGTTCCATACCTTCTCGGCCAGCGTAAGCTTGTCGGCCATGGATGTTCACCATCTTTCCCTTGAAAATCTCACATGGTGAGATGCTAGTATCGTGGTATGGGACAGTATACCGCAGTTTCCGGCATCAAGGTGCTCGATCGGGCAGTAGCAATTATGGCGGCCGTCGCCCCTCGTCCGCTATCGCTGACCGAGCTCTGTGAGGCCACCGATCTGCCGCGCGCGACCACTCACCGCCTAGCCAGCGCTTTGGAAACTCACCGAATCTTGGCCCGCAATGTCGATGGCCGCTGGACCACCGGCCCAGCGCTAGCCAGTCTGGGAGCAGGTGGCCAGGACCAACTCATCGATGCCGCCATCCCGATCATGTCCACCTTGGTCGATACCACCGGCGAATCCGTGCAGCTTTATCAACTCAATGGCACCTCAAGAAGCTGCATTGCCTCCCAAGAACCACCCAGCGGCCTACAAAATACCGTTCCAGTGGGCTCCCAACTGCCACTAACCTCCGGCTCCGCGGCCAAAATATTCCTGGCCCATGGCTCGCCCCAACTGCGCGAAACCCTGCTTATCGACGCCGCCTTCTCCCCCGAGGAAGTAGCCATCGCCCGAGAACGAGGATGGAGCGAATCCGTCGCTGAGCGTGAGCTCGGATTGGCTTCCGTTTCTGCCCCCGTGTTCTCCTCCGCCGGAGCCTTCGTTGCAGTGTTATCAGTCTCCGGTCCAGCTGAGCGTCTGCGCCCACACCCAGGACAAAAATGGAGCAGCCAGCTAGTTGCGGCAGCACGGCGTTTGTCAGAGTCACTATAGCGAGTTGATTGGCGCCAGCTAGGTGCACGGCGATAACCCTGGCGGCTAGGTAGACCTAGACCAACAGGGCAAGAAAAATTGGGACAGGTCCTCATGTGAGGTCCTGTCCCATTCTGCTGGCGATATCAGCAGTTCACGGTCTACCTAGCTGCACCCTCCGGAGGAGCACCACCGGCCGGTGGTCCGCCTGCGGGAGCTCCGCCACCGGGCGGCCCACCAGCAGCAACCTCAGCCTCAGCAGTCTGACCAATCATGCAGGTAATTACCTGGTTCTCTTCTGCCGGATTGGCATGGTAGTGATAGCCCTCGGCCTCGGTGTAGTGACCGTTGCATTCATCCAGTTCTACCTCTGCTGCCTGTTGTTCATCGTAGGGACTGTGTACCGGGTAGCCATCCAGTGCATATCCGAACTGCAGGGTTTCACCTTCAGAAGCTCCTTCGACTTCGGAGCAACCAACCGCGCCATGCATGTGATAGCCCTCGGTCGGGTTGAAGTGACCGCCACAGTTGTCAAAGGCGGCAATCGTATGAGCATCCAAGATCGCAGTAACGGGTGCTGCGGCATCGATCCGAACACCGGAGAGAGTCACTCCCAAAAAGGCCGTTGCACTAGCAGGTTCAGCGGCTGCCACCGGTTCGGTAGGAATGAGCACCGTGGCCTGAACCGGCTCACCGTTTTCGAGCCATTCCAAACGGCCCTCCACACAGTGGTTCATTACTGATTCATCGACGTTGGGTTGAGCTGCCAATTCAAATTTCTCTTTGGTGTCAGTGACGAAGATATTGCCCTCTTCGTCATACATCTGCCATGCATCATCGCCGTAGAGTTCCGGAAGCTGCTCAAAGAAGGGGCCATCGAGCGAGTAGATGTCCTCACCGTCAAACCAGATGCCGGCTTGATCAGCGGTATCAGTGATGGTTTCCGGACAGAAGGGGCCAACTTCATCATCCAAGGGGTACCCGGAGATGGTGAGGTTATAGCAGGTAGAAGCGCTCCCATCGCTGAGAATGCAGTCCTCGATTGTCGGCTCTTGGGCTAGCGCCCCATCTTTGAACAGATCAATGTTAAGACCGGCCGGAGTCACCTCCAGCTCTGCTTCAGTAGTTGTGGTCGCATCAGTTGCCGATGCTGATTCCTCGGAATCAGAGTCCCCGGAACCACAAGCAGTAAGCAAGAACAGTGCTGCCACTGAGACTGCTGCAGGAGGCAGGACGCGAAGTGATCGTCGTGCTGAACTAGGCCGATCATTGTCCTGTTTCATAGCAGGAGAGTAGCAATATCCTGCGAAATTTTCGTTTCGAAATTTGAATGATTTGTGATGCACCTCTCAAAGTCGTTAGGAGCTTCTGTATTCTCGCCGAGATCATGCCGAGATCTCGCTAGTTCACTCACCTTGAAGCGCTTACTGATTGATGCTGTAGCTCTGCTCTACTAGCGTCATGAGATAGTCCAAATCGGTCTTTGGAGTGACCTCGACGCGATAGTCCCCATTTCCCCAGTGCCCCTTCTTGACCGGATGAACTAGGTTCTCGGCGATACCTCGCGGATCTTCGAGCGTGCCGCTCTTGACGTTGATAAACACCCAGAGCTTTTGCTTTTGGAAGATAACGTCAGTCACATTGCGGGTCATTTTGAAAACCACGTAGAGCTTCTTAGGCTCGAGCTCCATCTCTTGGTCGAGGCCCAAGAGACGCTCCTTGAGATCGTCGAAGAGCTTGCGGCTGGCTGGCCCACCCTTGGCTAGGTGGTCGTCGAGCGTATAAGTGACCTGGAGAGTTTCGGGCTTTTTTTCGACGCTCGCACCGAGCTTCGGGACGCCTTGGAGCCTCACTTTCTGATAGCTCTCGGTATCTAAGGTAAGCATGTTGTTCCCGAAGAGCTGGTAGCGCATCAGCTCAATCTTGATCGGCAGTAGATCCGCGGTGTCGGTATCGAACCTGCTGTAGCTCTCCGCTACGCAAATAACTCGGGGAGCATCCCACTGGACTTCCTTCTCAACACCCTTCTCCTGGCAGAGAACGTGGAATGAGTCCTTGTGGTCGAGCAACCAACGCAGGTACGAGAGCCCCTGGTTGATGACATTCTCGTTTTGGCCCTTCTTGTACTCAATAATGCACGGGTTGCCGTCATCGTCGATGCCGAGGGTGTCCATGCGCCCACCGAAGCTGGTTGAGTACTCGCTGGCCAAGAAGTGGACGCCAAGGATCTCATACAGGCTGCCCTCGAAGATCTTCTGGATGTCTCGCTCCAGAACCTTCTTCCCATTGACGGTAGTCATGGGCTTAACCTGCTTGGCCGAGTCTTGGCCCACTTCAAAGAGAATCATATTGGGATACTATATCACTTTGACCTGGGAGTTTATATGTCTCATTAGCTCGCTTCCCGGAATCATTCGGGCCGTTCAAAGGATGAGAGCCAGTCCGCTACAACAACTATCCAACTGCCACGGCTATAAAACTGTCATTCCTGCATCGGTGACCAGATCTGAACTTCTGGCAGTAAGTTCTGCAAAAACGGCTTGGTTGGCTTTTGAGGGACGATTGCCACCGAATACCTAGCTCGCGTCACTCCGACATAGAAGCCACAGGCCGATTTGTCGACAAGATATTCCTTCCCCTTAAGGAAATTGTCGATAGGACCAGTTGCGGCAATCAACACCCGAGCAAACGTTCGCCCTTTAACTTGTCCGATGTTCTCGAATCCAAGATGAGAGAGGTGTTTCGCGGTGGCCTTACTCCCACGAAGAGGAGTTGGCGAATAGAGTTTCATATATGCATCCAGATCATCTTTCAGGACTAGGAATACACCATCGTGCCCGGTGACCGCCTTGTTCGCCGATCTGGTTGGGCTAAAACTAAACCTAGGAGGGAAAATTGAATCAGAAAAATGGGAAATCAAGGCGTTAGATCGGTAAGTAGTCGATAATTCGCTGATCTGCAGTATCCCCGATTTCTCTCGACTTCTATACCAGTTAATCAGCTCAAGTCGGTCGGTGCTTTTATTGCGAGGAGAGAACAGACTACTGTCGATCAGGGACTGACGAGTATCTCCAACAGAATAGAAATTGAGTGCGTTCTGGTTTAGCAGGAGATCAATAATGTCGAGACCTTTTCTACTAATATCCTGAGCCTCATCGATGACAAGTTCATCATAAATCCGGGCCAATCTTGCTTCAACGAGACCACCCGCCTCCATCATTACGGCAAAAGCTAAATTTTCAATTGTTTCTTGAAAAATACACCAATTCGAATCAAAGTAGCGCAAAGTGCTGTCTCCACGCTGGAAGCGAATATACTTAGCCCTATCTTTCTTATCTTTACTGTCGTCGGGTGGAAACGAAAATCCCATGACCTTTGCATTTGGAAAGAGCAGCGGAAGGTACGGGCGAATACAATGATGAATCAAGAACGAGTACCAACCAGACACGTCTGGCAATCTTGCCGGAGAACAGGCTTCTTTTAGGCGACCCTCTAACTCATTCTGACCAGTCAGTGTCAAGGTGACGATCAGTCTCCGCGTGGATTTTTCATCGTTGACGCATCTGTCGATGATGCTCTGCGTCTTACCTGCGCCCGCACAAGCATGAACGAACTGGTGCATTAGCTTGATCGACTCCCGGGCGGGCTCATCAGGAAGTCGAATGCCTCATTGAAATATACGGGCGGAAGAATCTTAGACTGGCTCTCTGCAATCTTGAGTGCCGCAGTGGTCTTGTTGCCAGTCATCCATGACTCAACGTCAGTGCCAGGGTCGAGGTCAAATAGTTCCCTTAGAGCCTCCGCCTTGTTCGCGTTGCAGATCTGTGGCTCCAAAGTGTGTCCCAGCCCCTTGTCTCCAATAAAAAACTGCCGGTGTCCTGGCTCAAGATACTGGGTCGACTTTTCCTCCCAGTGGCTCGCACTTTCCCCGTCATTATCTCGAAGTGCAGCTAACCTAATTCCCAGCCGATCGGCCAATTCAAAGGCACGAGCAAAGCTCGTTCCTACAGTGACCACATCTATTCCTTGGTCTAGTGGCTCAACTCCAAAGCGGTCTTTGAAGAAGCGGTTGAACACTATCTCGTCAGAAGGTCCCTCGACTACCACGGCCAAATCCGCGAGCAATAATCTCAGACTATCGAAGCCCGAAAGCTTCTGAAAATATTCCACGGTTTCGGGAGACAACTGGTCAAACTTGCGGATCTCCCCCGACCTCAACATTGCTAAGTGATCTAGCCCGAGTCGGTTCAGCACAAAGGAACTATGTGTTGTCACGAAAAGTTGTTGATCTCCCACGTTCTTGCTCACCAAATCGAGAAGAATGCGAAGTTTTGTATGGCTAAGATGGTTCTCGGGCTCCTCAATTAGTACGCAGCTGACGTTTGCATGAGATTGATTGAGCGCGAGAATCGTCTTTGCTGTTACTTGCGCCCCCTGACCTGCAAGCCCCAGCGGGATACCGCCAATCTCAGGGATTAGGGTTGCGTCCCAAGAAGCTGAACGAGATTGATCTACCTGGATGCCAACTCCTACCGATCCGGCCTCTTGTGCTTCCCTCCCCAGCTGTTTGTTAATCCCCTTTAGTACGTCTCCGCCGAGAGTCGAACGCATTTTACGATGCTCAACAGATATACCGACTTTGGCCTTCTCGTCGATTCGTTGATCGAGCAATTGCCTCGTATGCGCGTCAAGACCATTCCGAGAAAATACAGCCTGGCCGTCGATAATCGACACACCAAGCCCCTTTGGAGTTTTGAAGATCGGGCCACCGGAAAAATCAAGCCAATCTACCCGATAATACTCTACAGGCAAGATTCGAGGCCAACCCTCAACACTAAAGTAGTTCTCGATCTCTTGCGCATAAGCTGGATCAGGGTACGCGCGTATTGACATCCCTACAGAATCTTCCTCGCTTAGATTGTGGACGCCGCGCATAGCTTCCAGCTGCTTGTTTCTCGTTCTCAGGTGTACATCTATTCTGAAATCTGGCATCGGTACACTTGCTCCGACAGACTTCTGGTTAAAGAACTCGTCTACGTTCGCTTGATTGAACCAGTAAGGATTGATCTCATCGACCGCTCTGAGTCGGCCAATTCTTCCAGTTAGAACCATTATCAGCGCCTCAAGAATTGTTGATTTTCCAGAGCCGTTTGCGCCAACAATGATGTTGCTTCTCGGGTGCGGTCGAAATTCCATATCCCGGAATTTTCGATAGCCTTTGATCCGCAATTTAGTTATCTGCATCGACAACCTGCCTAATCATCGTCACTATGTCATCGCTCTTCAGCTGTGGTCGGAACGTGACTTTGATTTTCTCCTTGTCAACTGATTCGAAGAACTTCCTCGATGCTTCAAGCCACATCTGCTCACTTTCACGCAGATCAGTAATCTCTTCAACGTCTTTAGTCTCGACGATAAAGTTCAATGACAGTTTTCCGTCCTTATCTTTTAGGACGTACATGAAATCGGGACTTATCGCGCCGCCGAAGTAAAGGGGCACCGGAATTGAGCGCCGAGGAATCTTACCGAACACCACTACCTGGTCCAGGTGGGAATCCCGAATAGTCTGCTTCTCTTTTGGCGAATCATAGGCTAAAACGTCATACAAGAACTTCTCTGGAACGCGAGACTCTTCGTCCCGATAGACACCGATGTTGCCTTGGATGATCCTCTTGAGTGGCTGACCTTGATCATCAGTCAAAGCTGTAGCGCCTGCCAGCCCTTCGATCTTAGTATAGGAAAATCGACTGATCATCTCACGCTGCATCCAGACCTGGAAGCCGGTGACGAAATTTCCGAGCGTAGCCTTATCAAAGAAGTTCTTCGGCAGCTTCTTTTTCTTATCCGCAGCAACTAGGCCGGTATGAATACGATCAGGTGGAAGAAAAGTCTGTTCATATGCCAACTGCAGCCACTCGCCATACGGAATAGCCTCAGTACTGTCGTAGGTAGACCGAGTTTCTGATCGAGTATCGACCGTGCCGTCGTCATTTATCACGAACGTCTCCCGAAATCCACGTCCGAAGACCTGGCCCATTCTTCAAAAATTCGTACTCGTATGTGTAAGCATACATTGGTACCCCGTACGGGATTCGAACCCGTGTTACCGGCGTGAGAGGCCAGCGTCCTAGGCCACTAGACGAACGGGGCTTGTTCGCTATATATGTGGTGTCCTGAACGGACTCCATAACAGTAGACGGAACATGCTGGTGGGAACAAATCGCACGCTCAGTGGCTATAAATAAAGAAATCCACCACAGAGACTGTGGTGGATTTTCCGAACCGTGGACGGTGGCATGTCCACCGCTTCCGACTGCAGGTGCGAAAGTATCGTCAGTCTGAGTTGAAGTCCTCTTTGACTGCGTCCGCTGTGGTTCATTAGAACCTAGTTGCCGGGGATTGGCTTGTCCGTTCCGTGGGGTTCGGTTGACGCCATTCGCAACATGTCTCTCCCGTGTGGCTCCTGTGCTTCGCGCTAACTATGCGCTTGGAAGTTATGGATTATGGCTATGCCGCTCATGGGAGGAAGTCTACGACGCGTCCGGGAATAAGATGCGTTCCACTTGCTGCCATATGCTCACCTTCCGCTCCTGTTGCAGTCGGAGTACCGATCTCCCTCTGCCCAACTAGCGGGCTTTTCAAGGTGTGATCCTCTCCGTTAATTGCAGCTTATTCCCTATCTGCAGGGTGTGGAAGGACTATTTTTACAATCATTATTTGCCCTACCCCCACACCGTTAAACCGCCAGTTGCCGGCCACGCACTAAAAGTTAGTTCGGGGGTAAATACTATTTCGAAATCAAAAAATCACCTTCAAGCGTGATGCTTGAAGGTGATTTTTATGTTGTACCCCGTACGGGATTCGAACCCGTGTTACCGGCGTGAGAGGCCAGCGTCCTAGGCCACTAGACGAACGGGGCAAGGCGAACTTCATCGCCCGCAGATTGCTCTGCAGCTGGCCTACCAGGACTCGAACCTAGAACGACGGTACCAGAAACCGCTGTGTTGCCAATTACACCATAGGCCACTATGTTATTATCTTCTGTTGCTCGCTCTCAGTGAGCAACGTTGAATACTATAACCACAATGGCCCATTTCTAACAAATCCGCAGGTTAAACGGCATATTTCCAAGTCTAAAAACTGACCTTTCAACGCCACTACTACCCTGCCGCTGACCCACGACAACTCCCATCGACAGTGCCGGCCCGAAGGAACAGGCTGCGGTGAGAATACGGCGGCGTCGATAAGCATCTTTGGCATAGAAAAAGACACCCGCTAGCGCCTAGACGAGCAATCGCCGAGGCACTAGCGGGTGGAAGAAAACTAACTGTTAGACAGCCGGCTGGAAGGGCGTGGCCTTGCGGGCAGCCTGCAACCGAGCCAGGGTCGACTCGCGGCCCAATAGCTCCATGGACTCGAACAGAGGCGGGGAAATGGCCGCACCAGAGATGGCCACTCGAAGCGCGCCATAAGCCTTGCGAGGCTTGAGCTCTAGGTCCTCGAGCAAGGCCTTGGACAAGGTCGCCTCAAGCTCGGCGGTAGTCCAGTCCGAGACCGCTTCCAGGGCCGTGATAGCGGCCTCTAGCGGTGCGACGGCGTCTTCCTTGAGGTTCTTCTTCGCCGACTTCTCATCAAGCACCAGATCCTCATCAGCGGTGACCAAGAACTTTAAAAGGCCATAGGCATCCGAGAGAACCTTGATTCGGGTCTGGACCAGCTCGGCGGCCACCTGGAACTTCTCGGCCGGGTAATCGGCTGGGAAGTCGGTGTACTCGCTGAGGAAGGAACGCAGGCGCTGCTCGAAATCAGCAGGCTCCAGCAGGCGAATATGGTCGGCGTTGATCGACTCCAGCTTCTTCTGATCAAAGCGCGCTGGGTTGCCAAGAACGTCCGCAACATCAAAGTTGGCCACCAGGTCATCAACGCTGAAGATGTCCTGGTCAGCCGACAAGGACCAACCCAGCAGTGCCAGATAGTTGAGCATGCCTTCCGGGATGATGCCATTGCGGCGGTGATTGAATAGATCCGAGCTCGGATCACGCTTGGAGAGCTTCTTATTGCCCTCGCCCATGACGAAGGGCAGGTGGCCAAACTCCGGGGTAGCCTCAGCTACGCCAATGCGCTTGAGGGCCTCATAGAGGGCCAACTGACGCGGGGTCGAGGGCAAGAGGTCCTCGCCGCGCAGGACGTGGGTGACCTTCATCAGCGCGTCATCGACCGGGTTAACCAGGGTGTAGAGCGGTGAGCCATTGGAACGGGCGACCACGAAATCGGGCTGGGTGGAAGACTTGAACTCGACCTCACCGCGAACCAGGTCGTTCCACTTCCAATTCTGCTCCGGCATCCGCAGACGCCAGACCGGCTTGCGATCCTGCTCTTCAAAAGCAGCGATCTGCTCAGCGGTCAGCTCACGGTCGAAGTTGTCATATCCAAGCTTGGGGTCGCGGCCAGCTGCCTTGTGGCGCTCCTCGACCTCCTGGGCGGTGGAATAGGCCGGGTAAACCTCGCCGGCCTCAATGAGCTTGTTGAGGACATCTTCGTAGATATCCATGCGCCGGGACTGGCGGTAGGGCTCATGCGGGCCGCCCTTTTCCACGCCTTCATCCCAATCCATTCCCAGCCAGGTCAAGGCATCGAGGATGGCCTGGTAGGACTCTTCCGAATCGCGGGCAGCGTCAGTATCTTCAATACGAAAAACCAAGGAGCCACCGGTATGGCGGGCATAGGCCCAGTTGAACAAGGCAGTGCGTACCAAGCCCACATGTGGGGTTCCGGTGGGTGAAGGGCAAAAACGAACTCGAACGTCAGTCATGTCCGTCATGGTACTGCTCACCGTTTTCTTTGGACACGCAAGTCCCAGGCTTTGGCCAACGCTATGACTATGCTGACACGGGAATCTGACTGACCTGCCCTGAGACCAGCCCCGCTGAGACTGTTCGTCCAGGAAATCACCGCCCTGTCCAGATCTAAAATTTCTGGCTGAGAAACACCGGAGTTTAGCTGTGAAACTCCCCCGGTCTAGACTGTCTTTTTATGTGTGCTCACCGCCCCTCATCCGCGCCGGACTTCCTACTGTCCCGCGCGCACGGCTCGGTGCGTACTCAAGGTTGCTTGGAAACCTTCACCGACCCCTGGGATGCGATTGCGGCGTTGGCCGAAGGTCGCGTCCAGATGGTCGTCGGCGCGATCCCGTTTACCCGTTCTTCTCCTGCCGCGTTGACGGTTCCAGCAAAGATCATCCGTGAGGATGGCCCCCTGGAGCCGCATGCTTACTACCGGCAGGGGCCAGGTGCCCGCATGCACGCCGAGCTTGCCAGCATGGACCCAGAACCAGAAGAGCACCTGCGCCGAGTAGAGGCAGCGGTGAGCACCATCCGAGAATCCAAGCTAGAAAAAGTTGTCTTAGCTCGTTCCGTGGATATCGCTTTCGACCCGCCAGTTGATCCCCTGTTGGTGGCTGCTCGGTTGATCGATAACTCGCTGAACAAGGATGGCTTCATCGTCGATCTCTCGCCGGCAGGCCAAGCAGGCCACATTTTGGTCGGCTCCTCCCCCGAGGTGCTCATCAAGCGTCAAGGCTCTACTGTGTCGGCTTTCCCGTTGGCAGGCTCTGCCGCGAGGCAAGAAGATCCGGACCTCGATGCCGCAGTAGGAACTGAGCTATCTCAATCCATTAAAAACCTCGATGAACACCGCCATGTCGTCGAGCATTTACGCCAAGCGCTAGCTCCATTGTGCTCACGTCTGGATATCGCGGAGCAGCCGGAGCTGACCAGCACCAGTGAAATGTGGCACCTAGCTACCCCGATCGTGGGCACCCTTCAGGACTCCACCCTTAGTGCCTTGGAACTGGCCGTGCGATTGCACCCCACTCCGGCCATTTGCGGTACTCCTACCGACGCCGCCGAAGCGCTCATTGAGACCGCAGAGTCTGACCGTGGGTTCTACGCCGGCGCGGTCGGCTGGTGTGATGGATCAGGAGATGGCGAATATATGGTCGCTATTCGCTGCGCGGAGGTCTCCGGCGATGGCCGGTCTGCGCGCGCTTGGGCCGGCGGGGGCATCGTCGCCGATTCCGACCCAGAAGGCGAGCTCGCAGAGACCACCGCAAAACTGCGGACGATCCTGCGCTCCCTAGGGCTTTAAGCCCGTACTGCTCGCAGAACCAGATCCTCGCGGTGATGAGCGCCAGCTCCGTGGCTCACTGCACGGCTAACCCGGCTCACAGACACCTCGGCGAAGTGCTCTGCCACTAAATCCTTCAGAGCAGCCGGGCTCAAGAGCTCTGGATGCTCATCGCCAAAATCATGGTGGACCACCAATAGCGTGCCACCAGGAGCGACCAACTTGATCAATGCCTGAGCAACGTCCGCAGTCGCGGGCAACGGGGTATAGAAACTGCTGACCAGATCGAAGGTTCTCCCCCGCTCAGAGAACTCAACTAGATCCGCCGCGATGAGCTCAACGTGCTCAGATAGTCCCTGAGCATCGATCAGCTGCTGAGTGCGTTCGATAGCGACTGCCACCGGGTCGATACCGGTGACCTGCCACTGCTGGGCAGCCAACCACGCGACATCCGCGCCTTCGCCACAGCCGATATCGATTACTGTTCCGGCAGTCATTGCGCCAACTTCACGGACCAGATTCTCATTGGGATTACCCGACCATCTAGGTCCCTCGGCGTAGAACTGATCGAAATCAGTGTGACTATGCTCGGGCAACGGGATTTCCCAGCTTGCCGATGCCGGGGATCTCAATCTCGATGAAATCGCCCGGGGACATTGCCGCAGTGCCAGCCGGAGAACCCGTGCAGATGACATCTCCCGGCAGCAGCGTCATCGAAGCCGTAATGAACTCGATGATCTCACCCATTTTCATGATCATCTGATCAGAGTTGGAATCCTGCTTGAGCGCGGTCTGTCCCTCGTGGGTCAGACGAGCCTTGATCGGGAGGGAGTCAAGATTGACGCTATCGATGTCGGTTTCGATCCAGGGGCCGAGCGGGCAGAAGGTGTCAATGCCCTTGGCCCTAGCCCACTGGCCATCGGCGAACTGCAGATCGCGGGAGGAGACGTCATTGACAATAGTAAAACCGAGAACGACAGATTTCCAGTCTGCAGCCTTGACATTCTTGCAAGGCTTGCTCACGACGACGGCGAGCTCGCCTTCGAACTCGACCTTGGTAGCAAAGTCAGGAATGCGAATGGGGTTTCCGGGCCCCACCACTGCCGTCGACGGCTTCAGGAAGAGCGTCGGGGGAAGATGCTCCGCTGACTCCTTGAACACCTCAGCAACGTGATCGGCGTAGTTGCGGCCAATGGCCACTACCTTGCCGGGCAGCATCGGGGCAAGCAGTTTCACATCCGCCAGCGGCCATTCCCGGCCAGTGTAGGCCGGTGCAGTAAAGGGCGTACCTTCAACCTCTTTCGCAATCAGGTCCTGATCACCATCGATAACGGCGAAGGACATTCCATCCGGGTGGGCAATTCTTCCAAAGCGCATGCCCGCAATCCTACAGCCCGGATACCTGCCCTAATCCATCAGATCGCGGAGGTTGTGCACCGAGAGACTAGCCCGGTGAGCAAGATACTGTTCGGCGCATGCCAGCGCATCCGTGAGGGCATTGTGATTGCGATAGCTGGGAAGACCATAACGCTGACGGACCCGGGCCAAGCGGAGATCTTCCCCGCGCGGATAGGTACCCATCCGCTCCATATGCCGTCGCTCAATGGAGAAAGTATCCACGATCGGCACGTTCAGTCCCGCGCCAAACGACTCTTGGCAAGCAGCGGAAATAAAACCGGTTTCCATCGGCGCAAAATGTGCCAACATCGCTCTCCCCTGCAGAGCCTCTAAGAACTGAGTCAGCGCCTCTTTGGGATCTACTCCAGCGGCAATCTCATCGTCGGTGAGATGGTGAATGGTCGCGGAAGGGCCGACGGAAAAACCCTCCGTTCCGCGCAGGATGACATAGCCTGCACCAGAGAGATCAATCTCTTGACCATTAACTGGTACCCAGCCAATGGAGACCAGCTGATGGCGATCGGGCTTGAGGCCAGTGGTTTCCACATCAACAGCCAATAGGCGCGCCTCATCCAGTGGGGTACCCGCATCAGGAGGGGTTACCTCATAGAATTCCCGGAGTGGGCCAGTTGCTTTTTTGGCTGGATCACTGCGAAATGGCCACATCAGATGCTCCGGACCGGATACTTGGTGGCCAGGGCATTTTGCATGTTTTTGATGATCTGGAAGCTATCGCGCAGGTGCTCCCGGTCCATTTTGGACAACCTATTGGGGTCAATATTGTAATCTGGGACCACCTTTTCTCGGACCTGCTGGGCCTGGTGCCGCAACGTGATCGTACGCAGGTACTCAAAAGCATCGAGCAGGTCGAGTGCGCCCTTCTGCGAGACCGCGCCAGCAGCAGCGGCTTCACTTAGTCGGCGACGGGTGCCCACTGCTTGTACCCCAGCGGTCAACGAGAACAGCCTGGCCATCTGCACGATCCCAGCAGTACCACCCTTTTTCACGTTCAGGGTGTTGGCATACTCTCCCGAGCGATCAACAACGAGTCCACGGAAAAAGCCCAGTGGCGGCTCCCGGCGCGCGGCCAAGGAGGCGAGGTGCGCGTGCATCCGACGCGCTCCGTGGGCCATTCCTACCGCATTGCTGTGGACAGCATCTGCGAGTTCGGAATCACCGTGAATGCTTCGGAAATCAAAGAAGGTCTGCGCATGCAACAGAGCATCTGGGCTAGGGGCAGTGACCCAGAGATGGAAAGTGTCCATCCATTCCGAGGCGGTCATCCGCCATTGCGGATTCATCGCCATCATGTCCCCCGGGCACAGTACCTGTCCTGCGGTATCGAGTCCTCGGCAAACGAACTCCGAAAGCTCAGCGAAGTACTCCCCGTGCTCGGATTCCACGTAGTCATCCGATAACACCATGGCGTTGTCTTGGTCTGAAGCCAGACCCATCTCTCGGCGGCCCTGTGAGCCTAAGACCACGAAGGAATAGGACACCGGCGGGGCGCCAAAGCGTTCCTCTCCCAGAGTCAATAGCCGCCGTGCCAAAGCATCAGCGGCGATGGTCATCATTCCGGTGGTCTCTTCGGCAGAGGCTCCGCGCTCGATAAAGCGCGCTGCTACCTCAGAGGCTGAAGAATAGGCATCGACCAATTCTTCCGGGGAGTTTCGCCGGGAAAGATCAGCGGTGAGGTAGATCGGATCATTGCGCAGCAGTCGCATGACGTCTGCGGTGGTGACAATTCCGGTGAGCTGACCTTCATCCACAATCGGTAGGTGATGGATACGTAATTCTGCCATCAGCAGCATCGCTTCAAAGGCAAGCGTCTCAGAGTTCACCGTCCGAGGAGATGCTGTCATAACGTCAGTCACGGGCCGGTTGATGTCTAGGCCTTGAGCTATTACTCGTCCGCGCAGGTCACGGTCGGTGAGAATACCGTTGAGTCTTCCATCGGTAGTAATAAGCAACGATGACACCCGGTTTTCTTCCATCACCACCGCTGCCTGCTTAATGGTGGAATCCATGCCGATGGACACTGGGTCATTGATCTTAAAATCAGCCAAGCGGGTACGCAGTACATCCGCCGAGGTATCTTCGCGCAGCTCATCTGCCGCAGCATGGATTCGGCGAGACTGTGAGGAATAGAAGCGCTCAATATCGGGATTGCGTTCGATCAACCCGCCAAATTCTGCACGTGGCAGGGTCAGCAGCAAGGAATCTTCTACCGCGATCATTGAGTACTGGCAGGCATTGTCACCCACCAAGGTGGAGTAGCCGAAGCTGCGACCAGCATCCCTGCGATCAAGGAGTACGCCGTCGTTGCCGAGAACATCCACGGCCCCCGAACGAATGACATAGAGCTTGTCATTGGGTTGACCAAGGGCGATAATCTCTTCGCCTCGGCGGACGTAGTGGATATTCATCCGGCCGGGCAACTGATCCAATTCCTTGGCAGGCAGGCGGATGAAAGGCTCAAAGTCGGCGATAAATTCGCGGACCTCATCTAGTTCGACCGTCATGGCCTACAGCCTAGGGAAAAACCCCTTCCCTAGTGCGGTTTCCCTCAAACTACTATTGGTAGGAAACGAACCAGGGACGAGGCTCAATGCTAAAGGTCTGCTCGGGGGTAAACATTGGGGTGTCTTCATCAATGAAGTTCTTCCACGCCAAGAAGAAATCCCCGCTCAAGTCTTGCTGCATAGCGCCCCACGTGTCGAACTTTTCGCTGGCGCCGCCATGTCCATCGACGTGGAGGACGAAGGCGATCTCTGGATAGGACGTATCGATCAACTCTCGATTGCGCACCATCTGGGTTTGAAACTGGTGCACAATCAGCGATTTCTGCGGTAGATCATTGTCTTGGACTAGCGTGGCCAACCACTCAGAGACCTCATTGATCTCGGCCGCAGTGGTGTTTCCCACTCGGGTCATCGGTTGTTCACCCGGCGCAAGCTTCCATTCTGGGTCCAAGGCGAGACCAACATTGGGCAGTTTGAGTAGATCCTCGTAATATTTCGCTTGCTCCAGGAAGCTGCCTTGGCCCGGTTGGAGGTCAAGGTTGGCGTATCCGCCAGCTTGAGTAATCGCCTCAACATAGGGACGTAGTTCCTCGGGATCACTCTCATTCGAGTAATTGCCATCTGGTCCGGGAACATCCGAGGCGACGGTGGCAATGACCTCAAAAGCCGGAATAACGGGCTGCTCTTCTAAAGGCTGATATTGCGCAACCAACTCTTGGGCGCGAGTAACAGCCTCATCCGGAGACTGCTCCCCCATCACGCCTAAAGCCGCTCCGGAGGGGTGACCATAGAGCGCAATCATGCGTCGGCCGGGGAAGACTAGTCCTCCGCCACCGGGCAACTCACCATTGGCCGCCAGATCCACCGCTCTGTCAAAGAGCTCTGGATCGCCGAATTGAGCGCCTAGTGCGAGCACATCCGAATTATTAACCAAGTCCATGGATTCAGGACTAATGCGCGGATCGGGATACGGGAGCATCATCACTTCCGCACCAGCTGCCTTCGCCGTAGAAAGGCTAGCCAAAGTGGTCTCCGCAGTTGCCAGCATGGGCGGCATAGTCAACGGGTGCTCCAGAAAGCCCAGATCATCGATCCCCGAAGCAGTTTCAGGCGTCAGCACAGCGATGTCTTCGATTGATTCCGGGAGCAAAGATTGCTCATCATCGATGAGCTCAGCGGTAGTTGCCAAGGCGCCGACCTGACCGACGGTAACCACCGTATCCGCTTGGAGCCGAGTGATTTCGCCTTCTAGAGTCGAATTATCTGCTCCCACAGCGGTAATCATCGGCGCCCCAGCAGCTATTGCGACGTGGGCAGCTCGAGTTTGCTCTGCTAGCTCAGGCCCGGAGACCACGACGATCTCAGCTGTTTCGAAAAGCCTCCGGGAGGTCTCGACACCGCTGCCATCACGATCTGCGATGACCTCTGAGGCTGGCAGAGCCAACGAAGCGGCATCGCTTTCTGACGCTGCGCCATCGTTGCCATTATCTACCTGCGACGAACACCCAGCCACCAAGGACAGTGCTGTTGTCATCGCCAGCATCACTGCCAGTTTCTTCATAGGTCTCCCTCATTGCTTTCACTGAGAATACAATGTCAGGCTACCTTTAAAGAGCTGCAAGAATGCGGTCCCCCACCTCGGAGGTCCGGATATCACCGCTACGGTGCGCAACATCTTCGGTCACGGCCGCTTCAATCCGGGCAGCGTTGTCTTCATCGCCTAGATGACGAAGAAGCATCGCGGCAGAGAGGATCGCCGCAGTCGGGTCAGCAACGCCGGTTCCAGCAATATCCGGGGCGGAGCCATGGACCGGCTCAAACATCGAGGGGTTAGCTCCGGTGGCATCAATATTTCCGGAGGCGGCTAGGCCGATTCCGCCGGAGATTGCGCCAGCTTCGTCGGTGATGATGTCGCCGAAGAGGTTATCGGTGACAATCACATCAAAGCGGGAGGGGTCAGTGACCAGGTAAATAGTTGCTGCGTCGATATGTGCATAATCGACGGCGACCTCTGGGTATTCGGTGGCGACCTCATCGACGGTGCGCTGCCAGAGTCCGCCGCCATGGACCAAGACGTTGGTTTTGTGAACCAGGGTCAGGTGCCGGTTGCGGGTCATCGCCAGCTCGAAGGCGTAGCGCACGACTCGTTCTGCACCGTAGCGAGTATTTACAGAGGTCTCGTTGGCAACCTCGTGCGGGGTGCCCACTCGAATGCCGCCGCCATTGCCGGTATAGGCGCCTTCAGTACCCTCACGAACTACGACGAAGTCGATCTCGCCGGGGTTGCGCAGAGGCGACTGCACTCCCTCATAAAGCTTGGAGGGACGCAGGTTGACGTGGTGATCAAGTGCGAAGCGCATCTTCAGCAGCAATCCACGCTCAAGGACGCCGGGGGCCACCTCACCCGGCGCGCCGATGGCACCGAGCAAAATCGCGTCATGCTCGCGCAGAGATGCCAGATCTGCGTCGGTGAGAAGTTCACCGTTGCGCAGGTAGCGGCGGGCGCCTAGATCGTAATCGGTGGTCTCGATGTCCTCGCGGACTGCGCGGAGGACGCGGAGGGCCTGATCGGTTACTTCCGGGCCGATTCCGTCTCCGCCAATGACTGCAAGTTTCATTCTATGGGATTCCCTTCTCACCAGATGGACTCGTGGGCGAGTTTAGCAGCCCAGACCTCGCGCTGTGCCAGATACCGACGTTCTTTCAGCACTGCCCGGAAATCTCCGCAAGCCCGCAGGCCATTCCCCATCCCCCAGTCCCGCATCCTCCCCGAAAGGGCGCGCAGCCACCACTCTTAAGCAGGCAAATATTGGTTAAATTTACTACTTAGGCTAGGCTCACCTGAGTAATTTTGCATTTCCTTATCGCACTGAAAGGCTGGCCATGTTTTTTGCCGCATTTCTCATCGGCCTCCGCGAAGGCCTCGAGGCCGCCTTGATCATTGGCATCCTGCTGGCGTATGTCCGTCGCCGGGGCCATGACTCCGCCCGCACCAAGATTTGGTGGGGAGTGGGCATCGCCGTAGTTGGCTCCCTACTCATCGGTGCCGCCCTGACCTTCGGTCGCTACAGCCTGTCGTTTAAGGGACAAGAGATCATCGGCGGGACTATGTCTATCCTCGCCGTCGCCATGGTGACCTGGATGGTCTTTTGGATGATGCGCATTGGCGGTCGTCTCAAAAGCGACTTAGAGGAAGGTGCCGACGCCGCTCTCGCCGCTGGAGCCTGGGGCATCTTCTGGATCGCCTTCGTTTCAGTAGGCCGCGAGGGCATTGAGACCACCATCATCCTCTGGGGCTGGACTAATAGCCCGGCTGCCCTGCTCGGCGCACTTTTGGGCATCCTCAGCGCAGTCGGACTGGGCTTTGGCCTCTACCGAGGCATTCTGCGGATCAACCTAGGCACCTTCTTCAACTGGTCCGGAGTCTTCTTGATCATCGTCGCTGCCGGCATCTTGGCTTATGGCATCCATGACCTCCAAGAGGCCGCAGTCTTGCCGGGACCTTTCTCTGGAGATCCGATTGCCCCGACGCATCCACGCACCGGCGAAGTCCTCACTGGTTTCGCTACCTACCCCTTCTGGGGCGCGGCTTATCCCTTCGGCTGGGCTTTCAACTTTGAGCACCTCATTGAGCCTTCCGGGGTCTTGGCCGCGTTCCTTAAGGGCACCGTCGGCTTCGTGCCGCAGATGACGTGGCTGGAGGTCACCGCATGGGCGGTCTACTTGCTGGTGGTCTTCCCGGCGTTCCTGCGCCAGGTCAAAGCTAATCGACGCCCGCGCCCTAAGCCTGCCTCTGAAAGCCCGGCAGGCCCGGCAGATCCGGCTACCCCGGCCGGGCCCGATGAATTGGTACCCGCCGACACCCCGGCGGCACCGACCAGCTCGGCAAAACCTCAGGCCGATTCTTCCCCCACTAAAATTTAAAAGGACTCTCTCCTATGAAGATGACCAAGTACACCCTCGGCACTATTGCCGCATTGAGTACCACTACTGTCCTGCTGCTTTCTGGCTGCACCGAGGTTTCCGAGACCTCGGCAGACGGCGCTATCTCAGTCTCCTCCACCGCTGATTCCTGCGAAGTCTCCACCGATTCCATCGATAGCGGCAACCACACCTTCTCCATCAGCAATGACGGCGAGCAGGTCACTGAGTTCTACCTGCTGGGATCCGATGGCCTAAGAATCGTCGCAGAAAGGGAAAACATCGCCCCCGGTGCTAGCGCTGAACTGGATCTAGCTCTGCCGCCAGGAGACTACTTCACCGCCTGCAAGCCAGGCCTGCGTGGAGCCAATGTCGGCGAAGCTGCCTTCACCGTCACCGGCGAGGCCGTCCCCGTTAGCGCCTCTGATCAGGAGCTCTACGACGAAGCTGTGGTCTCCTATGTCAACTTCGTCAAAAACGAAGTCGCTACTCTCGTGCCCGCAGTAGGCGAGTTCGCAGCTGCTTATGCCGCAGGCGATGATGACACGGCTCGCGATCTCTACGCCGATACCCGCGTCAACTACGAGCGCATCGAGCCGATCGCCGAAGCCTTGGGTATCCTCGATCCCCGCATCGATTACCGCGAGGTCGACTACCTAGCCGAAGCCGATGAGCTTGAGGCCGACGACCCCACCTTCACCCAATGGCTGGGCTTCCACCGCATCGAAAAGGATCTCTGGGTGCCCGAGGAGACCGACCGCAACGCCGATGGAACTCCCGCCTGGGAAGGATGGGAGCCCTCCACCACCGCTGAGCGTCAACAGGTCGCCGACTCCCTGATCGCGGACGTCGATAAGCTCTTTGACACCGTCAACGACGAGAACTTCATCGAAGACCAAGAGCTGACTATTTCCAGCGTCTCCAACGGCGCGATGGAACTGCTCGAAGAGATCGCTGTGACCAAGGTGACCGGTGAAGAAAACTGGTGGTCGCACTACGACCTCTGGGATTTCCAGGCTAACCTGCAGGGCTCACGCATCGCCTTCGATCTTGTCGCCCCCATCGCAGAATCCAAGGGCGAAGAAGGCACCGAGCTAGTTGCCGAGATCAATGAGAACTTCGATGCCCTCCAGGCCCAGCTCGATGAGTACGGCAACTTAGAAGACGGCTACGTCCTCTACGACCAGGTCACCGCAGCCGAGCAGGCTGAATTAACCCGCGATATCGATGCCCTGCGCGAGCCGTTGTCGAACCTGACCGGCACCGTTTTGAGCATCTCAGAGTAGGAAGAACACATCATGGCCACTATGAATCGCCGCCAGGTACTCGGCTTGCTCGGGGCTGGCGGGATCGGCGCCCTCGCTGGCGGCGGTACTGTCGCCATCGGTACTCAAGCTGCCGCACAGTCTGAAGTTCCCCCGGAAACTGATGAGCTGGCCTATCCCTTTGAAGGGGCTCACCAAGCTGGAATCATCACCCCAGCCCAAGACCGAATCCACTTTGCCGCCTTTACTGTCGACCCTGAAGCCACCCGCGACGATCTGATCGATCTGTTGGAACGCTGGACTCATGCCTGCCGGCGACTCGTCCTGGGAGCAGAACTCAGCGCACGTGGCGCCTTTGGTGGCGGGGAGAATTTCCCGCCGGAAGACAGCGGCGAGGCATCCGATCTGGGTCCTTCGGGTCTCACCGTCACCTTCGGTTTCGGCCGGACGCTTTTCGACGATCGCTTCGGCCTTGCCGAGCATATGCCGGCCGACTTCACTGACATTCCGGTCATGTCCAATGATTTTATTGATCCAGATCGCTCAGATGGCGACCTGTGTATCCAGGCTTGCGCCAATGATCCGCAGGTAGCTTCCCACGCCATCCGTAACCTCACCCGGATGGCCATTGGAACAGCGGTATTGAAGTGGTCGCAGATCGGATTCGGACGGACCTCCTCAACTTCTGAGAGCCAGAAGACTCCGCGCAACCTCTTCGGGCAAAAGGACGGTACCTCTAACCTCAAGGCAGAAGAGTCAGAGCTGCTCGATGAGCATGTCTGGATCAGCGATGAGCAAGCCCAGGACTGGGCCATCGGCGGAACCTATCTCACCGCCCGTCGGATCACCATGACCATCGAGGTTTGGGACACCCTCCAGCTGGAGGAACAAGAACGAGTCCTAGGTCGCGAGAAGTTCCACGGCGCTCCCCTGACCGGTACCGATGAATTCGATGAACCGGATTTCTCGGCCACCACCGAACGAGGTTTACCCGTTATCGACGAGCGCGCGCACGTGCGCCGCGTCCATCCAGATAACAATGACGGCATCCAGATGCTGCGTCGTGGCTACAACTTCATTGACGGCAATGATGCTCAGGGGCGTCTCAATGCCGGGCTGTTCTTCATCGCTTTCACCAAGACACCTGCGAGGTTTGCCCAAGTCCACAGCAGCATGGCTCGTGATGACATGTTTGTGGAATATCTCAAGACCACTAACTCCGGGGTCTATCTAGTTCCGCCGGGAGTTGGCACCGAAGACTATGTCGGCCAAACCCTCTTTGAGGCCTAAGGTGAGCTCTAAGCCACAGATCTAGCAAGAGCCACAGGCCTTACTAGTCGGCCCAGTCATGGACCCGACCGCGCTGATAGAGCAGCGGTCGGGTTTTTTCATTGGCGCCACATGCGTGGACCTCAACGGTGAGAATGGTGTGGTCGCCGCCTTCAAAGGCATTGACCACAGCGCCCACGAACCAGGCCGCAGCGCCGTCGATAAGCATGGGACCATGTTCATCACGAATAGTCTCGACGCCCTCGAAGCGGTCGATTCCGCGCCGGGCAAAACGTGAGGCGATCTCAGCTTGACCTTCGGCCAGCACCGAGATGCCTACGAAAGCTCCAACCTCAAGATGTGGCAGCGACCGCGAATTACTATCGACGCTAAAAACGACCATGGCCGGTTCCAAAGACAACGAGGAAAAGGCACTAATCGTCAGGCCGATGTCTGCTCCCGTCTCGGCGTTCACGGTCACCACCGTGATTCCGGATGGAAACGTGCCGACGACCGCCCGCAGCTGATCTCCGCTGACTGTCGGCTCCATCATGGTGCTGCCACCTTCTCCTAGTTTTCTGGGCGGATTGAACCTCCACCTTCGAGGTAGTTTTAACGGAAACTATACGTGCGTGAGTCTCGCGGGTAAATGGTGTCATTACCGACGGACTGGCTTCTCCAAAGATTCAGCACAGCCCACTTTCAACAGCCAAGGCCCGCTCCCCCAGTAAAATTTGGGGTGCGGGCCTGACGTGGGTATGAGACCTAGTCCAGGGTGATCTGGATAGCGTTGGTGGCCCCGAGGGCCTCGCTGATGGTCTGCTCAAGTGCCTCCGGGATCTCTGCGTCAACGCGCAGGATCAGGGTGGCACCATCGCCTTGAGCTTCCTGGGTCAGTGCAGCAGCGGCAATGTTGATGCCAGCTTCGCCCAACAGGGAGCCAACCTTGCCCAGTGCGCCCGGAGCATCGGTGTACTGCAGGAAGAGGTTGCGACCCTCAGCACGCATATCCAGCCCACGGTCGTTGATGCGCACGATCTTCTCCACGCGCTCCAAGCCAGTCAGGGCTCCGACCACAGTGGCGGTGGTGCCATCGGCAGCGATTGCCTTGACCTCGACGACTGAACGGTGCGAGGTGGACTCCGGAGCAGTGTCAACCTGGTAGTTCACGCCACGTGCCTCAGCGATGGAGGGAGCGTTGACGAAGGTAACCTGCTCATCAGTGATGCCGGAGAACAAGCCACGGACAGCCGACAGACCCAGCACGGAGAAGTCGTCCTCGGTGGAGAGCTCACCGCGAACCTCAACCTCAAGGCCAACCGGTGCGCCTTCGAGCAGCTTGCCGGAGAGGCGACCGAGCTTGCGGCTCAGTTCCAGCCACAGGGCGACCTCTTCGCCGACGCGACCGCCGGAGACGTTAACGGCGTCGGGAACGAACTCGCCAGCCAGCGCCTTGAGTACGGAAGCTGCGACGTCGGTGCCAGCGCGGTCCTGTGCTTCAGCGGTGGAAGCACCCAGGTGCGGGGTCACAACAACCTGCGGGAGCTTAAAGAGCGGGGAGTCGGTGCACGGCTCGGTGGAATAGACGTCAAAGCCTGCGCCCCAGATATGACCGGAGTTAATAGCATCAGCCAGTGCCTGCTCATCGACCAAACCGCCACGAGCGGCGTTGATGATGATCTGGCCCTTCTTCGACTTAGCCAGCAGCTCGGCGTTGAACATGCCGGCCGTTTCCTTGGTCTTGGGCAGGTGGATGGTGATGATGTCAGCGCGGCCGACCAGCTCATCTAGATCAACCAGCTCCACGCCCAGCTGTGCTGCGCGGGAAGGGTTGGCGTAAGGGTCGTAGGCGATGATATCGGTTTCGAAGGCAGCCAAACGCTGTGCGAAAAGCTGGCCGATGTGGCCAAAGCCAACAATGCCAACGGTCTTGCCGAAGAGCTCAACGCCCTTGAAGGACGAACGCTTCCACTCGCCTTCACGCAAGGTCGCATCAGCGGCCGGGATTTGGCGAATGGTGGCCATCAACAAAGCGATAGCGTGCTCGCAGGCAGAATGGATATTCGAGGTCGGGGCGTTGACCACCATGACACCACGCTCAGTGGCGGCGTCAATATCAACGTTGTCTAGGCCGACGCCGGCGCGGCCGACGATCTTCAGCTTCGGCGCGGCCTCAAGGACCTCGCGGGTGACGGTGGTCGCAGAGCGGACCAACAGAGCATCCGCCTCGGGCACTGCAGCCAGAAGCTCCGGGGTGTTTGGGCCATCAACCCAACGCACCTCCACAGAGTTTCCGAGTGCTTCTACAGTGGAAGGGGCCAATTTATCGGCGATGAGGACGACGGGCTTGCTCACGTGTGCTTACTCCAGCTTCTCAGTCAAGGATGTGGAACCAATGACACTCTAGCCGGTGGACAATCTCGCTGTCTGAGGACCTACCTTTAAATTGTCTCCAACTTCACGCTTGGAAGGCATTAGGCCCTTCATCACCCCCAGAATAGTCTGCATCATCAACATCTCGGATAACTGGCTTGTTCATCGCATACTCCACCATTCCGAGGAAACGGGCTCTCCGGTCGCGCAGAAAATTGCGCACATCACCCTGATAAAGCAGTGATGCATTGAGCTCATGGGAAGACAACACAGTGTCAAACTCCGAATCTTCCATCAGCGACTTTGATTGCACTCGGCGAAGATAGCGGGCTGGCGAGTAACCATCAAGAATGACTTCTGTGCGCTTGCCCATCGGAGTGTGGTTGAGCACGCTATCTGCCAGGACTGGATCAACTCCTTGTTCGACACACCACTCTCGGGGAAATATTCGATAAAACCCCGGAGCTAGATCTGCGACGGTCCAGCGATCAAATGGCTGGGCGGTACGCCAGTCACGAGCGCCACGTCCCATCAACAAGGCATAAATCCCCCGGTAGACACCAGAATCTTGGCGCACCGAGAAAAAGCGCGATTCAGAGAAAGCTGCGTCCCGAATAGTCTTCGGGACTTCCTCAGTCTCCTCACGAATCCAAGCGGTGACCTGATCGACATCCCTAGCCGAGCGATTGATCACTGCAGCAGAGCCATAGAGCTCACCGAAGATGCCACACCAGAACCACTGGTTGAGCTTGTCCCAAGCGCTAGTGGAGGCCAAGTCACGAGGAGTATTAGCCAGCAGCGCAAAAATGGTCGCCAACGGAATCAGCTGTGCTGGATAGGGCACTTGCTCATTGGTGAACATACAACGTTGGGAAAGAAACTCTGCCGCTTCTTGGAAGGTGATCCGCAATTCATGGCGGGCCTGCAGATAGTCCTCCAGGCTGAGATTAAGAATGTCCTCGCGATGTCCCACCGCGTGGCCTTGCCTGGCGGTGACTAGCAGGGAGACCGCGGTGAGGAAATCGGTGCGGTTGATGGCATCTAAAGCAGGGTATTTGCTCAAGATGGCCTTCGTTTCGGCCCAATCATCTGAGAGCCGGAAACTCGGGTCTTCAGTGGCAAAAGAAGCCGTAAGGAGTTCAAAGACATCCATCTGCAGACCCGCGGAGTTGGCCAAGGCAAAGATCGAGCCAATGCCAGTTTGCTCGGTCTCTCGATTGAGCCGGATCATCGGAATATCATAAGCCGCCAATGGTTTGACAACCTGGTCATAGAAGCGCTTGACGTTTTCTCGACGACCATCACGGTCATCCGCGGCTACATCAAACAATAGATCAGTGCCAGATTCCCACAGCAAAGTTGATACCGGCAGGCAACCAGCGGCTACAGCGGCATCACGGTCCGGGATTCCCCCTGGGATCTGCGGGCCAAAGTGTGAACGCAATTGACCATTTTCATCCACCGCAAAGACCGCTTCATCCGGCATGACCTGGGATTCAACAACCTTGGCAATGTCGACGTAGAAAGTCCGGCGGATCTTCTTGGAGCGGAAATCTACCGTGTTAACCACACCATCACCGGCTAGGCAGTGATAGAGAGTGGTCAGACGCTGCTGCCCATCGAGCAGTAATAGGCCTGGGGCTTCGCCAGTATCCGGAGCGCCTGAAATCGGGCGAGGACGGAAGCGAGTGGGCGCGTTTCGGGTATCGAGCGCCAGAAAAGAACCAGCCGGATAACCGCGCAAGACGGTCACCAGCAGTGCTCGAATCCGGTCAACGTCCCAAGCATAGGAGCGCTGAAAGTCCGGCAGTTGGAGATCCCCCCTGTCGATGCGCGCGAAGAGATCTGCGAGGTCGTAACTCGGCGTCGTATAACCCATGCTCGTGATTCTATCCCCGCATAGGTCAAGTCGCGCGTCGCCCCACAAGGAATTCTCAGACTCCCCAACCTACAAGGGATAATTGAGGAAATCTGTCCGCTCGGACAGTCACAACCTGCGGTTCAAAGAGATCATTAACGACGATAAGAAATCTGCATCAACCACTAACCGCCCCGGGCTTCATCAAGCATTGGACCACGCCCGCGAAGGTGACGTCATCGTCGTTCACACTCTCGACCGGTTGGGCCGCACCGTCCGGGATACGTGGCCCTTCGCGTTTTAGAGTGCGTGGCGGATTCTATGAGTCGTGGCAACACTGGTGTTTCAATAGCTTGAGGGGAATATCGGACCACCTCTGTCGGGGTGCGGTACTCCAGAGTTTTCCTCGGCCAGTTAGTTGACTGCTGGACCACCGACTCCAGATTTCCGACTGAGTACACCGAGGAGATGCAGGCGGAAGCCGGGAAGGTTCCTCCCTAAACCGCTAGAACCCGCCCAGGTACCGATATACGAAAGCACCCCACAGAACGAATGTTCTGTGGGGTGCAAGGCCAGGATTGCAGGCCATCGTTACAAGAGGCGACAGTGCCTAACTGACGTTAGATGCCTATCCGGTGTTCTTGACACCGGCGGGAACCCGAAACGCGAGTGGAGTTGGGATCAGGACACGTGCAAGCCGTGCGGTGATCCCCATCTCCCCTACTACCAAGATTTAGGCAGTAGCGTCGAGCGGGTTCTTGACCCAGCTCATCAGGTCGCGCAGCTTGGTGCCGGTGGCCTCGATCTGGTGGTTGGCGAAGTCAGCGCGCAGACCCTCGAGCTCCTTGTTGCCGCCTTCGACGTTGGCGATCAGGCGCTTGGTGAAGGTGCCATCCTGAATGTCACTGAGGATGTCCTTCATACGCAGCTTGGTGCCGGCGTCGATGACGCGCGGGCCGGAGAGGTAGCCACCGAACTCAGCGGTATCAGAGACCGAGTAGTTCATGTTGGCGATTCCACCCTCGAACAGCAGGTCAACGATGAGCTTGAGCTCATGGAGGCACTCGAAGTAGGCCATCTCGGGCTCGTAGCCGGCCTCAACAAGAACCTCGAAGCCGGTCTTAACGAGCTCCTCGGTGCCACCACAAAGAACAGCCTGCTCACCGAAGAGGTCGGTGACGGTCTCAGCTTCGAAGGTGGTCGGGATGACGCCCGCGCGGGCACCACCGATAGCAGCAGCGTAAGCCAGGCAGAGTGCCTTGCCGTTGCCCTTGGGATCCTGATCGACGGCGATGAGGCAGGGAACGCCCTTGCCATCGACGAACTGACGACGGACCAGGTGGCCCGGGCCCTTCGGTGCAACCATGCCGATAACAACGTTGTCGGCCGGGACGATCAGGTCGAAGTGAATGTTCAGGCCGTGGCCGAACAGCAGTGCGTCACCGTCGTTGAGGTTCGGGGCGATGTCGTTGGCGAAGATATCCTTCTGGGAGGTATCAGGGGCCAGCAGCATGATGACGTCGGCCCAAGCGGATGCCTCGGCGTTGGTCTTAACCTCGAAGCCGGCTTCCTTGGCCTTCTCTGCGGACTTGGAACCCTCGCGCAGGCCGATAACGACCTCGACGCCGGAGTCGCGCAGGTTCTGCGCGTGGGCGTGGCCCTGGGAGCCGTAACCAATGACGGCGACCTTGCGGGCCTGGATCAGGGAGAGGTCAGCGTCAGCATCATAAAGAAGTTCAATAGCCATGGGAGAAATTCTCGCCTTTCGTTATTTGGGTATTACTCTTGCCGTTGTACCACATTATGAGACAATGCGACCCATTTAATGAGATATTCAGAGTAAATATCTCACCATATGGGATTTTATGGAACTACTTCGACGGGGCCATGACCTTCGGTCCACGGTTGAGCGCAATCTGACCGGACTGGATCAGCTCACGGATTCCGAACGGCTCCAGCACCTCGAGCAGAGCCCGAAGCTTACCGGGGGTACCTGTGGCCTCGATGACCACAGATTCCTGAGCAACATCGACCACACGAGCGCGGAAAATATTTGCTGCATCGACGACCTGAGGTCGGTTGGTGTTGTCCGCGTTGACCTTAACCAGCATGATTGCCCGGGCAATGGTGGTGGGAGTCTCAAGACGAACCACCTTGAGCACCGGAACAATCTTGTTGAGCTGCTTGGTGATCTGCTCGATGATCAGATCATTGGCGTCAACAACGACGGTAATGCGGTTGACACCATCGGTGTCGGTCTTAGCTGAAACCAAAGACACCAGGCTGTAGCCGCGGCGGGTGAACATGCCAGCGACACGGGAGATGATGCCGTCAGTATCTAGGACCAAGACGCTAAGAGTGTGGCGGCTGATATCAGTAGAGGCCATGGCTTAGTTCTCCTTCTTCTCTGCGAGATCATCCATGACCCCATCGATGTCGGCCGGGGTCTCGGCTGCGGAAGCGTCCTCATCGAAGAGCGGGCGCAGCCCCAGAGCGTACTGAATCTCCGAGTTGGAATGTCCAGCTGAGACCATCGGCCAGACTTGGGCGTCTTCGCCGACGATGAAATCGATGACCACGGGACGATCATTGATCGCACGGGCCTTTTCAATGGCAGGGATAACGTCTTCCTGTCGGGTAACCCGGATCGCTACGCACCCCAAGGCTTCCGACAGGCCGACAAAGTCCGGGACATATTCGCCTTGCTCGCGCAGCTTGGTGTTGGAATAGCGACCTTCATAGAACAGGGTCTGCCACTGGCGAACCATGCCGAGGTTGCCGTTGTTGATCAAGGCCACCTTGATCGGGAAACCCTCGACCGCAGCGGTAGTCAACTCTTGGTTGGTCATCTGGAAGCAACCATCACCATCGACTGCCCAGACCTCTTTATCCGGCTGGCCAGCTTTAGCACCGAGCGCAGCGGGGATGGAATAGCCCATTGTCCCCAGGCCGCCGGAGTTGAGCCAGGTACGCGGCTTTTCAAAGTCGATGAACTGCGCAGACCACATCTGGTGCTGACCAACACCAGCGGCATAGATCGCATCCGGGCCGACCACTTTCGATAGCGTCTCAATGACATACTGCGGCGAGATGGAACCATCCGACTGCTCTTCATAGCCACGGGGGAAAGTGTCTTTGAGCCCAGTCAAGTACTCGACCCAGGGGCCAATCTTTGGAGCTTCCAGGTTCTTAGCGGAGCGGTAGGTCCGCAGCATTGCAGACAGAACCTCTTTGGCATCGCCGACGATCGGGATCTTTACCGGACGAATCTTGCCGATTTCCGCCGGGTCAATATCGGCATGGATGACCTCCGCATCGGGTGCGAATGATTCCAACTCGCCGGTCACGCGATCGTCGAAACGCGCACCCACAGCGATCAACAGATCAGAACGCTGCATAGTGGCTACCGCGGAGACTGTGCCGTGCATACCTGGCATGCCCATGTTCAACGGATGGGAATGCGGGAACGCTCCCAGTGCCATCAACGTAGTCACGACCGGAATGCCGGTGTACTCAGCGAACTCCAAGAGTTCCTGGTTGGCATCAGCTTTAATAACACCACCACCGATATAGAGGCACGGGCGCTTGGCCTCGGCGATGAGCTTGATCGCTTGAGAAATCTGTCGAGAGTGCGGAGTGGTTACCGGCCGATATCCCGGAAGATCCCGCGTCGGCGGCCACACAAAGTCCAGTTCCGCGTTCTGAATGTCCTTCGGAACATCGATGAGGACGGGGCCGGGGCGACCGGTGAGCGCCAGGTGGAAGGCTTCAGCCATCGCCTGCGGGATGTCTTTGGCATCAGTGATCATGAAATTGTGCTTGGTCACTGGCATGGTCACACCACGAATATCAGCCTCTTGGAAAGCATCAGTGCCCAAGAGACCACGGCCGACCTGGCCGGTGATCGCGACCATCGGCACCGAATCCAGGTTGGCATCAGCCAACGGAGTAACCAGGTTAGTGGCACCGGGGCCGGAGGTAGCGATACACACGCCGACCTTTCCGGTGACCTGTGCATAACCGGTTGCTGCGTGTCCTGCCCCCTGCTCATGGCGCACGAGGACGTGGCGGAGCTTAGTGGACAAAAATAGCGGATCGTACAGAGGGAGAATCGCTCCACCGGGCAGGCCGAACACGATGTCGGCACCTAGCTCCTCAAGACTACGGACGATCGCCTGAGCGCCAGTCATCCGTTCTGGGGTCTCGGCGGTGCCAGAAATCCTCCTGGCGACCGTAGCCGGGGTGGGCGTTTGCGAAGCTGCCACGTTATCAAGCTCCTAATTCACAGGATCATACGGTTTTGAAAGCCCCGGACCTCGCCCCGATGTGTGGGGACGAAACGCCGGAACATATACGTCGACGACAGTGTTTAAAGCGACCACAAAAAACAAAGCCCTCACACAGCACTAATGGTGGGTGCTGTTGAGGGCGCTTGTCGAGACAACTGGCTAAAAGCCGAGACGGCACGCGCCGCTAGGGTACTACCAGGAGTCGAATATTGATCATAGATCTGATAATACACACCTCACAGGGAGCAGTCGTATCATGGTCGACATGCTCGTTTCATTTTGGCTCAATTGGCTCAACAGAACCTGGGATTGGTTCATCAGCACAGGATTAACCCTGGCGCTCCTACTAGTCCTCGCCCTTCTCATCCCTCGACTCGGACGGTTTGCCCAGCGGTGGATTAACCGTCGATTGCAAGATTCTCACGACCCCGAAGATGCAAAAACCAAGCTAGCTATGGTGGGCGTCGGCATATATATAGCTCAGTTGATCGGGTTTTTCATTCTCGCGATAGTCACGCTGTCGACGTTGGGAGTCTCCCTAGCCGGGGTTGCGATCCCAGCAACCGTTGCTTCTGCCGCCATCGGCTTGGGAGCACAGTCAATCATCGCCGACTTCCTAGCTGGCTTCTTCATCCTCACCGAAAAGCAGTTCGGCGTTGGCGACTGGGTCCGCTTCGAAGGAAACGGTGTCGTCGTTGAAGGCACCGTCATCCAGGTGACCATGCGTGCTACCCGAATTCGCACGCTCGCCGAAGAAACGGTGATCATCCCCAACTCCACCGCCCGGGTGTGCATTAACTCATCGAATTTCTGGTCTCGAGCGGTAGTGGTCATCCCCGTTCCTCTGCTGGGTTCTCAAGACCCCTATGAGGCAATCGAGCGGTCCGAGGCAGCCACCCGCCGAGCTATTGAGCGTGATTATGTCGCAGCTGAAGTAATTGGCGAGCTTGACGTTCAACCAGCCGTCGGCATTAATCCTCCGTCGACTGTCGGCATGCCGTGGACCGTGGACATGCGGTTTCTGATCCAGGTACAAGCAGGCTCTCAGTGGTTAGTAGAACGAGCTATTCGTACCGCCATTCTCGAGGAATTCTGGGACGAATATGGTTCCGCCACCACCGTCACAGGTGAAGTCAAAGACAGTGTTGATCTTGTAGATACGGCGGAGGCGATTGCCAAGATTGTCGATGACCCTCGCAACACTGCTAGACGTTCGACCCACCCGGATGCAACAGCTGCCACAACGGCTGCAGCATCCGCCGCATCCGCCGAGGCGAACTCAACCACCCAGTCTGCATCTACTGAGGATCGCACCCGCGAAGACTCCTCCGATATGCATTTTGCAGTGCCAGCACAGTTTTCCGACGGAGCTGGACATGATCCAGCTGCTAATCGACGCCGCCTGCAAATCGACGGCCCAGAGCCAACTGCGCCGAAGGCCCCAGACGCTGTAGATCCAGACGGAGATGAGATTACTGAAGAAGAAGAGCTGTTGGCATCTGGTCAGCTGTTTCGCTCTGATGAGGTAACCACCCGGTGGCAGCGAATGATCTCCGCCGGTGGCCGAATCCGACCTTCGACGATGTACTTATTCATCGTGCTTTTTGTCATCGTCTTTGCCAAGGGATTGACTGCCGAACCTGATACATCTTACGAAGGATGGGGTAGCCGTTCTTCATCAGATGATGTGGTCATCTCCGAAGAAGTGGAGCCAGAACCGACGGTGAATACGAACCCGTCTTCCCCAGCCACGCCTACCCAGGAACCGGTGCCAACAACGACAACAACTTCTCCCTCATTCTCGGAACAATCACCGCGGAACGCGATCGAAGAAGGTACCGAAACCACCACCACTCAAACCGCACCGCAAACCACCCAGACCACCCCGACGCAGACCCCAGCCCAGGCAACTCAGGAGACTGTTGTTCCGACCTCGACACCCGGGCAATGAGATCGTGCCAATGCTGAACTAGCATGGTCAGCATGAGTTCTGAAGCTGCGGACGCAGAATCCGTGCAGTTCCGTCCGGACCGCGCCAATATCCTTGCTGCTTTGCTGATGATTGCCATCGCACTGCTGGTAGTTGGCGCGGCACCGGTATACCTGTTTTGGGTACTGGCGATTCCAGTGCTGTTTATCTACTGGATCCTCCGGTCCTCCACCACCGTCGATGAGCAGGGGGTGAGCATCAAGTACGCCTTCCGAGGTGGCAAAACCGTCGAATGGGAAGATCTCTCTGGTGTGGGTTTTAAGGGCTCCCGCGCACTTTTGACCACCACGGAGGGCAAGGAATATCCCATGCCCGGGGTGACTTTCAATTCTCTGCCGAAACTGTCGGAAGCTTCCTCTGGCCGGATCCCTGATGCCTTAACCGCTGGCCGGATTGCCGCGGACGAGAAGGTCGTGGTGATCAACCGGGATGGTGAGCAGATTCTGCTAACCAAGGAAGAGTACGCTGCACGTCAAACCGATAAAGCTGCCGAAGCCGACAGCGAAAACCCGAGGAGTAATCAGTGATCCCGCTACGTTCCCGAGTCACCACCGTCGGTCGCAATGCCTCCGGAGCTCGTGCTCTGTGGCGAGCGACCGGAACGAAGGAGCACGAGTTTGGCAAACCAATCGTGGCGATCGTTAACTCCTACACTCAGTTCGTCCCCGGCCACGTCCACTTGAAAAACGTCGGCGACATCGTCGCTGAGGCGGTCCGGGCAGCCGGCGGTGTGCCCAAGGAGTTCAACACCATTGCCGTCGATGATGGCATCGCCATGGGGCATAGCGGCATGCTTTACTCGCTGCCTTCCCGTGAAATCATCGCCGACTCGGTCGAATACATGGTCAACGCCCATACCGCCGATGCCATGGTCTGCATCTCCAACTGCGACAAGATCACCCCAGGCATGCTTAACGCCGCCTTGCGCCTAAATATCCCGACCGTATTCGTCTCCGGTGGACCAATGGAGGCTGGCAAGGCCGTCGTGGTCGAGGGCGTCGCCCACGCCCCCACTGACTTGATCACCGCTATCTCGGCTTCCGCTGACGAGGCAGTCTCCGATGAGGGACTTGCTGAACTTGAAGCAGCCGCCTGCCCGACCTGCGGATCTTGCTCCGGCATGTTCACCGCTAACTCAATGAACTGCCTTACTGAGGCGCTCGGTCTCTCGCTGCCGGGCAATGGCACCACCTTGGCTACCCACTCCGCCCGCCGCGAGCTTTTCACCAAGGCTGGCGAGATGATCGTGGATATGTGCCAGCGCTACTACGGCGAGGAAGACGAGTCTGTTCTTCCCCGCAGCGTGGCTACCAAGCATGCCTTCCACAACGCTATGGCTCTGGATATGGCGATGGGTGGTTCTACCAACACGATTCTGCATACCCTCGCCGCCGCTCAAGAGGGTGAAGTTGATTTCACCCTCCACGACATCGACGAGATCTCGCACAAGGTCCCCTGCCTATCCAAGGTTGCCCCAAACGGCATTTACCACATTGAAGATGTCCACCGTGCTGGTGGCATCCCCGCCATCCTCGGTGAGCTGCGCCGTGGCGGCTTGATCAATGAAGACGTCCACACCGTGGCTTATGACACCGTTGACGGCTGGCTCAACGACTGGGATGTCCGTGGCGGAAAGGCCATCGACCAAGCTACTGAGCTCTTCCATGCTGCTCCCGGTGGCAAGCGCACTACCGAGCCATTCTCGCAGTCCAACCGGTGGGGCAGCTTGGATCTGGATGCCCAGGACGGTTGTATCCATGATGTGCTCCACGCTCACAGCGCCGATGGTGGCCTCGTAGTCTTGCGCGGCAACCTCTCCCCCGATGGCGCGGTGCTCAAATCCGCTGGCGTCGAAGAAGAATTATGGACCTTCACTGGCCCCGCCCGAGTGGTCGATAGCCAAGAAGAGGCTGTCTCGGTCATCCTCAAGCGCGAGGTCCAGCCAGGCGAAGTCGTCGTTATTCGCTACGAAGGTCCCGCAGGTGGCCCGGGTATGCAGGAAATGCTGCACCCGACGTCCTTCCTCAAGGGTGCGGGCTTGGGTAAAAAGTGTGCACTGATCACCGATGGTCGCTTCTCCGGAGGAACCTCAGGTCTCTCAATCGGGCATATCTCCCCTGAGGCTGCCCATGGTGGTCTCATTGCTCTCATCCAAAATGGTGATCCGATCACCATCGATGTCCATACTCGCCGCTTGAGCCTAGATCTCGCTGATGAGGAGATCGAAGCTCGCCGCGTGGAAATGGAGTCCCGAGAAAAGCCGTGGACCCCGTTGACCCGTCAGCGCGTTGTCTCCAAGGCACTGCGCGCCTACGCCAGCATGGCTACCTCCGCAGATAAGGGAGCCGTCCGACAGGTCGACTAGGGTGGTCGAAGTGACTTCGACCCTCGATAGCAACCAGGTAAAGCCCGCGATCTTGCCTCATAGCCTCATCTTAAAAGTGATGACGTTTTTGGGCTTGGCCGCGGGCTTCGGCGTTACCAGCCGACAGGTACTACTCACCGATTTTCCGGTGGATATGATCATCTACCGCGAGGGCGTTCGGGCTTTCCTCGACGGCGGGGAAATGTATTCCGTACCCATGATGGCGGGAAATTTGGCGCTGCCGTTTATCTATCCGCCGTTTGGAGCCATGGCGCTGGTTCCATTGACCATCGGTGATCTCTTCAATCACAACATGGCCGGCAATATCCTGATCGTTTTATCTTCGGCCTTGATTCTGCTGTGTCTTTATCTCGTTGCACGCACGATTGCTTCACAGTGGCTCGATCGCCCGAGCTTGCTGGCGGTAACGGCAGTGGTCTGGCCGGCAGCGCTGCTGATCGAACCGGTATGGCTCAATGCTGGTTTCGCACAGGTCAACGTGGTGATCATGGCCTTGGTAATCCTAGATCTCATCCCCCGTCGACGCTTTTTGCCACAGGGCACTCTCATCGGTATAGCTGCAGCGATCAAGATTTCTCCGCTGGCGATGCTGCTATTTTTTCTTCTTCGCCGAGATTTCAGAGCGATCGCCGTGGCTGTGGTCGCAGCGCTTTCGGCTACTGCGGTAGCCGCGGCTTTGAGGTGGGATGCCACCGTCGAGTATTTTTCGACAGTGTTGCTGGGCATGGGCACCGATTCGGAGTTCGGCGTCGATTCGACTTATCAATCCAATAGCTCACTCAAGGGCATGATCATGCGCTGGTACACCAGCTCCGAATCCCTTGAGGCTCATTCAACCCAAGCCAACATCATCTGGTTAATTTTGGTGGTGGTCACCATCGGTCTTGGCTCTTGGCTAATGATCTCATTGATGCGACGAGAGATGCTTGTCGACGCCGTCTTGGTCAACGCAGTGATCATGTTGCTGATCTCCCCCATCTCCTGGTCCCATCACTGGGTGTGGCTGACCATATTGCTGCCCGTGGTGGCATGGCGCTGCTTGACAGTGCTGGGGGCTCCCAAGGCTTTATCTGCTATCACGCTGGTATTCAGTGCGCTGGTCTTGAGCAATCCTGCCAAGTGGTGGTTCGGAGATGCCATCGACGTCCATGCGCTGGGGTTCTGGGAGAAGCTCTTGGTCTCCGACTTCGTGTGGCTATCGATCCTGCTGCTGATGGCTTGGGCAATAGCACTTCGGACAGTCCCACGGGTTGATCCTGCACCTTCCCAGGCAGCAAAAAACCCGGCTCCCCTAGAACAGGAGCCGGGTCGGAGTTAATCCGTGGTGGATTAGTTGAGCGGGTTGATGCCCGCGCCAAACCACCAGAGTGCTACGCCGCCGGAAATCGCCAGCACCACAAAGATCCAAGAGCTAAACAGCGGACGACGTGCCCAGCTGCGCCCGTAGTCGAAGGAATACAGGCCTGGGCCGGTGAACTGCAGCGCCACGGAAACTCCCAGGAGCACCAGCGATAGCCAGACGCCCTCTGACCAAGCGAAGATGTTTAGTCCAGCGCCGCTACCTGCCAGGGCATCCAATGCGGTGAAGGAAGTAGCGACGGTGGCGATCATCGCAAAGAGCGGGGTAATTAGTCCCAGGACCAAGAAGACGCCCGCAGCAAGCTGCATCGCGGGTACCGCGATCGCAAGAGCGCTCGGCGCAAGGTAGTTGGCGTAATCGGCTTCAAGACCGGAGATTCCTTCACTGCCGCCGAGCTGGAAGAAAGTACCCACCGATTCTAGGATCAACCAGACTCCCAGTAACAGGCGGATGATTAAGAGGCCTAGGTCAATGGTGCCACGACGATGATCGAACACCTTAGGTTCCGCTAGATCAGCAGCTGGGTCGGTGTTATCAAAGGCCGGGGCTGCGACCGGAGCGGCAGTAGGTGCCGGGCCGGGAGTGGAACCATAGCCAAAGGCCACCGTCTCGTGGCTGCCAGTGGGCGCGAAATCCTGGTCACTATAAGGGGCTGGCTTCGGCTCTGCCGGAATCTCCTGCGGAGCTGCGCGACCAGTGCGTTGGTAGGCCCCACTCGCCCCTTGTGGGAACTGAGTAGTGGAGTCTTGGGCAGGGTCTTTCCGGTAGGCAGGCACGTCGAGACCATCATCGGTCGAGGCTGCTCGATCTGGGAGGTCCGAGTTTTGATTGTTGTCACTCATGCTTGCCAGATTAGGCCACAGGGAAGGTCCCGCGCCGACCCACTTCGGCGAGCCGTCCAGAAAAGCCTAAGGTGCTTCTGATAAGACCGCTGCTGAGACTTTGTGAACCTTGGATATTTCGGCTGCACGTAGCCAGCAGGGGGCACAATCTCCGGTAGTCAATGAGATATCTTCCACCGAAGTCTCAGAGGATACGAGGCTGGCTAGGTTCTTTGCTACGGTCCCTTTCTCCTGCTATTTCTAGCTGGCTAGCTGCGCTCATTGTCCATAATCATTGCCCTATCCCCTGCAATGACGTTAGTATTGTTGATATGACAACAGACAATCCTCAGGCCCCGGCTGGAACCTATGCCTCCACTACCGGTGCTTTCGTCCGAGACACCAATTACATCGCCGATCGCATCACTGCTGCTGCCCCCGCAGGGGCAGCAACCAGTCAGGATGATGGCACCTTTCACTGGCCAGTGGAAGCCAATCGCTACCGATTAGTCGCCGCGCGTGCATGCCCTTGGGCACATCGTGCAGTCATCGTGCGCAGGCTCATGGGACTGGAGTCAGTCATCTCGTTAGCTCTAGCCGGTCCCACCCATGATCAGCGTTCGTGGACTTTCGATCTTGATCCCGACGCGGTGGACCCAGTGTTGGGAATCACCCGCTTGCAGGAGGCCTACTTCAATCGCTTCCCCGACTACCCACGAGGCATTACCGTGCCTGCGCTGGTCGAAGAATCCAGCCGCAAGGTCGTCAGCAATGACTTTCCCAGCCTCGTGCGCGATCTGATCACGCAATGGGGAAAGTTCCAGCGCCCCGGAGCCCCGGATCTTTGGCCCAGCGAGCATGTCGAAGAAATGGAACGGCTGAATAAGTGGATCTTCACCGAGATTAACAACGGGGTCTACCGGTGCGGATTTGCCGGCAGCCAGGATGCTTATGACGATGGCTACGATCGGCTCTGGAGTGCTCTCGACCAGATCGAGGAGCGGCTCTCTACCCGTCGCTATTTAGTGGGCGATCACATTACCGAAACGGATATTCGGCTCTTTGTCACGCTTATCCGCTTTGATGCCGTCTATTACAGCCATTTCAAAACAGCTCGCAATAAGATCACCGAGATGCCCAACCTCTGGGGCTATCTGCGGGAGCTGTTCCAGCTTCCAGGATTTGGCGATACTACTGATTTCACTGAAATCAAGCAGCACTATTTCTTGGTCCACCGAGATATCAACCCCACGGGAATTATCCCTGGCGGCCCAGATCTATCCGGCCTAGCTACTGCGCATGGCCGCGAGATTTTCGGTGGTAGCCCCTTCGCCCCAGGAACGACCCTCCCAGGCGCCATGCCGCCCGGCGAGGAGCTTAAAAACCCTGAGCCATTCCAGAATCAGGCACCACACCTGCAGCCTTAGTGACTGCTTGGCTCAGCTTTTCTAGCAGTTCTGATTCCAGGCGCCAGCACTGCCAGTAGAGGGCGACTTCGGCCACGGTATCGTCCAACGCCACCAGCTCACCAGATTCGAGCAGCGGGCTGGCTTGGAGTTCAGGCACTAGCGCCCAGCCCAGGCCGGCTCGTGCCGCCTCGAGGAATCCTTCCGATGAGGGGATCTGGGAGATGACTCGGCGGCGACGCACGGCGGCGTCGAGACGCCCCTGCAAATCGACATCCTGCAAGGTGTCATTGGGGCCGAACCGCAGCGCTGGCAGGTGCGCCCAATCTATCTCGCCGTCGAAGGTATAGGCCTCACGCAGTTGTGGGGTGGCCACGGCCCGGTAATACATGCTCCCCAATGCCGTGGCCTGGCAGCCAGAAACTGGGGTGGCTTCCCTGGTGATCGCGCCCAGCACGTCACCTCGGCGCAGAAGCGCGAGCGTATGAGATTCATCCTCGATGCGCAGCCGCAGAGTTGCATTGCCAAAAGCTGCGACATCTGCCAGCACTGGGCGAAACCAGGTAGCTAGTGAATCGGCGTTGACCGCCACCGACAGCGGCACCCGTTCCAACCGACCACTGAGCTGAGCATTGGTCTCATCTTGAAGTAGCGCCATCCGCCGAGCGGCTTGCACCAGTATCTCCCCGGCCTCGGTGGCGGTAGTTCTGCCAGTGCGGCGCACCAGGACTCGGCCGACGTGTCTTTCTAGGGCTTTGATCCGCTGACTGACCGCTGAGGGCGAGACGCCCAAGGTTGCGGCCGCGTATTCAAAGCTGCCTTCATCGACAATAGCTAGCAAGGTCTGCAGGTGAACTGGGTTCATGAAGCAATTCTAACCTAAGGTGAAAATCTATCATTGGCCTTCATCGGCAATCTAGTCCACACTGTCAAACATGTCGATCGTGCTTGCCGGGCTCTTGCTCGGATTCTCCCTCATCGTCGCCATCGGACCGCAGAATATCCTGCTTATCCGACAGGGCGCTCGCCGCGAAGGCGTGACCGCAGTCATCATCGTGTGTCTGATTTCCGATGTTCTTTTGCTCTCGCTGGGCACCTTGGGCGTCGGAGTCCTCGTAGCCAAAGCGCCCCTAGTTTTGGTCGTACTCAAATGGGCCGGAGTGGCCTATTTGGCATGGTTTTCGCTCGCCGCGCTGAAAGATGCCGCCCGAGCTCACCAGCGTGAGGGCTCGACCGCAATCGAGAGCAGCGAACCTCAAAGCGCCGATCTGGGAACAGGCAGCACCGCAATTGCTACCCGCCAGGACACTAAAGTGGTTCCGCAGCGATCATGGGTCCGGCCTATGTGGCAGGCCATCGCACTCACCTGGCTTAATCCTGCGGCCTATCTAGATTCCCTAGTGATGATCGGCGGGATCGCCTCCCAATACGGCGAACAAGGACGCTGGCTGTTTACTGGTGGCGCACTATTAGCTAGCTTCATCTGGTTCCCTGTCGTCGGCTACGGCGCAGGGCTCCTATCTGGCCCATTGTCCAACCCGAAGGTCTGGCGGGTCCTTAACGTGATCATCGCGATCATCTTGGCGGGCCTCGCACTCAAACTCGCTTTGATGTAGCCAAAAAAGTGCGCACAAAAAAAGGATGAGGAACAGCATTCCTCATCCTTGAATCTGGTGACCAGCACGCCCGCGGCGCGTCGATAAGCAGTAGTTAGAACCTAGTCTTAGTCGGCGTGACGACGAGACGCGGTCGCTGCCGCCCAGATATTGATGCCAGCATCGCTAGCGGCCTCATCGATCGCCTTGAGCTCAACATCGGAGAACTCTAGATTCTCGAGGGTATCGAGGTTCTCATCAAGCTGAGCAACGCTAGAGGCACCGATCAAAGCGGAGGTAACCGTGTCCGCGCCATAATCACCCTGCTCACGCAACACCCATGCCACTGCCATCTGGGCCAGTGACTGACCGCGATTGTTGGCGATGTCATTGAGCTGAGCGACCATCGCCAAGTTCTCTTTGCTGAGCATCTCGCTCGAGAGGGAGGACTGCGCAGCAGCACGCGAGTCAGCAGGAACGCCATTGAGGTAGCGATTGGTCAGCAGTCCCTGGGCCAGCGGGGAGAAGGCGATAACGCCCATCCCGGAATCCGCCGCGGTCTCCAAGAGCGAATCGCCATCCTCGCCGGGCTCTTCCACCCAGCGATTAACCAGGGAATAGCTCGGCTGATGAATCAGCAACGGGCAGCCTTCCTCAGCCATAAACTCAGCAGCCTCGGCGGTGAGCTCCGGACCATAAGAAGAAATGCCGACATAGAGCGCCTTGCCGGAAGCAACAATGTCACGCAGGGCATACATTGTCTCCTCGAGCGGAGTCTCGGGATCCGGACGGTGATGGTAGAAAATGTCCACATAGTCCAGGCCCATCCGGGTCAACGACTGATCAAGCGAGGACATGAGGTACTTGCGGGAGCCACCAAACCCATAGGGACCAGGCCACATATCCCAGCCAGCCTTAGACGAAATAACCAACTCATCGCGGTAGGGCTTGAAATCCTCGGCGAGCAGGCGTCCGAAGTTGCTCTCTGCCGAGCCTGCCGGAGGGCCATAGTTATTAGCCAAATCGAAGTGGGTGACCCCGCGGTCGAAAGCCCGGCGCAGGATGGCTCGCTGGGTCTCCAAGGGCTTGTCATTGCCAAAGTTGTGCCACAGACCCAAAGAGATGGCCGGCAGTTTGAGACCGGAACGACCCACCCTGCGGTAGGGCATCGAGTCATAGCGATCAGGAGCAGCTACATAGGTATTCATTGTCCCTAAATTCCTTAGTTGAGCTTTTCGGCGATGAGCTTGTTGACCTGAGCTGGGTCGGCTTTGCCACGGGTGGCCTTCATCACGGCACCGACGATCGCGCCGGTAACCTTGGTGTTGCCAGCGCGGTATTTCTCCACGATGCCCGGGTTAGCTGCCAGTGCCTCGTCGACGGCCTTTTCAATGGCGCCATCATCGCGAACGACCTCTAGGCCATGCTTGGCGATGACCTCATCGACGTTACCCTCGCCAGCAAGCACTGCGTCGACGGCCTGACGGCCTAGTTTATTGGTGAGCTTACCCTCGTTAATCAACGCTACGACGCGAGCAATCTGGACCGGCGTCACTGCCAAGGCATCAAGATCGACCTCGGCTTCTTTGGCTTTCTTGGCTAGGTAGGACACCCACCAGGACCGTGCCTCATCAGAGGTGGCTCCAGCTTCGACGGTCTCAGTGATCATGTCGAAGGCGCCAGCGTTAACCAGGTCGCGCATCTCCGCATCCGAGAGCTTCCACTCCTGCTGGATGCGTGCCCGACGAATCCACGGCAGCTCCGGCAAGGTGGCACGAATCTCCTCGACCCACTCGGCCGGGGCGATAACTGGAGGCAGGTCCGGGTCATTGAAGTAGCGGTAGTCTTCCGCGGTCTCCTTGATGCGGCCGGCTAGCGTCGTGCCATCGGTTTCTTGGTAGTGACGAGTCTCCTGGCGGATCGTCTCGCCGTTTTCAATCGCGGCGGCCTGGCGCATCATCTCAAAGCGCACGGCCTGCTCTACCGACTTCAAGGAGTTGATGTTCTTGGTCTCAGTACGGGTACCAAATTCCTGCTGGCCGATGGGGCGCAGTGAAAGGTTGGAGTCCACGCGGATAGAGCCCTGATCCATGCGAGCATCAGAGACTCCGAGAGATTTGACCAGCTCACGCAGTGCGGAGACATAAGCCTTGGCGACCTCAGGTGCGCGCTCGCCGGCACCTTCGATCGGCTTGGTCACGACCTCGATCAGCGGAATGCCTGCGCGGTTGCAATCCACCAAGGAGGCGGTCGCGCCGTGGATACGTCCGGCAGAGCCGCCGAGGTGGGTCAGCTTGCCGGTGTCCTCTTCCATGTGAGCGCGTTCGATCTCTACTCGCCACTCGGTGCCATCTTCTAGCTGGACATCCAGGTAGCCCTCGTAGGCGATGGGCTCGTCATACTGGGAGATCTGGTAGTTCTTCGGCTGATCCGGGTAAAAGTAGTTCTTCCGGGCAAAACGTGAAGATTCGGCGATGGAGCAATTAAGCGCCAGGCCGATCTTGATAGCCCATTCCACGCCCTTAGCGTTGACCACGGGTAGCGCGCCCGGCAGGCCGAGCGAGACTGGGTCAACGTTGGAGTTAGGGGCATCGCCAAATTCGGCGGAGCTGGCAGAAAACATCTTGGTCTTCGTGGCCAACTCCACGTGGACCTCTAGGCCCATGACGGGATCAAATTTCTCCAGGACTTCGTCAAGGTCCATCAAGTCATACGTCGTGGCAGTCATGCCGGACAGTCTAGTTGCTCACCGAAGCGGCTGCGCCAGGTGGTCGAGCAGTTCTCGCGACCTCCCCGGTGCCAGCGATATTGCCCTCTCCGCGGAGACTTCGCCAAAGGCCTGAAGTACTGGGTGTGACGGTGGCTCGGGCCTTCTCCCCTACCTCCTCGCTCTGGCTTTCTCACCCCGGGATAGGCATGGCAGATGCAACGCTGATAGAAATCTTGCACAGGCATTGCACTTTCAATTATTTCAGTTTATATTGAAATCCATGAGAATCGATCTAAGATCGACATCATGACTGACACTTCCGAATCCTCCGCCAACGACATCAACCAATTCATCGAAAACATCGGACTAGTACTCGAATCTGCTGGTCTGACTCGGGCTGCCGGCCGAATTTTCGGCTACCTCTTGGTCTGTGACCCACCCGAACAACATGCCCAAGCCATCTCTCACAGCATCTCGGCCAGCACCGGAAGCGTGAGTACCAACCTCCGTTTGCTCGTCCAACTCGGATTCGTTGAGAAAACCGCACTACCCGGAGACCGACGCACCAGCTACCGCGTCGGCCCTGGAGCCTGGGACAGCGTCATGGAAGACCAGCTTCGCGCCACCATTGCACTGCGTGAAGTCGCTGAAACCGGATTGCAGATATTGCCCGACCACGCCCCCGGACGTCGAGAACGACTACAAGAGGCCGTCGACTTTTTCAGCTTCCTCGAAGAGAATTTCCCTCCACTATTCCAGCGCTACCACGATGAGAAAGGCAAGAATCAGACATGACTACACCTGCCATCCACACCACAGCCATGAGCAAGATGTACGGAGATTTCGCGGCTGTCAGCTCCCTCGATCTCACCGTGGACCAGGGCGAGATCTTTGGCTTCCTCGGTCCGAATGGTGCCGGTAAATCCACAACCATCCGGGTCCTGCTCGATCAGATTCGCCCCAGCAGCGGCTCCGCAAAAATCCTCGGCCATGACATCCGCACCGAGTCCCTCGAGGTCCGCCGCCGGATCGGGTATATCCCCGGCGACCTAGCATTTTATCCGTCGATGACCGGCGAACAGACCCTGCGCTACTTCGCGAAGCTTCGTGGCGGTGTCAAACAGCAGCGCATCGATGAACTGGCAGAGCGCCTCCAGGCTGATCTATCGAAGAAGATCAGCGAGTACTCCACCGGAAATCGCCAAAAGATCGGCCTAATTCAGGCGTTCATGCACGATCCTGACCTATTGATTCTTGATGAGCCCAACGCCGGGCTTGACCCGTTGATTCAGCAGGAATTCATGGAGATGATGCGAGAGGTAAGAGCCGACGGGCGAACAGTATTCCTCTCTTCCCACACCTTGTCTGAAGTTGAGCGAGTCGCCGACCGAGTCGGGATCATTCGCCACGGCAAGCTAGTGGTAGTTGAGAGTATCGATGGCCTCAAAAAGAAGGCTGTTCGTCGCCTCGATTTCGAATTCGGCAGTGTGGTGCCTGACACCCTTTTTGATGGGATTGACGGCGTCCGTAGTGCTGAGTTCAACGACCATCACGTCTCGGTATCTTTCGACGGATCAGTCAATGCCGTCCTGCACACAGCCATGGACTATGAAGTAGTAAATCTCCATAGCCGGGAAGCCGACCTAGAAGAGATTTTCTTGGCTTACTACCGCGATGATTCCTCGGCAGGTGCTAAAAATGTCTCCTAACCTGATCCTGCACGATCTCCGAGAGCGCCGGGTAGGCATCCTCGTCATAGGCTTTTCCCTTGGAGTATTGTCTTTTTTCGCTCTGGCGATGTCGGTGCCAATGGCCGATATGCTCAATTCCATCACCGACAATCTCACTCCGGCATTGGAAGCCTTCTTGGGCGGAGAAGCACCCGGCGGCTATGTCGTCGGCGAGGTGTTCAATCTCATTGCCCCGATAGCTATCGTCGCTTACGCCATCAGCGTAGGAGCATCAATCCTGGCCGGTGAAGAGCAAACCAAGACCATGAGTTTACTCTCCGCCCAGCCTATTTCCCGGCTATCCATTTTTACTGCTAAAGCCGTTGTCCTGATCCTGGCATTACTCGGAGCGGTGGTGCTGTTCTGGGCTGGTCTAGCTCTAGGTGTTTGGCTTATCGACGTCGACGCAACCCTGACTGAAGTTACTGCTGGCAGCGTTCATCTATTTTTCCTCGGGTTAGCCTTTGGCGGCCTATCGTTCGGTGTCGCCGCCGCTACCGGTCAATCACTGTGGGCAACCTCGATAGTCGGCACGATCGCCGTAGTCACCTACTTCATGAATGCGATGCTTCCGTTGGCTGGCTTTGATGCTGCTGCCAAGATCAGCCCCTGGTATTACTACCTCGGCAGCGACCCGCTCAACAACGGCATCGACGCCGGCCACTTGCTCGTCTTAGCAGCCATCGCTGCAGTCGGGTTTGCCGTATCCGCATGGGCATTTCCTCGACGAGATCTGAAAGGCTAAGCGATGACTACTACTAGCACACACATTGAGGCCTCCTCATACTCCCCGATGAGGGCACTCTTCGCTCGAGCTTTCAGCTCCCAGTTGAAAATCCTAGCCATGTTCGGATTTTATTCGATTGTCATGGGCTTGGTCATCGGACTGCTCTGGGAGCCGTTGCAAGATGCTTTCAGCTCCTTTGAGCTTCCCGAAGCACTGACCACCATTCTCCCCGGAGCTGACCTGACGACCCCGGCTGGCTGGGCTAATGCCGAGTTTCTTTCCATGATTGCCCCTGGCGGCATGATCGCGCTAGCCATAATGGCAGGACTACGTGCAACTGCCAAAGAGGAAGAATCCAAAACTCTAGGCATGTCCTTGTCCGCTCCAGTCTCTCGGAACCAATTCCTCGCGGCCAAGACCCTATCGGTGGTCAGTTACGTGCTCATCATGGGAGTGCTGATCTATCTCGGCCTATTAACAGCAGATATCAGCGGATCTCTTGAATTATCCAGTTCTGGAATGATCGCTGCTGCCATCCATACGACGTTGCTGGGCTTGGTATTTGCCGCCATTACTCTCACAGTCGGAGTCGCCACTGGCCGGGCTAAACCAACCATGGGTATCGCCGCTCTATTGGCAGTGCTCTCCTTCGTGGTCGCTTCCTTCTTCCCATTGAGCGAAACCCTCAACGACTGGACGAAGCTGAGCCCCTGGTTCCACTACAACGGACATAATCCGCTGGTCGAAGGCGTTGATGTCTCATCCGCGCTAGTCCTCGGCATCGCCGCACTAGTTATCGGCGCTATCGGCTTCCTGCAGTTTCCCCGCCGGGATCTACACGGCTAAGAAGCTCTACTAACCAGCCAACAGCCGGGGCACCAAAATATCTTGGTGCCCCGGCTGTTGGCTGTCTAAAACTGGCTCAGTCGATGCCTAACTATGACTCGCAGTTGATCCCGTCGCCATCGCCATCGCGGTACCACTGGTATTCCGGATCAACTCCGGAAATATAAGGGCCAAAGCCCGCGGCGATGGCAGCTTTACAGGTACCAAACTGCGGATCGGTGCCACCGGTTGATTGCGGAACAGTAAGAGGTTCGGGGGCAGGTGCTGGAGCAACAGGTATCACCACGGGGGCAGGTTCAACTACCGGGGCTGGTTCGACTACCGGGGCTGGTTCGACAACTTCTGCTTGCTGAACTCCAGTGGTGTCTACTTGGTAGGCGGCGGTGGCTGTCTCATCCGTCGGGAGTACTTGCTCCGGGCAATCAGACAAGATCCCAGCCATGGCATCTTTTTCCGCGCTGGTAACCCACAGCTGATAGCGCGCCTTCACTGCAATTTGGCGGGAGACGTAGTCACAGCGGAAAGGCTGGTTGGCCGGCAACCACGTCGCTGCGTCGCCATCACTCTTTTGCCCGTTCGCTGGCCCATCTACGGCCAAGAGATTCAACGGATCATTTGCAAAGAGGGTACGAGTATCAGTATCGAGTTGCTGGGCACCCTTTTGCCAAGCATCCGATAATGCGACCACGTGGTCGATCTGAACCGCGCTGGAGGTGTCTTGACCGCGCACAAAGTGAATCTCAGTAGCGGTATAGGGATCATCCAACACGCCGGTAAGCACCACACAATCCTGCGTGCCCTCACGGAACGTCTCACCGTCAAGATCGCGGGCAAGAATGTCATTGCGGGTATCGCAACCATTGTGATCAATATCTGACCAGGAAGCCCCAAACAGGTCTCGGTCATAGCCGGTTTTCGGTGCTCGACCCTTGACTTCTAGGGTATCGAGGGCTGCTCGAGCAGTACCAGTGGCCGCATCATCCGGAGTCTCCGCCGAGTCGCCTGCTACTGCTGCAGATTCCGGGGCTTCCGATTCCGCAGAAGAACTCCCCTCTGAATCTGCCGCTGAAGGATCGAGGCTGGCCGAAGAGATTCCGGAGCTTGCTGTATCCACGGATTCATCATCTGGCAGGCTGCAGCTGCTCATCCCCAGCGATAGCGCTGCGATAGCTGCGACAATGCTCGACCAACGCTTCAGCGTCATGGTGGCTTCTCCTTAAGGTATGTACTGAGAAAAATAAACGTGCCCTGGGCATCCGCGAGACGGACTTTTATGGACTCCAGCTGTTCAGAAGAACTGACTGCGGATTGATAATCCACGCTCTGGGGCAGTATTAACTGCCACATAAGTTCGAAAGGATACCCACTGGGGAGTCGATGGAGGTAGTCGACTGTCCACAGAAGCCACATTCCTCACTGGACTTGCCAGGTATGTGAAAGATCCCAATCTGGGCTCAGTCAGATGTCTCTGACCACTCCTAACTGCAGGTTGTGGCTTGATAGGGCCTACTGAATTGCTAGCCATCAGCTAGCCCAATCTAGTCGGAATCGCAGAGCAGTCCGCGGGGGTAGCAGGCGCACGGTTTCGGCCACACTAAAGCTGGAGGCACTGCTCCCCTATTGCCCACTTGCTGCCAAATATCAGCTACTCGAAGCTAGGGGCGCTCAGAAATGACTAAAGCCCACCCCCGTTGTCGAGGTGGGCTAATCATCATGTGGTGCAGGTTGAGCAACTATTAGCCAAACATAGCTTGGGCGGTATTAAAACGTTCCATTGGAACAGTCTTGAGCTTGCCCACGGCTTCTTCCAACGGAATGTTGATGATGCGCTCGCCGTTGAGCGCAACTGAAGTACCGAATTTTCCTTCATGCACTGCACGAGTAGCACGCACACCGTAACGGGTGGCTAGCACGCGGTCGAAGGCCGTCGGGGTGCCGCCGCGCTGAATGTGGCCGAGCACGGTAGTACGCACGTCATAGCCAAGACGGTGGTGAATCTCATCGGCGACCTGCTGGCCGATACCGGTGAAGATCTCGTGGCCGAATTGGTCGATGCCACCCGAACGCAGTTCCATGGTGCCCTCTGCCGGTGCAGCGCCCTCGGAGACGACGATGATGCCGTACTTCTCGCCCATCTGGAAGCGTCGTTCCATTGCTTTGCAGATCTCAGCGATATCGAAGGGCACCTCTGGGATCACGGTGTAGTGAGCTCCGCCAGCCATACCGGCATGCAGCGCAATCCAACCTACGTGGCGGCCCATGACCTCAACGATGAGAATTCGGTTGTGAGACTCTGCGGTGGTGTGGAGGCGGTCAACGGCATCGGTGGCTACCGCCACAGCGGTATCAAAGCCGAAGGTGTAGTCAGTACCATTAACGTCATTATCAATGGTCTTGGGCACACCAACGACCGGAATTCCGTTGTCGGAGAGCCACTTAGCTCCCTTGAGGGTTCCCTCGCCGCCGATGGGGATCAAGGCGTCAATGCCAGCGTCATCTAAGTTGCGCTTAATCTGATCCAAACCAGCTTTGAACTTATCGGGGTGAAGCCGACCGGTGCCCAAAATAGTGCCGCCGCGGAGAAGAATACGGTCAATATTCTCATCGTCGTAGAGATCGACGCGGCGGTCCTCGAGCAGACCGACCCAACCGTCTTCGTAACCGACGACGGTAGAACCGAACTCTGCGCTGGCGGTGCGGACGATTCCGCGGATGACGGCGTTGAGACCGGGGCAATCGCCGCCGGAAGTAAGAGTAGCTAGTCGCATAGGCATCATTCTATCTCCGAGAGCCCATCGGCGCGACGGCTGGCTCAAGTGTTGTCTTTTGGAAGAAGGACACGGCGATAAATCCTAAGCCGAGGGCAGCCACCGGGAGCAGCAGTGCATTTGCCATCCCGTCGATCAATCCATAGTTGAGCGCACCGATCTGCATCGCCGCCCCGACTGAAGCTGCACCCAGCACTGCTCCGGTCTGCCGGGTGGTGTTATAAACCCCGGAAGCTGCGCCCATGTAGGCAATATCAACATCACGCATAGTGGTTGCGGAATTTGGTGCCCAGACAAAAGAATTGCCAATTCCCAGCAAAGCGATGGGCAGCAGGAAGTAGATAACCGGGATGTCGGCACGCATAATTGCCCAGGCCAGAAGCAAAGCTCCGGCCGTGGTACCAAAGCCAATCATCGACATAATTCGGGGATGGTACTTATCGGCTAGCGGACCAACTAGTGGAGAGGCCACCATCGCGATGACCGCCATCGGGATCATCATCAAGCCTGCTTGGCCGGAGTCCAATCCCCTGCCTTCTTGTAGCCACACCATGATCGGCAACATCATCGACGAGACCGTGAAACCCATCGTGGCGATCGAAAAAGCACCCAGCGAATAGTTGCGATTACGGAAGATAGTCAGTGGAACCAACGGCTCAGAGCCACGGTCCAGTGCAGTGGACTGTAAGCGGATAAACAATGAGACCATTCCCACTCCGAGGATAAGCAGTCCTATTGCCCACAGTGGCCAGCCGGATTCTGGTCCTTGTTGAACGGCGAACACCAGCGCGGTCATGCCAATAAAGGAAACGGCTACAGAAGGGGCGTCGATACGCCGGGCGTAAGTAGGAAGAGTAGGCACCCACATCCCGGCTAAGACGATGGCAATAATTCCCACCGGCACGTGCAGCAGAAAAATCCCCTGCCACCCAACCGTTTGCACGATAAGTCCGCCTAATACCGGCCCAGTGAGGCTGGCCACCGACCCCACCGCACCCCAAGCTCCGAGTGCCATCCCGCGGTGTTCCCTGGCGAATACTCGGTTGATCACACTCATGGTTTGCGGGGTCAGGATCGCTGCGCCAATGCCTTGGATGCCACGGGTGATAATAAGGAATTCGATAGATTGGGCCATCGAACCTGCCACCGCTGCCAGGGTGAACACCGCCACTCCCACTTGGAATACGGTGCGCTGGCCGAAGCGATCACCAAGCCGGCCGGTAAACAACAGCGGGACGACCACACACAGCAAATAGATCGAAGTCACCCACACGACCTGGCTAAAGCTCGCTCCTAGCTCCTCTTGCAAAGAGGGAGTAGCCACCGCGACGATAGTCTGATCGAGCAAGATCATGAAAAAGCCCAGGCATAGGGCGGCTAATGCTCGCCAAGCCTGAGGCCTGGGCAATACCGTAGAAGCGGGAATCGCGGAAGTCATTTACCAAAGCCTAGTCCGACGTAGAATATGAGCTATGAGCATGATCGATATTAAAAAGCCAGAAGACGTCTCCACCGCGTCTGTAGTCACCCTTGGATTAATCGGAGGGTGGGTGACTGCTCGGGAAACCGGCATCCGTCCACTCGGCGGTGTGGTACTCGCGGCTGCCGGATATTGGGCAGCCCGTAGCTGGGTGGCTACCTCCGGCCCAGTGACCGCCACCGCATTGACTGCCCTCTACGTCGGTGCGTTCGGCGCCTCGCATCCTTTGGCTAAGAAAATCGGGCCGTGGCCTGCAGTTCTGACTGTCACGGCTGTGGCCGGTGGCGCAGCCTGTGTGGTCTCTGACCTGAAGTAACTATCAGTGGCCCTGGTTGAGTTCTTGGGCCTCTGATTGCTCCACCGCTGCGATGAATTCTTGCTTGGAACTTTGCCACTGATCCTCGGTCATTCCGATGCGCCAATAACCAGAGATCGATACATCGGCTTTGTCTACCCCGCCGTCAACGAAGAGGAAGCGGCGCAGTTCACGGATCATTTCTGCGACTCCGTGGATGAACCAGGAAGTGCGCTGCTGCGGGATACCTGCACTACGAACCTCAGCCGATAGCGCAGTGCCAGGAGTTGCACCATCGCGGTAGACCCAGTGAATGTTGACGTTTTCTCGTTCTGGCATCGAGAACTTGGTCTTGGCGTTGGCGATTTCTACATAGACCTCGGCGCTAGCGCCTTCCGGCAGCTTTTCGACGGCCGCAGCTAAAGCCGGCGCCGCAGTCTCATCACCTGCGAGCACGAAATGCTCATAGTCAGAATCTGGTGCCCAAGCACCACCGGGTCCAAGAAAAGCAATGGTATCGCCTTCTTCGGCACGCTGAGACCACGGGCCAGCCAGCCCTTCGTCACCATGGGTAACAAAATCCACCTCAAAATCACCGGTGAGAGTGTCTACCCGCCGCAAGGTATAGGTGCGAGTGACTGGATGCAGCTCCCGCGGCAGATTTTCCCTGATCTCAACAATATCGAACGGCCAAGCGTAATCGGCTTCTTCGGGAACAAAGATCAGCTTGATGTAGTGATCGGAAAAGGCTAAATCCTTGCCGACTAGGCCGGGCGCGTTCAGGCTCAGACGGATCAGATCCGGAGACAGACGGGTGGTTCCGGTAACTGTGGCTTCAATGGGCTTGCGGATCGGGCGATTTTTGCGTGCTGGTGCGGTCATGGGTGTTGCTCCTAATAGTCGATTTAGGACACCCTAACCTATTTTGGATTCTGGACGGTTGGCGGGGTGAAAAATCAGCTTTCAGAGCGGATGTGAGGTTAGTACGACTAGCGAATTGCGCCGAGGCGTATTTTCTCACCGGCCGATTCGTGCCCTAGATTCCTGAACAGGGATTATACGTCTCTAGCCAAGAGCCCTATGTGAGAAAATACGCCTCCTGGAAATACGCCTTAGCGACAATGACCCCACCCACGCACAAAGCCCCGGAGCAGTAAAACTCGCTCCGGGGCCTGCAGCACTGCAGCTGCTAAGAACTTATGCCTTGCTGCGACCTGCTTCGAAGGCAGCGCCGACATAGTAGAGGCGGTCATCAGCGAAAGCCGGGGCCATGATCTGCAGACCGACCGGCAGATTGCTATCTGTGGCGAATCCGGAGGGCACCGACATACCGCACAGACCAGCCAAGTTCAGCGGCAAGGTGCACAGGTCGAAGTTGTACATCTCCAGTGGATCGGAGACCTTCTCGCCAAGCTTGAAGGCTGTGGTCGGGGTGGTCGGAGTAACCAAGACATCGACCTTCTCATAAGCTGCAGCAAAATCCTGCGCGATGAGGGTACGAACGCGCTGAGCCTGCAGGTAGTAGGCGTCGTAGTAGCCCACCGAAAGCGCATAGGTGCCCACGATGATGCGGCGCTTGACCTCATCGCCGAAGCCCTCTGCCCGCGAGATCGACATAACCTTATCGGCCGAATGGGTTCCGTCATCGCCGGCGCGCAGTCCATAGCGCATGCCGTCAAAACGAGCGAGGTTGGAAGAAACCTCACACGGCATAATGAGGTAGTAGGCAGCCAAAGCGTCATCGAAGTGGGGGCAATCTACCTCGATAATTTCCGCGCCCTGGCTGGTCAACTGTGCCAGCGATTCATGGTAGTTATCCATGACACCGGGCTGCCAGCCTGCACGGTCAAATTGCTTGACCACACCGACTTTCAGTCCGCTGAGATCGCCAGTAGCACCCTTGCGTGCGGCAGCAACGACATTGGCAACTGGTCGGTCAACACTAGTGGCGTCAAAAGAATCATGGCCAGCAATAACCTCGTGCAGCAATGCAGTATCCAAGACAGTGCGAGCAGTAGGCCCGACTTGATCCAAAGATGAAGCAGCGGCGATGAGACCGTAACGAGAGACGGTGCCATAGGTCGGCTTAACGCCCACGGTATTGGTCAAGGCAGCTGGCTGACGGATCGATCCGCCGGTATCAGTACCAATGGCCAACGGTGCTTGACCTGCAGCTAGTGCAGCCGAAGATCCGCCACCGGAGCCACCCGGAGTCCGATCTAGGTCATAGGGGTTGCGCACCGGTCCGAAAGCAGAGTTCTCAGTAGAAGAACCCATGGCGAACTCATCGAGATTGGTCTTGCCCAGAATCGGGATACCAGCCTGGCGAATCTTGGTGGTGACGGTGGAGTCATAGGGGCTCATCCACCCTTCGAGCATTTTCGACGCCGCAGTGGTCGGGGCATCGGTGGTGGTGAGCAAATCCTTCAGTGCCAAAGGCACACCAGCCAGAGCAGAGGCCGGTGCCTCGCCCCGGTCCAGGGATTCGTCGACGGCATCCGCCGCGGCCAGCGCCTGCTCGGCACCAACGTGGAGGAAGGCGTTGATTTCTCCATCGGTATCGGCAATGCGATCCAAGTGGGCACTAGTGACCTCACGCGAGGTCACCTGGCGAGAATGAATCGCTTCTGCCAGATCGGCAGCGGTCATGGAGGTTAGCCCGGATTCGGGCACGGTGAAGCTAGTCATGGTGGTTACTCCTCCCCCAAGATCTGCGGCACAACGAAACGCTGGTCTTCGACGGCAGGTGCCTGGTCAAGGGCCTGCTCGGAGGTAAGAGTAGGAATGACGACGTCTTCTCGCATTGAAGTAGTAATCGAATGCGGGTGGCTCATCGGCTCAACTCCCTCGGCCTCGACTCGTCGAACGGCCGAGACATTGTCGACGATCTGGTCGATCTGGTCGGCGAACTGTTTGAGCTCGTCCTCGCTAAGAGCTAGGCGAGATAGCTTAGCGAGGTGGGCGACCTCATCACGCGAAATTTCGGACACGGCGGGCTCAATCCTTTACACATCTGTGAATGAACTTTTCTCATGGTACTGCAACCCCAGTCACTGCCAGACTCTGAGGGTTTGACTGCCAGTTGATCACGAGGAATGGGATGTTAACTATGATATGAAGAGTCACTCATGCATTTTCCGCATTAGCAACCCATGAAAGGGTGCCGTACACATCATGTCGTTTCTCATCCGCATCTTAATCCCAGATGCCCCGGGAAGCCTCGGCAGGCTCGCGGAGGCTATCGGCGCCGTCGGCGGCAACATCAAGTCAGTCGATATTGTGGAGACCTTCCACGATAGATCAGTCTTAGATGACATCGTCGTGGAGCTCCCGAGCGATATTATGGCTGATACGTTGATCACCGCGGCTAGCTCCATCGATGGCGTCGTCGTCGATTCAATCCGGCCGTTCTCCGGCCGAGTGGACCGCCGTGGTCAGATTCAAATGCTCTCCAATGTTGCCTCCCACGCGAATGATCTCAAGCGTGCCATGCAGGAATTGGTCAATGTCATCCCGCAGGCGATGACTGTCTCGTGGGCAATCGTGCTCGATGACACTGGCAAGGACACTAAAATCTCTCGTGTCGCGGCCGCCCAAGCCGCCCCTGAAGATGATGGAAGCAACCCCACGACTATTGATGTCACCAAGGCTCGGATTCTCAATCCGGAGACCGAAGAGTGGATTCCTGCGTCCTGGGGACTGCTCGACTCCTCGCTCGCGGTGACCCCGTTGAACGGAACCGGCATGGTGTTGGTAGTCGGTCGCACTGGTGGCCCGGACTTCCTGGCCAGCGAAGTCGATCACCTCGGTCATGTCGGCCAAATCGTCGGGTCGATCCTTACCTAAGTAAGGGTTTCCTCCTCATCGACAGCCGGGCCGTGCTCCAATAGCCGGATAAATCCGGCTTCATCAAGGATGCGCAGGCCGAGATCGCGAGCCTTAGTTTCCTTGGTCCCGGCGTTCTCGCCGACGACGACATAGTCGGTTTTCTTTGATACCGATCCCGATGATTTGCCGCCACGAGTGATGATTGCCTCTTTGGCTCCATCGCGGGTAAATCCCTCCAGCGAGCCGGTGACCACGATGGTCAATCCTTCTAGAACTGGCACAGCTAGGTCTTCGCTCGTGTCTTCCATACTCACTCCAGCAGCGGCCCATCGCTCAATAATCTGACGATGCCACTCGATCTCAAACCAGGATTTGAAGCTCTCGGCGATGATCAAGCCGACGCCATCGGTATCTGCGATGTCTTCGATCGGGGCGTCGATAAGCGCTGGCAATGAGCGATAGCGAGTGGCCAACGAACGGGCAGCAGTGGGTCCGACGTGTCGAATGGAAAGAGCGACGATCACCCGCCACAGCTCGGTGGATTTGGCTGAATCTAGGTTTGCCAGCAGCTTATGACCCGAGGCATTAACACCACCAGATTTAGCTGTGTAAACCTTCGAGGCCAATAAGTCCTCTTCGGTGAGATCGAAAAGACCGGATTCATCGCTCAGGATGCCAGAATAGATGAGATCCTGGGCGCCCTTCTCCCCCAGCGCCTCAATATCGAAGCCGCCGCGGCCGGCCAAATAAGTCAGCCTAGAGCTCAGCTGGGCAGGGCAGCTGCGAGAATTGGGACAACGCCAATCGGCGTCACCTTCCTTCTGCGGCGCCAAACGGGTGCCACAAGACGGGCACAACGTAGGGAAGATGAACTGACGCTCACTGCCAGTGCGGCGCTCGACGACTGGGCCCAGCACCTCCGGAATGATCTCGCCAGCTTTGCGGATGACTACCGTGTCGCCAATGAGCACGCCCTTGCGGATGACCTCCGTTTGGTTATGCAGCGTAGCCATGGCCACCGTGGAGCCAGCTACAAAAACCGGTTCCATAATCGCAAACGGAGTCACTCGACCAGTGCGGCCCACTCCGACCTGAATATCGATCAAGATGGTGGTGACCTCCTCTGGCGGGTACTTGTAGGCAATCGCCCACCGTGGTGCGCGGCTAGTAGAACCAAGGGCTCGCTGCTGGGCATAAGAATCGACCTTGACCACTAGGCCATCCATCTCGTGCAATGCGTCGTGGCGATGATCGGCCCAATAAGCAACCTTCTCCCGTACTTCGCGCGCGCTATGAACTTGCTCGGTATAAGGGCTCACCGGCAGCCCCCAAGCAGCCAATGCTTGATAGGCGGCAAACTGAGAATCAGGGGAAAATCCCTCGCGCGCCCCCACACCATGGGTGATCATGCGCAGCCGCCGTGGACGGACATCCTCAGGGTTTTTCTGGCGCAGCGACCCCGCCGCAGCATTGCGGGGATTGGCAAACGGCTTGCCCCCAGCCTCTTGGCGGAGCTGATTGACTTCAGCGAAATCCTCAACGGCGATGAATACCTCTCCGCGGACCTCCAGCAAGCTCGGGATGGGATAATCATCAGTTGCGGTCAGTTGGTGGGGAATGTCCTCGATGACTCGCGCATTGGCAGTGACATCCTCCCCGGTTCGGCCATCACCTCGGGTGGCTGCTCGCTCGAGCTGACCATTCCGATACACCAACGCTAGAGAAAGTCCATCGATCTTGAGCTCGGTGAGATAGGTCTCGGCAGGGGTGCGCGCTAGCCACTCGCTGAGTTCTTCATCATCAAAGACGTTGTCCAAGCTCATCATGCGTTCGAGGTGGACGACATTATCGAAAGTCGAGGAGACAGCCGTTGGTGCGCCGACCTCCATCGTCGGGCTTTCTGGCACCGCTAGTTCGGGATGGCGTTGTTCGAGCTTTTGCAGGCGACGGAAGAACTCATCGAAATCAGCATCGGGAATCTCCGGCTGATTGTTGTAGTAGAGATCACGGTGGTGGCGGACCAATTCGGCCAGCTCGTTCCACTCACGGCGCAGGTCAGCATCCACTTCGGGTTTCACATCAGTCACGATCTCCAATTCTAGTGTCGGGTGCTACGGCTAGGGTTGAGCGCATGACCAATTTCGACGCGACCCGCATGTTGTCCTTCGACCTGGAGACCACCTCCGCCAATCCGTTAGAGGCCCGCATCGTCACCTCGGCAATGGTGCGGATCGATGGATCGCAGGTTAATGCTCTCGAGCACTTGGCCGACCCAGGAATAGAGATCCCAGAAGAAGCTGCCAAGATCCACGGCATCACTACGGAAAAGGCCCAGGCTGAAGGCCGACCGCATGAGGAGGTACTGCGTGAGACCGTCGAGCAAATCAAAGCCGGTTGGGCAGATGGCCTGACGCTTATTGTGTTCAACGCTAGCTATGATCTGACGGTTCTGCGCCAACTCACCGGTGATTTCACGGTCACCGGCCCGGTGTTTGACCCTTATGTGGTGGACAAAGTCAAAGACCGCTACCGCAAAGGCCGCCGGACGCTGACCGATCTTTCCGCGCACTATGGCGTACGTCTAGACAACGCCCATGAAGCCACCGCCGACGCACTCGCCGCTGCGCGCATTGCCTGGAAGCAGGTCAAACAATGGCCGGAACTATCAAAAATGGATACCGGTGAGCTGATGGAGCTGCAAGCGGTGGGCTACTACGAACGCCAAATGGATTTCGCCAAGTATCTCCAAGGGCAAGGTAAGGATCCCAACACCGTCAATACCAGCTGGCCGATGCAGTCCTGATTGGGCAAAGGTCACCTTCTGGGGCTGTTGCTTGCCCCAGCAACTAGGCGTTCAATGAAGATATGACTCCTTCGAGAGCGCACTCGCAGCACCCAGCGGTATCGGCTAGCGAGATGTCGGTCACCCGTGGCTCTGGGCGACGAGCTACTCAGGTCCTCCATGAGCTCAGCTTCGATATCCCCGCCGGCTCCATCACGGGGTTGCTTGGACCTTCTGGCTGCGGAAAGACCACGCTCATGCGCGCTGTCTCCGGCCTCCAAAAGTTCACTGGTCGCTTGGAGGTCCTCGACCATGCGGCTGGGGAAAAAGATCTACGTGGCCGGATCGGCTATGTGACTCAATCTCCTAGCCTCTACCCAGAACTAACAGTGGAAGAAAATCTGCGCTATTTCGCGCTTCTCTCCGGAGGAGATACCGGCGAGGTACTGACTCGGTTAGGGCTCGAGGAAACCCGCCATAAACAGGTAGCTCAGCTATCGGGTGGGCAGCGCGGAAGGGCCTCCCTGGGTTGCGCTCTGGTGGGGGATCCCGAACTGCTGGTCATGGATGAGCCCACGGTTGGCCTCGATCCAGTCGTCCGGGCCGAATTATGGGAGCAGTTCCGCGAATTGGCTGATGCCGGGGACACGCTGTTGGTCTCTAGCCACGTCATGGAAGAAGCCTCCCATTGCGATCAGCTGATACTCATGCGCAAGGGCTTGATTGTCTGGCAAGGGACTCCGTCCGAACTATTAGCGCAGACCGGTGCGTCCTCTTATGAGGGAGCTTTCCTCTCCGCGATTGAATCCAGCCACGATAGCGAGGGGTCCACATGATCAATCCACGGCTGCTATTGGCTACTTCTGGCCGAGTACTTCGACAGCTCAAAGCCGACCCCAGATCTATGGCCATCCTCTTGGTCGTTCCGACGATGCTCCTCTTGCTGTTTTTCTATATTTATGAAAATAATCGGGAGCTGTTTAGCTTCATCGCGATCGGGATGACTGTTATCCTCCCGCTGTCGTTGATGTTCATCATCTCCTCGGTGACTATGCAGCGCGAACGCGCCAATGGCACTCTCGAGCGGCTTTGGACTACCCGTTTGCACCGAGCCGATCTCATCGGCGGCTATGCCGGTGCCTTCGCACTGCTAGCGGTTATCCAATCACTGCTCCTGGTAACCGTCATGGGCCTATTCCTCGATGTCCATACTCAGGCTTCGTGGTGGACCTTGACGATGATCGCGGTGGTGACCGGCGTGACGGGCCTCTCGCTGGGGCTATTCGGCTCGGCTTTCGCCCGCTCGGAGTTCCAAGCCGTGCAGCTGATGCCGGTGCTCATCATCCCGCAGATCTTATTGAGTGGTCTGCTCATGCCGCGCAATGAACTACCCCAGCTATTGGAGTGGATCTCCAATCTCTTGCCGCTGTCCTATGCCTTCGACGCCGCCACGGAAGCCTCTCGTTCAGGGTTCACCGGGGAGGTGGCCAAAGACATTGCTATTTGTTTGGCCTTTGCCGTTGGATTTCTGGTGCTCGCCTCTACTACGATGCCCCGGCGGACCTCATAAGGATTGTCCGGGGTTAGAGGTTTCCGGCATCGGTGCGCAGCATGGACTCCACGGCGACGGCCATGCGGTAGGCATGCGCGGCGTCGATAAGCGTTCCCTGGTTGATACCAGCGCGAGGATGGACATCGACTCGATCGATGAGCAGCAGGCGGTCTAGGCCAAGTTCATCCCAGAATCTGGCTACCTCCACTGCCCTAGCGCGTGGGCTCTCGCCCAGGGCATCGATGCGGTCAGTGGGATCGGTGATGCCGAGACCAATCCGAACCCCCGCACTCACGGCCTGGCCGAAGCCATCTAATTGCGCGGTGCCACGTACTTTGTCCACGTTCAACAATGTGGTGGATGCGCCAGAGAGCGTAGCTACCTCCCACAATGGGGCGTAGCCGGTCTGATTGAGCAGGACTTGCGGGCGCTCAATGCCAGAGACTACGTGTTCTAAGCGCTCGGCTAAATCTCGCTCATTGACTGGACGAATCGGGTTGAAATCACTGGCCCCCACGAGGTTGCCAGTGTTGATCTCCGCGAGAAGAGGTTCATCTAGCTGCACGACTACTTCGGCGCCGAATCGCTTAGCCACCTCGCGGGCATGAGCATTGGTGCCCTCAATGAGGGCGTCACTGAGATCTCTCACTGCCCCGCGATCAGTAATCACGCGATGACCACTGGCCAGCTCTACTGAGGCCGCCAACGTCCAGGGGCCAGTGACCTGGATTTTCAACGCTCCCAAGGACGTGCCCCAAGCCTCCTCGCACTCATCAAGATCACGAGCCATTTGGTCCCATGCGCGCCGGGTCAGTAGCTGCGGACGATCGCTCATAATCCAGGAGCGCGGCCCGCGATCAAGTGCAATCGATTCCAATAATCCAGCAGTAGCGCCAACAGCATCGGCGCCTAATCCTCTCGTTGGAAGCTGCGGAAGGTGCGGGAGATCTCCAGTCTCGCTGAGGATGACATCAGCTGCCTGCTTAATCGAGCCGCCAGGCAGCGGGCCTAGACCAAAAGCACTCACATGGACTCCGTATCAATGATGGTTCCCGATCCGATGACGATATCTCCCTGCCCATCTGGGTCCGGAAGATAAAGCACTGCCGCCTGACCCCGGGCCACGCCTTGGAGTGGGGAATGCAGGGTCAAGGTCATCGACTCCCCTTCGACTACCGCCCGGCACTCAGCGATGCCACCGTGAGCGCGAACCTGGACGATGGCTTCGAATTCTCCAGTCATCGCCGGGTGCAAGACCTTGAGCCGATCTGCCCGGATGAGGCCCACCGATAACGCTGAACGCGGGCCAACGGTGACTGTGCCCGTGGTGGCATCAATATCGGTAACATAGCGTGGGCGACCATCGCTGGCAGGATTGCGCAGGTCAAGCCCCTTGCGCTGGCCGATGGTGTAGTTAAAAGCCCCATCATGTTCTTTCAACTCGGTGCCATCGCGATCCACGACCATCCCTGGGCGCAAACCAATACGCGCGCCAAGGAAGGCCTGGGTATCACCATCGGGGATAAAGCAGATGTCATAGGAATCCGGCTTGGATGCGGTACTAAAACCATGCCGAGCGGCTTCTTCCCGAATCTGTGGCTTCGGGGTATCACCAATCGGAAATAGGCAGTGCTCCAGCTCCGTGCGGGTGAGCACGCCAAGCACATAGGACTGGTCCTTGTCCGGATCAGTCGAGCGACGCATATGCCCTTCGGCATCGAGAGTGGCGTAGTGGCCAGTGGCCACGGCATCGAAACCTAGCGCGATGCCACGCTCAAGCAGCGCTGCGAACTTGATCTTCTCATTGCAGCGCAGGCACGGATTCGGGGTCTCGCCGATGGCATAGGATTCCACGAAATCATCGATCACCTCCGCCTGAAAGCGCTCAGAGAAATCCCAGACATAGAAGGGAATCCCTAGTTTGTCGCACACCCGGCGCGCATCAGCTGAATCTTCCAAGGAGCAACAGCCCCTCGAAGATTCACGCACTGTCTGCGGATCCCGCGATAGCGCTAGGTGGACACCGATGACCTCATGTCCGGCCTCGACCATGCGGGAGGCTGCCACCGAGGAATCGACGCCGCCACTCATCGCTGCGAGTACACGCATGTTCGCCCTTTCTTAAAAAATATCTTGTCCTTAGAGTCAACACCGCAGAGTAATCGTCTACACCGGCAAGTACGAATCTTCTGCTGCTTGATCCGAGCTGCTTTTTGATACTGGTTCCCTGCTGCCTAGCTCAGTACTCAGGCTTGAGCGCTAGCAGTAGTACCAGGGTATGAGACGATCGAGGGATTATGGCACGCCGAAAATCCTCCCCCGCACCCGTTGCTGGCCTTCAAGCTGGCACTTTCGAGATTTCCACCGGTACCGCGGAGCTGGTGGCCGATGACTTTTATCCCAACGCTTGGACCCTCATGATCAATGGTGTGCCTTCCTCGCATATCCAGATCGGTCGGCCCGAGGAACTGGACTTTGAGTATATGCGCTGGATTGCCGCGATCATGGAGTCTTTTGTTGATGCCCATTTCGATCCTGCGGCACTACGAGTGACGCACTTGGGCGGCGCGGCTTGTTCCCTGCCTCGCTATTTTGCTCAACTCTGGCCCGATTCTCGGCACACCGTCGTCGAGCTCGACGCCAAGCTAGCCACTTTGGTGCGGGAATGGTTCGATATTCCGCGCTCCCCGACGGTAAAAATCCGCGTCGGTGAAGCCGGGGAGGTTACCCGTAGTTTCCTAGCTGGCAGCCGGGATGTGCTCATCCGCGATGTCTTCGCTGGGGCAGTCACTCCCCCAGATCTGACCACCGCCTCGTTTTTCCGTGCTGCGCATTCAAGCTTGGCCGCGGGTGGTCTCTACTTAGCCAATTGCGGAGACCATTCTGATCTCCAAGGTGCGAAGGCTGAATTGGCCGGCATGGCGGAGGTCTTTGAACATCTGGCCGTTATCGCAGATCCGCCGATGCTCAAGGGGCGTCGTTACGGAAATATCATTCTCATTGGCTCTGATCGTGAGCTTCCCGCCGAGGGCAGCCCCCAGGCCAGTGCGATTAGCCGGCGGTTGCTCAAGGGCGCGGTGCCTGCCCAATACAAGGATGAGGCGTGGACCCGGAAGTTCTTTTCCGGTGCCAAGTCTCGCTAGGTGCCAAGTCTCGCTAGGTGCCAAGTCTCGCTAGGTACCAAGTCTCGCTAGGTAGCAACTCTCGATAAAAGAGCTAGCCAGCCATCCCGGCCAAGCGTGCCCGCGTAGCTACCTCAGCAATAACCGCCAGCACCGCGTCCACATCGGCTCGAGTGCTCGTTCGCCCGAGCGTAAATCGCACTGCCCCGCGAGCATCGTGCTCGCTGACCCCGGCGGCTAAGAGGACATGACTGGCGCGATTGACCCCGCTAGCGCAAGCCGAGCCAGTGGAAGCTTCGATGCCAGCATGGTCTAGCAGCATGATCAAGCTATCGCCTTCCGCGCCGGGGAAGGACAGATGAAGGTGCCCGGGCAAGGCTGGCTGCGTGGTGTGGACTAGGACGTTATCGACTTGGGCCACAATCCCGGCGAGTAAATCATCGCGAAGTTGGGCGATCCGGAGCTGTTCGGCTTCCAACTCCCCGACGGCCTCAGCTAGTGCGGCGGCGGTGGCTGCGGCACCGGCCACATCGATGGTGCCCGGGCGGATGCCTCTTTCTTGGCCGCCACCGTGGAGTACTGCAGCGGGTGCCGGAGAGCGTCGCGCCAACAATAAACCGGAGCCTCTCGGACCGCCGAATTTATGAGCGCTGGCGGCCAGGGTGGTGGCCCCCAACTGGTGGAAATCTACCGGTAGATGACCGACGGCTTGCACGGCATCCACGTGGACTGGAGTGCCTGAAGCACTAGCCCGTTCGATGATTTCATGCAGCGGCATGATGGCGCCGGTTTCGTTATTGGCCCACATGCAGGTGGCTAATGCGGCTGGTTTAGCTAGTGGCTCATAGTCATCGACTCGCCCATCACTACCAACTGGAAGTAGCTCAATATCCGCCCCAATCAAGCCTAAAGACTTGATAGTTTCGAGAACTGCCGGATGCTCAACAGGAGTCGAGATCACTCGATTAGATGACCCCGCCTCATAGAGGCCTCGGATGGCAAGGTTATCCGACTCGGTCCCAGAGGCGGTGAAGATGACCTCGACGGGGTCAGCGCCGAGCAAGGAAGCGATGAGTTCGCGGGCGTCGTCAAGCACGCTGCGAGCCTTGCGCCCGGCGGAATATTGCCCGCCTGGGTTGAGCTTTCCAGCATGTTCAATCCAAGCCTCAACCGCCACCTGCCGCATGGGCGAGGTGGCGGCGTGGTCGAGAAAGCGTGACATTAGCGTTGCGCGTTAATCTCGTTGATCAAGGCGGGGACAACCTCGAAAACATCTCCGACGACGCCGAGGTCGGCGATCTGGAAGATCGGGGCATCCTCATCATTGTTGACCACGATGATCTTACGAGCGGTCTGCATTCCGGAGGTGTGCTGGATCGCTCCCGAGACTCCGAGCCCAATGTAGAGATCCGGGGAAACGGTTTGGCCAGTCTGGCCAATTTGATAAACCCCGTCGTAGTACTCCAGATCCACGGCGTCGCGGGTGGCGCCAACAGCGCCGCCGAGAGCATCAGCAAGCTGCTCGGCCAGTGCAAAGCCCTCGGCAGAACCGAGTCCTCGTCCGCCGGCGATGACGACCTTGGCCTGAGTGAGCTCCGGACGGTTGCCGCGGATAGCCGGGGCAAATCCAGTGACGGTGACATCTTTGGTGGTGGCACCCGGCAGAGGGAAAGCAGTAAGCGCACCAGCGGCCGCGACCGGAGCAGCCTCAATAGCGCCGGGACGAACGCTATAAATTGGGCTAGCCCCGCCGACGGCCGCCGAGATCTGGATTGAGTCGCCGAAGACGGATTGTGAGGCGGTGCGGTCGGCATTGATGCCGACGACATCGCAGAGCACACCAGAAGCCAAGCGGGCGGCTAGCCGGCCAGCGATTTCGTTGCCAGTGGGCCCAGCAGCAACGACGATTGGACCTGGGGTGGCAGCGGCGAGCATCGAAAGAGCATCAACCTGCGGAAGAATCAGGCGGTCAGCCAGATCGGCAGCTTCTGCGGCGATGACGGCTTCGGCACCAGCCTCGGCTAATTGTGGAGCCAACGTTCCGGCGATTCCAGGCGCTGCGATGACCACTGCAGTGACCTCCCCGAGGGGACGCGCAGCGGTGATCAGTTCTTTGGTGACATCGGTGATGGTGGCGTCATCGTGCTCGACCAGTACATAAACGGTGGACATAACTGTCGTAGATCTCCCTAATGGTTTCGGGTCGGGCCGGATTTAGAGGAACTTCTCAGCGGAGAGGTACTCGGCCACGCGGCCGGCAGAATCCTCGCCACGGATGACTTCACCAGCTACTCGGGCCGGGCGCGGGGCAGCGGCAGTAACAGCAGTCGCAGAATGCGCAAGGCCAACCTGCGCTGGGGCTACTCCAATAGCTGCGAGATCCAGCACGGTGATCTGGTGCTTCTTGGCAGCCATGAGGCCCTTGAAGTTGGGGAAGCGCGGCTTAGCTGCCTTATCAGTCACGGAGACAATCGCGGGCAAGGAAGCACTGAGCTCGTGCCGGCCTTCGGTGGTCTCTCGTACTGCGCTGAGCATGGTTCCGGAAAGTTCAACCGAGGTGAGGTTGGTCAGTGCCGGAATCTGGCGATATTCAGCCAGGATTCCCGGGACCGCACCCATGGCGCCATCGGAGGAAGCACCACCAGTGATGATGATCTGCACATCCTCGATCTGGTTGAGCGCGTTGGTCAACGTCCACGAGGTGCCTAAGACATCGGAGCCAGCCAGCGCATCATCGAGCACGTGGATCGCATCATCTGCGCCCATAGCCAATGCCTTGCGCAAGGTGGCATCGGCTCCGGCGGCTCCGACGGTCAGTGCGATGACGCGCCAACCGGCATCCGGCTGCGAATCCCTCAACTGGAGTGCTTGTTCCATGGAGTATTCGTTGACTTCATCGATCACGGAATCGACATTGACGCGGTCGAGAGTGTTGTCTGGCTCTAGTGTCTTTGCGGACCAGGTGTCCGGGACATGTTTGACCAGCGCGACGATCGTGGGCATCGGTGCTATGACCTTTCGACGGGGATACTCGGTGTGATCCGACAGTCTACGCTAGGGTTCCACACCGGCGGTAAGGCAAACCTCACTCGGAAAACTCGCGGGCGCTACAGATCAGCGCAACACCCTGACGTCCGATTCTGGTGCAGACCACCGCCATCGGCCTATCCCCCGCTAGCCGGAGCTTTTTCCGCAGCGCATCGGGGTCAATGTCCACCCCGCGAACCAAGATTTCTAGACTGCCGGCACCGTGAGCGTGCAGTGCTGGGCGCAGCTTCTTCAGTGGTACCTGCTCGATGAATCTAAACCCGCTTCGACCCTGCGGAATCCGATCCCCGGTGAGGTAGGCGATGCGTTCGTCTAGCATCCACAGCCCCTCCCGGTGTGCGTAATGGCGCACCAGTCCAGCGCGTACTACTGCACCATCGGGGTCAATAATCCAAGTGCCCGGTGCTGCTGCTGTTACGTCATCCGGACCAGCGTCAGTGATGCGATCGATCTTCTCGCCGGTGATCATCGCAGCCTCCCGGGATGCTCCTTCACTGAGGCCAGGTGTGTAAAGACAAGCTTCTTTGACCCCACCGTCGACGCTGACCAAGCTCACTAGACCATCCCATTCGGAAAAATCCAGCCCTGGTGCGCACTTGACGGCTAGTTCCTTCCCTGCCCAGGCTTTCAGTAGGTCCGGCAGTGGCGGCAGCAATTGGTCGGGGTGCACGATTCTGCGCCCACCTGCCCGGCGCGCCGGATCAGCGACGATTGCTTGTGCCCCGCTACTGATGGGCTCAAGCGCATCGGCTTGCGCCAGCCAAGCACGGTTGCCGAGGTTGTGGCGCGCCATGGCTAGACGCACTCGGTCAAGGTCACTGCCTAGATAAGCCATCCCTGCGGCGCTTATCGACGCCCCCTCTGTCCCCACTGAGCACGTTACGTCATGGATCAGCGCGTCTTGCCCAAGATGGTCCAGCAGGCGTTGTGCACGCAGATCAGCCACCCGAGCCGGGGTAGCTTGCTGCGCAGAATCTACGTCAACAAGCCAAGAGTCAGGCACTTTGCCACGAGCTGACTGCCTGGCTCGGGCTAGTTCAGCGACGGCGCGACCATGTTCACCGAAGATGCCGCGCAAGGCAGTGGCATCGGCGAGCACGGTTGTCGGTTTAAAACTCAGCTCTGCGGTGGCATTGACGATCTCGTCTGCATGAGTGGAAAGAAATCCCACTTCATCAAGAGTGAAAGACATCTCAGATCCGATCGATCGGCCGAGCAGTGAAGTACTCCTGGTAGCGCGGATCATCGATAGGATCGCCTACGACTGGAGTCAGATCAGCTGCCGAAGCCGCGGCAATAGCATCAGCGCTAGTAGAAAACTGAGCCAGGAAGCGCATCTGCGCCCAGGTAGGAATGGCCAATCTCACTAAGCCATGTTTCCATCCCTCCAGCAGCAGTGCGGGAGTAAACCAACCGGCATCATCTGCCTCTGAGGTATCTCCATCTGGGCCTTGACCGGGCGGGGTGACTGCCAAAAAGGAGACGGTGTCGAACCAGTGATGTTCACGCCAGCCGCCGACCCATCTAGCCCAGGGATGCAATAGATCCGATCGCACCCGCAGCCCACGGTTACTCAACATGTCAGTCAAGGAAATGCGGTGGGAGATCAAGTCCTCGCGGTCCTGCTGATAGGGCGAAACATCCTCGATGCTGGAGCCGTCTTCATGGACTGCCAAGAGAATGCCGGTTTCTTCAAACAACTCCCTGACTGCCGCAAAAACGACAGCATGAGTCTGCTCATCGGTCATTTCCAGGCGATCTGACATCTCTTGGAGTGGCGCTCCAGTCCACAGCGCTGCTGGGTCCCACTGCCCCGTGGGACAATCGCGGCGATCGACGCCGCCACCAGGAAAGACCGTCATCCCCGGATAGTTACGCATCGTCGAGACTCGTTCTTGAGCCCACACTTGCAAGGTTTCCGCATGATCTCGAACAAGAATGACCGTGGTCGACAGGCGGGCTTGTCCATGCCCTAAGGGCGCTCCAGGTAAGGGCATATGCCCGCTCGCCTCCTTTAAAAAACTCGTTCGCTGTCCGAAAAAGTGTTGGATCTATCTTTTTAGTCTAGATGTGATCCGCGTCGGTGATTGCCACCCCGACGCACTCGATGTGCGAAGTAGCGATCGCCGATCCGAGAAACCTCAATGGGTTGATGGAACGCTCGGGAGAGATTCTCGCTGTTGAGCACAGAATCAATGAGCCCTTGGGCAACTACTTCGCCCTCATCGAGCAGCAGAGCGTGAGTAAACCCGGAAGGAATCTCTTCCACGTGGTGAGTAATCATCACGATCGCAGGAGCATCTGCATCCATGGCCAGATCACTAAGATAGCCCACCAAGTCCTCTCGCCCACCAAGGTCCATTCCCGCGCCGGGCTCATCAAGAATCAACAGCTCCGGGTTCGTCATCAAAGCCCTGGCGATCAAAACTCGCTTTCGCTCACCTTCTGAGAGCGTGCCCCACTCACGATCCATGAGGTGATAGGCGCCGACCTGCTCAAGGATTTCATGAGCTTGCTCGAAATCAACCTCTTCGTATTCCTCCCGCCACCTGCCCAAAACTGCATAACCGGCCGAGACGACTAGGTCTCCAACTTTCTCTCGGGGCGGGATGCGGTTTCCTAGAGCTGCGGAAGACACCCCAATCATCGAACGCAGATCCCGCATATCGGTTTTTCCCAGGCGCTCGCCCATCACATGGGCAGTACCAGAGGAAGGGAATTCCTCGGCGGCAGCCATCCGGATAAGGGTGGTCTTGCCTGCACCATTGGGGCCGATAATGACCCAGCGCTCGTCTAATTCAACCTGCCAGGACACCGGACCGACGAGGTTTTGTCCACCGCGCCGAAAAGTCACGTCCTGAAAATCGACCAGCAGGTCCTGATTGATCTCATCCATATGTTCAGTCACTCCCCCATTGTGTCCGATTCTCTCAGTCCCCGGTGAAAGTGACACAGCTCGACTAGGATTCGGGAGGACTAGAGAGCCCATACTGTGGAAGGTGAGACCTAATGACCGGTCGACTCGGAATTGACGATATCCGCCCTCAGATAACTGGAGGCCGCTATCCAGCCAAGGCAGTGATCGGCGAGGTTGTTCCGGTATCGGCGCTGGCATGGCGTGAAGGCCACGACGCAATCGCAGCATCATTAATGGTCACCGGCCCCGGAGCTGAGGAAGCAATCGCTATCCGGATGACGCCGGAAGAACTAGACCAGGACCGAGTTCACGCCGTCTTCGTTCCCGATACCGCCGGTGTATGGACTTTCCGGGTTGATGCCTGGTCAGATGTATTCGCCACCTGGACCAATGCAGTAACCAAGAAACGCGCTGCTGGCCAGAGCGTAGAAGAACTGGCCAATGATCTCGCCCACGGCGTCGAGCTCTTTGAGCGGGCTCGCGCGATCGCTCCCGCCGAGGTCTCCGCTAGCCTCAGCGCCGCTGCTGCTGCACTGCGCGGTGAGTCGCTGGATCCGGCAGACGTCGATGGACGCCTCGCCCCAGCGTTATCTGCCGAGGTCACTGAGATCCTTAGCCGCTACCCGCTGCGGGAAATGCTCGAGCAAGGGCCGCAGTTCCAGGTCAAGGTCGAGCGACGCGACGCCTTGGTCAACTCTTGGTACGAGCTCTTTCCCCGATCCACCGGCGGCTGGGATGCAGAAGGCAAGCCGGTCCACGGCACTTTTGCCACCACTGCACAGGCGCTAGACCGAGTCGCCGCCATGGGCTTTGACACCGTCTATTTCCCCCCGATCCATCCGGTCGGCGAGGTCAACCGCAAGGGTCGCAACAACACCTTGACCCCGGAGCCGGAAGATGTCGGCTCTCCGTGGGCCATCGGCTCCGCACTCGGCGGCCATGACGCTTTCCACCCAGAGCTGGGCAACGAGGCAGATTTCCAAGCCTTGCTTGCCCGGGCGAAGGAATTGGACTTGGAGATTGCCATCGACTTGGCCCTCCAGGCAGCTCCCGATCACCCCTGGGCAACTGAGCACCGTGACTTCTTTACTGAGCTGGCTGATGGCACCATCGCCTACGCAGAAAACCCGCCGAAGAAGTACCAAGACATCTACCCACTGAACTTCGACAACAACCCGAAGGCGATCTACGAAGAGGTCTACCGGGTAGTCAAGTACTGGACGGATCTGGGTGTTCGGACCTTCCGCGTGGATAACCCGCACACCAAGCCCGCGAATTTCTGGGAATGGCTCATCGCCCGAATCCACGAGACCGACCCGGATGTCATTTTCCTCGCCGAAGCGTTCACCCGTCCGGCACGTCTCTATGGCCTGGCTAAGGTTGGTTTCAGCCAGTCTTACTCCTACTTCACCTGGAAGATCACGAAGAAGGAACTGACGGAGTTCGCTACCGATATCCGCGACTCTGCGGATATCGCCCGACCGAACTTGTTCGTCAATACTCCCGATATTCTCCACGAGTCGCTCCAAGTTGGTGGCCGAGCAATGTTCGCCATCCGCGCGACTTTGGCAGCGACCATGTCGCCACTGTGGGGTGTGTACTCCGGCTATGAGCTCTACGAGCATGAGGCAGATGCACCGGGCTCAGAGGAATACCTCAACTCAGAAAAGTACGAGCTGCGCCCACGCGATTTCGCAGCCGCAGTAGCTTCCGGAGACTCCTTGGAGCCTTACTTGGCGCTGCTGAATAAGGTCCGCCGAGACAATCCTGCTCTTCAGCAGCTGCGCAATCTCAGCTTCCATGAGGTCGATAATGACCAGATCTTGGCCTACTCCAAGGTTGATCCCATCACCGGCAATACCGTGCTCGTGGTCATCAACTTGGATCCGCGTAATGCCCAAGAGGCTACTGTCACCCTCAACTTCGCTGCCCTTGGTCAGCCGGCCGGAACGAATCTGCAGGTCCACGATGCAATCTCGGATGAGGTATGGACCTGGGGCGAGCGCAATTTCGTTCGTTTGATGCCTTGGGGCGATGTTGCACACGTCTTGGTCCTGCCTGAGGTACCCATCGAGCGTCGAGAAGCAATCGCTTGGCGCGAGATCACAGATTACCGGGCATAATCACACACCAAACTTCCCGCACCCACCCATCACACTCAGGTACCGTCAATGGTGTGATGGGTGGGTTTTTTCCTGCTCTCTGACGGATTGTACTTTCCACTTGTGAGGACTAACCATGAACGACGCCCCTGACGGCATCGACCAGAACCTTCTCATCCCCGGCCAGGACTTGGAGCGCCTGCGTAATTGCCAACACCACGCGCCCCATGACTTCTATGGCTGGCATGCGGTCGAAGGAGGTTCGGTCATCCGCACCCGCCAGATCGGGGCGAGCAAGGTCGAGGTGTTGATCCACAATGAGGAGCTCGAGGCTCACCCGATCGGCGATGATATCTGGGTTCTTGGACTCTCGGATGTCTATTCCCCCGGTTACCGCCTGCGCGTGACCTGGCCCAGTGGCGCCAGCACCTTGGACGCAGATCCTTATCATTTCTTGCCTACCTTGGGCAGCCTCGATCTGCACTTGGTCAGTGAAGGCCGCCATGAGCGCCTCTGGGAAGTCCTTGGCGCCAATGTCCATGCCTATGACACCGTCCTCGGATCTGTCACCGGTACCGCCTTCGCTGTCTGGGCACCCAATGCCTCCGGTGTTGCCGTGGTGGGCGACTTCTGCGGTTGGAATGCCTCTCAGTACCCAATGCGCTCCCTGGGATCTTCCGGAGTCTGGGAAGTATTCATCCCCGGCGTGGGTGCCGGTGAAGCTTATAAGTTCGCCATCCAAACCCCCGAGGGGCATCGCCGCGACAAGGCTGATCCCCTAGCTAAGGCGACTCAAGCTCCCCCAGAGACCGCCTCGGTGATCGTTGACTCCCGCTATGACTGGCAAGACGGTGAGTGGATTGCTGCCCGTGCTGGCAGCAATATCGATACCGAGCCCATGTCGGTCTACGAGGTTCACCTCGGCTCGTGGAAAGTCGATCATGGCTACAAGGAGCTGACCACAGAACTGGTCGACTACGTTGCTGAGCAGGGCTTCACTCACGTCGAGCTGATGCCGGTGGCCGAGCACCCCTTCGGCGGATCCTGGGGCTACCAGATCTCCGGCTACTACGCCCCCACTGCTCGCTGGGGCAGCCCGGACGAGCTGCGTGCGCTGATCGAGGCCTTCCACCTTCGTGGCATCGGCGTGATCGTTGACTGGGTACCCGCCCACTTCCCCAAGGATGATTGGGCTCTGGCGCGTTTCGACGGCCCCGCGCTCTACGAGCATCCCGATTGGCGCCGCGGTGAGCAGAAGGACTGGGGCACCTATGTCTTCGACTTCGGTCGCCACGAGGTCCGCAACTTCCTCGTTGCTAACGCTTTGTACTGGATCGAGGAGTTCCATATTGACGGCCTGCGTGTCGATGCCGTCGCCTCAATGCTCTACCTTGATTACTCCCGCGAGGAGGGCGAGTGGGAGCCTAATCAGTATGGTGGGCGCGAGAACCTCGAGGCGGTGCAGTTCCTCCAGGAGATGAATGCCACCGTTCACAACGCCTACTCCGGTGTCCTGACCATCGCCGAGGAGTCCACCTCTTGGCCTGGCGTGACTGCACCTACCCAGGATGGTGGTTTGGGCTTCTCGCTCAAGTGGAACATGGGCTGGATGAACGACACGCTGGAGTATTTCAAGCTGGATCCGATCCACCGCGAGTACCACCACGGTGAGGTCACTTTCTCCATGATCTACGCCTACTCCGAGAAGTTCGTCTTACCCTTCTCCCATGATGAAGTCGTCCACGGCAAGGGCTCCCTCTGGGGACGTATGCCAGGTGATGATTGGAACAAGGCCGCTGGCCTGCGCGCCCTCTACGGCTACATGTTCTCCCACCCGGGCAAGAACCTGCTATTTATGGGCCAGGAATTTGGCCAGACCGGGGAATGGAATGAGGCCTACTCCATTGATTGGTCCAACCTGGAAGGTTGGGGCCATGAGTTCCACACCGGCATCCAAAATCTAGTTAAAGATCTCCACTATGTTTACCGATCCCACCCCGCGCTCTACACCCAGGATTTCGATTCTTCCGGTTTCCAGTGGATCAAGGGCGACGCCGCCACCGAAAACCTCTTGGCTTATGTTCGCTGGGGCAATGACGGCTCGGCAGTTCTAGCGGTGGCCAACCTCTCGGGTTCCACTCATGCCAACTACACCATGGGTAGCCCCCGAGCTGGCCAATGGGAATTGGTGCTCAACACCGATAGTCACCGCTACGCAGGATCGGGTACTGAGCTTGATGCCACCGTAGCTACCGCAGATATCGGTTGGGATGGCTTCGATCAGTCCCTGAACCTGCACATCCCGGCCAACTCTGTGCAGTGGTACCGCTGGATCGGCTAGCTCTGTGATCTAGCGTTGTCCTCATGTGATCAGGCTGGGGACAATGAGCTTGCTCCCCCGCTGGAGCTCTCGCAGATAGAATGCGAGAGCTCCAGCGGGGGAGGTTTTTGCTTAGCTAACCAGAAAAATATCGCCCACGGAACGCAGGCGAGAGGATTTCTCGGGGTCGGGGGGCAAACCCGTATGGGCTAGCTGTTGAGCGAAGCGATCAGTCCACGCACCCGAGCATCGATGTCGTCGCGTACTAAACGCATGCGCTCAACGCCGGTAATTCCGCGAGTGCTGGGCTCATCGGTTACCCAACGCTCGAGGGTGCCTCGAGCTTCTTCAGGCAGCTCTAGGGCAGCATCAGCGCCGAGGATGACAACTCGATCGGCGTCGATAAGCAGCTGCGGGTCAACGCCCTTGGGCTGGCCGCCGGACATATCAGCACCAATCTCAGCGATGGCGGCGACGGATTCGGCATTGAGCTTGGTACCCGGTTTGGTGCCTGCGGAGTGGATCTGTAGATCCTCACCGGCGTGGTGCGCAGCCAAGGCCGCTGCCATCTGAGACTTACCGCCGTTGCCGACGCAGACGAACAGGATAGAAGGTTTGTTAGACATGGCTGGAATCCTTTTCCATGATGGTAGAAGAAGAAGCAGTTGCGGGGAGAGTGGGATCGCCGGGAAAAAGCTTCGGACCGACCCACAGCATGAAGTAGACCAAGGCCACTAGGACCGGTACCTCGATGAGCGGGCCAATGGTCCCGGCCAGTGCCTGGCTAGAGGTCGCACCAAAGGTACCGACGGCCACAGCGATAGCCAGCTCGAAGTTATTGCCAGCGGCGGTAAAGGAGACGGTGGCTGAGGTGGCGTAGTTAAATCCAGCTAGTCGGGAGGAGATCAGCGCGATAGCAAACATGATCAGGAAGTAGGCCAGTAGCGGTAGCGCCACTCGGGCCACGGTCCACGGTTGGCTGGTGATCTGTTCACCTTGCAGGCTAAAGAGCAAAACGATCGTGTACAGCAGGCCAATGAGTGCGAAAGGGGAAATCCTGGGTAGGAAGGTCGTCTCGTACCAGTCGCGGCCCTTGAACTTCTCGCCGAGCACTCGGGACAGCACTCCGGCTAGGAGCGGAATCCCGAGGAATACCAGAACAGAAATCACGATGGACATGATGGAGAATTCGGCATCAGTGACCGGCAGACCCAGCCAGCTCGGAAGGACTTGCAAGTAGAACCAGCCCAGTGCTGCGAACATGAGAATCTGGAAGACGGAGTTGACCGCCACCAAGACAGCAGCGGCCTCGCGGTCACCACAGGCTAGGTCATTCCAGATCAAGACCATAGCGATACAGCGCGCAAGGCCAACGATAATCAAGCCGGTGCGCAGTTCCGGCTGATCGGGCAAGAACACCCACGCCAGCAGGAACATCAAGGCGGGGCCGGCGATCCAGTTCAGTGCGAGGGATACTGCCATCAGGCGACGATCCGCAGCGATCTCCGAGGTCTTGTCATAGCGAACCTTGGCTAAAGGCGGGTACATCATTACCAGCAGGCCAAGAGCGATCGGCAGGGAGATGCCGCCGACTTCCATGGCTCCGAGGGTGTCGCCGATACCGGGGATAATTCTTCCGATCAGCAGACCGGCAACCATCGCGAGGAGAATCCAGGCAGGAAGCCAACGATCGAGGAAGGACATTCTGGGTGGGTGGTTGCTAGGGGTGGTCACGCGAGACCTTTCAGCAGTTCGATGGTTATCGATATGAAAGATACTCGTGTTATTGATAGTCGTCAATATATACTGGATAGCATGACCACCAGCCCGATCCGCCCGCTCGACGACCCTGCTACCTGTTGCTCATTAGGCTCAGGAGTGTTGAATGCTGAAGAAGCTGCACGCTACACCAGCCTATTCAAAGTTCTCGCGGATCCGGCCCGGCTACGGATCCTCTCCCACATCACCGATGACGGCTGCAATCCGGTCACTGCCAGTGAGCTGACGGTTATTTTGGGGTTGGGCCAATCCACCATCTCCCACCACCTCAAAAAGCTCACCGAGGCCGGGATGCTCGAGCGCCGCCGAGTCGGAAGAACTGTGCAGTACCACGTGCTTCCAGAGCTGTTTGCTGAACTACGGACAGTCCTGCAAACAGACTAAGCAAAAGCACCCGACTCTAGAACAGTGCACTGGCCATCTTCGTCCGCGCGGCGCTGACCCTGGGATCGGCGGCGTCGAAAAGCGCGAATAGCTCCAGCAAACGATCGCGCACCCGGGCCTTTTCTTTACCCGCAGCCGTGGTCATCGATGCAATCAGTCGATCAAAAGCCTGCTCCGGGGTGCCAGCAACTACCTCTGCATCTGCAGCATCCAATTGCTTATCGACGTCGCCTAGGTCCGCATCCGCAGCCATCACCGGATCTTCAGTGCGCCCGGCTGGGTTCAGCCTCTTGAGCAGCTTGGCGGTATCACGAGCCTGTTTGATGTCTGAGTTGCCTGGCTGGGAAGCCAAGATCTCATCATAGGTAGCAATAGCAGCATCAAAATCGCCGGCATTAATGGCGCTAAGCGCGGCCTCAAGCCGAGGGTCGGCTGGCGGTTGTTCTTCTGCTCCCTCATCCTGCTCGGACTCGCTCGATAGACCTTGGAGCTGCGGGCCTACCTGTTCGACCAACGCGCCGACCCATTGCGCGAGCACATCGCTGGGCTGAGCGCCTTCGAATTGCTGCACCGGTTGGCCACCAGCAAGTGCGACAACGGTAGGCAGTCCCTTAATGCCAAAGGCCTGAGCGATCTCCGGAGTGACATCGGCATCCACATAGGCAACGAGAAAAGACAATCCGCCTTGGGCAGACAAACCCTCCAGATCCTGCCGAAGCTGCTCAGAAGCAGGGCTACGGCTGGTTCCTACCAAGACGACGACGGGGACCTGCTTGGAGCGGTGGACGACATCTGATTCGAAGTTATCCGGGGTAACAGTAAAAAAGGCGACAATTCCCGACTGCCCAGCCGGGGCGGCTGCAGCTTTCTCGCGGGCTTCAGCCTTGGCCTTGACCTCAGCTAGATCGATGGCGCCAGAAACATAGCGGTGCGGGGTAGTCATTTAGCGCTCACCGCCTTCCAGTCGATCTTCCACTGAGCGGACCTTCTGGTGAAGCTGATCGCTATGGCCCGGGCGGATATCCGCCTTCAGAACCAGCGAGACTCGTGGGGAGACCGCCAAGACGGCATCGGTGGCAGCCTTGACCACAGCCATCACCTCATCCCACTCCCCTTCCACAAGGGTGAACATGGCATTGGTTTCATTGGGAAGTCCTGATTCACGCACGATGCGCACGGCCTCAGAGACAGCATCTGCCATCTCCGCGTCAGGAGTCGCCGTAGTGGCGGGGGCTACAGAAAAAGCGATAATCATATTTCCCAGGGTACTGAACAATCAGTGTCGTCGGTCCCAGCAATGCCGATGCCAATGACGACGATCTTCCGCTCCCCGGCCACTGTCTTTGGGCCAGGCGACAATATGAGCCACCCCGGGCGGAATATTCTGATTACAGCCAGGGCAGAGATAGAATTTGGTCGCCGCGGCAGCACCCATCAGCCGAAAGAGATAAGGCTCGCCGTGCGTCCATCGTGGTCCCTCAGTGACCTGGGTTCCATAAAAGCCCGCCCCATCGCTAGGCAGAGGGCGTGGGGCCTTGGTCTTACGAGTCTCCCGGCGGCTGCTTGATCTTCCAGGATGATTCTTTCTTCCCATTTAGAACAACCGCAGTTCATTGCTCTCAATGCCACGCAAACCCTGATAATCCAGAATGACGCAGCGGATTCCACGATCTTCAGCCAATGTGCGTGCCTGCGGCTTGATCTCTTGGGCTGCGAAGACACCTGAGACTGGACGCAGCAGCTCATCTCGGTTCAACAGCTCTAGATAGCGGCTGAGCTGCTCGACGCCGTCAATGCCCCCTCGGCGTTTGATCTCCACTGCCACACTCGCGCCATTGGCGTCGCGGGCCAGTAGATCAACTGGCCCGATCGCCGTTGGAAATTCCCGACGGATCAACTCATAACCCTCCCCCAAGGTGACGATGTGTTCTGCAAGTAGTTCTTGGAGATGGGCCTCGACACCGTCTTTAACTAGGCCGGGATCCTGACCAAGTTCCATAGCAATCTCGTGTTCTATCGACTCGAGAGTGATCCGCAACTGTTCGCCCTTGGAGTTCTCCACGATCCATAGTTGCTCACCGGTGTCCTCACCATCAGCGTCAGTGATCGATTGCTCTTTAAGAGTGCAGGGTGGGGTCATCCAGTTCAATGGCTTATAAGCACGGTCATCGGCGTGGATGGACACCGAGCCGTCAGCTTTGATCATGAGCAGCCGATTGGCCATGGGAAGGTGTGCTTCAAGCCGACCAATGTAGTCGACGGAGCAACGGGCGATGACAAGACGCATGGGTTACATGGTAACCGGAAGCTATTTTCCGTTGTGCCCGCGGGTGATCCTGTTGCGCAGACGATTGAAATCGGTGCGCTCTTGGCGGGCACTCGGTGCAGATTCCACCCAGGCAGTCAGCGCCATCAATCCGCGCGGATCAAGGGCCATTTCATAGTGATGACCATCTTGGCACAGGGTGGTAACTGTCAGCCGGGAGGTCATAAACGCGGACTCCGGCTCGGAGATTTGGCGGTTTTCATGAAAGTCCAACGATTGGCGGTTGAGCACTAGATCAGCCACCGGGGAAAGGGAACGAAGCTGGAAAAACTCCAATTCTTCGCCGTTATATCGCACCGAACCATGCCGCCATCCGTGGGCGCCAACAGCGGGCAATCTTCGCATAATAACTGAGGTCCCGCGGGAACGGAACATTAAAAACCGCCACAACGCGAGCGCAATCGCTACGACCACAGCGATAATCAGTACCCAAATCAGGATATCCACAAGTGTTCTCCTTCTGGAATTTAAAGCGCCTCCGAGGAGCGTTAGGTCTAGATTCTAGACCGTTAACCGACGATCGCCTAACAGTTCAATGACTACATCGATCAAACATGCAAAAAACACCGCACCCGCCTTCCAGTTTCTGGGATGGCGGGTGCGGTGTTGAAAAGAGCAGAGACGGTGCTTTAGGCGTCGGCCTTACGGCGTACGGCCCGAAGACCTGCCTCAGCGCGAGAGCGGGTCAGCTCGTCCGTGGACTGCAAGTCAGATTCAGCCACGGAGGAGTCAACCTCGTCGGCCCAGACCGCGTAGTCCGCGAGGATAGTGACCTTCTCCGGGGAAACGGAGAAGAAGCCACCCTGGACGGCTGCAATAAGCTTGTCGCCGTCGACCGGACGAATGGTCACGACCCCGTCCTCGACCAACTGGCCGAGCATGGGCTCGTGTCCGGAAAGCACACCGATCTCACCCTCGGTGGTCTGCGCGGTAACGATGCTGGCCTTTCCAGTCCAGAGCAAACGCTCCACGGAGACCAGTTCCACGGTGATGTCAGCCATGTGCGTCTCCCCTTACTTTTCGGTGAGCTTCTTGTAAGCGGCTTCGACGTCGTCGAGTCCACCAAGGCCGTTGAAAGCCTGCTCGGGGTAATGATCGAACTCACCATCACAGATACGCTCGAAAGCCTCAATGGTGTGCTCAAGTGAGACATAGGAGCCCGGAAGACCGGTGAACTTCTCTGCGACGAAGAAGTTCTGCCCCAAGAAGCGCTCCAGGCGACGTGCGCGCTGAACCGTAATCTTGTCTTCCTCGGACAGCTCATCCATACCAAGGATGGCAATGATGTCCTGGAGTTCCTTGTTCTTCTGCAGAATGCCGATCACGCGCTGCGCCACGGCGTAGTGACGCTCGCCGACGATCGACGGCTCGAGGATACGAGACGTCGAGCTCAGCGGGTTCACGGCCGGGTAGATGCCCTTGGAAGCAATGCTTCGGTCGAGCTCGGTGGTGGCATCCAGGTGGGCGAAGGTCGTCGCCGGGGCCGGGTCGGTGTAGTCGTCGGCAGGCACGTAAACGGCCTGCAGAGAGGTAATCGACTTGCCTCGGGTAGAGGTGATTCGCTCCTGAAGAACACCCATCTCATCAGCCAGGGTCGGCTGGTAACCGACGGCAGAAGGCATACGACCCAGCAGAGTCGAGACCTCAGAGCCGGCCTGGGTGAAACGGAAGATGTTGTCGATGAACAACAAAACGTCCTGGTTTTGAACGTCGCGGAAGTACTCAGCCATGGTCAGGCCGGACAGTGCGACGCGCATGCGGACTCCCGGCGGCTCATCCATCTGGCCGAACACGAGTGCGGTATCCGGGAGAACGCCCATCTCTTCCATTTCGAGGAAGAGGTCGGTGCCCTCACGGGTGCGCTCGCCGACTCCGGCGAACACGGACGTTCCGGAGAACTCACGGGCGATACGGGTAATCATCTCCTGGATGAGGACCGTCTTGCCCACGCCGGCGCCGCCGAACAGGCCAATCTTGCCGCCCTTAACGTACGGGGTCAGCAGGTCGATGACCTTGATGCCGGTTTCGAGGATCTCGGTCTTGCCTTCGAGCTGATCGAAGGCCGGCGGATCGCGGTGGATGCCCCACTGCTCGCCGTCGCGGCCAAGGCCTGGCTCGTCGAGGCAGTCACCGAGGGCGTTGAACACGTGGCCCTTGACGACATCGCCGACGGGAACCATGATCGGCTTACCCGAGTCCACGACCTGGCTACCGCGAACGAGTCCGTCGGTGGGGGCCATGGAGATGGCACGAACGAGGCCGTCACCCAAGTGCTGGGCAACCTCGAGCGTGATGGTCTTTGCGACTGCGGCGAGGGTGACCTCGACAGTCATGGCGTTATAAAGGGCCGGCAGTTCGCCGCGCGGGAATTCCACGTCGACGACCGGTCCAATGACACGCACGACGCGGCCGGCGGTAGACGCCTGCTGCGTGTTCTGCTCTGCGAGAGCTGTAGTCATTTTTTAGTCACTTTCTCCGCTTTCGGCGAGCGCGCCAGCGCCACCGACGATCTCTGTGATTTCCTGGGTGATCTGCGCCTGACGTGCCTGGTTGGCCACGCGCGAAAGGTCCTTGACCAATTCGCTTGCGTTGTCCGTCGCAGACTTCATCGCATTTCGACGCGACGCTGACTCAGAGGCCGAAGCCTCGAGGAACATCGCGAACAGGCTACGGGAGACATACTTCGGAAGCAGCTCGGCGAGCAGAGTATCTGCGTCCGGCTCGAAGTCGTAGTCCGGGCCGATAGTGCTTTCGGCGTCGGCCTGCATGCTCTCGCCCTGCTCGAAGCTCTCATCGATGGGGATCGGCTCGATCGGCAGCAGCTGGTGTACACGAGGTACCTGGCTGAGCATGGACTCGAATTCGGTGTACACCACGTGCACCTGATCGAAACCACGAACCGGAGTGCCCTCCGAGTGCAAGCCCTCACGGTGCTTGGCCTCGGACTTGGAGCTAGCGACAAATCCGTCGACGAGGTGGCGTCGAGCATCATGGGTGGCTTCCCAGGACGGATCCTGGGAGAAGCCGGTCCATGATCCAGCGACAGGGGCCTCACGGAACTTGTAGTAGCCAACACCCTTGCCACCGGTGACGTAGCGAACGACCTCGTAGCCGGACTTCTCGAGCATCTTCTCTAGCTCAGCAGCCTTCTTCAGCACGTTGTGGTTATAGCCACCACACATGCCGCGGTCCGAGGTGATCACCAAAACTGCGGCAACCTTGCCATCCTCACGCTCGTGGAGCATCGGATGGTCGAGGGAACTCGCCGACGCGAGACGCTCCATGACACGGGATAGCTCATGGGCATAAGGCAGTGATGCCTCAACCCGGGCTTGGGCCTTGGTGATACGCGAAGTCGCGATCAGCTCCTGAGCCTTGGTGATCTTCTTGGTCGAGTTGACGGACCGGATACGGTCACGCAATTCGCGAAGATTAGCCATGGTTCACATTCCTCCCTTCCTGATAGTGGACGGTTTCAGATTCGGGCATCAGAGCCCTACTTCTTAGCCGTCTTGCGGGAGACGTTGAGCTGAGACTTCTTGACCTCGGAGCTCGAGAGCGCATCGACATCAGCTTCGTTGATGACGTTGTGCCCCTCGGTGGTCTGGAAGGTACCGGCGAACTCGTGGTTCGCAGCCAGCAGGGCTTCCTTGGACTCATCCGAAAGAACCTTGCCACCGGCGATCTGCTCGTAGACCTGAGGGCAGTTCGCACGGGCGTACTCCTGCAGCTCAGTCTCGTAACGGCGGACGTCCTCAACGGGAACGACGTCGAAGACACCTTCGCCGGCGAGCCAGATCGAGACGATCTGGTACTCAACGTGCTGCGGAGCATTCTCAGACTGCTTAAGCAGCTCGACGAGACGCTGTCCACGCTCGAGCTGAGCCTTGGACGCAGCGTCCAGGTCAGAAGCGAAGGTAGCGAAAGCCTCGAGGTCACGGTAAGCAGCCAGGTCCAGACGCAGGGAACCTGCGACCTTCTTCATGCCCTTGGTCTGAGCAGCGCCACCGACACGAGAGACGGAGACACCGACGTTGATAGCCGGGCGAACACCCTGGTTGAACAGGTCGGACTCTAGGAAGACCTGGCCGTCAGTGATCGAAATAACGTTGGTCGGAATGAAGGCCGAAACGTCATTTGCCTTGGTCTCAATGATCGGCAGAGCGGTGATGGAACCCGCGCCCAGATCATCGGAGAGCTTAGCTGCACGCTCAAGCAGGCGGGAGTGCAGGTAGAACACGTCGCCTGGGTAAGCCTCGCGCCCCGGGGGACGACGCAGCAGCAAGGAAATCGCGCGGTAAGCCTCAGCGTGCTTGGTCAGATCATCGTAGATGACCAAGACGTGAGCGCCCTGGTACATCCAGTGCTGAGCAAGGGCGGCAGCGGAGAACGGTGCCAACCACTTAAAGCCAGCGGAGTCGGAGGCCGGAGCCGCGACGATGGTCGTGTAATCCAGAGCGCCCTGTTCTTCGAGCGTCTTACGGACCGCTGCGACAGTGGAGCCCTTCTGGCCGATGGCGACGTAGACGCAGCGAACCTGCTTCGTCTTATCACCGGACTCCCAGTTGGTCTTCTGGTTAAGGATGGTGTCGATGCAGACCGCGGTCTTGCCGGTCTTACGGTCGCCAATAATCAGCTGACGCTGACCGCGGCCGATCGGAGTCATTGCGTCGATGGCCTTGATGCCGGTAGACATCGGCTCTTCGACGGGCTGACGCTCGAGGACGGAGGGTGCCTGAAGCTCGAGGACGCGGTCCTCTTCAGCCTCGATGGCGCCAAGGCCATCGATGGGGGCACCCAAGGGGTTGATTACTCGGCCGAGGAATTTCTCGCCGACCGGAATGGAAAGGACTTCTCCTGTCCGCTTTACTTCGTCTCCCTCTTTGAGGGAATCGAAGCTACCCAGGACCACGACGCCAATGGAATTGGTGTCAAGGTTCTGTGCGACGCCGATGACGCCGCCCGGGAACTCGAGCAGTTCGTTCGCCATAACCGACGGGAGGCCCGAAACCTGGGCAATACCGTCAGCTGCCGAAATAACCACGCCGACCTCTTCACGGGAGGCCTCCGCGGAGTAGCTCGAGGTGTAGTTCGCTATCGCGCTACGGATCTCATCGGAGGAGATCATCAGCTCCGCCATGTTGTTCCTGCTCTCGGTTGTATCTTCCAGCATTAATAATAACGTTGTTTAGTCGTGTACTAGATCAGGTTCGACCGCAGTCGGGCGAGCTTGCCCGCCAGGCTGCCATCAATGATCTCGTCGTCAACGCGGATAGTCATACCACCGAGGAGGCTGGGGTCGACCTCAGAATGTATGGACACCGCACGACCGTAGATATGTCCCAGCTTGTCGGCGAGCGCCGCCTGCTGGCCATGGTTCAATTCTTCCGCAGAGACGACCTTTGCCACTGACCGATTCTGCAGCGATGCTGCAATATCAACCAAAGCGGCGACGTCGTCGATTGGGTTGTGCTCTGGGCGTCCGATGGCCTGAAGCGCTAGCGCCTCAGTAAACATCGAGACCTTGCCATAGAGCACGCTCGCCAGCAGTTCACGCTTACGCTCCACACCGGTGGTCGGGTCGGAGAGCAATTGAGTCAGCTCGCTTTCCCGATCTAGCAAGCGGGAGAGCCGGAACAGCTCATCTTCGACTTGGCCCAACTGACCTTGTCCCTCAGCGCCACGCAGAAGTGCGCGACGGCCAAGAGCAACCAGTCCCGTGCGGAACTCGCGCGGATTGGACCAAGCACGGACGGCGGCCTCGTCGAGCACCGAAAGAGTGCTATCAGAAACTTTTCCGCCGAACACTGCCCGGATCAATCCGGTACGCTGCTCGGATGCTGCCGCAGGATCAGCGACAGCGACGCGCAGTGGGCGGTCGGCGTCGAGGATTTCTACGGCCTCAAACAGTTCAGTGCCGGTTTTGGCGGACACTGCGACGGCATCGTCTGCACCGAGGACAAGACCGTCCAAGTGCGACTCAACCTGTGCTAGTGCTTCGCGGCTCGCTGCGTGCATGGCGCTCACTTTCCGGCCGGTGCCACGGTATCGAGATCGGACAGGAATGCGTCGATCGTGCCGGAACGCTTGGTGGAATCAGAAAGCTCGCCACCGAGCAGACGCTCGGCAAGGTTGATCGAGTTCTGTCCCATTTCCTGGCGAAGCTCCGCGACAACCTGCTCGCGCTGAGCTACTAGCTGCTTTTCTCCGGAGGCAACAATACGGTTGCTCTCCTCGGCTGCCTGTGCCTTCATATCAGCTTCAATGAGCTTGCCCTTTTCACGGGCCTGCTCACGGATCTCGGCTGCCTCGGCGCGAGCTTCGGCAAGTTGCGCGTTGTACTTCTCAAGCGCAGCCTTTGCTTCGGCCTGTGCAACCTCGGCACGCTGAATGCCACCCTTGATCCGGTCCTCACGCTCGGTCAGGACCTCCTGGAACTTCGGAAGAACGAACTTCCAGAAGATAATCAGGATAACCACGAGCGGAATGATGGACCAGACGATGTCGTAGCTCTTGGGTAGGAGGATTGAGTTGCCGCCTTCCAAAGGAAGGGTCTCAGCCTCCGCCGCAAGATAATTAATGACGTTCGTCATGAGTCTCCAGTCTTAAAGGGATGTTGTTTCCGCTCGGAAACTAGAACAGGAAGCCGGCAACCAGGCCGATGAGGGCGAGGGCCTCGACGAAAGCGATGCCAAGGAACATGGTGGTACGCAGCTGGCCGGCCATCTCGGGCTGGCGAGCCATGCCTTCGAGGGCCTTGCCCACGAGGATGCCGATGCCCAGGCCCGGGCCGATGGTGGCGATGCCGTAGCCAATGGTACCGAGGCCAGAGATGGTGGTGGTGGCGTCCTGAGCCAGGATGATCTCGTTCATGAAAGTCGTTCCCTTTCTTGGTGCCCGGTTCCGTTCACCGGGACTTGAAGTGATAATTCTGTGGGGTTTTTCTTTTTAGCCGCGAGGTTCGCGATTTGTCAGTGCGAGTCCGCATGCAGCGATAGCTCGATGTACACCGCAACCAGCAGAGCGAAGATGTACGCCTGCAAGAAGATGATGATGCACTCGAAGAGAGTGAATGCAATCGCTGCGACGGTGGTCACACCTGCCAACGCGGTCCAGCCGTTGAGCTGCCAGAAAAAGAAGTTCGTGGCGGAAAACAGCAAAACCAAGATGAGGTGCCCCGCAAGGAAGTTCGCCATAAGACGAAGTGCGAGAGTGACCGGGCGCATGACGAACGTTGAGAAGAACTCAATCGGCACAACCAGGATATGAAGTGCTGGTGGAAGATTCGGAATGACCAGCGAGGACTTCATGAATTTGCCGAAGCCATATCGCTTGGAACCCGCGTAGATCATCGTGACGTAGCCCAATACCGCCAAGACGATCGGCATGCCGATACGCGCGTTAGGCGAAATGTTCATACCAGGAATGATCGTCGGGACATTCGTTATCAAGACGATGAAGAAGATCGTGGCGAGCACCGGCAAGAACCGACGCCCTTCCTTCTTCCCCAAGATTTCTTCAGCAATGTTGATGCGGACGAAATCTACAGCAAGTTCTGCGAAGTTCTGCAGACCTGAAGGAACCAGCTTCGGGTTCCGGAAGGCGATAAGAAGAAAGACCGCGAGGATGGCCGTCATCAGCAGACGGATCAAAATCAGTCGGTCCATAGCGAACCACCCGTTGGCGAAACTCTCGAAAAGCATCTCCTCCGGGAAAAATTCTGAATCCAGGTCGGGTGGGTGGAATTCACCTCTCATGGACAGTGTTGTAACGCTCAGCGTTCTCTCCCGTGTTCGGGCCGTGTGGAGAGTCATCTCCTAGCACGGTGCGATGGACGTCTGAAAACTCTTCTGACACCACCACGGACTCCGTCGCACATCAGCGAGGCGGTGACAGGGGATGAACCTCAGACCGAAAGCGCGTCTCCGGAAATTTCCGGTGGATCCCACCAGAAACGCGCTGAACTTACCGGGGTAACCCGGATAGAAGCCTAGCAGGCTCCCGATCGTTTCTCGTGCACGGTTGAGACCTGCTTTCTACCCATCCCAGAACGAGGTTCCACCAATCGCCAAAAATGCGCCATATCAAGCAATTTCATGGTTTCGTAAGGTCAGTCACAAGGTGGCATAAAAGAATCAATGCGGGGGTAACCACCCCCGCAAGAATGCCCGTTAAGGCATAGCTCAATCAGAAACGTATCCGCGGCCTTAGGAATCCTCCCCCGCAGGAATCACAACGATTAGTTGATATAAGTCACCTTGGAGGTGATCACACCCCACACCTCAGTGCTCAGGACCACTACCAGCGCCAAGACCGTAGTTACGAGAAGTGCCGAGCGGTCGTAGAAGGTCAGATCCTGGATCAACGCCAAGACAATGATGAGTACGACAATTTTGAGCAGCCAGCCGCCCAGAACCACCGCTCCAGTGGTAGCTGGGTTGGTAAATGACGTTAAAAGAACACTCATGGCAGTTAGCAGCACGAAGCCACCACCGATAGCTGCGCCGATGAGCACACCCCAGATACCAGGAAGGCCGCTTAACCAACCCCAAATCATCAAAGACAAAACCGTGATCACTAGCAGCGCGATCGAACCAAGTTTCAAAGCTCGTAGGAGGGGACGACGTGGATCGTCATACTTCGAGCGTTCTTCGGGTCCGGCAGGATCAGCGGGTGTGTTGGCAGCAGAGGAAGTCACGACGGAAATCCTACCTGGGATGCTCCCCTACCTAGGTCATGGACCGACTTCCGGCTCTCTGGTGGCGACAATCCGGGTAGGCCGACTGTGTCGGGCTTTCCGCGCTTCTTGCAAGGGAATCCTGGTTACGAGGAAGGCAAGAACCAAACCGATGAGCGTAAACCCCACTGCGAATCTAGTTGGGAAGATGGAAAAGCTCACGGCGCCAAAGGCGACCACGCTCACCCACATGTAGAGGACCAATACCGTTCGCCGATGAGTATGCCCCAGGGAAAGCAGCCGGTGATGCAAGTGCAATTTATCGGCTTTGAAAGGCGAGGTTCCCTGGGCCAACCGTCGAACCACTGCCAAAACCAGATCGAGCACCGGAACAAAGATTGCAGCTGCGACCACGATGACTGGACTCATTAACGCCACAAAGTCCACTGTGCCGTAGAGCGACATGTTGATTTTTCCGGAGGCCGAGGTCGATGCCGCCGCCAGTAATAATCCGATAAACATCGAGCCAGAATCACCCATGAAGATTCGAGAAGGCTCGAAGTTATGAGGCAAAAATCCTAAGCAGGCCCCCACCAGTCCTGCGGCGATAATCGCCGGAGGATAGGCAGAAACTGCACCACCCTGATCATGGAGCACCGTCAATGAGAACAACAAGATGGACCCGCCGGCGATCATTCCCAAGCCAGCGGCCAAGCCATCAAGTCCGTCGACAAAGTTGATGGCATTAACTAGCGCGACGGTGAATATGGTGGTCACGATCGTGGCTTGAACTTGGTCAAGCACCACCGTGGTGCCTTCTCCAAAAGGCAGGTAGACCAGAGTCCACGACAACCCCAATACGCTGAGCAAGATTGCCGATACCACTTGTCCGATGAGCTTGGTGATGGCATCGAGCTCATAGAGATCATCGATGACGCCAACGATCACGATGGCAAATGCCGCCCAGATCACGGCATTCATTTCCGGGGTGATGGGCATGAATCCTCTGGTCAAAGCAGGAAGCTGAGCGGCGAGGAAAACTGCAGCCAAAAAGCCGGAGAACATCGCCGCTCCCCCGAGTCGCGGAGTGGGCTGGGTATGAACATCTCGCTGACGGATCTCGGCCACCCGGCCAGAACGAACCATCACCGAGCGAACGATTCCCGTGGCTAGGTAGGTGATCGCCGCAGCGACCAAAATAACCAGGCCCAACTCCCGCAGCGGGACGCCGGCACCCATCTACTTAGTGCCCCGAATAACCTCCGGAGCGACCTTTAAGACCTCACCGATACGTTCTGCAGAAATTGCCCCTTCCCGCAGCAGGTGCGGTACGGGTCCGGATAGATCAATGATCGATGAGGGTTCTCCGACTGGAGTTTGTCCGCCATCGAGATAGACTGCCACGCTCGTGCCTAGCTGCTGTTTAGCTGCAATGGCAGTGGTAGGCGGCTGGTGGCCGGAGATATTGGCCGAAGACACTGCCATCGGACCGACCTCTCTCAAGAGCTCGATAGCCACCGGATGCAAAGGCATCCGCAACATGACGGTGCCCCGAGTATCTCCCAGGTTCCACGGCAATGAGGGCGCCTGCGGAACAACGATGGATAGACCACCTGGCCAGAAGGCCTCGATCAATGCTCCCGCCTGAGGAGTGAACTCCCGGACCAGTCCTTTGGCGGTGTCCCAAGAGCCAACGAGCACCGGTACGGGCATATCCGGGCCTCGGTGTTTTGCCGCGAGCAAACTCGCTACAGCGGCGTTATCGAAGGCATTGCAGCCGATGCCGTAGAGGGTGTCAGTGGGCAACACCACCAGTCGTCCGCTACCGGCTGCTTCAACGGCCGCGCGGATGCCCTCGGCACGGGAGGCCTCGTCTGCGCAAGAGTGGATACGGCTCACAGGGGCTGTCCTCGATCCTTATTGCTGGGGTTTGGGCTGTCAGACTGACACTTTACTCGCAGTGACAAACCTGGCCCGCCCCGCTAAGTCAGTCAGGACTGTCACAGTGTCGAATCCGCCGTGGGTTAGCAGCGCAGATTGCACCGCATCTGAGGTGGTGTCATCGTGTTCAATACCGACCACGCCCCCTGGAATGAGCAGATTATAGATCAGCGGCAACATGGCATCAATGACATCCATACCCGTATTACCAGCGAAAACTGCTTCGGGCGGATCTAGATAGACTTCTGGATCCAAATCTTGGGTCAGCGGGACATAAGGCGGGTTGGTCACCACAAGATCAACGCTGCGATGCCACTCAGACAATGTGTCTGGGTCAGTAACGTCCCCGCGCAGCATCTCTACCCCAGTGCCCTCTGCGTTGCGAAGCGCCCATCTCAGTGCGTCGTCTTGCTTTTCGACGCCCGCGATCCGCGCCGAAGGGCACGCATCGGCTAGGTAGAGAGCCAAGGCGCCGGAACCAGTACATAGATCGACAATGCGGGGATTCGCGGCGTCGATACGCTTGAGTTGGCCTACCGCCCAGTCCGCGAGAACTTCAGTCTCCGGACGCGGGATGAAGACTCCTTCGCCCACCTGAAGATCAAGCGGGCCGAAAGGCGCGCTTCCGAGAATATGCTGCAGGGGTTCCCGCAGCTCACGACGGCGAACTGCCTCCCAGAAGCCCTCCGGCACCGTGGAACGGCCAAACAACTCCAATGGGCCGACTCCGAGCAGACCTGCGGCAAGCAAGCGGGCGTCAACCTCCGGAGAGGGCACACCTGCCGACCGCAGGATGTCTGCGGCGTCGCGGAGTGCTTGGTTCAAACTCACCTATCTACTCCGCCTCGAGCCGTTCAGCACGCTCAGCGTCCTGCAGAGCAGAAAATAGGTCATCCATGTTTCCATCAAGCACCGAATCAAGGTTGTTGGCCTTGAAACCAATCCGATGGTCGCTGATGCGGTTTTCCGGCCAATTGTAGGTGCGGATCCGCTCGGAACGGTCCATGGTGCGTACCTGTGCGGCACGCCCCTCGGAGGCTTCTGCGTCTGCCTTCTCTCGTTCCATTTGTTCCAAACGCGAAAGCAAAACCTGCATAGCTCGGGCCTTGTTTTGGATCTGAGAGCGTTCCTTCTGACAAGTCACCACGATGCCGGATGGCAAGTGGGTCAACCGGACAGCGGAGTCAGTGGTGTTAACACCCTGACCACCTTTACCGGAGGAACGATAGACATCGACGCGCACGTCCTTGTCATCGATCGAGACGGCTTCCGGTTCCTCGGTCTCGGGAAAGACCATGACCCCGGCAGCCGAGGTCTGGATCCGCCCTTGAGACTCAGTTACCGGTACGCGCTGGACGCGGTGGACGCCACCTTCGAATTTCATCAGGCTCCACACTCCGTCTGGAGAGGGGGACTTCATTCGGAAAGACAAGGTTATGTCCTTGATTCCGCCGAGATCAGATTCGGAAAGACCCAAAGCCTCCCAAGCGATGCCGTGCTTATCGGCAAAGCGTTCGTACATCCGAGCCAGATCGCCAGCGAAAAGTGCGGCTTCCTCTCCTCCGGCACCAGCCTTGATCTCCATGATGACATCATCAGCATCATGAGGGTCACGGGGAGCCAGTAGATCGGCGAGTTTTTCTTCCAGCTCGACGGCTTCTACCTCCAGCCGTTGCGCCTCATCCGCGAACTCTTTGTCCTCGTGTGCCATCTCGCGTGCTGCCTCTAGGTCACCGCGGACCTCAACGAGGTCGTTGTTGACCCGAATGATCGGCTGCAGTGCGGCATAGCGCTTAGAGAGCTTCCGAAACAACGACTGATCGCCAGCGGTGGCTGGATCCGCCATCTGTGCTTCAATGCCCTGATATTCGGAGACAATATCGTCTACTGCCGAGACCCGATTACTCATTAGGAATACTCCTCCTCATTCTGAGTTCCGGCCATCGGCGCGGAAGAGGCGACCTGCATCAGGAACTCGCCATTAGAATTACTCTTCTTGAGCTGCTTGATCAACAGGTCGATGGCCTGCTGCGGGTCCAGCGCGGAGAGAATACGACGCAGCTTGTGCATAACTCGGACTTCGTCCGGAGCTAACAGCAGCTCATCTTTTCGCGTACCAGAGGGGTTAACATCCACGGCCGGGAATACCCGACGCTCGGAGATCTTTCGGTCCAGCTTGAGCTCGGCGTTACCGGTGCCCTTGAACTCTTCGAAGATCACGGTGTCACCAGCGGAGCCGGTCTCCACCATCGCGGTGGCAATGATGGTTAGCGAGCCACCATTTTCGATATTGCGCGCAGCACCCAAGAAACGCTTCGGCGGGTAGAGAGCGTTGGAGTCAACACCACCGGAGAGAATGCGACCTGAGGCCGGCGAAGAGTTGTTATAGGCACGACCCAGACGGGTAATCGAGTCGAGCAGAACCACGACATCCTTACCTTGCTCTACCAGACGCTTGGCGCGCTCAATCGCCAACTCCGCGACTGCGGTGTGCTCCCCCGGCGGGCGGTCGAAGGTCGAGGAAATAACCTCACCATTGACCGAACGCTGCATGTCGGTGACCTCTTCCGGACGTTCGTCAACAAGGACGACCATCAGGTGGCACTCCGGGTTATTGACCGAAATTGCGTTAGCGATATTCTGCATGATCGTCGTCTTGCCAGCCTTAGGCGGAGAAACGATCAAGGCTCGCTGGCCCTTGCCGATCGGCATGATCAAGTCGATCACACGGGTGGTGAGGATGCGCGGATCAGTCTCCAAACGCAAACGCTGGTTCGGGTACAGCGGAGTCAGCTTGGCAAACTCTGGGCGAGCCTTCGCTTCCTCAACGCTCAGTCCGTTGATCGAATCAACGCGGACCAACTGGTTGTACTTCTGGCGGTTACGCCCCTGCCCATGTGCCTGTGCTGGGCCCATCTTGACCTGACCGGTCACTGCATCGCCCGAGCGCAGACCGCTGCGGCGCATCAACTGAATGGGGACGAAGACATCTGCCGGCGAGTTGTGGTAGCCGGTGGTGCGAACGAAAGCGACGTTTTTGTCCACGACATCGAGGATTCCTGCAACATCCTGCAGATCAGCATTGTCGTTGTGCTGATTCTGGTTGGACTGCCGGTTCTGCTGGTTGGACTGATTTCCGTCGTTATTGTTGTTCTCTGTATTCGGACGGTTGCGACGGTTGCGACGGTTGCGGCGACCACGACGGCCCTCACCGTCGTTATCGTTATTGCGGCTGTCATTCGTGCGATTGTCACCGTCACGGTTGTCATTACGACGGTTGTTGTTATTGCGGCGGTTATCCCGGTTATCCCGGTTATCCCGGTTGTCGCGATTGTCGCGATTGTCGCGATTGTCGCGATTGTCGTCATCGCCGTCGTTGTTGTCGCTATCGTTGTTGCGACGGTTGTTATTGCGACGGTTGCTGTTGTCGTTATTGCGACGGTTGTCGCGATCATTGTTACTGCGCTCGTCGCGGTTTCTTTCGTCGCGGTTTCGCTGCTCGTCTCGGTGAGAATCATCGCGCTCGGCGCGCTCTTCACCATCGTTAGTGCCCTGCGACTCTTCGCGGTCCTGAGACTCGGTGCCATCTCCCTGCACCGTGCGTGCTCGGTTGCGACGTGCCCGGCGCGCTGCCGAGCGGGATTCATAGCGCTGGTCATCAGAATCAGAGGCGTTATCTGCGCTCTCGTTTTGCTCCGAGTTCTCAGCACCAGTGGTATCAGTTCCGCGACTATCCCGACGCGGGGATTCATGACGGCGTTGTTGTGCTGCGCCTTCGGACTGCTTACGAGAGTCTGCCTGTGGCTCCGCTTCTTGGGCGGGCTGCTCCGGAGTCTTTTGTTCGGCATTCTCCGAGCTCACGCGCGTTTTAGCGACGGCGGCTGTTTTACCAGCGGTTGACTGCGCCTTAGCGGGCACAGAACCAGTCTGGATCGCGGTGATGAGATCTCCCTTGCGCAGACCGGAGACGCCTCGCAGGCCTTTGTCGGCGGCAATCTTACGCAGATCGCTCAGCTTCAAAGATGCAAGATTCTGCTGAGTGCTTCCTCCCGCGGTGGTACCGGCTGCAGAAGTACTGGCGGTGTCCGTATCAGTCACGGATGTCCTTTCGTTGCTTGACCAGCCGAGTCTGTGGTGATGCTGTGCGGTACGCGCACGACTGGAAGCCTTGTGTGGAGTTGAACAACTCGACGTCTATCTGCCGCAGGTGACAGGCCAATGCCGTCTGCGACACGTGGGAACGGAGTCATACTTCGATGGAGATCAGACCGGACCGGAGCGGGCACCTCACTACGTGCACACAATTATCCAATGAGAAAACTGTGGAGTGTGGGCGGACGCTTAGCCCGGGGAAACGGGGGCTTCGAGAAGCTTCCTCGTTGATCTTCGAACAGTGTAGCGCATAACAGAGCCCCATCTAGCGACACCCACCAGACTAGAGTGTTGGGCATGCTCTCCACCATGCAGAATGTGCCGCTGTCGATCGCGCGGATCCTGGAGTACGGATCCTCCGCCCACGCGACGACCAAAGTGACCACGTGGCGGACCGATTCCGCGGAGGAAACCACCTTCGAGGACATCCGTGCACGTGCCGCAGCCTTCGCCCACGCCCTTCATGACGATCTTGGGATCACCGGCGATCAACGGGTTGGTTCCTTCCTCTATAACTGCGCCGAACATCTAGAAGTACAGTTCGCAGTTCCCAGCATGGGGGCGGTATTTGCCCCGCTCAACAAACAGCTGATGAACGACCAAATTCGGCATATCATCAACCACGCCGATATCGAGATCATCGTCGCTGATCCTCGTCTAGCGGCACCTCTGAGCAAAGCACTCGAGGGCTGCCCAGGTGTCCGAGCAATTGTGTTCACTGGTCAAGGCCTCATCGATTCACTGGTAAAGCAACTCCCCGAAGGTCTAGCAGCATATTCCTATGAGGCTCTCCTCGATGGGCGCTCCACCAGGTATGACTGGCCGGTACTTGATGAGAACACCGCTGCCGCGATCTGCTATTCCTCGGGCACCTCAGGGGCCCCAAAGGGGGTGGCATACTCACACCGATCCCTCTATCTACAGGCGATGTCACTGCGGACCACAGACTCCCTAGCGGTGTCTCATGGTGAGTCTTTCCTGTGCTGTGTGCCGATTTATCACATCTTGTCCTGGGGAGTGCCCTTCGCTGCCTTCATGTCTGGCACTCCCCTAGTGTTCCCGGACTCCGATGTCTCTGCCCCTACGCTTGCTCGTTTGATCTCCGCCACTCATCCCCGAGTTGCCAACGGCGTTCCTACTTTGTGGATTCAGCTCATGGTTCACTACCTGCACCATCCCCCAGAGCGAATGTCCCTCACCGAGCTCTATGTTGGCGGTTCCCAAGCCCCTCCTATCTTGATCAAGCTCTGGGAAGAGCGCTACGGCGTCGATGTTGTCCATCTATGGGGCATGACCGAGACTTCATCCGTTGGTACCGTCGCCCGCCCACCATCTGGGTCTTCGGGAGAAGCTCGTTTCGCCTACCGCGTCAGCCAAGGGCGATTCAGCCCGATGGTGGATTATCGCGTGGTCAATGACGGCCAAGTGGTTTCCTCCACTGACCGCAACCAAGGTGAGATCCAAGTCCGCGGCAATACCGTCACTGGTTCCTATTATCACTCGCCCAATGAGGACAATCACGGAAAAGCCAGCGTATTCCGTGGCGCAGAAGTCACAGTTGTCGAAGAACAGTTCACTGCTGATGGCTGGCTGCGGACCGGGGATGTGGGATCGGTAACCGCCGATGGTTTCCTCACCGTCTCTGACCGAGCCCGCGATGTCATCCGTTCCGGTGGTGAGTGGATCTACTCGGCGATGCTGGAAAACCTCATCATGGATGCCCCAGAGGTCGTCGAGTGTGCAGTAATCGGCTACCCAGATGACAAATGGGGCGAACGCCCCTTGGCCGTGACTGTCCTCTACGAGGAGGTCCCCGCAACCAGCGAAACTGCCGAAAGCCTGCGTGATCGCCTGCGCAGCAATCTTCCTAGTTGGATGTTGCCGGAATACTGGACCTTCGTCCGCGATATCGATAAGACCTCAGTGGGCAAGTTCGATAAAAAGGACCTGCGCAAGCATCTAGCCAATGGCGATTACACCGTTACGGCCCTCAAAGGGCCGGGCCAGAAAAAGAAAGAACCTGAGGAATTAGACTCCTAAAGAGCCTTCAACTCCGATAAGAATCGAGGCATTCCACACGGCGGGTGTTGGCTTTGTCGCCTGAACTTCCTACTATGGACGACTAATGAGCACCAGACTTCCTCTGCCGACCACGCCTCCCAGGATCGAAGGCAGCACCACCCTCGCTGATGCCTACGGCCGAGTGGCCCGTGACCTACGTGTCAGCCTTACCGATCGATGCAATCTGCGCTGCACCTACTGCATGCCGGCCGAGGGTCTCGAATGGCTGCCTACCGCCGACACTCTCAATGATGATGAAGTCATCCGCCTGATCACCATCGCAGTGACTCGTTTAGGCATCCGCCAAGTCAGGTTTACTGGCGGTGAACCGCTGCTGCGGAAATCTCTGGCGCCGATTATCGCAGCGACCACTGCCCTACGCAGCGATCAAGATAAGCCCATCTCTACGGCTCTCACTACCAACGGTCTAGGGCTGGTCCACCGCATCGACGAATTGAAATCAGCCGGACTTGAACGAGTCAATATCTCCCTCGATACCCTTGATCCGGTGCGCTACGCACAGTTGACCCGGCGCGATCGTCTCGCTGATGTCCTATCAGCGATCGAAGCCGCAGTGGCGGCTGGTTTGTCCCCGGTCAAAGTGAATTCGGTAGTTATGCCGGGAGTCAATGAAATTGACATCGTCCCGCTAGCTCGCTTCTGCCTGGAGCACGGAGCGCAACTGCGCTTCATCGAGCAGATGCCCTTGGGCCCACGAGATCGCTGGGATCGTTCTGGAATGGTCACCGCGGAGGCCATCCTAGAGCGGCTACAGGGTGCTTTTGAACTGACATCGGCAGCTGAGGCAAGGGGTGCCGCCCCAGCCGCACTGTGGGAGGCCACCGCAATCGACAATCCTGAGGTACACGGGAAGATCGGAGTCATCGCCTCGGTTACCCGTCCGTTTTGCGGAGATTGCGATCGGACCCGGTTGACCACCGATGGGGCTATCCGAAACTGCTTGTTCTCTCGTACCGAGACCTCTCTGCGCGACCTCATGCGTGCTGGGGCAACCGATGATGAGTTAGCGGGTGCTTGGGCGAGCGCAATGTGGGGAAAACTCCCCGGCCATGGCATCGACGATCCAGGTTTCCTCCAGCCCGAGCGGCCTATGTCCGCCATTGGTGGCTAACCTCATAGCTATGTCCCCCCGCTCAGTTTCTGACCATCTCGCGGCAGTTGTAGAGCATGCGCTACCCAGATCGCCTATTTCCCTGGACCTGTCCAAGGCTCACGGGCTCGTCTTGGCCAGCGATGCTCAAGCCTCCTTGCCCGTGCCGCCCTTTTCTAATTCGGCGATGGATGGATTTCTAGTCCACACGGCAGAATTGGTCGGAGCTGGCCCATGGAGTTTTCCGGTGATCGGCGATGTACCCGCCGGAGCTAGCCCAATTGAGCTACCTGATAATGCGGCAGTGCGCATTATGACTGGAGCGCCAGTTCCCGAACCTCACCACCAGCTACGCGTGATCCCAGTGGAAAATACCAATATCACCCCAGGCCCGGGCCCGCTGCCGGATTATGTCACTATTAACCGCGTACCTGGCGAACGCACCCATATCCGGAGCGCAGGAGAGAATATCTCCCCAGGTCAAGCGGTCATGAGTGCTGGTAGCCGCATCGATGCTGGCGCGGTTGCTGCCCTAATCTCCGCCGGAGTCGACCAAGTAAGTGTGTATCCACTGCCCCGAGTCGCCGTAATTTCCTCCGGTGATGAATTGGTTGAGGCCGGAGTCGCCCCAGGTGCTGGCCAGCTACCCGATTCCAACCGGCCGATGATCGCCTCGCTGCTGGCAGAACTGGGTATCAAACACGTCACGCAGTTTCATGGCGATGATCAAACCGGTGATTTTCAAGCCCTGTTAGCGCAGGTTTGTGACACCCACGAGCTAGTGATTACTACCGGCGGGGTCTCGGTTGGTGCCTTCGACGTCGTCCGCGCCGCCACTGATGGCAAGGACATGTGGTTTGGTTCGGTCGCTCAACGCCCAGGATCTCCTCAAGGTTTAGGGACTTGGCACTCCACTACCTTGATGTGTCTGCCCGGAAATCCGGTCGCGGCCTTTGTCTCTTTTTGCCTCTATGGCCCGCCATTGCTGTGGGCTATGTCTGGATCTACACCCCAAGCTGGGCTCTGGGAGCGCCCCTATGTCGTGGCCCAGCTGGCGGCGGGAACGGAGCTTTCTGGGCCACCAGCTCGAACGCTGCTAAGCCCAGTGCGCCTGAACTACTCCGCTGCTGGAATCACCGCGACTCCCTTCCATCACCGAGGACCCGGCTCCCACTTGGTCGCCTCACTCGCGGATACTGATGGCATCGCAGTACTTGATCCCGGCGCGGATACCTCTGCTGGTGACCCGGACATCCGTGTTCTACTCCGCCCCTAATTTTTCCTCGATTTAGAAGGTAGCCTTCATGAAATTCACCCATCTCAACGCCGCAGGAACTGCCTACATGGTGGATGTCACTGATAAGACCCCCACGGTCCGGGCGGCCACTGCTCAAGGCGAGGTGGCTTGCTCATCAGAGGTACTAGCTGCGTTGCGCGATGGCACCGTGCCCAAGGGAGATGTGTTGGCAGTAGCCCGCATCGCTGGCATTTCCGCAGCGAAGAAAGTCCCGGATCTACTGCCGCTAGCCCACACCATTGGGGTCCATGGCTGCGCCGTCGATCTGGTCATCGAAGATGACCACGTGGCTATTGAAGCTACCGTGCGCACTGCGGATCGCACCGGAGTAGAAATGGAAGCCCTAACAGCGGTAACGGTGGCGGCGCTAGCTGTCGTCGACATGGTCAAGGGAGTCGATCGTTCCGCGTATCTCCGCACCTGCGGCATCACTGCGAAATCTGGTGGCCGATCGGGCGATTGGTCGCGGAAGCTGCCACGTTAATGCTCTCAGTCATCATCTTGGCCGGTGGCCGCGGCACCCGGATGGGCGGGGTCGATAAGGCTCAAGCCACCGTCAACGGCACACGGCTCATCGATGTGATCTTTGATGAGCTATCGGCGTTTTCTCCACACCAGGTCGTTGTCGTATCTTCCCGCGCTCCCGAAGTAGCCGCAGAGGTCACGGTGGTCTCCGAGGATCCGCCCTTTGGCGGTCCGGTGGCCGGAATTGCCGCCGGAGCTAACGCTCTACCGAAAGAGGGGCTCGTCGCTGTTCTTTCCGTCGATGCGCCAGCTTCCCCAAAACTACTGCCACGCCTCATCGAGGCTCTCGAGTTAAACCCTTCAGCTAAGGTCGCGGTAATCCGCGCCGCCGATGGATATCTCCAACCACTCTGCGCACTTTGGCGATCCCCTGTCCTAGCTAACGCACTCAGTGGCCTGGGCGAATGCGATGGTGCCTCAGTACGACACCTGCTCGGCGCCGTCGAGCAGGTCATTGAGGTACCCGGCGATGGTTCTGAGCAAGACTACGACACTGTGGCAGAGCTCAACCGGTTTGCTCAATCGCAGATTAGCGGGCACTAGGCCAGATATCTCCACGGCTTCATTTTCAATCCGCACCTTTAATTTTTCAGGAAGATCCAGATGATCATTGGCATTCTCGTGCTCTTCGTCCTTGGTCTGCTCATGATTGCGCTGGTCAACAATGGTGTTCTTGCCAGCTCCGCTCGAGTTGCTTCCGGCGCTCAATCACAGCGGGAGCACACTCGCCGCAGATGGGCCGCTCCCCTATCAATCATGGTGCCGATCATCAGCATCGGGTTAGTGAGCTCGTGTGCCAGTCCGCAGACCAGCGGCATCACCGTATTGGGTGCTGCCTCGACTCGGGTGCTCAATGATGATCTTGAGACGCTTTCTGAGCAACCTCTCGCCTTCATCAACGCTGGCTCTTCCACCTTGGTTCAACAGCTTGCCGACGGCGCCCCCGGCGATGTCCTGATCACCGCTGATCAAGCCAGCATGGATATCGCACTGGCCCAAGATTCCATAAGCCAACCGCAAGTGCTGGCCACCAATTCTCTGGTCATGGTCGTTCCCGCCGGCAATCCCGGCGAGATCGACTCAGTGACGGATCTACCAGGGACAGTGTTAGTTCTTTGCGATGTTCAAGTCCCCTGTGGGGCGGCTTCAGCTGCACTTGCCCAAGACAACAACATCGAGCTTGCCCCCTCGTCTCTCGAGCATTCGGTGTCAGATGTTCTAGGAAAAGTAGTCTCTGGTCAAGCAGACGCTGGCTGGGTTTATCTCACCGATGCGGCTGCTGCAGGGGACGCGGTAGAAGTCATCGAGATCCCAGGCGCAGATCATCATCACACCGAGGTCGTCGCAGCGGTAACTACCTCAGCCGAAGATGTCGCCGGAGCCAACCGCTTCCTGGATCTTCTCACCTCTGCTGAGATGTCCCAGGTATGGCTCGATCATGGTTTCGGCCCGGTAGATTAGCTTGTCAATGTCCACTACCTCTTCTGCCCCTGCACCAGTAGCCGCCCCTAGCAGGGTGCCGCGGATTGTCTCCGCTCTAGCGCTAGTGTCGCTGGCATTGATCCTGGGGCCAGTGATAGCACTGAGCATTCGAGTTCCCTGGGCGCATTTTGGAGAGGTCCTCACCGATTCCGCTACTCAGGAGATGCTGAGGGTCACGCTGCCTGCTGCGTTGATCTCCACGCTGATCACAACCGTGCTGGGGGTTTGCCTAGCCCTATTTATCCAGCGACTTCGTCGTGGTGGTCATCTCCTGCGACTGTTGGTCCTACTGCCATTAGCGATGCCCCCGGTAGTTGGCGGTCTGGCGTTGACGGCGGCCGTCGGCAGGCGGGGTCTGACTTCACCGCTACTTGACGCCCTAGGTTTAAACTTCGCCTTCGCTTTCCCCGGGGTGGTCCTGGCACATGTGTTCATCGCGCTGCCCTTCGTCGTGGTTACCGTCGATGCGGCGCTGCGCCAGATCGACTCAGAGATCCTCCACAGCGCCGCGGGAGTGGGCATGCGCCCCGGGGAGGTCCTTCGTCGCGTGGTTCTGCCAGCATTGTCACCGGCGGTTGCCACCGGCGCAGGATTAGCCTTCGCTCGCTCCCTAGGCGAGTTTGGAACCACCTTGACCTTTGCTGGTTCCATGCCCGGAGTCACTCGCACCATGCCACTTGGGATTTATCTCGAACGAGAAATCGATCAGGATCGTGCCTTTGTCCTCGGCGCGATCTTGATCCTGCTAGCAGTAGGTGTCCTAGCTCTGGCGGCTGTGCCCACGCTGCTGCGCCGCGAACCAGTCCCCAGCCCGCGGCCCATTGGCCCACTCGATGCCGATCGTCTGCGCGCGCTCACCGCAGCGAGGGCTGGCGGTGTCGAAATATCAGTCTCGGGGACAAAGTTCCCGGCCAGGGTAATCACCGCCGTCGTGGGTCCCAATGGTTCGGGCAAAAGCACTCTGATGGGGGTCATTGCCGGACGATTGTCTGGACCAGAAGTCGCGATAGCTGGACGCGCTGTAGCTGGAGTCGGTGTGAAGTTCTGTCCTCCTGCACAGCGCGGGGTGGTACTGCTGACCCAACGGCCCGGACTTCCCCGCACCGCTACTGTCGCCCAGGCAATAACAATGGCCACTCGAGATCAAGCACTAACTACAGAGCTTCTCGACGCCGCCGGACTGCGCGAGCTCACCGATGTTGCCGTTCCTGCGCTTTCTGGCGGACAAGCAGCCCAAGTCGCGCTGGTGCGGGCACTGGGAGTTCGGCCAGCTGTGCTCATCCTTGATGAGCCATTGGCGTCGATAGATCATGCTTCCGCTGCTAGGTGGCGGCGATTGCTCCAGATAGCAGCTGCTGATCGCACCACTATTTTAGTCACTCACGATGCCCTTGATATCGCGGGCCTTTCCACCTACTTAGTCGTGCTCGAAGATGGCGAGGTCTTCGCCGATGGTCCAACAGCGGAGTTATTAGAGCTTCCCCCCAATGACTTTGTTTCCGGACTGGTGGGACTCAATCGACTACCGGGAATCATCACCAGGAAAGAGATTGACACCGTGACCCTGCATACCGGTGAGCTAGAGATCACCGGTATCAGTGTGGATCACCAGCAGGCTGTTTCGGGTAAACCTGCGGTGGCTACTTTCGAACCAGAGGCGGTCACGTTGAGGCTTGGCGGTAGTAGACCGCACACTCAGCAATCCGCACGCAATAGCTGGCCGGGAGTAGTCGAATCGGTTTCTGCTGCAGCAGTGGGCTCCGGGACAATCGTCACCGTAGATATCGGGCCTCACCTGCTTAAAGTTCCTATCACCCGCAGCTCCGTGCTGAGTCTAGGAATTGCACCCGGGGTGGAGCTTGATTGTGTTGTCAAAGCAACAGCAATCACTATCCACCCTGTGTGATCAGGCGGTGGAGACCTCCACGCGAACCGGACCGGCTACCTCAAGCTCGATGACTCGAAGTTCTGCTTCTCGTGCTTGTTCCAGAATCTTCTCCTCCACGGGACCGGTGGACAAGACCATGATGGTCGGCCCAGCACCAGAAAGATAAGCAGCATAGCCACGGTTGCGCAGCCGGTTGACCCATTCAGCCGTTACCGGCAATACCTCTGCACGGAAGGTCTGATGCAGCCGATCCCTTGTGCCCTCCCAGAGCAGTTCTGGATGGTTTTGCAGCGCGACGGTCATTACGGCAGTGCGGGAGACATTAAAGCGCGCGTCGGTATGAGTGACATGACTGGGTAGAACGCGCCGCACTGCTTGGGTGGACGCATGAAAATTCGGTACCAGCGCAGTCGCGCGGATGCGCGGATCAACCGGCAAAGGAACTGCCCGGTATTCCGGCTGGGAGCCATCAACCGGCACGGTTGTCCACGACACAACCGCAGCACCAAGCACGGAGGCTGACGCATTGTCTGGGTGTCCCTCAAAAGCCGAGGACAGCTGCACCACTTGTTCGGTGGTTAGCGGGGAGCCTGCCAGCGCATTAGCCGCGACGACACCTCCCACAGAAGCAGCCGCCGAGGAGCCCAAACCACGCGATTGCGGAATGGAGTTGGTGCACACTACGCGCAGACCAGGTGCCTCAACATTGGCGGCTTTCAGCCCAGAGCGGATGGCTTTGACCACCAAGTGGGAGCCATCGCGAGGAAGGTCCTTTTCCCCTTCGCCATAGACCTCAACCTCAAGGCCAGAGTCAATGACCTCGACTTCGATGGTGTCGAAAATGCTCACAGCTAAACCCAGGGTGTCAAACCCCGGACCAAGATTGGCTGAAGAACCGGGGACGGTGACGGTGGCCTTGGTACCCACCTCGAGCTGAATGCTCACTGGTTAATCTCCTGCTAGAACAGTCGGATGACGCTGTTGACAGCCTTGACATCGGGGGAATTGGTCAGTTCATCGACCGTGGCGGACAGATCGGATTCCAGGGCGCTATGGGTGACCACGATGAGCCGGGAGTGCTCACCGGATTCTTCCTGGCGAACGGTTTTCAAAGAGATCCCACGCACAGCGAACTTCGCTGCCAATTCAGCAAGCACGCCGGTACGATCAACGACATCCATGTCGATGTGGTAACGGGTATGCACTGCGCCAAAGTCGGCCACCGGCAGGTTGGCATAGGTGTTCTCGCCTGGAGCACGGCCACCGTGGACCTTGTTGCGGGCGGCGCCAACCATGTCGCCGAGCACCGCGGAAGCAGTGGGTGCTCCACCGGCACCGTTGCCGTAGAACATCAGGCGACCAGCTGCTTCGGCTTCAACGAAGATGGCATTGTAGGACTCGTTGACGCTAGCCAAGGGATGTTCCTTGGGAACCAATGTTGGGTGCACGCGGGCAGAAACAGCCTCGTTGCCTTCCGCATCAGTGATGCGCTCACAGATAGCCAGCAACTTGATGACATAGCCAGCGCTGCTGGCTGCGGAGATGTCATCCGCAGTGATCTTCGAAATGCCTTCGCAGTGGACGTCATTGAAATTGACTCGGGTGTGGAACCCCAGGGAGGCGAGAATCGCAGCCTTGGAGGCAGCGTCGTGGCCTTCGACATCAGCAGTCGGGTCAGCCTCGGCATAGCCCAAGCGGGTGGCCTCAGCCAATGCGTCACCGTAGGCGGCACCAGTGGACTCCATGGCATCCAAGATGAAGTTAGTGGTGCCGTTGACGATGCCAGAGATTCGCTCGATCTGGTCACCAGCGAGGGAACGGCGCAGCATGCCTACTACCGGGATAGCGGCGGCAACAGCAGCTTCAAAGTAGAGGTCAACATTTGCGGCATCAGCCGCTGCAGCGAGTTCATCAGCATGAGCGGCCACGAGTGCTTTATTTGCGGTGACCACAGATTTACCCGCTTTGAGGGCGGCCAAAACCACCCGGCGCGGGTAATCGATACCGCCGATGACCTCAACGACGATGTCAACGTCATCGCGGTTAATCAGGGTCATCGCATCATCGGTGAGCAGTTCTCTAGACACTCCGAGGCGAGGCTTCTCCAGATCTGAGACGGCCACTCCGCGCAATTCCATCCGGCCACCGATTCGGTGAGCCAAAGAATCGGAGTGCTCCTCCATCAGGCGCAGAACCTCTGAGCCAACGGTGCCGTGGCCAAGGATGGCGATACCGACGGCCTCACCGTCTCCCCTCCCTGGGTTATGAGTAGTGCTTTCAGGGTGAGCGGTGCTCGAGGTCATGATTCTCCCGTGGTTATCGTCCGTCTACTGGTAACTGATATCTATCTAGGCCAGCCTACCGGCCCAGTCATCTCCGGCCATTGTAGACCACTCGGTTCATCTTGGCTTCCCTACGGTTCAGTCAAAGACTTCACGGCGTGAATCATCTTCCCCAGCGATGACAATGGTGGCGTAGTTCGCACGGCCGGCCGGGACGATGCGGGCAGTGATTGACCCATGGGAACAAGAGTCCAAAATCTCTTGGAGTCGCAGATGAAGGGCAGCGAGCCGCGGATCGGCACCTACCCGATTAGGAAGGCTAAGCCCTGAATAGCGATCGTCGAGTAGCCGGACGTTCACTCCTCTAGCACGTGCCTCCCAGACCGCACGATTGACTGGAGTGACATCGAACAATGGAGAACGAATCGAATCCCGCAGCCTAAGCTCCAGCACATGGGCATTGCTCCGGCACACCTCTCCGTCGAAACTAGGATCAAGCACTGCCGCGACGCGGGAATCAATCCACTCCCTGGAATCAGTCAGGAAACGACGCTGGGTAGCCGCCACCTGCAACGCCATGGCCTGGCTTTGATCAATAGACAAACCCAAGGGAAGTCCCCTCGTGGTCACTTTGAATAGGCGAGAAATGAGCATTGCCGGTAGCAATACAATGCTCTTAGTAGCCAGATAGGCAGCACCGACTTCTGAAGGACCGAATCCAGACCTGGCCATCATCTCCGCCAAAATTAGACAACCTCCCCAAAGCGCCCAGGCTTCCCAAACCCTGTCCCGAATGGCCAGGTACGTACACATCAAAATAAGTACCCACGGGTACCACAGTTCAGGCCAATAGCTGACGGCTGGAGGATTATCTACTGATGCAGCAAGGAAAAAGACCACTACTGAACCCATAGTTACCACAGTGGGCCTGGCTGGCAGAGTCAATTCTTGACCTCTCAACAATGCCCACACCCCCACTGATACAGCCAGCAATGACACCACGTAGAAGAAGGGGCGAGGATGACTATTGTTCAAGCTCATTGCCAAAAAAAAGATAAGTACGGCAATTGCACTGCTTGGACGGAAGATCCTGTCTATTCCGACCATCTCGTAGGCGGAGGGAACCGCAATGTGGCCAAAGTCCGGTGGTTCATCCTCGCCTGTCGTTTCATGCCAGACCAGAGCAACTGAAGTTCCTTGCCCTGGCGCGGTCTCAATGTCTACGCTGCATCCATCAACAACCTGCATCCTTCCGGTGATAGCCACGCGGACCCCTGCCCGGCTACCAGGGATGCGAGCTAGGTCGAATCCAGGCCCATCGTCTCGGATAACTACGCTAACCCCCTGGCAGACTCCTTCAGAGGATTCCACCGAAAGCTGGCAGTCTACCTGGGCACCAGGCGCGTGAGAGGTAGTATTTGACGCTGCTTCTAGAGCAGCTTCCGACAAAGCAGCTGCCACATCAGCGGAAATCGTCGCGGTTTCTGGCAAGCTCTCTGGAGCAGTGATATCAATGTTCGGCGCGACCATCCGCAGCTGAGCTACTAGGTCGTGGAGCACTCCTGCCAGCAACAACCTGCGGGAATTCCTTGGGATCTCTGGAGTGAGTATCTTGACTCTGGCTGCGGAATCAGCTGGCGAAATCACTCCGCGACTGACGCCGTCTAGGTAAGTCAAAACCCGATCATGGACATGACCCAGGAAGCTAGTTTCTACTTCGTGCAAGGTTTTTAATCTAGCTACCTGTGACGCACTGTTTCGAGCGCGAGAGGCCGACTCATCGATAGCATGCGAGGCCTTAATCCCAGATTGCAATAGCACCAAAAAAGGGAGCATAAAAGCCAACGAATGGGATATCTCAAGCACAGTATTAAAACCCAGCGGGGTTCCAAGATTGACCACGGCGCAGGCTCCGATAACCACAATAGCCAGCAGCAACCCCCAGGTAGTAGGAAATACCATGATGAGCATGACCATCGGGATTCCGACAAAATCACCCAAGTAGATTTCGGTCAACGGAGACTGCCCAAAAATAGCCAGCAAGAGAAGGTGTCCAGCCACAACGACCACAAAACTCAAGCTGGCAAACCCCATGGCCAGCTGGTAAACCCGCTCACGGTGAATGAACCCTGCTGCGAAAACTCCAAGTATCGCGACAGTAAAGAGCAACGACACCATTGACTGAAGAGATTGGGTAGGCGAGACCAGCCCGCTCCGATAGTATTCCGAGCCATTGGCTCCGATAGCCATGAGCAACAGCCACGTCACGCTCGTTGCGAAAGCAACAATCCGCAGCATCGCCAGCGTGGCAATGGGCGAATAGATCTGTGATGTCGGTGCCTCTAGCTCGGAGCTTCTGGATGAGTGGATTGGGGCTGGCCGGTGAAATCCTGCGGGTAGAAACTCACTACTGACTGCAGTGGAGAACATCATCCCTCCCGTGGACCGGGAATGAAACCATCTTCCTGAGCCCTGCGGAATAGATCCACTTTGGTGTTGGCAGGACGTCCAGCCAGTGCGTATTTGCTCCGAATTCGACCGAGATAGTCCTGCACTGTGTCGGTGGATAAACCCGTCAACCGGGCTACCCGTTTAGCGGATTCCCCCATCGCATAAAGCTCGAGGACTTCTCGTTGACGCTGGGAGAGATTCACTGCGTGAAGCACTGGGTCGGAATCAATAATCCCAGCCCAGTCGGCGGTGGCATAGATCTGACCTTGCGCTGCCATCTGGATGGCGGTCACTAGATCTTCACACCGTGAAGACTTCTCTACTAACCCAGCTACTCCGGCGTGAAGCGCGCGCCTAATAAGAAAAGGGCTCTCTAAAGAGCTATAAACCAAGACACGCACTCCTGCTTCCTGGAGCTGGGTGGCGTTGACAAAGGGGTCACTGGCATCTGCAAGCCGTAGATCAAGCAGAACCACATCAACTGTGGGTTTAGCTGGACCCTTGATAAAAGAAAGAACCTCACCCACAGTGTTGTAGGTACCGACGAGATCAATCTCCTCGGCTGCGGCGAGCAGTTGTCCGAGTCCAAGAAGGGCAATCTCGTGGTCATCAATGGCGACCACATTTAACTTCATTTTTATGAATCTAACAGTTCGCACTAGCCATTATCGATGGAAATGACATGAAAAGCTCAAGCACCCCCATTTCGTTATGACTCCCTGAGAACCTTAAATAAAGTCCTACGTCAGTTGAGTGAAGCCAGCAGCTCTAGCTGCATAGGATTATTCGACACCGCAAGTACTCAGGCCATGGGTTTCAAAAACAAAACTATCAACCAGCGCTGCTCCGGCAGTTACTAGTCTTCCAAGGACAAAATGTCCTCGATGGTCTCTCGACGTAGCATCTGCCGAGAGCGACCGGCGCGGACGCTGACCACTGCCGGACGGGTGAAGGCGTTGTATCTGCTGGACATGGCGTAGCAATAGGCGCCAGTAGCAGCCAGCGCCAAGTAGTCACCGGTGGCGATGTCATTGGGAAATTCAGCATCCCGAACGAGGATGTCTCCGGATTCGCAATGGGAGCCGACTACTCGGGTAGCTATCTCGTCGCCTTCGCTAAACCGGGAGATTAGGCGAGCGTCATACTCTGATCCATAAAGTGCCGGACGAATATTATCCGACATGCCGCCATCCACGCTGAGGTAGCGGCGAGTGGTCTTCTCATCAACCGTGACATCCTTGACGGTGCCAACCTCATAAAGAGTCACTCCGGCGGGGCCGGCGATCGCACGGCCGGGCTCAACTAGGACCACGGGGGCGTCGATACCCAGCTCAGCTGCGGTCTTGGCCACGGCACTGAGCAGGTCGTGGGCGACCTCATCAACGTTGAGCGGCTCTTCGTCAGCGGTGTAGGCGATGCCATAGCCACCGCCTAAGTCCAGCATCGGTAGGTCAACGCCCAGCTCATCGTGGATCTTGGAATAGAGCTCAAGGACACGCTCAGCTGCGAGAGTAAAACCGGTGGCCTCGAACACCTGGGAACCGACGTGGCAATGCAGGCCAATCAGCGTGAGGTTCTCGGCGTTGGTGGCCGCTGCGGCTGCTCTAAAAGCAGAACCCGAGGCCAACGAGAAGCCAAATTTCTGATCTTCATGGCTGGTGGCAATAAATTCGTGGGTATGGGCCTCAATGCCCGGCTTGACCCGGATGAGCACCTCTTGGCAGATGCCTTCGGCAGCGGCGACGAAATCCAACAGCTCCAGCTCTTGCTCGGAGTCGAGCACGATATGCCCCACGCCTTCTTTCACACAAGCACGCAAGAAGTCGACGCTTTTATTGTTGCCGTGGGCGGTGATGCGTGCAGCAGGAAATTCAGCTGCCAGAGCAATGCGCAGCTCACCGATAGAGGCGACGTCGAGAGACAACCCTTCTTCATCGACCCAGCGAGCCACGGTCTTACTCAGGAAGGCTTTGGAGGCATAGTGAACATTCCCGGGATTCCCGAAGGCCCGAGCCATGTCTTGGCAGCGGGAGCGAAAGTCATCTTCGTCGATGACAAAGACTGGGGTGCCATATTCTTCGGCGATCTCTGGCAGTGGGACACCTGCAATGGTGACCACTCCGTCTTCTTGGCGTACGGCATTGCGCGGCCAGACATGGGCTGGGAGTTCGTTGAAAATCGTCATCTATCCCTTACATCCTCTCCGGGGCGTTCACGCCAACCAAAGCTAACGCATTGGCGAGAGTCTGTCGGGTGGCAGCAGCCAGCGCCAAGCGTGCCGAATGAATAGGCGCGGCAGTTTCATCCGACTTGGGCAGAATCTGACAGGTGTCATAGAAGCGGTGGAAAGTACCGGCGAGTTCTTCGGCGTAGCGGGCTACACGGTGCGGCTCACGCAGCTCTGCGGCGGCATTGACCACTGCGGGAAACTCACCCATGGTGCGAATGAGATCGCCTTCGCGGTCTTCGGTAAGCAGGGAAAGATCTGCCCCTTCAATCGAAACACCCACTTCAGCGGCCTTGCGCGCCAAAGAGCAGAGACGGGCGTGCCCGTATTGGACGTAGTAGACAGGGTTATCTGAGGACTGAGAGGCCCAAAGTGCCAAGTCGATGTCGAGAGAAGAATCCACCGAGGAACGGATCAGCGAGTAACGGGCAGCATCGATGCCAATAGCCTCAACCAGATCGTCGAGGGTGATCACCGTGCCGGCGCGCTTGGACATCCGCATGGCCTGGCCATCACGCACTAGGTTAACCATCTGACCGATCATGACCTCAACCTGCTCGGGGTCATAACCCAAGGCTGCCGCGGCAGCCTTCAGACGGGCGATATAGCCGTGGTGATCAGCACCAAGCATGTAGATGCACAGGTTGTGGCCGCGGTCGAATTTGTCCTTGACATAGGCGATATCGCCAGCGATATAGGCGGCCTGCCCATCGGACTTGATGACGACGCGGTCTTTATCGTCGCCGAAGTTAGTGGAGCGCAGCCACCAAGCGCCCTCGGACTCATAGAGGTTGCCGTTGTCTTTCAGGGTGGTTACTGCACGCTCGACTGCGCCGGATTCGAATAGCGAGTTCTCGTGGAAGAACACATCAAAGTCGGTGCCAAATTCGTGCAAAGAAGACCTGATGTGTTCGAACATCATGTCCACACCAATGGCGCGGAAGGTCTCTTGGACCTGCTCAGCGCTGCCGGTCAGTGCATCCGGCTGCTGAGTAAGAATCGCTTCGGCGATCTCTCCGATGTAATCCCCACCGTATCCATCCTCTGGGGTCGGCTCCCCCTTGGCGGCAGCTACCAAGGAACGCGAGTAACGGTCGATTTGTCCGCCATGATCATTGAAGTAGTACTCACGAGTAACCGTGGCACCCGCAGCAGTGAGCACACGACCAAGCGAATCGCCGACGGCTGCCCAGCGGGTTCCGCCGAGGTGGATCGGGCCGGTCGGGTTCGCGGAAACGAACTCCAAGTTGATCCGCTGATCGGCAAAACGCTTCGAGGTGCCGAAGTTGGCGCCTTCTTCGAGGACTTTGCCCACGATCGCGCCTTGTGCGGCCGCTGCCAGGCGGATGTTAATAAAACCGGGACCAGCGATCTCAGCGGTCTCGATGGCGGCATCCGTAGCCAATGCCTCGGCTAGCCAGGTAGCTAGCTCTCGAGGGTTAGTACCGACCTTCTTGGCCACCTGCAGGGCCACGTTGGTGGCATAGTCGCCGTGTTCAGGATTACGCGGTCGCTCGACGACCACCTTCGACGGAAGCACGGAGGTATCTAGGTCGCGGGAGGCGAGAACGCCGGTGGCGGCCTGGTGAATCAGGGTCGCGAGATCTGCAGGTGTCATGGCGGTCAAGTCTAGTGCACACCTAGCCGCTACCCACATCTGACCGGAGCTGTTATTGAGCAACTAAAAGTTCAGAACCAGATCGACCCTAGTGAGATTTCGACGAGAACCTGGCAATGTACGCAATGCACCTTGCTGGCTAGACCAGCTGCGGGCGTGGTTTTTGCCCAAAGCGTCGGCGGTTAGCTAGCTCACAGTGAGGCTTCTGCGACCTTCTGATCCGCAAACCTCATGATCTAGAATGTGGTAATAAAATGGCGCTCACCAGCTAAAAATGGACAGTAACCCCCGGCGATTCGGTTGCTATGATGGCGAGGTGTTAGACTCTGCACGTTGTCATTAACGGAGCAATCCTAGTGTGACGGGTCTTCGTAGCTCAGGGGATAGAGCATTGGTTTCCGGTACCAAAGGTCGCAGGTTCGAATCCTGTCGAGGACACATTTTTGGGCAATACTAGCCTATTTGCCCAGCTGGTACTACAAAAAAGCGACTCTGTTGTGAACTACTAAATGTAGCCACAACGGGGTCATTTTTTATCGCAAAGAACATCACTCCCCCTGCAACGGTGAAATGACTCCGCGGGCAAACTCCCGCGCGAGATTCTGCTAGCTGACTACCTGAGCAGACTAGCCATAGATTCGGCTCAATCTCAGTCGTTGACCTGATAGTGAGATCCCAGCAGCAGTGCTTCCACCCCATTGGCAGCGTCATAAACTAATGCCCACCGGAGGTCTTCTGGCGCTGGAATCTCCGGCGACATCAGCCAGTCTGTAGCCGCTGGCCCTGGAGAAACCTCCACGCGCAAGCGCCTAGCGGCCAACCACACAATCAGATCGAGCTCAAGTGGACTGATCTGTGCCTCAGGGGTGGCTTCGCCTTCCTCCTCATATCTTTCCTCCTCAGCTTCCCCACTCTCGTTTTCTGCATCCAGCACACCGGTTAGATAAAGCACGGTCAGTTGAGCGACCATACCCAGCACCAGCTGCATTACATCCTCGTTGCCAGTATCAAGGTTGACGTTGAGGAGGAAGAGAATCTCACAGTCATAGAGCCCAGTGCCCAGCACGTCCTCGGCGTCAAAATTTAGCTCACAGGATATTCCCTCAGCCAAACCTAAATCCCAGCGCACGAGACCACCAGATTCTAGGATCTGGCCAAACATCTTCCGTTCTTGGACTCCCACATGGTCAGCAAATTCGGAGAACTCTGGAACCGAAATCTCTGGCGAGCGAACTTCTCGATGTTCGATTGGATCGATCAGGTCATCCAGAGCAGCCCCAGTTATATCCTCGGCCAAAAAGAGCTCCACCGGTTGCCCATGAGAGCTCGGCACCACGATGGGACGGGCACCGTCTGCCAGCCAGCATGCAGAGATCGACCACTCAACTTCCGGATACAGCGGCCTCCGACACAACTGATCCCATGTGAGCTCGTCCGCAATCACCTCGTACCCATAGCGCTGCGCGAGTTGCCCAGCTGCCACCATGGCCTGATTGGTACCGAGTCCGACGTTTTCCGCGGTGTACTCCAGTATCCAACGCTCGACTGCAGCTCGATGCGCCGGTTCCGCGATCTCCCCGATCTCTCGGGCAGCCGCTACGAGACTTTTCACCATGTCCATGAGCGTGATTCCAGCACACGCACCCGACATGAGCTGGATATATCCCCTAACAACACCGAACACACATGCGCTAGAAGTGCCCCTTTTTATCCGCCGAGGATGAAAGAAGAAATCAACCACTCACAACTGTGAGACTAAACTAGCCGATTGCCCCGTTCGACGCGCAACAGACAAGGCCACACCATGCTTTTCCTGGCACACCTGGATGTATCATTACCCGAATCTCTGGCTCCAGAGCTATTCGAAGACTTTCAACTCCGGGAGCAGAAGTATGCCCGAGATCTGCAGGGGGCTGGCATTATCACGGGGCTGTGGCAAGAAGTGGGCCAAGCCTCGAGTTATTGCCTCATTGAGGTATCAGATACTGATCAGTTGCAAGAAGTCCTCAGCGGATTTCCGCTCTACAGATACTTTGATGTCCAGATCACGCCTCTGACGCAACACCCCAACGCAGTCTAAAGGGGTCAATTCAGCTACGCGGCATAATCAGCCACGCGATGATATAGGCAATAAACTGCGGGCCAGGAAGCAAAATCGAGGCGATAAAGATCAATCGAACGAGAGTGGAATTCCACTCATAGGTCTCAGCGATGCCACCGAGAACACCCGCGACGTATTTATCAGTCGTCGACCGGTGTAGTCGGCGCTGTTGCCTCGGAATGCTGATATTTTCATCGGGATTATATGGGTTAGCCATGAGAGATCTCCTGCAGCATTGAGACAGTGGACTGGTACTTAAAGTCCATTGTCCCCCATTTAAGGCTCCAAGGGCATCGGGGTTTCCCCTGAAACAATCCCAAGTTTAGCCCTCAGGGTGGGAACAAAAATCTGGCTCTCCAGGCAGATTATTAACATCAAGCACGCCTTGGCAGAAGTCGCGGAGACTTTCAAACTGCTCTCGACTCATGTGGTCGAATACCACCCGTCGAACGCTTTCGACATGGGCAGGAGCTGCGGACTCTAAGCGCTCGGCGCCTTCTGGGGTCAGATAAACCTCTACGCCTCGGGCATCGCAGGCACTTGGGCGTTTACCCACTAGACCGCGGCGTTGCATGCGGGTGATCTGGTGGGACGCTCTAGACCTGTCCCAGTCCAACATGCAGCACAGATCACGCAACCGCAGCACCTGTTCGGGAGCCTCGTTCAGCGAGACTAACACCGCAAACTCCGGCGTAGAGACCTCACTATTTGCTAGCAGGGTCTCATCCAAGATTCGGTCAATCTTCCGGTTCGCTGCAAGCATGAGCCGCCAAAAGGCCTGCTCTTCGTCATTGAGCCAATGCGGTTGAGTAGCCATGCAAAAACTATAGCCGGTGAGGTTGTGACATCAACAATCCTCGAGTCTTCTGTAGCTTGCCGTGGACCAATTTTTCTGACCCACAATCTGGACCCACTACCAGCAGATTCAATATTTGAATGCACTTCAATCACAATATATGTTGACGCGTCACCAACTTGTGTTAGGGTCTCCCTCAACAACGAAGGCATCGGGAATTCCCGATTCCGCAAAATCAACTACCTAAGGAGCTTTTTTCCATGAATAACCTCAACGGCACCTGGATCCTCGACACCTCGCACACCGCGATTGGCTTCAGCGCCCGCCATGCCATGGTCACCACCGTCCGTGGCCGCTTCGCTGAATTCGACAGCACCGTGGTCATTGACAACGAAAACCCAGCAGCCAACTCGGCCACCGCCGTTATCAAAACGACCTCGATCGATACCGGCAACGCCGACCGTGACGGCCACGTCCGCAGCGCTGATTTCTTCGACGTGGACAATCACCCGGAGATCACCTTCGCGGCTAAGGGATTCGACATCGACGCAGACGAGGGCACCGTTACCGGTGACCTAACGATTAAGGGCATCACTAAGCAGGTCACCCTGGACGTCGAGATCGCCGGCGTCGAGGAGGATCCCTTTGGCAACCTGCGCATCGGTTTCGAGGCCTCCACCAAGATCAACCGCAAGGACTTCGGCATCGATTTCCAGGCCCCACTGGGCTCCGGCGGCATCTTGGTTTCCGAGAGCATCAAGATTCAGATCGATGGTTCCGGTATCAAACAGGACTGAGACTGCACTAACATACACCTCCCATTGATCGCTCAACGATCAATGGGAGGTGGTCTTCTTAAAGCAGCCTGCCGGTAGCTTTAAGGTCCGCGATCGCAAATTCCTGGCGCCCGACAACTCGGTCATAGCGCTGGGGCACGCAAGTCAAAACAATAACCTGGCTAGTTTTTCCCATCTCGCTAAACAGAGTTGCCATCAGCTGTAAGCGCGAGGGATCAGTAGAGCCCAAGGCATCATCGATGACCACCGGTACTGGTACCTGCCCATCATCGGATTCTCGAGATACCAATCCGGCGATGGCGAAACGAGTGAGAATGGCCAGCTGTTCTTTGGCACCTCCGGAGAGACTCTCCAGATCGACGGTGCTAGCGCCAATACTGCGGTGAGTCACCGCCAAGTCTTCTGAGAGTCCGAACTCCACATCATGGCCGAAGACGGTGCGAGCCAACTGCGAGAGCTGATCTGCAAACGGCTGAGCGTAGCGGGCACGCACGATATCTCGGTGACGGTGCATACTCTCTCGCAAAAGCCTCGCTGCCTCCGCGCGGCGAGTCACCGAATCCAGCCGATGGGTCGCTGCCTCAAGTGCAGATTCTGCTTTCTCCAAGCGTTCAGCCGCACCAGTAGCAAGACCAATACCGCCGCTGAGCTTAGCCAGCTCGTTGTCGCAGCGAATTACCGAATCTCGCAGACTAGCTACCCGAGCTAGCGCACCTTCATGAAGATCACTAGCCAACTTCGGATCAACAGCAGCCACCTTCTCCTGTGCCAGAGCCAACTGCGCGATCAAATCATCATGAGCCAAGCTGGCTTTCTCTACTCCCGCAGCCAAGTCCTCGGCGCTGGCTTTAAGATCGGTGGCCGCCAGCCGCCGCTTTGCCACAGCCAAGGTCTCCTCCGCCGCCTCAATACGAATCTTGAGCTCGCTATACGCTTGAGAATGGCGTCGCTGACGAAAGGGACTCAGCGCTGCAGCTAAGGTGGCGGCTTCCTCACCAGCGGCATCTTGTTCTTGTTCAGCCTTGGCCACCACTACCGCGGCAGCCGCCGCATCGAGGTCTTCCGGTAGTTCTGCGTCTTGGTCTAGATCGGCGAGTAACCGCTTGTGCTCGGCAGCCAGTTCCTCTGGATCTTTCCCCGACAACAAGGCAGACCGTTGCCTATTGAGCGCTGCAAGCTGCTCTGTTGCCTCGCGCGCTGCATCTCGCAGGTCCCGAACTCCCGCTAAATCCTGAGCTCCGAAGGTCTCCAGCAGCTCCTCGAGCACATCTTGGGCGCTAGCCACCAGATCTGCACCGGAGCCAGACTCAGACAAACCGGCCAGATAACGGGCACTGACTCCAGCAATGACCACTTCCATGCCATCTTTTAGCTCTACTGCCACCGATTCTTGGCCAAGCTCTACTGTTTCACCATCGACGGTGATCGAGGTGCCAGTAGTCGCGGTTACTTCTAGCTTGGCAGCAGCCTGGGCGTGCAGCTGTTGCTGGACTAGGAGATCCGAGGAGGCCTCTTCTACTTTGCGAACATCATCATCGGTGACCTGATAACCACTGGACTGTACTAATAACCGCTGAATGTCTTCATTAAGCTCATCTAACTGAGCCAGTTGATCGGCCAAGTCATCCCGGCGCGCGCTGGCTTCAAGCAGACGGGCCTGCTTTCTGGCCAGGCGTAGATCAGTTCCTGCTTTGTGCTGCCTAGTGTGAGCATCGGCTAGTTGTTTTTCCAATAACTCCAGTTGAGCGCTTTCCTGCTCAGCGGCGGCAGCTGCTTCTTCCAACCCGGAGGTCAGCTCAGCTAAGCCCTCATTAGCCGTGTCGATCTCTTGGGCCAGCAGTTTTCGGTTGGCGATGAGCTCTTGGGCGTGTGCTAGATCTTCGGCAGCACGTGCTACCTCCGCACACAAGGCATCCGCCTGCGCTTGTGCTTTGGCCGCTAGCTCGGCCTTCTCGCCTAGTTCTGTGGCCTCTGCTTCGGCGGCCGGAAGCTCATCCTTGGCCAACTCCCGGTCCCGAGTCATCCGATCAAAGCGAGAGACAAACTCGTTGAGCTCGGCGTTATCCGCCGCTGCTTGGCTCCATTCCTCCTGCGCGGCCTCGCAAATCTCGCGTGCCTTCTTTAGTTCACCGGTCTCTTTGCCCGCAGCTGCGGTGAAATAGCGCAGGTATTGCTTTTCCACCGCTGCCATGAGAGCTAGATCCTCGGTGCCGGGGGTGTCCTTAGTAGCAGAGCTCCCATCAAGCGCCTTGCTTAAAGTAGGTATTCCGGCTGCTGCCACACTCGCCCCGAGATCGTCTTGGCGCAGAAACAACGTGGAGAATAAATCTTGGTCAAGGTGTTCACTAATGATCTCCTCAAGCCTGGCTTCGGCTTGTTCGCCGGTGAGACTCTCGCGTTGCGGTGAGGTGATCTGAAGACGTGCACTTTTTCCTTTGAACCACGTCTTTTCAATGGTGAAGCTCACCTGCCCCATGCTCGCGCTCAACGAAACGGCTGGAGAGGCATCGCGGTGGACCGGCCGGAGAGGTTTGGTGTACTTATTGTTGGCCCCATGTTTCTGGGTGAGCACGATATTGATCGCATCCAGGATGGTGGATTTACCCTGCTCATTGTCACCATGGATGACAATGACCCCGGTGGCCGGCAGCTCAGTGAGCTCCAAATGCTCGATGGCGCGGACGTTATCGATGGTCAAAGAGTGAATACGCATCAGCTTTAAGCCTCCTTGGCCAGTCGAAAGAAGAGATTGACAGCATCGCGAGCAGTTGGATCGGTTTCTGCTTGCTGAGCCAACTCCGCCAACGCGGCGGCCGGGTAGCCGCCAATGCCCAGATCAGCGAGCTCTTGCTCGTCTGGTTCCAAATGCAGATCATTGAGCCGCTCACGCTCAAAAAGCGCAGCAAATACTGGGCGATGTGTCTCCAAACCTTTTTCCAGCGTCCTGGTTGCCGCAATATCGAGGGTGCCGCGCAGGCTGTATTTAATGACCGTTCGATCTTTATGCGGGTAAGCCTCAAGGGCAGTGAGAAATTCCGCTACGTCTTCGGCGGATCCTAATTCCCGGTCAATCGCCTCAAAAACCCACTCCCCCACGGCCACTTCATCAACCTCTACGGTTGCATCCAGTGTCGCCGTTTTAGTCACAGTGACTATCAGTGCGTTGCCCGAGTTATCCTCACCTCCAGTGTCGCCTGCGGCTAGATCATGGAAATCGGTGGTCTCCGGTGCCCCAGAAAACCACACCCGCCCAGAGTTACCCACCGGCCGAGCAGAGTGAGTATCACCCAGCGCCAGGTAGTCCACGGTTCCTGCTGCCAGAGCTTGCTCAACATAGGACAGGTCAATCAAATCGGGATGATGCTCATTGCTGCGGGCTTCGGCCTGCCCATGTCCGACGAGAATGCGAATATCAGCAGTAGGTTCCAACGGCTCCAATGCCTGACGAACTAGATCCGTGGTCGCGTGTTTGCTCAACAGCGGAGCCCCGACTATTTCTACGCCTTCACTCACGGCTACCGGAGTGCTATCTCCTAAAATATGCACCCCAGCAATATCTCTGGCTTGATAAAAGATCGAATCCGCCACCAGTGGATCGTGGTTTCCCGGCAGCAAAAACACTGGCACAGGCAGTGCACGTAGCCGTTCTTTCACCCGGCCAGTTACTCGTTGTGAAAGCGAATTATGTTCAAATACATCACCGGCGATGACGATGAAGGCGCAATCTCGCGCCTGAGCGATCTGCCCCAACCGGTCAATGGAGCGCAGACGAGCATCATCGAAACGGCCCTGGGCTTCATCATCAAGAAACCAGCGGGTCATCCCTAACTGCAGATCAGAGGTGTGCAGGAAACTAATCGAGGTCATGGTTCAAGATCTAGCACGCCACCCCGACACAAATGATCATAAAGATCCTCCAAGTCCGATACTGCTCGCAGCTGTTCGATATTGGTATAGGAAATAGTGCGCATCGCTTTGTGTAAGAGATCGAGGTCCGAATCCTCTAGAGCTGGCGCTACCTTCGGATTAGGTAGGTCTGGAAAATCTCGGCCCGTCCAGAACTTCTCCGGGTCTGATTCAGATTCCCGGGAGGCATTCTGAGCTTGCGCCATCACCGCTTGTTCGAGGGAGACTAAGTTCATCCCGCGCAGCTCAAAGAGCATGAGCGGATCAGCGTCGATCTTCGCTGCCAGCTTTTCGACGACCGCGACCTTGTGTTTACACACCGGTGCAGAATCCGGGCAATCACACAAGAGTCGAATATCATCCAGATCCTCGGCTAAGAGGACTTCCAACAAGCTCTCCGAGACTTCTCCCTGCCTGGCGCGGCGCAGCCCATTAGGTGTGCGGGCTAATTCTGCTGCCACCCCGGCAATATCATCGGTTGAGCGATAGGGCAGCTGGATTGTGACATTAAAGGGCTCGTTTTGCGAGCCTGCGACCTGACCGTGGACTCTCCCAGAGAGAATCTCCAGGGAGACCACGTGCCCACCGGTGGCATATTGCCGACCACGGGTCAGCCGGCCGGAATCGGCGCGGTTAGTCACGACGTCGATAAGCAATTGGGCAGCTGGTGCCATCGCCGGTCGCGGGCGTCGCGGAGTGGACTTGGATACCTCTGTCGGCCCAGAGACCCTGGTGCGCGAGCCGAAATTGGCGTAGATGACATTGTCTTCTTGTGGTCGCTGCGACATCTACTTCTCCATTCCGCGGTAGCTCATCAACTCGGCCAGCTGATCTGGGCCGAGCTCCGTGATCCAGCCTTCGCCTTCACCGATGACCGCACCTGCTAGTTCGGTCTTGCCATCCAAAATATCCTGGATGGATTCCTCCAGCGTGCCGGCAGTAATCATCTTGTACACCGCGACGTTACGCTCTTGGCCGATCCGGAAGGCGCGGTCGGTAGCCTGGTTTTCCACCGCGGGGTTCCACCAGCGATCCATGTGCACCACGATGCTTGCAGCGGTGAGGTTGAGTCCAGTACCACCAGCTTTGAGCGAAAGAATCATCGCTCGAGGACCATCATCAGCTTGGAATCCAGCCACCATTCGATCACGCCCGGTCTTACTCACCCCACCATGTAAGAAAGGAATGCGCTCCCCGAGTCGTTCGGAAAGATAGGGTGCCAAAAGGTCACCGAAGGCTCGGTACTGGGTAAAGATGAGCATCCGCTGATCAGATTCAACAGCCGCATCAATCAGGCGGATCAATTCTTCGACCTTGCCCGAGCGATGTCGCCCCTTCAGCGTCACGGAGGACCCATCCCCCAAGTAATGCGCAGGGTGATTACAGATCTGCTTGATTCTGGTGATGGTAGCCAGCACTAGCCCGCGCCGAGCCATGCCGTGGCGCTGCTCCAATTGCAATTGCACATCATCAACCAGAGCTTTGTAGAGAGCAGCCTGCTCAGCGGTCATCTCGACGGTGATAATCTCCTCGTTTTTCTCCGGCAGATCATCAATGATGGTGGGATCAGTTTTCAATCGGCGCAGAATAAACGGCGCCGTAAGCTGGCGCAGCCGCCCCGTCATCGCTTCGTCTTGTTCACGCTCAATGGCCTTGGCAAAGTGATTACGGAAGAAACTGGTGGATCCGAGCACCCCTGGGTTACAGAAATCGAGGATCGAGCGCATCTCACTGAGTCGGTTTTCCACCGGAGTACCAGTCAGCGCAATGCGATGCCGGCTAGGCAGCGAGCGCACTGCCTTAGATGAACGGGTAGAAGAGTTCTTAATAGCCTGAGCTTCATCGAGGACCACTCGGTCCCAGTTGATCTCGCCGAGCTCTTGAAAATCCCGACCCACCACTCCGTAGCTGGTGACAAATAAATCAGTCTGAGCCAATGCCTCAGTCAACTGCTCACCGTGGAGGCGGTCGGGACCATGATGGACCAACACGCGCAGGGAGGGAACGAAACGAGCTGCTTCCTTGGCCCAGTTGCCCACCACCGACGTCGGAGCCACCACCATGGTGGGAGCTGGGGCTTCACCGCGATCATGTTCAACTGCCAACATGGCCAGAAGCTGCAGTGTTTTGCCTAGCCCCATGTCATCTGCCAGCACCGCGCCGAGATTATTGCGTGACATCCAGTAGAGCCAATCCACTCCGCGATGCTGGTAGTCACGCAGTTGCGCATGAACCGTATCGGGCAGGTCAATCCGCTCTGGAGCTGGTGCAGATGTCCCGCCGAGCAAGGAGGAATGCCAGCCTGAGCCGGTAAATTCCACTGGTTCCTCGGCCATTGCTTCCACGGCTAATTGGCGCAGCTCAGCCAAAGTGACCTCGCCAGCCTCGTGCTGACCCGAGAAGTCTTGATTGAAGTCCTCGCGGCGGGCATCAACATCGGCGACCAAGGCTTCCCAACCTGGTTGCTCGGCCACCCGTGCGCGTTCGGCCACCGCAGCAGATTGCTCTAATTCCTTGAGCCGGCGTTTCCGGGAGGTAGCAGCCAGCTCATCCATATAGCCGGTAATTTTGCCCAGGGCCGTGGCATCTGCCATGACCCATTCTCCGCGAAGTCGAATCAGCCCAGACTTGGAGTTGACCAGCTCAGCCATCTCCTCATCACTGAGCTCAACATCGCCGACCGATAGCCGCCAGTTGTATTCGACCAGCTGATCGAGCCCGATATGCGCCTTGGTCGCGGCTACCGCTGGGTCACGGATTTCGGAAGTCTCCAAGTGCGCCTTGGTCTCATAGCTCGACCACGCCTTGGGCAACATCACATTAAAACCAGCGGCCTGCAGGCGAGCAACATCCCGCGAGACCAAATCGACGATCTCAGCGGTGGTCAGGTGAACGTCCCAATCACCGGCCTGGTTGCTGTGATATTCGGCAAACCGAGTCCGCTGCGCCGGATCAAGCAACTCGCTCACCGCGATTGCTCGGCGTTGTGATTCCCGCAGCTTTTCGACGCTCGCTCGGTCAAGCTCCTCAACTTTGATCGGCCGCGGTGCGTCAGTGCCCGAACGAACCTGCACGCGCAACGGCCAGGTTGCATCATCGGCGTCGGTGATCTCCACGGCATTTTTTGGTGGTTCCTCGACGATGATCACTAACTGGAGATCAACGGAGGTAATCGAGTCCTTCCACTCCTTGATCGAGCGAAGCAAGGTTGGCCCACCACGGCGCAAGGGGGTGGAATGCAGAATCGAATCAGCAAAATCATGCCAAGGATAAGGACGAGTGGAATCTGCTACTTCAGACAAGAGAGCTGAGGCGTTCCAATGAATCAAACTGTCAGCGATCTCATCGAGACGACGATTATTAGCTGTCAGAATCCCTGGCGCGGCAGCGATCATTTCCGCTAGCCAGCCCCGCTCCCCCAATCCGGAGGCCAATTGCCACTGCGGCCACCACTGGCCGTCTTCAAAAGCGAGCTTGGGCACCACTCGGCCAGCGGCGGCAAACCGGGTCATCCCCAGATTCATGCGCACCAACCATTCCAGATCCGGCGCGATGCTCTTTCGCTGCGACTTCGTTGCGGCAGCACCCGGTTCTAAGAGAAAAGCTAGCTGGCTTAAGACTGTCACTGCTTGTTCTGGGGCATAGGCCGCGGTGGGGATACCCAGAGTGACTTCTTTGCCCTTGGGAGTGCGCAGCTGCACGCGCAGGGGATGACGGAACGAACGATCGTCGAGAAGCGAACGCGCAGCGGGAGGGAACGCATCCTCAGGTGCAGAAGAAGGCAAAATCACGCGGTGGCCTTGTACCTGCTCGACCCAAAGGTGGAGACCAGAGGTCATCCAGAGGCCGTGCAAGAGGAAAGAAGGCATAAGGATAGTTCTACCACCCGAGCCCTCAAAGGCCACGGCGCGGACCAAACCTTAAGAAAAATCGCCTTCGTTATAGTTTTGTTATTACGAAGGCTACTCCCAGGTTACTGCCCGGATATTCCAATGTTTGTTCCGAATGTTCGACAGAAATCAGCCTTTTTGAGGTTGGGCAGCGGGCCTAGGCACGTTAACGTGCGGTAAATACCGGAATGTACAGACTCAACCAACTGGAGGATCGGCTATGACCGAAACAACTTGGTTCATTATTGCCATTGTGCTTTATATGGGGTTGATGCTTGGCATCGGCTATTGGAGCTTTACCAAAACAGATAAGTATGACGACTATGTTCTAGCCGGCCGTGGGCTCAACCCATTCGTGGCGGCGATGTCAGCCGGAGCCTCAGATATGTCTGGCTGGCTACTCATGGGCCTGCCAGGTGCACTCTTTGTCACCGGCTTTTCGGAACTCTGGATCGCCATCGGCTTGCTGATTGGCGCTTGGGCAAACTGGAAGTGGATCGCGCCTAGACTGCGTGCCTACTCTGAGGTAGCCAATAACTCCATCACTATTCCCAGCTTCTTCGAGAACCGACTCAATGACCGTTCACGCGTCCTGCGCATCGCGGCATCGGTCATCATCATCATCTTCTTCACTTTCTACGTTTCCTCCGGCATGGTCGCTGGTGGACGCTACTTCGAGGCCACCTTCGGCGGCGCTTACATCAACGGCCTGCTCATCGTCGCAGCCGTCACCGTTGCATACACCTTCATTGGCGGCTTCCTGGCCGTGTCCTACACCGATGCGGTGCAGGGAACGATCATGTTCGCTGCCCTGATCATCGTGCCGATCATGGCGCTGCTGACCTTGGACAACCCTTCCGATATCTTCTCGTGGGCTGCCAGCAACGACTACGGCCCCTACACCGAAGGTGTTGGCAACCCGGGCTACTTCAACATGATCGCCGGTGTTTCCGCTACTGCAATTATCGGCAACATGGCCTGGGGCTTGGGCTACTTCGGCCAGCCCCACATCCTCGTCCGCTTCATGGCACTGCGTAGCCCGGCTGAGGCTAAGCAGGGCCGCTGGATCGGTGTTGGCTGGATGTTCCTGTGCATCGTTGGCGCTACCTTCACCGCCATGATCGGCACCGTGTACTTCTCCCAGAACCCGGATATTGCCATCACCGACCAGAGTGCCTTCGAGACCATCTTCCTGGATATGGGTCGCATCCTGTTCCACCCGCTGCTGGCCGGCTTGGTCCTGACCGCCGTGCTCGCGGCCATCATGTCCACCATGTCCTCCCAGCTGTTGGTTGTCTCTTCCTCCCTGATCGAGGATCTGTACAAGATTGTGTCCAAGAACCTGCCGGGCGAGAAGGTCCTGATCAACCTCTCGCGCTCCGCAGTGGTTGCTGTCGCCATCATCGGCGGCGTCTTGGCTGTGAACCCGAACGACTCCATTCTTGGTCTGGTTGGCTTCGCTTGGGCAGGCTTCGGCGCTGCCTTCGGCCCGCTGGTAATCGCTTCGCTCTACTGGAAGCGTCTGAACGTACCGGGTGCTATCTCCGGTATGGTCACCGGTGCTGTGGTCGTCATTGCTTGGGGCAGCTCGGCTGCCGGCGACATCATCTACGAAATGGTCCCAGGCTTCATCCTGGCCACCATCGTGATGGTCGTCGTTACCTTGGCTACCAAGAAGCCCTCCGATGAGACCGTCGAGGTCTTTGACCGCGCTTCTCACCTGTCGGATGTCTCCGCTAAGCACGAAGACCTCGACATTGAGACTGCAGCTGTCAAGGCTGATCGCGGCGAGCTCTAGCTTGTAGTAATCCCCTCCCCCAAGCACCACCACGGGGAACCGAAAGGGGCCTTGCACCAGTCCAATCTGGTGTGAGGCCCCTTTTTTGGTACCTAATCCTGCTTACCGTCGCCACCCTAGCGCTACTGCTACCCCACCTCCTTCCGCGCTCCGGGCCTGGACTGCCTGCTCTCGACGCCGCCTTGATCCAGGTCCCCGTGAGCCCTCAGCGTGCTCGAGTACTCGGTTATGAGCGCTCTGAATTCGGCCCCGGGTGGGCACACTCCGGTGCCTGCAGCATTCGCGAGGAGATGATTGTCACCCACCTTCAGCATGCCCAGCTTGAGGACTGCCGCGCGGTGGGCGGGATGTTGCATGATCCCTACACCGGCCACCAGGTCATCCTCCCAGCGCCAGTGGAGATCGACCATATCTTCCCACTCGCTGCTGCCTGGGATCTAGGGGCTCATACGTGGTCAGATAGTCAGCGTGTGGCCTTTGCCAATGATCCGGCCAACCTGGTGGTCACCGCTCAAGCGGCCAACCGCGAAAAGTCCGACCTACTGCCGGCCGAATGGCTGCCACCTGATCGCTCCGCCAGATGTTGGTATTCCCACCGTCTGGCGGTGGTAGCCGGATCCTATGGTCTCGCACTGCCTGACGAGGACATCTCCGCTATGAGGGGAAGCTGCCGGGGGTTATTGGAATGGACGAGTCTCGACACCACTGGATAGGCTAAGCGGTGAAATCAGCTAGTTTCTACCGCGTTTGTACTGAAAGGTACCCACCACACCTATGATCACGATCCTCATCGTCCTCCACGTACTAGCCGCCGTGTTGTTTATCGGCCCAGTCACCGTGGCAGTCTCCAGCTTTCAGGTTCAAGCCACCCGTGCCCATGAGGGTGATAGCAGCGCCGCTGGTGCCGCCACGGTCCTACACAAGATCACCACCACCTATGGTGTCTTGGCAGCCTTGGTCCCGCTGTTTGGTGTGGCCATCATGTTCCTCGATGGTGGTTATTGGCGCGAAGGCCGCTACCATGCTGCCATCGCCCTCGCGGTGATCGCTTGGGTCTTGCTACTGCTGGCTATCATTCCTCGCCAGAAGAAGATGATGGGCGCCTTGGGTCTACTCGATGCCGGCGACTTCGATCCAGAAAAGGATGCGGTGGCCAATTGGGCCAAAACCAAATCTCAGCTGTCCATGTTTGGCGGAATCTTCTCCCTGCTCTGGATCATCATGCTCGTCTTGATGTACCTCTAAGCTCTCCGCAGTCTTAAACCCACAACGCGGGCCTCGCACTCGTACCTAAGTTCCTCTTGGAACTTTTAGGTGCGTGCGGGAGCCCGCGTTTTGCTATCTCTCGGAATTTCCACCGAGATAGCTTGGGCGATCTCAAGCTCGAACAGCGTAGACAGGTCTCAGCCTTCCTTTTCCAGCGGACCTAGACATAGCAAAAGACCTCCACTGCCCGATCTCGCATCTGCGAGTCAGAAAGTGAAGGTCTTTGAAAAGACAGCGCTAGTGGCTAGTTCTGCCAGCCGCCACGGTCGTTGTTGCGTCCGCCACGGTATCCACCGCGGTCGCCGCCACGATCGTTGTTACGGCCGCCACGGTATCCACCGCGGTCGCCGCCACGGTCGTTGTTGCGTCCGCCACGGTATCCACCGCGGTCGCCGCCACGATCATTGCCACGAGGCGGGTGCACAGCACCGGAATCTGCCTCGATGTTGATCAGCTGACCGGAGATGCGGGTATCAGACAGGCGGTCCAGAACGGACTTGTCCATGCTCTTGGGCAGCTCGACCAAGGTGTGGTCAACGGCGATAGTGATACGGCCGAAGTCCTTGCTGGTCAGGCCACCTTCGTTAGCAAGTGCACCAACGATAGCGCCCGGGCGAACGTGCTGGCGCTTGCCAACCGCGATGCGGTAGGTAGCAAAGTCACCATTGCGCTCGAAGCGAGCACCGCGGTCGGGGCGATCTCCGCGATCGTTACGGCCGCCACGATCATTGCGGTCGAAACGGCCGCCACGATCATCACGATCACGACGACGCTCCGGCGGGAGATCCTTCATCAGGAAGTCCGCGCCAGCCTGCGCCTGGGAAGCCAAAGCAGCTGCGACGTCCTCGATCGGAACCTCGTGCTCATCGGCGTACTGCTTAACCAAGGTACGGAACAGGTTAATCTGCTTCGATTCCAGGGAATCGGTGATGGAGTCAGCGAACTTAACCTTGCGGGATTCGTTGACTGCATCGACGCTCGGCAGATCCATCTCGGTCAGCGGCGCATTGGTGGCGCGCTCGATGGCCCGGAGCATACGACGCTCACGAGGAGTGACGAACAAGATTGCCTCGCCGCTACGGCCTGCACGGCCGGTACGGCCAATGCGGTGAACGTAGGACTCGGTGTCATTCGGGATGTCGAAGTTCAGCACGTGGCTGATGCGATCAACGTCCAAGCCACGGGCAGCAACGTCGGTGGCAACCAGGATGTCCAGCTTGCCGCTCTTGAGCTGATCGACGGTGCGCTCACGCTGGTTCTGCGCGATATCACCGTTGATGGCGGCCGCAGAGAATCCACGGGCGCGCAGCTTCTCGGCGATTTCTTCGGTCTCGTGCTTGGTACGCACGAACACGATCATGGCCTCGAACTCAGTGACCTCAAGAATGCGAGTAATCGCATCGAGCTTGTTGCGGTGCGCGACGTTGATGTAGCGCTGGGTGATGTTAGAGGCAGTGCGAGTCTCAGACTTAACTGAGATCTCCTGCGGGTTGTTCAGGTACTGCTTGGAGATCTTGCGGATGCCGTTCGGCATGGTCGCAGAGAAGAGAGCGACCTGCTTCTCATTCGGGGTGTCCTCAAGGATGCGCTCAACATCCTCCTGGAAGCCCATGTTCAGCATCTCATCGGCCTCATCGAGAACCAGGAAACGCAGCTTGGAGATGTCCAGGGAGCCCTTGGACAGGTGATCGATGACGCGGCCCGGGGTGCCCACGATGATCTGGGAACCACGGCGCAGGCCGGAAAGCTGAATGCCATAAGCCTGGCCACCGTAGATCGGCAGCACCTGAATGCCACCGAGGTGATCGGCGAAAGACTGGAAGGAATCTGCCACCTGGAGAGCGAGCTCACGGGTGGGAGCCAGCACAAGCGCCTGGGGGGAACGCTCCTTGGGGTTAACGCGGGCGAGGATCGGCAGCGCGAAGGCGGCCGTCTTGCCGGTACCGGTCTGGGCGAGGCCGACGACGTCGTTGCCCTCCATCAAAACCGGGATGGTCTGCTCTTGGATAGCGGAGGGGGTTTCGTAACCCACCTTTTTCACCGCTGCGAGGACGGCATCGGGCAGTCCAAGGTTCTCAAACCCGTTACCCTTGTCGGCCTTCTTCGAGGCTTTTTTGTCAGTGTTGTCTTCAGTGTCCGCGACCTTGGTGGTCTTGGAGTCGCTTTCCTGGGATTTATCCGCTTCCCTGGTGTCCTGTTCCGCCTGGGCCGGAGCATCGGAACCATTAAGGTCCTCGATGGTCAGTGGCTTGGCAGAGGAGGAAGCAGCTTGCGCTGCGTCACCTTGCGGATTTTCCTGGGTACTCGACGTGTTAAGGTCAGCCGGCTCGTTCACGCCGCCGGTGGCGTTATCGGTGATGCTCATTATCGTGCCAATATACGGCAACTGAGCCCGAAACACCATTTGATCGGGCGTGTTCTGTGTCGCAGTGGCTATATCTGCTGCCGATCCAACGACATGAGACTCATTCGAAATTGTCGACAATGGACAGAACCAAACCGCCTCAAGCCCAAAATCCACTTCAGACGGCCGAAGCCCTAGAGATAATCGCGTCGGCTGAAGAGTGCTCAGATGCTAAGAGAGACCCTCAAGCATTGGGTCAAGATCGATAGCACAATGCAATATCCGCCTATAGTCTTCGACTGAGATCTTGCGGACGCCCGAACTAAAATAAAGCCCCACATGTTCCAAATGATCAGCCCTACTTTCAAAATACAAATTATCGGCATCCTTTAGTGGGACCTCTGCTGGGAATCTGATGGTCTGTAGAGTTTCGCACCGCAGCAGTCGATATCTGCTCGATGTCTCGCCAGTGTCCCAAACGCCCCCGATGACACCTGCCCCTAGATATCGCGCCTCTGATTTTCCTTGAAATAGTCGCTTACCCGTATAGAACAGCACCCGAACCCCTGGAGTTAAAATTTTCTGATACCGACTAGGGAAACTATACGAATTCCATAGATCATCGTCATAGTCATGTCCAGACTCAGTCAGATTAGAAAAGGTTATCACGGCAGGCATGAGCTTAACTATACTCATAATTGAATCAGTTCGAGCTAATATTGTTGAAGCTTTTTTATACCATCTTCTAGGTCAATCATTGAATTCATACCATAACTTATAAATTTTCAAATGAAGAGCAACTAAATCTAAATAGTGCTCATACATAGATGACAACGATTCACACCTGTTGCCGAACATTGTCAAATCCAGTTTCAGAGATGCAACATTTCAACTGGACAGACGACTAATTCCCTATGGGAAATATCAAGATATCCACCCACAAAGGCTTTCAACAACTTAGTCATCATTTGGCAACATGCCTCTACTCAAAGATGACATCGTGAGCTATTCCACACTCCAGGCCACTATGACCAAAATCCCCGTGACGCGACCATCATCAGCAGACTATTGAAACTTTAGATACATGAACATGGCTTCCCCATACAGCAAGGGAAAAGTAGCTATCTCCATCTTTGCCCTCATGGATAGTCACCAATCTAGCAACATTCAACACGATCGAAGCAGATATCAAAAGAGCCTCTCGAATGCTTGGGCAAATCATTAGCTAGATTCCGTTCAGATCCCCGAAAAAACCCTACTCCCAGCTAACACCGCTGGTGCGCCTTTTGCCGTTGAATAGCTTCCACGCGAATGCAGGCCGCTTCCGTCGCTTTCAGAATGTGTATCTTGCGATCCGACCGCAGATTCAGGGAAAGGCCCGGGCTACCCAAAAGGAGTTTGATTAGCATTTCTGCATATTAAATGAGTCAATCGAGTACGGATCGACACAAAGACGACCCCCACGCTCGATCTGCGGTTCCTTGAGTAATTTCGGAAGACCTAGGAGCCCTACGGGGTCCTTAGTCGCTACACCAATCGAGGCAAAATGTAGAAGCTGTACAAGTCTACTGGAGCTGACATCGAGCGCCAACGCAATCAGAGTGTCGAGCAAGGTTTCGAAACGCCCGCTCGAATGAGTTCCAGAGCTGAGACGAATACCGACTACGAAAGAAGCCTGTCGGGGGTAACCTAAATGCTCGGTCTCCCCCTACCCGTATCGAAAAACTCGTCGATCCAGTCTATTTTCAAAATAGTCGTGCTACATGCAAAAACGAACAAAAATGACTCAACTATCGAACAAGTATGCGTAATGTCCTGCTGTGTGCAGACATTATCTGCTACCTATTAAGCAACATGATTCAGAACTAGTGAGGAACGAAGAATGCAAGACTGGAACGATCCCGACCTAGAGCTCCTTAACCTCGTCGACGAGTACAGAAATCGATGTGTAGAGGTCTATCGAAATGACTCAAATCGCATCGAAGAGGACGCCCAGAAAGAGGCCTCGATTGCGGAAGGCGGGTACGGCCGCAAGCAGATCCAAGAGTTGATTCAGAACGCTGCGGACGCGATGCACGGAAGCAAGGGCAAAATTGAGGTTCTTTTGACCCCCAAAGCCCTGTATGTCGCCAATGAAGGGAATCCATTCGTAGACGAGGGCGTCCGAGCACTCCTCTATCACCATCTTTCAGATAAGAAGGGTGATGAGATTGGTCGTTTCGGCCTAGGATTCAAATCAATCAGCGGTGTCTCAGATGGGCCGATGATCCTCAGCCGATCAGCCTCTTTCCAGTTCGGCAGAAGTAAAACTGCAGAATTCCTTAAGGATCAACTCGGCTATGAGTGGGACAAGAGTGCCGTGCCGGCTCTACGCATAGCGTGGACTGTCAATCCAGCTGAGGCCTTCCTAGACGATGATACTTTGCGGTCACTCAGCAAGTGGGCAACTACGATCGTCAAAGTACCCATTAAAGACGGCGCGCTAGATGGCCTCGAGTCTGAACTAGATGACTTCGATCAGTCCTTTTGCCTTTTCGTACCCCACGTAACAGAACTACGGCTGACTTCTACACGAAAGAACTCCGATAAGAGATATCAAACCAAGACTAGCGGAAAACGAGTCTTCTTGGTTGATGCAGCAGGGAGAAAGTCTACGTGGGTTGTTGTCCACAAAGACCATGTCCCCTCACGAGAGGCACTGAATTCAGCAGGTCAGTCAGCACGCCGCGACTCAATCACTGTCAGCTGGGCTGTTCCGCTCGATGGCGGAGCAGGTACAGGTAGGCTCTCCGCCTACTTCCCAGTGAAATCTGAGCTCTCATTGAGCGGCTACATAAATGCTCCTTGGAAGCTCTCCGACGACCGCATCAATGTCATTGAAGGCAAATTCAACTCTGAGATTCTCACGGAAGTAGTCCCTCAGCTTGTTGTAGACGCAAGATCGGAATTGATTAGCGGAAACCCTACGGCAAAAGACAACGATGAGAAACGATTTGGTCGCTACCTCGATGTGCTGCCAGCACGAGGCCGAGAAGCGAAAAGCTGGGCTGACCGTGAAATCAACAAGCCGATCTATCAAGCCTTGCGGGAAGTCCGCAGTCTTCCTAATGCTGCCGAAGAGCTAAGAACACCGCAGGGTCTAAAAATGCTCCCAGCAGTCATTCCCGATCGCCTCCAAGCTGACTGGATCGAGCACGCGGTCGATAAAGAGGGCTGGTTACATCCCCAATGCTCGTCAAACAGGGACCGACGCTCCAAGGTCGTCAGATTGATGACGAAAGACGACCGGGAACGCACAAAAGAAGAGGAAGGCCGCTTTAGCAAGAGTATAACCACCTGGCTAGAGAGCTTCATCGATGCTGAAGCGAGAACGCCAGATCCAAATCAGTCGCTCAGGGCACTAGGCTATGCAGCGCTTCTACTGGGAGAAGTAGATCCCTCAGAAGAGGATTGCGAGGCCGCTATTCAGGAGTCAAATATTGTACTACTTGAAATCGGCATCTATGTGCAACCGATTGCAGGCCGTTGTTTCATCAGGAATTCTTCGGAAGACAGTGCTCCAGGAATCATTGATCCCCGAGTGACTGACGTTCAAGATGGTTACATCGCACTAAAAATCCTTGGCATCAGTGATTACGCGCAGACCGGAAAGCTCATGGAGACGCTCTCTGAGCTTAAGACCACTGCAGTAGGGATCAATTGGGAAAATCTCTGGGCGGTGTTGCGTCAATCCGATCTAGAAGACATCAAAGAAGCTTTCAATGAACTATTTAACGGAAAGCAATCTCATGTCGTCCGAATTAAAAATGGCAAAGGTGAATGGGTTCTTCCCGCGAGCCATTATATTCCAGGTAAAGTAATCCAAAATATTGTTGCAGATTACGAGTATCTCGTTGATTCAAAGTTCCATGCAGCTGATCACAGTGTACTTGATCTATTAGGTATACAAGATCACCCTTTTCGCAGTCAGCACGAGAATACAAAATGGCTTACTGAGTATAAGAAGGAACATCGTCAGGCTGCTGGGCTCGAGATGAAGATAGTACGACCAGAATGGGAAAATATTGATTTCAACGAGAGCCCATTATTACTAGGACCTTTAGATAATTTCACAAAGCTTAGTGATACCAACCGAGCAGCGATCACGCAGCATATCCTTCATTCTTCGACCCATCCTTGGGTAACTCCTTCGTACAAAACTCGGAGATCTTCCCCCATCCTCCAGCCTGAGTACTGGCTGGTGAAAAAATATGGTCTCCTCCAAACAACACTCGAATTCGCTCCTATCGAAAAATGCTTTGTCATCGACGATGACGATCAGGATATTCGAGACATTGTTCCTGTCATTACGAACCTCGATCTCACTGATGATATGAAAGATGCTCTCGGGTATCACTTGAACATGGAAGAATTATCTCAAGATGAGTTCACCGAACTAGTTGAAACTCATGTCAAAAGAGACAACGAACTAGCAGTCGGGAAAAGTTACTCCTGGTGGTGCTATATGTCAAGAGACACTGGATTTGTACCTTCGCATATTCACGTACAGGACTCAGGCACATGGGTCCTGCTGGATCCTAAAACAGTTGCAGTCACTGCAGACCATGAAAAAGAGGAAGAATTCGAGAAACTTGGCATTCCGACGCTGAAAGTCAGTAGTCCAGACGACAGCAAAGAACTTAGTGACAATTGGAAGCTCATGGACGGATCCACCATACCTATCGAGTTTGAGTATAGGACAGGTGGAGAAGCTCAGTCGTTGCAATTCCGATATCCTTCACTTAGCACTCTAGAAATTGATCGAATTGAAGAACTATCGGTTCAACCTTGCGAAAGTATTGAGATGACGACCGCTATCGAAGGCAGGCCAAAATCAAGAATTCCCGTGGAATACGGAAGAAACGGTAACACCATCCTCTCCACCGGCGCTACCGAATCCGAAGAGCTGATACAGATTCTTCAATCGCTCGAATGCAACAGCGAGCCAGATACTGTTGAATATCTATTAGAAACCACACACGCAAATCGAAATAGCAAGGTTCGTACCAGAGCCAGAAACGCAAGCAGCGATGCAGAACGCCTATTCCTCATTGCAGGTGAAGATCATCTCTATTCTCTTATTTCAAATTCTGCTATTGAATTCTTGAAGAGGACCAATGGCCAAGAACCAAAAGGAATCCATCTAGCAGAGGTCTGTATCAAGATGCTGGGAGTAAATGCGCTCCGCAAAGCCTGCGAACAGGCAAAAGGAAGCCTCCAGGTTGGCCCGCCTCCCGGTACGTGGAATGGAAGTCATGCGGCACGCAAATGGGTTCGCGACCTAGGTTTCGACGAAGTTTGGGCTGGCAACAAACATGTTGAGAAAAGTAAACCTACTGACTACGTGGACGGGCCGATCGAAGCGGAAACTTTCCACGACTATCAGCAAAAGGTTTCTGACAACCTATATAAAATGCTCGATGGAGACGGCCCCAACCGAGGTCTGGTGACACTTCCCACTGGAGCTGGCAAAACCCGAGTAGCGGTTCAAACCATCATTGAAGCAATCAAGAATGATTGCTTCTCTGGCCCCGTACTATGGCTAGTTGACAGTGCAGAGCTTTGCGAACAGGCCATCGATGCATGGGCATTCCTATGGCGCTCAAGTGGAAGTATAGGCACTAGGCTGAGCATCAGTCGTCATTGGAAGAACTATAGTGCGACAGAGGAGACTTCAGGCGTCCAGGTTATTGTCGCCACCTGGCAAAAAATGCTCCACACACTGGATAAAGAAGAATATGGTTGGCTTCAGGAAGCTCCTCTGCTGGTCATTGACGAAGCTCACACTGCGCTTTCTCCTTCATACACCAAGATCCTCAAGTGGGCTGGTCTTACTCACACGAAGCGCAATAAACTCCTACTCGGCTTAACTGCGACTCCCTTTCGTGGCCGGCAAGACTCAGATGAAACTACTCGCCTAAGGAATCGTTTCGACAACAATATGTTGGATGCGGGGGTCTTTGGTGATGAGAACCCTATGAAGTACCTTCAGAGAGTCGAAGTACTGTCACATGTCACGATGGAGACGATAAGAAGCGACAACTTTGTCTCACTGACCCCAGCAGAAATACATGACTTCAAATCACTGAATTGGCTCCCAAAGTCTAAAGAGCAAGAACTGGGTCAGGATCTAGTTCGAACTCAGCAGATTATTGATTCTATTAAGAGCAAACCTCAAGAATGGTCAATTTTGGTATTCGCAACCTCTGTCGCGAATGCAGAGACTCTTGCTACTTTGCTCACGCTCGAGGGAATCCCATCCGCCTCAATCAATGCGAATACTTCGCAAACTGATCGCGAGCTGGCTGTCGATCGATTCAAGAAAGGTGAAATTCGAGTTCTGACAAACTATTCGGTCCTGACTCAAGGATTTGATGCTCCGAAAACAGAGGCTGTCTATATCACTCGCCCTACCTCTAGCGAAGTCCTCTATCAACAGATGATTGGTCGTGGACTTCGTGGACCGAAAAATGGCGGAACCGAACATGTACATATTGTGAACCTTCTAGACAATATTACTGAGTTCGACCTTTCGATCAACTACAAATCATTTGAACGTCTCACTGACAAAGGAATACTAGATGAGTCGATTTAGTCTTGATGAAAGTCAGCAAGCCGTAGCTAATCTTCATTACGCAGACTGCCGAGTGGTTATCGCAGGTCCTGGAACAGGTAAAACTACGACGAGTGTTGCACTACTCGAAAAACTAGACTCATCGGTCCCCAACCCAGAAGATCATTCCGTTCTCTATATATCATTTTCACGTTCAGCTATCCAAGCAGCTTTTTCTTCTACAGAGCATATGATTGACAGTCTAGATATATCTGTAGACCAGCGCACTGTTGATTCTCTGGCGCTGGAGATAGTCAACGAATTTGAGCCGCGAACGGAGCACTTACCTGATTTTGAGGCCCGGATAAAGAGAGCCACGTTCTACCTTCAGGAACATGGTAGCGACCTCACTTATGATATTTGCCACGTAATCGTTGACGAAGCACAGGATATCAGCGGGTGCCGACGGGAGTTCTTGTGCGAGCTGATGAGGCAGGCTCCTGATGATTGTGGGCTTACAATATTTGCGGATCCGGCACAGTCTATCTACAGCTTTCTTGATACCGCTGACGAATACTCAGAGCAACGCTCTATAGATGAGAGCTGGATAGAGTTTATTGATGAGCTCTCTTCCATACGCCAGATTGAAATCATCCATCTCAGAGGCCAGTATCGTGCACAGAATGAAAGATTGAAAAGCATTTTCAGTCACCTTGAGAGTGCACGGTCTATCGAAGGTTATTTAGATAATCGACTAGCTCTCGACGAGCTTCAGTCTGAGATACCGGCAATCAATCTAAAACATCTTAGCAAAATGGTCGATAGTTGGCACGGAAGCACAGCATTATTGACTTCTGGTAATGCAGAAGCCTTGCAGATTTTCCAGATTCTCCGTAATGAAGGAATTGAAGTAGAAATAGTATTGAAGTCTGAACTATGTCCTTGCCTTCCATCTTGGCTTGGTGAGTGGGCTATACTATCAGATTCAAGGTCTGCTTCCTTCTCATCCGATCAGTTCCGCAAATTCTCCCGCAAATTACCTAACTTTCAAGAAGAGGATGCTCTCAGTCTAGGGATCCACCTCGACTCATCTTCAGAACTATATTGGAATGACATCAGCAAACAAGCTGCAAAATTGGTGCACACTCCTCACAAACGTACGCTAAGCAGCGGTTTTACAATCAGTACTATTCACCAGTCTAAAGGCTTAGAATACGATAATGTCTTAATCTACGACCCAGAAGCACTAGTTACACCTTCAAAGCGATCTGATTCCAGCCTCGAGATGCTATTTGTAGCCATTTCTCGTGCTCGACGACGCTTGCTAGCTGTTCTCCCGTCTGAATCTATAGAAAAAGTCTATACGAAATTCGGTCGATGGATTATTCCAACTTTTCGCAGGCATTCCCCAAAAGCCATCTACATTGACTCTCAGGATATTCGAAACGATAAACTCTTTGGAGGCAGAGACGGCCAGTTGGTTTTGACTAAGGTAGATGCTCAATCTAAACTTTCCTTTCGACTTCTTGACCTAGATCAAGAAGTCCCTATTTATCGTTGTTATATAGACAATCAGCATGTTGCATTAACAACAGAAGAATTTGGCAAAACCGTAAAACGGTTGACTAATTCTACTTCTGCAAATTGGCCCTTGCTTGGGCCAGTTCCCGTCCAGGGGACAGAGTCATCGATCAATTTTTTAGTTGATGAGGGGCGCCCTTTTCTAATTCCCAGACCATTAGGTTTTGCTTCAATCAGTTTCTCAAATAGAAAAGGATATTGAGATGTCTCGAGATCTAGAATCTTGGTATAAAGCAAGGAAAGATGTAATCTCATTTGTTACTCAAGAATTAATGGGACCAGATGGCGAACTTCTTGACAGCGCTCCCCTCAATCGCATCATTGTTGGTGTTCTTTTTCCACAAGAGGATCAGAATGATTCGAAGAATCCGGATGGCACTGACGCTAGTATCTCTCTAGTCCCAGAGTTGAAGCAGTCTGGGATAAACACAGATGAACAGCCTGAGCAGGATGTTTCTATGTCCAATCAGTCGCTTCCTTCATCTATGGGACTAACCTTCTCGCTTCCATCCAGGAATCACTGCGATAAGGTTCTGGTTTATCCCTCCGCAGTACAATACGAGTTTTCAAGTGATGAGACACATTGGACGCCAAAACGTGTTTCACCTAGTGAACCTATCTCTATCCCCATCGATGAACAAATTGATACTCTTGATGTGAAACGACATACGGTCGAAGGATCTGATGGAAAACTCGAATTGATATCGGTTGTCAGACCTCCCTTTGGTGATCGTGTGAGAATTACTGTCACGCTTGTTAATCTCAATAAGAAAAGTGAATTTAAAGGCAAGAAAGATGCCTTCTCCTGGTTTCGTCCAAAACTTCGCGTTGTTTCTCCATCGCTACCCTTTGTCGATAATAGAGGGAACTCAGATGTTTTTGCCGAGGATACTGATTCAGTTTCTACAGCATTCTTATATCGAGCTCAGGCGAATATCGCCCAGGGACATGGCTGTGCTGCTACATGGGAAGATAGTATTTCAGGCGTATTTGAAATCCAGTCAACCTATATTCCTGAACAGAGTGTTCCACTGTCAAGTGCTGCGGCAGGGACAGAAGGAGATCCTTTTGGTGAGTATGACCTCAATATGGGTAAAGTTGCTCGACCTTCTGGCCGTGAGGAACTTCATGGATTAGCTGACTCTTACGAGAAGTGGATTGAAGAGCAGTATCTAGATTTAGATACTGAAGATGATCTCTCTGATCAGTTCCTTAAGGAGGGTAGAAAGAACCTTATCCATGCCACAGAGTGCCTAGAACGCATTCGAAGCGGTATCGACTCGCTAGATGATTCTTCAATGTCTCAGGCTTTCGAACTCATGAATCTGGCGATGATCCAACAACGAGATGCTCAAGATACCGCCCGGGCATCCAATGGTTCTAAGATCCGAATGGATCCAGAGAACTTATACATCACAAAGCAGGCATGGCGGCCTTTCCAGATGGCATTCATCCTCATGAATCTTCCTGCCCTAGGGGACCGTCGCCATCCAGAACGTCATCTGGCCGATCTCCTCTGGTTTCCTACGGGCGGAGGTAAGACTGAAGCATATCTTGGTTGCATTGCATTTAGTATTCTCTACCGGCGGATTCTTGATCCAAAAGCTGGTGGAGTCTCAGCAATCATGCGCTATACTCTCCGTATTTTGACAACTGACCAGTTTACTCGAGCGGCTGGTCTGATTTGCGCCCTTGAGATTATTCGCCGACGTCACTTACCAAACACTGAACTGGAGATATCACTAGGATTATGGGTTGGTGATTCTACAGTTCCTAACCGAATTAGTCTCGCAAAGATTGAACTAAAGAAGCTAAAGTCTGGAAGCAAACACGATCGAGATTCAAACCTGATTCAAGTAAAAAGATGTCCAAACTGTAGCTACAGTTTATCTTCTGAGAACTATTACATAGAAGACTCTTCAGGATTATCTATCTGTTGCCCTAATATTTATTGTGAATTTCACGATTCTCTGCCGCTATATATTATCGACGATGACCTCTATGAAAAGCGACCTTCGCTGATTATAGGAACTGTTGACAAATTTGCTCAAATGACCTGGCGGAGTGAAGTTTCTCACCTTTTAGGTACTGATGGAAAGCACCCCACTCCCGATCTGATAGTTCAGGATGAACTGCATCTGATATCAGGACCACTCGGAACCATGGTTGGATTGTACGAATCTGCCCTCGATCTAGCTCTCTATAAAGCGAGTGGATCCAAGGTAAAGGTGATCGCGTCTACCGCCACTATCCGTCGCGCAGATGAGCAAGTTCTAAGTGTTTTCGATCGAAAGGCAGCACAATTCCCGCCTGCTGGCATTTCGCCATCAGACAACTATTTCTCTAAAGAAGCATCTCCAGATGAGATGGGTGATCGCAAGTATGTGGGAGTAGTCGCCCCAGGCACTTCGCAAGCCACTCTGCTTGTTCGGCTATACGCTGCTGTCCTTCAAGCTGCGGAGAGTATTCAGACAACAGATGAAGTTCGTGATGCCTACTGGACTCTTCTAGGATACTTCAACAGCCTGCGAGTGCTTGGATCAACATATCTTCAGGTCATCGACGACATCCCAGACAGAGTGACTGTGATAGCCAACCGTCGTGGAGAAAAGCCTCGTCAGTCATCAGGAAACGAGCCGCTAGAGTTAACATCCCGTCGCTCTGCTGCAGAAATCTTGTCCATGCGTGAACAAATGGAAGTTTCCATAACCGGCCCTACACCTGCAAACAGCCCGGATGTCGTACTTGCTACGAACATGATTTCTGTTGGACTCGACATTGATCGCTTAGGCCTTATGGTCGTCGCAGGTCAACCACAAAATACTTCAGAATATATTCAAGCCACCAGCCGGGTGGGTCGTAAACACCCTGGTCTGATATTTGTCGCATTTAATGCTCAGCGATCCCGAGATGTCTCCCACTTCGAGGCTTTTGTACCGTTCCATAGATCACTCTACCGTTCTGTAGAAGCGACGACTGCAACTCCATTTTCTGCACGCGCGCGTGATCGCGGAGCGCACGGAGTCCTCGTGGCTGCTACCCGCATGGCAATTGATGAGATGAGGGCTTCCAATGCAGCTGGTGAAGCTCATGTATTCAAAAACGAGATTTATAATAGGGTAATTGTTCCGCTCGTCGATCGGTCGTCCCGGGTTTCTGAACCTGACTCAAAGCCCTTTATGGCACGATTAATCAAACTACTTGATACGTGGGAGGCATCATCCGAGCGTGATGAAATTTCCGAATATGGACAAATGTATATTAAACCGGGAGGATCTCCTGACGGCTGGTTGATTCGGCCAAGTGGAAGTTCAACAAATCCTGGCAGATTCAATGCCGTTGAGTTTCCGATGGAAACTTTGACTAGCTTGCGTGATGTCGATGCAGAGACGAAACTAACTATCTATAAACCTAGAAGTAGGAAATAATGGTACGCGGACGTGCAAGGAAGCAAAAATTTGTTCAACCGATTTCTTCGGTCCGACGGTCACAGCTAATTACGACCTACGGTATTGGTTCACTAATTCCAGTTGCTTCCGAGAGTTTCATTATGCTTGGTCAGGATTATTGGTATGCTGACCATTCGAATAGGCGTGAGTTTGAAATTAGTGAGCCCAATTTGGCGCGCGCACTCAACGTTCGTACTTTCCTGCAGCCTCCTTCAGGCGACCGAGACACGCTCCAAATTGCCCGCTTTCCCGAGTGGGTGACGTGCCCTAATTGCAACCGTTTAGACAAGTGGTACAAGCTGGCTCGTAAGAACAAAGAAGGCGAACGAATCAACGAATGCCGGTACTGTCCGGGAAAAAGCCTGGTGACATCACGTTTTGTAGCTGCTTGCAGTAATGGACATATCCAGGACTTTCCATATTGGCGTTGGCTCCACAAGGGTTTCAATGGAGAAGAAGGCTCCAACCATGAAATCCGGCTTCAGGTGGACGGCGGAGACGATTCATTGCGCGGAATACAGCTAACTTGTTCCTGTGGTGCCGCACGCACGATGGAAAATGCTCTGGGACGTGGATTTCTTCAACTTCAATGTGAAGGTGGTACCCCGTGGCTTCCCTCGCTGGATAGTGCGAGCTGCGATGAAAGGCTCACGGGTCTTCAACGAGGTGCTTCGGGAGTATGGCGTTCTAAAGTTCGCGCTGCTATCAGCATTCCGGCACCCGAATCCAAAGCTCTGTCCGTAATTCAGGATAAGTTTGACTATCTGGCAGGAATGCCAGAAGATCTACGCAATAGTAACTTTGACTATATAGCAAAGCTTGAGGGGCTATCTATTCCTGAGCTCAAGAAAGCATTCCTTGACATGCAGATTCCAGATGCCTCTAAATCCACTGAAGAGATGTTGCTCGATATACTCGATGGCGAGTATGCAGCCTTCCAAGAAACTGCAGAGGAGGTGGACGGGGACGAAGAGTTTGTTTGCTACGTGTACGATCTCGAGCAATCCTTAGCTCGTAACTCTGGAATTATTTCAGTGTCTCAGTTGCCTCGACTCCGAGAAGTGCGGGTTCTCACAGGCTTCTCACGTCTAGAACCTGATGATAAGCAAAAGAGCCGCAATGAGAATCTACTCTCAGAGAAACCTATGAATTGGCTTCCTGCAATCGAAGCTTTCGGAGAAGGAATTTTTGTGCATCTGGATCCTGAAAGACTGAGTCAATGGGAGTCCACGAAGTACGCAATTGACCGCGCAGCAAAGATTAACAACGCTAAGCCAGTATCAGGAATCACACCTCGAGAATTGCTGCTGCATTCCCTCTCTCACTCGCTTATGGACCAGCTAGCACTAGTAACCGGCTATCCTGCCTCTTCGATCAAAGAGCGGATTTATGCCCGCGGGGACCAGGCTGGGATTCTTTTTTACACCTCGACTTCTGACTCAGCTGGCAGCTTAGGTGGCCTAAGTGCACAGGGCACCGTCGCCAATATCCTCAAGGTAATGACGGGTGCTGTCGAGCATGCTCGATGGTGCACCGCTGACCCTGTGTGCATCGAGTCGAACGTCCGAGGCGTTGATAATTCCAACTTGGCAGCCTGTCACTATTGTATGTTGGCCCCTGAAGTTTCTTGTGAAGCGCATAATCAGTTTCTGGACCGCGCATGCCTGATCGGTTCTCCAGAGTTCCCAGGAGCAGGATATTTCGGAGAACGGTGACTTCCAATAAAGATCCAGGTCAGGTAGCATTCTTCAAGTGATTGACTCTCCATCAGGTATCCGGGTGACGGATCTTTTTGCAGGTGCCGGCGGGTTGACTGCTGGCCTGACTGCAGCGGATCCCAGGCTCTCCCCTTTCCAAGCGGTGGAATGGGATCTCGACGCTGCGGCATCTTACTCAACCAATTTTCCTGAAGCTGATGTGGCTAACGTCGATATCGTATCCTGGGCGACTTCCGGCGCAGCTCGAGACACCGATGTAGTGGTGGGCGGCCCACCCTGCCAGGGATTCTCAACACTCGGTAGGCAGGAGGAGAACGACGAAAAGAACTTCCTCTGGGAGCAATACGCTCAAGTTGTAGCAGATACTTCACCGCGCTACTTCGTGATGGAGAATGTTCCTCAGTTTCAAAAATCTCAACAGAAGGAAGTTTTCATTAACGAACTGGCTACCGGCCAGCTTCGAGACTACGTCGCCTCTATTTGGACCGTGAACACAGCAGACTATGGTGTTCCGCAATCTCGGAAACGGATGATCATTCTCGGATCCCGACGTGACGTTCCTGTGCTCAAGCTCCCGGCGCCAAGCTCATCAGGTAAGAACGATTACCGCACGGTTCGCGACGCCTTTAATGGTCTCGAGCCGGTTGTCACTTCCACTGATCTTCCTGATCGTTCAATCAGTTTTAATGGTTCGGTTCGCCCCGGCCCTTTCCGTTCCTTCGAGCTTCATTTAGCCCGCAATTATTCTGATCTCTCACTACAGCGATTCGCCACCATCCCAGCCGGAGGCAACCGATTCGATCTACCAGATGAGCTTAAATCGCCCTGTTGGAGATCCCATACTTCAGGATCTGGAGATGTCATGGGGCGAATGTTCTGGGATAGGCCGTCAGTAACCATCCGGACTGAATTCAACAAGCCTGAAAAGGGTAGGTATCTTCACCCCGAGCAGCCTCGCGCGATCACTCACTTCGAGGCAACACGTCTCATGGGATTTCCTGATAACTATCTGTGGGTAGGGACGAAAACTTCAATTGCGCGTCAGATTGGAAACGCCGTCCCTCTCGAACTTGGAACAGCAATCGGCCGCCAGATCTCTCAGCTGATCCCTGGCTGAATTCTAGGCCGAGACTATCTCAGTCTAGCCATTTAGCCAGACCTGCTAGAGACATCGTTGACCAGCAGTTTAAGCAAGATCATTTAGGATCTCCGCAACGCTCCCCGAGAGCATCGACTCTTTGAGCCGAGCCAACCTGCACCATTCCCGGACCGCTGCTTGTTTCCCAGCCCGCTCCCCGAGATACCACAAGCCCCCTCCGACATCAAATACCTTCCAATCGACAGAAATTTCTCAGAATCGCTTCCACATTGTTCAACAATCCCCTAGACTGCCCTACATCACATTTTTCTATGGCATACGACTGAAAGGTAGGGCCACCGTGATGGGCACCTCAACACCAGATTCTGGCGATCAGAATCCCACCAGTCCGGTTGCCAACTCTGGCGACACCGAATCCACCGACACCACGACGAGCCGTCTGAAGCACGCTCCTCGTCGCACAGCCATCCTCGGCGCGATGTTCTTGATGGCCACCAGCGCCATCGGCCCGGGTTTCCTCACCCAGACCAGTGTGTTCACCGCACAGATGGGCGCGGCTTTCGCTTTCGCCATCTTCATCTCAATCCTGTTGGATATTGCTATCCAGCTCAACGTCTGGCGGGTGCTGGGAATCTCCGGCTTACGCGCCAATGAGTTGGGCAATACCGTTGTCCCCTACCTCGGTTGGGTGATGGCAGCCTTCGTATTCACCGGCGGTGCCGTATTCAACATCGGCAATATCGCCGGCACCGGCTTAGGTCTCAACGCCATGATTGGTCTTGACCCTCGAATCGGCGGTGCTATCTCTGCTTTGGTCGCCATCTTCATCTTCATGTCCCGCAAAGCTGGGCTGGCACTAGACCGCATCGTCGTTGGCCTCGGCGCGATCATGATTCTCTTGATGCTCTATGTCGCCATCGTTTCCTCCCCACCCGTCGGTGAGGCACTGCGCAACACGGTCCTGCCTGACGAAGTAGATTTCTTGGTGATCACCACGTTGATCGGCGGCACTGTTGGTGGCTACATCACCTTCGCTGGCGCACACCGGATGATTGATAACAAGATCACCGGCCCGGAAAACCTCAAGGAAATTACTCAAGGTTCCGTCCTAGGTATCGTCGTCACCGGCATTATGCGAGCCTTGCTGTTTCTTGCGGTACTCGGCGTCGTCTCCACGGGCGTAACGCTCTCCCAAGACAACACTGCTGCCGATGCCTTCTACAACGCTGCCGGCGAGATCGGTCTTCGCCTCTTCGGTGTGGTGCTCTGGGCTGCTGGCTTGACCTCAGTCATCGGTGCTTCTTATACCTCGATTACCTTCGTGACCACGCAGAATACTGCACCGCGGGTGCGCACCATGCTCACCGTCGCTTTCATTACGGTCTGTGCCGCGATTTTCGTGACCCTCAACGCTGCACCGCAGGCACTGCTGATCTTCGCTGGCGCCTTCAATGGCTTGATCCTTCCGATCGGCTTCGCCATCGTGCTTTGGGTTGCTTGGCGGCGCACGGACCTGCTCAAGGGCTACCGCTACCCCAAGTGGTTGCTGGTTATCGGTGCCCTGGCATGGGTGCTGACGGTATTCCTCGGCTATAAGTCCTTCTCCGGTATTGCCGCCCTGTGGGGAATGTAATGACTACTGAGCTCAACAACCGGGCGGGTCTCAGCCCGTCCCAGGCCAGAGAACTCTTCCGAGCCGGCACCGTCGTGCCCACTTCTGGGTTCTCTCATGGTTTTGCACAGGCCAACCTGTTGTCACTGCCTAAAGAGGATGCGTTTGATTTCCTCCTTTTCGCCCAGCGCAACCCCAAGCCCTGCCCATTATTGGGGGTCTTGGAGCCAGGCCAGGTATCTTCGGAGCTGCTCAACGGCGGCGATATCCGGACGGATATTCCTGCCTACCGGCTCTTTCGCGATGGTGAGCTAGTAGAGGAAGCAACCGATGCCACCGCATGGTGGCGTGAAGATATGGTCTCTTTCCTTATCGGCTGCTCATTTACCTTCGAGGCCGCGCTCTTGGACAACGGAGTCCCAGTTGCCCATATCGCTCAAGAGCGCAACGTGCCGATGTATCGCACCACCATCCAGACCAACCCAGCGGGACGATTCGCTGGTCCACTGGTGGTCTCCATGCGTCCGATACCGGCTGGGCAAGTCGCAGATGCGGTGCGGATTACCTCACGCTACCCAGCAGTCCATGGCGCGCCGGTGCATGTCGGAGATCCTGCGGCCATTGGCATCGAAGATCTTGGGGCACCGGACTTCGGCGAATCAGTAGCAATCGCTGAGGGCGAGATCCCGGTGTTTTGGGCTTGTGGGGTGACCCCGCAGGCGGTGGTGATGGATTCTCGTCCCACGCTGGCCATTAGCCATAGCCCTGGTCATATGTTGGTCACCGATGCTCGGGACTTGGCTTACCAAGTTCCTTAAGCTTCCAATAGCTCCTGGATCCGCTGTCCTGTGTGTACGAGAGAATCGTGCAAGAGGGCGGCGGCTTCGGCGTTTTTGCCCTCGACCATTAGATCAACTAGCCGGCGATTAGATTCCACATAATCATCGTGAAAATCGGGCTGCTTTTTTAAGACCTGCAAAAACACTAATCTCATCTGCGCCAACAATCGATCCATGGTCTCATTCAATAGACCAGAGCCCATCCCGGCGACTAATTGCCGGTGAAAGCGTTGATTCAGCTCCGCTACTTGGTCGGTATTGCCCCGTTCTAGGAGCCACTCGGCTGTGCTTACTAGCTCAGCGAGCTTATCGACGTCGTGTTGGCTGCCCCAGCAGATCGCCGCCGGCTCAATCGCGGCTCGTGCCAAAAAGAGATCCTGGCCATCATGAGCGCTGGGGCTAGCGATGAACACGCCCCGATTTTTAATACGGACCAGAGAGCCATCTGCGATGAGCGTGGCAAAAGCCTCCCGCAAGGTATTGCGGGAGACTCCAAATCGTTTAGCCATATCTACTTCAACGAGCTGTTCACCTGGTTCAAAATCGCCAGCTGAAATAGCCCGAAGGATTCCACTGGCAGTTGTATTGGCACGCATTCCTCCGAGTCTAGGAGATTTGGCCCAAGACATCTCCCTTGGTGATTTTCTCCCCCGGCGACACGGTCAAGGCGATGGTGCCAGCGCTCGGGCTAGTAACTACCGATTCCATCTTCATCGCCTCGACGGTTGCTACCGGCTGCCCTTCCTTCACGGTCTCTCCATCGGCAACCTTCCAAGCCACCAAAGAGCCGGCAAAAGGTGCTAGAACTGCACCGGCAGCGGTTTCGGGTTCTGCCCGGCGCGAATGCGCAGGTGTTTCAGTTGGAATAGCTGCTCCCCTGCCAAGAATTCCGGTAGGGATACCAATCTGGTGCAAACGCCCGTCAATCTCAATGACGAGGGATTCCCGCTCGGTATAGGCATCTTCGATGTCTGCAATCCCGGTGGCTTGTCCGGGAACATAGTCTTGATCGACCCAGGTGGTGTGAATACCCAAATGGTCACCGCAGAAATCGGGGTGCGTGACCAGATCACGATGGAAGGGCACCACGGTGCGGACCCCGGAGATCTTAAGCTCTGCTAAAGCTTGTTCCGCGCGTCGCAGTGCCACCTGGCGATTGGGACCCCAGACAATGAGCTTGGCCAGCAGAGAATCATAGAATCCGGGGATCTGTGAGCCCGATTGCACACCGGAGTCGACGCGGATTCCAGGTCCGGTGGGAGGTGCAAAGGTGGTAACCGTGCCGGGGCTGGGGACGAAACCTTGGGCGACGTCTTCGGCGTTGAGGCGGAATTCGAAGGCATGGCCATGTGGCTGAGGATCGGTCTTAAGCTCAAGCTCTTGACCATCAGCGATGCGAAATTGCTCGGCGATGATATCGATTCCGGTGACAGCCTCAGTAACGGGATGTTCGACTTGGACACGAGTATTGACTTCGAGGAAAGAAACCGTGCCGTCTTCAGAGACGATGTATTCCACGGTTCCGGCGCCAACGTAACCAGCTCTGAGGCAAATATCGCGGGCGCCTTCGATAATCAGCTGGTTTTGAGCCTCGCTGAGAAATGGTGCGGGGGCTTCTTCGATGAGCTTTTGGTAGCGGCGCTGGGTCGAACAATCTCGGGTGCCTAAGACTCGAACATTGCCGTGGGTATCGGCGAGTACTTGGGCTTCGACGTGGCGAGGGCGGGTGAGGAATTTCTCCACGAAGCACTCTCCCCTGCCAAATGCCTCTCTGGCCTCGCGTCCGGCAGAGAGAAAAGCATCCTCAATGTCTGCAGCATTTTCCACGACTTTCAGGCCGCGGCCGCCGCCGCCAAAAGCTGCTTTGATGGCAATGGGCAGGCCGTATTGCTCAGCAAAGTCCTGTGCTTCTTGCCAGTCTTGGATGGGCTCCGGGGTACCCGGTGCCAACGGAGCGCCAGCTGCGAGGGCAATAGCTCGAGCCGCGACCTTATCGCCGAGGGTCTCGATGTTCTCTGGAGTTGGGCCGATCCAGGTCATTCCTGCTGCGGTCACCGCGCGAGCAAAGTCAGCGTTTTCGGAGAGGAAGCCATAGCCTGGGTGGAGGCAATCGGCGCCGGCGCGAGCGGCGACGTCGAGAAGCGCAGGAATATTGAGATAGGTATCGGCGGATTCAGACCCGGGCAGGGCATAAGCCTCGTCGGCGATCAGGGTGTGCAAGGCCCCAGCGTCTGGTTCGGCATAGACAGCGATGGAACGAATACCTAAGTCACGGGCGACTCGGGCGATACGTACAGCGATCTCGCCGCGGTTGGCGATGAGGACGGACTTTAGGGAGGTGGGGGCGCTCATTGGTCCTTTTCTGCTTCACAATCGGAGGTGGTGGGGGCTAGTGTTTCCGGGTCTAGCGGGATAAAACGCACGGTGGACCCTGGCGGGAGTTGTCCGGCGATGTCGAGGTCTTCGGCGATGACGGTGGCTACCACCGGATATCCGCCGGTGGTGGCGTGGTCACGGAGAAAAACCAACGGCAATCCATTCGCAGGAACCTGGATGGATCCGGCGACGATACCTTCGCTGGGAAGTTCACCATCGAAAGACCGATCCAATTCCATTCCGGTAAGGCGTAGCCCGACCCGGTTGGATTCTCCGCTGACCTGCCAGTCTTGAGAGCACAGCGCAGCCATGCCTTCGTTAAACCAATCATCGCGTGGTCCTGGTACGCAGCGCAGTTCACCGTGGGTACTGCCCTGCTTTTTCGCTACTCGCAGTGGGTTAGCCACCGAGGCTCCTACTGTGCCTTGGGGCAAAAGTGCGCCGTTGAGATCTACACCGGCATCTCTCAGCGGCACCGGTCCAAGTCCAGAAAGCAGATCAGTGGCCGCTGATCCCAGGGTTTGTTCTGCCACAAAGCCACCGCGTACGGAGACATAGGAGCGCAAGCCCGTGTTAGCTTCCCCAACTTCTAGGGTCTCGCCGGCGCTGATCCGCGCAGGGCTACCCAGGCTAAGAGGGCGATCGTTAATGCTGACGGTTGCTTGTGCTCCAGTGACGGCGACGACGGTATCTGCCAAGGCGCGCAATTTCAGCCCGCCGATGTTTTCTAGCACCGCTGCCGCGGAGTTATTTCCGACGGCCGCGTTGGCCGCGCGCGCCGATGCCTGATCGGCGGCGCCGGATTCAGCCACTCCAAGGTCGCCGTTTCCCGCTCGGCCCAGATCTTGAATGAGGGTGAGCAATCCAGGGTCGGTGAGCTGCAGGATGGGCCGAGCGGGGACTTGGTGCTCAGCATGCTTAGTGGAGTGATCACTGATGTGGATGTGTTCGCGCACTGCTCGGTAATTAACCTGATCGCCAGGTGCCACCAGTGCGGGAGGATCTATCGTGCTATCCCACATCGGAGTCGTGGTGGTGCCGATCAGCTGCCAGCCTCCGGGAGATTGTCGCGGATAGACTGCAGAAAAGTCCCCGGCGAGTGCGACGGCACCAGCGGGCACTGCGGTACGTGGGGAATCTCGGCGCGGCATAGTCAGCGCGTTGGCAGGGTTGGCCGGCACACAATAGCTAAATCCTGGGGCAAAGCCACCGAAGGCACCGACCCAATCAGTATCGGTATGCCACGCAATCAGGCTCTCCGGGCTCATTCCGACTAATTCGGCCGCTAGGCTCAGGTCTGCTCCGTCATAGACGACGTCGATGCTGACCTGCTTGGCCTGCTGTGAAAGCGCTGCGGCTGGATTAAAAGTTCGGAGGCGCTGGGCAGCTTTTAGGGCTGAGCGTGGAGAATCCGTGCTCAGCAAAAGAGTGCGAGCAGCGGCGATGATATCGATCTGGCCAGGCAGTGGGCAGCGTGTTAATTCACTATGCCAGGCCATGACGCTTGCTAGATCCGGTAGATCAACCAGCACGCTGCGAGAGCCAATGGGTCTTATTAACGGAAGCTCTGTCATAGGACGCTCCTAATTGAGACGCCCTCGGCAGCCAAGCGATCGACAATCGATTTAGTCATCGCGACCGAGCCTGGGGAATCACCGTGGACGCACACCGAGGTGGCATCCACATTCAATAGGGTTCCATCCACCGCGGTGATTGTGCCTTCGGAGGCAATCTGCAGCACTCGATCCGCTACCTGGTCCGGATCGCTGATCACTGCATCTGCTCGCTGACGAGAGACCAGTGTGCCATCGGGCTGGTAGTTACGATCAGCGAAGGCCTCAGCGATGACCTGCATTCCGGCCTTGTGCGCATAATCCATGGCCACTGCCCCAGGCAAGAGCATCACTGCTAGATCGGGGTCGAAGGCCCGGATGCCATCGATGACAGCCTGAGCTTGAACTTCGTGGTGGACGATGGCGTTGTAGAGCGCGCCATGAGGTTTGACGTAGCGGATAGTGGTGCCGTGTTTTCTCGACAATGCTTCGAGCGCACCGATTTGATAGAGCACTTCATCAGCTAGTTCGGTCGGTGCATAGTCCATGAATCGGCGACCGAAGCCGGCTGAGTCACGGTAGCCGACATGGGCGCCGACGGTGACTCCGCGCGCGACGGCAGACTCCACTGTTCGAGCAATATCATGGGGATCGCCGGCATGGAAGCCGCAGGCAATGTTCGCGCTCGAGACGAGTTTAATCATCGAGGCATCGTCGGCCACCGGGTTTCCGGCGGTGGTCTCGCCAAGGTCGGCGTTGAGGTCGATGGTTACCATCTCGCACTCCTTCTCAGATTGTTGAACAATCTTCAGTGTAGCGAGATAAACCCCCGGAGTGAAGGGGGTCATAGATATTTCTTGGCTACCCCTACCCCACATTCCTCGCCAGATCTTCCGAATCTAGCGTGGGTTGCAGGCTTAGGTGACAAGCATGCAAGGTCCAACCAGCACGATGATTTTTAGCCCTACGCTTTCGTTAAGCCTGCAGCTCATGGCTCAAAGTCTCTAGCTCTCCTCCACCAGCCATCTGCGAGGTCAGCTCTTCGAGTGAGACTTCTTCCACGGTGGCATCGAGTACCTGATTACCTAGGTTGAGCAGGATGAATCGGTTGCCCACCAAGTAGGCATGATGCGGATTATGAGTAATGAAAATGACCCCAATACCGCGGTCACGAGCTACGGCAATAAAGCGCAGCACCATGCCAGATTGCTTGACTCCCAATGCTGCGGTGGGCTCATCCAAAATGAGCACTCGGGCACCGAAATAGATTGCGCGGGCGATAGCCACTACCTGACGCTGTCCGCCGGAAAGGGAATCCACGGGAACGTCAACATTGCGTAAGTCAATGCCCATTTCTCGGAGCTGCCGGTCCGCGATGTCTTTCATCTCTTGTTCTTTGAGCCGGCCCAATAGTCCGGTGAGTTCCTGACCGAGGAAAAAGTTACGCCACACACTCATCTGCCCCACCACTGCTAGATCTTGGTAGACAGTCGCAATACCGGCATTGAGGGCATCTCTGGGGGAGCTAAACTCCACCGGTTCCCCAGCGACATACATCTGTCCGCTCGAGGGCGCATGCAACCCAGCTAGCACCTTGATGAGAGTGGATTTTCCCGCACCATTGTCCCCCAGCACGCACGTGACTGCGCCAGCATCCACCGAAAGTGATATCTCCTTGAGCGCATGGAAGGCACCATAGTTTTTGGAGATATCCTCCAAGCGGATTAATTCCTGCCCACTCATGAACGCTCCTGGTTGAATTTAGCGAAACGATTATTGGTAATCACGGCAAAGAGCAGCATCGCGCCGAGGAAGAACTTGAACCAATCGGGATTCCACCCGGCATAGACAATGCCCTGGTTAGTCATCCCGAAAATCAGCGCGCCGATTCCGGTGCCAATGACGGTGCCGCGGCCGCCGGTCATGGCACAGCCACCGATAACTGCGGCGATGATGTAGAGGAACTCATTGCCCACACCCTGGCCTGCTTGGATGGAGTCGAACATAAATAGGTTATGCATGCCGACAAACCACGCTGCGAAACCAACAAACATAAACAAGGTGATCTTGACGCGCTTGACCGGAACACCGACCGCGCGGGAGGCCTCTTCATCGCCTCCCACGGCAAAAATCCAATTGCCAAACCGGGTCTTGTAGAGCAACCAGCTACCCAGCCCAATAAATAGTAGCCACCAAAACACCGTGATTCGGACGTTAACTCCGAAGATCGGGATGCTGCTGGCAAAGACCGCCTGAGCGGAGGAAAAACCCTCCATATCGGAGATAATCGGAGTAGCCACCTGCCCGGTAATCAGTTTGGTCACCGCCAGGTTGAGCCCTTGGAGCATGAGAAATGCTGCCAAGGTGATCAAGAAGGAAGCGATCTTGGTTCGAACCACTAGGTAGCCGTTGAGAAAGCCGATTCCGAGGGAGATTCCCAGTGCGAGCAAGGCGCCAACCCACGAGTTGAGCCACAGGTTGTAGTTGAGCATCGTCGCAGCCAAGGCTGCAGTGGTCACAGCTACGCCGGAGGATAGATCAAACTCATTTCCGATCATCAACAGCCCCACGGCTATCGCCATAATCCCAATGGTTGAGCTGGCATAAAGCACCGTGGCGAAGGCGTCCCAGGACCGAAATGCCGGCGCGACGATCATAAAGAGCACGAAAATAATCAGTGCACCTAGGAGGCTGGCCAATTCAGGCCGACGGCTCAGCGCTGTCAATTGCTCAAGGACTGGCCGTGGGTTGGCCTTCGGAGATGTCTCTGTCGCACTCATCGAAGACCGTCCTTGGCTGCCTCAGCAATAGTCTCGACGTTGGTGGAGTCAATAAAACTCGGGCCGGTAAAGACCGGCTGGCCGCCGCCGACGGTGCTGCCGTTGCGGTGGGCAAGCCAGATCGCATCCACCGCCAGGTAGCCCTGCAGGTAGGGCTGTTGGTCGATCGCCCATTGAATCTCACCATCACGAACGGCATCGACCAATTGGGAGTTGGTATCAAAGGTCGCGATTTGGGCCGCGGATCCCGATGCCTGAACTGATTCAACGGCAGTCAGTGCCACCGGGGTAACCAGACCCATGACCCAGTCGATCGACTGATCTTGAGAGAGCTTGGCCTGCAGGGTGGACTGCACAGAGGTCAGGTCCATTCCGTTGACGTAAATTGTCTCCAATTCGGCGGTACCGGCTAGTCCTTCTTCGACTCCGGCACAACGGTCTTCCTGCGTGGAATTGCCCTGCTCATGAATCACACACAGCACATGTTGCGCCCCGTCTTGGGCCAAGCGCTCGCCCGCTTGAGTACCGGCCAGGCTTTCCGATTGTCCGAAAAAGCCGCTGAGCCCAAACTCTTGGTAGCGATCCATGCCAGCGTTAAGCCCTACCGTTGGGATACCTGCCTCGACAGCTTGCTGAGCAACCGGCCCGAGAGCATCCGCGTTGGGCATGGTGACGGCTAAGCCATCAACCTCGGCGTCAATGGCCGATTGAATGAGGTTGGCTTGATTCGGCGTTTGTGGGTCAGCTGAGTAACGCAGCTCAATATTGCTTTTACGAGCGGCGTCTTCAGCCCCCTGGCGGACTAAGTCCCAAAAGGTGTCCCCTGGTGCGCCGTGGCTCACCATCGCGACCACGATGCGTGGCGTATCGACGGTCCCGCCGCCTTCCCCGCCCGCACTATCACGGGGGGCTCCTCCGGTGGCAGAGCAACCGGTCAGCACCAAGGCTGCGCTCAGAGTTGCGGCAAGGGCTGACAACAGTCTGCGAGAAGTCTGAAAGCGTTTCACTCAACAGAGTCAACGCAGGTCACGACAACAAGTCAAACTAACTCTGCCCGTTCAGAATCGATTAAGACGGTCTCTGCTGCACTGATAGAACAAACCCCGCCTATCGATGCCCACCTTCAGCAGGGCGAGCGTCGATAAGCGGGGTGTGTCTATCACAAACCTAGAAATCAGGATCTAGACGCTAGTGGCCCCGGACTCAGCTGACTCCGGAACAGCCAAGTACGTCGCCAGACTGTCATCGAGCGCATCCAGCCACTCGGTGTGGTGCTGAGCTGCCATGGTGCCGGTGAGCACGGAAGGGTAAACGGCGTTGCGGTAGCCCATAATGTCGCGCTTTTTATCATGTGTCCAAGACTTGAGAATATCGGCGACCTCGACCAAATCGAACATCGGGTAATCGGTCTGCTCGATGAGCTTACGGACGTAATCGCATTGGAAATCAATGTCATCGTCCTTGCCCGACAGAGCTAGGAAACGATCCTTCCACTGATCCATGTGCGCACGCTGGGTCGCAGCATCGGGCAGCTCGATACGGCCAAGGATGATATCGCGAACGAACCAAGCCTGGGCATCGAACATGTTGAAGGTCAACCACTGATCTTGAGCGCCGAGGTAGAACAGCTTGTTATTGGCCTCAGAGACCACGCCCTCATAAAGGTGATCTGGGTAGATCGTGTTCGGCGAATCCAACGCCAGATCAGAGGGCAGGAATGGGTAGTGGTGCAGGTAGCCGGTGCACAGAATAATGGCATCGAACTCCTTGGAGACTCCATTGCTGAAGTACACAGTGGAGCCGTCGATGTGATCGACCAAGGGCTGCTCGTCAATGCCTTCCGGCCACTGGTAGCCCATCGGCTGGGTCCGGTAGCTCATGGTCACCGAACGCGCACCCATTTTATAGGCCTGCGATCCGATATCCTCGGCAGAGTAGCTCGCACCGATCATCAGCACGTCTTTGTCTGCGAAGCTCTCAGCACCGCGGAAATCATGGGCGTGGTTGATGACCCCGGGGAAGGTCTCAACGCCATCGAAGTCCGGAACATTGGGGAAGGTGAAGTGGCCCGAGCCGACGACAACGTAGTCGAAGGTATTCGACTCAGTTTTGCCGGTCCGCAGGTCTTCTACCGTCACGGTGAACAGCTCGGTGTCCTCGTTGTAGTCAACCCAACGCACGACGGTAGAAAAGCGCACCATCTTCTTGACATCCGACTGCTGAACTCGGCCGTTGATGTAATCCCACAGCACCTCGCGGGGCGGGTAGGAAGAAATTGGCTTCCCGAAATGCTCATCAAACGTGTAATCAGCGAATTCTAGAACTTCTTTCGGCCCATTCGACCAGAGATTGCGATACATGCTGGAGTGAACCGGCTCGCCATAGCGGTCCGTACCGGTGCGCCAGCTGTAGTTCCACTGCCCGCCCCAGTCATCCTGCTTTTCAAAACAGACGATCTCTGGGATCTCCTGCCCCTTCTTCTGGGCGGACTCAAAGGCCCTCAACTGGGCCATGCCACTGGGGCCTGCTCCGATAATCGCAACGCTCTTGCTCAAACGTACCTCTCCGGCCACAAGGGCCTTAATCTCCGTCGCGTGGCGGAGCAGGGCGTGTAATCAATCCAACGCCGAGCCACACACCACGCGGATTTTTCGGACATACTCACTGCCACTCACAGGCCAGCACACGAGGTTATCCTCATGCCGGCCCGGACAGGGGCGCCACCAGATAGCGGCACATTTTCCGAAAAACTCTCGTCCTATGTACATAGTCATGACCTTCGGATGCGCCAAAACCACATCACGGGCAGACCGAAAGACTGCTCCCGCCACGCTTAAATCCCTCGAGAAAATTCTCGGGGCATAAGAGGCAGAAACGACCATCATTTAAGGTGCGCCACAACGGGAAAACCCGCGCTACGCCTTTCGATCAGATCCATTCCCAAGTTCCAACATTAACATTTCCTGCCATCAAACAGATAATTCTTCGGCAACCAATCTCAGCCGAAACGGCTATCTAGATAGCGCTACTACCGGGCATAATCTGTCATAAGCGCTCACTAATGAGCACATGCTTGGACACGGAATGGACTCTCCACCTAGCTTGCCGGCTCTGTTGATACCGGATTAACTTCTAAGCTCTCCCGACCCAAGCTCCATACCGCTGCGGCCACTAGACCAATAACCCCACAGAGCAGGAAACCGACCTGGAAGCCATAGGCTTGCGCGACCATTCCGATAATGATCGGCCCGGTAATCGCACCTAAATCCTGACTCATCTGAAAATTGGCCAGGACCTTGCCGCCTGAGCGTTCACGACCAATAACATCGGCCAACACCGCTTGCTGGGCTGGATTGAGCAGGCCAGATCCTGCCCCAGCTAAGGCAGAGAGAATCAGCAGCGACCAATATCCTTCGGAAAACCCTAGTGCGCCGGTAAACACTGCATTGACCACTAAACCAGTCATCACCATGGGTTTGCGTCCAATGGTGTCTGCCAATCGTCCAGAAAACTGCAGCATAACCGCATTTCCAGCAGCAAAGGCTGCCATGGCCAGACCTGCGATCGCGCCACCGTGGTGAAATATTGCGGCGGCAAACAAGGGCAGGGTGGCCACCCGCACTCCAAAGTTGATCCAGCCATGAGCAAACCCGGAGACCAGAATTGACCGGTAGGCGCTATCCCGGATAGCCACTCTAAAGGTCAATGGCGGTTGGGTGTTGCGATGCAGTCCCGCATTGTCGGTATGTCGTGGCATCTTCCACCAGACGACAAAAGCTGCCATTGCCACGGCTACTCCGTAGATAACAAAGGGCGCCCGCATTCCCAACGTGGACAAAACTGCGCCAATAACGGGACCAATGACGTTGCCCACGAGGAAGGCGGTGCCATAAACGGCAGAGGCCCGCCCTCTTCCTGATGGCGGGGCAAGCTTGACGATAAGCCCCATCGCAGAGACCGTAAACATCGTGGAACCGATGCCAGCGATACCGCGCAGCAGCAGGATGTGCCAGTAGGCCTGCGCTCCAGCGACCAACGCAGTTGCAATGGCCACTGTAAGCAAACCAGTGAGATAGACCTTGCGGGAACCAAGTGCATCGACCAGGCGTCCAGATACCGGGGCAAAAACCAACCGCGAAGCCGCAAAGATAGAAATTACTGCTCCGGCAGCGGCCATCGAGACATCGAAGCTCACCGCAAACTGAGGAATAATAGGCGCTACCAGGCCATACCCTAAGGCGATAATAAACGCGGCGGCCACGAGGACCCAGATTTCGGTGGGCAGTGTGGGCGTTGCCGAGCGTTGCTTTTTGGTCATAACTCTCATCAGACTAATCCCCTCCCCTCAGATGAGTGAACATCGGTAGCAATCGCACGCATGTTCGATAGAATCGAACGTATGTGTTACTTCAATTCTCTAGACTGCCAATCATGAACACCACCTCACCTGCTCGCATTGCCCACCATCTGCGCAACACCCGAGCCGTCGAATTGGCGGATGTGCGCTCGATCATGCACCATCCCCGCAGCCTGGCTCGCCCAGTACCTCAATGGCGGCCGCCTTCTAAACACCTGCCGGGAATCTTTGGCACTTCCCCACTGACAGTAGCTTTGACCCGCCATCGGGTCGGCGACCAAGTAAGAGCCCAAGTACGCGACTTTGGCCAACAGCGCCAGCCTGCCTACCTAGTCACCCTCCGCATCACTGCCACTAGCGGTGGAGCGCTTGACCCGACGGTGTCAGAAGGTTGGGTTCGAGCTCTCCTCGACAATGATCTAGTGACCGCCGTCCACGAAGTGGCAACCGGCCACGCCCCGACCTTCGTATGGCTAGTTGATGGCCACTATCAACCGGTGCCGTCCCCGGCGTCACTGTTTAGCGGATTTAGCGCGGCAGCCTGACTTTTCCGGGTCGGATTCAATAGCCGATCAAGAAATCCTTCGGCCATGTTCAAATACTTGGGCCACCTCTACTGATCCATCCTCGCGGTAGCGAGTCCAGTCCCCGTGCTTGCGGGAATCTTCATCAAAATTTCCTATATTCCACAGGAAACCAGCCTTCTTAAAAAATTCCCATCTACCCACCATTCGAGCTGGGTCATCCGCCACGATCCGACCACGTGCTTTGGTTTCTCCACCAGAGTGAAAATGAGTCAGGATATCGCCCTTAATGATCATTTTCGGATGTCCGTTGGCGTATTTATTCCGGTCCATGGTGCGAATACTAGACGCGGTTCACAGCGCCCGCAGATAACGCTCAATCAGGTCAAACGGTGAAACCAATAAGGCGTTGATCGTGCCGGCAATCAGCGCCTGCTTCTCCGGGCAGTAGAACGCAAATGACCCAGGCACTCCCGAATGACCATGCAACGTCAACGCCTTCGACCACGGAGTACGTAGATGCTGGATCGACATCATGCCAGCGCCATAGCGTAGCGGACGGTATTGAATCCGACGCATCAGCGGATCGATGATGTGCACAGGGCTAAATAACTGACCACCAAAAAATGCTCGAGTAAAAGTCATCAGATCATCCGCAGTGGTGATCACCCCGCCTGCCCCCAGGGAACTCGAGAAATAACGAGAGAGACGCACCGGATGCTTGGAGGTATAGATATCTGCATACTCCTCCTGCCCAGGAACAGCGAAGGAGCTCCGAGTCATCCCCAAAGGCTCAAGGAATACCTCTTTAACCAGCTCTGAGAACTCCTGACCACTGACTTGTTGGGCAATCTGGGCTAATAGCTCGGCATTGAGATCTGAATAATGCGCCCGCTGACCAGATCCTGGCGGGAATTTCGCACCGATCCGAGCACTAGTTTCCATCTGTTCATCAACATCAATGACTCGATCCCAGTCCACGATCTGCTCGAGAACCGTCCGACGAGCAGGATCCCGAGCATCCTCCCAGCTGGCTAGACCGGAGGTCTGATCAATGAGATGGCCGACATTGAGATCCGCCCCAAAATCTTGACCTCCGACCACGTGCAAACCCGCCAGCGATCCGCCAGCCACCAAAGAAGAAACGGGCGTGTGATAACTCAGCTTGCCTTGATCAATCAGGCGGAAGATCAAGGCATGAGTAAACAGCTTGCTCACCGCTCCCGCCGCAAAACGACTTTGAGCCGACATCGCATCGGTGTCGAAGTGATGACGGACCGATCCATCAAGTAGCTCGACGGATACGGTGGTTGCCCCGTGGTCAGGGATGGCTGCCACCTTGGTGTCAACCTCTAAGAGGCGTTCTGACACAGGTGGTTTCGGACGGTCTCGGAGCATCCTCCGACTACCTACCTTTCCTCGACGACCTCATTATCCTCTTCGTGGTCGTCATCATCGTCATCATCAAAATCTTCGTCTTCTTCAACTCCGCTTTCGTCGCCATCGTCAGCGCCAAAGATGTCGTAGACATCAGGCTCATCCTCGGTGATCTCAACTACGGACAGCAACTGAGCTTCCCAGTCATCTGCCTGATCCGCGGCAAGCGAAAGGATGTCAAAGAGACGATCGAAATCGGTAAAGGTGCCCAGGTCCAGAACTTCATCAGTGGCCAGTTCTGCATCAGCATTAAGATCCGCAAACAAGCGCTGACGGTCTTCGTCGCTCAGCTGTGCATCACCATCGGATTCCCAAAGTTCATCGATAGCTTGGTCAATGAGATCCTCGAAGGATTCTCCTACGGCCACGAATTCCACCGCTGCAGTGGGAACTCCGTCGACGACCTCGACCATAACCTGCAGTTCTGAGTTCTCCCCCACCTCTGCGCGAACCAGGGTCGCGTTGAACGCATCCTGGTAGAACTCCAAGTCCCCGATCCGCTCATCAGTGCCCTCAAGCAGGTCACGCAGCACGGTCACGACCTGATCAGTGGCGACATGGCGATCAACCGTGGCCACCGCGTCTTCAACTGAGAAAACTACCGAGACCAACACTGCTTCAAAGTTCTCATCATCTTCATCCACGTCAGCGGCGGCGATATAGACATTGGCTGCCGGAAGCAGCACATCAATTTCCATGAACTGGATCTCTAAGTCCGAGGTAATGGGCACGAACATGATGTCATCGTTGACGCGAGACTCAATTCCCTCGGCGTCCAGGGCAGCGGCAATATCCTCGAAGAAGCTCATGGCTGGGTGTCCTTCCAATAAAACCGGTACAAGAGGTAACAACCGCTATCGGCGATCCGGACCCAGCCTAGCCTCGCGCGCGATCTCCTGCCCAGCGATTGGAATCACCTCCTAATTCATCGCCAATCATCAAACCGAGATTTTCTAATAGCTCTGGTCGACCATTGCCCCACTCGATCATGCGGTAGTCTTCCCAGGCTCGACGACGAGCGGCCTTCGGGTCATAAACCACTCGCAAGCCGTCATCAAATATGGCAGTAGCCCGTCCCGGGGTGTCATCGGTGGGACGGCGATAAGCTGGCCATTCTGAGCCTGGATGGCCGTGATGAATGAACTGTCCCCAGTGGTATTGCATCATCTGCGTCAGCTCCTCAAGACCATCCATCCCACCCAAGCGAGCAAAGCCGTTGGTCCTCGAGGCCGCTGGGTCGCCAAAGACCGCTGAAAGCTCCAGCGAGTGCATCGCACCAATCCCCAACCAGCGCAGGGCCGCTGGCGCGTAGTCAAAGCGATACATCCAGGTCGGTGCCATCTGAGAGTGATCAGAGGCCAGCCGGATCGAAGGCGCCCAGAAGAGGGCGTCGGCAAGCAGTTCGGCAAATTGAGTGCGCTCAGTAGCGCCGTCATAAGCTGCCAGCACTCGCGGGGCATGCTCGGGGTCAAAGGCGGTCAATAGTCGCAGCGCTGCCCGCGAGCGAGCAACCGTGCGCATATAGAAGAGCTTGGAAAAGCTCGCCTCATCGGAGTTGGTTCCGATCAGTAGCGGAACCTGGGCCTGTTGCCCAGCTTGGAAGATATTCATCGGATGATCGGGAACCACCCCGCCGTCGACAGTAGGGGCATAGCAAGAGTTCAGATGTAGTAGTTCCCCACCTCTCCACATCATCGACTGCCCGGCGCGCACGAGGTCAGCAGCCTCCATCTGGCGTAGATCCGAGAGGGTGGTTTGCCTGGGCAAGGCCATGCGATAGACCAATTCCCTGGCCCACAGTGTCGCCTGCGCACGAGAATGTAGAACGCTGATCGGCGGCGATTGGGCGATTGCACGGTGGAATAGCCCACGAGTGGCAGATACTCCCATCAGCGTGGTTACTGAGGCCCCACCTGCGGATTCACCCATGAGGGTGACATTGTCAGGATCACCGCCAAAGGCAGCAATATTGGATTGCACCCATTGCAGTGCCAGGATTTGGTCGCGCACCGCGGGGTTGGCCACGCAATCTTCGCCAATGCTGCGCAAGTCGAGATACCCCAGCGCGCCTAGTCGAAAGTTGATGGCCACATAGACAACCTGCATGGTGGTGGCCAGATGATAGCCGCGCAGCATGCGCTCGTGTGAGGCGCCCATGATGAAGGAACCGCCATGTAGATAGACGACCACTGGGAGCTGATCATCGTTGTCGGGTCGAACGATGTCCAGATTTAGGCAGTCCTCGGAGCCGATGACGCGGTCGGTCCAGGAGTAGGTCGGCTGTGGGGCGCGCGGGCCAAACGCGGTGGCATCTTTTACCCCGCGCCATTCATTCGGAGGTTGCGGGGCGCGGAAACGCTGGGAGCCAGAAGTATCGGCCCCGAAGGGCACTCCCCTCCAGGTTTGGATTCCCAGTTCTCGATCCACCAGGCCGCGGACCACGCCAGCGGTGGTGGTGATCTCGGGACCCGGGGTAGCGGACTCATTCATAACTACTACGGTAGTGAGCATGGTTAACTACGTCGACCGCAATACGACACTCTGCGTTTCATTGGCTGCCCGCCCTTCGAATCATGGAGTGCGTTTCCACAACTGGCTCTACTCCGAACTGAACCTTAATTTTCTCTATCAAGCGTTCTCCCCCGTAGACATCACCGCAGCGGTGGCTGGCATGCGTGGTCTGGGTATCCGTGGTGCCGGGGTTTCTATGCCCTTCAAGCAAGACGTCATCCCGCTTATCGACGCCCTCGATGCCTCTGCCGAGCGCATCGGTTCGGTCAACACGATCGTTAATACTGATGGTGAGCTGGTTGGATACAACACTGACTACGTCGCGGTAGCCATGCTGCTGCGTTCACATGAGGTGGATCCTTCCCTCCCAGTGGCCGTCCTGGGATCCGGTGGAATGGCCAATGCGGTAGTCGCTGCGGTCGCTGATCATGGAATGACCGGAACCGTTGTGGCCCGTAACCAAGAAACTGGCAACGCTTTGGCGGCCCGCTATGGCTGGGATTACGCCACCGAAGTACCCGAAGATGCCCAGTTACTCATCAATGTCACACCGATGGGAATGAACGGCGGCGATGAAAAAGCCCAGGCATTTAGTGACGAACAGATCACCCGCGCTGCAGTCATTTTCGATGTCGTCGCTTTCCCAGTAGAGACCCCATTGATCAAGGCCGCTGCGCGACTGGGCGTACCCAGCATCAACGGCAGTGAGGTCGTCGCCCTCCAAGCGGCAGAGCAATTCGCTCTTTATACCGGAGTCACGCCCACCCCTGCCCAGGTCATCGCGGCCGAAGACTATGCCAATAACCCCGGGTACTAACACTTAAAAACACGCAACAAAATAGCCAAGGAAACAGCCATGAACTTCCGGTCCACGCGACGCCGAGCTCTTTCTCGCTGCGTGTGTAGCAGCTGGGTTTCCCTTGTTCTGAGGATTGGTTACTAGGTGGCTCGTAGCGCTGGCACCCGAGAGCTACTCGCCGCTCTGCGGCAGCGCCGGGGCATTACTCTTATTACGATCATCGCCACGGTCAGCGCCGTGTTGTTTGAGATCGCTATTCCCTTATTGACGGGTTCCGCAGTAGACGTGGCTACCGGAGCCATCGATTCGACTGCGGCTACCCGGCTGCTGCCTGGCTTGGCTCCGTTGCAGGCGATCGTGACGGTACTCATTGCAGTGGCAATTCTGCGCTTTCTGAGCCAATTTGCCCGCCGATATACCGCAGGTCGGCTCTCTATTGATACCCAGCACACCCTGCGAGTAAGAATCTTGCAGACATTGCAACGGCTGGATGGGCCGGGCCAAGATGGCATCGTCACCGGGCAGATCGTCTCTCGTTCTATCTCTGATCTCAACGCCACTCAAGGGTTGGTGGCGATGGGCCCCATGGCGCTGGGATTGCTCCTGCAATTGGTGATCACAGCTGTGGTCATGTTGACGGTCTCTCCCCTGCTGACGGTCATCGCTCTGGCATTTTTACCCGTGATCGTGCTGATCGCGGTCTTGTCTCGCCGCTCGGTTTATGCGGCTACGTGGGTCTCCCAACAAGCCACTGCGGACCTGGCTACCCATGTCGAGCAGACTGTCACGGGTGTCCGCGTAGTCAAGGCTTTCGCCCAAGAAAATCGGGAAGTCGAACGCCTCGACCGATTGGGCAGAGTGCTCTATTCCACCAAAATGCGCGCGGCGAAACTGATGTCGCGCTTCCAACCACTGCTGTCGAACATTCCGCAATTAGCGCTAGTGGTCAATATCTTGCTCGGTGGCTGGCTGGTGTTGCGTGGGGATATCACGGTGGGCACTTTCTTCGCTTTCTCCGTCTTTTTGACCTCCCTGACGCAAATCGTAAGCATGCTTTCGGGACTGATTGTGACCCTGCAAATGGGCATGGCGTCCCTCGACCGCATCGCCGAGCTCCTCGATATCTCACCTGGCCGCGAAGACCTGCCAGTGCCCGCTTCCCTCCCCGAGGGTCCCTTGGGTCTGCGGTTATCCGAGGTATCCTTCGCCACCTCCGAACAAACTGTCCTGGACGGATTGACTCTCGATGTCAGCCCAGGTGAGACCCTCGCGTTGATCGGCCCACCGGGCTCAGGTAAATCCATGGCGGTCCAACTCATCGGCGGCTTCTACGCCCCTGATTCCGGGGCAATCGAGCTTATCGACGCCCGCGGCAATCCCGTAGACACCTCTAATCTGACCGGCGCCGACCTACGTTCTGCCGTGACTTGTGTCTTTGACGAGGCTTTCCTCTATTCATCAAGCATCCGTGAGAACATCGCCATGAGTTCCGGAGCCTCCGATGCTGAGATTATCCACGCGGCTGAGCTTGCCCAGGCCGCTGAGTTCATCGATGACTTGCCCTCCGGTTTAGATACCGTGGTCGGGGAACGCGGGCTCACATTGTCAGGAGGACAGCGCCAGCGCATCGCCCTAGCACGTGCACTGCTGGCACGTCCGCGCATCCTCGTGCTCGACGACGCCACCTCTGCTATCGATTCTTCTACCGAGGCGCGCATCATCGCCGCTCTGCGCGCCGAATTGAGCGAGGTCACCGTCTTGGCCATCGCCCACCGGCAATCCACCCTAGATCTGGCCGAGCGCGTCGCCATTGTTGACCAAGGACGAGTGACTCTCTCCGGTGAGCTAACTACGCTCCAGGATGATCCCCGTTACCGAAAGCTCATGAATCCTGATCCCGTCCCGGAGCTAGCGCGGGAAGAACTTATCGCTCCGGCACACGAAGTCCTCTGGCCCGAGCAAGTGACCCATTCGCGCACTGAGCACATCACCAACGCCACCGGACAGATCGGTGGGCGGCCAGGTGGCGGCGGTGGTGGAATGGGCGGACGTGGAATGGGCGGGATGTCGAATATCACCGCCACCCCAGAGCTGTTAGCCCGAGTCGATAGATTGCCACCAGCCACCGAACAACCCACGCTTGATCCAGACGAGTTACGCGCCGACCATGCAGATTTTCGGGTGCGAGATCTCTTCCGCACCGTCTCCCGCCTGATCGTGGGACTGATCGGACTGCTCATCGTCGGCGTGCTCACGAGCTTGGCTTTCCCCACTCTCATGCGCTGGGCCATCGACGATGGCGTTGGGCAAGACTCCTTGCAAACCCTCTGGGAGATCGCTGGCTTAGGAGTGCTGGTAGTACTTATCAGCTGGATTGCTGCGACCGCGTTGGTGGTGCTGACGGCTAGGACCGGCGAGCGCCTGCTCTATGGACTACGACTGCGCAGCTTTGCACATCTGCAGCGACTGAGCATGGACTACTACGAGAAGAACGTCTCCGGCCAGATCATGACCCGGATGACCACCGATATCGATACCTTGAGTTCTTTCCTGCAAACCGGGCTTGCCCAGGCGATCGTGTCACTGGGAACGCTCGGAGGCATTATCACCATGCTTGCGTTCACCGACGCCAGCCTGTCGCTGGTTGCGGTAGCAGCCATCCCGATCATTGGTGCCGCCACCATTGTTTTCCGAAAGATCTCCTCTCAGCTCTACACTGCCGCCCGCGAGCAAGTCAGCGCAGTTAACGCCGCGTTCCAAGAAAATATCAACGGTCTCCGGGTTGCCCAGATGCACGGGAAAACTGAACAGGCCTTAGCTGCGTTCACCGCTGATTCCGAGAATTACCGACGCCTGCGTACCCGCGCGCAAGCCGCTGTTGCTTTGTATTTCCCCGGTATGAATGCCATCTCGCAGATCACCACCGCCATCGTGCTCGGCGTGGGCGCTAGCCGAGTAGCTGATGGCAGCCTCAGTGCTGGCATCCTCATTGCCTTCGTCATGTATTTGGCCCAGCTCTACGGTCCCATTCAGCAGCTTGGCCAGATCTTCGATTCCTGGCAGCAAGCCACCGTCGGTTTCCGCCGCATCACTGACCTGCTGGCGACCCGTCCTTCTGTGACCGATCGCGGAGTGCGTGACGACGCCGCCTTAGCTGCCCAAGGCTCCCTAGACTTCGACCACGTCTCCTTTTCTTATGCAGCTGACTCAGCACTGATCGTCCAGGATTTAGATCTTCGCATCACGCCGGGAACGACGGTCGCGGTCGTCGGTCCTACTGGCGCTGGAAAATCGACCGTCGTCAAGCTGTTGTCTCGGTTTTATGATCCAGTCGCTGGGTCAGTCACCGCCTCGGGCACAGATATCCGTCAGTTCCCATTAGCCCACTGGCGCCGGACTATCGCGCAAGTCCCCCAGGAAGCACACCTGTTTATCGGCACTGTCGCCGAAAACATCTCCTACGGTTGCCCAGGCGCTAGCCAGGAAGAAATTGAAGATGCCGTGCGCAGAATCGACGCCATCGGCATCATCGCAGCCATACCCGGTGGTTTCAATGGTCTCGTTGGTGAACGTGGCCGAGGCCTTTCTTCTGGGCAGCGTCAACTGATCGCGCTAGCCCGAGCAGAGCTATTAAAACCAGATGTCATGTTGCTCGATGAAGCCACCGCAACCCTCGACCCGGCGACAGAAGCAGCGGTGCTAGAGGCTGCCGACAAGATCACCCAGGGACGGACCTCGGTGGTAGTAGCGCACCGTTTAGCCACTGCTGCCCGGGCCGATCGGATCATCGTGATCGATAAGGGACGTATCATCGAGGACGGAACCCATTCCGAGCTTCTGCACCGCGAAAGCGCCTATGCCATGATGTGGCGGGCACACCGGTAATGGGGGTGGAAAATGCCCCCAGGCGGTGCCGGACGTGGGGCGAGAACACGGTACCCTGTAGAGAACAATTATCGTGTGAGCTAACGACCACATGAAAATCAAGGAAATGAGGCGAGCACCTGCCGTGAGCAGCGCAAGTACTTTCGGTCCGAACGAGTGGCTGGTAGACGAGATGTTCCAGCAGTTCCAAAAGGACCCACAGTCCGTGGATCAGGAATGGCGGGAGCTGTTCGAGAAAAACGGCGCACCCGTCGCTTCGGCAAAAGCAACCGGCAAGCCCACCAAGGCTCCGGAAAAAGCACCAGCCAAGGCACAGGCAAAGGCACCAGCCCCCAAGGCCAAGCCTTCCGCAGATACTGCTGCAGCAGGCTCCACCGGCGCTAAGGATTCCCCCGCAACGGCCCAGCCGGCCGTTAAAAAGCCGGCTTCTGCCGCTCCTGCCCGGAAGAAGCCGGTCTCTCCAGTCGACCGTGCGGCGGCTAAAGAGCAGCCAACGGCTGGCGCTAAGGCACTCAAGGGCATGTTTAAGGCGATTGCCAAGAACATGGATGAATCTCTCGAGGTCCCCACCGCTACCTCGGTTCGTGACATGCCGGTCAAACTCATGTTTGAAAACCGTGCCATGGTCAACGATTATCTCAAGCGCACTCGTGGCGGAAAGATCTCGTTCACCCATATCATCGGCTACGCCATGGTCAAGGCCATGATGGCGCACCCAGATATGAACGTCTCCTACAAGGTGGTCGATGGCAAGCCCTCCATCGTCGTGCCGGAGCATATCAACCTTGGCTTGGCCATCGATCTTCCCCAGAAGGACGGCTCCCGCGCTCTCGTGGTCGCTGCCATCAAAAAGACCGAGAACATGGCGTTCGATGAGTTCATCGAAGCTTACGAAGACATCGTCTCTCGCTCCCGCGTGGGCAAGCTGACGATGGATGATTACCAGGGCGTGACGGTCTCTCTGACCAACCCGGGTGGAATCGGCACTCGCCACTCTGTCCCGCGTCTGACCAAGGGCCAGGGCACCATCATCGGTGTCGGTTCCATGGATTACCCTGCTGAGTTCTCCGGTGCTTCCGAGGACCGCCTTGCTGACTTGGGCGTGGGCAAGCTGGTAACCATCACCTCTACCTATGACCACCGTGTCATCCAGGGTGCAGAATCCGGCGAGTTCCTGCGCACGATGTCGCAGTTGCTGATTGATGACAAGTTCTGGGATCACATCTTTGATCGGATGGGTGTCCCCTACTCCCCGATGCGTTGGGCCCAGGATCTGCCCAACCGTGGCATGGACAAGAGCACCCGGGTCATGCAGTTGATCCAGGCCTACCGTTCTCGTGGCCACCTCATTGCGGATTCCAACCCGTTGAACTGGCGTCAGCCCGGAATGGCTATTCCGGACCACCGGGATCTAGAAATCGAGTCCAACGGTCTCACCATCTGGGATCTGGATCGTACCTTCCACGTCGGCGGCTTCGGCGACAAAGAAATCATGACCCTGCGCGAGGTGCTCTCCTGCCTGCGCGCCGCCTACACCCTCAAGGTCGGCTCTGAGTTCACTCATATCCTCGACCGCGATGAGCGGGAGTGGCTGCGTGACCGTCTTGAGGCCGGAATGCCCAAGCCGACCAACGCCGAGCAGAAGTACATTCTGCAGAAGCTCAACGCCGCAGAGGCCTTCGAGAACTTCCTGCAGACCAAGTACGTCGGTCAGAAGCGTTTCTCCCTGGAAGGCGCCGAGGCGCTGATCCCGCTGATGGATGCAGCCATCGACACCGCCGCTGGCCAAGGCCTCGACGAGGTCGTCATTGGTATGCCGCACCGCGGACGCCTCAACGTGTTGTTCAACATCGTTGGCAAGCCACTGGCCCAGATCTTCAACGAGTTTGAAGGCAATATGAAGCAGGGCCAGACCGGCGGCTCTGGTGACGTGAAGTACCACCTCGGATCCGAGGGACAGCACATCCAGATGTTCGGCGAAGGTGACATCAAGGTCTCCCTGACCGCCAACCCCTCGCACCTCGAGGCCGTCGACCCCGTCATGGTCGGTATGGCACGCGCCAAGCAGGACCTGTTGGACAAGGGCGAAGACGGTTTCACCGTCATGCCGTTGATGCTGCACGGCGATGCGTCCTTCGCTGGACTCGGCATCGTTCAAGAGACCATCAACCTGGCTGGTTTGCGCGGCTACACCGTTGGCGGCACCGTCCACGTCGTGGTCAACAACCAGATTGGTTTCACCACCACTCCGGATTCCTCCCGCTCCACCCATTACTCCACCGACCTGGCCAAGGGCTTCGATTGCCCGGTCTTCCACGTCAACGGCGATGATCCGGAAGCCGTAGTCTGGGTCGCCCAGCTGGCCACCGAGTACCGTCGTCGCTTTGGCAAGGATGTCTTCATCGACTTGATTTGCTACCGCCGCCGCGGACACAACGAGGCCGACGATCCGTCGATGACCCAGCCGCAGATGTACGACATCATCGGCGACCGCAAGTCCGTTCGTGCTCGTTACACCGAAGACCTAGTTGGTCGTGGTGACCTCTCCGCTGAGGATGCCGAAGCAGCCGCACGTGACTTCCACGATCAGATGGAGTCCGTCTTCAACGAGGTCAAGGAATCCGGGAAGGCACAGGCTCAAAAGCAGACCGGCATCACCTCTTCCCAGGAACTCACCCGAGGACTGGATACGTCGATCACTCGCGAAGAGATCGTGGAAATCGGCCAGGCCTATGCCAACGCACCGGAAGGTTTCCAATTCCACCCGCGCGTGGCTCCAGTGGCTAAGAAGCGCGCTGCTTCGGTCACCGATGGTGGCATCGATTGGGGCTGGGGCGAGCTCATCGCTTTCTCCACGCTGGCTAACTCCGGCAAGTTGGTCCGTCTGGCAGGTGAGGATTCCCGTCGTGGCACCTTCACCCAGCGCCATGCTGTGGCCTATGATCCGCGCAACGGCGACGAGTACAACGGCATCAACGAATTGGCACAGGAAAAGGGCGATGGCAAGTTCCTCGTCTACAACTCCGCGTTGACCGAATTCGCCGGTATGGGCTTCGAATACGGCTACACCGTCGGCAATGAAGAGGCCGTCGTGGCATGGGAGGCACAGTTCGGCGACTTCGCCAACGGCGCCCAAACCATCATCGATGAGTACGTCTCCTCCGGTGAAGCCAAGTGGGGTCAGAACTCCTCGATCATCCTGCTGTTGCCGCACGGCTACGAAGGCCAGGGTCCGGACCACTCCTCCGCCCGCATCGAGCGTTTCCTCCAGCTGTGCGCCGAAGGTTCTATGACTGTGGCTCAGCCTTCCACCCCGGCTAACCACTTCCACTTGCTGCGTCGCCATGCACTCGGCACCATGCGCCGCCCATTGGTCGTCTTCACTCCGAAGTCGATGCTGCGTAGCAAGGATGCGGCTTCCTCCGTGGAAGACTTCACCGAGGTCACCTCGTTCCAATCGGTCTACAACGATCCGAACCTGGTTAACCTAGACGGCGAGGTAATCGGTGACACCGAGAAGGTCACCTCTATCCTGCTGTGCTCCGGCAAGATCTACTATGAGCTGGAAAAGCGCCGCGCCAAGGATAAGCGTGATGACGTTGCCATCGTCCGTGTGGAGATGCTGCATCCGATCCCCTTCAACCGTCTACGGGATGCCTTCGAAAGCTACCCGAACGCTACCCAGATCCGCTTCGTCCAAGACGAGCCGGCTAACCAGGGTCCGTGGCCGTTCTACAACGAGCACCTGCGTAACCTCATCCCCGATATGCCAGAAATGGTTCGGGTTTCCCGCCGTGCGCAGTCCTCGACTGCCACCGGTGTGTCCAAGGTTCACCAGCTTGAGCAGGCGAACCTGATCGACGAGGCATTCGCCAAGTAGCACCGCTTTACTGGACGCCACACGCTTTTCTGTGGCGGGTCAACGCAACTCCCGTTCCTAGCTTTCATGGCTAGGGGCGGGAGTTGTTTATTTGTCTAGCCGGAGATTGCAGGCTTGAAATGCGATCAGAGCGTGCCCCAGGAAATCCCGGGACACGCTCTGTTACGCAAGGTTTGATCACTAAACGTCACCAACTGCAGGTCTTGCTACACCTGCAGCCATTCCTCCACCGCAGCTGAAACGGAGGACTTCTCTTCTGCTGCGGCCTTGAGTTCTTCAAGATCGAGCGAGGTCAGCGCTCGAGTGACAGACTCAAGCGCTTCAAGCTCATCTCGCTCGAAGATCTGCCGGCTAAATACTGGCACAATATTCTGTGGTAGATCACTATCGCCTTCATCAGCGCAGCCTTGGGCAGAAGACGGATTAGTGGTGGTCATAAAACCAGGAAGGGAACCGATAAACTCCGCGTGCGTCTGATCCATTCCTACCGCAGAATTTGGCCCCTCATCGAGTGCTGCCAGCGACTCCGAAAGCTCGGCTGCTCCCGAGGGATCTAGATCGCTGAGAAAGGACCCCGTACAACCAACCACTAGATCCGCTTCACCTGAATACAAGCGATCGATTCGGTTATCCGGGTCAAAAGCAGTCTCGGTTTGCAGGAGTGCGGACCTTCCTTGTTCCAGCAGCGTCTGACGATAGATTTCACCAAGGATCGCTTGTTCCAAGGACTTCGTATCCACCGAGACAACCACCGGTTCGATCAACTCGCTGGATTGTTCTCGGTCAGGTTGTTCTTTCACACAACCGCTCAGGACAGCAAGCGCCCCAACCAGAAGAGCAGCTGTCACGGTGCGGAGGCTCCGACGTCCGAGCATAAGGCTCCTCTGTAGGTCTCGATAATGCAATTGGGTCTGAAGGGCATACTACCTTGCGTTGGAATCTCCACTGATGTCTCGCTCAGAACCTCGTCCGCCACGAATAAGACCAGATTGAGCAATAATCTCGGCAGCTTCAGAGGCACGTTCTGGTTCACAAAGCACGTCATAGCGACCAGCGACGATCTGAGTTTGAGAAGTAAAATCCCGCTTGCCATTGGAAATGGCATAGGGAACCGCCGTCATAATCAGGCCAAAGACGATGCCCATGACAATTCCGGTAGCCAGCGGATAAAGGTAGCCGCCGCCGAGAATACCGATGAGAAGTCCGAAGAAAAGACCAATCCACGCTCCAGAGATCGCTCCCCCAATCATCACTCGCGGCCACGTCAGCCGGCCAGTTACGCGTTCAACCTCCATCAGATCCACGCCGACGATGGTCAGCTGGGAGACTGGAAACTGCATGTCGGAGAGCTTATCGACGGCCGCCTGAGCATTCGAATATGACTCAAAGCTGCCCACCGGCCAGCCAGTCGGACGGGGACGCAAAGTTGCGGCTTCACGGGCAGAGGGCTGAGTACTCATGGGATGTTCCTTCGGAGAGTCTTGGTCTGATTACTGCTAGAACATCCGGATGCATCCGGAAATTTCCAGTCGGCCTCGGATATATCCGGAAACTCTCGGGCGGTATTGCCTGCAAACGGGACTAGACTTATTCACTATGAGTATAGTCTCCCGCGTGTATGCCGGTCGCCTGGCTGGTCTCCAGGTCCGAGGCCCTAATTTCGATCCAATCGGACGTGTCCGAGACGTCGTGGTCAACATCCGGCCCGAAGGTCAGCCGTCTCGAGCGCTGGGGTTAATTGTAGAGCTGGTCAATAAACGTCGTATCTTCGTCCCGATGCTGCGAATCGCCGCAATCGAACCGGGAGAGATCACCCTGATCACTGGCTCAGTGTCGCTGCGCACCTACCAAGCCCGCGCTGGCGAACTCACCGTCATCGGTGACTTGGTCGGCTCTAAAGTCCATACTGATGACCCAGAGCTGGAACAATTCCATGGCCGTGCCATCGAGATCGCCGATGTCGAACTGGAACGAAACCGCACGAGGGATTGGGTAATCTCCCGGATGGCGGTGTTCGGCACCCGGCCAAAATTCGGCCGCGCACCTGAGCTATTCACAGTCCCCTGGATCTATGTTCACGGTGTTACCGCTGCAGGAGCCGGGCAAACCGACACCCTGGCAGAGAAAATCGCTGAATTCGATCAGATGCGGCCTGCAGATGTGGCCAATTACCTTCACACTGTCACTCCACAGATGCGTCATCAATTAGCCAAGGAATTCAAGGACGAACGTCTGGCCGATATTCTTCAAGAGCTTCCTGAGGACCATCAAACCGAGCTGCTGATAGCGCTCGATATCGAACGTGCAGCTGACGTCCTAGAAGAAATGGACCCAGATGATGCGGCGGATATTCTCCAAGAGCTACCGGGGACTACCGCGGAGGTTTTGCTGGAGCTGATGGACCCGGAAGAGTCTGCTCCGGTGCGCCGCCTGATGAGTTTTTCTCCAGACACCGTCGGCGCACTGATGACTCCTGAACCACTCATTCTCACCCCCCAAACCACGGTGGCCGAAGCCCTAGCGCTGGCTCGCAACCCAGATCTTCCGACGTCTCTAGCCTCGATGGTCTTTGTTGTTCGACCCCCCACGGCCACTCCCACTGGAAAATACTTGGGCTGCGTACATTTACAGAAACTGCTGCGGGAACCACCTTCGTCCCTAGTCTCTGGCATCTTGGACCCTGATCTTCCCCCGCTGTATGCAGATGATGATCAAGAAACCGCCGCCCGCTATTTCGCCACCTACAACTTGGTCTGCGGACCAGTACTAGACGAAGACAAACATCTCCTTGGAGCGGTGGCAGTCGATGACCTGCTCGATCACCTGCTCCCTGAAGACTGGCGTGCCACCGGGCTACGCCCACTGACTAAGAAGGTGAACAATGGCTGATTTCAACCGCAGTGATCTCGATACCCCGCTCGGCGTCCGACGCCGCCAAGTACTGCGCTTTGACGATGACGCTGTAGGAGCTGCCGCCGAAAGAGTCGCCCGCTTCTTTGGTACTGGCCAGTACCTCATGTGGCAGACCGTCATGGTGATTATCTGGATCAGCCTGAATATTGGTGGATTTTGGTGGAGTTGGGATGCCTACCCTTTCATCCTGCTCAACCTGGCCTTCTCTACACAGGCAGCTTATGCCGCCCCCTTGATTCTGTTGGCGCAGAATCGCCAAGAAGACCGAGACCGAACCACCGTCAACGCAGATCGACGTCGAGCGGAAGAAACCAAAGCTGATACCGAGTTTTTGGCCCGAGAACTAGCCGGTGTTCGCTTAGCCGTCGGCGACATGGTCTCCCGCGACTACCTGCGTCGTGAACTCGATGACCTGCGATCATTGATGGAACGGATGGAAGCCAAACTCGATGATATCTCGGCGGATGTCATCGAAACCGCTGGAGAACTCTCTGAGCCAACCCAAGGCGACTTGGCCGAGGGTCACGAGCGTTGACGGGCATATTACTATTGAGCACGTCATGACTTTAATCACCGAATCCGCTGTCCGCAGCGCGCTCTCCCGCGTAGAGGATCCTGAAATCGGCAAGCCCATTACCGAACTGGGAATGGTCAAGTCGATCGACATCAACGGCTCTAGTGTGGCGGTCGAGGTTTATCTGACCATCGCTGGATGTCCGATGAAATCCACCATCACAGACAACACCAAAGCTGCCGTCGAGGAGGTTGAAGGTGTTGAAGCTGTCACAGTAACCACCGATGTGATGAGCGATGAACAACGTCGTGAATTACGCACTTCCCTGCGTGGGGAAGGCACCGAAGCAGTCATTCCCTTCGCTCAGCCAGAGTCGACGACTCGGGTGTACGCGGTCGCCTCAGGTAAGGGTGGCGTCGGTAAGTCCTCGATGACAGTAAATCTAGCGGTCTCTCTGGCTGCACAGGGTTGGAAGGTCGGCGTCTTGGACGCCGATATCTACGGCCATTCTGTACCCAGCCTCCTAGGCTCTGAACAACGGCCCACCGCAGTCGATGACATGATCATGCCTCCAATTGCCCACGGTGTGAAGATGATCTCCATTGGCCATTTCGTCGATGGCAACGCACCCATCGTCTGGCGTGGACCGATGCTGCACCGAGCGATCCAACAGTTTCTCGCAGATGTCTTCTGGGGTGACCTCGATTTCCTCTTCATGGATCTGCCCCCCGGAACTGGCGATGTCGCTATCTCGGTAGCTCAGTTGGTGCCCAATGCCGAACTGTTGATTGTCACCACTCCCCAGTCCGCAGCTGCCGAGGTTGCTGAGCGCGCAGGTTCGGTTTCTCAGCAGACTCGCCAACATGTGGCCGGAGTTATCGAGAACATGTCCGCGATGGTGCTGCCCGACGGCACCGTCATGGAGGTCTTTGGTTCCGGTGGTGGAACACAGGTAGCCGAGCGACTCTCTGTCTTGACTGGAGCGGAAGTACCACTGCTCGGCCAGGTTCCCTTGGATCCGCAGCTACGATTGCACGGTGACGATGGTAATCCGATCGCCATCTCGGAGCCGGAATCCCCAGCCGGAAAAGCGGTAGCTGCTATCGCCGAGAAACTGGTAGTCCGCCGCGGATCACTAGCCGGAAAATCTCTCGGACTTGGTGTAACTCGCTCCTGATCAATCGCTCAGGTGATATCTGACCAAGAGAAGCCTTCACCACTGAAGTCGCCTTTTTCTGGTCTTTTATCACCAGCAGCGGGCGGGGTCGGTGGGGGCGTCGGAGCCTTCGGTGGTGGGTCCTGATGTACTCGGCCTTGTGATGGCTGTGGGGAAGGTCCAGAAGCTTGCTTGCGAGGATTTTCTTCCATCATCTTCTTCGGGTCAAAACCATCAAGGAAAGAATCATCGTCGTCGAACAAGGCCTTAGTAATAGCAGCTTTGGGCCCTAGCCTGGTGTACTGCGCCACTTGTTCCATCGGTTTGCGGAACTCATCGAGCCCGGGATCAAATTCCTCGTTGAGCTCTTTTTTAGCATTATTAATGGCACGCCGCGCAGCAAAGATCGCGGCGCGGACGTCCTCGATCAGCCCGGGCAAACGCTCCGGGCCGACAATAATCAACGCCACAATCAGCAGCGTGAAAATCTCCAACCAACCGATGCTCTCAAACACACATCCACCTTAGTCCTGAAGGCTTGAAGGAGAAGAAACAGACACCCTTCGGATCACCGTTGCTGGGTGCGTTTAACCGCCCGTAGGAGCATTTCAACTTTGTCCAGCAGACCTTGCGGAGCTGGCGTGGGGATGGCTTCCGCATCGGGTCCAGGCTTTTGTGGATTGGCTGCGATTCCAGCGAGTCGAGTCAAAAGATCCTGCGGGGCGCGGACTTCCTCCGTGATATTGGATCCGCGCAACCACTCCGAAGCATTACGCTGACGATGGACCTCCCTCCGACACTCAGCGCAGTGGACCAAGTGGACACGCACTCGATGAGCAGCAACGGCAGTTAACTCACCATCGACGAAAGCGGCGACGGCTTCTAGGCTGATGTGCTCAGTGGAGGAAAATTCGCGCGGACAACGAACTCGACGCCTTTTGGTACCAGAACGCCGATATCGCCCTGAGGATAGATTCAGATCATTCATCTCAACAGCTGGCCTCCTCGTCCCTCATTGCCTGCCAGGATACCTATAGTTGAGCTATCGAGTACGGATAAGCAGCTTAGCGCCCTCGTCCTGAGTGGCAGCGGCTTCAAGTGAGGCCCGTAGCTGGGAGCGCCCACGGTGGATACGCGAGCGAACGGTGCCCATCTTTACACCCAAGGTGTCCGCGATCTCGTCATAGCTCATGCCCACAACATCACAAAGAACAACTGCGACGCGGAAATCTGGGCCTAGATCATCCAATGCGACCTGGAGCGCCGGATCTAGATTGGCGATGTTATAAGCCTGTTCCGGAGTCATATCCGTGCCAGGAACACGCTCATAGTCCTCGGGCAACGCTTCCATCCGGATTTTACTGCGATGACGCACCATATCCAGGAATAAGTTGGTGGTAATTCGATGCAGCCAACCCTGGAAAGTTCCTGCTCGATAGTGCTTGAGGGAACGGAACACGCGCATAAAGGTCTCTTGCGTCAGGTCCTCTGCGTCATGTGGATTTCCCGAGAGGCGGAAGGCCAAGCGATAGACGCTATCGGCATGCTCTGCGACCAGCTCCCCCCAGGAAGGCATGTCCCCGCTGCCCGCGTCAAAAGCAGCGGTTCCGGCCAGTTCTTCCATAGACGGGACCTCGGTGCCTGCGGCGCTCAAGCTCTTCTTCATGATGATCATTGTGCTATAGGAAGCTCCATAACTCTACCCAGCACTCTGGCAAATACCTGTGAAAAATGCCCCTCTAGTAACATTTGCCCCATTTACCCCATCCGCGCGTGTCCGCTCCACCACATCCAAAGGAGATCTAGAATCAATTAGGTGACTGACACGGTTTATGATGCACTGCGCTCCTACATCGAAGCTACCTCGGAGATTCCTGAGGCATTGGCGGCCGCGCGCCGCGATGCCGAGGAGTTTGGCCTGACTGTCCCTGATGAGGTGACCGGCCAACTGCTGGCCACCTTGGTGGCAAACTCGGCTAATCCGAAATCTACGGGCGCCGTAGCAATCACTCCGGCTGCTGGCGTGGTTGGCCTCTATTTACTCCGCGGACTTGGCAAGCAAGGAACTTTGACCTGCATTGACCCAGAGGCCGAGCACCAATCTCAAGCACGCTCTGCTTTCCGCGCAGCCGGGTATGCACCCTCCCGAGTGCGCTTTTTACCTTCCCGACCACTCGATGTCATGGGACGCCTAGCCAGCGGATCTTATCAGCTGGTCTACGCGGAGGTCTCCCCCATCGAGCTAACTGCCGCGATCAACACTGCATGGCCCCTGCTGACCTCTGGCGGCACGTTGGTGCTAGCCGATTCGCTCCTCGAAGGCACCCTCAGCGATCAATCACGCAAGGACCGCGCCACAGCGGCAGCCAGGGAAGCTGACGAGCTTGCCCGGACATTGGACAATGCCCTGGTGACCCGACTACCCCTGGGAGCTGGTCTAACCCTCATAACTCGCCTCTAGTTGCGAAGGTTTCTCAAAAAAAAGAAACCCTTACCTTCCACTAGCTAGAAGGTAAGGGTTTCTACTTAGAGGACTTCGTTTTTGCCTACCGCAACAACGCCGCCTGCAGAGACCTTGAAGCGAGCTTCATCACGAACCCGGTCAACGCCGATGATCTCGCCTTCGCGAACATAGACGTTCTTATCCAAGATCGCGTGGCGAACAACTGCGCCCTTGCCCACTCGGACACCTGGCATGAGCACCGAACCTTCCACAGTCGCACCCTCTCCAACATGAACATCACTGGCTAGGACAGAGTTACGGACGGTACCTCCAGAAACGATCGACCCTGGGGCCACGATTGAGGACTGTGCGATACCACCTTGGGTGAACTTCGCCGGCGGGAAGTTTTGGTCATCGGTGGAGTGGATGGGCCAACGGCGGTTATAGAGGTTAAACACCGGATGGACCGAAATCAGGTCCATATGAGCCTCGTAGAAAGCGTCGATGGTGCCAACGTCGCGCCAGTATCCCTGGTCGCGATCAGTCGAACCGGGGACCTCGTTGGCAGAGAAGTCATAGACGTGAGCGTCATCCCTGTTGACGAAATAAGGGATAATGTCGCCGCCCATATCGTGCTCGGAATTATCGTCTTGTTCATCTTCCAACAGGGCCTTGATGAGCGCGTTCGTGGTGAACACGTAATTGCCCATCGACGCGAAGGTCATGTCAGGGTCATCTGGAGTACTCGGAGGATTGGCTGGCTTCTCCAAGAATTCAGTGATGTTTCCCTCATCATCGGCCTGAATACAACCAAACTCCGAAGCTTCAAAGCGGGGTACTCGAAGACCGGCAACAGAGCAGGACTTGCCTGAGGCGATGTGCTCTTCCACCATCTGGGAGGGGTCCATGCGGTAGACATGGTCTGCACCGAATACTAAGACATAATCCGGGCTCTCGTCATAAATGAGATTGAGGGACTGGACGATAGCATCGGCAGAACCGGTGTACCAACGCTTACCGCGGCGCTGCTGCGCCGGCACCGAAGCGATGTACTGGCTGGTAGGACCATGCAGCGACCATGCTTGAGAGATGTGCCGGTCGAGAGAGTGCGACTTGTACTGCGTCAACACGGCAATCTTGAGATAGCCGGCATTGACCAGATTCGATAGAACGAAGTCGATGAGACGATAAGTTCCGCCGAACGGGACAGCAGGCTTTGCGCGGTCCTCGGTGAGCGGGAACAGTCGCTTACCCTCGCCGCCGGCGAGAACAATGGCTAGTACATTCGGCTGAGTTTTCACATCTTCCAATCTATGTCGCCAGCGATCTTTTTGCGCGAGAAGTACCCGATCGTTTCCACTCGGACTGCCCCTTTACCCCCGAAACCCCCTGCATCGGGGGATCGACGTCGCTAGGCTGGACAGACATGAGAGTCGGAATGATGACGAAAGAATATCCCCCGGAGGTCTACGGAGGCGCGGGTGTCCACGTCACGGAGTTGACCAGATTCATGCGTGAAATCACGGAGGTAGATGTCCACTGCATGGGCGCCCCTCGAGATCTCCCAGGAGTCTATGTTCACGGCGTTGACCCTGCATTGGACGAGGCTAACCCCGCAATCAAGACTCTCTCCACCGGCCTAAGGATGGCTACTGCTGCATCTAACGTCGATGTCGTGCATTCGCACACTTGGTACGCCGGATTTGGTGGCCATTTGGCTGCCAAACTCCACGGCATTCCGCATGTTGCTACTGCGCATTCGCTCGAGCCCCATCGCCCGTGGAAACGCGAGCAGCTCGGCGGCGGCTATGAGGTTTCTTCCTGGTCAGAGCAAAATGCCATGGAATACGCCGACGCTGTCATCGCTGTTTCGGCACGCATGCGGGATTCAATCCTTGAGGCCTACCCCCGAATCGAACCAGATCGAGTGCATGTGGTGCTCAACGGTATCGACACCGAGCTCTGGCAGCCCCGCCCGACCTTCGATGACGCTGAAGATTCAGTCCTGACCGAGCTGGGGGTAGATCCCAACCGTCCGATCGTGGCCTTCGTTGGCCGTATCACTCTACAAAAGGGGGTAGAACACCTTGTAAAGGCTGCCCGACACTTTGACGAGGGAGTTCAGTTGGTCTTGTGTGCTGGTGCCCCCGATACCCCGGAGATTGCCGCTCGCACCACCGCTCTAGTTGAGGACTTGCAGGCGCAGCGAGATGGCATCTTCTGGGTGCAGAATATGCTGGATAAGCAGAAGATCCAGGAGATTCTCACCGCTGCTGATGCTTTCGTCTGTCCCTCCATCTACGAGCCACTAGGCATCGTCAACCTCGAGGCCATGGCCTGCGGAACGGCTGTCGTGGCCTCCGATGTAGGCGGAATTCCTGAGGTGGTAGTCGACGGTGTCACGGGCACTCTTGTCCACTATGACGAGAATGATTCGGACGCCTTCGAACGTGATATTGCCGCCGGAGTCAACGACATGGTCGCCGATTCTGCGAAATGCCGTACGTTCGGTGAAGCAGGCCGTAACCGAGCCGTCAATGATTTCTCTTGGACGGCTATCGCCCAGCAAACGGTCGACATCTATAAATCCTTGGTCTAGGAGGACACCCACCCGTGAGCATCCGCTCTTATCGGCCGGAACTACACATCACTGCTGAGTCGGGGGTCCTTGAGGCCCCGGCTGGGGTGTTGTTGGACGGCGACACTTGGCACCTGTTCTACCAGTACCGCCCCACCCCAGATAGTCCTTCCCGTTGGGCCCATGTCATCTCCGAAGATGGCCCCTTCGACTGGGAGGTCTGTGAGGATGCAATCGCTCCGACTGATCAGGAGTTAGAGCTACGGGCTGGCTCGGTGGTTTCCGCCGAAGACGGATTAGATCTCTATTTCACCTCTATTACCAGCACTGGGGCCTCCATTCAGGTGGCTCACCTGGCAGATCTTTCCTCCCCATATTTGCTCTCCGAAGATGAACTGGCAGTTGACCCGCGGGTTAGTCGAGTCGGTGAGGTGGTCAATGATCAAGCTGGCCATATTCGGTTCCGTTCTCCGTGTGTGGTTCCCGACTGGGAATCACCGGATAACCGTGACGCTGGTTACGACGGTTGGCTCATGCTGGCGGTTACTGGCCCCAGTGGCCAACCATCTCCGATGGTTCTCAGCAGCGACAATGGTCGTGATTGGGATTTGGTAGGCCCGTTGACCTACGAAGGTGATCCAGGCTTTGAGGCTGCATCTATAGTCGTCGGTCCACGTCTGATTCATCTACGCGATGAAGTCGACGAACAGATTTACGACGTCCTCTTGGTCACTCTGGAGACTTCTGGGCTCGATGTCTCCGGATATCTGGTCGGCACGCTGACCGGAGCAACCTTCAAGGTTCGCACTGGGTTTAATCGCATTGATTACGGCCATGATTTCACTCGCCCACGCAATACCAATGTCACCCCAGACACGATTAACGTCGAGCAGCACCACCGACACGCCACCTTATTTGGGTTGCTCAACGGTATCGGCCGGTTGGATTCACCTGATCAGCATCTTTCCTTCCGTACAGAAGGTTGGAGCAATATTTTATCGCTGCCACGAGTAGCCACTTTGCAGGGCGGCTTACTCTTCCAGACTCCGCCGGCGGGGCTTCCAGAAGCAATAACTCGCACCCAAGGTGCTTGCTCTTGGACTGGACTGTGTGAGGTAGACGATGGCTCACGCCTCACGGCCGAGATTATCGATGGAACTGGCCAGATCGGGGCCGTCATCACCCATTCCGGTACTCATCTCAATCTTGACCGTTCGATGAACCCTCACCATGCCGGAGACTTAGCCAGTAGCGTCAAGCTTGTCGAAGCAGATACTGACTCCCTCTCCATCTTCGTCGATGGCTCGGCAGTGGAAGTTTTCGCCGACGGTGGTGCAGTGACTATGGCCAGCCGTGTCTATCTTGAGAGCGGCTGCCGAGAGATCCGAGTAACTACCACCGGTAACGCGGAGGTCATCCGCTCCTGGGAGCGGAAACCACTCAGTTCTGCGGGACTTCCTGATTTTGGGGAGCCTTCGCCAGACGAGTAACTCGGGCCCGAGCGGTGACAATCATCGACTCGGGAAGCTCTGCCACTCGCTGAGCTAAGAGTTCCGCACCAATATGCCGAGCGGAGGGACTCATCCCGATCTGAGCTGCGATAGATTTCTTATCTAGGTTCATCGGGAACTCCACCACCTCAGCCTCCCCTACCTGCTGAAGGTAACCACTGAATTGCTCCAGCAGCCGCTCAACTTTTCCATCTTCAACGTCGATGATCCCCAGCGGATCACGGAGTTCAGAGAGATGGCCACGGTCAGCCGTGAGAATCACTGCTTGCCCGCCGGGGACCAACACACGAGCGAACTCGGCGGGATTACGCGGGGCAAATACAACGGTTATGGCATCGACCGATTCATCCGCTAACGGCAGCCGTTCCCAAGCATCAGCGACCACGGAGCCAGCCCGAGGATGACAACGGGCTAGGTGCTTAGCGGCATAAACGGAGACATCTAGGCCTACCCCCCGCGAGCCATCAACGTCATCAAGGGTGTGTGAAAGGTAATAGCCAGTTCCGGCCCCAATTTCCGCAATGACGGGGCGCGCCTCAAGGGGAAGAGCATTATCTTCCAGCGCTTGATGTACCCCCGCCGTCACCGCCTCAACAAACGGGGCGAAATGACCTCCGGAGAGAAATGTCTCACGGGCCAAAACCATTTCCATGCTGTCGCCGGAGTGGCGCAGTCCTCGGCCGCCAGCGAGAGTGACATAGCCCTGTCTGGCTATGTCATAGGAATGGCCGGAGCTGGAAACCAAGCGAGAAAAATCATCCACGCCAGACAGCGATGAGCCGTCTACGGGATCAGCGAGCACGTCGATGATGTCTGAAAGCATATAGATAGACTACCTGCCCGACAGATCAAACGAAGATCCCAGTAGGTTAGTTTGCTGCGGCGATGAGCAGCTCACCGAGCTCAGCAGCCTCTTCCTTGGTCAACTCAACGACGAGACGTCCGCCGCCATCAGAGGGAATACGCATGACGATCTTTCGACTCTCCTCGACCGCTTCCATGGGACCGTTGCCGGTACGCGGCTTCATTGCTGCCATGTTGAATGGGCTCCTTGCTACTGGGATGGAAATACCCTGACCAGTTTAGTCTTTTTCTGGCAGAGACAGGCTTTCAATCCTCATGTGGGCTTGCTCGATCTGCCAGGACAAGTGCGCAATCACATCATCGACCTGCTCTGGCCGATACCCCCGTGGTACCACCTCGAACCGAACTGAGTCGAGATCCCCCGTAGCGATCGATTCACGATTGTTCTCGATCAACTTCTGCTGATCCTCGATCGGGGGGAGGACTTCCGCCCTGCCAAACACTCGGCCCCAAAACCATGTGCCCAGCACGACGAAGGCTGCCAGCACCACGATGAGCAGAATCCAGGTGAGCACAGCATGCCTTTCGATAGCGGGAAGTAATCAAGTTCAAAGGATACTGGAGAGTGCCGGACGCTCGAGCACGTCCATCCCTTCTATCCCAGATCGCTGCAGGAGGGTAGCAACAACCACCTCTGCCATCGGAGCTAGCTCCGAAAGCGGACGGTTTCGATGTCGACGAACCCCTAGATCGACCTGAGTGATCGACGCTGCACCATGGGAATTAGCGACGTCGACAAGCAATCCAGCTTCTACCCCATATCCAGCGACGAAGGGCAGGTCCATTGCCGTGGCCCGGCGGATGGCGTACTCGCCGGCCAATGGCTGACGGATATGCGCCAGGGCGGGGAAAAGCTGAAGCAACAAAGGCCGGGCACTGAGCTCGGTAACTCGCCCGCCTCCGGTCGGTTGTCCGTTGAGGGTTCGCTGATAGTTGGCCTTCACTAGATGCACATCAGGATCGACAAAAGGACTGGCTAAGGCGGTGACCATCCCAGGTTGCGGGGCGATCAAATCGGCGTCGATAAACACCACGATCTCACCCTTAGCAGCCCATACCCCGCGCCACAAGGACTCGCCCTTGCCAGGCTGGGTCGGAATCTCTGGAAAGATCTCCCGCCAATTGAGCACCTCAGCCCCAGCCTGCAGCGCACGCCGTGCAGTGTCATCGGTGGAGTCAGCGTCGATGACCAGAATTTGATCAGGGTGGTCCTTGGCTACTGCCTTGATGACCTCAACAATCGTGTCTTGCTCGTTGAGCGCTGGGATGACCACAGTTACTCTCATGCCAGTCCTCGAATAGTATTCAGCGGAGCAACTTGACCTTGGATAGCTGCAGTCATCCGCAAAACATCGACAGTTTCAGCTACCTCATGGACACGGAAAGCAGCTACTCCCCGGGCTGCTGACCACGCAGTCGCTGCCAACGTGCCAGCTACCCGTTGACCCACCGGGCGGTCGAGGGTCTCGCCGATGAAGTCTTTATTACTCAACGCCATCAATACTGGCCAGCCGGTGGCCACCAATTCATCGACTCTGCGTAGCAGTTCCAATCCATGAAAGGTGTTTTTCCCAAAATCATGGGTCGGATCAATAAATACCTGCTGCTCTGGCACCCCGCAATTGACCGCGTGCTCTGCCATTCGAGTGGTTTCGGCGATCACTTCTGCAATCACGTCATCGAAATGGACCCGATGCGGACGTGTCCGCGGTACTACTCCCCCGGTATGGGAGCAGACATAACCCACTCGGTGCTCGCCCGCGACCTCCACTAACTCAGGATCATGCCCAGCCCACGTGTCATTGACCAGTCGTGCGCCAGCCCGAATCGCCTCATCCGCGACCTCAGCCCGCCAGGTATCTACTGAGATGATGACCTCTGGATGGCGGGTGGCTACAGCTGCGATCGTGGGCACCACCCGTCTGATTTCTTCCGCGACATCCACCTTCGCTCCCGGTCCGGCTTTAACCCCACCGATATCGACGATCCCGGCTCCCTGAGCGACGACCTCATCGCAGCGAAGCAGCGCATCTTGGTCGGCGAACGTGCTCCCTTTATCGTAGAAGGAATCGGGAGTTCGGTTAACGATCGCCATGACGATCGGGAGCTGAAAGCTCATCGTGTAATCCTCAATCTTTTTCAGGCCTAAGCGTCCCGTTGTGTGCCCAGATGAGTTTCGACCAAGGCGCGGTGAGCCTCAAAGATATGTTCAACAGCCTCGTCGACGGAATCAGTCACCAAGAAGAGATCTAGGTCCTCAGGAGAGATCAGTCCATCAGCCAGCAGACGCTCCTTGATCCAATCGAGCAGACCTCCCCAGAACTGTGTTCCCAAGAGCACAATCGGGAAATGGGTCACCTTCCGGGTTTGAACCATGCACAAGACCTCGAAAAGTTCATCGAGGGTGCCAAATCCGCCCGGCAAACAGACGAAAGCCTGAGAATACTTCAAAAACATCGTCTTGCGAACAAAAAAGTAACGGAAGTTCAGTCCAAGGTCGACCCAGTTGTTGAGGCTTTGCTCATGTGGAAGTTCAATGCCCAGTCCCACTGACAACCCTCCGGCATCGTGAGCGCCGCGGTTAGGAGCTTCCATCAGGCCAGGCCCGCCACCGGTGATCACGGCGTAATCGGCCTCTGCGAGTTTGGTTCCTAGTTCACAGCCCATCTCATACCAAGGATGTCCCTCTTGGATTCGGGCGGAGCCAAATACGGTGACCGCCTTGCGCATATGCGCAAGTGCATCAAACCCGGAGACGAATTCACCTTGGATTCGAAGGATCCGCCAGGGATCGGCGTGCAACCAATCATGGTCAGCACCAAGCTCAAGGAGTCTCTGGTCATAAGTGGAGTCTTGTTCGCCATTGGTACGCAAGAGCATCGGACCGCGAAGCATGCGTGCTTTGTCCGGGTCAGGAGTGATATGGGGTGCCATGCTTAAAAGAGAACCTATCTAATCGGGGAAAGGACTCATCTGGTCACTCAGGCTGGGAGACCAGGAATTTATGCAATTGATCGGAGACGAGACCAACTTGATCGACGGGAAGCTGTTCGTCGCGTTTGTGGGCAAACCCAGGATCTCCGGGGCCGAAGTTGACCGCGGGAATCCCCAGTTCTGCGAAACGGGAAACATCGGTCCAACCGAACTTGGCCCGAACATTTCCGCCGACTGCTTTTACTAAAGCAGCAGCGGCAGGCTGATGCAGCCCGGGCAATGCCGCCAGCGCAAGATCATCGACTTCTAGGGTCATATCCGCACCCAGATCAAGGACCTCCTGCAGATGCTGCTGCGCATCAGGTCCAGTGCGATCCGGTGCGAAACGGTAGTTGACCAACATGCTGGCTTCATCCGGAATGGAGTTGGTGGCAACGAAAGACTCAAGCTTGACCACGTTGATGCCCTCTCGATAGAGACAGCCATCAATGTCGACCTCGCGCGGTTGGTAGTCGGCAATCCGCCCGATGACCGCGGCAAGCTTATGTGCCGCGTTATCTCCCAGCCAGCTGCGAGCAGAATGTGCTCTGACACCAGTAGCAGTCACACGCACCCGCAAAGATCCCTGACAACCAGCCTCGATCATCGCTCCGGAAGGTTCTCCTAGCAGTGCTAGATCGCCATGTACCCATTCAGGGTGAGCCGCAGCAAGTTGACCGAGGCCGTTGAAACGACCATCAACCTCCTCACAGTCATAGGCGATCACGGTGAGATCATGGGCCAGCTCAGGTGATTGCGCAAGTACTGCGAAATTGTGGAGGTAGACCGCCATCCCTGATTTCATGTCGACGGTTCCACAGCCATGCATCACGCCTTCGCTGAGGCGGTGCGGGAGATTATCAGCCACGGGCACAGTATCGGTGTGACCCGCGAGAATGACTCGGGAACCTAGCCCACGGTTAGTCCGAGCAGCGACCGTGTTGCCATGTCGAATTACCTCAACACCGGATAGGCCATGCAAAGCGTGCTCTACGGTATCGGCGATCTCCTGTTCATGATGAGAGGGACTAGGAATATCAACCAACGCAGCGGTCAGGTCGACGGGATCTGAAGTCAAGTCAAGTCGTATCACCTCGCCTACAGTACCGGCGTCTCCCCGGTGTGTGGGACTCACCGGCGCACCGTAAGATTGATCCTATGAAGACTCAGGGAGCGATCGCCGTCGGGATCGCAAACATTGCCATGGACGGAACTATTCTTGATACCTGGTATCCCGAACCGGAACTGATCGACGGTGACGATCTAGTCCCCGGCACCGAGCGTCTAGGCGCCCAGGATCTTCCAGCCAACCTGCTCAAACTCGTGCTTCTCGACGAGGACCGCATGGTCGAACAAGTTGCTGTACGCACCACCATCGCCGATTTACATGCCTCTCCGATCGATGCCCATGATGTTTACCTCCGGCTTCATCTATTATCGCACCGGATAGTTCGGCCGCTAGAGATGAACATGGACGGTGCGATGCGCCGCTTGTCCACCGTGGTCTGGACCAACAAGGGGCCGTGTACCCCTGACAACTTCGAGTTCGTTCGCACGACCTTGCGTTCACGAGGATTGATCCATGTTTATGGCATCGAGAAGCTTCCTCGGATGGTCGATTTCGTTGTACCCTCCGGAATCAGTATCGCGGAGGCCGAGCGAGTGCGGCTGGGTGCTTACCTAGCCCCAGGCACTCGAGTGCTGCGTGAGGGATATGTCTCCTATAATTCCGGCTCACTAGGTGCCTCCCGTATTGAGGGCCGGATGTCATCCGCTGTCGTCATAGGCGAGGGCACCGACGTTGGACTCTCCGCCTCGATCATGGCTCAGCGCCGATCCGATGGAATGCGCGAGCCCATCTCCATCGGAGATAACTGCGTCTTCGGTGTTTCTTCCGGAGTGGTGGGAATCCGTCTCGGCAACAATTGTTCCATCGGTGCCAATATCGTGCTGGAGCCGGAATCACAGATCTTCGACTATGACACCGGTCAACATATCGAGGCCATCAGGCTCAATGGAGAATCCGATTGGCAGGTCCGTCAAGAGCGTGGCTATTCCGAGCCAGTTCTGCGCCGCACGTGGTAGCCGTTTCAATTCAGTTGCTCTGCTGACCCTGGCGATAGGTAGCCACTGGCCCGGGCACTATCGTCATGGGCATGGATAATGCGCACACTCGGCAGAGCGCCACTTCTCTTGGCACTGGATTAAAGACTCGCCATCTGACCATGATGGGGCTTGGTTCGGCTATCGGCGCTGGCTTGTTCTTGGGCACTGGTGTTGGAATTCGTGCAGCTGGGCCGGCAGTCCTGCTCGCCTATCTCGCGGCCGGCTTGATCGTGGTCATGGTCATGCAAATGCTCGGCGAAATGGCCGCTGCTCGCCCATCCTCAGGATCGTTTTCTACCTATGCCAAGGACGCTTTCGGCCACTGGGCCGGTTTCTCCCTTGGTTGGTTGTATTGGTTCATGCTGGTGATGGTCATGGGCGCAGAGATGACCGGTGCCGCCGCCATTTTGAGTTCTTGGTTCGGGGTTGATCCATGGATCCCAGCGCTGTGTGCCGTGGTGTTTTTCGCGGTGGTCAACTTCGCCAAAGTCCGAGGCTTTGGCGAATTCGAGTTCTGGTTCGCGTTCATCAAGGTCGCAGTGATCATTGGCTTTTTGATCGTGGGCTCCCTCTTGGTCTTTGGTCTGCTTCCTGGAACCACCTTCATCGGGACGAGCAATTTCATCGGCCAAGACGGCTTCATGCCCAATGGTTGGCCGGGGATGGCCGCAGGCTTGCTGGCTGTCGCCTTCGCCTTCGGCGGTATCGAGTTAGTCACCATTGCCGCCGCGGAGTCGGAAGACCCAAAGTCCGCTATTTCTACGGCCGTGCGTGCCGTGATCTGGCGCATCTCGGTGTTCTACCTTGGCTCGGTCTTGGTTATCACCTTCTTGCTGCCCTACCAGCAGCTCGGCAGCGCTTCCACCGCTGCTGAGTCCCCCTTCACCGCGGTGTTGGCTATGGCCAATCTTCCCGGAGTCGTCGGATTCATGGAAGCCGTTATTGTCTTGGCATTGCTATCAGCCTTCAACGCACAGATCTATGGCACCTCCCGGCTAGTTCACAACCTGGCAGTGGCCGGGGACGCACCAAGAATATTTGCGGTGACCAACCGGGAAAGCGTTCCGATCAATGCGGTGGTGCTGTCGATGTTCTTTGCAGTGGTCTCGGTAGGACTGCAGTATTGGAATCCCGAGGGTTTGCTTACTTTCCTACTCAATGCCGTCGGTGGCTGTTTGATCGTCGTCTGGATCATGATTACGGCTTCCTATTTGAAGCTTCATCCGGAGCTGGTAGCCAATGGCGAGATCTCGACCGTAAAGATGTGGGGTTGGCCATGGTTGGCGTGGCTGACGATGGCTGCATTGTGGGGCTTGGTCATTCTCATGCTTTTCGACACCGCCGCACGCTCCCAGGTTTTCGCCGTCGTGGTGGTAGTGACCGTGTTGTTCGTGTTGTCTATTGTCACGAATCGGACTCGTGGTCAGGTAGTGTCTGGCACATGACTTCAGCTACAGCTCGTGGACTTGCCACCATCACACATGACGGAACCATCCTGGATGCTTGGTTCCCCTCTCCTTCGTTAAGCCAAGAAGAACTCTCTGCTGGCACGGAACAGCTCGCAGAGGTGCCCCAGCAGTTCGCTGCTATGGCTGGCCCGGATGAAGACCGTGGCGTGGCTCGGGTGCCCATCCGTACTTCGATTGCTTCTCTTGAAGACGCACCGATCGATGCCTACGATGCCTACCTGCGCTTGCACCTGCTCTCCCACCGCTTGGTCAAGCCCCACGGACTCAACCTTGATGGTGTGTTCGGCCTGCTGGCTAATGTCGTTTGGACCAACTACGGCCCCTGTGCGGTGGCTGATTTCCAGATGGTCCGTGGCCGTCTCAACGCCCGCGGCCCAGTCACGGTGTTCTCGGTGGACAAGTTCCCCCGGATGGTGGATTACATCGTTCCTACCGGAGTACGCATCGCTGATGGTGACCGCGTCCGACTCGGTGCCCACTTGGCTGAGGGCACGACCGTCATGCATGAGGGCTTCGTGAACTTCAACGCTGGCACTCTGGGAAACTCGATGGTCGAAGGCCGAATCTCCGCCGGAGTTGTCGTAGGCGAAGGCTCCGACGTCGGTGGCGGCGCCTCGATCATGGGCACTCTCTCCGGTGGTGGCCAGCAGGTTATCTCCATCGGTCAGCGTTGCTTGCTAGGCGCGAACTCCGGAATTGGTATCTCGCTGGGCAATGACTGTGTGGTCGAAGCCGGTCTTTATGTCACTGCTGGTACCAAGGTCACGGTCTTGGGCAGCGTTGCAGTAGCTTCCGAGGTCGCTGAAGGCTCTCAGATCAAGGCTGGCACGCTTTCCGGTGCCAATGGGGTGCTCTTTAGGCGCAACTCCATCACAGGCGCTGTAGAGGCCACCGCCTATGCCAAAGCACAGGGTGTAGAGCTCAACGCTGCGCTGCACAACAACTGATCTATCAGCAGGCGGTCTAGCACCTTGCGGGGAAGGTGCTAGACGGGCTCCTGCTCAGAAATCACTGTGCTCTTCCAACGGGAGCCTTTAAACGCCCAGAGCTTATTGATGATGAAGTTAATCGGCATCGCTACCAGAATCGAAATCGCTGATGCCCAATAAAGTCGGGTCCGCAGACCTGTCGAATCATCGAAGATATCGATGGGCAACGCCAGTGGAGAACTCGGGTTCATCAGCAGTGTCGCTACTATCTGGCTGACGACGAAGGCTCCGATGCCAGCCATCAGGAAGGGGAAGAATCCCCGCCACCAACTGCGTTGCTCGTAGCCACGGAAAGTCCAGCTTCTATTGAGCTGGTAGTTCCAGGTGTTGGCGACCAAAAACGCCACCATCAAGATGATATTGAACCACCGGATATTGAACTCCGTGCCGAATAGGTTCATAAATACGTCATGCTCAGAGATCTCTGAAGTATTCTCCAAGACCTTATTGAACAAAAAAACCACCAGGAGATTAACCAGGGTGCCTGAGCCACCAACGAGTCCGAACTTGAAAAACTGTCGGAGGTTATTGACTAGGCGCTCGCTACGCCGGGTCGATGCGATGGTCACAGTCTTGCCCTCATTTCCTGGACTATTAACTCCTCAACTCTACCGGGGCAATGGCCTGCGACTATAAAAAACCCGGTGATCTCCACTGAATGGATCATTTAATGACACCTTCGTAGCCCATAGATGTAGCGGAGTAGAGAAGTCATAGAGGGCCAGACCTCGGTCCACAGGATAGGTATCATCCCCCACAATCGGAGCACCCAGGTGGTTGAGTACCGCACGAATCTGGTGGGTATGACCGGTCAGGGGCTCAACTTCCACGAGGTTTTTACCTACCGGCCGAAAGCTAGTTACCGTTGGTTTGCCCTGTCCATTGGCAACTACCTGCACGTCTCTTCTCCCAGGAATCTTGTGTAAATCGAGCTTTGCCTGCCCTTCAGGAGGTGTGCCATGAACCTGGGCGAGGTAGGTCTTATGCACCGCGCGTTCTTGGAAGAGACGTTGATAAGCACCACGAGTAGCCGCTCGCCTAGAACAGATCAAAACCCCACTGGTCAGCCGATCCAATCGGTGGAGAGCGACGATCTCATCTTGGCCAAAATGCAGGCGCAAACGGGTTTGGACGGTCTCCCGCACGATCCTTCCATTGGAGGTAGAAGGCAGGAAATGTGGCTTATCCACTACGACCAGGTCGTCATCGATGTGGATTAGCTCATAGTTAAAGGGAATCTCGGGCTCAGCTGGAACTTCGGGATGAAACCACGCAGGGATTGCCTGTTGCAACACCGTGCCAGGCAGCAATCGCTGGCCCGGTGGAAAAGGGCTATCGCCTGCCTGGCCGGCGAATAGTTCCGGAGTCTCCGGCACCACCCCACGGAGGATGACCCGCTGCGGGGAAATCCCGGCTTGGGCCGGGATTGGTGGTCTAGGCAAGCGCAGTAAGACGGGCCACGGCGGCGTCGATACGCTCATCGGTGCCGGTCAGCGCCATTCGGATATAGGCAACTGCGCGGGGACCATAGAAATCACCGGGGGCCACAAGAATGCCCAAAGAAGCGAGGAAATTGACGGTGTCCCGGCAGTTCTCACCGCGAGTAGCCCAGAGGTAGAGACCTGCCTCGGAGTTATCGACGGTGAATCCAGCCTCTAATAACGCGCGCATGAGCTTCGCCCGCCGGACTCCATAGCGACTCTTTTGAGCAGCTTCTTGATCATCATCTTCTAGCGCCGCGATCATCGCTGCTTGAATAGGCCCAGGCACCATCAGCCCGGCGTGCTTGCGCACCTCAAGTAGTTCAGAAATCAGTGCCTGGTCACCGGCCAAGTAGCCTGCCCGATAGCTAGCCAAGTTCGAGGTCTTCGACAGGGAATGAATAGCCAGCAAACCAGTATGATCGCCATCGCAGACCCGCGGATCCAAGATGGAGACTGGTTCATTCTCATCGTCCCAGCCCAACCCCAAGTAGCACTCATCAGAGGCAATAATGACTCCGCGTTGCCTAGCCCAGCCGACTACCTTGCGTAGGTGCTCGACGCCTAGGACTTTGCCAGTGGGGTTGCCTGGGGAATTGATGAAGACCAGATCCGGGGTCTCCGGCCCGAGTTTCAACAACGAATCAGACCGTAACACCCGATTATCGGCCAACAGTGCACCCACCTCATAGGTGGGATATGCGACCTCTGGAATGACCACCAGACCGCCACGAATACCCAGCAAGGTAGGCAACCAGGCAATAGCTTCTTTGGTACCTACCACCGGCAGCACCGCATCCGGGCTCAGGCCCGTCATCGAATACCGACGAGCCAAGGCAGCGACAATGGCATCCCGCAACTCTGGGGTACCCGCAGTCTGCGGATAGCCGGGAGTCGCTGCAGCTTCTGCCAATGCGAGCTGGATGCCCGGAGCAACCGGATCAACCGGAGTGCCCACAGAGAGATTGACGATGCCCTCTGGGTGCGCTGCTGCGCGTTGTTTCGCCTCTTGGAGGGAGTCCCAGGGAAAATCGGGCAAGTGGGTACCGAGCGGGGTGCGTGTCATCGTGGGAAACCGAACCTATTCCTGAGTCTGAGGGGGCAACACAGCAATGAGCTTGGCATCAAAGTCCTGCGGACCCAGCTTGGCAGCGCCACCTGGTGAGCCAAGATCATCAAAGAAGGCAGCGTTTGCGTCGTTGTACTCAAGCCATTCATCGGGGACATCGTCCTCATAGAAAATGGCCTCAACGGGGCAAGCTGGCTCGCAAGCACCACAGTCGACGCATTCGTCGGGGTGGATGTAGAGCATCCGCTTTCCCTCGTAGATGCAATCGACTGGGCATTCTTCAACGCAAGCTCGGTCGAGCAAGTCAACACATGGCTGGGCAATGGTGTAGGTCATCGAAACTCCGGCGCTCCTGAACTTAACGAAAATTTGCTATCAGTATGTCACTTACCTCTGGCCAGTGGCCAGAAGCCTCCAGCAATTCCAGCTAGCAGCAACCCGATGGTTCTAAAGCTGGACAAAATCAGCTGGTCTCCGGTGATCTCAACTCCGAACATGAGCAGGAAAAACCCAGCAATCCACGCATATAACGGGATGAGCGCAGTACCCGGACTATCGGTCCATAGCCGGGCAGTTCGGGTCAAAACCATGTTGAAAAGAAATGCCAGAACAATGGTGTAGGGGAACGCAATCTGGGTTCCGCCGGGCAAGCTTATCCACGTGCCGAGATAGACCACTTGAAGCAATAAGCCAAACAAGGATCCTACAGACAGCCAGACAAGAGCGCTGATAGCTTCACCGCGGGTGAAATCAGCATTGACGATTCGCTGTGTCACTGCTTTTCCCCCACAAAATCGCGGTCAATGTCGCTGAGCAGGCTGCCGGATAACGGCTGCCCCGCTCCGAGCTGGTAATGCTCTCGGCGCAGCAATGGCTGGGCTAATAGATTCGATAGCGAAAATACTGGGTCGGGCCCAGATCCCAGAGCAACGTCCGGATTAGTCACTGAGGATTGCCCATCAGCGAACCAAATCTGGGTGGCGTGGGCACGCATGGCTCTCGCTTTGGCCTGAAAATCCGGTTCTGCCAAATCAATCGCCAGATCAGAATCTACTACCCCAGCATTGCGGAGATAGTCTTCATCCGGGCGCGACCAACCCTGCGGGATGGTCTCGATATTACCCACTCCAGCGACCGTTTCTCCCAGGTGATTAACTGCCCAGAGAATCCGCGGAATAGCGACCTGTTGTGCTGCCGCATGAGTGATGTGATGGGCACGAATATGGTCAGGATGCCCATATCCCCCATCTGGCCCATAAGTAATGACCAGATGTGGACGCAACTCCTGGAAAATCTCGACCAACAGCGCCACGGCATGTTCCCCAGAATTGACGAAGGCTCGAGGATTCTCGTGTGCCGGGCTCCCCATCATTCCGGAATCGCGGAAGGCTCCCGCCCCACCCAAAAATGCCCCGTTGACGTTCAACGCTGCCAAGGAATCTTGCAGCTCACGGATTCGAAAACCACCGAGTTGATCAGCCTCATCAGCCACTAACCCCTGAAAAGGTTCTCCGATGACCTCACCTTCTTCACCCAGGGTGCAGGTCACTACCGTGACGTGGGCACCGCGCCGGGCTAGGTTGGCCAGCGCGCCGCCCGTCCAGATCGCCTCATCATCGGGGTGCGCGTGGACCGCGATGACACGGTATCCACTCAGGTCAGGCGAGCTCATTGCATCCTCCAGGTAGCGACTGTCGAGAGTCCGGCAGTCCAATTCTCCAGATCCGGGTCCGGACCAACGATACCCTCTCCTAAGACCATCACTCGACGTTCGCCCAACAGGGGGACAACCAGATGCTCACTGGCATTGATCTCTCTAAATTGCTCGGCGGCGGTTTCTTGGTCGACCTCCCCTGCCAATAGTTCCGCAGCCAAGGTATCGCTTTCTGGAGTGCAATAGCCCGAGAGGTTTCCCGAGCGCAAGGAGGTCTCTTGAGACGGGCAAAGCCAATCACTAGCAAGCGTGATCGACCCTTCATCCGATTCATCCCAAGAAATCACCGCATCTATCTCGCCATCAGGCAGCAGCTGACCAGTAATGCGGTCTAAGTCATCGCTCACCATCTCCGCGGCCACTCCGTAGTTGGCGAGCATATCGACGATCGTTCGAGCAGCTGCGACCGCCGTATCATCGCCGGGATCAACCCCCAGCGTCAACGGACTATCCGTAGTTGCTTGGATCAATAATTCGGGCGGCTCATCGTCTAGACCTCGAGCAGGTGCGTATTCGGGAATGCTCAGATCAGAGCTGCGCCCGGCGGCAAGACGGGCGACCAACGGGACGTCGATAAGCGAATGCAACTGCTCACGAGCAGCTTGCTCCATAAGAATCGGAGAGTTCACTGACATGGTCAGCTGTAGCTCTCGAGGATCTTCAACGGTGCGCACTTGGGTGCCCTGCATCAAAGAGTAGGCATCGACGGAAGTCTCTGTGGGAATGATATCGAGAAAACTCATCTGCCCAGTACGAAGCTGCTGTACGCCTTGGGTCTCAGAGCGGATCTCTTGGAAGGAGACTTGGTCAATCTGGGCTGGATCCTCGCCCCAGAAGCGGTCATTGCGATTGATCACGATCACGCCACGCGCATGATCAATGGAGCTGACTTTATAGCGGCCAGCAGAAGCCGGAACGCTATCACTCATGGCATTGGCAAAATCAGTGGCTCCAGATCCCAAGAGATGACTGGGCAACAGGTTGTCGAACATGTCCCGCCATTCAGCTACCGGCTGCTCGAAATCGACGTCCACGGTCCGACCATCAGCTGATACCTGGATATCCGAAATGGCACGATAGCCTGCTGGGTCAATCACTCCGGGTGTAGTGGACATCCCCAGCCACAAATAGCGAAAGTCTGCGCCGGTAATTGGGGTGCCATCTGACCATTGAGCAGAAGGGGAAATGAGATAGCGCAATGACTGCGCCACTTCCGAATCCTCCGACTCAATCATCGAAGCCGATTCGAGGACATCAGTGTCCATAACTCCATCACGGAATGCGCTGGGCAGCACCAACGAGGCCAGAGAATTCACAAAATAGGAAGAATCTGCAATCAAATGTGGGTTCAAGCCCTCATTTTGAACCCCAATTCCGACGCTAATAACTTCTTCCGAGAGAATCGGTGTTGAGGTAGCTTCCGCTGAGGTCTCGGTGCTAGAGAGATTGGTTTCTTCCGTTACCGGATCCTCGACGGGAGCTGGTCCTGGGTTGGCGGAGCAGGAGGTCAACGTCACCGCGACAACGATGGCTAACAGCGGACTGATTTTCACAAGCCTAAGTATGTCAGGTTCAAAGCCCTCGGATGTCACAGTGCCCAGCTGTGGCCCCTAACCAACGCAAGGAAATACTAAAGGGGCAGCCCCGCCGGCTGCGTGTAATACGCGTTCTCCGGCGGGGCTGCCCCTTTTACTGAAGCGAGCTTACTTGTTCATGGCTTTCGCCTTGGAACGAGCACGGTTGCGCTCAGTAGCGTTGAGCAAGAGCTTGCGCACGCGCAGAACGTTCGGGGTGACCTCGACGCACTCGTCCTGGCCACAGAACTCCATTGCCTCGTCCAGAGACAGTGCCCGAGCCTTGGCCAGGGTAACGGTGGTGTCGGCGCTGGCGGCACGCATGTTGGTGAGCTTCTTCTCACGCGTGATGTTGATGTCCATGTCCTCGTCGCGGTTGTTCGCGCCAACGACCATGCCCTCGTAAGCATCGGTGCCGGGCTCGACGAAGAAGGAACCACGGTCCGTCAAGATCTGCAGAGCATAGGCAGTGATCTGACCGGTACGGTCGGCGATCAAAGAACCAGAGGCGCGACCCTTGATTTCGCCGGCCCACGGCTGCAAGCCTAGAGAGTAGCTGTTGGCGATGCCGGTACCGCGGGTATCGGTCATGAAGGTGGTACGGAAGCCGATCAGGCCACGTGCTGGGACGTCGAATTCCATCCGAACCCAGTCGCCTGCACCGGTAGCCATGCTGGTCATCTGACCCTTACGGGCAGCCAACAGCTGGGTAACGGAACCCTGGTGCTCGCTAGGAACATCGATGATCATGTGCTCGAAGGGCTCGTGGATCTTGCCATCAACCAACTGAGTAACAACCTGTGGCTTGCCGACGGTGAGCTCGAAGCCTTCACGGCGCATGGTCTCAACCAAGATGGACAGTGCCATCTCACCACGGCCCTGAACCTCCCACGTGTCGGGGCGCTCTGTAGGCAGCACGCGCAGGGAGACGTTACCAATCAATTCCTGATCCAAGCGAGCCTTAAGCACACGTGCGGTGAGCTTGTCGCCGCCACCGCGTCCGGCCAGCGGCGAGGTGTTAACACCAATGGTCATGGAGATTGCGGGCTCATCGACGGTAATCCGCGGCAGTGCCATCGGGTTTTCAACGTCAGCAAGAGTATCGCCGATCATGATCTGATCAATGCCGGAGATCGCCGCAATGTCGCCAGCGATAACTTCCGAGGCAGCCACACGGGTCACACCAACGGTACGCAGCAGCTCAGCGATCTTGACGGTCTTGGTGTGCTGGACGCCTTCATCGTCGTAATGGATCCAAGCAACCTGCTGACCCTTCTTCAAGGTGCCAGCGTGGACACGGACCAGACCGATACGACCCAAGAAGGAAGACGAGTCAAGGTTGGTCACGTGAGCCTGCAGCGGGGCATCAATTTCTGCGGAGGGCTCAGGAAGAACCTCGTAGATAACATCGAATAGAGCCTGCAGGTCTTCGGCCTCAGGGGCCTTGCCGTTGCCGGGGTTCTCAGTGGAGGCTTTGCCTTCACGGCCGGAGGCGTAGAGCACCGGCAGATCAAGGAGACGCTCGGCGGCCTCTGCGGCCTCCGGGTCCTCAAGGGAAGCGGCCAACTCCAGGAGCAGGTCCTGAGAATCTTCGACGACCTCGTCGATGCGGGCGTCATGGCGGTCAGTTTTGTTAACCAGAATGATGACCGGCATTTTGGCCGCCAGTGCCTTGCCAAGCACGAAGCGAGTCTGCGGGAGCGGGCCCTCAGAAGCATCGACGAGCAAGACGACGCCGTCGACCATGGACAGTGCGCGCTCAACCTCGCCACCGAAGTCGGCGTGGCCGGGGGTGTCGATGACGTTGATGATCAGGTCATTGCCATCTTTACCGGCAGCTTTACGGCGAATAGCAGTGTTCTTAGCCAGGATGGTGATGCCTTTTTCGCGCTCCAGGTCGCCGGAGTCCATCACCCGGTCGGTGATCTCGCCGTGGTCGCTGAATACGCCGGATTGCTCCAGCATGGCGTTGACGAGGGTGGTCTTGCCGTGGTCGACGTGCGCGACAATGGCGACGTTACGGAACTCGGGGTGGGACACGGGTGGGCTACTCCTAGCGCAAGAGACTTCGGGCCCACTAGGGCCACGATGGTGAACAGCAGCCAAGAATACTCCCGATGTCCACTATCTGCAGCATTGACCGTCCCGACCGGCGATTCAGTGCTCAGTTTCGCTTAGTTGAAGGCCTTCCAGTGGTGTTTTCCATTCACCAACTGAACTCCCCGATGTGACTAGGACGAAGGTCGCCTCTACGATCATCTCCGAGCTCTTTGTAACGAAATGATCACTGTCACCGAAACCATTAATAGATCTTCACATCGTGTTGACAGGGTCATTCAAGTGAATATTGATTCTCAAGTAAACTACTGTGACTATTGTGACTCGCCCGAAATGTCCGGAAAGGTTCCCCGTGGGACTACTTAACAGCCAGGCCAGGAATGGCTTTGCCACTGCGGCTATGGCCGCTGCCGTGGCCGCTGCCGCACTCAGCATGAGTGTGCTAGCAACCCCGACAGCTGCGGCTAGCTCGATAGCTCCGGAGTCTTCTGAATCATCACTACCTCCCTCCCCTGTTGACGAACTCGGCCGCCCCACCCCGGAGACCGTTGAACGAGTTGAAGATCTAGCAGCACAGCCATGGATGCCCGAGCAGGCCAGCAACGCAATCCTCTCAGCCTTAGCCTTTTCCACTGGCATGGGCGAGTCTGAGTCTGGCGTTGATCTTCCGGAAGACGGCCCGGGTTTCACTCAGTTCATCTGGCCGACGGTCTCTGGAAACTGCATTGGCGGCGAGTCCGACTCGGTGGCCTCGGCTATCGCGGTACCCGGCCCAGCTGAGATTCCCTTTCCCGGAGCCGAAGCCGGACAAACTACGTTCCTCTTCACTGCACTAGGCACTGCACCCGCTGCCGCTGAGCAGGGCGGAATGTACGTCCACTGGTTCAATCTTGACTCCTTTGAACATGGCATAACTTCCCTAGAAAACAACAACATCAATCCGGATGGCCCAGCCACCATTTCAGGCACCGGCGACACCGGAAACGGCACTCTCGTAGCCGTCGCTTCCGGCGAAGTCCGCACCCTAGATGCCAATTGTTCCTTCCTGCCCACGGCAGCCATCATCGACGCTAGGTAACCTCTGTGACCACTGACCTTCACCCAGTGAAAAACGAGACCTTCGACATCCCCGGTCGAGTTAATCTCGATCCCAAGGGATTTCGACGGGATGTCGATTCCTATCAGGAAACCGACTTCGGCCTCTACATGGCCCGCGGTGCTGACCACCCCCGATTCGGATATCTCGAATCATGGCTGCTTCCGGAACACCTGCTACGCGTTAATATTTTCCACTTCCGGGACGGCATCAATGAACGGCAAGACTTCTACATCGATATTGCCGATATCACTGTCCAAGACGAAGTCTGGTCCACCCGCGACCTCTACGTGGATTTGGTTTCTATCACCGGCGAACCGCTGTCCATCCTTGATATTGATGAACTAGCAGCAGCTACTTCTGCCGGCCTGATCACTGCCGCAGATGCAGAGCGTGCCATTGATGCCACTCTGGCCGCAGTAGAAGGGATTACCCGCCACGGCGATGACGTCTCAGCCTGGTTAGAAACTCTCGGCATCGATCTGACGTGGGCAGAATCAGTGGAGCTTAGCCCCTCAGAGTAGGGGTTAAAGGCGATGTCCTAGAACACATTGTACGGGTAGGCTCGGGTTTATCACTCGGGAACTTCCCGAGGTTGCTTCACCGTTGAGAGGACACACCATGACTGACACGCCTAAGCCGATCAGCTGGGAATTCCCAGACGATAAGCCCTTCACTCACAACCATCCTGACACCCCTGGCAAGGACACCGCTGAACAAGAAGGTGAACTAGTCGAGGAATGGGGACAAGAGTCTTTCCCAGCTAGTGATCCCCCGGCAAATTACTGATCCGCCGTCGTCGTTGCTAGCTTAGGAAGCCAAACTGAACTGGCATCCGGTATAGCTAGAAAATCTGCCGGGCCCCATTGTCACGGGGCCCGGCAGATCTCATGTTCCGAACTTTTTCTAGACCCAAGCGACTCAACCGAGAGATACTCGGAGACGCTTGGGGCTCACACACCAAAATTATCTAGGCTGAGTCCCTGTGTCGGGGACGAAAGCTTCACCGGTGCCCAGTTCAATATTCAAACCCGGAACCGAGTCGATGAGATCACGAGTGTAGGCCTCTGCCGGATGAGCGAAGACCTGGTCCGCACTCCCATGTTCGACTACCTTGCCCTGCTGCATCACTACGATCTCATCGGCGGTCTGTCTCACCACCGCTAGGTCGTGGGTAATAAACAGGTAGGTCAGGCCCAAATCTTCCTGAAGCTGAGATAGCAACTGAATAATCTGATTCTGCACCAGCACGTCCAAAGCAGAGACCGCTTCATCCAGCACTAAAACCTCGGGTTTAAGCGCCAAAGCACGGGCGATCGCAATACGCTGGCGCTGACCGCCAGAGAGCTCATTGGGGTAGCGACGCATTGCGGAACGCGGCATAGAGACGATATCGAGCAGCTCAGCTACTCGCTCCTCACGCTCCTTACGGCTTCCGACCTTATGCAGTGCCAACGGTTCTTCAATGCATCGGAAGATCGAATACATCGGGTCGAGCGAGCCATAGGGGTTTTGGAATACCACCTGCATCTTGCGACGCATATCAAACAGATCCCGCCCTTTGAGGGTGGACAAATCCGTCCCCTTGTAATAGATGAAGCCACTCGTGGGATCCAATAGGTTCAGCACCATATTGGCCACCGTCGACTTACCGGAGCCGGATTCACCCACCAGCGCCATGGTCCGTCCCTTTTTGAGGGTAAAACTCACATCATCTACGGCGCGGAGGAGCTTCTTATCGCCGCGGGAGCCGCGGACGTCGAATTCCTTGGTGAGGTTTTCAACGCGGATGACTTCCTCAGTGCTGCTTTGATCCCCCTTGGCAATCAGCTCCTGAGATTTCGCCCCAGCTGCCTTAGCCGACTGGATACGAGAAGAAGCTAATGACGGCGCAGCCGTAACCAAACGCTTGGTATAGGGGTGCTGTGGGTTTCGGAGAATTTCCAGGCTAGGCCCAGATTCCACAATGCGTCCACGGTGCATCACTACCAAGTGGTCTGCTCGCTCAGCAGCTAGCCCCAAATCGTGGGTAATAAACAGCACAGCGGTGCCTAGTTCACGGGTCAATCCACCCAGGTGATCAAGGATGCGCTTTTGCACCGTCACGTCCAACGCCGAGGTCGGTTCATCGGCGATCAACAGGCGAGGTCGAGCCGCCAGCCCAATCGCGATCAGCGCGCGCTGGCGCATACCACCGGAGAACTCATGCGGATACTGGCGCGCACGACGAGCGGCATCTGGGAGACCAGCCTCGCCGAGGAGCTCGTTGACCCGGTTATCAACCTCGGATCCAGGCACCACATTATTGGCCTTCAGCGATTCCGCGACCTGGGTGCCGATCCGCCATACGGGGTTGAGGTTAGACATTGGATCCTGTGGCACGAGACCAATATCCGAACCACGGTAGTGGCGCATTTCTTTCTCAGAAAGCTTAGTAAGGTCCTCACCATCGAAGAGGATCTCGCCCTCAGTTACTTTGCCTGTTCCTGGAAGCAGGCCCAGAATCGACATTGCCGCAGTCGATTTTCCTGAACCGGATTCGCCCACGATCGCGACTGACTGTCCTGGGTAAATGGTTAGGTCGATGCCGCGGACGGCTTCAACCACACCGGTGGAGGACGTGAAGGCGATTTTGACGCCCTTCATATCCAACAACGGCTTTTCGGATGTCTGTGCGTCGGTCATCGTTTCCTCGCTTTCGGGTCCAGCGCGTCGCGTACGACATCGCCCATCATGATGAAGCTGAGCACCGTCAGTGCCAAAGCCGTAGCCGGGTAGAACAACACTTCTGGACGAGTACGCAGGCTGGCCTGGGCGCTAGAGATATCGCCACCCCAGCTAACGATTGAGGGTGGGAGACCAATACCCAAGAAGGACAACGTCGCTTCTGCGACGATGAAGGTACCCAGGGCGACTGTGGCATAAACAATGATTGGTGCCGCAGCATTGGGAAGAATATGACTGGAGAGAATCTTCCACTTCGAAGCTCCCACTGCTCGAGCAGCGGTGACGAATTCCTCGTTTTTGACTCCCAGCACTGCTCCACGAGTAATACGCGCAATGTTGGTCCAGCCAAATAGTGCCAAGACCAACACCACGGTAGCCACGGTGCGGTAATCCTTGAATACCTGCATGACCACAATGGCAGCCAGAACCAGCGGGACCGCAAAGAAGATATCGGTCAAGCGTGACAGCAACGTGTCAAGGATACCGCCAAAGAAGCCGGCCAATGCGCCGATAGCGGTACCGATCAAGACCACCAGAATCGTGGTCAGCACACCAACAGCCACTGAAGCCCGCGCACCGTAGATGGTGCGGGCATAAATGTCACAGCCCTGCCGGTCAAAACCAAAGATATGGCCGGGTTCTGGCTCGCCGAGGGAATCTGATAGCTGACACATCCGAGGGTCAACGGAGGTAAACAGCTGCGGGAGCAAAGCGATGAGCACTGCAAAAATGATCAGCGTTCCAGAGACCCAAAACAGTGGTCGCTTGCGAAGGTAATTCCAGGCCTCTCGCCACTGGGATGAGGGGGCGGATTCATCTGAAACAGCATCGACTGCCCCAAGGCCTGCTTCGTCGGTCTCAGCGATGAAATGTTCCTGGCCCGGTCGAATGGTGGCCGGAAGGCCTTCTTCGCCGGCCGGATTGGATACGTTTTGGTTCATGTCAGGCATAGCGAATCCTCGGGTCGAGAACGGCGTAAATCAAGTCAACAAGAAGGTTGGCAATGATGTACACGATGACGAGCACGGTGGTAAATGACACAACCGTCGTCGGCTCACCCTTAATGATGGCCTGATAGATAGTGCCACCCACGCCGTTGATGGCGAAGATGCCCTCGGTGACAATGGCTCCACCCATTAACGCGCCGAGATCGGCGCCCAAGAAGGTAACCACCGGGATCAAAGAGTTACGCAGAACGTGTCGCCCCATCACCCGGTTATTGGTCAGTCCCTTGGCACGCGAGGTACGCACATAGTCTGCCTGCAGATTCTCGCTGACTGACTGACGAGTCAATCGGAGCACATAGGCAAAAGACACTGCGCCCAACACGACCGCAGGCATCAGTAGCGCTGTGAAACTCTCATTTGAACCAACGGTAACTGGTAATAACCCCCATTTGACGCCAATGACGAATTGGAGAACAAAACCGATAACGAAGGAAGGCACGGCGATGACCACCAGAGAGACCACCAAGACGGTGGAATCGAAAATTCCGCCACGACGGATACCGGCAATAACGCCGAAGCCGATACCGAATATCGCTTCAAAGACTAGGGCCATGGCCGCTAATTTGATGGTCACGGGGAAGGCTGCGGCCATGACCTCAGAAACCGGCTGACCAGAAAATGTCGTACCAAAATCGAGGGTAAAGATGCCCTTGATGTAGAGCAAGTACTGGATTATAAAGGGTTTATCCAGGTTATATTCAGCCTCGATACGGGCGCGGGCGGCCTCGGTCAGGCCGCGATCACCGCCCAGGGCCTCGACGGGATCGCCGGGCATGAGGAAAACGAGTGCATAGATGAGCAGCGTGGCTCCGAAGAACACGGGGATCATCTGGAGCAGCCGTCGCCCGATATAGCGCAACATAGCTATTCCTTAAACTTGTTCCGGTCGCGGATATGTCCACACCCCGCGCAGAGTGTCTCTCACGCGGGGTGTGGACTTAAAGTGACTCCACGATAGTGGTCGGTTGAGTCGGTACTGCTACTGCTTGGTGATTTCGTAGTACACAGGGACAGACTTCCAAGAGAATACGACGTTGTCGACGTTTTCGCTAAAGCCGCCAGCAACGTTGGAGTACCACAGCGGAGTAGCTGGCAGATCGCTCAGCAGGATCTCCTGGGACTCGTTGAAGATGCGGGAAGACTCTTCAGTGGAAGATGCGCTGTTGGCTTCAGAGAGCTTGGCGTCGAACTCGGGGTTGGAGTAGTCACCGTCGTTGGAGCCGGCACCGGTGCCGTAGAGCGGGCCGAGGAAGTTACCCTGGGAGGGGTAGTCTGCCTGCCAGCCGGTACGGAAGGCGCCTTCGATGGTGCGGTTAGTCACATCATCGCGCAGGGACTTGAAGTCCGGGTAGGGATTGCCGATGGCTTCAATACCCAAGGTGTTCTTGATGGAGTTGGTTACTGCGTTAACCCACGCATCGTGGCCACCATCAGCGTTGTAGGACAGGGTGAACTCGCCGCTCCAAGGATCAATCTCGTCAGCCTGTGCCCACAGCTCATTGGCCAGCTCGGGATCGTAGTCAAGGACTTCACTGCCGGGGATCTCATCATCAAAGCCGGGCAGAACCGGAGTGGTGAATTCGCTAGCCGGGGTGCGGGTGTCCTGGAAGATCGTCTCAGTGATCTCCTCACGGTTGATTGCCAGTGAGAGCGCCTGACGACGAAGCTGGCCCTCTTCGCCGCTGAAGTGCTCGGCCTCCATCGGAATGGTGAAGGACTGGAAGACGGCAGCGGGCTGGTTAACTGCCCGGTCGCCGAGTTCTTCATTGAAGGTGGCAAAGGCGCTGTCCGGAATGGCATCCAGCGTATCCAAGTTGCCAGCGAGCAGGTCGTTATAAGCTGCGTCCTGCTGAGCGTAGAAGACAAACTTCACGCCGTCATTCTGCGGGGTGCGCTGACCTTCGTAGGTCTCAGAGGGGACGATGGTGGCGTCCTGGTTGTGGTTCCACTCGGACAGCTTGTAGGGGCCGTTACCGTTCGGGGTCTCACCGAAAGCAGCCATGTCATCGAAGGCTTCCTCCGGCAACGGGTAGAAAGCGGAGTAACCCAAGCGCGTCGGGAAGTCAGCCTGGGGCTCAATCAGCTCGATGGTGAAGGTCGTGTCATCAATGACGGTCAGACCTTCCATGGACTCCACGCCCTCTTCGTAGCCGAGGATCGGCTCGAAGAAGTAGGAGGAGAGCTGGGAGTTTGCCACGGCGTAGTTCCACGCATTGACGAAGCTGTCAGCGGTAACTGCAGATCCATCGTTGAAGGTCCAGCCATCCTGCAGAACTACTCGGTAGGTCTTATCGCCTTCGAGTTCAATCGACTCAGCGACCTCATTATGGATTTCACCATCAGCGTCGTAGTAGACCAAGCCGGAGAAGATCAGGTCAATGATATTTCCGCCGCCCACCTCATTGGTGTTTGCTGGGATGAGCGGGTTCTGCGGCTCGGAACCATTGGCGAGGACATAGTTGCCGCCATCGGAACCATCGCCAGTGGCGCTTGAATCGCCTTCGGAATCGGAGCAGGCGACGAGGCTCAGTGCCAGGGTGGTGGCAGTCAGAACCCCTAGCGTCTTTCTGTAAGTCATTGAGGTGGACCTCCAGGTAGGTGGATGTTGATAACCACCTTAAACTGTGACCCCTGCGACATAGAATGGCAAGAACGCGAAATATTACTTTCTTTCCCAAACATAATACTGGCCACGCAGCGTACATTTTCTGTTTACCTGCAGAAAGCCTGCCTAGCCCCTCAAGGAAAGCTGGAAGAAAATGATCACCCCCACTCACCCCCACTGGTGAGACGAATGCGGTTATATCACCGATACGTTGATAGAAATTCTTCCGTTGTCAGCAAAAAACTCCGCCTCCTGAGCCGCCCACATATTCCACCACGGCTCATAATTGGGATCCCGAATCAGTGCGCGCCGTCGACGAATGCTCACGGGGGCATTAATCCGCACTGTGAGCACTTGCCCTCGCCGCTTTGCTGCTGCGACAGAAGCCTCGGTGATCGCCCCAACGCCCTCAATAATTAGGTTTTCCCGAGGATCAAGAGCCACCCAATCGGCAGCCTGATTCTGCTCCCAATCCCAGCGGCGAAACCCAGGAGAGCTCGGATGTAGAACGTCCTCGGTCACCATCACCGCAGCCTGCGCTAATCCACCCCAACCTGGATAGAAATCTTCTAGGTGAACCACTGAAAAGCCGGTATGCCGAGACAAAGCCTCAGCGTAGGATGTCTTTCCGGCTCCCGAAGGGCCATCGATAAGCACGGTAAACACCATCTAAACCACTCCCAGAAACCGGAACGAGCCCACTGCCACAGCCACGACGATGGCAGCTGTAGAAGCACTCAAACAAACCGACATGACCACCCAATCGCGGAGGGAAAGAGTCGACTCGCGGGCCCACGTCCTACCATGTTCGGCAACTCGGTTAAAACCCCTAGCCTCCATCGCTGTGGCCAGTTTCGAACCACGGCGCAACGACAACACCAACAGTCCAAAGGCCAGCGTCAGCAGATGCCGAATCCGACCTTGATCGGCGATGCCTCTAGACCGCCGCGCCCGCCGCATAGATGCCAGATCATCTTGAAATAACGACACCAATCGCGCCGCTGCAACCGCACCAAGAACGAAACGCTCGGGCAGTCGGAGTACCTGGGCCAAACCATCTCCCAAGTCGGTGGGATCAACATCGGCAGAAAGGACAATGACTGGCAAGCCCACCGCCAGCACACGGACGAAGATTGCTGCCGCCAATTGCAGAGAATTATCCGTCACGTGTGCAAAGAGAAATTCCAGATATACCTGCCCCTCCGGACGCCCATACAGTGCCATCGGAATCGCAGCCAAGGGCGCCGCCAACATAATGGGCCATCCGCGACGCAGCAGTCGCGACCAACTGACTCCACACAGTGGCGCCACCAGCACGGTAAAGGCCAAGGCCACGCTGGCCGAGACCACATCGACAGAGAGCAAGAGTGGTGTAGTTAGCAATATCAACGCCAGGATGCGGGTTACCGGGTTGATGCCTTCTAGAAGATTCACCGCAATTCCACCTCATGATCGCCGAGGGAACCGATGAACACCTCATCATGAGTAATAGAGGCCACGGTCACCCCTTGATCAGTCAATTCGCGCAGGAGCTGCACCAACTCCACAAAAGTGGTGGTGTCCTGACCAAAAGTGGGTTCATCAAGAACCAACAGCCTAGGGGTATTGACTAAGGCAGTAGCCACCGAAAGCCGACGTTTCTCTCCACCGGAGAGAGTAAAGGGATTGGCCTCCACGAGATGCTGCAATCTCAGACGTTCAAGGAGTTCATCGATCCGGCTTGGACTACCACCTGAGACCGCCATTTCTTCGGCAACCGTACGGGCCACAAATTGGTGCTCTGGATCTTGAAAAACAAATCCGATGCGCTGCGCAAGCTCCTTCGAGCGCCAGCGATGTGGCGGCGTGGACAGACCCGCACGCAGTTCTGCGGAATAGAGCAATTGTCCACCTTCTGGTTCCACCAGACCTGCCAAGGTCAGCGCCAACGTTGATTTTCCGCACCCATTGGGTCCAGTAATCACCGTTGAAGCACCTTCCGGCAGATCCAGCGTCCGCGGCGGGCCCCAGATGGTTTGTAGCTCACGGGCAGAAACCAGCGCGACCTGATCAGGAGATACTGCGTGAGCAGGCGGCAAGTCTGGCGCTGCTGGCAACTGTTCTACGCTGATCTCCATCATTCCAGCGGAATCAAGATGCAAAAATCGATCGACGATCGGGGCCCAGAGCTGCGGGCGATGCTCGACTACCAACAGTGTCGCGCCAGTCTCAGCCACAACTTTGTCCACGGCCTCGATCACATCCCGCTGCCCTTCCGGGTCCAGGTTGGCGGTTGGTTCATCGAGCAAGATCAGCTCCGCGCCCATAGCGATGACTCCAGCCAGCGCTAGACGTTGCTTTTGCCCGCCAGAGAGATACCTAGTGGGATGATCTAGCGGCATGTTCAGTCCAACTAGGTCCAAAGCTCTTCTGACCCTGGGCCAGATCTCCTCGCGAGGAATGGAGAGATTCTCGCAGCCAAAGGCCACATCATCGCCGATGCGAGAAGCGATGACCTGAGAATCAGGATCTTGCAACACCAATCCGACGGTCGCGTGCACTGCAAGGCTGCCGGTGAGTTCACCGTCTTCCTCATCACCGAGTACTCCGGCTAAAGCAGCGAGCAGGGTGGATTTTCCAGCACCAGAATCGCCCACCAGTAGAGCTCGCCCCCCTGGTTCCAAACTGAGGTCGACACCGCTCAACGCCGGCTGAAGACGTGAAGCATGCCGCCAGCCGAGGCCCGATGCCTCGACTACCGCTGGCATCAGACGCGCTTTCTACCTGCAGCGAAACGGTCAAGTGCACCAGTTTTTGCCAATGCTTGAACCAACCAATGGCCCAGGAATCCAGCCAGCAATACTCCCGAGATGATCAGGGTGCTCAGGTAGATGGAATTGAAGGTGAGAGATTTAGCGAAGTTGGCGCTGGTAAAGAGCTCCAATACGAATGCACCGATAGCGGCACCTGCGCCAGCGAGCATTGCCACCGGCAAAGTGAAACGTCGGTAGCCGAAAGCGGCGAAAACCAATTCTGCGCCGAGACCTTGGGCGAGCCCGGAATACAGGGTCTCAATCCCCCACTGGTTTCCCAATAGTGCAGAGACAACGGCTGCCAGCACCTCAACAAACAGGGCCGCACCTGGTTTACGGATGACCAGACCACCGATGACACCACCGATGAGCCACACTCCGACGGCTAGACCGCCGAAACCTGGAGTGAAAGCTTCCATCGCGGTCCACCACGCGTAGCCGATGGAGTTCCACAGCCAGAAGATTAAGCCGCAGGCCACGCCCAAAACGGAGGCAATGATGATGTCGATGACGCGCCAAGACGTGCGCGAAGACGTAGTGTTCACGAGAAGATTCTCCCTATCGCCGGTACTAACCGGATCAGGTTCAACGGTCCGCCATTTCGACGTCTCAGCCCAGAGTTTCACTGGGTACCCGTGGATTAAGTTTGGATGTTCGGTGATCTAGTCTAGCCCTACCTAGGCACGCGCTGTCCACCGAGTGCCATCAGTGCCACCTGCGCGACGCCATTGGACGTGGAGTTCTTCTTTGTCGCCGATTTCTACGACGGCGATGCCGATGATGGCCTCAAGCTGCTCTACTTGTTGGACTGGGCACTCCAAATGCAACAAGAGGACACCGTCCCCAGCGATCATGTCTACTTCTACTTCTTTACCCCAAGCGAACATGAGCGATCCTCGGCCCTGTTGCTTATTCCATTCCGTGCGTGCGGAGCGGGCAAATCTCTCGGTCAAGAACTTGGCGTAACGGCCCGGTTCCGCGCAGCGGATGCGGGCGGTGGATGAGGCACTCATAATCCCACGCTACCCCAGCACCGACAGCAATAAATTGTGCAACCGAAGATCCACATCACGGGAGGCACCCATCCGACACAGAGCACCTACCTGCGAGTCCAGCTCGTGCGAGCGACCGTCGATAAGATCGCGTTGCATGGAGCTGGTGGCATCCGCGGGCATCCGATCTGCGAAGTAGAGCGCCCGTTGCACGGCGTTATCTGGCAATGCCACCCCACTGGCCAAAGCTGCCTCATAGACCTCACGCATGAGTGCCTCAAGTGAGCCGCGGTGCCGGGTGCGCAGCACTCCGAGCGGGCTCTGAGTCAGTGCGCCGAGGGCTCCGGTGGTGGTAACAAACATCGCCTTTTCCCACACGTCAACAAAGATCTCTGGGTGAACAGTAGAATCCACACCCGCTTCCACCAACGCAGCAGAAAAGCGCTCAGCTAAGTCATTCGTGGAGCCATCCCAGGTGCCGAACGTATAAGAGGTAGGGCCGCCATGAAACTCCACTCGAGCAGGCCCGGTGTGGTGGAAATAGCCGCGCACGACCCCCGGCCACGTTCGATCTTTACCTACTACCTCAGCCACCGACCACGGGACCTCAACGGAGTTTTGAGTTACTGCCACCGGAACATCGGTGGGCAGGCCTCCTAACAGAGAGGTGAGGTCGCTCTCATTGGTCACTTTCACGGCGAGGAAGACAACATCTACCTGTCCGACCTGAGATACCGAGTCCACAGCGGTGACGGGGATCGGTGGTGAGTCATTCAGTCGCAGGCCTTCGCTAGCCAAGACCTCCAGGGTTTTTCCCCTGGCAACAAAGACCACCTCATGGCCTGCCTCAATTAAGCCCCCGCCGAACCAGCCACCCACAGCCCCTGCACCAATAATCGCAATTCTCATGCCCGCCGAGTATAGGTGCGCGCCACCAGTTCAGCGCGTAAGATTCCTCATTTCAACGACTCTGTTTTAGCCAATAGTGAGGTATTGACCATGGCCGGTGGCCTGATCGCTCTTCTCGACGACGTCGCTCTGATTGCCCGCAACGCCGCCGCCAGCCTTGATGATGTCACTGCCGCCGCAGCGAAGACCTCGGCCAAGGCTGCCGGAGTAGTAGTCGATGATGCTGCCGTGACCCCGCGTTATCTCCACGGAGTAACCCCGGCGCGCGAATTGCCCATGATCTGGCGGATCACCAAAGGCTCGCTGGTTAACAAGCTGGTGATCATCCTGCCGATCATCTTGCTGTTGAGCCAGTTCGCTCCGTGGGCGCTGACCCCGATTCTCATGGCTGGCGGAACCTACTTGTGTTTCGAGGGCGCAGAGAAGGTCCTGGGAAAACTCCTCGGCCATTCTAAGAAGGAACAAGCACACTCAGCCAAGACTGCCAACGATGAAGATCAGCTGGTCAAAGGGGCAATCACCACTGACTTGATTCTCTCCGCGGAGATTATGGTTATCTCCCTCAACGAGGTCGCCGATGAAACCTTGGCGATGCGCACGGCCGTGTTGATCATGGTGGGCGTTGGCATCACCGCCCTAGTCTATGGCGCGGTTGCCCTGTTGGTGAAGATGGATGACCTAGGGCTGCGGATCGCTGAGCGCGGCGGAGCAAGCGCTGGTTTTGGCCGCGGCATGGTCACCGCCATGCCCAAGGTCCTATCAGCCATCGCGGTCATCGGCACCTTCGCCATGCTTTGGGTTGGTGGCCACATCATGGTCGCCGGTCTCGATGAATTCGGCTTGAGCTGGCCTTATGAGAGCATCCATGCCATGGAGATGGCCGTCGGTGGCGGCTTCATAGGTTGGTTGGTCAATACCTTCTTCTCACTAGTAATCGGTTTGATCTGGGGCATGTTTGTGGTCCTGATCGTCGAAGGTGTGCGGAAAGTTACCGGCCGCTCCACAGCGTCAGCTAGCCACTAGAATCAAAAGATGTGTTTCCACGCAGTCTGGTCTTTCCCGCCCTCGTGGTCCTCGGTGGCCTATGCGCTGGAGTCATCGGCGGATCTATGGCTTGGTTGGTTCATCAGATCCAACACCTAGCCACAGGCTTGGGTCTGGTCTCTCCGATTATCGTTGCTGGTCTCGGCGGAGTTCTCGCCGGTTTAGGCTGGTGGTGGCTACGCCGTCAGGGACCAGTCCGCCATGTGGAAGAGGCCCTACTGACTGATCACCAGCGGCTGCCACTAGGAAGAACCACCGTTGATGGTCTCCTTCAGCTGTTGGTGGTTGGTTCTGGCGCCTCCCTCGGTCGGGAGCAAGCGCCTCGTCAGGTTGCTGCAGCAGCAATCGACGCGCTCTCTGCGCGTTGGCACACCAGTCAGGAACAACGTCGCAGGCTCATCGCCGCCGCGGCTGGGGCAGGATTGGCCGCGGTCTACAACGTCCCCCTAGCTGGGATTCTCTTTAGCATCGAGGTGCTGCCTGCTCGTCGCGATTGGCGCACCGTGGTGGCAGCAATCACCATGTCGATTATCGCCACCGTCACCGCGTGGCCGATCGTAGGCAACCAGCCGATCTATCAGTTCCCCTCTCCAGATTTCCGCTTATCGACGCTCGCTTGGGTCCTGCTCGCCATCCCCCTTGCGGTCGGCGCAGGCCGCCTATTTACCGCGATGATCGAACTGGCTCAACGCCGAAGCATCCAGGACCCTAGGTGGCTACCAGTGACGGTAGGTGCGGCCACCGCACTTGTCGTCGCTGTGTCTACCGCACTTCCCGGAGTTACTGGCAACGGTGAGGAGATTCTGCGCGGGGCGTTTGCCCCGGAGTCCGCACTCTGGGTATTTGGTGCCCTGTTGCTAGCCAAGCCACTGCTCACGGCATTCTCGCTGGGTGCGGGCGCGGTGGGTGGAACCATGACCCCGGCGCTAGCGATCGGCGCAGCCCTAGGAGCGATGGCTGGGCTGATGCTGGGAATCGATCCAGATCTGGTGGCTGTCTTCGCGTTGATTGGTGCCGCCGGGGTGCTCGCGGTAGTCCAACATGCCCCTATCTTCGCCGCGATTATCGCTTGGGAGCTGACTGGCTCGCCACTGTGGACCTTGCCGCTACTACTAATGGTCACCGGTGGTGCTTGGCTGATAACCAAAGCAATCAAGGCCAGAGGCGAGCCTTCCTAGCTTGAGAGCAACAGCCCGCCTTGCGCAGGATCTACTAAGGGGTCGGGCTGCTGCCACCATTGACGTTCAAGGTCTCGCCTACGACGTAGCTGGATTCAGCCGAAGTGAGGAATACGTAGGCAGGTGCGAGTTCAGTAGGTTGCCCAGCACGCCCCAGTGCCGTGTGCTTGCCAAACTTCGGCAAGGCATCCTTAGGCTGTCCGTCGGAGACTTGCAACGGGGTCCAGATGGGGCCAGGTGCCACGGCGTTTACTCGGATCCCGCGGGGAGCAAGCTGCTGACTAAGGCCCTTGGTGAAGTTGTTGATCGCGGCCTTGGTCGAGGCGTAGTCGATGAGATGTGATGACGGAGCATAAGCCTGAATCGAGGTTGAGTTCACGATCGTGGCACCTGGTGTTAGATGAGGCAGTGCTGCCTTGGTGACTCGGTAGATGGCCCGGACATTTGCATCAAAGGTCGCTTCCCACTGCTGATCATCGAGATCTTCAATGCTCTCGACCGCGATCTGGCGACCTGCGTTGTTGACCACTGCGTCGAGTCCACCCAGTTGCGAGACTGCGTCCTCGACCAGGCTGGTGCAGTAGTCCGCATCTCGGAGGTCACCTGGGATCAGAAATGCTCTACGACCGGAGGCCTCGATGATCCGGCTGATTTCCTGGGCATCTTCTTCTTCCTCAGGCAGATAAGCCAACGCGACGTCCGCGCCCTCTCGGGCGAATGCGATCGCGACCGCTGCACCAATGCCTGAATCTGCGCCAGTGATGAGCGCTCGGCGGCCCTCAAGCCGGCCAGTGCCCCGGTAAGATTCCTCCCCGCGATCCGTCTGGGGGATGAGGTCGGCATCAAGCCCAGGTTCAGCTTGGTCCTGCTTCGGCGGGGTGATATCGGGGAACCGATGGACGGGATCCTGAAAAGTCAGCTGGTTATTCGTCATAATCAATCCTCTCGTCGTTCCGGAAAAGGGGTGAGACGAGCCGCACATAAATCACGACGTCGTCGTGGCCCCGGGGCCCGCCAACGTAGCAGGATCAGAACTATTGGGCCACCGTTCCTAACAAATTTTGGCCGCTCCCACTCCCGAGACTCCAGCTACTCCGGTGAGAAAACACCGACATTGATTGGTGCAGCACGCAGCTCGTCACCGCAACTAGAGCCACGCAACGCACAAGGCGGGATCCCTGTGATTCGGGCCAGGTTCCCCCCGAGAAAGTTCACAGCTCATCGGCTTCTAAGAAGCGCCCTGTAGTTAGTTTTAAATAAATAGCAACAAAGAAATCGCCATCACGGCCATTCCCAAGATCAGCCCGTAGACCGCAGTGTGGTGGCGACCAGTGGCCTGCGCGGTGGGAAGCAGCTCATCCAAGCAAATAAACACCATGATTCCAACGATGACGGCAAAGGAAAGGCCCAGGGTCGCCGGGCCCATAAATGGCATGAGTAGTAAGAATCCGATCAGCGCACCGGCCGGTTCTGCCAAACCAGACAGCGTCGACCATTTCAGAGCTTTTGCGCGAGAGCCAGTGGCCTGCCGGATGGGCACCGCTACTGCCACTCCCTCGGGAATGTTGTGAATGGCAATAGCCACCGCCACCGGAATAGCGATGGTGGCGTCTTCTAAACCGGCAATGAAGGTGGCAAAGCCCTCTGGAAAATTGTGGAACGCGATCGCCCCGGCGGTGAACATGCCCGTCTTCATCAAATTGCGGCGTTCAGCATCCAGGTGTGGATCCGACCCAATGCCGCGTTCATGCGGATTGATCGGCTCAGGAACCAACGCATCGATGACTGCGATGAGTGCGATACCAGCGAAAAATGCTCCCACCGCAGCCCAATTACCGATGGAATCGCCCCAAGCCTCAGAGAGATTATCGATGCTCTTAGGCAAAATCTCCATGAAGGAGACATAAAGCATAACTCCGGCAGAAAACCCGAGGGCGCCAGCCATAAAGCGATCGCCGGGGTCCTTTTTCAACACGGCGATTAATCCACCAATACCCGTGGCCAATCCCGCGAATACGGTCAGCCCGAGCGCGAAGAGCACGGTGGAGAGATCATACATGGGTGGAAATGCTACCGGAGAGCGCTTTCTCACGCTGAGCGGCCTGGTTGGATTTCTCCGGGTAGTCTCGTCGATTATGAATCATCATTTCGAGATCAAGGTACCTGGCGGCAAGCTCGTCGTCGTCGACGTCGAGACCAATGACTCCGTTATCACTGCCGCGCAGGTGTCCGGGGATTTCTTCCTCGAACCCGACGAGGCCTTCCATGCACTGGGCCCGGCGCTAGTGGGCGCTTCTTTGAGCGAAGACGCCGAAGCGTTGACCAAGCGTATCGACGCTGCGCTCGCCCCCATCGAAGACCTTGCACTACATGGCTTTTCTTCCCATGATGTCGCCGTCGCCGTGCGCCGTGCAGTAACCGGAGCGACCGATTTCACCGACCACCAGTGGGAGATTATCAACCCAGGTCCCCTGCCTACCCCGGTCAATGTTGCGCTCGATCAGGTCCTGCTGGATCAGGTAGCAGACGGCACGCGCAAACCCACCCTGCGGTTTTGGGAGTGGGAAGACAAGGCGACGGTGATTGGTTCCTACCAGTCCTATGTCAACGAGGTGGAGCCGGCGGGCGTCGAAAAGCACGGGATCACCGTGGTCCGCCGTATCTCCGGTGGCGGAGCGATGTTCATGGAGGGCGGCAACTGCATTACCTACTCGCTCTACGTCCCCGATTCCCTGGTCGCTGGCCTGAAATACGAGTCATCCTATGAATACTTGGACCAGTGGGTACTGGCCGCCCTTGGCCGCCATGGCGTCAACGCCTGGTACGAACCGATCAACGACATCACCTCTGATGGTGGCAAAATCGGCGGGGCAGCGCAGAAGCGTCGCCGTGGCGCAGTACTGCATCACGCGACCATGAGCTACGACATTGACGCCAACAAGATGATGGAAGTGCTGCGCGTAGGCAAGGTCAAGCTGGCATCGAAGGGACTGCGTTCAGCTAATAAGCGCGTCGACCCCTTGCGCCGGCAGACCGGAGCGCCGCGCTCCGAGGTCATTGACACCATGGTGACCGAGTTCGCCAACCGCTATGGCGCTCAACTAGCCCAGCTCAGCGACGAAGATCTCGCTACTGCCCAGGAACTGGTGGACCAGAAGTTCGGCACCGAAGCCTGGACCCACCACGTGCCCTGAGCCACTGTGCTTGTGCCCCTCCGGTGAGGGAACTCGTGGGTTTTCTGTCAACTACTGCAAACACCAATTGCGAGGATCCCATGACTATCCCCACCGCTGATTCACATGATGTCATCCGAGTCTTTGGCGCCCGAGTAAACAACCTCCGAGATGTTTGCGTAGAGATCCCTAAACGCCGGATAACGGTGTTTACTGGGGTCTCCGGCTCGGGAAAATCCTCGCTGGTGTTCGATACCATCGCCGCGGAATCTCAGCGACTGATCAATGAGACCTATTCCGCTTTCGTCCAAGGTTTTATGCCTACTTTGGCGCGTCCTGATGTCGATCATCTGGCAGGCATCAGCACGGCAATTATCGTCGATCAAGAGCCCATGGGGGCAAATACTCGCTCCACGTTTGGCACCGCCACCGATGCCACCGCTCTGCTACGGATTCTGTTTTCTCGCATCGCGGAGCCTTGCGCTGGTGGTCCCGGTGCCTATTCATTCAATGTGCCTAGTGTCAGTGCTTCGGGAGCGATGGCGGTAGGTAACCGTAAACGAGAACGCACGGATTTCACTCGCACCGGCGGGCAGTGTCCTACCTGCGAAGGGATGGGCAGGGTTTCCGAGATTGAGCTCAACAAGCTGGTCGATGAATCCCTTTCCTTGGACCAAGGCGCCATCTTGATCCCTGGGTACAAGGTGGGGTCGTGGAGCATGCGCAGTTATGCCGAGTCCGGGCTTTATCCGGCGGAGATTCCGGTGGCAGATTTCTCCGAGGAACAAAAGCACGCTCTTTATTATTCAGAGCCCATCAAGATCAAGTTCTCCGGGTTCAACGCCACCTATGAGGGTTTGGTGCCGAAGATTGAAAAATCGATGCTCTCCAAGGACCGAGCGGCGATGCAAAAACACATCGGTGCCTTCGTTGATCAGGCTGTGGTCTTCGTGGAATGCCCCGATTGTGGCGGTACTCGGCTGGCACGTCACGCCCTGGAATCTACGATCAATGGCCGAAATATCGCCGAGCTCTGTGCCTTGGAGGTTCGGGATTTGCAGGAGTGGATCACAGGTGTGGAGGCAGGCGCTATCTCTCCACTGCTGGATGCGATCCAAGACTCTTTGGACAAGACCGTCGACATTGGATTGGGCTATCTCACTCTCGACCGTCCTACCGGCACCCTCTCCGGTGGTGAGGCTCAACGAACGAAAATGATTCGACATCTCGGCTCAGCACTGACCGATATCACTTATATCTTCGATGAACCCACTGCCGGGTTACATCCCTATGACATCACCCGCATGAATCGTCTCTTGTGCGAATTACGCGACAAGGGAAATACCGTGCTGGTAGTCGAGCACAAGCCAGAAACCATCGCCATCGCCGACCATGTCATTGATCTTGGGCCAGGTGCCGGACGGCATGGAGGTCGAGTCCAATTCGAGGGTGACGTCTCCGGTCTGGCAGACTCCGAGACGATAACCGGCAGTCACTTGAACGATCGCGCCCAGCTCAAACAAGCGGTGCGGGTCAGTCACGGAGCACTTGAAATCCGTGGTGCCAGCCGCAATAACTTGCAGGGAATCGACGTCGATATCCCGCTGGGCGTGCTCAGCACCATCACCGGGGTAGCCGGATCAGGAAAATCCTCATTGGTGGCGTCCTTGCCACCCCAGGCAGATCTGGTCGTGATCAACCAAACCCCCATCCGAGGTTCCCGCCGCTCCAATCCGGCAACTTATACCGGAGCGTTGCAACCGATTCGGAAGGCTTTCGCCAAGGCTAACCAGGTCACTCCCTCGCTCTTTTCCGCCAATTCCGAGGGTGCTTGCCCGCAATGCAAAGGCACCGGGATAGTGAGCATGGAGCTAGGCATCATGTCCGGAATTGAGCAAGTTTGTGAGGTCTGCCAAGGACAGCGGTTCGACGCCACCGTCTTGGGCTATCACTTCGGCGGCCTGAATATAGCCCAAGTCTTAGCCCTGCCGGCCACAGAGGCTGCCGATTTCTTCACCACTGTTGAGTCAAAAGTCCCAGCAGCGGCCAAAATCTGCGCCCGCCTAGTCGATGTTGGGTTGGGTTATCTCACCCTCGGACAGCCCTTGAGCACGCTGTCTGGAGGGGAACGCCAACGCCTTAAGCTTGCGGCTCAACTGGCAGAGCAGGCCAACGTGTTCATACTCGATGAACCGACCACTGGCTTGCATTTAGCGGATGTCACAACGCTGCTTAATCTCTTGGATCGTTTGGTCGATTCCGGCAAGACTGTGGTCTGCGTCGAGCACCACTTGGCGGTGCTGGCGCATGCCGATTGGGTCATTGATCTCGGGCCAGGGGCAGGCACCGACGGCGGGCAGATCGCCTTTATCGGCACCCCAGCGGAGATGGTTGCTGATGCCACCACCCTCACTGGCAGGTACCTGGCGGAGTATGTCACCGCTGCCCCTGACATTGGTGCAATCTAGCCTTGGTCAGTCAGAGTGAGATCAGGCTGAACCTTGTGGACGCTCGGTATCCGAATCTTGCTTGTCGGTTCCGGGCTCACTGATTTCGTCAGGATGCTGCTTGGCGTATTCCTCCATAGCCGCTCCGACTACTGCTGGGCTAATCAGCGTGGAGTCATCCTCCTCATCGGGGATGTGGTGAATCGGGCCGATCGGTTCTGGCGAGGGGGACTCCTCATTGCGTTCCCAATCCTCGGGAGTATCGGCGGAATCCCATTGCCGGCTGACCGTAGGTACTGGCTCTCCAAGGTCGTTTTTCAACGCAACTCCGAGGCTGAACATCATGATAAAGCCCATGATGAAGAAGGGCAGACCAATAACGATGATGGTCTCCTGAAGCGCGGCAAGCCCTCCCCCGCCACTGGCACCGAGAAGCACTGCGGCCACCGCACCCATCAAGCCCGTCCAAATCAGCTTCTGGTGGGTGGGGGCAAGTGCCGGCTCTTGACCTGAAGCGATCATGTCGGTGACCATGGCCGCCGAGTCAACAGAAGTGGTGAAGAACAGCACGACGATGACAATTGCCAGCCCAGAAAGGAAGGTCGCTGCTGGGTAGTGTGAAAGGAACTCAAAGAGCGCACCTGGGATATCTCCGTCGACGGCGACCGCTTGGACCAGTCCGCCACCCTCATTTTGTTCAATGTTGAAGGCAGAGGTGCCAAAGGCTCCGAACCAGATCAGCGAGAAAGCAACTGGGAGTCCAAGCACGCCGGTAACGAATTGGCGGATCGTGCGGCCACGGCTAATCCGGGCGATAAAGATGCCCACGAACGGCGACCACGTGATGGTCCAAGCCCAGTAGAACACGGTCCAGGTGTTTTGCCAGGTTGCGTTATCCGGCGAATTGGGCACGGTATTGTTCCAGAAAGCCAGCTCTGGCAGTTCACCAAAATAGATACCGATTGACTCGATAGTGCCTTTAAGCACGAGCACAGTCGGGCCAGCGATGATAATGAAAACCAACAGGCCAATAGCCATGAGGATATTCAGGTTAGACAGGAATTTAATTCCCCGGTCTAGGCCCAAGGCAACAGACACGCTGGCGATGCTGGTGACCACGACAATGATCAAGATCTGGACGGTCGGGTTCACATCTACCCCGAATAGTTCCGCCAGGCCCGCGTTGATCTGCAAAGTGCCCAGACCCACCGAGGTAGCGACACCGAAAATCGTTCCGATCAAGGCAACGATGTCAATAGTCTTGCCGATCGGGCCATAGACCCGAGTTCCCAGCAACGGAGAAAAGATCGAGCTAACGCGCGGGGGCATCTTGCGCTTGTAGATGAAGTAGGCAAAACACAGAGCGGGCAGGGCGAAGATGGTCCAGGTGTGCAGTCCGAAGTGATAATGCGTAATCGCCATTGCCTCGCGGGCTGCCTCCGCGCTTTCAGGAGCCATATCCCCGATGGGCGGGTTGGCATAGTGCGAGATCGGCTCTGCCACTCCCCAGAACATCAAGATGGTTCCGATTCCAGCGGCGAAGAGCATGCCGAACCATGCCCTAGTGGAGTATTCGGGACGTTCGTCATCCCCACCTAGGCGAACATGCCCATAGCGGCTAAAAGCAACGAAGATCAGGAAGAACAAAAAGACAGTGACGCCGAGAATATAGAACCAACCCAGATCAGACAGGATCCAGGTGGAGGCAGTGCCAAAGATCTCGCTGACCGAATCACCAAACAAGATGGTGATAATAACGAAAGCCAGCACAATACCGACGGTGGCGAAATAGACCGGAGGATCAGTTTTCAAGCGGAGTAATCTAGCCAGGCGTTCAGTCAAGGAAGGCTCCTTGCTAATAGAGGTATTTGAATAACAAAACATTTCCAACGTATCGCCGAACTGCACTCGGCGGTGGGCAGCTACGGCAGGTGAACACGCCCTAGGGGGTGCCTGATTTAGAGGTTCACCTGCTCTGATTGGATACATCACAATCGGCTAACGAATGGCTACATCACCCTTATCGGCATGCTATCTCCCCCACCTGGGTGGTCCCTACAGCAAGAGAATTATCTACGGATTAGAAAACCTCAGGGGGTTGCGCTTGGATTCATCAGTGCTTTGACTCCGCTGAGGTTTGTTGAGATTTGCTGAACACATCTGAGCAAGTTCACTATGAGTACCGCAGCTTTACCGCTTGTCTTGAATCTGCGAACTAGGCTGGCACTATGCCCGATTCCACCTATCCCCTGGCGCTGCCACCCGCTGGCACCGATGTCCACTCGATGCCCATCGAGCGAGTCAACCAGGCGATTTTATTTTCTCAACTGCGCACCGCGGAACTCATCGCCCCGACTGGAACGCTCATTGACGTCACTTTGGTCCCCAACCTGGCTGATGGTGGCTGGCGGGTGCGATGGGGCTATGGCACGATCGGGGCGCTACCTGCCGGAATCCGTAGCATTTTTTCCGACATCGACCGAGTCAACGCCATCCATTCTCAGCCAGAGACCAAAGCGCGGGTGTGGATGGACAAAGAGGTTGGACTGCTACGCGTTGCTGTTGAGCTACCTGCTCCAGAATTGGTCATGCCACTGACTTCTGCACCCGATGGCACTTTAATACTGCCCCAGGGTGAGCTGATAAAAATTGACGCTGACCTGCCCAAAGGTCAATATCTCGTGTTCCTGCGCGCTATTGAAAACCACGTAGAGCTGCTTATCGACGGCCAGGTGATCGCCGTCCTCACTGGCTCGGACGTAGCACTAGTGCGCGCACGCTTATTCGGCATTGATCTGCCCGGCGCGCGGGTGTTCTCTCTCGGTGACCAGGGCGAGCAGGTAGTGCTCGATGTAGGTCCAGGTAGTGCCATCGCGGTGCCTGCACTGCCGGCTCCCCTTCAGCCACCTGAGTCCAAGCCAGTTCCGGAGCCTGCCTCAGTGATCACTAGTGATTCTTGGGCGGTGACTATGTCTGGCGAGCAGCTGGCTGAACCTGCACCTTCAGGTACCCGGCCGATCAGCTTGCCCAAGGCTGACTTGAGCTGACTAACTGTCTGGATGAAGAGCTCATCTGATCCGTCCAGTAGGCAAAGCCCGCTACACTCGCGATTCCGAGACGAGGAGAATCCATGGATGCAGATGTCATCATCATCGGAGCTGGGTTAGCCGGGCTACAGGCTGCGCGCAGACTGCAAGACAGCGGATTAAGCGTCATCGTGTTAGAAGCATCTGATGCAGTCGGTGGCCGCGTGCGGACCGATCGAGTCGATGGGTTCCTCCTCGATCGAGGATTCCAGCTTCTCAATCCCGCTTATCCGGCCGTGCGTGAGTGGATCGATATCGAGGCGTTGCGGCTGCAGCATTTCGGTGTAGGTGCTCTCATCCGCAATGGCGAAAGTCTCACGAGGCTGGCGCATCCACTCCGGCACCCGCAGTATCTGCCGGAAGCTCTCCGCAGTGGCTATCTCCAGCCCAGAGAAGTGTTTGCGTTGTTGAAATGGCTAGCTCCCACACTGATCCGCGAAACAGCCTCATCACGGGCTCAGCAGGATATGACGCTGGCTAGCTCACTAGATTCGGCTGGAGTCACCGGTCCTTTGCGCACCAGCGTCATCGATACTTTCCTCAGCGGTGTGCTTGCCGACGCTAGTGGTACCACCTCAGCTAATTTCGTACGTCTACTACTTCGTAGCTTCGCCTTTGGCGTTCCTGGGCTGCCAGAGCAAGGTATGCAAGCGCTACCTGAGCTCATGGCGGCAGAGTTGGTTCACAAGCCACAAACTCAGATCCGGGTCACCTCAGTAGCCGAAACCACCGTGGGCGTCGAAGTTGGAACCGACACCGGTTTCTTGCGCGCACAGATGGCAATTGTCGCAGCAGGACCACCGGAGGCCGCCGAATTAACGGAAACCGCGGAACCAAAGATGAATGGTCTTTCGACATGGTGGTTTGCCACGGATCATTCCCCCTTGAAGGAGAAGTTCCTAGTGCTGGATGCCTCAGGGCCAGCCGGCAAAGCTGCCGGTCCAGTAGTCCACGCTGCGGTCGTCTCCGAGGTGGCACCTTCCTATGCCCCGGCAGGAAAACACTTAGTAGAAGCCACGACACTGTTGAGCGCAACGGGCAACAACCCTGATGAGGCGAGTGTCCGAAGAGATCTCGAGCGGATGTATGCCACGTCGGTGAACGACTGGGAACTCATTGCCCGCCACGAGCTCCCGCATACTCTGCCTGCGCAACCTCCTCCGCTCAATCAGCATCGCTCGCAACGCATCAATGACCGAGTCTTTATCGCAGGCGATCACCTCGATACTGCTTCGATCAATGGGGCGTTGTTGTCAGGAGACCGAGCAGCCAGATCGGTTGTCGAAGCCCTTTCGCATCGTAACTAGCCCCGCATATCCGCACGAGGTTAGAGAAACGAGACCTAGTGTTCTGGGACTATTGCTGGTCGAAGCAACCTACCCATCGCCATGCGCATGAGTGGCCGGTAGGCCACTAAAACTAGCCAGGGGCCGGCCAGCTCGATGCGCGCGAGTGTGCCCGAATCGGCATGATCATGAGGCTGGCTACTCAGGTAGTGATCTAAAACTAGCTTGCTAAATCCCAGCTGCACTGTCCATGACCACGAGAGCGATGGCGCATTGACGCTCACTACTTCAAAGTGAGCTCGGATGATCCCCAGCGCAGTCACGGTGCCATGAGTACCGGGCTGGAGCGTAGACGTAGAGGAAGTCACACCACTGATATGCGGTGCCCACCGGCTCCACTGCGCTGGGTAGAAGTAGCGCTCCCAGGCAAGATCTGGCGATGCGGGTCCGCTCACTTCTACGATCACTGAGCTCATAAAACTCTCCTTGTCATAGAGCCTTTAGGCCCAGCGACCGCTGGTGTCCGCGTGTACCTAGCTGTATTGGAGCACCGGATAATCCGTGTAGCCCTTCGCACCGCCAACGTAGAAGGTCTCCGGGTTGGGTTCGTTGAGCGGAGCTTGTTCCTGCCAGCGCTGCGCTAGATCCGGGTTGGCTAGTGCCAACCTACCCACAGATACGGCATCCGCGACGGAATTTTCGATCAGGCCCAGAGCAACCTCACGGTTGCTGAAACGGGTGAAACCGGTGTTGAGGATAACCGGGGCGTCGATTAGCTTTCGCATCCCTTGGACGAGGTCGCCATCTGGTTCATGGTGGACGATCTCCACATGACCTAGTTTCAAGCCCGAGATCCCTTCAGCCAGTGCGAAATAGGTGGCCAGCGCATCCTCATGATCGGATTCAACAGCACCTTGAATATTGTGCTCTGGGGAGAACCGCACACCGGTCTTGTCTGCGCCGATCGCCTCGGCCACCGCGGTGATCACCTCGATGGCAAAACGCGCCCGGTTTTCTGGACTGCCACCATAGGAATCAGTGCGGGTATTCGCGCTCGGTGCCAAGAACTCATGGATAAGGTAGCCGTTGGCACCATGGACCTGCACGCCATCCATGCCGGCGGCCATCGCGTTGCGGGCAGCGGTCACGAACTGCTCGATAATCTCCGGGATTTCCTCCTGTGTCAGCACGTGAGGAACCGGGGCATTCACTTTTCCGGTGGAGATCCGAATTGGGTTCGGGCTAGGGATAGCGCTGGGAGCAACGATCCGGCCGGTGCCGGAGAGCTCCGGATGCGAGATCCGACCGCCGTGCATAATCTGCATGACCATCTTTCCGCCCCGGGCATGTACCTCATCGGTGATCTCTCGCCAGCCATCGATGTGCTGCTGGGTCGCTATTCCGGGCTGAGTATCCCAGGTGCGACCTTCCTGAATCGGCCAGGTGCCCTCAGTGATGATCAGACCAAAGGAAGCACGCTGAGCGTAGTACTCCTTCATCAGCTCATTCGGGGTGCCATCGGTCTCTGCTCGAATCCGAGTCAAAGGTGCCATAACCAGGCGGTTGCTCAGTTCTAGTTCACCAAGCTGAGCTGGGGCGAAAAGAGCAGGTACGGACTTATGTTCACTCATTTTTTCTAGGATCTCTTTCATGCCAGTTGCCGAATGTTGCTGGTCCACTCCCTTGCAACGACGAACCGGGTAGTTTTCTTCCTTACCCCATTTTCTTCTACCTCAGGAAGGCCTAGCCTCCTGTGCTCTACTTGGTCTATGAACTTCCTTCAGCGATACCGTGCCACCGGAGCTGACCCGATCTTTGGCTCTCCTACCCACGCCCACCCGGGAGTGGCGATGGAGGGCTACTTTTGGCGGATCACCGATCCGGAATCTGGCCGAGTCATCATCGCGTTATGCGGTGCCAATCAAGGTCCAGAAGGATCGTGGGCCACCATTGGGCTGGCCGCTTGGCCGAGCGGTTTTCTGCGCACTGAAGCACTCGATGGAGCATGGACAGATCCAGCTGGATTGGGAGTTAAGGGCGGAACTGCTGACAGGCAGGACTCGCCTGCCTTCCGAGGTGGGAAGGACCGACTACAGGTCGACCTAGGCGCAGATGCTCAGCTAGATCTGACATTCCACGACCGCGCTGCCTGGCCACACCGCGCAGTAGGCGGCTCGAGTGGATTCCAGATGGTGCCCAAGCTGAATCAATACTGGCATCCGTGGTTGCTCGGTGGGCGAGCCTCAGGGTCGGCCACCCTCGGAGACCAAACGTGGGAGTTTAACAATGCGCAGGTCTACGCAGAGAAAAACTGGGGAAGTGAGGGATTTCCAGATTCTTGGTGGTGGGGCCAAGCCCAAGGGTTCGACGAGCCAGAAGCCTGTGTCGCTTTCGCAGGTGGGCTGGTCACCGCTGGCCCCATGAAGGCTGAGGTCACCGGCCTGGTCGTGAAACTTCCCGATGGCCGGGTGCTGCGCTTAGGCAATCCCATCATCAGCCCGGTCAATACTCACACCAGTGATGAACACTGGGAGCTTTCCGGCCGTGGATTCGGCTGGCGAGTAAAGATCGCTGCTGCTGCCCCACTCAATCAGGCTTTCGTTTTGCCAGTGCCGCTGCCTAGCGAGCATCGCAATGTCCCAGGCGACCTTGAGCATCTGGTGGGAGACCTTAAGATCACCGTGCATCGCTTCGGAAAACATGTCTGGTCTGGCAAGACTTCGCTTGCGGCATTAGAGCATGGCGGACTCGACCGGGCTAGAGCTGAGCTGCTTCGCCGCGGACTCGATCCAGAACGCACGTCGGCTCCCCCGGTGCTTCCCAGCGAGTAGCTCGTGCTGTTGATAATTCCAGCTCGGTGAGCAGTCAGCTGGATGGATATCGCTATGGCGCTAATAAGAACTAGAGCCAAGGGAATTCTTAGTTTGGTAGCTTGGCAACACATTCGGCTGATTGGCGCACCATGACGATAGGAAATGATGTGTTCTGGATAACTAAACTCACCACACGAATCGAGCAGCTGGAAGCCCAAACCAAGTTTCAAGGGAAGATTATCAACGAGATGGCCCAGCAGTTGGGAGTGCACATTGATCCCGTTGCGCTTGATCCGATGCGGCAGCTAGACGCAGAAGAATTAGAGCTGGTTCGGCTCGGGAAAAACGATCCCGGCGGTCAAACACCACCGTGAGCGCACTGGGTCTTCACTCTTGCAAGCTAAACAAGCTGTCGACAAAGCGAGCATCTCTTAAGTTCTGTTTAACCTGCGGGCACATGCGGAGCTAACGTTTGTCTTTTTCCTGATTCAGATCATGAGCAATAACGTTTGCCTCAGCGCGTGCTACCCGACGCTCCTCCGCTAGCTCGTAGGCATTCGCCAGCGATTCCAACAGCACGGGCGAGGCACCCATGAGTGAATCGCTGAGGCGTTTGCTCACGCCGCCAGTTTCAAACCGCTCCATGAGCTTGTCCGATACTCCGCAGACCACCACTTCGATTCCTTTGTCATGCCATCGATCGAGCAACCGAGTAAAAGACTTGATAAAGGTCGTGGAAGGAATTCCGGCAGATCCGCGCAGGGAGAGCACAATCGCGGCGTCGTGAGTGTGGTGAATTCTTGGCCAGTCTTCTTCCAACCGGTTGACCTCGGCAAAGAAGCCGGAGCCGAGATAGTGCAGCACGGTGGTACGCCCGCTGGGCAAGGTGGTGGGGGCATCCGCGATTTCGAAGCTGCCTTCAGGAGTCGGAATGAACTGTATGAGTCGCCCCTGTTTAGCTGCCTGAATGGTAAACAAAACGATCGACAACCCGGTGCCAAGGAAGATTGCCTGCTGCAGCGGCAACTGGGTGGTCGCAGCAAAGGTCAAGGCCATCGCAGCACTCGAGAGCCACGAGGTGCGAAGAACCAACATGACATCGGCAATTCGACCAGCGATCAGCTCACCGCCAATGACCAACAACAACCCACCGATTACCGCCATGGGGATGGCCCCGGCGAGGGGACCAAGGGTGACCACCAACAAGATCAATGACAGCCCTGCGAAGATTCCTACCCATCGAGTTTGTGCTCCAGCACTGGTGGCCACACCTGTACGAGAAAGTGAGCCACCAGTCGGCAAAGCACCGAAAAAGCTCCCGGCGACGTTAGCTATGCCTTGAGCTTTAAAATCTTGGGAGACGTTCGCGCGAGATCCATCCGGATTGGGCACGGCGGAACTGATTCCGGCGGCCTGCGCCAACGCGATCAACGCAATGGCTAAGCCACCAGAAACCAGAGATGGCATCGCAGCGAAATCAGGCAAGGTAAAGGGAGGCAATGATCGAGGGATCGCCGCAATATCGCTAACGAGTTCCACCTTGGTACCCAAGATCGTTACCACAATCGTGACCGTCAATAGCGCGGCAAGGGTCGCGATCTTTTTAAGTGCAGGTATCCGATGTAGCGCTGCCCATAGCCCGACAGTCGCCACCGCCACCGCTACCGTCGGCCAATCCCAGGATCTGATATGTACGAAGCCTTCGATGAGTTTGGCCACGGTATTCTGCGATTCCGGGCTATAGCCGGTCGCGTCTTTGACCACTCCAGCTACGATTTGCACGGCAATTCCCGCGGTAAAGCCGGTCATCACCGCCGTAGAAACAAAAGACATTGCCGAGCCGAGCTTCAGTAGCCCCAACAGCAACATCCATAAACCAACCATGGCGCTCAGCGCTGCCACGGCACCGAGATCTCCAGGATCGAGACCAGCACTAACCAGAATGCTGTGCGCTGACAGTGCAATGGCGCTGGTCAGCGTGGTGACCATGAGCGCCGTCCGAGAAAACAGCGAGCTGATAACCGTAGGTACGGCGCCCGACCACAAGCCCATCGGCGCAGAAAACCCACCAACGGTGGCATAGGCCATGCCCTCAGGGATGGAAAATAATCCTGTCATGAATCCTGAGACGGCATCGCGCACCGTCGGGCGGCCAAACCCTGATGTGGAGTCTGGCTGCCCTAAGGTGTCCTTCTTGCGTGAGAATCGCACTATCAGCGCCCGTTCGATTAGCTAGATCTAGCGTTGCTTTAAGGAGTGACGATATTGAAGTCGCTATCGCCGGATTCAAGCACCGCGTTGAGCCGAACTAGAGCGTCAGTATCACCGCTAAGCTCCAGCCCGGAGGCAAGAATAACTTCTTTCGAACCAGTAGCCAGGGCCGGCAAAGCGGACTTGTTTCCGGTGATCTTAAGTTCGGCCGGTTCACGTTGCGGCGCCGCACTGTAGGTCAACACACCGTTGGCCAACCGGAGCCGATACTGAACGTCAAGATCGGTGACTACAACATCGATCAAGATCTTCTCATCCCATGCCTTCGGGCCATTGATTTGAATGGCAAGTGCATCGAAAACCATCTCAGGAGTGAGCTGGCGGACGACATCCGGGGAATCCGTCTTGGTCGGAGTACCGAACTTTCCTTCGCGCAATTCGACAGCGCCAGAGAGGTAGAAATCGCGCCACGTTCCGTTTTCCGAGCCATATCCGAGCTGTTCATAAGTATCAGCCAGCACTTCCCGAGCTGCTGCATGATCGGGCTCTGCGAATACGGCGTGATTGCCGATCTCGGCTGCCCAGCGGTAATCACCAGCATCGAAAGCTTCTTTGGCATTGGCAACCAAGCCATCGACCCCGCCAGCTAGGCGTGCGTAGCGCTTAGCGCGCTGTACTGGGGTGTGCTCCCATAGGTGTGCGGGGTTACCGTCGAACCAACCCATGTAGCGCTGATAAATGGCCTTCACGTTGTGGCTGACCGAACCGTAGTAACCGCGAGCGTTCCACGTGTTTTCCAGGATCGGCGGAAGCTCGATTTCTTCGGCAATCTCTGACCCGGTTAATCCGCTGTTGAGCATGCGCAGGGTCTGGTCATGCAGGTAGGCATAGAGGTCGCGCTGAAGCCCTAAGTATTCCACCGAGCGCTCTTGACCCCACGTAGGCCAGTGGTGGGAGGCGAATACCAATTCGAGGTCATCGCCGAACATGTCAATAGTTTGGGTCAAATAGAACGACCAGGCGTGTGGGTCACGCACGACGGCGCCACGCAGCGTCAGCAGGTTGTGCAAGGTATGAGTGGCATCTTCTGCTGCACACAGAGCTTTGAAATCAGGAAAGTAGATGAGCATTTCCGAAGGCGCCTCGGTACCCGGGGCCATCTGGAATACCATCCGCACGCCATCGACTACTTCTTCATGGCCAGTCGTGGAAATGGTGCACGTCGGTGCGATCAAAGTGACCTGACCGGTTGAGGTGGTCTGTCCGAGACCAGCGCCAACTCCACCGCGGGGGCCGCGCTCCAAAGCTGCGCCGTACATGTAGCCAGCGCGACGCCCCATGGCGACACCTGCGTACACATTTTCCGATACGGCATGCTCGACAAAGCCTTCAGGAGCGATGATCTCAACAGCACCGGAGGCCACTTCCTCTTCCGAGACCATACCTTTAACACCGCCGAAGTGATCGACGTGCGAGTGGGTATAAAGGATTGCCTTAACGGGGCGATCTCCACGGTGCTCGCGATAGAGCTCCAGTGCTGCAGCTGCAGTCTCTGCGGAGAGCAAGGGGTCGATCACTACGATGCCCTCGTCGCCTTCGATAAAGGTGACGTTGGAAAGATCGAAGCCACGGACCTGGTAAATGCCCGGGGTTACTTCAAACAATCCCTCAAGAGCGACGAGCTGGGATTGCCGCCACAGGCTTGGGTTGACCGTGTCCGGTGATTCACCTTTGAGGAAATCATAGGTGCTGTTGTCCCAGACCACGGTGCCAGCTTCATTGGTGACCGCGTTTGGATCACGACGGCCGATTAGACCCCTAGTGGCATCTTCAAAATCCTGAGTGTCAGAGAAGGGAAGGCGGTCTCGCACTTCCTGCTGCTGAGCGACGATCGTCGGACTTGCCGGCTGAGGACGCTTAGGCGCTTGCGAACTAGACATTGTGACCTTTCACGGTGGCGGTGGAAATCCACACTATTCATACGAGAACCGCAAAATTTCAAGACAGCTACGTTGAGTAAATGCAGATACTTTAGTTAACACCGTCAAGAATATGTGAGCAAGAGATATATGTAGTTCCTATCTGTGTAATAGAAAGGGGCGCTACGTCGATTTTCCTCACTGACCACGGCTTTCACGCAGCTGACAGAGACCAGACAGGCACCAAATCTGGTGCAAAAACCATTGCTGTCGCCTCTTTCACGCCTTTTGAAGAACCCGTGAGGGATGGAGACTGAGGCTGGTAGCCTGCACCCATGAGACGCCGAATCATGTTTGCCCCGACAATTCTGCTGGCAGCAGCGCTTCTCGCTTCATGCGCCGGCAGCTCCGAGACCGAACAATCCCCGGCCACCGCCGAGTCGAGCAGCAGCACTGGCTCTGCCGATGACGCATCTCAAAGTGCCGATTCTCAAGAGTTTCCCGACGTCATTGATGCCGTTCTCAGCGCCAACGGCGATGAATTCACGGTTGCGGTAACAATCTCGTCCCCGTACGACAGTGCAGAACGCTATGCAGATGGCTGGCGGGTACTCACTACTGACGGTGACGTGCTCGCAGAGCATCAGCTTGGACACGACCATGCCAACGAGCAACCCTTCACACGTACCAGCAGTGCGTTCGCTATCCCTGATGATGTTATGGAAGTCATCGTCGAAGGACGCGACCAAGAATATGGATACGGTGGCGCGACAGTCACGGTCGAGGTTCCGCGTTAGACAGATGACGGCAGTAGAGGGCCAGACGGACACGGCGTAGACAGTTCAGCGCCCAGATCCCACCCTCCTGCCTATTTGCCTACTTCACGCCTCAGAGGAACTCGAATTGGACTTCCACTTGGTCATCGATGCTGTGGATGATGCCCAGGTAGAAAGCCCGAGCCTGGTCTTCGAGGAGATCACGGTTGTCATTAATCTGCTCTGCTTTAGTCTCCGCATTGAGGATACTGGTGATCGTTCGAGCAGTATCGATTTCCGGTGTGGCCCAGCTGAGTGCGCCATTATTCTCGATCGCAGTTTTGAATTGCTCACTGTCATGGCCGATAAAAATGAATTTCGGCACAACAATCAAATATTGGTTATCGTCGGTCTCCGTGACGGTCACCTCGCTGCCTTCGATACCGAATTTAGCGCGGTAGCTGTACTGCAGAAATTGCGTACGCTCAGAGCCGATCAGAGTCCGTCCCAAGAAACTGCGGTTCACGCGCTCTTCGGACAAGCCTTGGACGTTCGTACTCAGCAGTACAAGCTGCTCTTGACGTTCGATGGCGGTGATAATCTTCTCGTCATTCGAGACAACCTCCACCTCAACCAGATCGTCAAGAATCGGCGTATTTTTCAAAGCCCACGCGCTACCACCGAAGAATGCGCCCGCCCCCACGACCGCCATCAACACAATAGCCACCGATATCAACGAGATCCATTTTTTCATTAACTTTTCCTCATTTATGTCGGCAGGCTCAGACTTGGACTGTCAGGACAACTTCAATGACAACCTGAGAAGTATTACACGAAACTAAGTGCCCAACCCTGAACGTGGGTGTGCCGTCACTTCGGTCCGACAACCGAACAATCGAGGAAACTACCAGTGCACTACCGGTTAGACCCCCAAAGCCGAGCAGTCACCAGGAACTCCAACCGCATCCCTAGCCTGAGAATAGAGCTTCAGCATGAGGGCATCGAGCCAACCACCGACGTTGGCTCGGGCTTCCTGAGTATCTGGGTAACGACAGCGCAGATGCAGGCCCGAGTCATCCAGCATGAACCACAGCATGACCCCGTCGGGGTTGATGCCGGCTCCGACATACTGCGCTTGCAGGCTAGCGGTATCCACCTGCACCGGCAGCCTGCGCAGATCAAGCCAAGAGATGGCAAACGTCCCTGGGGCTTCCGGCATGACACCACTAGGCCCGAGCACCTCCCGCAACGGCCAAGATCCAAGCCAGACTGCCTCTTTGATTGCTACCGCACAGGCCTTCGGGTCCGGATCGGCTGATTCCAGCACGGAGTTAGTAATGAACCATCCAACTGAGTCATACCAATTCTTCTCATAGCGACTATGCACCGGGAACACTGCTCGGAGAGGCATGTCCGCTAGGTCTCTGGTCACTTCGGTCATCGCGGATACCACTGCCGACAGCGTGGAAACCCCGTTAGCCTTTGCCCGGGCAGAGAAGGCAGCACTGTCAGTAATGCCCAACACGTCCCGAACTTCCACCCGCTCAGCATGCGGAACCGGCGCCCCCAGCGGCAGCGGGAATCTTGGCATAACCCCGCCGCTGGAGGCAAGGATGTCAGCCCAGCGTTTATGCACCCCACCTGGAGCAGGCGAGCGCTCATCCAAGGCACGGGTGTGGTCAGCGAAGTCTGCCGCATCCATCAGCTGCGGGGTTACTCCACCATCCGAGACACCCAGCGCCACTAAGAGATCTCGGAGCATGACCAACATTGACCACATATCGGTGTGGGAGTGATCCGCTGCAATGATCACCGTGGGACGAAGCACCGTTTCCAAGACACATAACCGATGAGAGGGAGAATTATAGGGAGAGCAAGCCTGATCAAGCACTTTGCGCAGAGCATCATTTACCAATTGTCCGGTAGCAATGGGATGATCCACCCAACCTCCGGGAGAAATCTTTACTTCCTCCAAGATCGGCTCTCCGTCTGCGCCAGGGGAAAATACTGAACGAAGTGTTCCGTGTCGGTTAATGACTTCCAGCCAGGCAGCAGCCAGAAGCTCAGAGTCAACGGGCTTAGACAACGTAAAGCAAAGGGCCATCCAAGACCCTGGTCGGTCACCTTCTTTGACATGCCTTCGCTGGTCAAAGGAGATGGGTAGGTGGACTCCGGTGGGCTCGACCGCGACATCGTATCCCCGCAGTCGCCCAAAGGGCAGATTCAGGTGCGCAACATGGGTCAGTCTCATGTCCGATATTCTATAGTATGATAGGTATTTCCGCGAGAAAAATTATGAGGTGCAGCAATGACTACTTTCCAGGTTCCAGGTGCTCAGATCGCTTTGGAATATAGTGATGAGCAGGGCCATCCAGTAGTTCAGCTGCACGGACTAACCTCCAGTCGGGCACGTGATCGCCAGCTAGATCTCGACTTGGGCCGTGGCCTCCACGGGACCAGACTGCTGCGCTACGATGCCCGCGGCCACGGACAGTCCACTGGCCGTACCGTGGCAGAAGACTACCGCTGGGAGAACCTGGCACATGATCTTCTCCTGCTGCTCGACGAATGGTTCCCCGGCGAGCAAGTCCACGGAGTAGGCCCGTCAATGGGCTGTGGCACACTCCTACACGCTGCATGTCTAGAGCCGGACCGATTCAGCGGCCTGACGTTGATGCTCCCAGCTACTGCGTGGGAGACCAGAGTGGCCAAGTCAGTGAACTATCTGGCCGCTGCGGATCTCATCGAGCAACAAGGTGTCGGCGCTTTTCTTAAGTCGGATAAGGATCTGCCCACTCCCCCAGCCACCGCGGGCACGCCTGACACCCTCCCCGATGTCTCTGCCGAGTTGCTGCCCTGGGCATTCCGAGGCGCGGCACTCAGTGACCTTCCTGCCCCTGAACTTCTGCGCAAGCTCGATATTCCCACCACTATCTTGGCGTGGATCGATGATCCCGCTCATCCGATCTCCACTGCACAGGCGCTAGTGGAATATCTACCGCATGCCACCCTCCAAGTGGCCAGCACTCGCACAGAAGTCAAGCGGTGGCCGCTTACCTTGGCAAAAGACGTTGCCAGAGATTAAATATCCTTAGACGACGCCGCTCCCGAATCAGCCTAGGTCAAGGCTCGGGAGCAGCGTCCATTCGGATACAAAGGAACTAAAAGCTCACTCGTTGCAGGTGAAGTTCCCCCAAGCTGCGAGCGGTACCCCCCCCCGTCTTCATATACCCAATTCCCCCTGCCTAAAACGCAGAGTGCCACGGGCACTAGACGTTGAACTTGAAGTCCACCACGTCGCCATCAACCATGACGTAGTCCTTGCCCTCTTGACGGACCTTGCCCTGGGACTTCGCCTCACTCATCGAACCGGCAGCATCCAGATCATCAAAGGAGACAATCTCGGCCTTAATAAAGCCACGCTCGAAGTCGGTGTGAATGACACCGGCAGCCTGCGGAGCAGTGGCACCCTGCGGAATGGTCCACGCACGAGACTCCTTAGGACCTGCAGTCAGGTAAGTCTGTAGACCAAGGGTGGCAAAACCAGCCTTCGCCAAAGAATGCAGACCCGGCTCATGCTGGCCGACCGACTCCAACAATTCAGCAGCTTCATCTGCTTCTAGTTCAAGCAACTCGGTCTCGGTCTTGGCATCTAAGAACACGCAATCCGCCGGGGCGACTAGTGCGCGCAGCTCATCCTTCTTGGCCTCGTCAGTTAGTACTTCCTCATCGGCGTTAAAGACGTAGAGGAACGGCTTGGCCGTCATCAGGTGCAACTCACGCAGGACAGCTAGATCAATCTCGCCGCTCTTGGCCGCAGAGAACAACGTGCGGTCGTCTTCCAGCACAACCAGTGCCTTCTTAACTTCAGCGACCGTCTCAGCCAAGGATTTATCCTTGCGAGCATCCTTTTCCAGACGCGGCAGGGCTTTTTCAATGGTCTGAAGGTCGGCCAGGATCAGCTCGGTGTTAATCACCGAGATATCGGTAGAGGGTTCAACCCGCCCATCGACGTGGATGACGTTCTCATCAGAGAAGGCACGCACGACCTGACAGATTGCCTCTGCCTGACGGATATTGGCAAGGAAGGCATTGCCCATACCTTCACCTTCTGAAGCTCCCTTAACGATGCCGGCGATGTCGACGAAGGACACCGTGGCCGGAAGGATGCGCTGGGAGCCGAAGATCTCCGCAAGGCGACCCAGACGGGCATCGGGAAGCTCGACCAAACCAACGTTGGGCTCAATAGTTGCGAACGGATAGTTCGCAGCAAGCACATCGTTGCGGGTCAGGGCGTTGAACAGGGTGGACTTGCCAACATTGGGCAGACCGACGATTCCAAGAGTAAGGCTCACGGCCGTTTATTCTATCAGCCCGCCATGACCTAAAGCACTCATGCTTCTGTGGATCGTCTGGCAGTTATAGGGGTATGATTTTCAAACCACCGACAGGTATAGCCCAGATTTGGCTATCACCCCGTGGCGTTGTCATCATTTTGACAATAGATAACTGAAGTACTCCTTCAAGGACAGCTCCTCAAACCAGACAGGTTGATTCTCATGTCTACTAAAACTCCCCAGTCCGGGCAGGGCCAGCGACGTGAGGTGTTTTCCTCTCGCTGGGTCTTTTTGCTCGCCGCAGTCGGCTCGGCCGTCGGCCTCGGCAACATCTGGCGGTTCCCCTATGTCGCTTATGAAAATGGCGGCGGCGCCTTCCTCATTCCTTACCTCATCGCATTGCTCACGGCGGGTATCCCGCTGCTGTTTTTGGACTATGCGCTGGGACACCGTTACCGCGGTTCCGCTCCCTTGGTTTTCCGCCGGATCAAAAGCTGGGCTGAGCCAGTCGGTTGGGTCCAGGTCGGTATCGCCTTTTTCATCACGATTTACTACGCCGCGATCATCGCTTGGTCTGGTCTCTATGCCGTGAAATCCCTCAATAAGGCTTGGGGCAGCGATCCCGATACCTACTTCTTCTCTGATTTCCTGCAGTTCGATGCCACCTCGACCTTCTCCACGAGCTTCGTCCCACAGATCGCTCTGGCGCTTGCCATCGTGTGGATCGCAGCAATCGTCGTCCTAGCCATGGGCGTGGACCGCGGCATCGGCCGAGTGGCCAAGCTCTTCGTCCCGTTGCTTACGGTGCTGTTCATCATTGTTGTCATCCAGGCGCTCCTGCTGCCGGGAGCTTCTACCGGCCTCAATGCACTGTTTACTCCGGAATGGTCGGCGCTGACTGACGCAGGTGTCTGGATCGCCGCCTACGGACAGATTTTCTTCTCCCTGTCCATCAGCTTCGGCATCATGCTCACCTATTCTTCTTATCTGCGCCCGCGCTCCAACCTCACCGGCACCGGCCTGACAACAGCCTTTGCCAACTCTTCTTTCGAGGTCTTGGCTGGTCTTGGTGTGTTCGCTGCTCTCGGCTTCATGGCCGTCCAGCAGTCGGTACCAGTCGACGAGGTCGCTACCTCCGGCATCGGCCTAGCCTTCGTGGCCTTCCCCGCGATCATCAACGAGATGGCTTTCGGCCCGATCTTCGGCTTCCTTTTCTTCAGCTCCTTGACCATCGCAGGCTTTACCTCGCTGTTCTCACTGCTGGAGGTCGTGGTCTCTGCGGTTCGCGAGAAGCTCGACCTGCCACGCAAGAACGTCGCCATTGGCGTCGGCGTGGTCATGGCGTTGCTGTCGTTGGGACTGTTTTCCACGACTTCCGGGCTAATGGCCTTGGACATCATGGATAAGTTCACCAACAACATCGGTATTGTCGCCATCGCTTTGATCGCCGTCATCGTCTTGGACTGGATCTTGCGCCGGATTGACGAGTTCTCCTCGCACCTCAACGCCGTTTCTTCCTTCCGAGTAGGCACCATTTGGCGCATTAGCGTGGTTAACGTCACCAGCTTGGTGCTTGGTTTCACACTGATTCAAGAACTCATCAGCTTGGTCCAAGAGCCTTATGGTGGATACACCACCACCCAGATTGCGCTCTATGGCTGGGGAGTCCTCGCCTTCATCGTCCTGGCAGCCCTTGGCCTGTCGCTGATGCCTTGGCGTGGAAAGCTCCCGCTAGACGGACCTCCTGGCTCTGACTTCGGCGTCGATCCCTACCTAAGCCGTACGTTGCGCGAACCTCGCAGGTTCGCCGACCAGCCGGTCGCAGCAGCACCCGCAGTCGACACTAAGAAGAATGGAGAAAGCGCATGAGTGGCATCGCAATCATGATGATGGTCCTGTTCATGGTGGTCATCTGGGGAGGGCTGCTAATCAGCGCCCTGCACCTTCGAAAGAACCCCGATGAGCGCTCTGGCGAGCTGGGAACTTCCGTCTACGCCAGCGACGATCTGCTCACTGAGCAGGAAAGCGCTTAAGACTCTGTTAATACCTTGCAAGGCACTCGGGATTTTTCCGAGTGCCTTGCCCCGTTTACGACTGCTTAAGGCAAGATAGGTCCCATGAATGAGCACCAGGGCGACACAGCGCCCTCCGCCTCTCCCACCGAGGCTAGTGGGCTTAATCAGCCACCAACCCAGGTTCCAGAGCACGCTGAGCCTCTAGATCAAATCGACCGCTCCATTGTTATGGCAGAGTCCATCAAGACTTTCGCTATGTGGGCGCTACGGTTGTTGGTCATCGCAGCCTTTGTGTACATGACCTGGCAGCTGCTCAAGCAGGTGGGACAAGGTGTCCTGCCGATCGCTTTCGCCATCATCGTATGTACCGTTCTAGCGCCGCCCACCTCATGGATGCGCCACAAGGGTTTACCCAATGCCTTGGCTGCATTGATCTCAATCCTGGGATTCTTCGGCGCTTTCGGCACCTTGATCTGGTTAATCGCTCCAAATATCGCCAGCCAGTCCCAGGTTCTCTACTTGCAGGCTTTCGAAGGCGTGCAGCATATGCGTCTGTGGGCGCAAGGCCCGCCGCTGAATTTGGAGAGCCAGACGCTCGATAACATGCTCAATGAGTTTGCTACTTGGCTGCAAAATCAAGCCGGAGCCATCGCTGGTGGGATCGTCTCCGGTGTCAGTACCGCGACTTCCTTCGTGATCACACTCTCGATCATCTTGGTCCTGACCTTTTTCTTCCTCAAAGACGGTCACCGCTTCCTCCCCTGGGGCCGCAAAGTGGCGGGCCGGCGCTTGGGTTGGCACATGACCGAGAGCCTGACCCGAGGTTGGAATACCCTCGGTGGCTATATCCGCGCCCAGGCGTTGGTCTCGCTTATCGACGCCTTCTTCATCACCGCCGGTCTACTCATCCTCGATGTCCCCATCGCACTGGCACTTGGTGTGATTACGTTCATGGCAGGATTTATTCCCTATGTCGGAGCTATCGTCGCCGGTGCGCTCTCGGTGCTGGTCGCGCTAGTTTCACTCGGGTTCACCGAGGCAATGATCGTGCTAGCTATTGTGCTTGCGGTCCAGCAGCTAGAGGGCAACGTCCTCTCCCCTTGGTTGCAGTCGAAAGCCATGAGCTTGCACCCAGTCATCATCTTGGTATCGGTGATCATCGGTGGCGGTCTATTCGGCCTGGTTGGTTCCTTCCTCGCGGTTCCGGTTGCTGCAATGATTGCCATCGGACTGCGTTATCTCCTGGATATGACTTCGCTACGCGCCGGGGAGAAGTTGGCCTCGGAGATAGAATTCGTCACTCCTGAGGGCAAGATGATCGGCAAAATCGCTGAGGACGAGGGACGCCTATTGCGAGAACAGTGGCGTAATTCTGTGGTCTATGTTGAAGACCCCGATGAACAAGATCTCGAGGACAAAACCCCTGACAACAAGAAACACGATACTGATGACTCAGACAAGGAAGCTCCGCCACAAGCCTCCCGGGCTAAAACCCGAGGTTGGAATAACCCGAACTTCGAGCAGCTATTGACTCGTTTCGGCCGCCGTTAGAACGGCTCTCGCATTACCGCGAGCTTCAGCGTTGCATCTGCCCCGACTAAGATAGGTACTCGTGTCCAATTCGTCGCCCAAGAATAAAAGCGCACAGGCCACCTCCGGTTTCGCCGGATTGCCGACGTGGTCTGGCATCGCCATCGTCATTGCGGCGTTGACCACCGGCCTATTGCTGAGCATCAACGCCCAGCAAATCAGCTGGCCCTATCTGCTCTTTTTCGCGGTAGCGGGTATCGCGGTGGCCTTGCTGACCGAGGTTCGTGGACTATTTCTTACGATCGCTTCGATGCCTCTGTTGTTCGCCATCATGACGCTGTTAACTTCGTGGTCGATTGGGCGAAGCCTCTCTGCTGAAGGTAGCGCAGCCTTTTCAACAACCTCAATAGTCACGGCAATCTATCCCCTGGTGCAGTTTTTCCCCACCCTGATGATTGTCACGTTGATTGCCACCGCACTTGCGGTGCTCAGGGTATGGGTGGCAAAACGTAATGCGGTGGCCCGCGCAAGTGCTGCCACTAGGCACCGGCGCCGAGCAGCAGAGGCAAATCGCCGCAACCGCGACACCACCTCGCGTGCACGTAATAGAGCCAATGAGATCACCGTCGAAGAGCTCTTGGCGCGTAATCGCCGGCGGGAAACCTCTACGGCTGCCCAACCGCCGCGGCCCGAGACCCCACGGGCCCCACGCGCTGAACCTCAGCGATCAGAGCCCCGACGCCCCGACCCTCGCTCCCCAGAGCATCGCCACCGGCTCGACGACGATTTCTATTCCTAGATCTTCCGAGTATTCCTAGGACCGAGCCGGACGCAGGTCACGCGGCAGGGAGAACACGATCTTCTCACTAGCAGTCGTGATCTGTTCCACCGAGGTGAATTCGTGCTGAGCAAGCAATTCTAGGACGTCTCGCACGAGGATCTCAGGCACCGAAGCACCAGAAGTTACTCCCACCGTGGATACGCCTTCGAACCATGCCTCATCGATCTGATCGGCAAAATCCACCAGGTAGGCGGCACCTACCCCCGATTCCAAAGCGACATCGACTAGTCGCTTGGAGTTTGATGAATTCTGCGAGCCCACCACGATCATCAGATCGCAGCGCTCGGAAATAGCCTTGACCGCTACCTGACGGTTCTGAGTGGCATAGCAAATATCGTCGCTGGGCGGATCCTGCAGATGCGGGAAACGTCGTTTGAGGGCGTGTGCGATTTGCATCGTCTCATCCACCGAAAGAGTGGTTTGGGATAGCCACACCAGCGGCTGCTCTTCGAGAAATGCTGGGAGCTTGTCCACACCTTCGAGTCCGTCGATCAGGTGGGTGTCATTGGGGGCCTCCCCCATCGTGCCTTCCACCTCTTCATGGCCTTCATGGCCGATGAACAAAATTTGGTACCCATCACGAACGAACCGCTTGACCTCGTTGTGCACCTTGGTCACCAGCGGACAGGTCGCATCGAGAGTTCGCAGGTTCAGTGTCTCCGCGGAGCGGTGGACGGCTGGGGAGACTCCATGGGCAGAAAAAACCAGGTGTGCCCCCGCAGGAACTTCCTCCGTTTTGTCCACGAATATCGCGCCGCGCTCAGCGAGGGTGTCCACCACGTATCGGTTGTGCACAATTTCCTTACGCACGTACACGGGTGCACCGTATTTATCGAGGGCCTTTTCCACGGTCTCTACGGCACGGTCGACTCCAGCACAGTAACCACGTGGGGCTGCGAGAAGGACCTTCTTTTCTGCTTCGCTCATGGACCCACCCTAACCAAAGCCTACGACTAAAGCCTAGACTTGCGTGGTCATCGTCAACCGGCATCCGACGGCCCGATCACGAAGGTGGACCCAGATATGGCAGCAAGCCCCAACTCTTCAGAGACTCCTTGGCCAGTTCGCACGCTCAATGCCGAGGTCAAAGGCTGGATTCAACGGCTTGGTTCCCTGTGGGTCGAAGGCCAGCTAACCCAGATCAACATCAAACCAACGTGGAAGTTGTCCTACCTAACTCTGCGGGATACCGAATCCGAAGCGTCGGTCCAGTTGACAGCTTCTACCTCCCTGTTGCGCGGGATGGCCACCCCACTGCGCGATGGCGACCGCGTGGTCGTCCAGGCTCGTCCGGCGTTCTACGAAGGCCGTGGCTCCTTTTCCCTCTGGGTCAGCGAGATCCGGCTGCTAGGAATCGGTGAATTACTCGCCCGGATTGAGGCCTTGCGTGGGCAATTGGCGGCCGAAGGCTTGTTTGATCTGGCACGCAAGCGAAAATTGCCCTATCTCCCCAACCGGGTGGGGCTGATCACCGGTCGAGGTTCTGCCGCGGAAAGAGACGTCCTAGCAGTAGCTCGCAGTCGCTGGCCGGAGGTAGATTTCCGAGTCATCAACACCCCAGTGCAAGGCGCCACGGCTGTTACGGAGATCATCTCCGCACTGCAGCTTCTCGACGCCGATGAGAGCGTCGATGTCATCATCATCGCCCGCGGCGGTGGCAGCGTGGAGGACCTGCTGCCCTTTTCTGAGGAATCTCTCCAGCGGGCAGTCGCGGCAGCAGTGACCCCCGTGGTCTCCGCTATCGGTCATGAGCCAGACAATCCGGTGCTGGATAATGTCGCCGATCTGCGCGCAGCTACCCCAACGGATGCCGCTAAGCGGGTCGTCCCAGATGTCGCCGAAGAACGAGCACTAGTAGCCGAGGCTCGTTCGCGGATGGCAGCAGCTCTACGCGGCTGGGTCAGCCGCGAGCGTCAAGGGTTGGCATCGATGCGTTCTCGCCCAGTGTTGGCAGATCCCATGACTCCCATCACGAGAAGGCGTGAAGAAATTGAGCGGGCGCTAGCGATGATGAGGCGCGATATCCGCGTCCTGCTCGAACGCGAGAACGCCAAAACCCAAGCGCTGCGTTCGCAAATATCGGCGCTTGGTCCGGCTGCCACACTCTCGCGAGGCTATGCGGTGGTCCAAGTGGTCCCGCGTGATGGCTCTGCGCCGGAAGTGGTCATGAGCATCGATCAAACCCCACCTGGTAGTCAACTACGCATCCGAGTAGCTGATGGTTCCATCACCGCCGCAGGAATGTCTGCCACCCCGGCAGACTAGTCCAGATCAACCAATACTTGTTTTAGGGAGATAAAGATCAATGAGTGACAACGTCGTAGGAAATGGACAGGCCGGGGACAATGCCCACCCGGGCGTCGATACGCTCAGTTATGAGCAAGCGCGCGATGAGCTGATCGAGACCGTCAAAATCCTCGAGCTCGGGCAGATGGGCCTCGACGAGTCCCTGAAATATTGGGAACGCGGCGAGGCGCTAGCTAGGCGCTGCGAAGAGCATCTCGACGGAGCATCCCGCAGAGTCGAAGATGCCCTCGCCACAGAGCGCTAAAACTAGAGTTCGGAAGGCAGCGGCTCGGAGAGCAGAGTCGCGCTAATGATAGTGCGGAAATCTTCTTCGAAGGCGGCACCGCTAAAGAGCAATCTGCTATCTCCGTGATCGACCACCCAGAGGTCTCGAACATCGGCATATTCAGACTGATAGACCTCGACCTGATATCCCTCCAGATCGAAGGTGCGATCAAGCTCGCGCGGATCAGCGTCAATCTCCTTGACGGCATCTTCCAGCGATTGATCAGTCTGAGTCAGCTGGATATAGCCCTGATCGGCAGTTACCCAGCCGACCACCGGTGCTGGCGTGTCACCAATATAGGAACGACGAGCGGAGTTGGTGACCCATCCTTCCGGGCTCTCGGGAAGATACAACGGGTAATCCGTGGCTCGAGCCTCCAGCCCCATAAAAGACTCAGCGTCTACTTCACGGACGGGACCACCCTCTGGGGTGCCCGGCTCATAGCTACATAATCCGGTCGCGCCGACGGCAACCACCATCGCCACGATGATTACGGCCAAGGACAGTATCATGTCCCAGCCGCCCTGATAGATCCTAGGTTTATCCTCAGCTGCCACGCGCACAAGTATGGCACGAGCCACCCCTTTCCCGGAATACTGGGCCGATCCTGTCGATTAGACGGAATATCCCCCTCTTTCGGGTGGAGATTCTGCGTCGGCGAGCCCTGGAAGGTGCAACAATAAAAGGCAGTGGGTGGAGGATTCATCCACGTCAGTTAAATACTGAGCGCTAAAAACTTTTTGCCTGCAGGAGGCCGATCACATGAATGCACCCCACCTCGAAGTTCCGGACCGTAACTTGGCCATGGAACTCGTCCGTGTCACGGAAGCAGCTGCCCTCGCATCGGGACGCTGGGTCGGTCGCGGTAGGAAAGAGGACGGTGATGGCGCGGCAGTCGACGCCATGCGCCAGCTGATCAACTCCGTGAACATGAACGGTGTGGTCGTCATCGGCGAGGGCGAGAAGGATGAAGCCCCGATGCTGTTCAACGGCGAGCATGTCGGCAACGGCCAAGGCGCTGAGATTGACATCGCAGTTGACCCCGTCGATGGCACCACGTTGATGGCTGAGGGCCGTCCGAACGCTATTTCAGTCATTGCTGCCTCCGAGCGGGGTTCAATGTATGACCCCTCCGCAGTGTTCTACATGGACAAGATTGCCGTTGGCCCGGAAGCTGCTGGCTCCATCGACATCGAAGCTCCTGTCTCCCACAACATCAACGCTGTGGCACGCGTCAAGGGCATCAAGCCCGCTGACGTGACTGTCGTCGTCTTGGATCGCCCCCGCCACAATGAATTGATCGCTGATATCCGCCGCGCAGGCGCCAAGGTTCGTCTCATCTCCGACGGTGACGTGGCCGGCGCTATCGCTGCTGCCCAGGATTCCAACTCCATCGATATCGCCATGGGTGTGGGCGGAACTCCTGAGGGCATCATTACCGCTTGTGCGCTCAAGTGCATGGGCGGAGAGATCCAGGGCAAGCTCGCGCCGATCGATGAAGCTGAAGCCGATCGCGCTCGTGCAGCTGGCCTGGATGTCAATGCTGTCTTAGGTCTCAATGACCTAGTTGCCTCTGATAACTGCTACTTCGCTGCTACCGGCGTGACCAACGGCGATATGCTCCGTGGCGTGTCCTACCGCGCTGACAGCGCAACCACCCGCTCTTTGGTTATGCGTTCAAAGTCCGGCACCGTTCGTTATGTCGAGTCCCGCCACCAGCTGGCCAAGCTGCAGGAATATTCGGTAGTTGACTACTTCAAAGAGCCAACTACCTAATTTAGGCTGATCGGACATACTCGGAGAGGGCGCTTGGCCCCGGTGGCCCCTCTCCGATTGCTTTCTAGCCGGTGGCCCCACTTTTCATTCCCAACAACCGAACACAAGGTGGTTATTCATGACCCAGCAGGAATTCCGCATCGAGCACGACACGATGGGTGAGGTCAAGGTCCCCGTCAACGCACTATGGAGTGCTCAGACCCAGCGTGCCGTGGAGAACTTCCCGATCTCCGATCGCCCGCTCGAAAGCGCCCAGATTCGCGCCATGGGCCTGCTCAAGGCCGCTTGCGCTCAGGTGAATAAGGACCGCGGACTGCTCAATGATGAGCAGGCAGACGCCATCATCACCGCGGCCAAGGAAATCGCCGACGGTAAGCATGACGCTGAGTTCCCCATCGATGTGTTCCAGACCGGTTCCGGTACCTCATCGAACATGAACGCCAATGAGGTCATTGCCTCCATCGCTAAGAAAAACGGCGTGGAGATCCACCCGAATGACCACGTCAACATGGGTCAGTCCTCCAACGACACCTTCCCCACCGCTACTCACGTAGCCGCTACCTTGGCAGCAGTCAACGACCTGGTGCCTAACCTCAAGGTCCTGCAGGCCTCCCTGGCAGCCAAGGCTATCGAGTGGAAGAGCGTCGTCAAGTCCGGCCGTACCCACCTCATGGATGCAGTTCCGGTCACCTTGGGCCAGGAGTTCGGTGGCTACGCACGCCAGATCGAAGCTGGCATCGAGCGCGTCGAAGCTACCTTGCCGCGGCTCGGCGAGCTGCCCATCGGTGGCACCGCCGTGGGCACTGGCCTCAACACCCCGGCTGATTTCGGTGCCAAGGTCACAGCTGAGCTAGTTAAGCTGACCGGTGTCGAGGAACTGGTCGAGGCACGTAACCACTTCGAGGCTCAGGCCAACCGCGATGGCTTGGTGGAGTTCTCTGCAGCCATGCGTGGTGTCGCAATCTCCCTGAACAAGATCGCCAACGACATCCGCTGGATGGGGTCCGGCCCGCTGACCGGACTCGGCGAGATCCACCTGCCGGACCTGCAGCCGGGTTCTTCCATCATGCCGGGCAAGGTCAACCCAGTGTTGGCAGAAACTGCCACTCAGGTTGCCGCCCAGGTCATCGGCAATGACGCCGCCATTGCTTTCGGTGGCGCCAATGGCCACTTCGAGCTCAACGTGTTCATCCCGATGATGGCCCGCAACGTGCTCGAGTCCGCCAAGCTGCTGGCTAATACCTCTCGGGTATTTGCGACCAAGCTGGTCGATGGCATTGAGCCCGACGTCGAGCGCATGCTCACCCTGGCGAAGTCTTCCCCTTCGATTGTCACTCCGCTGAACTCGGCAATTGGCTACGAAAATGCCGCCAAGGTTGCCAAGGCTGCGTTGAAGGAAGGCAAGACCATCCGTCAGACAGTCATCGACATGGGATTCGTCGATGACGAGGCCCTGACCGAAGAAGAACTGGATAAGCGACTCGACGTGCTGGCTATGGCCAACACTGACCGGGATCAGTAGTCTCTAGCCTTCTTCATCTTGCTGTGCCCTCGCTGCTCTAGCCTTATCCGTTTTCTACGGATCACGCAGCGGGGGCATTTGCTATGTCAATCAGTCTGGCCTCTAGTGATCAGTTGTAATAGGTAGGGCGTCGGGATGATCTTTAGCTCTCGGGCTTGTTTATCAAAGGTTGACAGGGTGGTCATCTCCCCCTCATGGAACATATGCAACAACGGCGAGACTGGGTGTGGGCTGTCATCAGCAATATGTGCAGCCACCGGGGCCATCCGTCCTAATGCCTCCAGCAAATCTTCGCCCTCGGTGATCTCTCGGAGCAGGAGGATATGCCGACTGGGCATAGCTACCAGCACTCCCAGGGAGCGATCTAGCTCAGGCGCCCAACTGTCTAGGACTTCCTCCAGCACAATGGGAGCAGAGGAAAGATAGTAATTATCTGACTCGAAGGAATAAAAACGGGCACCGGGATGATCCTCAGAGCCCGGATGCACATGTGATCTAACGTTGGCTTTGTTGAGCTCTGCACGCAGATTATTCCGAGCTGCTCGGACCAGAGTCTCAAGATCATCGATTTTTCGCAGGCGCTCCAGCGGCAGCGTTCGAATCGAGTGCGCAGTATCTAACACCATGGTGACCGCAGTATCACTGGTGAAGCCGCGCACAGTAGCGGAGTTGAGGATATCGGCTTCCTCGGTGACAAGGCCGCCTAGCGGGGCCACCCGCAATCGAAGTCCGGCGTAGAGCTCAGCAGTATCTAATCCTGCAACCCGTTGATCCTCGACCATCGTCTCTATGAAGGATCTGGTCAGTAATTTCACCGCTCGAGGATGCTGGGAACTGGCAATTTCGTCGATCAATCCCTGAAGGTTAAGTGTGATCCGTTCATGGCTCGGATGATCAATGATGCCGCGGTTGCCATCGAATCGGATACTAGCCCCAGATTCTGCCAGCTTCTCGCGCAGCTCAGCGCGTAGCTGATGCGCCTGACGGTGACTGAGCCCCGGGTAGTGCTCATCAGGCTGTGCCGAGAAACGCCGGGAGCGACGATGAAAAAACAAGACAGCTCCCCCTGGTCGGTTATGTGTGGAGCCGACGCTATCACCGGATCCTGCCAGATGCACTCAGCTCAGTATTCACGGAGTCAGTGCAATTTTACACTTGGTGCAAACGTGCACTCGGTGTACTCTTTCCTCTCGTGAGTAATGAGACACCGTTAAGAGAGCTAAAAAGGCAAAAAACTCGGAGGCAGATTGAGGACTCCGCGACACTTTTAGTCTGTGAACATGGCTTTGAGAACGTCACCGTCGAAGACATCTGTAAAGACGCAGAGATCAGCCGGAGAACCTTCTTCAACTATATGGATTGCAAGGATGAAGCCATCCTGGGAATCCCCCAAATGACTATCTCCGAAGACCGGCGAGCCATCTTTATAGACACCCCCAGCGACAACTTGGTCCGGCTAGCGCTCGAGCTCATGCTGGACACGCTCAATGCCGCTGAAAACGAAGACATCGAGCACGGCGCAGACGAAGAGTTCCTAGCGACACTGCGCAACCGACGCCGAGAAATACTCAGTGCCGAGCCTTCAGCAGCATTGATGTCACTCAATCGCTTCCGCGAGCAGGCAAAAATGCTCCACCAGCTCATCGTCGATCACCTCACTGCTCACCCAGGTGATCGCAAACTACCGGATCATTCCATCCCAGTGGAAGCCAGCATCATCAACGGCCTCATCCGTGAATCGGTCTGGCTTCATCTGACTCACACTGCTCACACCCGCCCCTCCGACCGATCCCGACTCCTGCCGGAGGCCGGAGAAACTATCACCACTCTCGCTAAGGAACTGACATGGTAACGACGACTCCCCAGGAGGTGACTAAGACCGCTCCACCGCGCGTCGGCCTCATCTTCGCAGCACTGATCACCACGATGCTCATGAGCTCGCTGGGCCAGATGATCTTCTCCACCGCTCTGCCGACCATTGTCGGCGAACTCGGCGGAGTCTCCCACATGAGCTGGGTTATCTCTGCCTTCCTGGTGACCATGACCATCGCAATGCCGATTTTCGGCAAGCTCGGCGACCTAGTCGGGCGCAAGCCGCTCTACCTATTCGGCATCGCCGTCTTTATTCTGGGATCTGCTCTGGGCGGTTACGCCCAGTCCATCGAGGTTCTCATCATCGCGCGCGCTATCCAGGGATTCGGTGGCGGCGGTATGATGGTCACCTCACAGGCCATCGTCGCAGAAGTTATTCCCGCCCGTCAGCGCGGTAAATTCATGGGCATCATGGGTTCCGTATTTGGCCTGAGTTCGGTACTCGGCCCAGTCCTTGGCGGTTGGTTCACCGATGGACCCGGCTGGCGCTGGGGACTATGGATCAACCTTCCTCTAGGCATCGTCGCTTTCTTGGTCTCCCTAACTGTCCTGAACCTGCGGACCGGCTCGACCAAGGTCAGCCAATTCGACTGGCTAGGCACCACGCTCATGTCAGTGACCACCTTCTCGCTGATCCTGCTCTCTACCTGGGGTGGCACCCAATACGAGTGGGGAGATCCGATCATCTTGTCGCTCATGGCCATCACGGTCTTGGGTGCGATTGCCTTCGTGACCACCGAGCTCAAGGCCAAGGACCCGCTCATCCCCATGTCGCTGTTTAAAAACCGCAACATGGCACTGACCACGGCTGCCGGCACTGTCTTGGGCCTGGCGATGATGGGAGCACTGGGCTATCTCCCGACCTACCTGCAGATGGTCCATGCATTGACTCCCACCAACGCTGGTCTGATGATGATCCCCATGATGATCGGCATGATCGGAACCTCAACCACCGTTGGTTTCATCATCTCGAAATCTGGTCGCTACAAGGTCTACCCAATCGTCGGTATGACAGTGGTAGCGCTAGCTCTATTCCTGCTTTCCAATGTGCAGGTGGAGACCTCACTGACTCAGCTAGGAATGCTGCTATTCCTCTTCGGCTTCGGCCTCGGCCTCGTCATGCAGGTGTTGGTGCTCATCGTCCAGAATTCCTTCCCCGTAACGATGGTCGGTACCGCAACCGCCTCAAACAACTTCTTCCGACAGATCGGTTCGACCTTGGGTGCCTCCCTGGTCGGTTCCATGTTCATCCATAACCTGCAGGACAATCTTGAGATCAACCTGCCTGCAGCGTTCGCCCAAATGGGTGAACAAGGAGCAGCCCTGGCAGAAAGCTTCAGCGCCGGCGGCGACGGGCTCAACTCATTGACCCCCTCAGCTGTTCTCGAGCTACCCGGACCGGTCTATGACGCCGTGCTCTTGAGCTACAACGATGGACTGACACCAGTGTTCTTACTCATGGTGCCACTAGCGATCATCGCCGCGCTCCTGTTGCTGCCCATCCGTGAAGAAAAGCTCAAAGAGACTGTGGATTAATCCACGCTTCACAAAACTGCCCCCACCTGCATGAGGAATCTGTTGTTGCAATTTAGCCAACAGATCTTTTCGCAGGTGGGTTAGCTGTAGTTGGCCGTGACAGTTCTCGTGATGGCATCGAGACAGACAACTCCCCCATGCGGAATAATCCACTGTGGCCGCGTGTGACCAAACGGAATCCCGGCACAGATAACAGCGTCTGGGTTGTACGCGTTTACCTGCTCAATGATCGTCTCGTACTGATCTTGTCTTAGTCGTGCGCGTTCAGCGGTCTCCGGAACCGGTTGCCCCAATGCACTCACGGGTGGACGGGCTACCAATACCCCTGCGGCGGCAGCCAGGATTCCTCGTTCGCCTAAGGCTCTGACCCATCCTTTGACTTGGGCTGCTGAGTTAAGCTCCTCGCTGGTCTCAAAGAGCACGATCGATCCTTCGAGATCACTGATCGTCGGCATTCGGCCAGCTATCGCAATCTGGTCAATAACATCGAGACAACCGCCCCACGTTCTGGCTTCCACCACCGTTTGCGGCCCAGCCCACCTCCAAGGTTCAGTTTCCTCGCGAACACCGAAGTGCGTCAACGCCCGAGGATCAGTCCATTCGATACCAAAGTCCTCCGACTCGCCAGGCTCTGTCAGCCCGATAGTTCCGCCGTCAATGAGTGCAGCACGAAGCGATGACAAGTGCACCTCGTCCACATAGGGCCCTGAACCAAGATGGACTTGAGTAGAACCGCCGTAGTAGCTATTAATACCCAAGCTCCACAGGAAGTTGTGCAAGTTAGTGTTATCGCTATAACCCACAAATGGCTTGGGATTAGCCGCAATGACCTCGGCATCAAGGTGACTAATGACAGTGACCTGGTCGTTGCCACCAATCGTCGCAAGTATGGCCCCGATAGCAGGATCAGCAAAGGCATTCACAATATCAACCGCTCGCGCTTGAGCACTTGCCCCCAGTTCTCGCGTGGTTGGATACTCAACGGGAATCAACCCGGTGGTCTCAGTCAACCGCTTCATCGCCTGCTCATGAACCGCTTCTGACATCGCTGGAGCAGCCACTGCCGGGGACAGAACTGCAACTCGATCACCCGCACGAAGCTTCCTGCTGGCCACCCATTTTTGTGAATTCATCTGGGAATCAAACCATAAAACAGTCTCCGTTATGGCCTGCCATGTCTCGTGCCGAGATCTCAGCAGCACATTGCGATAGGAGCGAGAATCTGCGAAGGCTACCTGATTCCAATCAGATCATAGTGACAGCAGCAGGATCTGTGCACACACTTTCTGCCGCTGTCAGTCCTATCACTGTCAGCTCTGCTACCGAAGTCTCTTCAGTATCAGAGGACGCCAAGACCGGTGAGTGCCTTGATCATGAACCAGGTACCAAAGACGGCACCCAAAATGATCATGATGATCCGGTTGTTGGCACTAAGCCAAGTGGTCATGCGCTCTAGCAGGACATCGGAGCGCTTGGGCATGAGCGTTGCGATGGCGAGAACACTGATATGGGCAATTTCAGATACCACTACAAAGATCAAGAACACTCCGGCTGCTGCTGCAAGGCTGAGCTGAGCATCCGAGATCGCGCTGATGCCGGAGAGGGTGAAAACCCAGAACTTCGCACCAATAATGAGCAATCCAGCGCCGATCAAGAACGCCTTTTTAGGAGTCATCGACGAGACTGCCGACATCCACTTCGGCGGCGGGGCATCCTCATCTTCATGCGTGAGTAGCTGCTTCGCACCAGTGACAAAAAACAGCAATGCCACCACCAGCAACAGCACTGAAGAAACAACTCCAGGGCCGTCGTTGCCGGACTCGGTCTGCGTACTAGCGGTAAAAACTAAACCAAAAAGCACACCTTGAGCAAGGCGAACCGAGGTCATTCCGCCCACCCACGCCATGGCAGTACGAATCCCACCTGGCGTCTTCAGCAGCAAGATCGTGATAATAATCTGGATCGGCACGATGGCGCTGCCGATCATCAACGGCAATAGGGTGGTCCACATATCTAACATTTTTAGCACTTAGCCTATCGGTTTGATGGAAATATTATTGCGCTCGAGTTCATCTAAGTATTCCATTACAGCTTCGAAGGTCTCCGGCAGATACATCCGGAGCACCATGTTCCAGCCCGTAACCGTACTCATATTATTGGGCATCCCTGGAGCATTGAAATGAAACGTGTAAGTGCCATCGTCGTTCGCGCTAGCCGTGCGATGGTTGAGAGCATAATCCTCGGTGGCAATGAATGCATCAGGCCCATAAGTTGTCACCGAGAAGAAACCACCTTCGTCATACCTCAGTGGTGGAAGTTTCACGGTAATGGCAGACGGTTCTAAAGCTGCGGCAGTCGCTGGCGGGACAATTTTGGGATAATAGATGGCATGCTCTTTTGGCAGCCCAGCCCATCCTCCTGCAGAAGCAATCAGGAACGGCCCTGGCTTGACCGTCTCTGCAGTTCCAAAAGCCTCCCAGGTATCTACTGTCGAAGAAAGCAGCAGTAGTTCCATGCGGGTCGCGGCCAGTGATTCCGGATCAAAGCCTTTGGATACATAAGGCTTTGCCGAAGATGCTCGTACCACATAGGCATCTTGGTGACGGTGAGCATCATAGAATCCGGCGCCGTTTTCCGGTCGAACTTCGGTGCGAATGTTCAACCACACGTGATGTCCTCGTGTGACCATATCTGGGGTGATTGTCAGAGATTCACCCGGATATAGGTGCGCAAATGAATACTGATTTTCATCAATAACTTGGATAATCGAGTACCGATCCCAGGCTGGGTTAGCAAGGTATGCGCCTTCTGAGACATCGACAACGGCGTGGCTATAAAGGCAGTCTTTATTCTCGCGGATCACCACTTGGCTCTCAACCGTAGAAAATCCACGTGAATGGCGAATCGTGTTGACTGGATGCTCCTGCAAGTGATTGCGGAAGTAGTGATCCGTCTCAGCTACCGTAAAATTAGAACGATCTACCTTGATAGCCATAAAGTGCCTTCCAATGAGGTTTCTGGATAATATAAATCAGCAATATCTAGCAATCTGGCACAGGCTGTGTCTTAGCCGCTAAATTAGCTCAGTTAACGCTCGCTAGGTGATAGGAAATACTACCCCCCTGATGCTAGTTCAGCAGTGCGCTGAACTAGCAGTTAGACACAGATACACAAATAAAGGCCCAGTAGGGACACTGATCAGTGTCGCTACCGGGCCGGTTGATTATCTTGAAGTGATCATTTTCCATCTGGTACAGCCCTGGTAAGGCGTGCCAGCTGAGAAGTTCTAGTCCAGCTGCTCGTCTGGTTTCGGCAGCAGCTTTTCGTAGATATCGGTATCGCGCCAATGACCAGCCATCTCACCGTAAGTCATTTTGGCGAGGTGGTGATAGGTACCCACTTTCTCGAATCCACGAGATTTATGTAGAGCTGCCGAACCTTGATTTTCGGGGAATACCCACGCGTGGATGCCCCATTTGCCCAACCGCTGGCACGTCTCGATCAGGTGGTCGAGCAATGCGCCGGCGACTCCACGCCCACGGGAATCCGGGTGGGTGTAGATGGAGTTTTCAACCACGCCGTGAAAGACCGAACGCGAGGAAATCGGAGCTGCTGCCACCCAACCCAAAATTTTCTCTGGGTCGTCCTTCTCAACCGCTACATACACCGACTCAAGAATCTTCGAGTTGACAAACTTCTTCCAAGTAGGTGCCTCCGTTTCATAGGTAGCATGCCCGGAGCCTAAGCCCATTTCATAGATTTCACGTACCTGTCCGTAGTCGGTAGAACGGATCGGACGCAACGTGAAGGTCGCTTCTGCCATGCCGGTTATTCTCCCCCACCTTTAGCCCCGCTCGCAAACCCAAGAGCAGAAATAGTCCCTAGCTATTGTCTTCTAACAACTCCGTGACCAGCTCAGCGATAGCTGATCGCTCAGAGCGTTCCAAAGTGATGTGCGCGAATAGTCGATGCCCTTTGAGCTTTTCGATGACCGCCTGTACCCCATCATGGCGACCAACCCTCAGGTTGTCGCGCTGGGCAATATCATGGGTAAGCACCACCCTGGAGCCTCGTCCTAGACGAGAAAGCACCGTCAACAAAACATTGCGCTCTAGGGACTGAGCTTCATCAACAATGACGAAGCAATCATGCAAACTGCGCCCCCGGATATGGGTCAATGGCAAGACTTCAATCAGTTCCCGTTCTTGGATCTCGGCCATAACATTTTCCGATACCAACCCCTCCAGCGTGTCGAATACCGCTTGGGACCAAGGGTTCATCTTCTCGCTTTCCGAGCCTGGTAAAAATCCCAGTTCCTGTCCACCGACTGCGTAGAGCGGACGGAAGACAATAATTCGCCGGTGTTCGTTGCGTTCTAGTACCGCCTCCAGCCCAGCGCACAGCGCCAGCGCTGACTTGCCGGTGCCCGCACGACCGCCGATAGAGATGATTCCCACCTCGCGATCTGCCAATAGATCAAGCCCGACTCTTTGCTCGGCGGATCTGCCCTGCAAACCAAAGGCCTGAGCGTCACCGCGAACCAACTGCACCCCACCATCTGGGCTCACCCGCCCTAGTGCGGACTGAGTGGAGCTAATCAGCTTCATCCCGCAGTGCACCGGCAGCTCAGCCACGTAGTCACCGGTGTCAGTCACGACACTGTCATCGAGCTCTACTGAGCCCTCGCGGTAGAGCGTGTCAATGGTGGCTGAATCGGTATGCACGAGCGCCATTCCGGAATAGCCGGTGAGGATGACATCCTGGGCGTGGTATTCATCAGCAGAGATGCCCACTGCTCCAGCTTTGACCCGCAGCGGCACATCCTTGGTGACCAACGTGGTGTCATGGCCTTCGCGCTGTAGATTCAAAGCGCAGGCCAAGATGCGATGGTCGCCTTCAGTGCCCCGGAAAGCAGCCGGGAGGATTGATTGATCCTGGTGGTTGAGCTCAACGCGGAGGGTGCCGCCCTCGACGTTGGCAGGTACCGGCTGGTCCAGCCCTTCATAGGTCTGACGCAGATCCTCGAGCAACCGCAATGCTTGGCGTGCGAACCAACCTAATTCCGGGTGGTGGCGTTTAGCTTCTAGTTCAGTAATGACCACCACGGGAAGCACCACCGCATGTTCGGCAAATTTTCGCAGCGCCCAAGGGTCCGACAACAGCACAGAAGTGTCGAGGACGTAGGTACGAATGCTGGTATCGCTGCGTTGATCTACTTCACGGTTGGGCAGGTAGTCGGTGGATGAGTCGAACATGCTGGTTGCTCCCCATACCAGCAGTGACCGGGTACCCGAGTCACCGCTGCGGCTGCTCAGCGATCCTAGTAGGCGCGCACCGCCAGCGCCGGTACCAACTTCCAGCGGACGCGAGCCAGGCAGCGGGGTGGTCTTCTAGTGCCGCCCGGTTGCCCACAGACTAGCGTTTCCAAGTGGAAATTACCTGCGTGGAAGATGAACACTAGATGTTCTCCCCCACCGGAGCGGCCCCAGATTAAAAACCAATCTAGCGTGATCGCCTTCTAGGTTGAGAGCCACGCTTTCCACCGGAGCCCTTCTTGCTGCCTGGTTTAGCGCCGTGCTCAGCCGCTTTTTCTGCCCGTCGTTGCTGCTTAGCCAGTGCCTTTTCTCGGGCGGATCGCTTCGGTGCGACCTGCCGAGAAGAATTGGCGGTCCTGCCCTTGGCTATCCCGACAAAATCCTGAATTGCTGCGCTATCGTCTTCCTGATGCCAGACCAGTGCGATCTGGGTGCGCCCGGCATTATCAGCCCGAAAGTCGCGATGCGCGATCTGTTTTCGGGACAGGACTTTGATCAATGGTCGTGGGGCAATGAGCACGCCAACATTGGCGGCGACCACCTGTAACCCGGCGCGCACGGCTTCTACATCGACAAATTCACCGGCAGGCATCCGGTAGTTGATGATTTCTTCGGCGATGTCGTCCTCGCCCAGCGTCTCTAGGAGGGTGAGTTCATGGTCTTTGGGCAGCGCTACTCCCAGCGATTCTTCGTAGAGCTCCACCACATGGAAGCGCTCATCTACGCGCTCATCGGGCAGGCGGACAAGCGCTAGGGAGCAGCGATCGTCGATAAGCGCGGACAGCGGATCATCCGAGTTTTCGGCGAGCAATTTCCCGTGCCGAGTGCGCTCTTGGAAGCGAGCAAACCACTTTCCGGGCTCGGTCCCAGTGGCGAAACTAAAAGACAACATGGAGGTGATGATACCGTTGGCCCTGTGAATGAAGATTCTGCACGTCAGCCGTCCGGTACCGCGATGAAGCCGCAGACCGCGGCAAAGAAGCTGGGTATCTACTTGCCCGCCACCCCGGATCAGTTCCAGACCAACGCCGTCACCCATGTCGAGCTCAAGCAATTGCTAGAGAATCCGCCAGAGTGGCTCAATGAGCTTCGTCGCACCGGCCCGCACCCGCGCCCGGTCGTGGCACAAAAGCTCGGCATTACTATCACTGCGCTCAAGCGCAATGAGCTCGATCAGCCGCTGACCACCGAGGAGATCAAGGCCTTGTTGGCTGATCAACCGGAGTGGCTGCGCGCTGCTCGTACGGCTTTGGCCGAGGGGCGCGACAATGTCGCTGAGGAGACTGCCCCCGAGGCCTAATCCAGGCCACCGTTAACCAGCTAAAGGCACCTGAGTGAGTAATTCTCGCTCAGGTGCCTTTATTTTTGCAGCTGCTAGGAATATCTAGCTTGCTGATAGCCGTTCAAGCGACTCACCAACTATGGCGCAAGCTCTCCCCGTCATCAAAGGTCAGTTCCACTGATACCTCTGGGGCGAGTGAGATTCGTACGTCGAGGCGGTGCTCATTTTCGGTCACCGCATAGTGCAGTGTCTCGTTGGTCTTTTCTAAGGCCTCTACTCGGGCTCTGGTCAGCCAGCCGTGCCGGCGGCGCATCCCGATCAATTCGCGGTGCAGGTCATGCATCCACCCGCCTTGTTCGGCGAGCTGATTGGGGTATTCCGGCAGCGCTGGGCGCAGCGGGTCATCGGTAGCAAAGCCTTCGGCTTTGGCACCTCGGAAGGCTTGTTCATCGCCGTAGTAGATGCTGGGCACACCAGGCAGGGTAAGCAAAATCGTAGCGGCCACTGCAGCACCGGCATCCCCGACGACGCTGGCGATGCGGTCGACGTCGTGGTTTCCCACGAAGGTCTGCATATGACCACCTGCGATAAATTCATCATGCCGGCCGATCGCATGCGCTAATTCCCAGAAGTTGACCTCCTTGATCGAGGACCAGATCGCCTTCCACAGCTCATATTGGGTGACGGTATCCAGGTGTCCATCGTTGATCAGCCCAAGGTAGTCACCGTGGATGATTTCGCCGAGGAATAGTACGTTCGGGTAGTTCTGACGCACCCGATCGGTCACAGCTGCCCAGAAGGCGACGGGTACGGCATAGGCCACATCTAGACGCCAGCCAGCGATGCCACGAGCCAACCAATATTCCATCACTTCAGCCACTAAGTCCACAGTCCGAGGATCGGAATGATCAAGCTCAACTAAGTCGCCGTGTCCTTCCCAACCCACGGGTTGGCCGGCATCGTCGCGTTTAATGGGGCCGTTGTCCGCGACCATCGGGTGATTGATGCTGACGTGGTTGAACACGCCGTCGAGAAGCAGGTTAATGCCGCGGTCACGGCAGGCATCAGCGAGAGCCAGGAAATCTTCCTCATCGCCTAATCGCGGGTCGATGCGGAAATAATCGAGGGTGTCATAGCCATGGGAATCCGAGGAAAAGATCGGCGCGAGCAGCAACGTATCGCAGCCAAGCTCCACGGCGTAGTCCAGCCAGTTAATCAAGCGCGGCAGGCGATGCGCCTGCGCACCCTCGGTACCCTGCCAATCACGAATCGGGGCGCCAGTGGCGCCGAGTGGGTAGACGTGCCAGATAACTGCATGGTCCAAAATGGTCACGATTCCTCCTATTGAGTGTCTATCAATAACTGGTTACTGACTCTAGTTCAATAGCGGCTAGGATTGTCAACCGTGAGTACTCGCAAGCGCCTAAGCACTACCGAACGCCGAGCCGTCATCTTGGAGGCCGCTCGGTCACATTTTTCTGCCGCCGCCTATCCAGAGGTCTCCGTCGCGGCGATCGCGAAAGATTCCGGAAGCTCACAAGCTCTAGTCTTCCACTACTTCGCATCCAAGGCGGGGCTTCAGGCCACCGTCGTCAGCGAATCGCTGGCTCAACTCCGCCAGGCTCAGCTGTTGGCTGACTCTGCGCTTAGTCCGGGCACTTCCGCCCGCGACCGGATAAGAACACTCCTGCTCACCCATCTGGAGCACCTCGCAGCAGATCCCAACCTCATTCCGCGCACCGGCGAGCCCGCCACCACCCATCAGATCCGCGACCAGGCTCGATCCGACTTGGTCGACTGGCTCAGCGAACTATTGGCGGTGACAGACTTCTCCCGCCATACCTGGGCGCTCTGGGGCTGGGCAGGCTTTCTCGAGCTAGTCGCCCGCCGCTGGGCGGAAGCAGGGTGCCCAGCAGATGAGCGTTTCCCGCTTATCGACGCCGCCCTTGGCGCCCTAGAAGGCGCCCTCGGCGATTGGTCGACCACCCCACAGTGGCCTCAAGCTTGATTCCCCCAGTCATGCTCACGCGACGATCATTGCTCCGAGAGCTAAATACAGCCACTCAATAGAGCGTTGGCATAAGAGCTCAACACCACGACGCTAACCACGCTGAGCACCATGAGCTGGATGGTCGCGGCAGCGGCAGGAAGCAGCCCGCATTGACCAATCGCAGGAGAGACCAAATGCGGAATCCGCTCCGGACCCGCGGCGGGAAGCGGGCCCGCAACCATCCCTGAAACACCTGTTGGCAATACCCGTTCACCAAGGATGAGCAGTGCGCGCACCAGTGCGGTAGTGCCCACCTTGGATCGTGCCTGATCATCGGCGGCAATCTCTAGATATGCGGGAATACCTGCGGCGGCTTCTCGGATGAAAGGAACCCAGCGCAATTGCGCAGCGATACTAGCAACCAGGTCAGCGATCAGATGGTGACGCTGTCGAAGATGGGCTTCCTCATGTTCCAAGACTGCTATCAATTCTTGTTTGTCTAGCCGCTCGCAGGCCCCAGTCGATAAAACAATGCCACCCTGGCCGCGGGAAAAGCTCAACGCCCACGTTGCCTCATCTGTGGCCAGCGCTACCTGATAACCGTGGATCCACTGCCGAGAGCTCCCCGCTAGTACCACCCCTGCGAGCTCCCGAGAACGCCGAAGCCGAGAAAAATACTGTGCAGCCACCCCAGCAGTACCCAATGCTCCTGCAATTATCGGAAGCAGAAGGAAAGTCACCGAGGGGATCCCCGTCTCCACTGTGGTCAACGTGAAGGGGTTAGCTGCCGCCACACATTGCTGGCACACCTGGGCCGCGCCCATCGGCAACACATCTGGACCAGTAACCACCCAGGCAAATGCGAGAACTACCGCTACTATCGCAGCTGGCCAGATCAAGACTCCCCCAAAGAGCAACGCAATGGCCAACCGAGGAAACCTAGCTAATACTGGCGCTCCTTTGCGCAGCGGAAGATGCCCAAACCAGCCGACGGCAAGCATTAAGACGCCAGCCAAGAGCACCCCTAGCGCCGCAGTCCCATTCATTGCTGCTGTTCCTGATCATGCAGATACTGCCGAAGTAGCTCGCGATCTTGATCTTCCATGTTGTCCACAAAATGCAGGATCGAGGCTTCTCGATTGCGGCTAGCGCTTAAAGCCTGGTCCATGAGCTCGGCGGTGTAATGTTCACGACTCATCTTGGCTGCGTGCCGGGCAAAGCGTCCATCCTTGATGACCACCACCATGCCTTTGCCTGCCAAGTGACGAAGGACCGTCGCGATCGTCGTATAGGCCGGGTTTCCAGGAAGGTAGTCAATAATCTCCCGAATCATCAGATCACCGTGGTCCCAGAGCAGGTGCATGACCTGCTGTTCTAAGGAACCTAGCGCGGGAATCTGCGAAGAGGCATTCACTGATTATCCCCCTGATTAGCAGCAGATACCGGGCACGAGACTTGTCCGCGCAACCGGAGATAGAGAGCGACGCTGACCAAAGCCAAACCCAGCAACGCCAAATAGGGTTGGACGGGGGCAAACCACGTCAGCGCGCCGGAATAACCCAGCGCCAACAGTGCCAGTTTGTTGCAGACCGGGCAGCCTACCGCGAACCAGGTGAGCACTCCCCCAGCCATCCCCATCCGGCTGGAGGCAACCGCGCCTGCTTCCGGATCGGCGTGATCACCACTTTCTTGCCCTGTGGCTGATTTCCCACCACTGACATAGGTGGCAATCAGCATGCCGGAAAACCCGGAGGTCAGCAGCCAGACCGGATAGTTCCACCACACGGGGGGAATATCCCGGCTAAACACTGGGTTGGGGATGAGGACACTCGAGAGACCAATCAGAGCAGCCACCGCTAAAGAAGCCACGACCGCGACGAGAACATGCCGGGGAGTCCATGCAGACAACGCCGTGAGAATGTCTCGACTCCGACTATTAGGGCGCCGCAGAGCCAGGGCCGTTGATTGTTCCATGTGCCAAGAGTGCCATAGATCGACTATCGAGCATAGTCGACTATGCAAAGTAGTCGACTATGTGCGATAGTCAGCTAAAAGTTCTGTCACCGAACAGCCTCACACGAGGCCACGGAGGAAAGCACATGGCCACAGGATCAAACTCGCGTTCTACCCAACGCAACAAATGGTTGGTCCCGGCGATCATCATTGCCGTAGCGGTGCTGCTCATCGGCATGGTGCTAGCCATGAATGGCGATTCTGACACGGTGGACTCTGCATCAGAACAGAGCACCAGCGAAGCTCAGACCGCTGGAGTAGTCCCCGGACAAGCCACCACCGAGGCTGCGCAACCAGACCTCACGGTGGTAGAGGGCAGAGATGAGTTAGATCCAGAGGCAGTGGGGTCAGTCGATGCTCCCGTGGGCTTGGTGGTCTTTTCTGACTACCAGTGCCACTACTGTGCTTTATGGAGCGCTGACACCCTGCCAGCCATGCTCGAGCACGTAGAAGATGGCAACCTGCGCATCGAATGGCGAAATCTAGCCCTCTTTGGAGATGCTTCGGATCGTGCGGCGCGAGCTTCTTATGCAGCGGGCCTCCAAGGAAGTTTCTTGGAATACCATGAGGCACTATTTTCCAATGGTGAAACTCGATCAGAACAGCAGCTCAGCGATGAGTCTTTGACCACGCTTGCCGGTGAACTGGGGCTCGACACTCAACAATTTGGCACTGATTTTAACTCCCCTGAGACCGCGACCGCAGTGGCTAGTGGTGTCCAGCAGGGTATCGATCTAGGTGTCTACTCCACGCCAGCCTTCATTCTGGGCGGGCAGCCGATCATGGGAGCACAGCCCACCGAGGTATTCGAAAATGCCTTTGAACTCGCACTAGGTGAGCAGGAATAACAATGGACATCGGTCTACTGACCGCCTTTCTAGGCGGCATATTGGCGCTATTGAGCCCGTGTGCTGCATTGCTTCTGCCCGCATTCTTTGCTTCTTCGGTCGGCGCTGGCCCTCGATTACTGCTGCACGGTCTGGTTTTCTACGCTGGCCTTCTGGTCTTGTTAGTCCCCTTGGGCCTGGGCGCTGGGTTCTTAGGCGAGCTCTTTGTTACCCAACGTCAAACCATCATCGTGGTGTCTTCGATCGTGTTGATATTGCTTGGTATCGCACAGATTTTTGGCCTTGGATTCGATACTTCCAAGATGCTGCCCGGCCAAGATAACTTGCAGTCACGCGCCTCAGTATCGACCGGGCTGGGCAAGAGCTTCTTGCTCGGAATGACCAGTAGCGTCGCCGGTTTCTGTGCCGGGCCCATCCTCGGGGCAGTGCTAACTTTGGCAGCCACTAGCGGCAGCCTCATAGCCTCAGTGTTGATCCTCAGCGCCTACGGTGCCGGCATGGTGTTGCCCTTGATCGCCATCGCCGCGCTCTGGTCCAAACTGGGACAACGCGGTCAGCGTGCGCTGCGCGGTAGGGAATTTCACTTCCTCGGACGAGCGTGGCACAGCACCTCGGTCATCAGTGGTTTACTCATCACCGCAGTCGGCATCATCTTCTGGATGACCAACGGCCTCGTGGGAGTTCCAGAATTAGTCCCCGCCGAGACTCAGTCCTGGCTGCAAGATTCTGCTTCGCTACTAGGCAGCCCGATCTTCGATATCTTGGCTATTCTCGCCCTGGCCGCAGTGGCTCTCTATGCCTGGAATAAGCGGCAACGTAGGCAACAAGAGTGGGAACAAGAATCAGAAACTAGCCCTGCTCATAGCGGCTGGGTGATCACTCCTACCCAGGTTGCTAGCCAACGCCACTCGGCCACCGACGAGCAGCCCTAGAATCTGCTGCGTGAAATTAACGCCGCCCGATCAAGTCATTGACCTGGGTGGTGGAATACGGGCAGCGGAAAGTGGCAGGTTGCCACCGGGTGCCTTCTGCGCCAATCCAACCAGTCACGGGGGTCCAGCCATGAAGTGCGCTGCCAACCCACACGGGCAATCCCCCAGAAAGTTCCTCGACGCTGATCGGCCGCGATCCGGTGTCGTTGAGTACCTCACGAGTCGCCGCTACTGTCACTGAAGGCAGTTGATCCGAATGCTCTGGGAACATCAACCGGTCGTCTTCCCACCACGCGATTGCCGCGTGCGCAGCCTCGACAACACGGCCATCGGAACCATAAAGCAGGGCGTCATCGGCGCCGAGCCCCTGAGCGCTCAATCGCAGCTGCGCCAATACTGCTAGATCCGGGCCTTTGGTCTTCGGTCTGCTCCGCGGATCACATTGCTCAGGGATGTGCAGCACAGTCTGGTGGCGAAGCTCTGGTGCCGGGCGCAGCCGGAGAAAAAGCTGCCCGCCGTGGGCCTCTGCCCGGGGAAACCACCGTCCGTGTTCTGGGCATGCCTGATAGGCAGCATCCAAAAACTCCTCGGTATCAATCCCTGGCAGGCTCGCAGCAAAGCGATGACGGTGGTGTGCCCATCCGGCCACCACACCATGCGATACCAACCAGGAATCAATCACCTCCGGAGCCGATTCCGGTTCGATCGACGAGACCAAATCTCGGCCCTCCCAGCGAAGTATCATCCCGGGTAGTCCTGTCCGAGCAAGCGCAGCAGCGGCGCTGATTTAGTGATGATCTCTTCGTACTCGCCTACCGGATCAGACAGCGCGATCACTGCCCCGCCGACGCCATAGGAAATACCAGCGTCATCTGCGACGATGCTGCGAATAACCATCGATAGATCCATCCCACCATCTAGGGAAAAATAGCCCAGCGCACCAGAGTAGACACCCCGCGGGCCTTGCTCTAGACGATCGATGATCTCCATAGTTCGAACTTTTGGCGCCCCCGTCATCGAACCTCCTGGGAAACTAGCTTGGACCGCGTCCACGGCCCCGGCGCCTTCTGCCAACCGGCAGGTAACGGTGCTGACCAACTGGTGAACGGTGGCGTAGCTTTCTACCTGAAAGAGCTCTTGCGCACGCATAGTTCCCGGCGCGGCAACGTGCGTTAAATCATTGCGTACCAAATCGACAATCATCAGATTCTCTGCTCGGTCTTTCTCATCCACTGCCAGGCTGGCGCGCAATCGTGCATCCTCGCCAGGGTCATTGGAGCGAGGTCGAGTGCCTTTGATCGGCCTAGATTCCACCATCCCGGCCCGATCAATGGCCAAAAATCTCTCTGGAGAACTTGAGAGCACGCTCAACCCGCCAATACGCAGCAGTGCTCCGAATGGCGTCGGGTTGGCCGCCCGCAACGCAGCATAGGCGGCTTCGATGTCGAGGTGACCGGCAGCGCGAAGCTGGTTAGTCAAGCACACTTCATAAGTTTCTCCGGCCCTAATTTCGCCCAGGCAGGCTTCCACCAGCTCCAGATATTGTGCTTGATTGTGCCGGGGTATAAGCGTTGAGACCTCACCTAGCGGCCGCTTATCGACGCCGCCCTGAGCCAACCCTGCGATCTGAGTTGCGGTATCCCGACACCAAGCCCGTTGTGCTTGATCATGTTCAGAGCCGATGAGTGCAATCAGATGGGTGCGGTGTCGCAGGTGGTCGATGACCACTGCGCGATCAGCAAAGATCATGGCCAGGTCTGGCTGATCGGAGCGATGGGTGGTGCTGCCACCACATTCGCCCTTGAGCTCGTAGCCCAACCAACCCACCCAGCCCAGTCCAAAGCCGGCTTCATAGTCCCCTGGGTCGAGCGTGTTGTTGGCCAGATCGGTGGCCAATTGCTCCAATAAAGACTCCCCCACTTGACCGATCCAGACTCTGGCCAAGGGCCCGCTGGCATCCCCAAGATAGCTAAACCTGCCGTTGTCCCGATCCGGTGAAGTCGAGTCCAACCAGAAGCTCTCGGCGGAACCGGCAAATAACTCAGCATGAATAGCCGCTGCGTCAACCTCGGTATCAAGGGTTTCTTGGTGCAGCTGCCAGCGGGTGCGGTGGTTGAGATTCCACTGCGCGGCCAGCGCGAGGAAATTCTCAATCATCTGGTGGCCGAATTGTCCGCCAATTGATTCCGGATGGAACTGCACGCCCCACTGCGGAAGCTCTCGGTGCGAAAGCCCCATGATCAGACCGTCTTCGGTGCGGGCGCAGACCTCGAGGGCGGCGGCTGGCTCGGAGACGAGCAAAGAGTGATAGCGCACGACGTCGATACGCTCAGGCAAACTGGCAAATACCCCGGTGCGATCGTGCACCACAGTTGATACCCGGCCATGCACCGGCTCCGGCGCGCGCGTGATGGTTCCACCGTGGGCGTAGGCGATGGCTTGATGTCCCAAACAAACTCCCAAGACGGGTACGCGCGATTGACGGAGAACATCAAGGCAGATGCCGATGTCGCGCGGGTGCTCGGGGCGCCCTGGTCCGGGTGAGATGATCACGGCGTCGAAAAGCGAGACTCGCTCAGGGTCCCACCCAGGTTCGTCATTGCGGATGACGGTGGGCAGGACACCGGTGACGTCTTCGACATAGGAGGCGAGGTTCCAGGTAAAGGAATCGACGTTATCGATAATCAGCGTGCGCACGCTCGCCAGCGTATCCCGACGGCTTGCTCGTTCGGAACTTTTTAGCGCATCCGCCTCATGGCTTTAGCTCAAGGAAAACTAATGCGGCCGCCTGGGAACCTTCAAGGTCTCAGGCGGCCGCATTGATGCTGCTGTAAGGAAAGGAGCTCTTAGTTGAGCTTCCACTCCTCCAGGCCGTCGTAGAGCGGGTACCGCTCGGTCAGCTTGGCCACACGGCCGCGCAGAGCCTCGATGTCGGCGTTGGCACCAGTGGCCAAAGCGGTACCGATGATGTCGGCGACCTCAGTGAAGGCCTGGGCATCGAAGCCACGGGTAGCCAGTGCCGGGGTGCCAATCCGCAGACCGGAGGTGACCATCGGCGGGCGGGGATCATTCGGGACGGCGTTACGGTTAACCGTGATGCCGACCTCATGGAGCAGATCCTCGGCCTGCTGGCCGTCCATCTCGGAGTTGCGCAGATCAGCGAGCACCAGGTGGACGTCGGTGCCTCCGGTGAGCACATCAACGCCAGCTGCTTGGCAATCCTTGGCCATCAGGCGCTCAGCGAGGATCTGTGCGCCCTCGATGGTGCGAGCTTGGCGCTCACGGAAGTCTTCGGTGCCAGCGACCTTCAAGGCCACTGCCTTGGCAGCGATGACATGCATTAAGGGGCCGCCCTGCTGGCCGGGGAAGACTGCGGAGTTGAGCTTTTTAGCCCACTCCTGCTTCGCCAGGATCAAGCCGGAACGCGGGCCGCCGAGCGTCTTATGCACGGTGGTGGAGACAACATCCGAGTACGGCACCGGGGAGGGGTGCAGACCGGCGGCAACCAAGCCGGCGAAATGCGCCATGTCGGTCCACAGCAGGGCCCCGACCTCATCAGCGATGGAACGGAAGGCAGCGAAGTCGATGGTGCGCGAGTATGCAGACCAACCAGCGATGAGCACCTTCGGGCGCTCGATCAGGGCCTGCTCACGCAGACGGTCCATATCGATGCGCATGGTTTCCGGATCAACCTCATAGGCAGCAACTTCGTAGAGCTTGCCGGAGAAGTTGAGCTTCATGCCGTGGGTCAGGTGACCACCATGAGCCAGGGACAGGCCCATGATCTTGTCGCCCGGGCTAGCCAGAGCATGCAGGACAGCGGCGTTGGCCTGGGCACCGGAGTGCGGCTGAACGTTGGCGTACTCAGCGCCAAAGAGCTCCTTGGCACGGTTGCGAGCGAGATCCTCGATGACATCGGCGTTCTCGCAGCCACCGTAGTAGCGGCGCCCCGGGTAGCCCTCCGCATACTTGTTGGTAAATACCGAACCCTGTGCCTGCAGCACAGCGCGCGGTACGAAGTTTTCGGAAGCGATCATCTCAAGGGTGTCTCGCTGACGGTGCACCTCACCGTTGATGGCGGCAGCCACCTCCGGGTCGAGCACGGACAGTTCCTGGTAACGCAGATCATCGGATGCGTAAGTCATTGGCGGGTCAGCTAGCCTTTCGGAAGTATTCACGGCATTCGCCTGTGGAGCTTACCTTCCTCTTTGCCAACCGCACCCCTGAACCCTCAGCTGGTATGTGCCTGGTGCCACAATAGGACTATGGCTCGCCCCAAGGACAGCACCCCTTACGTGGATTTCGATCGTTCATCTTGGCGCGCTCTGCGCAATTCAATGCCTCAGGTTCTCCACGAAGACGAGCTCGCTCAGCTGCGCGGAATCGGTGTCAACATTGATCTCGGCGAAGTCGCAGAAGTCTATCTGCCCCTCTCACGATTGATCCACTTGCAGGTTGCTGCACGTCAGAAGCTTATCGCCGCTACCGAAACCTTCTTAGGCAGCTCTTCTGGGCATGTTCCCTTCATCATCGGCGTTGCCGGTTCCGTGGCAGTAGGAAAATCCACCACGGCCCGATTGCTCCAAGCGCTGCTCCAAGGATGGGAATCTCATCCTCATGTCGATCTGGTGACTACCGACGGATTCCTACTACCCGCGGTAGAGCTCAACGCCCGCGGATTGATGAATCGAAAGGGCTTTCCCGAGTCCTACGACCAACGATCCCTGTTGAGATTTGTCACCGAGGTCAAATCTGGCAGCCCCCACGTTGATGCCCCAGTTTATTCCCATCGACTCTACGACCGAGTGCTCGATGAAGTTCAGACTATCTCCCAGCCGGACATCCTCATTCTCGAAGGGTTGAATGTCCTGCAGACCGGACCGACGCTGATGGTCTCAGATCTATTCGACTTCTCCGTCTATGTCGATGCCCGCACCGCCGATATCGAGCAGTGGTACATCGACCGATTCTTAGAGCTGCGCAGAACGGCTTTTAGGGAACCCGGCGCCCATTTCGGCCACTACGCCGACCTAGGAGAAACAGAAACCCGCGCAGCAGCTCGGGAGATCTGGCAGTCGATCAACCTGCCCAATCTGGTGGAAAATATTCTGCCCACTCGAGTGCGAGCATCATTGGTGCTGCGCAAAGGTGCCGATCATTTAGTTGAACAGGTTCGGATGCGCAAGATTTAACCCCTAGTTGCCGACAGTGCCCAGTCCACGACTGGGTCCAACTCCGCTAGATCCACTCGGTCAATGTCTCGGTCATAGTCAGCGATCATGGCGTGTTCATTGGCTGATTTGTTTGGCTTGAGCCGCAAAGAACCCACGATCGCGCGCATAATATTGCGGTGTTTGCCACTGAGCGTTGAATAGTTCAGTCGGCCTGGCAAATAAAACCTAGTCACTGTGGCCGCTTTGCGTCCCAATAATGAGGCGCAACGATCTTTCGACCGAGCTTCCTCAGCCAAAGTCATACCCACCGCACATACTGCAACTGGCCGGTCACCGAGGTCGTTGTGTTTTAAAAAGTCGGCGGCGGCCATCGAAGGCCCATGCACGGGAGATAACAAAATAAGTGGATCTGTACCACCGATCTCACACTGCGAGGCATCAGCGGGAATCTCCTGCGCGGTGGTGCCCAGACGCTGGGCTAATGCGCGAGCATAATCTCCGGTGGACCCATAAAAGGACTGATAGAAAATCGTGGCGGGCACTGTGGTGGTCTCCTTAAAAGCACCTAAAGACTTCAAGAGTCTCTTGCTATTTACCAAACCTGCGGCTTCGCCCGGAATATTCGCGCAAGGCGCGCAAAAAATCGACCCGGCGAAATGCTGGCCAATAGGTATCAGTGAACCAAATCTCCGAATAGGCAGCCTGCCAGAGCAAGAACCCCGAGAGCCGCTGTTCTCCCGAGGTCCGGATTACTAGATCTGGATCAGGCTGGCCGGAGGTGTAGAGATAGGTGGAAAGCGAATCTACCGTGATCTTCTCCGCGATCTCTTCCACTGCGGTGCCAGCCGCTGCTTCTTCGACAATCAGCGCCCGCATGGCATCGACGATTTCTTGGCGGCCGCCGTATCCCACCGCGATATTGACTGTCACTCCGTCGCAATCTTTCGTCGGCGCAGCCGCAGCTCGCAAACGATCGGCGAAGTGGTCCGGCAAAAGATCCAAATGTCCTACTAGACGAACAGCGCAGTTGTATTCATTGGTTGCTAGCTCATCAACAAGATCACCGATAATCTCGAACAAGTCTTGGAGCTCATGGTCCTCGCGCCGAAGGTTTTCCGTTGACAACAAATACACCGTGACGATCTCGACATCAGTGTCCGCACACCAATTGACCATTTCACTGATCTTCCGTGCACCCGCGAGATGACCCAAACTGATATCGGTGTGCCCGGCCTGTTTGGCCCATCGACGGTTGCCATCAGCCATGATGGCGACATGCTTGGGCTGCCGCGCGCCTTTAAGCTCGCGGAGCAACCGAGCTTCGTACAGAGGATAAAGCAGGCGGGACAGCATCACTCCCCTAGTCTAACCTTGCTGTGCTTGGCGTCGTTCACGCACCGCAGCTGCTAGGTCGGCTAAGAGGTCGGTGGTGGTATCGAAATCCATACAAGCATCGGTCACCGACTGGCCGTAAACCAATCCTTCACCACCGTTGACCTTGAGTTTCTTTGGATCTAGTGGCTGCGCCCCAGCGACTAAGAATGATTCCATCATCACTCCTGCAATAGCGGAGTCACCAGCGGCAACCTGCGCTGAGATATCAGCGATCACTTCTGCCTGACGGTGGTGGTCCTTTCCAGAATTCGCATGCGAGGCATCCACCATCAGCCGTGGTGCCTGTCCACGTTCGCCCAGCTTCTCGACGGCCGCGGCTACCGAAGCGGCATCGAAATTCGGCCCCCCAGTGCCTCCTCGAAGAATGATGTGGCAATTAGAGTTACCTGCGGTCTCCACGACCGAAGGCCGGCCTTGATCCGAGGTGCCGAAGAAGAAATGTGGTTTTGCGGCAGCCGATACTGCATCGAGTGCTACCTGAGTATTTCCATCGGTCCCGTTTTTGAAACCAATCGGCATCGACATCCCCGAGGCCAGCTGCCGGTGCACTTGAGATTCGGTAGTACGCGCTCCGATTGCACCCCAGGACACGGCATCGGCGTAGTACTGCGGGGAATTTGGTTCGAGGAACTCACACGCTGCCGGCAGATCGAGGTTGACGATCTCAGTCAGCACCTTTCGAGCCAACTGCAGGCCGTGATGAACGTCGTAAGTGGCATTGAGGTCAGGATCATTGATGAGCCCTTTCCAACCAACGGTGGTGCGTGGCTTTTCGAAGTACACCCGCATCACTATCTTGAGATCATTCGCCAACAACCTGGCCAACGGGGAAAGTCGGTTAGCGTAGTCAGCCGCTGCTACCGGGTCATGGATGGAGCACGGACCGACCACAACGACCAAGCGATCATCGTCACCAGCGAAGATATCAGCGATTTCCTGCCGATCACGTTCCACCTTCGCTACTTGCTCCGGTGCCAGCGGCAAGTCCGCCTGTACCTGCTCTGGGCTGGGGAGCTCATGGAAAGCACGCACTCGACGGTTCGACGTAGATGGCGAATCAGCTAGGGATACCGGTGTACTCATGGTGTGAGGGCCTTTCTAGGGCGAGGGGGATGAGCTGGAGAAGTTGTCCAACAACGAAAAAGCAGCCCCTCGACCCGATTTCTCGGGGAGGTGCTGCTTCTAGGTTCCGGGGTATGTTCGCCGGTTTAGGTGCTTGGTTTAGGCAGGCACAACGGCGAGGTCATGGTGACTGCGACACAGTCCCGGAACCTCACCAAAATAAAATCGTCTAACGAACATGCCTTTTACTCTAACACGTGTGGTTTAGAGCCAGCCTTCTTTTCTCCGGTCCAACAGCCCAGCCTCGGACATGGCCGCGTCCACTGCTTGTTTATCAAACACATCCAGGCCATGCTCTTCCGCGAAGATCCGGCGACGGTTGTATCGGCTGTAACGACGATGGAACGCCCATCCGAGGAAGATAACAGCCACACCCAATACTGCAAGAATAAGCAGCCCGATCGGAGATGCCTTGCCAAATTCAGGGCCCAAAGGACCGCCGTCTTGTTGCTGGGCAAAGATCATGGCAGATTGCGCATGTAGTGCCACCGCTGAAAGGTGGTCGATGACGGGGAGATACACGAGGGATGACTCTTCCTATTTACCGATGGATTCTTCGGAACTATCAAGATACTCCGGTCCGATACCTGCGAACAGGTCATCTTCCGGCAATGAGGTGGAAACCCGAGTCTTGGCCAATTCAAATTCCTCGGTCGGCCACACTTGCTGCTGGACTTCTACTGGCGTGGCGAGGAAAGCCCCGGCTGGGTCGATCTGCGTGGCATGCGCCAGCAGCGCACTATCTCGATTCGGGAAGAACTCGGCGCACTCCACCTGAGTGGTCACCCTAGCCATGATATCTGCAGGGTTGCGCTCCCAACGCTCCAGCATTGGCCCATAGGGACTGGGTTTTCCTTCAGCTAGCAGTCGCTCATGGAACAAGCGCATGCGCTGACGGACAAAACCGTGGGTGTAGTAGAGCTTCAACGGAGTCCAAGCTTGACCAAGCTCGGGGGCAAACTCAGCATCTCCGGCCTGCTCCCAGGCGATCATCGATGCCTCATGCACCTTCAGGTGGTCCGGGTGCGGGTAACCGCCGTTTTCATCATAAGTAATGATCGCATGCGGGCGGAAGCTCCGGATGACCTTAACAAATTCTCGGGCCACCATCTGACCGTCTTCCAAAGCGAAACAGCCCTGCGGAAGCGGTGGCAACGGGTCCCCTTGGGGAAGCCCAGAATCCATGTGGCCTAGCCATACATGCTCTACCCCCAGGGCTTCGGCGGAAGCAGCCATTTCCTCGCGACGAATTTCCACCATATTTTCCAATACACCAGGGCGATCCATGGCGGGATTGAGAATATCGCCGCGCTCGCCTCCAGTGCAGGTCAACACCATGACACGATTGCCCTCGGCGGCGTACCTGGCGGTAGTGGCCGCCCCTTTGGAGGCCTCGTCGTCGGGGTGGGCGTGGATCGCTAGAAGTCGGAATCCGCTCACAGAACTTCGCTTCCTTCCATCAGGGCACAGGCGGGCATGAACCTCTTCTATCTTAGTAGGTCCACCATGCAGGCGGTGTAATCCGGCCGTCCGTTAGGATGAAGTCATCAGGCCCGTTGATGTCACAGAGGTAAAAGATGAGCACTCCCGCCAATCGCCCGGCTTCCCGCTACGGCACCTCCGAGTCTGCCTCTCCCATCGGGCAACCGAAAGGGATCGCCAGCAAAGTCGTCGCCATCGGCGGAGTCATTCTCATGGTGGCAATAATCATCGCGGTTGGCCGCTACATCATCAACCGCGAAGACCAAGCAGTCTCAATCACCATGGCTTCGCATGAGCGAGTCGACGATTCCACAATGCGTTTGTGGGTGGATGTCACCCGCGATGACACCACCGTGCCGTCCTATTGCATTGTCACCGCAATCGATTACTCCATGGCAGAGGTCGGACGCAGGGAGCTACTGATTCCCACCGGCGGAAATGCTGTGCAGCGCATCCAAGTAGACATCCCTTCCCGTGACCTCCCAGTCTCCGGTGGCGTCTATGGCTGTTCGACCACGATTCCCAGTCATATGCTGTTCAGTGAGTAGCCGACGCTAGTAAGCAATGCCTTTGTGTTAAAATGCCTGATAATCGATCACTCCGGTGGGTCAAGCTCGGGGGCACACGGCTTTCACCGTCGGTAACCGCGCCCTGCTCACCGGACACGCAGGGAAGGCACGCAAACGCATGGCAGAATCCAAGCAGTACATCACTCCGGAGACCAAGGCGAAGCTGGAGTCTGAGCTTCAGGCGCTCATTGACAATCGCTCGGCCGTCGCCGCCGAGATCAACGAACGGCGCGAGGAGGGTGACCTCAAGGAGAACGCTGGCTACGATGCGGCGCGTGAAATGCAGGATCAAGAAGAGGCCCGCATCAAGCGGATCTCCGAGGTCCTCGCCAACGCCACCACCGAGCGTGAGCACATCGTCGAGGGCGTTGCGCTGGTTGGTTCAGTCGTTCACGTCTACTACAACGGTGACAAGAACGATAAGGAGACCTTCTTGATCGGCACCCGTGCCGCAGCCTCCGATAACAAGGACCTAGAGACCTACTCCGAGCAGTCCCCACTGGGAGCTGCACTGTTGGGTGCACATGAGGGCGAGACTCGTGAATACCACGCCCCCAACGGCGCACTGTTGACGGTGACCTTGGAGTCCGCTTCCCCCTATGATTCACAACTTGCTGCTACGCCGCGCGAAGACTAGTAAAATCCACTGCATCTTCCCACGCGATCACCCGGAGGTTTCCTGATTATGACCATCTTCCCTCGCAAGGCCGCCGCTATTGTCGGCACCGCCACTTTGGCGTTGGCCCTGGCTTCCTGCACCCCGCCGAACGAGAATCCTTCCACTCTCAAGGTGGATACGGCGACTGAGTTCGAAGCTCCTACGATGGAAGAGTCTTCTTCCACCAGCGAAACCACGACGAGCGAGGCTAACTCCCTCGTTGTTGAGGACACTCTCGTCGGCTCTGAGCTGGAGCCGACTGTGGACTTCGTCGGCTAAGAACGACTATGCATCTCCACACCACCGCCCAGGTTCTCGTCGCTTTCAGCGCCGTCGGCCTGGGCTTCGGTCTATCTGCGTGCAGCCCGCCGAACGAGAATCCTTCCACTCTCAAGGTGGATACTGCCACAGCGGTTAAAGGCCCCAGCACAACAATGACGAACATAGCCTCCAACATGCCGGGGGTCATCGACTGTGTCGGCACCCCCGAGGTCGCACCAGAGGAGCTGTCTTTGGACTGCACTGATGACAGTGATCGCATCGTAGATATTGAGTGGTCCGAATGGACTGAGGAAATAGCTTCCGGCACCGCGACTAGGCAAAGCAGTGATTCTACTGGTGATGTCGATACCAGCGAGGTCACCGTTGAGCTCTCAGACCCGGCATCCGGTGGCAGCGGGCTGGCTTTTAGCACGCTTTTGGTAGATGGCCAGACGATTATTCTCTAGGTGTTGGGTTCGTTAAATCCCCGCCCGAGAACAAAAAGAAGGACCCACAGATAATGTGGGTCCTTCTTTTTGAGTTCTACAGTGCTGTAAATCAGTTACTGCGGAAGTAGGAGAGCAAGCGCAGGATCTCGGTGTAGAGCCAGACGAGGGTCACAGACAAGCCAAGAGCAACGCCCCAGGCCATCTTGGAGGGTGCACCAGCACGGATCATCTTGTCGGCCATATCAAAGTCAGAGAGGAAGCTAACTGCAGCCAAGCCGATGCAGACGATGGAGAAAATGATGGCCAGAATGCCACCATCACGCAGCGGGTTGGATCCGGTGAACATAGCTAGCAGCAGGTTGCCCACACTGAGGACCAAGACGCCAATGATCGCGCCGGTAACAATCCGGTTGAACTTCGGAGTGACCTTCACTGCACCGGTTTTATAAACAAACAGCATTCCGAGGAATACACCAACGGTGCCCAGGACGGCCTGACCGATCAGTGCACCAGCATCAGAATCGCCGACTAGCATGCCGGAGAACATCACAGAGATGCCGCCGACGAATAACCCTTCAAAAGCAGCGTAAATCAAAGTCACTGCTGCGGAGCCGTACTTCTTGCCGAAGGTAGCTACCAGCACGGTGATCAGACCACCGATGGCACCGACCATGGTCAAGGTCATTGCCAGACCGGGGTTAGACAACGAGATGACAAAGTTGACGATGGCAAAAACCACAATCACGCCGAGCGTGATACCCGTCTTAGTCACCACATCGTCGACGGTCATAGGCCGATCCCCCGCCTGCTGCGCGGGAGTCTGACCATAAGCGGCATACGGGTCTTGATAACCCTGCGGGGTGCCACTCTGCTGACTGTTCGTTGGCGTGGACAGTGAATTCATAACAGGGTTGCTACTGCGCATTTCTTAACCCGGCTCTTTCCCGTGTGTCGGTTTCTCAATCATGCTTATATCCGCTACAACGTACCAAGTTTTAATTTAGTTCCCCGGCTAAGCTCAAAAAACGGTAGTATCGCGTGACCATCTAGACCAAACTCTTCTCCGAAAGCGTAGGTGTTATCTCCACAGTGGAGCCTCCTCAACGATTATCCAATCCCCCTTCAAGAATCGATAGCGGGGGGACGGCATGATCGCCGCAGTATTCTCTCTGATCCTCGGATTGTTGGTTGTCGCCCTGATCATCGTGGCCAACGGCTACTTCGTGGCTCAAGAATTCGCCTACATGTCAGTGGACCGCACAGAGTTGCGGGCATTGGCAGGAAAGGGTGATAAAAGGGCACAATCAGCACTCAAGATCACCAAACGAACCTCATTTATGCTCTCTGGAGCACAGCTAGGCATTACCGTCACTGGCCTATTGGTTGGCTTTATCGCTGAGCCGATGGTCGGGCAAGCTCTCGGCACCCTCCTAGGTGGAGCCGGCATACCAACCGCAGTGTCCGTAGGAATAGGAACTTTCCTCGCCTTAGCTTTCTCCACAGTGGTGCAAATGATCTTCGGTGAGCTTTTCCCCAAGAACTACACGATCGCTGCGCCCTTGCAATCCTCATTGGCCCTGGCACGTTCGATCACCATCTACCTGGCATTATTTGGCTGGCTGATTAAGTTCTTCGATGTCTCCTCCAACACTCTCCTGCGCTTACTGCGCATCGAACCAGTCGAAGACGTCGATTCCACAGCCACTACCGAGGACTTGGAGCATATTGTGGCGTCCTCGCGCGAGAGTGGAGATCTCCCGAACAGCACCTTTTTGGTCCTTGACCGGCTGCTAGATTTCCCCGAGCACGACGTCGAACACGCCATGATTCCGCGTTCGCGAACCGATGTCGTCGATCCTTCGACCACGATCGGTGAGGTACGGGTACTCATGGCTTCCGCGCATACTCGCTACCCCATCATTGACGATGACCACGACCCGATCGGTGTCGTTCATCTTGCGGATGTCTTAACCACGGCGTTGCCTGACGCGACTCCGGTGACCACTCTCATGCGCAAACCGGTAGTGATGTCGGAGCTGATGTCACTTCCAGATGCTGTGGCAGAGCTGCGCGAGCATCAAGAGAAAATGGGCTGTGTTATTGACGAATACGGTGGGTTTGTCGGCATCATCACCGTCGAAGACCTAGCCGAAGAAATTCTCGGCGATGTATCCGATGAACACGATCCGAAAGACTCGGAAGATATCACCGCCATGGATATCGATACCTGGAGCGTAGACGGTGACACCCCGCTAGATGAGGTTGAAAGAGCCATCGGGCATGCCTTGCCCCAAGGCGATTTTGAAACCATCGCTGGGCTGATCATTTCTGAGGCCGGCGGTCTAGTGGATGAGGGTGAGGTCCACGAAGTCGAGCTCGAAGCTGAGCCCGAAGACTATGTCGAAGGTGAGGACTCCCCGATCCGCACCTTGCGGATGAGCATCACAGAGGTCGAACGCCATGTTCCCTCTCAAGTCCGGATCACTTTGCTCGAGGAGGAACGCTCATAATGGATTGGTATATTGCACTGCCGCTGACGGTGCTGATCATTTTAGGATCCGCGTTTTTCGTGGTGGTCGAATTTTCCCTGCTGGCAGCACGGCGTAATCGACTCGAGGAAACCGCCGGCACCTCGGCGTCTTCTCGGGCAGCGTTGCGCAGCCTCAACGAGCTCACTCTCATGCTTGCCGGAGCGCAGCTAGGCATCACTGCCGCTACTTTCGCTCTCGGCGCGATCACCAAGCCTTGGGTGCATCATTTGCTCATGCCGGCCTTCGATGCGCTTAATTTGTCCACCACTGTGGCAGATTCGCTCTCGTTCATTCTGGCGCTGTTTATTGTCACTTTCCTCCATCTGGTGATCGGAGAAATGGCCCCTAAATCATGGGCGATCGCCCACCCGGAATCCGCGATTCGTCTTATCGCGCTTCCTGCCCGCGGTTTCATTACCATCTTCCGACCGTTGTTGACCTGGGTCAATAAGATGGCCAATAGGCTGGTCAAGCGTGCAGGTCAGGAACCGGTAGAAAGCGCCGCGGCCAAGGGCTACGACGCTGATACGCTGCGCCGTTTGGTCGAACACTCTCGCGATACCGGCACCCTGGATGATATTTCGGCCAACCAAATTTCCGGTGTCATCGCCTTGGATTTTGCCACCGTCGGCGACGCGATAACCCCGCGTACGTTACTGCCGGCAGATGCCACGGTCTCGCAAGTCCACCATCGATCCCGCGAGACGGGTGCGATGAGAATTCTTATCGACGCCCCCGTCGATGCCCCAGACCCAGGCCCGCATCTGGTCCATGTCCGGGATACTTTGCTCGCGGATCCCAAAACCCCCGCCAGCCAGTATGCGCGTCCGGCGTTGATGCTGACGCAATCAACCACCATGTCTGAGGCGCTTAATCGGATGCGAAGCAGCAATGAACAGGTAGCCATCGTCATCCCCGAAGATGGTGTGGCTGATCAGCCCGGAGAAGTAGTCGGAGTAGTCACCTGGGACGATATCCTGGGCCGTCTATGGCCGAGTATCGCCGAGGAACTAGATCGCGTCCAAGCTGGTCGGCAGGCTTAAAGCTAAAGCCCTAAAGCCGCACGACCACCTTGGCGGTGGCATGTCCTTGTTCAACCAGCGACACTGCCTCCGCCGCGCGCTCTAGGGGTAGTACCTCACCGATGGTGACTTGTGCTCGGCCATCGGTGAGCAACTGGGCCAGTTTCACATAGGTCTCTCGATCGCGGCGCCGCTCCACCCCCGTGCCACCAAGTTCAACTACCAGAGACCTATCTGCCACCGAGATCAAGGCATCGCTCAGGCTCGATGCTTCTTGCAGCACTGTGCCACCCACCACGTCGAATACAGCAGCTGGGTGCTCGGCGATATCTAGCACTCGCTCCACCCAGCCATCTCCAGAGGCCACTGGACGTCCGCCCAAAGATGAGATCAGTTCGCGTTTTCCCGCACTTGCCACACCAATAACGTCGATCCCGCGAGCCACCGCTAGCGCGGTAATGGCGGTGCCCACTCCCCCGCCAGCGCCAACAACCACGAGACTTTGCCCAGCGTGTAGACCCAGCTGATCTAAGGCATCGTAGGCGGTGCCATAGGCAACCGGAATACACGCTGCCTGAAACAACGGCAGCCCTTCGGGGACCGCGGCGGTAGCGGCGGCGTCGAGAAGCGTGTAGTCAGCGAAACAGCCGTAGCCTGAAGCCGCAGAGCCAAAGACCAGCTCGTCTATCTCGATCCCTTCAACCCCGTGGCCTAAAGCAATTACTCGGCCGGCAGCCTCCCGACCGAAGGCCATGGGAAAGATCACTTCAAACTCGTTGGTGCCTTCCCGAGTCTTGATATCGCCAGGGTTAACTGAGCTTGCTAAGACCTCGATGAGGACCTGGCCTGGGCCTGGGGTGGGCTTTGAGGCATGCAGAAGTGAAGCAACCTCAGGACCGCCATGAGTAGTGAAGCCAAAGATGCGCATGCCACTAACATAGCGATTTCACGGCCATTTTCAGGGAGAACGCACCAAATGAGAGTTAGCACCGCCTGTGACAAGAGCAGAACTCTGCACGGCTTTTCACCAAAAATACAATTCGTACTAGTGACTATTTTCGAACTGGAAATCCTAGTAACTATGTGAGTTTCATGACCGAGAAATAATCCAAGAGAAAACTCATAAACCATGCCACACCCAAGGAGATCATCTCCACAATCTGACAATGCCAGAAAATGAGTTTCACAACTATGGGGCTATGAAATCTTGCCTTGTTGTTCCCTACAAGAGTAGGGAAACTACCCAACAGCTAGATAGACATAGTGATCATCTTGGGCGACAGCAACACCACAGTTCAATCCAGAGAGACACGTTCCTAAAAGCGGATATGTTCGTCCGATAGTCCAATATTTCATCAGATTCTGCCCCTTTCCTATGATCTGCTCATCAATCATGCTGCGGTCATACCTGCGAAGACGAGACATCTGATTGGGCACAGCAATGCCCTCTTCATCGTAGGCGAATTCTACGAGCTCACCAGCAAGGACAGCATCTATGCAGTCTTACGCATGGCTACTATGCTCAGAGGAATGCGCATATTTCCCCTAAGCAATGCCTAAAAATGACAATTAATACGCCTACCGACCCGATGACTAGACCATCGATTAGATACTGCTTCAGACGCGGACACTATGAGCATGTCCCGCCTCGTACACCTAACAGCCGACCCCCGCCGCCCCTCAGCAACGCCTCCACCAAGAGAAGCGACAGCATGGCCATAAGAAAAAACCGCTGCCACGCACCAACATGCCACGACAAACAGGACAACTTGAGAAAACAACACCTCAAACCAAAGGAAGCAACCAGCGACGAGCACATCACACTCAAAATCACTAAGATGCCCTGACCCGAAGCTCATCTAAATTTAGAAATATCCACAACAATCCAAAAGAAGGAAACTACTATGCCAAACCATCAACGTTCAGCACTCAAGGCTCTCGAAAAAACTAAAAGGCTCAGAAAAACTCGAAAAACCCTGAAACACCAGCATCAGGGCATGAGGAACAACTTCACCATCGAGATAATCAAAAACAAACTCAGACGTCTATCTCAGCTTCTGCCTGAACGAGATAGACATAATCATCATCTTGAGCTGCAACCAAAGCGCAGTCCGACTCAGACATGTCTTGTAGTTCGCTTAACTCTTCACCTTGAGCCAAGTCTTCTTCCAGCTCCGCCTCCCTATCGGCCACGTACAATTCCGCCTCAGCAAGCTGTTCAGCAATCTCTACATCAATCGTGCTGCGGTCAAATCTAGTAAAATTAAATCCTCCCAAATAGGCAGTGTCGTCATCTGCACTATCAAAAAGGGAAGCCATGTCATCGTCGTCCTCAAGCAGACGATCAATAACCTCTTGAGTGTAGGCATTCAGCCCTGGAGAAATCCTACATCCCTCCAGTTCAGCATATTTGATCCACGCTTGCCGCAGGGGCTCAGCAGCTGTTACTTCTGGCTCTGGAGAGTCTTCTAGGGAGTCTGTCGAAGACGGTGAACACGCCACCGCAAAAGGAACGACAGACAAGATTGCAGATGCCACCAACACACGAGAAAAAATAGCCATTAACTTAAAATAGCCTAAAAAAATCCAGCATGCGCAGGAATCACTTAGCTCTGATTATTAAGATGTCGAAAAATATGAGCAGATCTGCACAAACATCAAGAAGCCAACGATTATCAATGCCAACCCTGAGTCCAGCGCTAAAGATGATCTCTCCAATTTCGACGAGAATCTAAATTATGTCCTCGCAGTTGTCTCCAGCTCATGAAGAATACTGTGAATTTTTTAGCAGGTAGGCGATTAGCTACGGGCTGCCTACCTAGAGCATTTCCGACTCTGTTCATTGTCCTCAAGAATCTTAAGACAAGGATGGCCGATGCCTAGCATTCTGTATCAGCATTCGCAGCCGACAGTTCCGGCACCCTTAACCCACGTGATCACTAACTAAATATATCGAGGTCCAAACTGTGCTTCGCAATATTTAACAGCACGTTACCTGCTCATTGTGCCCCCAGTCGGACTCGAACCGACACTGTGCCGATTTTAAGTCGGCTGCCTCTGCCATTGGGCTATGGGGGCGATCGGCGGGGATTAACCCGCTTCAAGAAACCTATTCTAGAACATCGCTCTCAGAGTCAGAGATTCAGGCTCTCTGCCAGGCTAGTGATGATCCCATCGAGGATATCTTTCTCACTGATGACGAAGGATTTAGCCGAGGAATTCTCCTCCAACATGCCCATAATTTCCTCCACGATGACGCAGCCACTGCCTAGGACATCGGCACGCCCAGGGTGGACCACTGGGTTGAGCGTACGGGCCTCGGAAGACTGCTTCCGAATCTCTCGAGTCAGGACCCGCAAGGCGGAAAATCTCAGCACGGAAGAGTGGATTTCTACCGGATCGTACTTCTCTAGGCCCTGCGCCAGGGCAGAGAGAGTAGTAAAAGTACCAGCTACTCCGACGACAGTCTTAGCTTTGTTGATCGGAACAGTCTTGACCACATCTACTAGCCGATCCTGAATATAGGAGCGAGCAATCTCCACCTCAGTCTCGGTGGGTGGATCGGCACGCATGATCCGTTCAGTCAGGCGCACACAGCCCATTTGGGTGGAGTGTGCTCCCATGACCTCTCCCTCGGAGCTGCCCACAATGAACTCAGTGGACCCGCCACCCAGATCGATCACACAAAACGGGCCTTGTGCCGGGTCAAGGTCAGTAATCGCTCCGAGGAAAGACAGGTCAGCTTCTTCATCGCCCGAGATAACTTCGGCCTGAGCACCCGGGGTGATCTGACCGAGCAGCTCGGCGGTCATCGCGAAAAATTCGTCGCGGTTGGAAGCATCCCGAGTAGCCGAGGTGGCCACCATTCGGACTGCCTTTACTTCTTCGAACTTCATAATCTGTACGAAGCCTTCAAGCGCCACACGTGTGCGTTCAATGGCCGCTGGGTCTAGCTTTCCGGTTTCATCGACCATCCGGCCCAATCGAACGATCTCCATGGTGCGGTGGATCTCGGTGACGGAATCTCCCCGAACCTCACAGATCAGCAGGCGGATGGAGTTGGTTCCGCAGTCAACAGCAGCAATCCTGGTCATTTCGCGGACTCCTGATAATTTTCATCAAACTGGTGGGCATCAAATCCAAGCTCAGCACAGGTCGGCCAGTCCTGCGGAATCGCGGTTCCGCGCAGGCCGCCACGGTCCGCAGCCAGCGCAACCGCCTCGGTACCCAAACGGACCCGATCAGGGCCTTCAGCTAGGGCGTAGGCGATGAGAACGTGCAGGCATTTGACTCGATCAGGCATCCCGCCACCAGAGAAATCGGTGCCCAGATCCTCCACTGCATTGCGAGAAGCAAGGAAATGCTCATGGGCAGCGCGATAGTCAGCAGCTAGGTCGAGATCCTCTGCCAAGCGTGCTTCCATCCATTTCATTACTTGAGCGACCTCAAGACGAGATGCCTCAGCCGTCAGCCGAGGATCGGTGAGGTAGTAAAGGGTCGGAAAGGGGGTGCCATCCGGTAGGCGCGGGGCTGTCTTAACTACTCCGGGGGCACTATCAGGGCTGCGGTAGGCGATATCCAAGACACCGCGCGGCTTGCGACCAAGTTGCTTTTCGACGGTCGCCAAGTCTGCTTCATTGACACTCATGAAGATCATTCTTCCACGAGGATGTCCTCCGAGTCGACGGTGGGCACAGTGGCGACCGAGTCCCAGAGAATCTCGAACCATGTCCGCTGGGCGGCTAGCTCTTCTTGGGAAGTAGTAGCAGTGTCGTTCTGATCCATCCGCGGATCAATAATTCGGAAAGCGGTCTCCCCCGGCTCAATCAAACCTAGCCGGTTTCGAGCCTGTTCCTGCAGGTAGGAATCATCTTCATATTGTTCGATCTCCCCGAGTAGACGCTCTTTCTCCAATTGTTGGGAAGCGATCGTCTCATTGAGGCGAGTGATTTCGGAACGGCCCTGGAAATAGTTGCGCAGTGGCACTGTAATAGTAAATAGGACAATGATGAGCACCATCACAAGTACGCCCAATTCGACGGTGCCGGGCCGAAGCCTAGCGCTACTGGGGCGCTTTGCGGCCTGCTCTGCGGCGGCTTTCCGGGAAGCCACCGGTACTGTTCGCCGTCTACGCGATGTGGCCGGAGTAGGGGCCTTTTTCTGCTCTGCCATAGGACCTCTAAGTCTAGTCCAAGACACGACGATGCCCCGCTGCCACATGGCAACGGGGCATCAACTAAACCGAATTTCTATTTAGCCCTTGAAACGCGGGAAGGCAGAGCTGCCGGCGAACACAGCTGCGTCGCCGAGTTCCTGCTCAATGCGCAGCAACTGGTTGTACTTGGCCACACGCTCGGAACGAGCCGGGGCACCGGTCTTGATCTGGCCACAGCTCAAAGCAACAGCCAGGTCGGCGATGGTGGTGTCCTCGGTTTCACCGGAACGGTGGGACATCATCGTGCGGTAGCCGTTGTGATGAGCCAGTGCGACAGCATCGAAGGTCTCGGTGAGGGTACCGATCTGGTTGACCTTGACCAGCAGAGCGTTAGCAGCTGCCTCGTCAATGCCCTTCTGCAGACGCGTCGGGTTGGTGACGAAGAAGTCGTCGCCGACGATCTGGACCTTGTCGCCGATAGCGGCGGTCAGAGCGACATAGCCCTCCCAGTCATCTTCCTGCAGCGGATCCTCAATGGAGACGATCGGGTACTCATCGACGAGCTCCGCGTAAACGGTAGCCATCTCTTCAGCGGTGCGCTCTCCACCTTCGAAGTGGTACTTGCCATCCTTGAAGAACTCAGAGGATGCAACGTCCAGGGCCAGAGCAACATCCTTGCCCGGGGTGAAGCCAGCCTTCTTGATGGCCTCAACGATCAGATCCAGAGCAGCCTTGGTGGAGTCGACGGAAGGAGCGAACCCGCCCTCATCGCCGAGGCCGGTGGACAGACCCTTTTCCTTCAGGACGGACTTAAGGGTGTGGTAAACCTCAGCGCCAGTGCGCAGGGCCTCAGAGAAGGACTCCGCACCGATGGGGGCAATCATGAATTCCTGGACATCCACACCGGAATCGGCGTGAGCGCCACCGTTGAGGATGTTCATCATCGGAACCGGAAGCAGGTGAGCGTTGGGGCCGCCGATGTAGCGGTAAAGCGGCAGGTTTGCCGACTCCGCAGCAGCGCGAGCCACAGCCATCGAAACACCAAGAATGGCGTTGGCGCCCAGACGGGACTTGTTCTCGGTGCCGTCGAGGGCGATCATGGCCTGATCGATCAGGCGCTGGTCGTCGGCTTCGAAGCCAGCGAGCTCATCAGCGATTTCCTCGTTGACGAACTCGACTGCCTGCAGAACGCCTTTGCCCTGGTAACGGTCTCCACCGTCACGCAGTTCATGTGCCTCGTGGATGCCGGTAGAAGCACCTGAGGGAACGCCTGCGGTGCCGATCGAACCATCGTCGAGCACGACGCCCGCCTCGACAGTGGGGTTACCGCGAGAATCCATGATCTCTCGGGCGAAAACGTGAATGATGTCAGCCACTTGTGGCCTCCTGTTGCCATCTCGTGTGTGGTCGTCTTATTAACCAAGATTACGCGCCGTCGATCTCCCTTACGGGCACTTAGCACGCCTCCTTGCTCAATTGTTCCAGAAAACTACCGGGCACGCTCCCCAGAGATGGTGTGAGAATGCCCGTTTGTGTGATGTTTCACTGGACCGGCTGACCAAGCGCATAGGAGGCGGCCGCATCTCGGACTTTAATGAGGTAGTCGGTAGAACGGTTATAGGAATAAATAGCCGCAGACCAATCTTCCGGCAGCGAAAGATCACGATTATCAGAGCACAAAAGGTTCGCTGCGCCCAGCGCAGCATCGTCGATCTGATGGGGATCTGGAACACCATCGCCGTTGGCATCTAGGCCATATCGTTCCCAGGATTCAGGAATGAACTGCATGGGACCGACTGCCCGATCATATTCAGCGTCCCCATCGAGCAGACCGCCTTCAGTATCAAGAATCTCTGCTACCCCGGGGCTACCATCGAGCGCAATCCCGATAATCTTCGGTTCCGCAAAACCTTCTTCATTGATCTCACTGCGGTTGAAATAGTCCCCTGAGTAGGTGCCATGACGGGTCTCTACCCAGCCGATTCCGGCCAGAGTATTCCACCGCAGATTACATTCCGGCCACGCATCCCGAGCAATTAATTCGGCGTTGGCGTAAGCGCGTAAAGCCGGCTCAGGAATGCCAGTCTGTTCGGCGATCGGTTCTGCCCAAAAACTCAGTTTATCGCTGGTACGACCCTCCGCATGGACATCAATGCCAGGCACCTCAGCTCCAGCAGCTGGCGGAACATTGTCTGGCACTGGCTGCAGCTGACGAATCGGATTGGAAAAATCAAGTAGCGACAGTGCCCAGCCCACCAGCGAGATAACCATGATCACAGCCAGGACTACCCCTAATCCACAGCCCATGGTCTTTCGCGTTCCGTCGCTCATGGCGTTCGATCGTACCGTGTCCTACGCAGTACTCCGCATTCCCTAGTCGCCCCACCGACCAACGCTATATTCACTGTAAAATATCAGCTTATTCCATGAAAATGTTAAGGTAGACTTCTGCTTAAATCTGAAGCCCTCCATTTACAATTAACTGGGTTAAGGCGATGTTCCTGTCGCTTTCCCCTTCGAAAGGCATTACACCTATGAAGCTCCGTCGCACCGTAGCCACCGCTGCTGCATCCCTCATGGCCGTCGCCGCTCTCGCTCCCGCCGCCTCTGCATCCACTTCCTCTGATGATCTCAATCTCAACCTCGATATCAACTGGGAATGCGCTGCTCTGGGGCTTGTCCTGGACCAGTTCGACCTGCTCAACGACGGCACCACCTACAGCCAGTTGATTGACAACATCAACAACAGCGTGGATTCAACTCTCGCTGGTGTCGCAGCCATTCCGGTTGCAGACCGTGCGCTTGCTTGTGGCCTCATTTCCGAAGACCCGCTGCTCTCCGGAGGTAGCTCCCAGGCCATCCAGGGCTTGAGCTCGGGCTCCAGCCTAGGATCTAGCACTTTGGGGCTACCCGAGATCAGCCCTAACTCGAGCCTAGGCTCGGTTGTTGATCTGCTCTCCGGCTCCAGCCTGCTGGGTCTGAGCTCCGGCGTCAGCTTCGGTTCCACCCTCAGCTCTGATCCGCTCACCAGCTCTGAGATGAGCGACTATGCAGATCTCGTCTCCGACTCCAGCTTGAGCTCCGAGTAATTCACTGCCCCCGGGGTAACTGGCGCTCTTGCGCCTTACCCTGGGCCCACAGCCTTTCTTGCTCTGCTTCCGGCACCATCTGATTGGTGCCGTCGAATAGATAGGGCGAACGAATCCGCAGCTTGTTGACAAAAGATCCCGCTACGTCCGTGAAGTCGAAGCCACCGCGACGCGATGCGATCTCAGCGTGGAAAAACACCTGCAAGAGCACATCACCAAGCTCACCTAGCAGAGCTTGTTCATCACCATCGCGCTCCCAGTCGACTACCGCATCAGCGAATTCCTGGGATTCTTCGGCCAGATAAGGCAGCAATGAGCGGTGCGTCTGCGCTGATTCCCACTCCCCGATGGATCTGGCCCGCGACATTATCTTCACAGCCTCACGCACTGGATCTTGCCGCGAAGGCGCCTCGATAAGCTGCTCGCCGGCATGAAGTCGATTAATAACCTGCGGATCATCTTCATTAGTGCTCACCAAGACACCTGGGCCTTGTGGCGAGACCAGCTCATCAAAGTTCCATCGAACCCGCACGGGCACCTCATCAGTAAATGCGATGGGGCCGGAAAGCGCGTTGAACGCCTCCATGGGGATAAGCGTGGGCCAGCGGTCGTCGAGAAGCAGGACAGTCATGGTCTACATCCTAAAGTGATTGCTCCCGCTGGGGGTGTACTACGCCTAAGGTAAACGCGTGACTATGACCCGTACCCACACCGTGACCATGTGGACCCTAGTAGCCCTGATCATCGGATCCACCGTCGGTTCGGGCATCTTCTCGCTGCCGCAGAATGCCGCCTCAGCAGCAGGACCCGGCGCGAGCTTGATCGCTTGGGTGATCTCGGGCGTCGGCATGCTCTCGATCGCCTTTGTCTTCCAAATCCTGGCGGTGCGCAAACCGCACTTAGAATCCGGAGTATATTCCTACGTCCGGGCGGGCCTAGGTGACTACATCGGTTTCACCTCTGGCTGGGGATATTGGTTAGGTTCAGTGATCGCCCAGGTGGGCTATGCCACCCTGTTTTTCTCCACCTTGGGCCACTACGTACCGTTGTTCTCACCGGATAATCAGTTCATCACTATGATCGCTGCATCGGCGATGACTTGGCTGATTTTTGCTGTGCTCTCCCGGGGAATCCGACAGGCCGCCTTCATGAATGCGGTGACTACGGTGGCCAAGTTGTTGCCCATCGCAGCGTTCATCCTATTAGTGGCCTTCTTAGGCTTCAGCTGGGAGCGATTCACCCTCGATTTTTGGAACACCAATGGCTCGACCGGCTCGATCTTCGAACAAGTCCGGGGCGTGATGCTGTTTACCGTGTGGGTATTTATCGGGGTGGAGGGAGCATCGGTTTATTCCAAGCAGGCTCGTTCGCGTCAAGATGTCGGCCGAGCCACCATCATTGGTTTCCTCGCTGTGCTCTTCCTGTTGGTGAGCGTCTCCACGCTCTCCTACGGTGTCCTTACCCAGGAGGAGTTGGCAGCACTCCCCAATAACTCGATGGGCGCGGTGTTAGAAGCAGTCGTCGGACCTTGGGGTGGTGCCTTTATTTCACTGGGTCTATGCCTATCTGTTCTCGGCGCCTATGTCTCTTGGCAGATGCTCTGCGCCGAGCCGGTCATGCTCATGGCCGTCGATGGTCTACTTCCCAAAAAGCTCGGTGCCACCAACACCAATGGATCGCCTTGGGCCGCGCAGCTGATCTCCACTGTGGTCATTCAACTGACCATCATCATCTTCTTTTTCAGCGAAACCGCTTATATCTCAATGGTCCAGCTGGCCACTGTGCTCTACCTAGTTCCCTACTTGTTCTCTGCGCTTTATCTGGTGTTGTTGACCATCCGCGGTCGCGGGATCACTCACCCCCAGGCTGGTACTCACTTCGATGATTCTGGGCCGGAGATGTCCCAGTCCGACAACCGCCGACATCTTCCCGTGGCCATGCTTGCTTTGGTCTATTCCTGCTGGTTGTTCTATGCCGCGGATCTGACTTTCGTCCTATTTGGGGCACTCGCGGTCGCTCCCGGACTCATCCCCTATGTCTGGACCCGTCTCAAGGCCGGGCAACGTGCCTTCAATTCCTTTGAATGGGTCATCGTCGTGATCATTCTCGCGGCCTCTGTCTTTGCGCTCTGGGGCCTGTCTCAAGGCACGTTGAGCCTCTAAAGATCTATTCGACGCTGCCCCAGTCCCTCGAATCCATCGCTATCTGGGATACTAGGGCCATTATCCACGCCCCCAAGGAGTGCACCGTGTCACAGTTCCTCTCCCCGCTGACTTCCCCGTTGCTCAACAAACTGGTCGACGGCCCCGGTGGTTGGTCCGGCATTGAAGCAGACGCCACCTGGGCAGCTGAGATCAAACGCCTAGCCGCCGAGCGCAACGCTGTCATCTTGGCCCACAATTATCAGCTGCCAGAGATCCAGGACATCGCCGATTACACCGGCGATTCCCTCGGTCTGTCTCGAATCGCCGCTGAGACCGATGCCGATGTCATCATCTTCTGCGGAGTCCACTTCATGGCTGAATCAGCCAAGATCCTTTCTCCCGAAAAGACCGTCCTCATCCCCGACGAGCGCGCTGGCTGTTCGCTGGCAGATTCAATCACCGCCGAGCAGCTGAAGGAATGGAAACTCGAGCACCCCGATGCTTTGGTGGTCAGCTATGTCAACACCACCGCTGAGGTGAAAGCACTCACCGATGTCTGCTGCACATCTTCCAATGCCGTTGATGTGGTGGCATCCCTGCCCGCTGATCGCGAGATCCTCTTTTGCCCCGATCAGTTCCTTGGCGCACACGTCAAGCGAGAAACCGGTCGGGACAATATCTACATCTGGGCTGGCGAATGCCACGTCCACGCTGGTATTAGCGGCCCAGAGCTGACGCGCCAAGCCGAGCAGCACCCAGAGGCAGATCTCTATATCCACCCAGAGTGCGGTTGTGCCAACTCCGCGATCTACCTGGCCGGCGAAGGACTGGTCGCAGCAGATCGAGTACATATGCTCTCCACCGGGCAAATGCTCGACGCAGCCGAGAAATCCACCTCAGGTTCAGTACTGGTGGCCACCGAGATCGGTATGCTCCACCAGCTGCGCAAGGCCGCCCCAGCGGTGGACTTTCAACCGGTCAACAGCCGGGCGTCGTGTAGCTACATGAAGATGATCACCCCTTCTGCCCTGCTGCGTTGCCTAGCGATGGGTGCAGATCAAGTCGATGTTCCCACCGATACGGCCAGCGCAGCTCGCGCCTCCCTCGAGCGAATGATCGCCATTGGTCAGCCCGGCGGCGGGGAGTAGCCCCCGCCGGCCCCGGTGGGGCTATTCGCTGAAGCTGAGCACGGAGGATGCCTTCGCCGGATTCTTTCCTCCGGTGACATCTAGAGTGTCTACGTCGAACATCTTCGATAGGAAGTCCGCCACCCATTGCAACAGCTCCACATCGCGAAGCTTCGGGTCGGTGATATTGCGCCCGGCTTTAGGAAATGGCAGCTGAATGGCCTTGGCCGCAGCCCGGTAGTTAGACCCAGGGAACAGTCGTTTCAGGCGCACCTGCTTCGAATCGGGCAGATCGACTGGGTGGACCTTGATCCGAGTTCCCTGCACGATGATGTCGGCCACCCCGGCGCGCCGGGATTGATGGCGCAGACGAGCCACCGCGAGCAACCTGGAGACTTCTTTGGGCACCGGGCCATAGCGGTCTTCCATTTCTTCGACCGCTAGCTGCAGGTCCGTTTCAGTCGTCGAGGAAGCCAGCTTGCGATAGACCTCCAGGCGCAGGCGCTCGGAATTGATATAGCTTTCCGGGATATGGGCATCAACGGGAAGGTCGATGCGGATCTCCTTCGGGCCGGTATCGGTGGCATCAAGTACTTCGCCCTTGGCCATGGCCTTGAACGTCTCCACGGCTTCGCCTACTAGACGTACATAAAGATCAAAGCCAACGCCTGCGATGTGTCCGGATTGTTCACCGCCGAGGACGTTGCCAGCGCCACGCATCTCTAGATCCTTCATGGCCACGGCCATGCCAGCGCCGAGATCATTGTTCTGGGCGATGGTGGCCAGGCGATCATAAGAATTCTCGGTCAGGGTCGCGCCCTTGGGATGAAGGAAGTAGGCATAGCCACGCTCACGAGAACGACCGACTCGACCGCGCAACTGGTGTAGCTGCGAGAGTCCCATGTGGTGGGCATTTTCCACGATCAAGGTGTTGGCATTGGAGATATCTAAGCCGGTTTCTACGATCGTGGTGCACACGAGGACGTCATATTCGCGGTCCCAGAACCCTTGGACAGTCTGCTCCAGCACTTCCTCTGACATCTGGCCGTGGGCAATAACGATGCGCGCCTCTGGTACTAGTTCTCGGAGCTCCCGGGCTTTCTTTTCGATATCGGCGACTTTGTTGTGGATGAAAAAGACCTGGCCATCTCGCAAAAGTTCGCGGCGGATAGCAGCAGCAACCTGCTTTTCTTCTTGTCCTCCGACATAGGTCAGCACTGGGTGCCGGTCCTCCGGCGGGGTGAGAATAGTAGTCATCTCTCGGATCCCGGCCATCGACATCTCCAGGGTGCGTGGAATCGGGGTGGCTGACATGGTCAGCACATCAACCGCGGTACGCAACGCCTTGATGTGTTCTTTGTGTTCGACGCCGAAGCGTTGTTCTTCATCGACAATGACCAGCCCTAGGTCTTTCCACGACACTGCTGTCTGCAGGAGCCGGTGGGTGCCGACAACAATGTCGATCGAACCATCCGACAGCCCCTTCAACGTCTCCTTGGACTCTTTGGCAGAAGTAAACCTGGAGAGTCCCCGAATGGTGACCGGGAATCCCATCATCCGCTCAGCGAAGGTGGATAGGTGCTGCTGCGCGAGCAGCGTGGTCGGCACCAAAATTGCCACCTGGCGGCCATCTTGAACTGCTTTAAAGGCAGCTCGGACGGCGACCTCGGTCTTGCCATAACCCACATCACCGACAATGACTCGGTCCATAGGGACGGGCTTTTCCATATCCTCCTTGATCGCCTCAATGGCCAGCATCTGGTCCTCGGTCTCGACGAAGGGGAAATTGTCCTCCATCTCCCGCTGCCAGGGACTATCGGGGGCAAACGCGTGGCCCGGCGCGGCTTGGCGCTTGGCATAGAGTTCAACGAGCTCGCCGGCGATTTCCCGGACCGCTGCGCGGGCTTTCTTTTTGGTGTTTTTCCAATCCGACCCACCCATCTTCGACAAGGTGGGTTTTTCACCACCGGAATATTTGCTCAACATGTCGAGTGAATCCATCGGCACCCACAGCTGGTCGGCTGGCTGCCCACGTTTTGCTGCCGCGTATTCCAAGACGATGTACTCGCGCCGGCTGGTCTCATCGCCAGCGTTGATGGTGCGCTCAGCCATCTTGAGGAAACGGCCAATGCCGTGGGTTTCATGAACCACGAAATCACCGGTCTGCAACGCCAGTGGATCGACCTTATTGCGGCGCCTAGCCGGGCGGCGTTTAGCACCAGCAATATCGCCAACGCGGTTGCCCGTCAGGTCGGTCTCGGTAATCACGACCAAGGGCATGGCTGCGGCATCACGATGTTTGCGCACCTTGGGGAAAACCACACCAGCGTGGCTGAATGCTTGGTAGAGGGTGACTTCTCCTGGGGAAGGCTCCCATCCTGGGGTGGCTACTCTGGCGGGAATTCCCTTTTCTGCGAAGCGATCAACCATGCGCTTGATCGCGCCTTGAGCAGGCGCTAAGAAGGCGGCACGGCCGCCAGCAGTGGTATGCGCCAAGAGCAACGACATCATCTCGTCGATAGCGGCGGCGTCGCCACGCGGGGTGGGACCAGATTCAAAGTCGAGCGGAAGAGTGTCTGCTTCAGAGGCTTCGAACATGCCGGGTGGAGCGAAGGTCCACCAGCTCTGACCAGCGTTGCGGACCCCTGTCTCGAGGGATTCATAGGAGCGGTAGGACGAGCCTTCCAGATCCAGGCCCTCCGCGGCGACCGGACCGGAAGCTCCCATTGCCGCGGCTTCCCAACCAGCCGCGAGGAATTCCGCATCGGTGGCGGCCAAATCCGCAATGCGGGTACGGATCTTTCCCGGGGCGATGATCACCACATGAGTGTTGGCAGGCATCAGTTCGGCGAGTGTGCACATCGGGGTGTCCACGAGTGCCGGAATCAACGCCTCCATGCCATCGGCGGGGATAGACGAGGAGATCTTGCTCAGCAATTCCACCAAGGTGGCATTGCCGGGATGTTCAAGCGCGAGTTCTTCCGCTCGGTGCGCAATAGCCTCGGTGATTGGCAGCTCGCGGGCTGGATAGATATCGACGCTGTCGATCTCGGCGTCGGGAATCGTGCGCTGATCAGCCACCGCGAAGGGACGAATATCAGTAACTTCATCGCCCCAAAACTCCACGCGGACAGGATGATCATGGGTGGTGGGAAAAATATCGAGGATTCCACCACGGGTAGCAAACTCGCCGCGCCGGGCCACCATGTCCACATGGGAATAGGCGCGAAACACCAAGTCCTGGGTTACCTGGGCAAATTCGTATTCGTTGCCCTGCACCAAATGAACTGGTTCGCGTCCCTCAGCAGATTCCAGCAGCGGCTGGCAAAAACCACGAGCTGCGGTAACTACTACCTGGATGCGATCGAGCTCATTGAGCACTTTCGCCCGTTGGCCGATGATGTCAGCACCTGGGCTGAGACGCTCATGAGGCAGCGTCTCCCACGAGGGAAAAAGCGCCACCTTATCGCCGAGCATGGCACGAAGTTCAGCCGAAAGATCCTCGGCCTCACGGCCAGTGGCGGTGACCACCAATACCGGAGCATGATGGGCCAGCGTGCCCAACATCCACGGACGAGCTTGGTCGATACCTGTCAGATGCAGGTAGGACTCGCCGAGGTGACTGATCATCCCCTTGAGCTTCGGATCCGTTGCCGCCACTTTAAGTAGCCCGGCGAGTGCTGCCGGAGCCGTGGAACTTTTTTCCGCCACTACTTCTCCCCTGTCATAGTCTCGATGACCTTATCGGAAAGTACTGGATTAGGTTTCATGCCCGCGAGACCGTTCCACGACAGGTTGACGATGTGCGCGGCCACAACCTCTTTAGCCGGCTCTCGTTCATCCAACCACCACTGCGCGGTGGTGGAAACCATGCCTACGAGGGCCTGGCCGTAGAGGATCGCCATATCTGGGTCGAGGCCCTGGCGTTGTAGGGAGTTTCCCAAAATATGGGACACCTGCCCGACCGCGGTGTTGAGCAACGTGGAATAGGACTGATCTTTTCCGGGAACTGAATCCCGGACCAAGATGCGGAAACCATCGGTCTCATCCTCGACATAAGTAAGCAATGCGATGACCGCTTGCTCGATGCGTGCACGGGAGCGTCCCTTCGACAGGGATGAGGTGATGATCTTTTCTAGGGTGATCATCTCTCGGTCCACCACTACTGCGTAGAGGCCTTCCTTGCCGCCGAAGTGCTCATAGACCACCGGTTTTGATACTCCCGCGCGTTGAGCGATCTCCTCCACGCTGGAACCTTCAAAGCCTCGCTCCGCAAAAACGGTGCGTCCAATTGAAATAAGCTGTTCCCGCCGCTGCCTGCCGGTCATCCGCTGTCGAGCCATGTTGCCCAGCCTATATGGACCGCCGTTAGTTCTCTGGGACTGGTATCCGCTACTATATGTCTGCGAGCAATTCACAGTTCCCTGTGGTGTAATCGGCAACACTCTGGTTTTTGGTACCAGCATTTCAGGTTCGAGTCCTGGCAGGGAAGCAATAGCAGTGTTATCGGCGCATTTTGTGCCTGGTTTACCTAGTTCAGTTAGCTCATCGCGGCAGCTAGTTCCGCGTGATAGCGCGCGGTGGTCTCTGGATGTGCGCGCAGACGCGACTTCAAAGTGTTGCGGCCAGAGATATCGAAAATCTCCTGATCATTGAGATCAATTCCTTTACCTGGCGCTTGTTGCGCGAGTTCTGCGGGCAATTCCAGATGCGGGAATCGGGCGTCAAGGTTCGGGGTAAGGAAAAACGGGATGGAATAGCGCGAGGTCCCCGGCGCGGAGGGCAACACTCGGTGAGCAGTGGATACCAGGTAGCCATCAGTAGCGGCTTCCAGCAGCTCGCCGATGTTGACTACGAAATGATCTGCGATCGGTTCGACGTCAATCCACTCGCCTTCGTGGCGTACCTGTAATCCGCTGGAGCCTTCTTCTGGCAGCAGCAAGGTCAACACTCCCGCGTCATGGTGCGCGCCCACTCCTTGGCCTGGCCCGCCGGCTTCGGGCGCCGGGTAGTGCGCCAGTTTCATCATCGGGTGCGGGTGAGTGAAGATTTCGTCGAAATAGTCCGGCGCTTGATCCAAAGACTCGGCCCAAGCCCGCAAGAGATCCAACCCAATATCGGAAAGCTGGGCCAACCAAGAGTCGATGAGCTCTTTCATCTGCGGGATCGCGCTAGGCCAAGGATTCGGTCCTTCGAGCACTCGCCAAGGATGAGTATCTAAGCCCTCGGTCAATGCCGGTCGATCCGCGCCATAGTCGATCTGTTCGCGCCAGTCTGTTTTACCTTGGGTGCGCTCATCGCCGAGTTCTGAGTACCCGCGGTAGTGCGGATTATTGAGGTTGGAAATTTCTTCCTTGGCCTCCTGCGGCAGCGCGAAGAACTCATGGGCGGTAACAAACATTTCTTCCTGGAGCTGTCGGGAGACTCCGTGATCGGCGAGGTAGAAGAAGCCAATCTCATGAGTGACCTGGCGCAGTTTAGCGATTTCTTCAGCACGACCTGGGCCATTGATCAGTCGATCAAGGGAGATAATCGGCAGCGTGGGATCTTGGTGAGACATGTGGGCTCTTTTCCATAAGTGAAACTAGACAGCTTTGTCCATTTACTATAGGTCCTTTGCTCTCTCCTCGCCGATATTTATATTCGCCACAGCAGTACTACGCTCGACTAATCTCCCCACTATCCCCTCGCCAGAAAGCAACCGTTGAGTAGCGCTACCAAGCCATTCGAAGAACACAACGCCCGCCGGTTTATCTGGGCTAACGGGCTCCAAGGCGTCGGCGATCAAATCGTCGCTGCCAAAACCGTCCTACCCTGGCTGCTCCAAGCGGCTGGCACCCCAGGCTTTTTCATCGCACTTTTAGTTCCGATCCGGGAGTCAGGCTCGATGCTCCCCCAGGCGGCATTGACGCCGTGGATAACCACCCAGCCATCGCGCAAAACCATCTGGGTAGCCGGCAGCATCGGCCAAGCCATCACCGCCGCCTTGATCGCCGTATCCGCCTTGCTTTTCGACGCCGCCGTCCTCGGCGTAGCTGTAGTCCTCCTGCTCGCTCTTCTCGCGTTTTCCCGTTCCCTGTGTTCCATCGCTTCCAAAGATGTTCAGGGCCGGACTATTTCCAAAGGTCGCCGAGGTTTGATTACTGGCCGGGCAACTGCGGTAGGTGGGGCCGTAGCTTTATTCGTGGGCCTATTCCTTGAGTGGGTCGGGTCAGATATTCCCGTCTGGATCTTGGCCTGCCTGATCTTTTTGGCAGCAGCAGCATGGGCGGTGGCTGCAATCGTGTTCTCCACTATTAAAGAACCAGAATCTCAAGTTAAAACCCAAGGCGTGCGCCGAGGATGGTGGTCAGATACGTGGGGACTTTTTGCACAGGACCGTGACTTTCGCACCTTCGTCATTGTCCGATCACTGTTGCTCGTAACCGCGCTATCGACGTCCTTCATCGTGATTCTTAGTCATGAGATCGATTCTGGGATCACCGGGCTGGGAGCATTTCTCATTGCCTCCGGACTAGCTGCGGTCCTGGGTGGGCGAATCTCCGGGATCTGGTCGGACTCCTCATCCCGAACAGTAATGAGCCTTGGCGCTCTCGTGGGTTCCTTGACGGTTTTGGCGCTGGTGGCCGCGGCGGACTGGCTATCACCAGAGATCAACGCCTGGGTATTCCCTCTTGGCTTCTTCCTAGTCAACCTTGCCCATACGGCCGTGCGGGTGGCACGGAAGACCTATCTGGTTGATATGGCTGAAGGTGATAATCGCACCCGCTACGTCGGCGCCGCGAACACCATCATCGGAATTGTTCTCTTGGCACTGGGAGTGGTCTCAGGCGCAGTAGCACAATTAAGCTCCTCGGCCGCCCTGATCTTTCTCTCAGTAGTCGGCTTAATCGGCGTCGCTGCTGCCACTCGACTGAGGGAGGTCTCTGCCTCGCCGGCTTAAGCGACGATATGCTGGAACCAACGTCTGTGCCCACAACCTAGGAGATCTCTAACGTGCCCAACTTCACCGATTGTGCCGTCATCGTGCTTGCTGCCGGGGCGGGTACCCGCATGAAGTCCACCAAGCAGAAGACCCTCCACGACATCGGTGGGCGCACTTTGCTCTCCCATGCCCTCCACGCAGCCGCAGGCATAAACCCTCAACATATCGTCGCGGTCGTTGGCCACCAACGCGAACAGGTCTCCCCTGCCGTGGACGCTGTGGCAGCTGAGCTGGGGCTAACTCTCCACCAAGCAATCCAGGAAGAGCAAAATGGCACTGGCCACGCCGTTTTGTGTGGGTTGGAGCCACTCCCCGACTTCGACGGGACCGTCATTGTCACCAATGGTGATGTGCCACTGTTGACCCCAGGCACGCTCAATGAGCTCTTCGCTGCACATACCGCCGCTGAAGCTGCCGTCACGGTATTGAGCATGCAGCTGCCGGATCCGACTGGCTATGGCCGAATCGTGCGAGATGACTCCGATCAGGTCACAGCGATCGTCGAGCAAAAAGACGCCGATGAGGCCACCCTGGACATCGATGAGGTCAACTCCGGCGTCTTCGCCTTTGACGGCCAAGTTTTACGCGAGGCACTCAGCCAGCTCAACCCAGATAATGCCCAGGGCGAGCTCTATCTCACCGATGTCTTGGCAATCGCGCGCGCAGCAGGCCATGCGGTTCGCGCCCACCAGGCCCCCGACGCTAAGGAATTGGCTGGAGTCAATGACCGCGTTCAATTAGCTGCAGCTGGCCGTGAACTCAACCGCCGCACGGTCGAGTCCGCTATGCGGGGCGGGGCCACCATCATCGACCCAGCCACGACCTTTATTGGTGTGGATGTGACCATCGGCCAGGACGTAACTATCCACCCGAACACCCAGCTTTGGGGCTCAACTGCCATCGACGATGGCGCCATCATCGGCCCGGATACCACCCTGACGGATATGACCATCGGACACAACGCTTCTGTGATCCGCACTCAAGGCGAACGCTCGACTATCGGCGATAACGCCACCGTCGGGCCGTTTACCTACATCCGCCCCAATACCGTGGTCGGTGCCCATGGCAAGCTCGGCGGGTTCGTCGAAGCTAAGAATGCTCAGATCGGCAGAGGATCCAAGGTTCCGCACCTGAGCTATATCGGAGACGCTGTAGTCGGGGAAGAATCTAATATCGGGGCGTCCTCCGTTTTCGTCAACTATGACGGGGTAAATAAGCATCAGACTGTTATCGGATCGCATGTCCGCACCGGTTCTGACACCATGTTTATCGCTCCGGTGACCGTAGGTGATGGAGCATACTCTGGGGCGGGTACAGTGATTCGTGAGGACGTCCCCCCGGGAGCCCTCGTCGTCTCCGGCGGCCCACAACGCAATATTGAAGGTTGGGTCGAGAAGAAACGACCGGGGACCCCGGCCGCAGAAGCGGCTCGACGGTCCCGGGAGAACAAAGCGACCACCGACGCAAATAACCAGGAAGGTTAAGCGGCACATAATGACTGCCCACTGGACTGAGAGCCACAAGAATCTGATGCTGTTTTCCGGGCGCGCGCACCCGGAATTGGGCGAGGCAGTAGCCAAGGAACTCGGCTACGATCTCACCCCCACCACCGCTCGTGATTTCGCCAATGGCGAGATTTTCATCCGCTTCGAAGAATCGGTACGAGGTGCGGACTGTTTCGTTATTCAGTCCCACACTCAGCCACTGAACAAATGGCTGATGGAACAGCTGATCATGATCGATGCGCTCAAGCGTGGCTCCGCCAAGCGCATCACCGCGATCCTGCCGTTCTACCCCTACGCACGCCAGGATAAAAAGCACCGCGGACGCGAGCCGATTTCTGCTCGCCTGGTAGCCGATTTGCTCGTTGCCGCTGGTGCAGACCGCATCGTCTCGGTCGACCTGCACACCGATCAGATTCAGGGCTTCTTCGACGGCCCAGTTGATCACATGCATGCCATGCCGATCCTGACGGACTACATCAAGAACAAGTACCCGCTCAACAACCTCTGCGTGGTCTCTCCAGATGCCGGTCGCGTCAAGGTTGCTGAGAAGTGGGCCAACGTCTTCGATGGCGCCCCGATGGCTTTCGTACACAAGACCCGCAGCGTAGATGTGGCCAACGAGGTCACCGCTAACCGCGTCGTCGGTGATGTTGAGGGCAAGGACTGCATCCTGCTCGATGACATGATCGATACCGGTGGCACCATCGCCGGCGCAGTCCGTGTGCTCAAGGAAGCTGGCGCACATTCTGTCGTTATTGCTTGCACCCACGGCGTGTTCTCCGGTCCCGCTCGCGAGCGTTTGAGCGATTGTGGCGCGGAAGAGGTCATCACCACCGATACCCTGCCGCAGTCCACCGAGGGTTGGAAAAACCTTACTGTCCTCTCGATCGCCCCACTCTTGGCTAAGACCATCAGTGAGATCTTCGAGAACGGCTCAGTGACCACCCTGTTCGAGGGCGAGGCTTAAAGCCGTTTTCCGAATCAGCATCACTCGATGCCCCCGACCACTGCTCCTTAGTGGCCGGGGGCATCGGCCATAAAATGGACCTAAACTTGGCTCGGTGACCGATTCTTTCGCGCTTATCCAGACCGCACTACGTCCGCTCGCGGATCCCACCCGCGCGAAAAGTATGTCTGCCTATCTGCGCGGCCGATATGAGTTTTTAGGAATCACCACTCCTGCACGAAGAGCAGCGGTGTCTCCTATTTTGCGCACGTTACGTGCCGCCCCAGACTGGAATGTAGTGACCAACTGCTGGGCCGCCCCAGAGCGCGAATACTGCTACGTAGCTTGTGATCATCTACAACAGGTTCCACTGCAAAATTCTGATCTTCCCCGGTTAAAACGCTTAGTCATCGAGGCTGATTGGTGGGATTGCGTCGATCTCATGATCCGAAAGATCGGCTCCATCGCCACCGCTGAGGACATGCGCAACTGGGCAGCCGATGAGAATAGCTGGGTTCGGCGAGTGGCAATCCTGCATCAACTACGTCTGCGTGAGGCAACCGATCACGTCCTCTTGGCGGAGCTGATTGACATGAATCTGGGTTCCGGAGAGTTCTTCATCGATAAGGCCATCGGCTGGGCTCTGCGTGATTACTCCGGAACCAATCCTGACTGGGTCCGCGAATTCCTCGCCACCACTGAGTTATCAACGCTGTCTCGAAGACAGGCAGCCATAAAGCTCCCACCCGTCATAGAGCCAGGATCGGCAGGCCTTGGATCCTCTTAAACTGACGTGCTAAGGTATCCAGGTCTCGGCGAGGGCCCTATTTTTAGGACCGTTATCGACGCGATTGTGATTCACAAGCTTTTATTTCAGCCTGCGATGAGACTCGGCGAGGACATTTTCCTTCACTACACCAGAGTCGGTCGTAGGCCCTTTTTGTTTTCCTAGGGGCAACGGCCGTGGACATTTAATAGGAGTTTCGCCACATGGCAAAGTACCCCACCCTGACCGCTACCCTCCGCGAAGAGTTCGGCAAGGGCTTCGCCCGTCGCCTGCGTAGCGCCGGCCGCATCCCCGGCGTCATCTACTCCGGCCACACCGAGAATGTTCACTTCTCCGTGGATCGCCTCGAGTACACCGCTGTTATCCGTAACAACGGCGTCAACTCCATCATCGAGTTCGACATCGATGGCGAAAAGCACCTGACCATGGTCAAGCACATCGACCAGAACGTGCTGACCTTCAAGATTGACCACGTCGACATGCTCGCCATCAACCGCAACGAGCGCGTCGAGGTTGACGTCCCGATCCTGCTCGAAGGCGAGCCGGTCTCCGGTGCCATGGTTATCCAGGATGCCGACACCATCTACGTTGAGGCCAACGTCCTCGAAATCCCGGAAGAGATCGTCGTTTCCATCGAGGGCCTCGACTTCGATGCTCGCCTCTACGCCAGCGATGTCGTCCTGCCCGAGGATGTCACCTTGGTTGCAGATCCTGAGTCCATCGTTGTCTCCATTCACCACCCGGAGGCAGAAGAAGAGGAAGAGGCTCCGGCTGAAGAAGCAGCTGCTGAGTCCACCGAGAGCGACGAGAGCTAAAACAACTAGCTTCTCGAGCACACCCTCGCCCACGTCAGTTTTCACTGCGTGGTCGGGGGTTTTCTCGATTCATGTGGGAGACTATTCGATGTGAACGATTCCCCGCTTTTGATCGTCGGTCTGGGCAACCCCGGCCCCCAGTACGCTGCTACCCGCCACAATATTGGCGCTCTGGTGCTCGATGAACTCGCCGCCCGGACATCCCCGTGCCCTGCGCATTTGACGGTGCACAAACGATCCAACGCCGAGATCGCCGAAGCTAGGCTCAATGGCCGCCGAGTCGTGTTGGCACGTACCCGCAGCTTCATGAATCTCTCCGGGGGCCAAGTCAAAGCCCTAGCAAGCTTTTTTCGAACCTCACCGCCGGAGATCATCGTCATTCACGATGAATTGGAGCTCGATTTTGGCCAATTGCGGCTGCGTCTGGGTGGCGGCGACCACGGCCATAACGGTTTACGCTCAGTGACCAAGTCTTTGGGGACAAAGGACTATCAGCGGCTCGCAGTGGGAATTGGCCGCCCGCCTGGACGAATGAATCCAGCTGCCTTCGTGCTCAAACCCTTCAATAAACAAGAAGCTGCAGAACTACCCTTCATCTGTGATTCTGCAGCAGATGAAGTGGAAACTGCGCTAAGCCGCTCTGTATAGAGACCGTCACTGATTATGAATGTGGTGTTCAGCCTGCCAATAATCAGATTTCTGCAGTGAGTTATCGGCGTCACATAGAATTAGTGGAGTAACGCTCTAGAAGAATGCTGCCGGACTGCACTAGTGCAGTCTATTTAAAGCAATCGACATAACTTTTTCTCTACCTCGCCCATTGTCTGGGAAGAAGGACTCACAACACCATGCGTCTTGCCACCATCCGTTCCGAACAGGGCAGTTTCGCAGCCCTCGTCACCTCCGAGACCACGGCGCTCAAGATAGTCGGATACTCCAATGTCGGCGACCTGCTGCAGAATCCACAATGGCGTGAAGTAGCTGAGCACACCACTGGTGAGGAAGTGGTTTTCCGCCACAAAGACCTCGAGGCGGTCGTCCCAGCACCCAAGAAAATCATCTGTGTTGGAATGAACTACACCAACCACATCAAGGAAATGGGCAGGCAGTTACCCAGCCATCCCACCTTGTTCATCAAATTCCCGGATGCGTTGACCGGCCCCTTCGACGATATTTCTATCCCAAGCTACGCCAACTCCACGCTCGATTGGGAGGGAGAAATGGCCGTGGTCATCGGGAAGCGTGCCCGTCGAGTACTCGCCGCAGACGCCGCAGAGTACATCGCGGGTTATGCAGTGATCAATGACTACACCGTGCGTGATTACCAGTACCGCACCATGCAATGGCACCAGGGAAAATCTTTCGAGAAGACCGCTGGTTTCGGACCGTGGCTAACCACCTCGGATTCCTTCGAGTTCGGAGGTCAGCTGGCTACCTATCTCGAGGGCGAGCAGGTTCAGTCCACACCAACCGATGACTTATTGTTTAGTCCCGCGACCTTGATCGAGTATATTTCGCATATTTATCCGCTCGACCCCGGTGATGTCATCGTCACTGGTACTCCAGGCGGAGTGGGACATGCGCGTTCACCGAAGCGCTATATCGGCGATGGCGAGACCGTGAAAATTGAGATCGATGGACTAGGCTACGTGGCCAATAGGACGGTATTTGAGCAATGAGCACTTCCTTCCATGATCTAGCAATCCCCGAGCGTGTGGCGTTGGTGCGCGAAGGCAGCGCTCACTACACCGCCCAGCTGATGAACATCGACGATGCCGATTTCGGCCGAGAGACATTATTGTCTGCCTGGACTGCCGCTGAGTTGGCTGCGCATGTGGCCTATAACGCCGCGGCGCTGGACAATCTCATGCATTGGGCACACACCGGTGACAAGACTCCGATGTATGCCACACCGGAGACCAGAAACCAAGAGATCGCCTACGGAGCTACGTTGCCTCCGGTGGAGATTCGCCAGCTCCACGTCCAAACGTTGGCCAGCTTGGATCAGGCCTGGGATGAGACCTCGGATCAGGCATGGTCGAATGAAGTTATCACTGCCCAAGGTATGACCGTACCGGCAGCTATGACGGTATGGATGCGCACGCGCGAGGTATGGATCCATGCGGTCGATCTCAACGCTGGTGCCAGCTTCGCTGATATCCCTGAGATCATCTTGTCCACCTTGGTCCCAGAAATCGCCGGCAAATGGCGCGACTCAGGCCTCGGTGAGGGCCTAGTGCTGTTCAACACCGACGATGATCAACTTATCGAGGTCTCCCCCGGTCGACAGACCACGCGGGTCCAAGGCTCCTTGGCTGGATTAGCCCAGTGGGTCACCGGTCGCGGCAGCGCTGGAGTTCATACCAGCGATCGTGGAGAAGTCCCCGAGCCACCGCGTTGGCTCTAGGTTGAATAAGCTCCACCCGCGCTAAAGCGCCCGCTGTCCGGATTGTTCTCCGGGCAACGGGCGCTTTAATTGTGCCTATCTTAGAAACTCACCTGCTCACTAGCGCAAAGCGGTAGCATCCTGGCGGCGCGGGTAGATCTGCGGACGAGCGCCTGCGACCTCTTCGATAATGCGCACAACCTGGTTGGAGTAGCCGAATTCATTGTCGTACCAGACATAGACCACCAGGTGCTTGCCGGAGACGATGGTGGCTAGCCCGTCGACGACACCGGCGTGGGTGGAGCCGATGAAGTCGGTAGAGACAATCTCCGGGGAATGGATGTAGCTGATCTGCTGGCGCAGATCAGAGTGCAAAGAGACCTTGCGCAGGAAGTCATTGACCTCGTCGCGGTCAACCTCATTTTCTAGGGTGAGGTTGAGCACCGCCATCGATACATCCGGAGTAGGCACGCGGATGGCGTTGCCGGTGAGCTTGCCTTCAAACTCGGGCAGCGCCTTGGAGACTGCCTTTGCGGCACCTGTCTCAGTAAGAACCATGTTCAGACCGGCAGCGCGGCCACGGCGGGAACCGCTGTGGAAGTTATCGATGAGGTTTTGGTCATTGGTGAAAGAGTGAACCGTCTCGACATGTCCGTGCTCGACGCCATAAGCATCGTTGAGCACCTTGAGTACCGGGGTAATACCGTTGGTAGTACAGGATGCTGCAGTGATGATCTGCTCATCATCGGTGATCTTGTCGTGGTTGATGCCATAGACCACGTTGAGCAGGTCGCCCTTGCCCGGTGCCGTGAGCACCACGCGATCTACGCCCTTGGACTCTAGGTGCTGGGATAGACCCGCGCGATCGCGCCAGCGGCCAGTGTTATCCACCACGATGGCATCGTGGATACCAAACGCGGTGTAGTCGACCTCGGCTGGGGAGTTGGAGTAAATCACCTGGATCTTGGTGCCATTGGCCCAGATGATGTCGTTTTCTTTATCCACGGTGATGGTGCCGTCGAAGGCGCCATGGACGGAGTCACGGCGAAGCAAAGATGCACGCTTAACTAGATCGTCATCACTATTCTTGCGAACCACTACGGCACGCAGGCGGACACCGCCATAGGTGGCTTCACGCGAGATGAGGATGCGCGCCAGCAAGCGGCCAATTCGGCCGAAACCGTAGAGCACGACATCGGTGGGATCAACCTTTTTATGAGTGCCGACGATCTCGGCGAGTTCAGCTTCCAAGTAGGCACTGAGATCATCGCTGTCACTGTCAGCGAAACCGATGGCTAGGCTTCCGATATCGATGGAAGCAGTGCCCAGGTTCATCTCCAGCAACTCCCGCAGAACTGGAAGAGTCTGGGTCAAAGGCAACTCGCGCTCAGTGACTCGGCGAGCGTAGCGGTGCGACTTGATGATGTCGATGTCAGTGGCGCCGACGAGCAGACGCCCGAAAACCGAGACGACGACGTCATTATTGCGATGAAGGCGGCCAATAAGCGGCAACATCTCCTGCGCCAAGGCGATCTTGTCGTTCCACTCATTTGGGTTGTTCTGCTCAGTCTGCGCGTGCGCGATCACTGCGTACCTTTCTATGGCGGGGTGGGTGTACCTCCCCTCCATTCTAGAGTACTTATCCCCTGGTGAGGGCCATTTGGTGCAGAATATCCGCAACGGATCCGGAAGTGAGCTTATCGACGTCCGTCCCCACCAAGCAGTAGGCAATCCCGGCGGGATCAGCCTGCCGCAAAGGTGCCAACATTGGTGCCAGATGAGGGTAAATAGCAGGCATATCCGGATGCTCTCGGACAAATTCGGTCACCAAGCCACGAGCCACCCTGCCAGAAAAGGCTCGACTAGCCACAGACTCGCCACCCTCAGCCAACAGAGTTCGGTTGAACTGGGAGGTGCCGGCCTCATCTGCCAACAAAAACGCCGAGCCACAAGAGACTGCCACTACCCCAGGCAGTGCCAAGGTGGACTCCACATCCGACCGTTCGCGAGTTCCACCAGCAGCCACTAGCGGCAGGTGGATACCGGCGGTGACGATGGCGTCGATAAGCTCGGGCAGTGAGCGAGAATCAGGGTCTTGGTCTACCTCCCACGTGGAACGATGCCCACCGGCTTCCGGTCCCTGCACCACGAGGGCATCCGCGCCAAGATCTGCAGCGGCCAGCGCATCAGCTGGGCAGGTGACCGTGATCCACGCATCAATGCCACGATCATGCAAGGCTGCAATTTCGTCTTTCGTGAAAGGCCCAAACGTCGCGGAGACTACCGCTGGCGGATGCTCAGCAGCCAAGAGTGCGTTGAACTTCGCATCGAAATCACAGCTGTAGTCAACCTCTGGGAGCTGTGCCCCGGGCGCTATCTCCTCAGCCACTTGGCGTAGCTCGGTTAGCGAAGACAAGGGCTGCTGCTTGGTAAATAGGTTAACTCCATAGCGGCAATCTCCAACCTCGCTGAGCCACCCCTCCAGCACATTGGCCGGGCCTTGGCCTGGGGCTAAAAATCCGAGTGAGCCAGCGTTTGCCGCGGCAACTACTAACTCTGGCGTGGAGGGACCTCCAGCCATTGGGGCAACAATGATTGTGGGGATATCCATGTCCAAATCCTATGTGAGAGACTGTTAATTGTGTTTAATATTCGCGCGTTGTTTCGCCGCCGCACTATCGATACTCCCGACCCCCAAGCCGATTGGATCGTGCTTGGGCTAGGAAATCCAGGACCTAAATACGCCAACACCAGACACAATGTTGGCTACTTGGCAGCAGATCAGCTGCTGGCGGACAGTAGTGCGCAGTTTGAACCGCTAGATTCTGTGCCAGCACTAGGCGCAACGATGACTATGGGCGATCAGCAAGTACTGGTATTGCGTTCCACGACTTTTATGAACCTCTCCGGACAAGCCCTGGCCCCGCTGGCGCTGCGCATGGGCATTCCTGCGGAGCGGATCATTGTCATCCATGATGAATTGGACCTGCCAGCAGGCAAGATCCGGCTTAAAAAAGGCGGGAACGAAAATGGCCACAATGGCCTCAAATCCTGCTCAGAGCTATTGGATACTAGGGACTACCTCCGAGTACGCATCGGCATTTCTCGCCCCCCAGCGGGCATGCCAGTTCCTGACTATGTTCTGGGAGCAATCGATGAAGATACCGAAGCCAACGAGCTAGCTAAGACGCTGGAGACTGCCGCGGAGACAGTTCGCTTGGTAGTCACCGAGGGTCTGCCTAAAGCGCAGAATCTTATTCATTCCCGCTAGGTGGATTCTGCAACTGGGGTGTTAGTTTTTCCCCAGGAGTTGGGAGAATCAATGTCTGCCGCTCACCGCTAAGGACGCCTACACTCGTCGTGATGAGCATCATTATTACTGGAGCCTCCGATGGGATCGGCGCGGCCGCCGCCCGTCAGATTCACCGAGAACTACCCGACACTCACCTGGTCCTGGTGGGGCGCAACCCCCAGAAAACTCGTGCGGTAGCCGACGAAATCGGCGCCGACCACCATGTCGCCGATTTTGCTCACCTCGACGAGGTCCGCGATCTTGCTGCTGAGCTGTCCACACTCGAGCACATCGACACCTTGGCTAACAACGCCGGAGGGCTGTTCTCCGGACCCACTCAGACTGTGGACGGCTTCGAGTTGACCTGGCAGGTCAACTACCTAGCTCCCTATCTACTGACTAATCTGCTGATGGATCAGTTGCTCTCCGCGCAAGCATCGGTGGTCTCTACCTCATCGGCGGCATCGGTATTAATGTCGCGCTTTGATGCTGATGACCTCGACAGCTCCAATAATTACAATGCAACTCGCGCCTATGGCAATGCCAAACTCGGCAATGTCTTGTTTACGAAAGCTCTACATGAGCGCTTCCATTCCGCAGGGCTCAATGCTGTTGCCTTCCACCCTGGTGTCATTGCCACCAACTTCGCCGCGGAGACTTCCAGCCCCATGCGTTTCGGCTACCGCACTGGGCTATCGAAAATGCTCACCCCGGCAACCGCAGGTGGAGAAAATCTGGCCTACTTCACTACTGGAGTACCAGGCATTCACTGGGAATCTGGCCGCTATTACAACGACAAACGTCGTCCAGGATTCCAACGTCGATCTGCCCAAAAGCCAGCTTTGGTTGATCGTGTCTTCGATGAGACCGCGAATGCTCTTGGTGTGTCATGGTCGTGATTGGGGGATACTGACGCAACCGGTTCGGGCTCCTGTCCTCACAGCGACTACGCTGGCTAAACATGAGCACCACCGCTGAGGCCTCACGTCGCCGCACATTCGCCGTCATTGCCCACCCCGACGCAGGTAAATCCACCCTGACTGAGGCTTTGGCGCTGCACGCGCACGTGATCAACGAAGCCGGCGCCGTCCACGGAAAAGGCGGCCGTAAAGCAACCGTCTCGGACTGGATGGAGATGGAAAAGGATCGCGGTATCTCCGTGGCCTCCTCCGCCCTGCAATTCGAATACGCGCCCGAAGGCCACAAGGGTCGTCCCTACATGATCAACCTCGTCGACACCCCAGGTCACGCGGATTTCTCCGAGGACACCTACCGCGTCCTCACTGCCGTCGATGCCGCAGTCATGCTCATTGATGCTGCTAAGGGCTTGGAGCCACAAACTCTCAAGCTCTTTCGAGTATGCAAAGCTCGCGGCCTGCCGATCATTACCGTGGTCAACAAGTGGGACCGGCCAGGCCGGGAACCGCTAGAGCTCGTCGATGAGATCGTCTCCGAGATCGGATTGCAGCCCACCCCCATGTTCTGGCCAGTAGGTATCGCCGGAGACTTCCGCGGTCTGGCCCGAGTAAGCGATGAGGGCGAAGCAGAAGAGTACATCCACTTCACTCGCACCGCCGGTGGTTCCACCATCGCACCAGAAGAGATCTACTCCTCTGAGCAGGCGGCGGAAAAAGAAGAACTTGACTGGGAACGCGCTGTCGAAGAGGCCGAACTACTGGCCGCCGATGGAGCTATGCATGATCAAGAGATGTTCGAGCAGTGTGTCACTTCTCCGTTGATCTTTGCCTCCGCCATGCTCAACTTCGGTGTCCACCAAATTTTAGATACCCTGTGCGAGATCGCTCCCTCGCCCTCTCCTCGTGAGAGCGACCCGAAGGTCGTCGAGGCATCGAGCACTGCCATCGACGTGGTTCGTAATGTCAACGATGATTTCTCCGGTGTGGTGTTTAAGGTACAAGCGGGCATGGATCGCAAACACCGAGATTCACTAGCCTTCATGCGGGTGGCTTCCGGGGAATTCGACCGCGGAATGCAGATTACCCATGCCCAGTCTGGGCGTAGTTTCTCTAGTAAATATGCGCTAACGGTGTTTGGTCGTACCCGTGAAACGGTCGAGACCGCTTTCCCCGGAGATATCGTCGGCTTGGTCAACGCTGGCTCCCTAGCCCCAGGCGATACTCTCTACGCTGGCCGCAAATGTCAGTACCCACCGATGCCGCAATTCGCGCCGGAGAACTTCCGTACGCTGCGGGCCAAGTCGCTGGGCAAGTACAAGCAGTTTCGTAAGGCACTCGAACAGCTCGATTCCGAGGGGGTTGTTCAGATCCTGCGCAACGATGCCCGCGGCGATGCCAACCCAGTCATGGCTGCCGTTGGCCCCATGCAGTTCGAGGTGATGCAGGCTCGGATGGACAACGAATACAACGTCGAGACCGTCACCGAGTCGATCCCCTACTCGGTTGCCCGACGCACTGATGCAGAATCCGCCCCGGGGCTCAGCCGCCAGCGCGGAGTGGAGATCTTCACCCGAACTGACGGCGAGCTCATCGCGCTCTTTGGCGATAAGTGGAAGCTTGCCTTCATTGAAAAGGAACATCCCGAGCTGACGATGGATCCGATGGTCGCAGACTAATGGGCATTTTTGGTTTTGGTCGCCGCGAATTAGTCTCTGTCCCGAGCAATATTGCCCAGATATCCGTCTCCGCATTGACAGTAAGCACCGCAGAGAGCCTGGTTATCATTAGTGTCAACGCGGAGACGGCAGCAGTGTTGGTCAAAGCCGCAAGATCACGTCGCCCGCACCTTCTTGTCGGCGATCATTCCAGCGTCAATTTGATCCCGGTCAAAGATGCCCGGCTTTCTCCCGCCTATGACCCGGATGTCGGTTGGATTATCCCGATGCTGCCGGGAGTATCCGATTCTATAGTCGATCTGGTCTCAGATGGACCTGGCGTCTACGAGATCGAGGGCTTAAATCTCGCAGTAGTGGTGGACTAAAGCTAGTCCTAGAAAAAGCTCATCTCCAGGCCGCTTACGCACCAAGACCTGGAGAGGAGCTTTTTGCGTGTGCATTCCAGGAGTATTAACCACTCCTGAACCACACGAGATTGGATATTAGGCAGGAGCGTCCACCGGAGATTCCGTCACGACAATGCCATCGGAATCGGCATAGAGAATCTGACCGGGGACGAATTCCACTCCGCCAAAGGAAACGGTGACATCCTTGTCCCCTACGCCGTCTTTGGCGGACTTACGCGGGTTAGTACCAAGCGCCTTGGCCCCGAATGTCATGGTGCCCACTACAGCAGAATCCCGGATAGCGCCGAGAATGACTACTCCGGCCCAGCCGTTTTCTACCCCGGCAGCGGCGATGAGATCGCCCATCAAAGCGGTGTGGACGGAGCTGTCACCATCTACGACCAGCACTCCCCCTTCGTTGGGCGTGTTGAGCGTCTTTTTCACCAAACCGTTGTCTTGGAAGCACTTGATGGTGGTGATCGGTCCGCAGAATTCGGTGACCCCACCGTAGTTGGTGAACTGGGTATCGCAGGAACGAACGTTCTCGCCGATGATGTCAACCAAATCGGCAGTGGCGATAAATGTGATGGACATAGGAGAGCTTCTTTCTGTAGGTGGCCTGAGTCAGGAAAACAGAAAATGGCATGAACCGTGAGCTATCACGATTCATGCCATTATCAACTAGATGGTCTATCTGTGGCTAGTCCTTAGTGGAACTGGCCTTCCTCGGTGGAGCCCTTGAGGGAGGTGGTGGAGGACTGGGGATCAACGGTGGTGGCGACGGTGTCGAAGTAGCCGGCGCCAACCTCACGCTGGTGCTTGACGGCGGTGAAGCCGCGCTCTTCGGCTGCCTTGAACTCACGGTTCTGCAGGTCAACGAAGGCGGGCATGCCCTCGCGGGCGTAGCCGTAGGCCAGGTCGAACATGCCGTAGTTCAGTGCGTGGAAGCCGGCGAGGGTGATGAACTGGAAGGTGAAGCCCATTGCGCCCAGTTCCTTCTGGAACTTAGCGATCTCGTCTGCATCAAGGTGTGCGGACCAGTTGAAGGACGGGGAGCAGTTGTAGGACAGCAGCTGGTCCGGGAACTCAGCGTGGACGCCGTCGGCGAACTTCTTGGCCAGCTCGAGGTCCGGGGTACCGGTCTCCATCCAGATCATGTCTGCGTAAGGAGCGTAGGACTTGGCGCGAGAGATGCAAGACTCCAGGCCGTTCTTGATCTTGTAGAAGCCCTCAGCGGTGCGCTCACCGGTGATGAAGGGCTTATCGCGATCATCAACGTCGGAGGTGATCAGGGTGGCGGCCTCAGCATCGGTACGAGCGATGACGACGGTCGGGGTGTCGGCGACGTCAGCAGCCAGACGAGCAGAGGTCAGGGTGCGGATGTGCTGCTGGGTCGGGATGAGGACCTTGCCGCCGAGGTGTCCACACTTCTTCTCAGAAGCGAGCTGATCTTCCCAGTGGGTACCGGCAGCGCCGGCAGTGATCATGGACTTCTGCAGCTCGTAGACGTTCAGCGCGCCGCCGAAGCCAGCCTCGCCGTCAGCAACGATCGGAACAAGCCAGTTGTCGACGGAGTCGTCGCCCTCGACGCGGGAGATCTCGTCGGCGCGCAGCAGCGCGTTGTTGATACGACGAACCACGTTGGGGACAGAGTTTGCCGGGTACAGCGACTGGTCCGGGTAGGTCTGACCTGCGAGGTTAGCGTCGCCGGCCACCTGCCAACCGGAGAGGTAAACAGCCTTCAGGCCAGCGCGGACCTGCTGAACTGCCATGTTGCCGGTGAGGGCACCAAGGGAGTTGATGTAGGAACCGTCACGCTTGGAGACGTTTTCCCAGAGGATCTCAGCACCGCGGCGGGCGAGGGTGTTCTCCTCGATGACGTTGCCCTGAAGCTGGGCAACCTGCTCAGCGGTGTAATCGCGGGTGATGCCTTCCCAGCGGGGGTTTTCGTCCCAGTCCTTCTGGATTTCAGCTGCGGTACGTGCCTGGCCGGTAGTGGTCATTGAGGGGACTCACTTTCCTGTCTTCGTGCTCCGGTCGCATAAGGCTTCCGGGCGGGGGTATGGAGGAGGATCCACCGCGGGCTTCTAAAGTCCAAGTTATTCGGTGGCGTGTCTCACAGAATGGTCGATAAAGTGCCCCACGTCAACGACTTTGGCGGTTCAAGTTGTGTGCGGGGGTAGCGGGGGTTTTTGCTAACTTTGCAAAACTCACAACTCTGGCCCGTAGACATTCCGTTTTCCAGCAACCGGCCCAGCCTGCACAAACGAATGGAAATCAAAACCGCAGGTATCGTCGGTATCGATTCAGGAGTCTCCAGAATGTAGGGGTGAGACCGGCCAGACAACAGGGGTAATATGTGGCTAAATCCGCAAAATCATTTACCCCGTGACTGAAATCACTTAGTCTGGGTCTATCGCAAAGACGCGACTGACCATGCATATTCCGTACTTTTCAAGGAGCTTCAGATGACTCAGACTGAGTCCAGGGACACCACCGAGCGCATTGAGATCGCAGGCCTTCAGGTTGCCAAGGTCCTGCATGACTTCCTCGCCGAGGATGTTCTTCCCGCGGTAGGGGTCAGCGCCGACGACTTCTGGCCAGGATTCGCTGAGCTCGTCAAGGATTTCACGCCCCGCAACAAGGAACTGCTGGCTCGTCGCGATGAGCTCCAAGCCAAAATGGATGAGCATTTCCAAGCAAACTCTGGCCAACCCGACCCCGCTGAGCTAGAGGCTTTCCTCCGTGAAATCGGCTATTTGGTCGATGCTCCCGAGGACGGCGAAATCCGCACTCGCGGCATTGATGATGAAATCGCGACCATGGCCGGCCCGCAGCTAGTCGTCCCGATTCTCAACGCTCGCTTTGCATTGAATGCTGCGAACGCACGCTGGGGATCACTCTATGATGCCCTCTACGGCACCAACGCCATCTCCGATGAGGGTGGCGCCGAGAAGGGCCGCGGATACAACCCTGCCCGCGGCCGCAAGGTCATTGATTGGGGCCGTGAATTCCTCGATGCCGCCGTCCCGTTGAAGGGCGCCTCCCACGCTGACGTCGATCGTTACTCCATCACCGATGGATACCTCGCCGCACACATCTCAGGCTCCGAGTACCGGTTGGAAGACAAGAGCGCCTACCGCGGCTTCTCCGGCGTCTTCGGTGATCCGGAGTCCATCCTGCTGCGCAACAACGGCCTGCACATTGAGCTCAAGATCGATCCGACCACCCCGGTGGGCAAGGATGACAAGGCCGGTATCACTGATATCGTCCTCGAATCTGCGATCTCCACCATCATGGACTTCGAAGACTCTGTCACCGCTGTCGACGGCGAGGACAAAACCCTCGGATACCGTAACTGGTTCGGACTCAACACCGGTTCGCTGAAAGAAGAAGTCGCCAAGGGCGACCGGACCATCACTCGTGCGCTGAATCCAGACCGAGAGTTCATCGGCCGTACCGGCACCGATATCCGTCTCCACGGCCGTTCTCTGCTGTTTGTCCGCAATGTTGGACACCTCATGCAGAACCCGGCCATCTTGGTCGACGGCGAGGAGATCTTCGAAGGTCTCATGGATGCAGTCATCACGACCATCTGCGCTATCCCAGGCCTGGATGTCCGTAACCCACTGCGTAACTCCCGCACCGGCTCCATCTACATCGTCAAGCCCAAGCAGCACGGCCCCGACGAAGTTGCTTTCACCAATGACCTATTCGCCCGCGTTGAGGATCTGCTCAGCCTGCCGCGTTACACCCTCAAGGTCGGCGTCATGGATGAGGAGCGTCGCACCTCGGTCAACCTCGACTCCTGCATCATGAACGTCGCTGACCGGTTGGCCTTCATCAACACCGGCTTCCTTGACCGCACCGGCGATGAGATCCACACCTCCATGCAGGCTGGCGCTATGGTCCGCAAGGCTGCCATGCAGACCGCACCGTGGAAGCAAGCCTACGAAGATGCCAACGTCGACGCTGGTCTGGCACGTGGCTTGTCCGGTAAGTCTCAGATCGGCAAGGGCATGTGGGCCATGACTGAGCTGATGGGCGAAATGCTTGAAGCCAAGATCGCTCAGCCCCGCGAAGGTGCAAACACCGCATGGGTCCCCTCCCCGACCGGCGCTACTTTGCACGCCACTCACTACCACCGTGTCGACGTCTTCGCTGTCCAAGAAGAGCTCAAGGCTGCAGGTCGCCGCGACACCTTCTCTCGCCTGCTGACCGTCCCGGTCTCCCCGTCCACCGAGTGGTCGGACGAAGAGAAGAAGGAAGAGCTCGACAACAACTGCCAGTCCATCTTGGGCTATGTTGTTCGCTGGGTTGAGCAGGGTGTTGGTTGCTCCAAGGTCCCCGACATCCACGATGTCGCCTTGATGGAAGACCGCGCTACACTGCGTATTTCCTCCCAGTTGCTGTGCAACTGGTTGGTTCACGGTGTCGTTTCCGAAGAGCAGGTCATCGAGTCCCTCGAACGAATGGCATCAGTCGTCGACCGCCAGAACGAGGGCGATCCGACCTACTTGCCGATGGCCGATGATTTCGACTACTCCATCGCTTTCCAGGCTGCCAAGGAATTGATCTTCAATGGCACCAAGTCCCCCTCCGGCTACACCGAGCCGATCTTGCACGCCAAGCGTCGCGAGTTCAAGCTGCGCCAGGGCATCAAGTAAGGCGTAAATCCTCACAGATTTACTAGGTTATTAAGTAGCCCCGTCCACCTTTAATAGGTGGTCGGGGCTTGCTTTTTGCCTCCGGTATCTTCGCAAACATCGCAAAGCCAGTACCCCCACCGATCCACCACGTCAGCCGGCGATCAATTGACCCGATTATTTTCATCCACAACATAGTGCTTTAACCACGCCCTGACGGTTTCAACCTCTATCTCAATAGCAACGAGTTGGCCCGCGGTACTACCCTTGGGTCCATGGATTTCCCCGCCCCAAGAAATTTGTCCGACCTCATCTCTGATGGAGCACTTACCCAAGCAGGTGTTGACGCCGCTTGGCTCGCTGACATTGGTGAGATCTCCGGGGTGGAATTTAGCGGTGAGCAAGTCCGCGTACACCGATCAGGAAAAGACCCACTGGATCTACCAGGCCGGTTGGTGGCCACGATCCAGAATCAGGAATGGACCTGGGAACAGGACTTCCCGCAACTGGAGCTTCCAGAACTCCATAATGGTGTTCCCGCCAGCGACGCCCTCATTGCGGCTGCCCGCACTCTCAATGGGAATGTCCCTATTCTATTGGCTCCTACCGAGAACCTCACCCGGGCCATCGCTGTCGGATTCCATCCGGCTCCAGGACCGACGCGCCCAGCCCTGATCGCGGGCTTAGCTGCGGTGGTTAACACCAAAAATGGCCACCTTGATATTCACCGCGCGTTGATGGGTTTCGCCGCTGCACGAGGCCTGGGTATCCGCAACGAAGGTGATGTGCTGACTCTTTCCGATGGCACCGAAGTCACGTTGGCGGGTTCTCGAGTCATTGATGTCGCTGGGGGTCTCTCGCTCGCGGATGTTCGGGCCGACGCGCGATTCTTCTCCGCTGAGCACCAGCTCTTCTACGAAGGACGCTGGCCCAACGCTGAGCTCAAAGTCGATCTCAACCGCGGCAAAGCACTGGTAGATCAGCGTCTGCAGGCTAAGGCCATCGTCATCGCCACGATCACTGATCAAGAGTGGACATGGGCTTGGGCCGATCCTCATCTACCACCAAATGAGAGTGCCAATCTTCGTCAATTCGGCCTCGACCATGGAATTCCGGCTCTGTTCCAAGAGCAGTGTCCGCTTCCCGAAGCACTGAAACTAGATCTCACGGATGCGGCTAAACCGATACTTGGCATGTGGACTCATGGGTACTGCCCGCTCAACGCGTACACCACCGCGGTAGTGCTTCTCGACGCCCCGGAGCTGCACCTTCCCGCTCCCACCGAGGCTGCGGTGGCAGCCACGTGGCAAGCGCCGATTGACCCCGAGCTAGATCTTGACCGAGCACAGAGCGCTTACCGAGCTCATCGTCAGATCAGCTGAGCACCTGGCGGAAAAACTCCGCGTCTTGAGCTGGACGAAAGTGCGGGTCGCGGGTTTTATCCACCAACACGGCACGAACGCCTTCCACGAAGTCCGGATGACGGCGTACTAGTTCGCCCAAACGCCGTTCATTATCGAGGCCTGCACGGAGGTCTTTGGCTTGGCGGTTAGCAGCAAAGAGCTCTGCGGTGGCAATTACCGCCGAGGGCGAGGAGGCTGACATCAGTTCTTGAACTAGCTCGCGGAACTCATGGTTGGGGTGCGTTGCCAGTGCGGCGTCGATACGCTCCCATGAGGAGCCATCGAAGGTGGCATTAATGTCTTTTGCTAACTCTGCAAGCCGAGATTGGCTCTGGGAATCGAGGGCATATTCGACAATCGCGGCCTCAATCCCCTCCGCGATGACAGACTCGGCGAACCCAGCTGCATCCGAAACCATATGGGTGGCCGCCCCAGTGTGAATGAGGTCTGCTGGGGTCAAACGGTAGCCGGTGAGTCCAATGAATGCGCCGATGGCCGGGTTAGCGCCCGGAAGCCGTTGTAAGAGATAAGACATACCAACATCAGTGATATAACCGATCGCCATCTCTGGCATCGAAAGCCAGGCTTTGTCCGTGATTATTCGATGTGAGCCATGGAGAGAAATTCCTGATCCTCCGCCCATGACGATGCCATCGATCAACGCGATATAGGGTTTCGGAAAGTTCGAGATGACATGGTTGAGGTCATATTCTTCGGCGAAAAAAGCGTCAATATCGGCTTGTTGCCCGTTGATAATTCCTTCACGAGCGAAACGCACGTCGCCGCCGGAGCAAAATGCTTTCGGAGAATGAGAAACGATCAAGACTTGAGTGATGCGATCATCAGCTACCCAGCTTTCGAGGGCTTCAGCGATAATCGTGATCATGTCATGATTGAGGCTGTTGAGAGCCTTCGGGCGGTTAAGCTCCAGCACGCCGGTAGTCTGGCGAATGGACACCAGCACGGGCGCGTCAGTCGTCGGTGTAATCATGCTCACAAGTCTACGGAGGAAAACAACACCTGATGGAACATCGCCTCATCGCCCTGGATATGGACGGCACGTTACTTGATGGACAGGGAGCTATCCCAGAGGGTTTTTGGGACGTTCTATCCGAAGCCACTTCTCGGGGAATCACGATCGCACCGGCCTCGGGTCGACAATTGGCCACCTTGCGTTCTATGTTCAGCGGACAGCTTGACCCAGGTACTTATATTGCTGAAAACGGCACGTGCGTCTTTCACAACGGATCGGTGGTTTCCACCACTGAGCTAGATCCACTGGCAGTCCATGCCATCATTGATTCCGCTGATGAGTTTGATCTAGTCATCTGTACCCCCGAGATGGCCTATATCCAGCCAGAGCTAGGCCCCGAAACCCGCGCAGAAATCGACAAATACTACTTCTCCACTACGGAAGTCTCCGACTTACATGAGGTGGCCGAGCAAGGGGTCATCAAGGTAGCTGCTTTCACCAATCAGGATGCTGAAGCGATCATCTATCCGGTGATTAAAGCTGCTGCGCCTGATGAAAATGTCGTGGTCTCTGGCGCACATTGGGTAGATGTGATGAGCCCGAACGCAGGCAAGGGACGCGCGTTACTCGCTCTAGCAGACACTCTTGGTATCCCGCAGGCACAAACCCTCGCCTTCGGCGATTATCTCAACGATCTGGAGCTGCTAGAAACAGCTGGTACAGCCTATGCCATGGCCAATGCCCACCCCAAGATCAAGGCCATCGCCGACCACATCGCCCCTGCGAACACCGAATACGGCGTGGTCACGGTATTGAAGGAACTGCTGGCAGACTAGCTGGCCCAGATTGCCAAGCCGACAGTCAGCAGCATGGGAGCAAGGATCGCTGCGAGGATCCACCATGCTGCTGGCTTGGCAAAGTTGAAGGTGAGGTTGGCTCCGGAGAGCTGGTCGACTAGGACCCGCTCATCATCTGGGTTGAAATAGAACATTCCCCAGCGGAGCCGCTCATGATCATTGGCTGGTGGGTACTGCTCATCTAGCTGGCGATTAATGCGTGCGATAGCTCCGAACAAGCCGATACAGCTCAATGCGATAGCGATCAGCATCCACCAGATGCTGAAAGAAAAATCCCCGAAGGCCCCATAGCTTTGGTGGATTCCTAGGGAGATGACCACCAAGATCGTGATCATAAACCACGCCAAGGGACGTTGAATCGCTTGAAAAAGTGCCAGCGTGCGCTTCTGTTGCGAATTGTCTTGGCCTGGAAAATCTCCCTGCGCAATACTCTTTGCCTGTTGGCTGACCAGCGCCGAGCTACCTATTCCCGTGGCCATGAGGATCACCGGACCGAGCAGTTGAACAGTCAAAAAACTCGGCAGTGATTTAGCTGTAAAATCATCACCTTCACCTGCCGCATTAAAATGCACTGGCAGCGGGTCTGGAAGCTGATCGAAATAGGTCAGGGAAAACGCAGTGGAGATCGCGATAAAAATGAGTCCGGCGGAGTACACCGCCCACGGAACTGGGGCAGTGCTCTCCACCGGGGAACTCATTGAGCGCTACTTCTTGTCTTTCTTACTCTTCTTGCTTTTCTTCTTGCCTTCTTGGCGGTCGCGCTCAAGCTTCGCGGCAACATCCGGAACATAGCGGAACTCATCGCGCGGGGGGCGCTGGTAGTTTCCGGAGGGACCTGGACGATCAACGATCTCGGGCAAGGGGCGCTCGATCTTCTCATAAGGAATGGTCGAGAGCAGGTGCGCAATGACGTTGATACGCGAACGCTTCTTGTCTTCGCTTTCCACGGTGAACCACGGTGCGGAGGGAATATCGGTGTGGATAAACATCTCATCCTTAGCGCGGGAGTACTCCTCCCACCGGGTGATCGACTGCAGATCCATCGGTGAGAGCTTCCAGCGACGCAACGGATCTTCCAACCGGGATTGGAAGCGTGCAGCCTGCTCCTCATCGGAGACTGAGAACCAGTATTTACGGATCATGATCCCGTCTTCGACAAGCATGCGTTCAAAGATCGGAGCCTGGTGTAGGAAGCGGCGGTACTCCTGGGAGGAGCAAAAGCCCATCACGCGCTCAACGCCAGCGCGGTTGTACCAGGAGCGGTCAAAGATGACGATCTCACCAGCGGTGGGCAGCTTTTCCACATAGCGCTGGAAGTACCACTGGCCCTGCTCCCGAGAGTTCGGGGCCGGCAGGGCTTCAATACGTGCACTGCGCGGGTTCAGGTACTGAGTGATCCGCTTGATAGCGGAGCCCTTTCCCGCAGCGTCGCGGCCTTCCATGATGATGACCACACGTGCACCGGTTTCAACGACCCACTGCTGAAGGTCAACCAGCTCAGCCTGCAGGCGCTTGAGTTCTTTTTCATAGGCTTGCCGGTTGAGTTTAGCTGGCGAAGGAGTCTTATCTTTGTCCGCTTTGTCCTTTTTTCCCATGTCAAAGAGCCTACCGTTAGAACTAGTCGACGCTGAACTCAGCCATGCGGTCCCACCCAGTTTTACCCGGAATCACAGTGTTGATGATCTGTGGAGTCTCTTTCAGTATGGCTGGGAACATTTCCGTGGCCTTCTGGAAATGGGCCGAACCCACATGAGCCTCAGCAGCATCATCGTCGAAGGCTTCAATGAGAAGGTATTCATTCGGATCATCTGTGTTTCGGAACCAATCAAAGAAAATACAGCCAGGTTCCGCGCGTGTGGCCTCAGTAAACTCTGACACGGTCACGCGGAAGTTCTCAACGTACTCGGGAAGTGGACGGAATCGGACATTAATGAGGATCATGACTCAATTCTAACGGTGCTGGGCAGAATCTCGCCAGGTTCGAGATTCACCCAGTGACAATAGGAGTAGCTCTGCACAAGCCACGGGATCCGAAAGATCGACTTCACAGATCCGCTCAGCGGTGGCTAAGCGGCTGCGGACCGTATGTCGATGGATACCAAGCCGATCTGCAGTGGTCGAGATCTTGCCGCCTGAACGCAAATAGATATCGAGAGTCTGTGCAAGAACGACACCAGATTCTTGGTCATAATCAAAAAGTCGCTGATAGGTCTCATTGAAACGCGTAGCCAATGCGCCCCGGACCGCTGTGTCATCGAGCCAACGTAGAGTACGAGATTCGGGACCCGCATGTTGTCCAGGTTGGAGAGTCTCTGCGACCGCAGCTAGGTCTTCGACGATGCGCATACGGAGATCCTGCCAACGCACAGGATTACCGAGGGAGATTCTGGTGTGTTCGACTCCCTGTCCAAAGAGGGAGATAATCTCTGGCACTGATCTGGAACCCCGAAAGAGCATCAGAGCGGAATTGTCTCCTAGGCTCAGCGCGAACATCTGTCGGCCATCATCCGCCAAGTGATGATCTAGCAGCATATTTGCCCGATTAAAGCTGCGGCTATTATCAGCGCTGACTACTACTGGGCGTACCCGTCCGGCAGAATCACTGGCCGTGGCGAACACATCAGCCATCGCCTGTTGACTATTGTCCGTTCCCAGTAACACGGACATGGCCAAAGTGTTGAGCTCACTGGTAGCACGCCTTAAGGAATCTGGCCGCTGCAAAATGATCGCAGCTAGGCCTGCACAATGCTTGATCACGCTGCGCTCCGGCGATTCGAATGGCCGTGAGCCCACTGCCACGAGTAGGTGATAGCGCTCCCCTTCCCCGATCATGCGATGAATAAGAACGTATCTCCCAGCCATCCGGAAGGCAGAGCTTCGGCCTTTCTCTGCGATCGACTTTTCGACAATACCGGAGAGAAACGTTCGATCATCACCCTGAGAAATATGAGTAACAACTCGGCCATCATTGTCAGTGATCATGATCGACGCGCCAAGGTGCTCAGCCGTGGTGGCGACTAAATCACCAACGCCCCGGTCCACCGCAACTTGGTTCAGCACTTCCTGGACTTCGAGCAAACGCTGCTGACCACGGAGCCGACGCAGTGCTAGCTCCTCCTGTGCCACGGAGAGAATCGAAACAAATGGAGTCTCCCGGGGCACCTCGAACACTGAGAGTCCCTGATGGCGGGCGGCGTCGATTAGCCGGGGTGGAACCCGATCAACGATCATTCCCGTCCCGAATCCAATGGCGACTACTCCGGCGTCGCCGAGCCTGTGGACATAGTCTTCGATGGCGCCTGGCCGATAGTCCAATGCCACTCCGACGGTGAGGATAATCGCACCGGAATGAACGAATTCGACCGTTTCTACCAGTTCACTGGGTTGAACTACCGAGAAGGAATCATATCCACGCAATAGCGGTCGCAGATTAAGGCTTCGTTGTCGGTAGAGCCACGTCAGGCTGAGCTCTTCGGCGGGTACAAATATCTCAGACATAGTTGGCAACTATCCATTCTGGACAATTTTTAGGATTGCTTTCGCCACAGAGTACATGGTCTGTGCTTCCATCCCAGCGCATACTCATCCTCAACAACAATCGATCCCCGAAAATAATTGAGGCTTCCATGAAAGACCTGACCTACCGTCTCCCCCAGCGTCGTGAGCTCACCACCGCATTGCCCGGCCCTAAAAGCCGCGAGTTGAGCGCTCGACGAGAAGCAGCGGTCACCGCAGCCGTCTCCCCCGGACTGCCCGGCTGGGTAGTTGATGCTGATGGCGGCGTGCTACTCGACGCCGACGGCAACTCCTTCATCGACTTTGCCTCTGGCATCGCGGTGACCAGCGTTGGCGCATCCAACGCCAAGGTCGCCGAGGCAGTAGCCGAAGCTGCCAGTCATTTCACCCACACCAGCTTCATGGTCTCGCCTTATGAGTCTTATGTGGCAGTGGCCGAAAAACTCAACGAAATCACTCCCGGAGATCACGCCAAGAAATCAGTCCTTCTCAACTCCGGTGCCGAAGCGGTAGAAAATGCCGTGAAAATCGCGCGTTCCTATACCGGCAAGAACGCAGTGCTCGTTTTTGATAACTCTTACCACGGGCGAACCAACCTGACGATGGCCATGACCGCCAAGAATAAGCCCTATAAGACCGGATTCGGCCCCTTGGCCAGCGAGGTCTACCGCGCGCCGATGTCCTACCCACTACGCGATGGGCTTTCCGGTGCAGAGGCCGCCGCCCGCTCCATCCGGGCCATTGAACAGCAGGTCGGCGCAGAAAACCTCGCCTGCCTGGTCATCGAACCGATCCAGGGCGAGGGTGGATTCATCGAACCAGCCGCAGGCTTCCTGCCCGCACTGAGCCAGTGGTGCACCGAGAACAACGTGGTTTTCGTCGCCGATGAGATCCAGGCAGGTCTCTGCCGCACCGGTTCCTGGTTTGCCTGCGATCAAGAAGGGGTTGTCCCCGACCTGGTCACCACTGCCAAGGGCATTGCTGGTGGCATGCCGTTGTCAGCGGTCACCGGCCGGTCCGAGATCATGGATGCCCCGGTAGTTGGCGGACTCGGAGGCACCTACGGTGGCAACCCCGTCGCCTGCGCCGCGGCAATTGCTGCCATCTCTGAGATGGAAGAACACGATCTCGCTGCTCGGGCGCTTGAGATCGAGGCCATTATCCGTGAGGTCTTCGAACCGCTCAACGGCCAGGACACAGTCGCAGAAATCCGTGGACGTGGAGCGATGGTTGCTCTTGAGCTGGTCGATGCCGAAGGCCACCCCAATGCTGCACTCACCGCTAAGGTCGCCGCCGAATGCAAGGCCCAGGGCATCTTGCTGTTGACCTGCGGCATGGATGGAAACGTCATCCGCCTCTTGCCGCCGCTGGTGATCAGCGAAGAACTACTCCGCGATGGACTTAACGTCCTAGTCAAGTCCATTAACGCCAACTCCTAAAGCTCACGGTCCCCCAAGTCAAGGAACCCAGATGATCCTCTCCCCGCTCCTGCCCCCTGATCTTCCCACCGGCCTTTGGCTGGGAACGAGCAACCGCGCCGCTACCACCGATTCCACCTTCGAGGTCGAGGATCCTGCCACCGGCGAGGTGCTGGCCACCGTGGCCGATGCCGACTCTGCCGATTGGAACGCCGCACTCGATGCCGCGATGACAGCTCAGCAACAGTGGGCACCGGTGACCTCTCGTCGCCGCTCGGAGATGCTCAGCGCTCTATTTTCCGAGCTCACTCGCCGCACTGAGGACTTTGCCCGAGTCATGACCCTCGAGATGGGAAAGCCACTTGCGGAGGCCCGCGGCGAGGTCGCCTACGGTGCTGAGTACTTCCGCTGGTTCGCTGAAGAAGCCGTCCGCATACCTGGCCGCTACGCCACCGCTCCTAGTGGGCTCGGTCAGCTGACGGTCACGCGCACCCCGGTTGGCCCGGTATTGGCCATCACCCCATGGAACTTCCCACTGGCTATGGCCACTCGTAAGATCGCTCCGGCACTCGCTGCTGGTTGCCCGGTGATCGTCAAGCCAGCCGCCGAAACTCCGCTAACCATGCTGTTATTGGGTGAGGTCTTCGCCGAGGTCTTTGGCCGCTTCAATGTCCCCGAAGGTCTGGTCTCGATCATTCCGACCACTCACGCAGCAGAACTATCCGCGGAATTGATGTCCGATCCGCGCTTGCGGAAGGTCACTTTCACTGGTTCCACCCCGGTGGGACGGCAGTTGGTCCGGCAGTCGGCTGAGAATCTCTTGCACACTTCCATGGAGCTAGGCGGCAACGCTCCCTTCGTCGTCGCCGCCGATGCAGATCTTGATCTAGCGATTGAGGGTGCAATCTTCGCCAAGATGCGTAACGGTGGCGAGGCGTGCACCGCGGCCAACCGCATCTATGTCGATCAGTCAGTAGCTAACGAGTTCACTACGCGTCTTGTCGAGCGCATCGCTGGCTACCAGCCCGGACACGGCTTAGATGAGACAACCACACTCGGGCCTATTATCACCGAGCGCCAACTCGATCGCATCGCTGCGCTAGTCGACGCCGCCGTCGAGGCCGGCGCGACAGTGGCCACCGGCGGACACAAGATCGAGGGTGCGGGGAATTTCTTCCAGCCGACGGTGCTCACCGAGGTTCCAGCTGGCCAAGATATCCTCACCCAAGAAATCTTCGGCCCGGTGGTCACCATCACCACCTTCGATGGACTCGAAGAGGGCGTCACATTGGCCAATGACACCGAATTCGGTCTGGCCGCTTATGGGTTTAGTTCTTCCACCCAGGGTGCTGCTTACCTGAGCACCCATCTCCAGGCGGGCATGATCGGAATCAACCGAGCAGCTATCTCCGACCCAGCTGCCCCCTTTGGCGGGATTGGCCAGTCCGGTTTTGGCCGCGAAGGCGGCATCGAAGGCATCGAGGAATACCTCGACGTCAAATACATCGCTACTTCTTAACCCGACGATCCACCCCACCCCCAACAATCCACCAGACAGAAAGGCCCCGGACATGTCCTCCCCCACTGTGTCTACGACACCGGAAACCACTCCTCCAAAGGCCCCCGGCCTGACGTTCTGGCAGGGTGTCGCTCTGATCTTCGGCACCAATATCGGCGCTGGCGTCCTCAGCCTTCCCTTCGCTGCACGCAACGGTGGCTTCTTAGCGCTAGCTATCGCACTGTTGATCGCTGGTACCTTGACTACCATTTCCATGCTCTATGTGGCAGAGGTATCGCTGCGTACCAAAGAACCCCTGCAGCTTTCTGGTCTAGCAGAGAAATACCTGGGCCAATTCGGCCGTTGGCTGGTTTTTGCTGCGATCGTGGTCAATGGCATCGGTGCTTTGATCGCTTACGCCGCAGGATCAGGCATGCTCATCAATAATATCCTCGGGGTTTCTCCGACGATTGGCACCGTAGCCTTCTACGCAATCGGTTCCTTCGTGATGTGGAAAGGCCTGCACGCGACTGGACGAGTCGAGGCCGCCATCACCCTCGGAATGGCCGCAATCATCATCATTCTCGTCAGCTGGACAATCTTCGGGCCGGGCATTGAAGCCGAGAACCTCTTGGTCTTCCGCCCCTATTTCATCATCCCGATCATGAACCTCGCAGTGTTTACCTTCCTGGCACAGTACGTCGTCCCGGAGCTCGCACGCGGCATGGAGCAGACCCCTGCCATGCTGCCGAGAGCCATCGTCGCAGGTATGGCAATTACCGGATTTACCTTGGCATTGGTACCTTTCGCTGCCCTCGGTTTGATGGGCACCGACGTCACTGAAGTAGTAACCATTGCTTGGGGCGAGCAACTTGGCACCGTGGCATATTATCTTGCCAATGTCTTCGCCCTCGCTGCGATGCTGACGTCGTTTTTGGCGATTGGCTTCACCATGATGCGCAATGTGCTCAACATGTTCCACTGGGGTTCTGCCTCCTGGCACGGGTTGGCAGCCCTGCTGGTGACCATCATTCCGCCGTTGAGCATCAATTTCCTCGGGCTTGGCGGATTCGTCTCCGCACTGACCTACGCTGGCGGCTTCGCCGGAGCGATCATGTCGGTCATCCCCGTCTTGTTGCTACATGCCACCCGAAAGTACGGCGACCGAGCACCAGCGTGGACGGTCGGTTGGGCTTCCCACCCGGTTATCCAGGCGACGATCATCATCGTCTACGTCACAGCGTTTATCTACTCGATCATGTCGTTGACCGGCTTCGTACCTGAGGGCTGGGCCTAAATATCAGCCCCAGCCTGTCGTGGTTGAGCAGCTCTAGCTTTCCAGCTGCTCGCCCAGGACTAGCCATTCCATCTCCAGCATCTCCCGGTCATCGGCGGTAGCTTTCAATTTGCCATCGAGCCGGGAGAGCTTATCAGTATCTACAGCCTCAGCTGCAGCAGCCATCTCCACCTGAATCTTGGCCATCTTTTGATCCATCTTGGCAATCTTGCGCTCAAGAGTGTTCATCTGTTTTTGGACTTCGCGCTCCTGCTGAGAACTCATCCCCTGCTTTTCCACGGCCGCCGGGCGGTTCTTCTCCCCGAAGTCCAGCGGGCCAGATCCCTCGGCGGCAGCAGTTTCTCGACGTCGCTCAAGGTACTGTTCAATGCCACCGGGCAGGTTAGTCAAGTTCCCGTCGCCAAACAGTGCCCACGTGGTGTCGGTGACTCTTTCAATGAGGTATCGATCGTGCGAAATAACCACCATCGTGCCGGGCCAAGAATCCAGTAGGGATTCGAGCTCCTGGAGGGTATCGATATCCAGGTCGTTAGTCGGCTCATCGAGCAACAAGACATTGGGTTCTGCCATGAGCACGCAGGTCAGCTGCAGCCGGCGTCGCTCACCGCCGGAGAGATCGCCCACCGGGGTGCGCTGTCGTTTAGCCGAAAAGCCCAGTCGCTCGGCCAGCTTGGATGCGGACATCTCCTTGTTGCCCAGCTGGACATAGGAGGCCACATCTTCCACGGCCTCCAACAGGCGCTTTTTCGGATCCAGATCATCAAGTTCCTGGCGCAACCAACCAAGGCGGACAGTCTGGCCCTCGATGCGTTTGCCGGCAGCCAACTGGTGTTCACCTGCGAGGGTGCGCAGCAAGGTGGTCTTGCCGGAGCCGTTGACTCCGACTAGCCCGATCCGCTCACCGGGGGCAAGCCGCCAAGTCATGTGGTCGACGAGCATGCGTCCATCGGGGGTTTCAATCCGCGCGTCTTCTAATTCAATGACGACCTTGCCCTGGCGCTGCCGAGAAAAGCTGGTCAGCTCGACGGAATCTCGCGGCGCCGGAACATTGGAGATCAATGCCTCGGCGGCCTCAATCCGGTAGCGCGGCTTAGATGTTCTAGCCGGCGCACCGCGACGCAACCAGGCCAGTTCCTTGCGTGCCAAGTTCTGCCGACGCTGCTCGATGGCATCGGCCTGACGTGTGCGTTCGGCCCTAGCGAAAGTCCAGTCGTTGTAGCCGCCCTCATAGGTATCTACTACTCCGTCATGGACTTCCCAGGTGGTGGTAGCGATGGTGTCTAGGAACCAACGATCGTGGGTAACCACCACCAGTGCCATCCGGCGCGAGATCAAGTGCTCGGCCAACCATTGGACGCCCTCGACGTCCAAGTGGTTGGTCGGCTCATCGAGGATGAGCAGATCCAAATCGCGCACTAATGCCGCGGCAAGGTTGACTCGGCGTCGTTCGCCGCCGGAGAGCCCGCCCACCTGAGTTTCTAGACCTAGGTCGGCGACCCCAATCCCACCGAGGACGTCGCGCACGCGGGCATTAGAAGCCCACTCGTAGGTTTCCAATCCCAGTGGGGCTAGAACCACGTCGGCAATAGTGTCGGAGTCATTGAGCTCAGCGCGCTGAGTGACCACAGCAAGCCGCAGGTTAGACACATGCGACACGCGTCCTTGATCGGGCGGTTCGATGCCGGTGAGTACCTCGAGGAGAGTGGTTTTTCCGCCGCCGTTGAGGCCGACGACGCCGACACGATCGCCGGTCTGGACACCGAGGCTGACGCCGTCGAGGAGGGTCTTAAGACCCCAGGTCTTGGAGACGTTCTCGAGATTGATGAGATTGGCCATGCGGGTGGTTGGATTCCTTAGTTGTTGAGGTCGTTGATCAAATGGGCGCCCTTAGCTGGACCGTGCGCAATCGTGCCAGAGAAGAAGCCCTCATCTAGGAGGTCGTCGAGGACGTCCCGGGCATGTAATTCCGAGGAACACAACAGCGCGCAGGTGGGTCCGGAACCGGACACCACCGCAGCTAGTGCTCCCGCGCGTTGTCCCCGTTCAAGAGTACGGGCAATATCGGGGCGCAGGTTGGTCGCTGGCCCCTGCAGGTCATTGATCAGGTGCTTGGCTAGCTCTCCAGCCTGTCCAGTCATCAACGCATGCGCAAGATCGGCAGTCTCAATCGAGGGATCAAGCTGGTGGCCTTGGGTCCGGAGTTCGTCGAGCCGACTAAAAACCTGCGGGGTCGAGAGACCTTCCTTGGAAAACACCAAGGCCCAGTGATACTGCCCACGGGAGAGCATCGGGGTGAGCCTTTCCCCGCGTCCGGTTCCAAGCATGGTGCCGCCACGCAGACTAAAGGGAACGTCTGATCCCAATACCGCCGCCAGATCATCGAGAATCTCCGGCGCCAGGGCGGGCATAGTTTCACTAATGAGCGCATGAGTGGCCACCAGTGCAGCCGCGGCATCCGCGGAACCTCCGGCCATACCACCGGCGGTAGGGATACCCTTGTGAATCCGAATGCGCACCCGGGGAAGATGAGTCAGACCATGAACTCGGCGATAATAATCCACGAGCGTATCGACGCCCCGCCAGGCCAGATTCGTTGCATCCCTTGGCACCGAGGCAGCATCGAGGCCGCTTACGGTCAGCCCGACTACGATGCTGCCTTCAGAAAGCGCTACGAAGTCTTCGTCATCGACCTCCAAGGTGAGTGTGTCTGAAAGACTCAAGGACTGAAAGACCGTGACCAACTCGTGGTAGCCGTCTGGACGAGCGTCGCCGACGCCTAGGTGCAGGTTGACCTTGCCGTGTGCCTTGGCAGAGATCTCTCTCATGAATCGACTCCGGCTAGGTGCACAAAATCAGCAACCGAAAGTCGCTCGCCGCGCAGCTGCGGATCGATGCCCGCGGCAGCGAGTGCTTCCCCAGCCGCAGCTGGGGAACCGTAGTAGCCAGCCAATGCGGCGCGCAGGGTCTTTCGACGCTGGGCGAATGCAGCATCGACGATCGGGAACACACGCGCTCTGGCCTCGGCGTCGATCGGCCACGGCTCAGAGCCGGGGAGGAAACGATCAATACGCACCAAGCCAGATTCAATTTTAGGCGCGGGCCAGAAGACATTGCGTCCGATGGAGCCAGCGCGCCGGACATCACCATAGAAAGCGGCCTTGACGCTGGGTACACCATAAATCTTCGATCCGGGCACGGCAGCAAGACGGTCAGCAACCTCGGCTTGGACCATCACCAACACTCGGCGAATGCTCGGGAAGGTGGCGAGAAAATGCAGCAGCACTGGGACAGAGACGTTATAGGGCAGATTGGCCACCAAGGCGGTGGGCGTATCCAGGTCCTCTGCGCTGATTCGAAGTGCGTCTTTTTCTACTACCCTCAAGCGATCAGCGAATGGCGCTGCTCGGTTTTCTACCGTGGCGGGCAGCTCAGCGGCCAGGCGGGAGTCAATCTCCACGGCAGTGACCCGCTCCACGGTATCGAGTAAGGCCAAGGTCAAGGACCCTAGTCCGGGGCCAATTTCGACAACGTGCTCATCTGGGCTTAAGTCAGCGGCGGCAACGATCCGTCGCACGGTATTGGGGTCATGAACGAAATTCTGGCCGAGCTTTTTGGTCGGCGACACACCGAGCCGCTCTGCCATGGAACGGATCTCCACGGGGCCGAGGAGATCGGCGGAATCGGCTGGGTCAACGCTGGAGGTCATAGCCTCCAATCTAGACCACTAAGGGCGCTATTCCTGATTCCTCGATGGGCAAGGCCTAGAGGTAGTGGCCAATCGATGAGTCAAGCTGACTAGTCAAAATCCGCGCTAGGTTCCGGATTCGGAACCTAGCGCGGACTACTATCTCAACAATTACCAGAGCTGACCTGGCAGGAAGCTGCTTAACGCAGACCCATCTTGGCGGTGCAGGCGGGCCAAGCGCCCCAGCCCTGTCCGGCCTGAACCTTGGAAGCAACAGCAATTTGCTGCTCACGAGTGGCCTGGTAGGCGTAAGGAGCGTAGTCCCCGCCGCCATAAGCGCTCCACGTTGAAGGAGAGAACTGTAGGCCACCATGGAAACCATTGCCGGTGTTGATTGACCAGTTTCCACCGGATTCGCACTGCGCGAGGGTGTCCCACACGCTGCCGCCAGCTACTGAGGCAGCTGCGGCCGCTGCCGGGGCGACCATAGTGCCGCGTGCGATGGTTCCAGCAACCGCCGGAGTGAGCTCAACCTCGGAGATAACCTCGCGGTTGGTCTCAATTCCATTAACCGTGGTGATCCGGTTAGTCAGTTCCTTAGAACCTGGGGCGCCTGCTTCGATGACCGTTTCGGTGCCTTCGAGAGAGTCTGGGTCATCAACGAAAGTCGGTTCAACAGTGAACTCGGCTAGTTCGGTTTCTTCGGTGATGTTGACTCGGTCAACCTGAACCTTGATGTTGTTGACCAGTTTAGTATCCAGCGGCAGGTTGACGGTGTCGTGCTCGCCCAGTTCAATCCCGCGGTCCTCGAGCAAATCACCGACAGTGCTGGCGGCGATCTCGGTGTAGGTAACCTGTCCGCCATCGCTCACGGAGACGATCTTCGGGGTGGTGACGTCAAGGCGCATGCCATCGGTGAGCTTGGTGTCGCCGTCTTCGGCAACGAGTGCTCCCGGGACAACGTCATCGAGCTCGCCGATGAGGTCTTCAACGGTCAGCGCAGTAGAGGTGACATCGGTGGGGGTGCCATCGATAACCACGGCGACCGGCTTGGCGGTACGAACGGTGATCGTGGCGTCATCATCGAGTGATTCGCTGGGAGCTGGGTAGACCAGATCCTGCTCGTCGATGTCAACGCCGGCAGCCTCGAGCGCGCCGTTAACGTCGCCGGAGTAGGTGGCTAGCTCAATGAGCTCGCCATTGACGTCGACAATGACGTCCTTCTGTACACCAACGGCAACAACGCCGCCGATGATCAGGGTGCCAACGACTCCGCCAGCGACCAGGCGCTTGGGAGTAGCTGAGGTGGAGTTGATCCGCTTGTTTCGTGAAGAGGAATTAAGTCCCATAGGGCTGTTTCTGTCTCTGTCTCACTCGGGGATTCGGTTGTCGATCACAATACGATAACAGTAAGACAACGTCCAGAAAACCGGGAATCTTCTCCCTGACCTCCTAGGGGAAGCGGAAAGAGCCCTATGGTCACGGCCATGTTCACCTTTTGGTCATGTGAGCAAGATCACTTGCCGATGGCGTAGACCTCGTCAAACGTGCGGGAAAGTTCCGCAGCTAGCTCGGCGGGCTCCATCCCGCGCGCCTGCGCGACACACAAAGCGGTGTGCCCGATCAAAGACGGTTCATTGCGAGCGCCACGAAATGGCTCTGGCGTCATATAAGGAGCATCAGTTTCGATGAGCAGTTGACCTGGTGGAGCAATGCGCGCAGCCTCCCGCAGCTCTAGGTTTCGTTTAAACGTGACATTCCCAGCAAAGCTGAGCACATAGCCGGCGGCTAGGGCTTCTTGTGCCACCGGCAGCGGCGAGGAAAAGCAGTGGAGGATGGTCTGACGGGGACGCGGGGCGTCGGCAAGCACGCGCATCAGGTCTTCATCTGCCTCGCGATTATGAATCATCAGCGCCTTACCGGAAGACACCGCCAGATCGATGTGCCAGCGCAAAGCCTCTTCTTGGACCGCTAACGGGGCCGTGCGCTCTGGATCATGGGTGATCCAATAACTATCCAACCCAGTCTCCCCCACCGCCACGCACTTCGGATCCGCTGCCATCTCAGTAAGCCGAGTCTTTGCCTGCTCATCCAATTCATGAGCGCGAGTCGGGTGGATCGCACACGCGGCAAATACGCGCTCATGATGATGCGCAGCAGCCAGCGCTTGCTCTGCTTCCGCCAGCCCATCGCCGACGGTGCAGATCTTCTCCACGCCTGCGGCCACCGCGCGCTCCACGATCGCGGCAACTTCTGCTGGGGTTGCCGCACCCGCAGAAGCTAGGTGAGTATGCGCGTCAACGATCCCAGGGATAGTTTCGGCCGGGACAGGAATAGGACGAGGCTTCTTCTTCGACATGGGTGCCCATTCTAGCCTCGATGGCGCTTAGACTGACCTGTCATGAGCCCTGGATTATGGGAGACCGCCGCGCTGCTGCGCACCGCAGAATTCACCGACCTAAGCCACCATTTCGCTCCGGACCAACCGCGATTTCCTGGTGATCCAGATGCCACGCTCACCCGGCTTAGCGACGCCGCGTCTGACGGCTTCACCATCGATCAGCATTGTTTTGTGGGTCCTTGGGGCACCCATGTCGATGCCCCGGCGCATGTCGATCCAGCCGGGCGCACACTCAGCGAGATTTCCCCGAGAGATTCCATCCTGCCGCTGGTGGTACTAGACCTCAGTGCAGAAGCTGCTGCCAACCCAGACGTAGAGCTCTCCCCTACTCATCTGCATTCTTGGGAAGCGATCCACGGCCAGATTCCGGCTGGTTCTTTCGTCGCGCTGCGCACAGATTGGTCCCTACGATGGGATAGCGGACAGATGTATGACACCGATTCCCAAGGCCACCGACATTCCCCTGGGTGGAGTGTGGCTGCGTTGCAGCTTCTGCATCAACGGCAAGTTATTGCCATCGGCCATGAGACTCTCGACGCCGATCCCGGCGCGAGTGTCGAACTAGCGCAGTTTCCTGCCCAGCGCTGGTGGTTAGAACACGATCATTGGCAGATCGAGGCGTTGACCAATCTGGCTGCCTTACCTGCCACCGGAGCGCTGATCATCGCCACGTGGCCAGTTCCCCGCGATGGGGTGGCCTTTCCCGCCCGTGCATGTGCACTTGTGCTTCCTTAAATCGCACTTCCCACCGACTAGAGTGTGGACACCCTCGCAATACCAGCGCCGAATCCCCGGAGGACACCAAGGACCATGCAGCTACGCAGCTCTGCTGAAAGCACCCGAACAAGCGCAGTAATCCTCAGCGCGATTGTGGTCTTTGGCGTGTCCCTGCGTACCGCGGTGGCAGCCCAGGGCTGGTTCTACTGGGATGATCTCACCCTCTATGCCCAAGCCCGCTCCTTCGATTCCCCATCAGTTGAGCTGCTCCTGCGCAACCATGATGGCCACCTCATGCCCGGCGCTTGGCTGATCGAGTGGATCCTGGCAACCTTTGCACCGCTGAACTGGCCGGTAGCAGTGGCAGTGTTGGCGCTGCTCCAACTCAGCGCGGCCGCCTCGGTGGCCTGGCTGAGTTGGGTGCTGTGCGCACGGGCCGGATCAGTCGCTCCTTGGGCAGCACTTCCGTTATCTCTCTACCTACTCACCCCGCTGACGCTGCCCTCGACTACCTGGTTGGCCACCGCGGTCAACACCATGCCCCTGCACGCAGCTATCGCGTTGACCCTTGCTCATTGTGTGCTGGCGCTGCGCAGTCGAACCCCGTGGCGCCACCTCACGATCGCGGCATTGGCGCTGTCTATCGGACTGCTCTTTTCTGAACGAGCGTTATTTGCCGGACCAATCGTGGTGGCGATGCTGGTATGTTTTTGCGCTGCCTCGGCAACGCTACGCTCCCAATTCAGAGCGATTGCCCGCATCGCAGTAGTACTGGCTATCCCGACTGTGACCTGGGCTGGGGTCTATTTCGCCACTATTGGAGATCCCCGGACTAGTGCAGCTGGGGAGAGCACATTTGAGCTTTTCACCAGTGGTTATCTTCGATCTCTCCTGCCTACCGTGGCTGGTGGTCCGTGGCACTGGGAGCGGTGGCATCCTTCTCCACCGTGGGCTGAAGCCCCGGTGGCCGCACTAGTTTTGGGCGCTTTAGCAGTGGTCGGCATTGCTATCTGGACCGCCCGGCGCCGAGTGCGTGATCTCGTGGTGTGGTTGCCGGTCGTGTGCTATCCGGTGATGCCCTTGCTGGCATTGGCACTAGCTCGCAGCGGACCTAGTGCCACCGAAGAAATCACTCAGACCTTGCGACATTTCTCCGAGGTGGCGGTATTGGCAGCGGCGGCGACCGCGTTCCTGCTTTCTCGTCCGACACCGGAAAAGGCCCACCCACTGCCCCGGCCTATCGCGCTATCCCTTGGCTCAGCTGTCGCGGCAGCCTATCTAGTCTCCACTGCGATAAGCACTATCTCCTATGCCCATAGCTGGTCAGAACAACCTGCTCGAGAGTATTTCCACACCCTCCGCGAGGAATTGACGGAACGGGCGGAACAAGAAGAACCCATCCTCGATCAGGCGGTAGCACTCGATGTCTTATTGCCGGTGGTCTACCCGGATAATATGCTCTCCCGTCTGATCGGTGGACTCGATGATGTCCCAGAAATCGGCGATTGGACCACCGATCCGGTGCTCATCGACGGCGAGGGCACGTTGATTCCGTCCGAGTTAATGCCCTTGCGAGCCACGGTCCCTGGTACCCAGCCTGATTGCGGCGTTCTTGTTGGCCCCGAAGGCGAATCAATAGCGCTCGATGGTCCGCTGCTTGGGCGCGATTGGGTTGTACGTTTCAATTATTTCGCTGATCAGGCTGGCACAGTGAGCTTGGCGTTAGACGGCGAGGAAGTAGAAGTGCCAGTTCAGGCTGGGTTGTCTCAGCTTCATGTCCATGTGCTCGGCGGTGGACAAGAGTTGCGGGTAACTCCTGGCGGTGGGATCAACCAATTATGTGTGGGGCGCAGCGAGATCGGACTACTCGCAGCGTCCTAGCTACCGGTCCTGGCTAGCCGGCACTAGCCCCGGCTGGCCAGCGCGAAGGGCAGAACTTGACGACCGGTTACCTCCGCTAGTGCCACTCCGGCAACGGTCACTGACCAGCCGGTATCAACCAGATCGGTGACCAAGAGAATCGGCCCATCGCTGAACTCCGCACCAGTGAACACAGACAAATCCCACTGCCCCAGCAGACCTGCGACTCGGTAGGCAGAGTTTTGAGCTGCGACCTCCTGCGCGCCAGCACGAACTGGCAGCAGTCCGCCAAAATTCATCTGGCCTACACCTGCGATCGCTTCCGCCGTGGCTGCCACTAATTCTGTGGTGGCCGGCTCAGTGGATCCTAGGGCGATGACGGTCCCTGGCCGTTGTGTCCACTCCCACGTGGCCAAGACTTCCACGATGCTCGGCAGCCACGTGTCCTGACGCCAATTGTGGACTGGGCGCCAAGTTTTCTCGGCCAAGAGTTCTCTCAATGCCGGGCCACGGGCGATGTCATTGAGCCGGCCCAACGCCCGCCCGGGCTCCAAGCCCTTGATTTTTCCCCGAACGCTGATGCCTGTTGGCCATTGTTTGCGAGCGGCCAGCTGCACTCCTGGGGCATTGAGGCTTCCAGAAATAGTGTTGGCCATCTGTTCATCGACCAATTCGGTTGGCCGGTTGCCTGTGCAGTTATCGCAACGCCCACAATCGACCATGGCTTCATTGTCATCGAGTTGTCGACGCAGAAAGAGCATTCGGCAGCCAGTAGTGGACTGATAATCCAGCATTGCCTGCTGCTCTTGTTGCCTAGCCTGACGCAGACCTAAGTAGCGCTGAGCGTCATAATGCCATTCGCTGCCAGTGCTTATCCACCCACCTTGAACCCGGCGAACTACTCCGTCAACGTCCAAAACCTTGAGCACCTGTTCAAGGCGAGATCGACTGAGATCCACCTGTGCTTCGAGTCGAACCGTGGATTGTGCTTGGTCGTTGAGTACTCCCAGCAGCTGGCGAACGACGGCTTCTCCGGGAAAAGAGATTGAGGCGAAATACTCCCAAATCTCACGATCCTCCGCACCCGGCAGCAAGATCACCTCTGCCCGATCGGTACCACGCCCGGCGCGACCGATCTGCTGATAGTAGGACACCGGTGAGCCAGGGGCACCGAGGTGGACCACGAACCCCAAGTCGGGTTTATCAAAGCCCATGCCCAGCGCCGAGGTAGCCACGAGCGCTTTGAGCTCATTGCCCAGGAGAGCTTGTTCCAGGCGTGCTCGTTCTTCGGCCTCGGTCCGGCCGGTATAGGCCGCGACATTCCACCCAGCTGATTCCAGCGCCTGAGCTAGATCTTCGGCTGCTGCAACGGTAAGACAGTAGATGATGCCAGAACCGCTCAATTGCGCCAGCTGAGTAGCTAGCCAGGCTGGTCTAGCAGTGGTATCCGGTAGCGAGACTACCGATAGGTGCAGCGATTCTCGGTCGAGCCCACCACGCAGAAGCCCAGTATGAGCACCCAACTGGGATTGCACATCAGCAACGACTCGGTCATTTGCAGTGGCAGTGGTAGCTAAGACGGGAACGCCCTCTCGGAGCCCAGCCAAAAGATCCCTAATCCGGCGATAGTCTGGACGAAAATCATGGCCCCAGTCAGAGATGCAATGCGCCTCATCGACGACGATCATGCCGACAGACTCTGCCAATCTTGGCAATACCTCATCGCGAAAACCTGGGTTATTGAGCCGTTCTGGAGAAATCAGCAGCACGTCAATCTCTCCGGCTGCGACCTGTTGTTGAATCTGCTGCCACTGCGTCATATTCGCACTATTGAGCGTGGCTGCCTTAATACCCGCACGCTCAGCGGCAGCAACCTGGTTGCGCATCAAGGCCAACAATGGAGAAATAATCAGCGATGCCCCGGCTCCGCGTTCCCGCAGTAGCTTGGCGGCAATGAAATAGACGGCTGATTTTCCCCAACCCGTGCGCTGAACAACCAGCATTCGGCGGCGCTGATTAACCAGTGCATCAATAGCGGTCCATTGGTCATCGCGCAGCGAAGCACCTGGACCGGCGATTCCGGCGAGTAGTTGGTCTGCCTGAACTCTGGTGGCCTGATCAACGATATCCATGCCCCCACCTAACACTATGCCCCGGACACCAACAGGTCTCCGGGGCAGATGGATCTAGCGCTATCTCACACTAGCCCTGAACTGGGGCCCATTCTGGGCCCGTCTCGCCTAGTTCAGGATCAAGCTTCTGGATCAACGGCTTCGGCTTGGCTAAGACGGTACCGGGGACGACGTCGATACGCTTCCACGCAGCTTGCTGGGTAGCGTAGTCGCCGGTGATGACAGGGTAGGACACCCCGGCCTCAGGCAGACCGACGCCGACCAGCTCGACGGGCATATCATCGACAACTTCCTTGATCTCTGGGCTAGCAGCCCAAACACCCTCTCGTCCGAGGGTCTCGTGGACCTGTTGAGCGATATGCGGAAGGTAGGGAGTCAGCAAGACATTGCAGTCAGAGACCACCTGCAGAGCCGTCCAGAGGACGGTTCCCAGACGCTCACGCTGCGATTCGTCCTTGGCCAGTTTCCACGGCTCTTGCTCCGCGATATAAGCATTAGCCTCACCCACTACGTGCATGGCCGCGGTGATGCCAGCTTTGAACTTCGACTGTGCCAAGGACTGTCCGACGCTGTCGAAACTTTCGGCCGCGAGATCCAGGATCCGCTGATCAGATTCAGTCAATGCTCCCGGCACTGGGACCTGGCCGAAATTCTTGTATGCCATGGAGACCGTGCGATTGACGAGGTTGCCCCAGCCGTTGGCCAACTCATTGTTGACGCGGCGGACGAACTCATCCCAGGTGAAGTCAGTGTCGGTGTTTTCCGGTCCCGCCACCGCAATGAAGTAGCGCAGCGGGTCAGGTCCAAACTCTGCCAAGAAATCCTTGACGTAGATGACCACGCCTTTGGAAGATGAGAACTTGGAACCAGACATGGTCAAAAACTCGCTGGAGACGACCTCCGTGGGCAAATTGATCTCGCCGTATTTGTGGAGCTGGCCGCCCTTGGCACCCTTGCCCGCGTAGCCGAGCAGCTCGGCCGGCCAAATCTGGGAGTGGAAAGTGATGTTGTCTTTGCCCATGAAGTAATAACCGGCAGCCTCTGGGTCGCACCACCACTTGCGCCAAGCCTCCGGATCACCGGATCGCCAGGCCCACTCGATGGAGGAGGACAGGTAACCAATGACTGCGTCGAACCAGACGTAGAGCTTCTTAGCGTTGTCATCGGCCCAACCATCCACCGGGATGGGCACTCCCCAGTCAATGTCACGAGTCATTGCCCGCGGGCGCAGATCCTCGAGCAGGTTCAGGGAGAACTTCAGTACATTCGGGCGCCAGTCTTCGCGGCCACGCAGCCACTGGCCAAGGGAATCCGCCAGGGAGGGAAGATCAAGCAGGAAGTGCTCAGTCTCCACAAACTTCGGGGTCTCGCCGTTGATCTTGGATACCGGGTTGATCAGATCAGCTGGGTCGAGCTGGTTTCCACAGTTGTCACACTGGTCGCCGCGAGCGCCATCGGCGCCACACAGTGGGCAGGTGCCCTCAATGTAGCGATCGGGCAACGTGCGCCCAGTCGAAGGAGATACCGCACCCATGGTGGTCTCTCGGATCATATAACCGTTGTCATAGAGTCCGGTGAACAATTCCTGGACCACCGAGTAGTGGTTACGAGTGGTGGTACGAGTGAACAAGTCATAAGACAGGCCCAGACCTGCCAGGTCTTCGACGATCTGGCGGTTATAGCGATCTGCTAGTTCCCGAACGGTTACACCCTCTTTGTCCGCCTGCACCAATAGCGGGGTGCCGTGCTCATCGGTCCCGGAGATCATGAGGACCTCACTGCCGATCATTCGCTGATAGCGGGCGAAAACATCGGAGGGAACGCCGAAACCGGCGACATGTCCGATATGACGGGGGCCGTTGGCATACGGCCAGGCAACGGAAACAAGAACAGACTGGGTCATGGGTTACACCTTATTTGATCGGGCCCTGCTGCTTGCGTTCGGCCAAGCGCTCTTTGCGTCGAGTCTTCTGTTCTTCTGCTCGCAGGTGCTCGGAATAGATCCGTCGTTCCCTAGCCAATTGAGTAGCAAATGCCTTCTGGGAACGGTAGTCGACATAGACCACGTCGTCTTTTAGATCTTTGACCAGAGCAAACATGAGACCGATGATCACCAAGAGGAAAGGACTGGCGGCGATAATCGTAATGCTCTGCAGGTTGGGCAACGCAGAATCGCCCGAGATCAGCATCACCATGCCGATGATGGCAGTCAGAAGGCCCCACGTTGCCGAGACAATCGGGGTCGCGTTGGTCCGGCCACCCTGAGAAAGGGTGCCCATAACAGTCGAAGCGGAGTCAGCGGAAGTAATAAAGAAGGTCGAGAGCAAAATCATGGCGAGAATGCCCATGATCGCGCCACCGGGCAGGCTCTGCAGGAGGCTAAACAGCTGAGTCTCAGCGCTACCGTCGCCCCAAATTGAGTCACCGTTTTGTTCGAAGACAATGGCAGTGCCACCAAAAATAGAGAACCAGATAACCGAGACCATGGCAGGAGCGACCAAGACGCCAACAGTGAATTCACGGATTGTACGGCCCCGTGAGATCCGGGCGAGGAACATACCGACGAACGGGGACCAAGAAATCCACCAGGCCCAGTAGAAGATGGTCCATGATCCGAGCCATTCGCCGGCAGTACCATCGGCGGAGATCGCGGTACGGCCAGCCATATCGAAGAACTGGCTAAAGTAGCTGGCCACGGAGCTGGGAAGCAGGTTCAGCACGGAGACGGTCGGACCAAGAATAAACACGAAGATAGCCAAGAGAGCGGCCATCACCATGTTCGCATTCGATACGTACTGGATGCCCTTGCCTACGCCTGAAAGTGCGGAAACTAGGAAAGCGAGAGTAAGTACGCCGACGATGCCGACGATCGTCCACGTACCGGGAGAATCAATAATCCCGGAAGCTGAAAGGCCTGCCCGGATCTGAATAGCTCCCACGCCCAAAGAGGTCGCAGTACCGAATACGGTAGCCACGATGGCCAGAACGTCAATGAGCTTGCCCCAGAAGCCTTCGGCCTTACGCTTACCCAACAGTGGCACGAAAGCCGATGAGATCAACTGACGACGACCCCGACGGAAGGTCGAGTAGGCAATGGCTAGGCCGACGATGGCGTAAATCGCCCACGGATGGAGAGTCCAGTGGAACAGCGCAGAGGCCATCGCGGTTCCGACTTCATTGGGTTCGTGCCCTGGAACCCCATCGCGATAGAACGTCAACGGTTCGCTGGCACCATAGAACATCAGACCGATGCCCATACCGGCGGCGAACATCATCGCGATCCAAGAAACGGTTCTAAACTCAGGTTCCTCGTCATCGCCACCGAGTTTGATACTTCCGAACTTCGTCGTGGCAACAACGATCATGAAGCCAACGAACACAGTTCCAAAGAATACGAACGCCCAACCGAGGTTTTCAATAACGAAAGACAGAGCATTAGCCGCGAAATTCTCGAAACTAGTCGGTGAGGCAATCCCCCAGCCCACAACCGCCAAAATGACCGCAGCTGCGGGAGCCACGATAAACCAGTCGATCTTTGCTTTGCCCCGATCTGCTACCTCAATAGCAGAAGCAGAGGTGTCGTCTACATGCTCACCTATGACGTCGGCATCCGACATCATCGTGGCCAACTGTTCAGTTGCCGAGGAATGTTCAGGATTGGTCATGGAACTAACCTTCACCCATTTTATCCACAAGCAACAAACAGAAAGGCTGCACTTAGCGGGTAACCGCCTTGAGAGACCTCCCCTGTGATTAGCCAGCGCACGGGCTTTGCGCACGTCAAAGAAGTTTCGTTAACCTAAGCTCACGATGTCATAACGATTGTCCATCTTGTGATCTATCTCGCGGATAAGACCGCTTCATAGAGCTCACGATTGGATACTCCCCGACCTGCAGCCGTCTGCCGGCAAGCATCTTTTAGCCGCATACCCTCGGTCACCAATGCTTCCACCGCTGGAACCAAAGACTCTGCATCGACGTCCTCAGGGGTCCCGCCTTCTAGAACTACTGTGATTTCTCCTTTGACCCCTGCTGCAGCCCAATCCGCTAACTCCGGAAGTGTGCCCCGACGTACCTCTTCATAGGTCTTAGTCAATTCTCGGCAGACTGCCGCACGGCGGGTGCTACCCAGAACATCTGCAGCGTCTTTTAACGTATCTGCCAACCGATGTGGGGACTCGAAAAAGCAGGCAGCCCGGGGTTCGGTTCGCAGCGACTCCAACCATTCCCGGCGCGCACCAGACTTGCGGGGCGCGAAACCATCAAAGATGAACCGTCCCACCGGCAACCCAGACAGAGCTAGCGCCGTCGGCACCGCAGAAGGGCCAGGAAGGCAGGTGACGGGAACGCCGTTGTCATGAGCGACGTCGACAAGCGAGAACCCCGGATCAGAGACCAACGGCATTCCGGCATCACTGACCACCAGTACGGTGCCCGTGCGCGCTGCCTCGAGCAGCTGCTGGGCCCGACTTTGTTCGTTGTGATCAAAGTTGGAGACCACCCGCCCGCCGATTTCCACTCCCAAGGCAGTGGCAAGCCCACGTAAACGACGGGTGTCTTCGGCGGCGATGACATCCGCTTCAGCCAATGCTTGGCGCAGACGCGGGGAAGCATCCCCGACATTGCCTAGTGGGGTCGCGGCTAACACCACACCGCGCGGAAGAGAATCGACCTGTGACATGCCTTGTACCCTAGACTCTCTTTCGTGAGCACCGCTATCGACGTCGACGAACGCCAATCTCCGCGATTTGCGGAACAAGTCCGTCCGATTTCCCCTAGAGCACTGGGTTGGACACGCTCAGACACCATCAGCACGCTGGTAATTGCGATTCTCGCGATCTTTACCCGCTTTGTGGGTCTCAGTAGCGTGGTAGCCACCGGCACTCCAGTTTTTGATGAGAAGCACTATGTCCCGCAAGCATGGGATATGGTTCGCTCCCAGATAAATCCACTGATCGGGGGTATCGAATCCAACCCTGGTTATGGTTTGGTCGTTCACCCGCCTTTGGCTAAGCAGATCATCGCATTCGGCGAGTGGCTCTTTGGCTATTCTCCGATGGGCTGGCGGTTTATGACCGCGCTTTTTGGAGCAGCCACCGTCGTGATGACCATGTTATTGGTTCGCCGAATCGCCGGTACCTGGCAGGTCGCCGTTTTCGCGGGACTACTCGCAGTGGTCGACGGAGTGTTGTTGGTAGGTTCCCGCTTCGGCATGCTGGATATTCTCCAGGTATTTTTCATCGTCGCTGCTGCTTTCGCCTTGGCCTGTGACCACGAGCAGATGCGAGCTCGCATCCACCACGCCTATACCGAAGGACTATTGGGCGATTCGGTCTTCGGCCCCCGCTTTGGTTTCCGGTGGTGGCGGTTCATCGCGGGTGTCTCGCTGGGGTTGGCGCTGGGAGTTAAATGGTCTGGCCTGTACTACATCGCCTTTTTTGGCCTGATGAGTGTCTTCCTCGATCTGGCGTTACGACGCCGCTATGGCGTTGACCGTTTCATCACCGGAACGCTAGTCCGTGATGTGCTCCCGGCATTGGCTTCCCTCGTACTGGTGCCAATAATGCTCTACTTGTGGGCATGGCGAGCATGGTTTTCCTCTGAGACCTCTGTCTACCGTCATGCTTTGGCCGACGGGACCATCGAGGCATCCTCTTGGCTACAACGGCTGCCAGAATCCATCGCCGGATTCATTTACTACCATGCCTCGGTGCTGGAATTTCATGCCTCATTGACTACCTCAGGTGGCCATTCCCACCCCTGGGATTCCAAACCATGGTCCTGGCTGGCAGCCACCAGACCAATCCTCTATTTTTCCTCCACCGATTTAGAATGCGGCGCTGATCAGTGCCGTCGGATGGTTTACCTCTTCGGTACCCCCGCGATCTGGTGGCTGACGGTACCCATCTTGGCCTGGGGGATCTGGTGCTTAATCATCCGCAAAGACCGTCGGTTCCTCATCCCAATTGTTGCCTTCGCCGCCGGCTTCTTGCCGTGGTTGGCTGGCTATGACCGCCAGATGTATTTCTTCTATGCCACCGCGTTGGCACCATTTATTATCGCGCTCATCGCGCTTACGCTCGGCCAGTTACATGGCCGAGGTCGGCAAATCAGCCCTGCATGGATCCGTCGTTTGGCCGGTGGCTCAATCACTTGGGGGACCATGGCAGTCATCGTCTACCTATCGTTGGCGGTAGCGATGTTCCTCTATTGGTCACCCATCTTCTACGGATATCTGATCCCGGAGAACTGGTACCAATCATTGATGTGGCTGCCTAGCTGGACCTGATTTGGATTGGCAGGGCTAGACCGGGTTTGCTCCTAGTTCCCGCCATCCTGCACGCAGGCGGGAATACCCATAATCATTCAACCAGGTCCAGCTCAGCGCCATCAAGGTGCCTAGCAGCAGCAGCAGGCCCAAAACCTGTCCTTCTTCCACCGTGCCCACGATGATGTCTCGGACCAAGAATCCGAATTTAAAGGTCCACAATGCCCCCATCATCGGCATGAGACCAGCAACCAATCGAGGCTTCCAGGCAGCAGCCAACAGCGACAACGCTATCGCCAGACGGTAGGCAGCAGCATCAATGAGCAGGTTGGCTGAGGTGGGATCGGCCCCCGGATCAATGGTGGCCCCGTCCGCGGCCTCCGGGACCAAGCCTCCGGCGTCACCGAGTAATTGCACCGCCCAGAACACCCAGATAAAGCTAACCAGCACCAAGACAATTCTGCCCAGCGCCAACCCCAAAGCTCGGGTATTCGCGGTGCGCCGCCATTCTGGTTCTACTCCGGCAATAATGATCTCTGACAGATCAGGAGGGCTCATCCCACTATCTGCGGGTTCCCCAAAACTGAGTGTTCGGCTCAGCATTAGTGAGTTATCCCAGAACCTTCGACACTGCTCGCATTCTGCTAAGTGTGCGTCCACCACATCATCGGGCAGTGGAGAAGGTTCTCGATCTATTCTGGCGGAAAGTGCTGCCTGTACTTGTTCATGATCAACCACGGGACAACACCCCATCTAGGCTTGCTCGACCTGGGCCAAAGACGACGATCATCAGCAAAGCGATGATGATGACTAAGGGGTACTCCACTCCCCCATCGACGACGAAGAAACCCTCACTCAAGTGCACAAACCACACGGCTGCCAGCATCAGTAGAGCCAACGTGGCTGCCACGAAAGTGGTCAGCAGTCCTACGACCAACAAAGCCCCACCAACGAGCTCACTAGCCATGACGAGATAAGCCGATAGCTTTGGCTGCGGGACCCCCCAAGCACTGAACTGACCAGTGGTCTCTGTCAGGCCGGTCAAAAAGGCCTTGTCCCAGCCATGCGCGATGAACACGGTACCTAGGACTAGGCGCAGCAGCAGCAGCGCAGCATCCCTTACGGCCGGTTTATCCATGTCGATTAGACTACCCTGAACGCCGATACCAAGGAGTATGTCGTGTTGATCAATTCACCTCTCGGTCCACTCACCCTCGAGGCCAGCCACATCGGCCTTCGCCGAGTTAGTTTCGGCGGATCCGGCACCGGCTCAAGCCCTCTGCTCGAGGAAGCCGCCAGCCAGCTCGGCGAGTATTTCGCAGGGAAACGTCTCCACTTTGATTTAGCCCTGGATGCTTCCACCCAAGGCTTTCGCGCTGAGGTACAAACTGCGCTGAGCGATATTGGCTACGGGAAAGCCGTGTCTTATTCGCAGCTGGCTGCTACCTGTGGATATGAGCGGGCGGTAAGAGCGGTGGGAAGCGCCTGCGCTAATAATCCCCTATTAATCATCCGCCCTTGTCATCGGGTACTTCGCGCTGATGGCTCTATCGGCGGATACGCCGGAGGGCCCGAGGCCAAACGCTGGTTATTGGAACACGAGCAACGCGTTGCTGGGAACCTCTCGATAGCGGAGACAGTCCAATAGCAGTATGGAGCCCATCATGATTGAAAGCACACCCAATCTCGTCCTCGGCGAAGACGGCTTAGCCCGGCCTCTTTGGGCCAGCACCAACCAGCTGCTGCGTGATTATTATGACCACGAATGGGGCCTGCCGATCTATGACGAAGCCGAGCTATTTGAAAGGCTCAGCCTCGAGGCTTTCCAAGCCGGACTGTCCTGGGAACTGGTATTGCGCAAACGCCCGGCGTTTAGAAGCGCATTCGCAGATTTCGACCCAGACGAGGTAGCCACTTTCGATAATGCGGATATCGAACGATTGTGTTCGGAGCCTGCCATCATCCGCAATCGCCGCAAGATCGAAGCCGTGATCAACAATGCCCGAGCCACCATTGATCTCCGCGAGCATGGAGGTCTTTCACAACTGATCTGGTCGCACCGGCCAGCGGAGACTCCGATGCCAGTTCTCGCCTCCGATATCCCCACTCAATCGCCAGAATCACAGGCCCTGGCCCGAGCGTTGAAAAGCCACGGTTTCACCTTTGTTGGCCCCACCACCATGTTTGCGCTGATGGGGGCCATCGGGGTGGTAGATATCCATCTACTTGGGGCTCATCGCCGCGGTAGCTCTGGGGTGTGGAGATAACTCAATCGATCTGCTGGGAAACAGATCTCCACGGCTCAGAGGCCGAATCCTCTGCCCAGGTCTTTAGAGCCAACCCAGTTCTCGGGCGCGAGTAAATGCTCCAAAACGGTTCTGAGCACCGACCTTATTCATAGCTTGGGAAAGATAATTGCGGGTTGTACCGGGTGCTAGATGTGCAGAAGCTGCGATATCTTCCACACTTTTTCCTTGGCCCGCCAGCTCTAGAAGCTCTTCTTCGCGTTCAGTCAGTGGTGAAGCACCTGCGCTGATGGTCATAGCGGCAAGCTCTGGATCGATGTAGCGCCTCCCCGAGTGAACACCGCGGATAGCGGTAGCAAATTCTTCTGCGGTGGAAGTCTTGGGTAGAAAACCCAAGATGCCATTAGCCAGCGCTCGTTTCAGTTGGCGAGGTCTGGCATAACTGGTCACGATCAGCACCGGGAGGTTTGCACTAAGGTTGCGCAATGCTACCGCGGTATCAATGCCATCAATGCCGCCCAATTTTAGATCTAGGACGCAGACGTCAGCGGTGTTATCTCCTGCTCTCAATCGGCTATTCCACCAGGTGATAATTTCTTCTCCTGAACCACGAGTACAAACCACCTCCAGATCATCTTCCAACCCGAGCAGCGTACTAAGAGAACTGGCGACAAGGGATTCATCATCAGCGATGGCAATAGAGATCATGAGCTAATAGCCCTTTCTGAGATGATTCGAACAGTAAAGTGATCTCCTTCGTGCTCCACAAGCAACGAAGTTCCCGCAGCTTCGGCACGTTGACGCAGTGCGCTCAGACCAGACAAGGTTCCGATGGGGCTTTGTACTCCATTATTTGTCACCCGGACCTCTTTCGCCCCGAGATATAAGTCAACCGTGGTTGCATCAGAATGACGCAACACATTGGTGGTAGCTTCACGCACTAGCCACGCAGACAACGCCCGTTGAGGTCCCAACACTTCAGAGATCTCACCGTGGGTATGCACCGTGATGTGTGCATCGCTGAGCAAACTACGCGCGCCTTCTATCTCCGTAGCCAAGTTGATAGATCGATAGCCATGCACGACTTCTCGCATTTGCGACATAGAGATGCGCGTGAGCTGCTGTAATTCACGCAGTTCGCCTTCAATACGCTTATCTCCTCGCCTGGCTAGCGCGAGTGCAAGCTCAGATTTTAGTGATATAGCAGCGAGATGTTGGCCCAGAGTGTCATGCAACTCCTGGGAAAAGCGCAGGCGTTCCTCGGTAACACGCAAAGATGCTTCCAGCTCGCGGGATCGTTCTACCTCTTTCATAATGTTGACTGTCCATATCGAGAGAGACACTGTGAGAGTCACAAACAGCGGGATCAGCCACCAGATATATAGCTGCGGGGTAGTCAACTGAGCCACGAATCCTACAAGTGCGGTGAGCACAATACTGACTATCCAACGGTAGCTAAACCACGGGATATAGCCCACGGAAAGAGCAAAGAGAGAGACCAACGAGATTGTGATTGCTGATGGTTGATCTATCCAAGAAAAGGCCAGATTCTGCAAGATCAGCGAGCCCACCAAACCAAGCATGGTGACAGCTAATCCAACTCGGAAAATGGGTTCCACCGGACGCTTTACCTCAGTGTTGAGGTCTGGATGATACTGATAAACCAGAATGACGAAAACTAGAATTCCGACCACATAGGAGCTGGTTAGAGCAATATGCCAGCCGAAAACCTGTCGCTCAGCAGCAGCGCGAAGAGAGCCAATAGCCACTGCCACCGGAATGATCTGCAAAGATATCCGCGTATATGAGGCGTATTTAGCTACATTGTCGAGACCCCGCCATCTCCGCAGCGGAGAAATCAGGCCATTGAGCCGAGTGGAGTGGGAATCAATCATCAGAATCCTCTGTTAGCGGTGAGTATCCCAGCGCATGTACTGGCGAGTAACGGCAACAGTTAGCACTGTCCAACCCAGAATTATCAGCAGTGGCTGGACTGAATGTTCCAGCACACCAGCAAAACTCCAAGCCTCTGCGCCAGCTAATGAATCACTGAAAGTAGCTCCCGCCCAACCCAGTTGCACTAGATCACTGATCGCAGCAAATGGGGTGTAGTTGACCATGCTAGCTAGGATGCTGTCACCGAACATCGGCCGAAGAGCTCCCAAACCAAGGATTGCTACCGTGATCACCGGCATAGAGGTTAGCTGTGCGGCTTCAGCATTGCGGGTAAATCCACTCGTAGCAAAGGCCAGTGCACTAGCTAGAATCAGTCCAAGGACCACTGCCAACGCAAGTGGGATGAGATTGACAGGTGCAGGGGCGCCCATGATCATGAGCAGCGGAACGATCACGATGGTGAACACGATGCTCAGCAGTGCCCCGGGAATACAAATTGCGCCAAGGATTTCCCAATCCCGGGCCTCACCCGTGCGCAAGCGTTTGAGTACCCGTTCATCCCGACGAGTGGTCACCATCGATAACACCGTGTAGAACTGCACGAACAATAATGTGTACAACACAAAAATATCGATGGTGTTGGCGGCCTCTACCGCACCCCTTGAGCCGATACTAAACAACACAAGTGGAATGCCCACAGGGAATATGGTGGCCATAAATAGAATGGTTTTGTTCCGACGAAATTGTAACCATTCAGCTGTCCCCAAAGCACGAACACGAGAAAACGCAGTACGTGGTGAGGATCGATCGAGAGTTTCGGTAGTCATATCAAATTCTCCTAAGTCTGTCGCTGGTTAAAACGAAGTGGCGGCAGCGCCTGCAACTTTCATAAACACTGATTCCAGGGTTGCAGGGTGGGCGGCAAAGTCCGGTAGATCAATACTGTTGGCCGCGGACCATTGAAGCAGCTCTAATGTGTGCATTTGGAGTTGCGCAGTGGTGATGACCACGCGGCTATTCTCGTGACTCACCGTTGCCCCAGAAAGCACTGGAAGTTTTGGCATTGGTTGGGTGCCAACGCTAAAGCTAATTTCCGAGCGAACTTGACTCACCAATTCGGAAAGCGTCCCTTCGAGGACGATTTCGCCGGAATTCATAATGGCTAGACGATCAGCTAGAAATTCTGCTTCTTCCAGATAATGAGTGGTCAGGAGCATAGTCACACCACGATTTTTTAAAGCGAGTAGCAACTCCCAGGTCTTTCGGCGTGACTCTGGATCAAGGCCAGTTGTTGGTTCATCGAGAAAGAGAATCGAAGGATCGCCAAGTAACGCGCAGGCTAAGTCAAGCCGGCGTTGCTCTCCGCCCGAAAGCGCGCCAACCCTCACGTCTACGCGGTGGGTGAGATCGACGTCGCTAAGGACGTCGCAAATTCTTCTTGGGTGTGTACAGGTGCCGTGCCACATCTGCATGGTTTCTTGCACAGTCAACTGCGACGGCAGCCCGCCAGATTGCAGCATAATGCCCAATTCAGGACGTAATGCTGCCCGATCGGCGATGGGGTCTAGATCATGGATACGCACTTCGCCGGTTGAGGGACTAGCCAAACCTTCGGCTACTTCAAGGGTGGAGGTTTTACCCGCACCATTGGTGCCCAATAGACCGAAGACTTCCCCACTGTGGACTTGGAAGCTCAAGTTCTTTACGGCCTCATATGTCTTTTTGCCTGTGTCGTAGGTACGCGAGAGGCCGACGACATCGATCGCAGTCTGGGTGTTTGTCATAGCAACAATCCTGCCCTATACGCATCGTTGCTGTTAGAGCCATATGTCAAGACTTGGCCACCGGTCTGTCATACCGAAGAGATGACAAATGTCATCAGCCTTGATCATCTATCGCTTCCCTGCTTCTTAACAGCAGTTACTAGCCCTACCGCGTCGGAGAGAAAGCACACCCCAAGAGATACCAAGCTGAGAGAACACGTGAGTCTGCGCTAGGTCTAGGTCGCGATGACCAGCGCTGACTCGAGTTCTCAGATCTGAGGTGACCCCGGCAGCAGTTATCGGCCATATGTCCTTGAAACAACCTAGGAATCTCCAGTGTTTCTGCCACACCAGATCCGAGGCTGATCGAGCAGATAGTTGCTTTGAGCTTAACCGTGAAGTCAATGAAACCCGCGGGCACAGCGGCCACCATCGTCAGCTTTAATACGAGGGCCTGGGCACCATCAGCGGAAAGAAAAAGAGTGGAGCTATGGGGAATCGAACCCCAGACCTTCGCATTGCGAACGCGACGCTCTACCAACTGAGCTATAGCCCCTTAACCATCTAAGGCACTTTTACACGTTACGCCTACGATCTCGTTCCTAGAAAATCGCAGGCGCTAAAGAGACGCTCTAGCTGGCTCGGCGACTATCTCCGAAGCGACGGCTGCGGATATCAAAGCGGCGATCGACGCGAGGAGGCTCCTGCTCGGTCTCGAAGTGTGCGTCAGTGACCGGGAGGTATTCAAAGTCCGGTGACTCATCATCGAGCTCTAGCACCACTGCACCCGGCCGGCGAAGGTTGCGCGGAATAGCGAGTTCTTCATCGGCGGAATTGCGCACTCCGAGGCGAGCACGACGCAGTTGACGTACTCGACGCAAACGCAGAGCTTCTTCTGCTCGGACCTGATTGCGCAAGGCAACTAGATACATGACGGTAGCCGCCAGTGCGAGTACCGGCAGTGACCAGGCCCAGCCACCGAGGATAAAGCCCAGTGCCACTGTTACCACCGTGGCAACGACTAGACCGATTAAGGTGCGCTGGCGGCGCTGATAACGACTGGTCGAATGCTCTGCGTCGGACACCGGATCCCAGCCGCCACGGCTACTGCGATGTTGGGCAAAGGCCAGCTCATCTTCAGAAAGATCATCGAGAGCTTCTTGGTCGTCTTCGCTTCGAGAAGCCTCGGAATCGGACGCGCTTGGCTCCGGCTGGTCAGCGTCCGAAGCCGGGTACATCAGGTCCGCTGGAGAGGTATAGGAATCGTCATAGTCATAAGTAGACTCCCGATCAAAATCCTCATCGTCGAGAATCTCAAGCTCAGCCGACTGCTCGTCTTCTAGTTCCGAATCAGTGTCGTGGGTGTGCGAAGCGTTGAGTTCGTGGACGATTCCACCATCAATGATCTCCTCGGCCGGCTCCTCAGATTTCCGAGAGAACACACCTTTAATCGCATTTGCGGCGGCGAAGCCACTGGAAGGCTGCGAATCTTCAATCAGGACATCATCTTCCGCGTCAACGACCTCATAGTCATCACTGCGTTCATCGGTAGAGCGATGAACATCTGAGGACGACAACCGCGGGCGTCGACGAACGGGAAGCTCACCGGAGCCACCCTCGTAGAGAACTCGGGTGTCATCGAAGGCTTCGCCAGCCTTACTGATCGGCTTTTGGCCACGAAGCAGTAGCGGAGCGAGGACAAAAAGCCACACCACGATGATCAGGACGATTATCAGGCTTCCGGACACAGGTCGTGCCACCTTCCGGAGACGGGGATGGGAATGGCATCCAGAGTAACTGCCTGTGGTGGATACCTTCTATTCCCACGCCGACCCACCGGGGCTAAATGCCCAATTGAGCAGATTTCAGCGCAGTCTTCCAGCACGGCGCAACCGAGCAGTACAAGACTCGGGGTAATCCTCAACCGTCTGCCCGACATAATGATGATCTTGCCACCGACCATTGATGTGGAGGTTTTTGCGGAGAAAACCCTCATCTCGGAAACCCACCAGTTGGAGAACTCGCCCGGAGGCGGGATTATCGGGCAAATAGGTCGCGGTAACCCGGTGCAGACCAATTCTGCGAAAAGCATGGTCAGTGCCTAATGCACAAGCTGCCGTGGCCACCCCGCGCCCCATATAGGCCGAATGAACCCAGTAGCCAATCCAACAATCTGAGACGCACCCATGCTGGATGCTGCCTAAAGTTACTTGGCCGGCGAAGTGGCCGTCGAGTTCAATGACCAACGCAATCAATTGGCCTTGGGCGGCGGCGTGCCGCAGGCCAAGTAGGTTATTCCACCACGCAGAGGTGGAATGAGCCAGCTCCCAGGTGCCACCGACGGTGGGCTCCACGGGGCGTAGAAAAGACTCATCGAGGATGCGCTGCTCACGCCACGCCTGACCATCGCCACGAACAAGTGGGCGCAGTCGAATACGGCCCCCATCCGCCAAAGTCACGGTGGGAGTAGATTCTGGCCACCCTGGATGAACAAGGTCGCGAGGGCCACTAGCTGGCCTTCTAAAATTGTGGATGGCCTGGCCGAATGGATCGAGCAACTAGGCCCCCTGGGACAAGAACATAACCTCGACTACGTCGCCGGGACGGATCTCAGTGACGTCCTCGGGCACGCGGATCATGGCATTGGCCTCTGCTAAACCTGCCAATAGGTGAGCTGGTGCGCCCGCGGCACCACCAAGGCCTTCGACCAGATAATCGTGGGTTTCAGCATCCCGCATCAGCCGAGCCCGAATAAATCCTCGACGCCCATCCCGAGATGAGATGTGGTTGAGTGCTCGGGCACGAACAACTCGTCGATTAGAATTTCTCTTGCCCAGTGACATCCGGATTAATGGCCGAATAAATACCTCAAAAGTCACCAAGGCAGAGACCGGATTGGCCGGTAACAAAAATACTGGTACTCGTTCCTCGCCTAGCAGCCCGAAACCCTGAACAGAGCCAGGGTGCATGGCCACACGCGAGGTATCGATCTCACCCAATTCTTCCAATACCTGCCGGAAAATCTCAGAGCCGGAACCGCCCACCGCGCCAGCGATAACGATTACTTCGCTGCGCAAGATCTGTGCTTCCACGATTTCGCGGAGTCGGCGAGGTTCGCCTGCAGCGATGCCCACCCGATAAACATCCGCACCAGCTTCACGTCCGGCAGCAGCTAGTGAATAAGAGTTGACGTCAAAGACTTGTCCAAGTCCGGGTTCCCGATCAATATCGACGAGCTCTCGGCCCACCGAAATCACAGACATCCGTGGCCGCGGGTAGACCAGCACCTTACTGCGACCCACCGCAGCCAATAAGCCAATCTGAGCTGGTCCCAACACGGAGCCGGCAGTAACCGCTACATCTCCAGGGCGAATATCGTCCCCGGCACGGCGGGCAAAATCTCCAGAACGAACGACGCGCTGCGCAGTGACCCGGCGTTTGCCGCGATCGGTCCACTCCAACGGCAAGACGGCATCCGCCAACGTCGGCAACGGGGCACCGGTATGAACGCGCACCGCTTGTTTGGGTTGCAGGCGCAGGGGTTGCTGGGAGCCAGCGGCTACTTCTCCGACCACCGGAAGTGAACGCTCAATCGGCTCCACCGGGGCATCTGGGTCAGCAACTGGGCTACCTAGCCCTCGTTCACCGCCAACATCGACGGCACGAACCGCGTAGCCATCAATAGCGGCCTGCGAAAAGCCCGGCAATGCTCGAGTTGCTTGGACTTCCTCGGCACACATCAGGCCCAGTGCGTCCGCGATCGCGATGCGGACCGGCTCTGGGGTCACCGAGGCATCGGCGACCAACGCTAATTGCTGCTCAACGGATCGCACTGCTTCAGCCCCTTTCTGCTCAGCCTTGCTCAGATGCGGCAGCCAGGGCGTCATGCTCCGCGAGAATATCGGTGATGGACTTACGCAATGCCGGGCCATAGACCGGGTGGCTCAACCCGAAATCAACGCAGGCAGGAATATAGCCAGCCGGGTTGCCCAAGTCATGGCGCTTGCCTTCATGGATGACGATGTGGACTGGGTGACCTTCCTTGATCATCAGCTCAATAGCATCTGTCAGCTGCAGCTCACCACCCTTACCTGGTGTGATGCGCCTGAGAGCATCGAAAATGGCTCGATCAAGCAAGTAACGACCCGCTGCTACGAGAGTTGATGGTGCTTCTGATGCCTCTGGCTTTTCCACCATGCCGACGACCCGCTTAACGCTCTCAGCTGGCAAATCAACATCGGCGGAAATCTCTTGGATATCAAATACTCCGTAGTTAAATACTTCCTCCGGAGACACATTGAAGGCGCATAGTACGGAGCCGCCCAGTTCAGCGCGGACCTGCGCCATCTTCTCTAGGACGCCGACGGGAAGGACCAGATCATCTGGAAGCATGACGGCAACGACATCTTCGTCATCGTCCAAGACCTCTTCAGCCAAGCCAACGGCATGTCCTAAGCCCAGTGGCTTGTCTTGCTCTACGGCAACCGGGGTCATCAACTGCCCGGCGCGCTGCACCTTGGACACCTGCTCAAGCTTTCCTCGTTGGGTGAGGGTCTCCACCAGTTCTGGGAACTGACCGAAGTGCCCCAGCACCTCCTGTTTGTTCGGCGCAACGACCACGGCCATTCGGGAAACACCCAGTGCAGCAGCCTCCTCCGCTATCAATTCGATGCCGGGGGTATCTACCACCGGCAGCAACTCCTTAGGCACTGTCTTGGTGGCGGGGAGGAAACGCGTCCCCATCCCTGCAGCAGGGACAATGACAGTCTTCACGCCATGGGGGTGCGCGCTAAATGACAAGCTCATAAAGCCACACCATACCCGTCAACGCTCGGTGGTTGGCTAACCCCCGCCGCGGTTAGGGTGGAGCTATGGACACCCGGAAACGCAAGGCGCAATTGCGGGCACGTATTCAACAGGCCCGCCGCGAGATGACAGCCGATGAGATCCAACATGAAGATTCATCGATCATCGCGCATACTGCAGCACTATTGAGGTCGATGAGCCCCTCCGAGACCTCGGTGGCTGCCTATTCCCCACTCCCCGGCGAACCCGGCGGGCAGCTGCTTCTCGACGCCCTCCATGGTGAGGCATCTTCCCTCCTCCTTCCCATCTGCCTGCCTGGAAATATCCTGGATTGGGCTCAGTACCAGGGAAGATTGGCGCTGAACCCAGGAGTCCTGGGAATCGCAGAACCTGCGAGCCCCCGACTTGGCCCGGAGGCAATCAGCTCCTGCCGGCTCATCCTGATCCCTGCCCTTGGAGTCAGCCCAGAAGGGATCCGAATGGGCAAGGGCGGTGGTTATTACGATCGGGCGCTGGCGCAGCTAACGAAACTGGCTGATCCTCCGCGGACTGCTGTGCTGGTCTACAACGGAGAGATCAGGTCTGATGTACCGACTGAAGACCATGACGCAGCCGTCGACATGGCTATCACTCCCTCTGGGATCCGGACTTTTCATTAGCAGGGAACCTCATGTCGCCTAGTCCAGTCCAATGAGGCATGAGGTTTGAGTCACTGCGACATGTTTTATCCACCCCCGGCTGGCGCCGATCGATGCTTTTGCGGCGCAGTGGTGCCAGTCTGCTCTTGGCCGGCGCGCTAGCGTTAGCTTTGCTCGATAGCTTGGCGCAGGAACCTCAGGCGCTGGTGTTTGAACGCGCATTGGCTGCTGGAGAGACAGCCTCAGAGCAAGACGTTGCCTTAGTTGATGTTCCCGCGCACTTGGTTCCGGCAACGGCACTGATAAATCCGTCCGACGTAGATGGGCAAGTGGTGGTTGCGGCTGCCGCAGTCGGAGAGGTAGCTACCAAGGATCGATTTCTCGACCCCAGTGGCGCACACTTCAGCACCGGAGAGATCACCCATCTCGTGCCGTTGAGGTTGGCTGAGCCGGAGGTCATTCCGCTTTTGCACCACGGAGACACCGTCACCATCGTCTCTCAAGCCCCAGAAGATGGAAGTACCCAGGTAATTGCAACCGGTGGAAGAATCATTTTGGCCTCGGCTCAAGAGCAGCCGGGAACCCTACTTATTGCATTGCCTGCCCACGCAGCAAGCGAGGTAGCCGCGGCTTCGTTGAATACAGCGTTAGCCGTGGTGTTGACCGGCGAACGCGCCACTGGGTCGTAGTGCGTATACGATTCTCTTGTCTAGAGTGACCAATACCTCCGAAGGAGACTCCCATGCTTAAAGGATTCAAAGACTTTATCCTGCGCGGCAATGTTATCGATCTGGCAGTGGCCGTGGTCATTGGCGCTGCATTCACCGCAATCGTCACCGCTTTTTCTAGCAACCTCATCGATCCCCTCATCGCAGCACTAGGCGGCGCTGACGCCGATGGCCTAGGTTTCTACATCATCGCTGGCAATGAAGCTACCTTCATGGACTTCGGTGCTGTGATCACCGCTGCCATCAACTTCCTGATCGTCGCTGCCATCATCTACTTCGTCATCGTTGCTCCGATGAACAAGTTGAAGGAGCTCCAGGACAAGCGTCGCGGAGTCAATTCCGGCGAAGAAGATGTCGCCCCGACCGATGTTGAACTGCTCACCGAGATCCGTGATCTGCTGAAGAAGCAGGCCTAAAAGGACTTACCCGTAGTGGGGAGGACGTTGCTCATCCCAGAAGGCATCGCCTTCTGGGGTGTCTTCGTCTTGTGGATCAAACACGACTTCACGTAATGAATCTGGGGTAGATTCCGTGTTAAATCGCCGGTCTGGGCGATCGACGCTCCGATCAATATTCGGGGCATCGGAATAGCGCACCACCCGTCGGCGCTGCCGCCGACGGGGGTTTTTTTCACTCAACGGTGTATTTCTGCAGTTGGTCAATAACGTGGTGTACCAGCGGGCCGAGAGTAGCCATACCGTCGCGCACCGCCGCGCGGGAGGGCGCCAAGTTAACCACTACCGTTGACCCAGACACCCCGGAAATACCCCGCGAGGTGCACGCATCGACCGCGCCACAGGCTAGTCCCGATGCTCTCAACGCTTGGGCGATGCCTGGCACCATCTGATCGAGCACCACTCGGGTGGCTTCTGGGGTCTTGTCTCGTGGCCCAACGCCAGTTCCGCCAACTGTCAGTACTAAGTCGACTCCGCCAACCACGGCGGTCTCAATAGCCTGACGGATTTGTGATTTCTTCGACTGCACCGAAACCACAGCATCCACGGTGAAGCTATCTTCCACCAATAACTCGGTGACTAGGCGGCCAGTATCTTCTCCAGAGCCAATGGTGTGGTCAGAGATCAGTACAACTAACGCCCGACGACGGGCAGAGAGCCTTTCTTCCCGTTCTGCGGCGAGCAAATACTGCTCATCAGGCTCCGCGACGTCGAGAAAAGCTGAGGTCCGGGGCTGTTCCGGGACGGTATTCATCGTGTAGTCCATCCTGAGTTCTGAGGTGGGTAAACAATCATATATTCGCTAAATCTACTCTGTGGTCAGAGTAACCTCTACCGTCCGCGTCTGTCCGGTATCTGGTTGGCTAATTTCCAAGGTCACAGTCTCCCCGAAGTCCTGGGAACGAACAGCTGCAATGAGTGCATCTGAGTTATCAATAACCCGATCATTGAGGCGGGTGACCACATCACCTTCCACTAGGCCAGCTTGATCGGCAGGACCATCTGCTTCCACACCAGCGATAAGCGCACCGTTGACATCGGTACGGGCTGCAACCTGGACGCCTAGCAACGGTTGGGCGGCCTGACCGTCAGAAATAAGCTGATCTGCAACCCGCTTGGCAAAGTTCGAGGGGATAGCAAAACCCAGTCCGATTGAGCCTGCCTCATCCCCGCTGCTGAGCGAGGCAATAACAGAGTTCATGCCAATGAGATTGCCGTTCATATCTACTAGTGGCCCGCCGGAGTTGCCTGGGTTAATCGCTGCATCCGTCTGAATCGCATCGATCAGCGAGGATTCCCCTCCCCCATCTGAGGCACGCACCGGACGGTTCAACGAGGAGACAATGCCCGAAGTTACCGTGGAGCTTAGTCCCAACGGGGAGCCCACAGCCACAACTTCTTGACCGACATAAATCTCATCGGAGTCGCCAAAACCCATCACTGGCAGACCAGAAACATCGCGAATCTTGATCACTGCGATATCAGTACTCGGATCGGAAGCCACAAAATCAGCCGGCAGCACTTGGCCGTCATTGAGCGTGACCTGAAGGGTTCCTTGCTCCGATCCGGAGACCACATGATGATTGGTCAGCACCATGCCATCCGAAGAAATGATCGATCCGGAGCCGCTGCTGGATCCGAGATTCGTGCTCAGTTCGATAGAGACCACCGTCGGCAACACATCTGCGGCAACTTGTCCCACACCATTGCCCGATGCCTCAGGCACTGGGGCACTGGACTGGTCCAGGGAGCTAACCACGTTGCTCTGTGCGCCGGTATTAGCCACCGCGACACCAACGATTCCACCGGTAGCAACTGAGCCCACGAGCATGAGCGCCAAAGCGGTGCCCAACCCCACCGTCCGTTTGTTCCGCTCCGGAACGGGTTCGGGAGTGACCGCTGGGGCAGGTTCCGGCCTAGCTTCTGGAGTTGATCCAGTCTCTACCCCTGGGTTGGTGGCGTTGCTATCCCAAGATTGATATGGCGAATTAACTGGTTGAAACCCACGGTCATCTGGTGTCGTTTCATCATTCATGCCGTTCATCTTCTACTCCCCCATTGATTCTTAGCTGAATGCTTGCTGTACGTTACCTGGGCAAAAAATCTTCAGCTATGGCTCGTCTGGATAACCCGGCAACTGGACGATCATTTCGGCGCCTCCATCGGCAGATTCCCCAACCTTAATACTCCCCGAATGTCGAAGAACTACCTGTTTAACAATGGCCAATCCGAGACCTGAACCTGGCATCGATCGAGCTTCTGCAGCGCGGTGGAAACGCTCAAATACTTGTTCTCGGTCTTCCACTGGAATCCCCGGTCCGGAGTCAGCTATCGATAGTTCAACCCAAGAATCGCTCAGTTGGAGCATTCGAATTCGAACACATCCGCCTTCAGGGGACCATTTGGCGGCATTGTCTAGCAGGTTAACTGCGGCCCGCCCAAGGGCGAACTCATCTCCTTTGATCAACCACGGGATAGTCTGTACATCAAACTCCACGCTGGGACGCCGACGCCTGACCCGAACTAGCGCAGAACCCACGATGGCATCCAAGGAAACTTCCTCAGATACGGTCTCAGGAACATCTTCGCGAGCAAGATCAACCAGATCACCGATCAGTCTTGATAGCTCCTCCATTTGCGCCAGAACATCATGTTCGAGCTCCTTGCGATCTTGTTCAGAAATCGTGTTGGGAGCACCTGGACGATAGACCATCATCAGCAGCTCAATATTGGTGCGCATGGAAGTCAACGGAGTCTTGAGCTCATGTCCCGCATCTCCAACTAGCTGAGCCTGCCGTTGTCGAGATTCTCCCAACGTGGCAAGCATGGCGTTGAAGGAGTTAGTCAACTGTGCAAGCTCATCATTTCCAATTACGGGAATCGGGCGAAGGTCATCGGTCCTGGTGACGTAATCCACTGCACGCTGCAATCGCCACAGCGGATTAAGCCCAGCGGTAGCCACGACTACTCCGGCTACTGCTGACACTGCAATTCCCAGCGCCATGAATGCCATGAGCATGCTGCCCAACGATGAAGTCAACTGACGCAGTTCAAACATGTCTTGACCTACGACCACCGTAAAGCCAAGATCATCGCGCACAGCGATAACTCGCTCTTGACCGACTGTTCGGATTGTCTGCGCGCTACGATCTCCCGCGTCGATAAAATCTCCGCCGATGGGGATCGGATCTCCGCTGCTAAAAGCCCACCCCGGCGGGGAGATTGACACCCTAGTGAGTGGGTTATAGGACTTGAAGGTCGCGATCTCATCTTCCAGTTCGCTGGGAGTCAGAGATTCGTCTGCTCGCTCCAGCAGAACACTGGCTTGTCGCTCAAGCTGTTGATCCAGGTTTGCGGTTAATGCTGATGAGACTGCTAAATAGGTCACTAACACGACCATCCCCACTGCAATGGCGACCATCAAGGCAGTTAATAATGCCAAGTGCAACCGCAAGGGAATCCGCTTGTACCACGGGACGGATTCGAGGGATTCACCAGCTAGAGGTGTTTTCCTACCATTATCGGATGAGATTTCTCCAGCACTAGGTCGCCGCAGAATCACGTGGTGCTTTCTCGCAGAACGTAGCCTACGCCACGAACAGTACGGATTAGCCGGGTTTCTCCCCCTGCCTCAGTCTTACGGCGCAAGTAGCCGATATAAACCTCTAGCGCGTTGCCCGAAGTCGGGAAATCATAGCCCCAGACTTCCTCTAGAATTGTGGCTCGGGAGAGCACCCTGCGCGGGTTGAGCATCAAAAGCTTGAGCAAGGAAAACTCAGTTCGAGTCAAGCTAAAGGGACGATCGCCGCGACGAACATCTCTGGTATCCGGATCCAGATGAAGGTCTTGGAAGACCAATTCCTGCTGGGATTCGCCGGCTTTGGGGGCATCCACTGCCGCCCGGCGCAAGAGTGATCGCACCCGCGCCAGCAACTCCTCGAGCGCAAACGGCTTGGGCAAGTAGTCATCAGCGCCAGCATCCAATCCAGCAACGCGATCGGCCACCCCATCTCGGGCGGTAAGCGCTAAAACGGGCCGATCATAGCCGGAGCTACGCAGGCTACGACATACTTCCAATCCATCCATTCGGGGCATCATCACATCCAAGATGATGAGATCAGGATTCTCCCTGCCAATGGCTTGGAGCGCTTCGACCCCGTCCTCCGCCATGACTGTGTCGTATCCATTGAACGCCAAAGAGCGGCGCAGAGACTCTCTAACCGCTTGATCGTCGTCCACTACTAATATCTTCATACGAACCATTATGTACTACTAGGAAAATGAAAACACCGACCGCCCTTCGCTGTGAAGCGAAAAGCGGCCGGTGTTCGGTATATCTAGGCTAAAAGAAAACCTAGAACTGTTCGACGTCTACTAGGCCCAACTGAGCAGCCTTGACGAGACGACGGGGGATGCGAACGGTCTGTCCATCAACCTTGACGTCTTGGAGAGCGACATTGTCGGCCTTCCACTGTGAGCGACGAGAATGGGTGTTAGACCGAGACTTCTTGAACTTCGGAACTGCCATGGTTGTGCCTCCTATGCCTTTTTCTTGCGGCGGGCCATGCCACCGAAGCGCTTCTCGAACTTCTCAACGCGGCCAGCGGTGTCCATGACACGCTGTGCGCCGGTCCAGAACGGGTGGGACTCGCTGGTGACGTCAACGACGATCAACGGGTACTCGTTACCGTCTTCCCACGTCACGCTGCGATCGCTGCCGACGGTGGAGCGGGTAAGGAACTGGAAGCCGGTGCCGGCGTCCTGGAAGACCACCGGATGGTAGTCGGGGTGAATATCCTTCTTCATTAACTCTCGATTCCCTCAGGATTGAACATCAGGTCGGTTCCACATAGGAAAACGCGGATCGTGCCTGAGTTGGGTTTGGAGATTGACAACTCGGACCATCCTACAACCTGGACACTGAAATCCTGAAATCGCCCGACATGATAGCTGCCAATGCCCGGCAGATCCAACAACTTCAGAAAACCTCCAGCGACCTCACCTCGCGATTAGGAAATCTACCCAAACGCCTGTAGTGTTGCCCCTTGCTGTTGTCGAAGTATACGTCTACGCCCCGTCAGCCGGCTAAAGACTGCGCCCCGAACCACGCCTTCCAGGCATTTTCATGGATCGGCGCGGCGCTGTGTCAGAAGTTGCGATGTGGGCGGCTAGGAGAAAGAAAGTCCATGTCGGCTATTTGCCAGGTCACGGGACGCAAGCCGCAGTTCGGCAAGTCCGTCTCGCACTCGCACCGCCGCACCTCGCGCCGTTGGAACCCCAACGTGCAGCGTCGTCGGTATTACCTGCCCTCCGAGGGCCGTACCATCACTCTTACCGTTTCCACCAAGGGAATCAAGATCATTGACCGCGACGGCATTGAGTCTGTTGTGTCCAAGATCCGCGCACGTGGGGAGAAGATCAAGTAATGGCACGTAATGACATTCGCCCGATCATCAAGCTGAAGTCTACGGCTGGCACCGGTTACACCTATGTCACCCGTAAGAACAAGCGAAACAACCCCGACCGCATCTCACTGATGAAGTTCGATCCGGTTGCCCGCAAGCACGTCGAATTCCGCGAGGAGCGATAATCTATGGCTAAGAAGTCCAAGATCGCCAAGAATGAGCAGCGCAAGGAGATCGTCGCCCGTTACGCGGAGCGTCGCGCCGAGCTCAAGAAGATCATTAGCAGCCAGGACACCTCTGACGAGGATCGCCTGGAAGCACAGTTCGAGCTGAACCGTCAGCCACGCGACGCCTCTGCAGCTCGCGTTCGTAACCGTGACGCCCATGACGGTCGTCCCCGCGGTTACCTGCGCAAGTTCGGCCTGTCCCGTGTCCGTATGCGCGAGATGGCTCACCGCGGTGAGCTTCCGGGCGTTCGTAAGTCCAGCTGGTAAGGGAGAGTTGCAACCATGAAGCGCACCACGAATCATAAGAAGGCGCGGTTGGAGCAGTCCCGCCGCCCGAAGAAGAACCCCCTCAAGGCTGAGGGAATCGAGAAGGTGGACTACAAGGACGTCAAAACCCTTCGTCTGTTCATCTCCGATCGCCACAAGATCCGTTCACGCCGCGTGACCGGTCTGACGCCGCAGCAGCAGCGCCAGGTCGCCACCGCAGTGAAGAACGCACGCGAAATGGCACTCCTGCCGTTCACCAGCCGCTAAATCGGCTGCAGGGACACAACAGCGCAACTTTTGCCGCTGCCCTTATGTGACACGGTAAAAGTTCAGTAGCCCGCTCTCCCATTTTTTTGGGTAGAGCGGGTTATTGCATTTGTTCAGAGCTGCGCTGGTATTTTTTAACTGTTAGCCAGATTTCACCCATACTTCAGGAGTGCCCGCCGTGTTGCATCCTTCGCTCATTGATCTCGCAGAGCAGGCCCCGTTGTCTTCTACTGCAGCTACCGCTCGTGGAGTCCTCGCAGAATCCCAAGATCTGTTGCGCAACGCTATCGATCATCGGGAACCCGAATCCGAGCTTTCCGCTTGGTACTCCAAGATTATCGCTGACACCCTGCAGTCTCCCGCTGCCCGCGATTTGGTGGGAGACTCCAGGATCCTTCCCACTGGCGGCATTGGCCGGGGCGATGGATTACCTACTGATCCGGTGAGTTGGTTCGCCATCGGACCGACGCCCAATGCAGACCGTTGTTTGCTCCCGTTATTTGAGGGCTCCAGGCTGAGCGTTGCACCAGCCGGCTCAGCATCATTAGAAGACTGGCGAGATCGTGGGCTCAAGGCGCTAGAAGATGGGGATGCCGGAACCGTTGCCATCTTGGCCGATGCCGGACTGCTCACCCGCCCGGGCCAAGTACCCGCATTACTTGAGCGCGCTATCACTCACCGCCCGCCGGCCCTCCAAGTATTTGAAGGCTTGCCGGACCGAAATGTCCTGATCGACATGCAAGCCACGTTGCTCTCTCCCGTCAGCGACGTTGCCCGGTGGGTGGGATTGGCGGTTGGAGCATCCAGCCGCACCACCACTGGCCGTCTCAGCGAAGGCCAGGATTCTGGATTGCTCTCCCCTGCGGAGACGGAGTCGTTGATTCAGGTCTGGGAAACTGGCGTGACTCTCCATCTGCGTCGCTGGCGTGATGATCTCCATGAGCATCCAGTCACCACTGAGGATCTGCCCGCACTAGACCGAACTGCACACGGAGCTGCGGCTCGAATGGCGGCCGGAGTACTACGCTCTCTCGCCGCGCGGTTTGGCATTCCGCTTGCAGAACAATAGCTAGAACAATAGATCCAGTGGGGTAGCAACAATTCCACACCCGCATCGGGCTATACTTTCTTGATCAGTCAATGTTGTATCTACCAAAAAAGGGGAATGAGGGATCTATGGCAGGCGCAGTCGGACGTCCCCGGAAGAACAGCCCCCGTCGGAGTGGATCAACCGCAAGAGAAGAAATCCTCGACGCATCCGCCGAGCTTTTCACCACCAAGGGTTTTGCTACCACTTCGACCCACCAGATCGCCGATGCTGTCGGAATCCGACAAGCATCTCTTTATTACCATTTTCCGTCAAAGACTGAGATCTTCCTGACGCTGCTAACGTCAACGATCGCTCCTTCGACGAAATTAGCCGCAGCACTTGGAGATTCTGAGGTCTCCCCAGCTCTGCGACTATGGTCACTCGTGGCAGCAGAGACCCGTCTTCTACTGTCTACTAGGTGGAATGTTGGCCGTCTTTATCAGCTGCCGATTGCGTCCTCAGAGGAATTTTCCATTTACCATTCCCAGCGCACCGAGTTGAAGGATATTTTCCAATCGCTCACCGCAGCCATCGTCGGCGCCGATGACCCTCGATTGGACCTGCCCTTCCATCTCGCGCTTTCGGTGATTGAGATGCGGCAAAACAATGGCACGGTCCCTTCCCCGCTGAAAGACGATGAATTACCCGCTATCGCAGTGATGCTCGCTGACGCTGCCTTAGATGTGCTGCATGCCCCACTGCCAGAGGACCGGATCACTCGGACGCTCGATCTCATCCGGATCGCTAACGCTGAGAATCAATAGCTGCTTCCTTCCTTTGCTCGATCAGGGAGCTTGCACGAGGAAAGTGCTCAGCTCCCGTCTGACTGCGGCTGGGGCTTTCGATCGGAAACCACAAACGCGGCCAAGANNTCTTGGCCGCGTTTGTGGTTGTGCGCTGAGTTTATCCTAGTGCGCGAAGTGGCGAGCGCCAGTGAAGTACATCGTGACTCCAGCCTTTTCCGCTGCTGCGATGACTTCGTTGTCGCGGATGGAACCACCCGGCTGAACGACAGCCTTAACGCCAGCTTTAGCCAGCACCTCGAAGCCGTCTGCGAAGGGGAAGAACGCATCGGAGGCAGCGACTGCGCCGATAGTGCGCTCAGTATCGCCAGCCAAGGTGTTGGCACGCTCGACAGCCAACTTGGCTGAATCCACGCGGTTGACCTGTCCCATGCCAACGCCCACGGTGGCGCCTTCACGAGAGATCAAGATGGCATTGGACTTAACCGCACGGACCGAGGTCCAGGCGAACTGTAGATCGGCGAGCAGAAGCTCACTGGCTGGCTGGCCAGCAGCCAACGTCCACTGATCAGCAGAGTCGCCCTCAGCCTGAAGCACATCGCGCTCTTGGACAAGGATGCCGCCAGAAATCTGCTTTGACTCTGTACCTGAACGATGCTCGGGGCTGGCCTGCAGCACGCGCAGGTTCTTCTTACGGGCGAGTACGTCAATGGCTCCCGCGCCATAGGAGGGCGCGATAATAACCTCAGTGAAGATATCCGCGACCTGTTCTGCCATCGCGACAGTGACCTCACGGTTAGCTGCAATCACGCCACCGAAGGCGGACATGGGATCGCAGGCATGAGCTCGTCGGTGGGCATCGGCGATGGAGGTATCAGAAACTGCGATGCCACAGGGGTTCGCATGCTTGATAACGGCCACACAGGCGCGCTCGTGGTCCCAGGCAGCACGCCAAGCGGCGTCGGCATCCTGGTAGTTGTTGTAGCTCATTTCCTTGCCATGCAGCTGCGTAGCATTGGCCAGTCCCCCGAGTCCCTTATCGGCATAGAGGGCTGCTGCCTGATGCGGGTTCTCGCCATAACGCAGGGTGGCAGAAAGCTCATGGGAGGAGCCGACCCAAGCCGGGAATTCCCCGCCTTCTGCGGCAGCCTGCTCGCCGAGCCAGGTGGCCACAGCAACGTCATAGGCTGCGGTATGCCGGAAGGCATCCAGAGCCAGGTGGGTGCGCTGTTGGCGGGTGAAGCCACCATCGTTGAGCGCCTCTGCGACATCCACGTAGCGGGAGGGATCGACGACTACTGCGACGGAAGGGTGGTTCTTCGCAGCGGCACGGACCATGGAAGGTCCGCCGATGTCGATCTGCTCGACGCACGCATCAAAGTCGGCGCCTGAGGCGACGGTTTCGGAAAACGGGTAGAGGTTCACCACGACCAGCTGGAAGGGTTCGACTCCCAGCTCTGAGAGCTGAGAGAGATGATCATCTTTGCGGGTATCTGCGAGGATGCCAGCATGGACCTTGGGGTGCAGAGTTTTGACTCGGCCTTCGAGGCATTCCGGGAAACCGGTGAGTTCCTCGACCGGAGTCACTGGGACGCCCTGTGCGGCGATTTTAGCTGCGGTGGATCCGGTGGAGACGATCTCCACTCCAGCCGCATGCAGGGATGCAGCCAGCTGCTCTAGTCCCGTCTTGTCGTAGACGCTAATTAGTGCCCGCTTGATTACCTTGCGATCATCACTCATTGATGAACTCAACCTTCCTGGTGTTCTCGTCGATAGTGGCCGCCCGCAGCACCGACACGATGAGCTGGCGTTCAATTGTCTTAATTCGTTCGTGGAGGGTGCTTTCGGTGTCTTCCGAGGCCACCTCGAGCGCCCGTTGCGCAATGATTGGACCGGTATCCACGCCTGAATCGATGAAATGGACTGTGGAGCCGGTGACCTTAACTCCCGCCGCCAATGCGTCTCGGACCGCGTGTGCGCCTGGGAAAGACGGCAGTAGCGCTGGGTGGGTGTTGATGATTCTGCCGCCGAAGCGGTCGAGGACACCGGAGCCGAGGATTTTCATGAACCCGGCTGAGACGATCAGGTCCGGGTCAGCTTCCGAGATAGTATCCGCGAGCATGACATTCCAGGCCGATCGATCATCACCAAGAGCAACGATGCGCGTATCGACGCCCGCCTTCTCAGCACGCTCGAGTGCTACGCATTCAACATCCGCGATGACACGCGAGATCCGGTAGCTGCCATCTTGCTGATCTAGGAGGGACTGCAGCAACGTACCGCTTCCGGAGACAAGAACAACGACATTTAGCACGGTGGTGGGATCGGTGGGGGAAGTCACTCGACCGATCTTAGTCCGTTGCGGCAGGCTTCTGGGAGTCTGGCTGTTGTTCCTCACTATTTTCGCTGTCTTCAGGCTCTTCTTGGCCTGGCGACTCATCCGCCGGAGCTTCAGAGTCCTCGCCACCGTCGGGCGCTTCCTCTGCTATTTCTTCATCAGATAGCTCTTCTGTGTCCTCTATATCTTCAGCATCTTCAGCATCTTCAGCGATCACCTCACCGTCGATGATCTCCTCTTCCGGCGCTTCTTCCGCTTCTTTCGAATCATCGGCTGCTACAGCGGCGGCATCGGCTTCAGCTTGCGCCAAAGCTCGTTCGCGGGCGGCAACCCGATACTGCATAAACATGCCAAAGACCACCGAGATGATGCCCGCACCGGTGATCCAAATGAATACCATTCCAGCAGTCAGCCAGAGCATAGGACCAGACTCCCCCAGCTCGCCGATTTCCCCAGAGGTGAGATAGCTGGCTAATAATGCGAAAGCTGCAGCGAATACACCGGTGGCAACCGCCTGCGCCAGATTGAGTCGGACACGACTGGCGAATATCGCAGTGATTGCTACTACTGGAACCAGACCCAACACCGCCCAGTCGTGGACAGAACCCGGGATCAGTGCCAGCAACGGCAGCGGAGGAAGCGCCACCAGGTCAATAGAAAATAGCGACACTGAGGCCGCCCCCAGCTGGAATCCAGAGCCGAACAAGACAGCGACAGTCATGATGATGGCGTTAGGAAGATACAGCAGACTCAGCAAGGACACGGCCACGACTGCGCCAGTGCTGTTATAGATCCCAGCTACCTCCACTTGTCGAGGCCAGCTAAAGATCAGCAGCACAGCCAAGGCGAGGACAGCCACCAGAGACATCGCCACGAGGATGCGCATAGCGCTCACCGCGGCGTCGATAAGCCAGCCTGGCGCGCCGAAGCGCCGTGCCAAGGCACGCCAGAGCCTGCTACCCATGCCGATCATGACTGCAGACATATGAAGGAGCAAGGTCCGGGCAACCGCTTCGGCGATCGGTGGCGGCCCCACATCAAATACCCTGCTAGCGTCCCACATCATTGCAGTGGCAATCAGTGTAAGAGCTATGGGAATCAGCAACGCGAAAAGTACGAGCAAGAGCAAATTCGGCAGACTCACTCGTTCTCGGACCGCGACCCGGATTCGATATGAGATCAAGCTCACAAATCCCAGCGCTGGAAGCATAGGCAGGACACCAATGGCGATCCCGTCGGCGTTCACGGGAGCAAGGTGCAACAGCAACCATAGCTGCGCGATCGTTGCCGGCAGCGCGGTCAACGACGTTGAACTGAACATCAGACCGCCGAGAGCCAGCACGATAACGCCCAGGACCGTGACCACGTTGGGCACCGCAATAACCAAGAAAAGGCGACGTAGGTGGCCTGACAGCCTCGGCCCAGACTTAGGTGAGGGTGCGGAACGCTCCGGTTGCGGACTCCCGCCCACGCGAATATTGCGCGAACGTCGACCGGAGCGGGACTGGGGACTTGTTTTCTTGCTCATTGCTTCTCACTGTGCCACGATGCAGAGTCTTGGAATAGATGGCGCGTCCATTATCGGGGGTTCTGTAATGGTTGCTAAGAAATTAGTACAAAGAAAAAACGCCGAATCCGGTTGCTCCATCGGAATCGAGACGCTACTGTTACCGACAGCAGATAACAAGCCGGTCACAATCCCATAACCTGTCGGGTGTGGCGAAACGAAAGAGAGCTCAATGCGAACCACTACTCAGAGGTCAGTGCGAGGCAAGCACCGCAACATCATTTCCTCGCAGACCGCTAAGGGTCGCATTGCCCTAGTTGCAGTCGCAACAGGTGTCGTTTCCACCGCTGGTGTCACCGGTGCAGCTGCCGCATCTTTGCAGGCACCGGCCGATGACTCAGCAGTTGACATTGAGCTGGCCGCTAACACTGGTGATATCTCTTCCAGCGCTCCGCAGATCCTTGCTATCGCGGAATTCAAGCCGGACCTCAACATCGACAATCAGCTCGCCAAAGCTGTTCAGTACAGCGCCGAAAAAGCACAAGAAGACCTCGCTGCCCGAGCTCCTGCCATCGCTGAAGAACTTAGCGGGATCATCAGCACCGTCATGGGTGCCAATGGCGCCTACAACGTGGCAAAGCCGGCCGAAGGTACTCTCACCTCCGGTTACGGTATGCGCTGGGGCACCCTGCACGCTGGCATCGACATCGCCAACTCCATCAACACCCCGATCTTGGCGGTTATGGACGGCGTCGTCATCGACTCCGGCCCGGCATCCGGCTACGGCCAGTGGATTCGTATCCAGCATGATGATGGCTCCATGTCCGTCTACGGCCACATGGAAACTCTCAATGTCAACGTCGGTGATGTCGTCACCGCCGGCCAGAACATTGCCGGAATGGGTAACCGCGGTTTCTCCACCGGTTCCCACCTCCACTTCGAGATCCACCCCACCGGTAGTGGCGCAGTCGATCCCGTCCCGTGGTTGGCAGAACACGGCATCCTAGTTTAAGCACTTCGCCGAAAAACTCGCATAGGCAAGGACCCGACCAGCTTTTTGGTCGGGTCCTTCTTATGTAGCCACAATGTCTCCTCGGCTCTTGGCTCAAGAAGAAGACAAACGTAGCCGCTTAGGTCAGCACAAGAATACAAACGTACTGCCCACCGCAGCTGCAGCATTGGTATCTCTAGCAATGCTGCAGCCGGATGCTAGAGCTTTTCCATCGGTACCCCACCGATAAGCATGAGGCGCACCTTTCCGGATGATCCAAAGTCGATGGTCACGGTTGCTCGCGCCCCCGAACCATCGGCAGCAATGACGGTGCCCAGACCGTATTTATCATGGTTGACACGGTCTCCCACGACCAGCTCTAGGCCGGTGTGGTTCCTCGACTTGGCAGCCTTAGGCAGCGGCTTACGCGCAGTTGAGGATGCTGCCGAACGAGGTTGCGACCAAGAGCTGCCCCCTGCAGAGCCACTACCCTGCCCCCAAGAACTGGAGTAGGAGTATTCCGGCTCTTCCCGCCGCCAATCGATGAGCTGTTCTGGAATCTCGTCCAAGAAGCGGCTGGGCGGATTGTTCACCGCGTTGCCCCAGGAGGAGCGCACCATCGCGCGGCTAATATAAAGCTGCTCACGAGCCCTGGTAATCCCCACATAGGCTAAGCGACGTTCCTCCGAGAGCTCCTTAGGATCTCCCAGCGCACGCAGGTGCGGGAACTGACCGTCCTCCCAGCCGGTGAGAAAGACCACGGGAAACTCCAGCCCCTTGGCGGTGTGGAGGGTCATGAGTGTGACCACGCCGTTGTCATTGTCTGGGATCTGATCGGCATCAGCGACGAGGGAGACCTTTTCCAAAAAAGCCTGCAAAGAGCCGGGTAGCGCTTGGCCCTCTTCTGGCTCGAATTCTCCGCCATCCATCTCCGCGTAGGCGATCTGATTGGCTGCTTCGGTGGAAAACTCTCTAGCCACTGATACCAGCTCATTGAGGTTGTCCAAGCGGGCGCCATCTTGCGGATCATTGCTAGCTTCTAGCTGCGCTAGGTAGCCAGTAATCTCCAGTACCCGAGCGATCAGTTCCCCTAGATCCGGCATCCCGGTGTGTTCATTGATCATGGAGGGCATCTCTTGGCGCAAGGTGGCCATCAGATCGTTGAATTTCACGACTGCGTTGCGCCCCCGCGCACCCAACAGCGCGACCTTATCTTCGGCAGCGTCGACGAGTGCACCTCCAAAGCTCATCGACGAGTTTTCCGCATGCAAAGCGATAAACGCCTGCGCGCGATCCCCGATTCCTCGACGCGGGGTATTGATGATTCGGCGCAAGCTGACCGTGTCATCTGGGTTCTCGAGCACTCTGAGGTAGGCGACGATGTCCCGAATCTCTCGGCGCTCATAAAACCGTGTGCCGCCGACAATCTTGTAGGAGATCCCGGCGCGAATGAAGGCTTCTTCTAAGGCGCGGGAGGCATTGTTGGTGCGGTACATAATGGCGATCTCGGAATAGCTGCGCCCCTTATCGACGATCGCGTCAATCTCCGCAGCGATGAACCTCGCCTCGTCGTATTCATTGTCCGAGACATAACCGATAATCGGCGAACCGGTACCGAGGTCGGTCCAGAGCTTTTTCTCTCGTCTGCCCTCATTGCGGGAAATTACAGAGTTCGCCGCACTCAAGATGGTCTGGGTAGAACGATAGTTTTGCTCCAACAGGATGGTCTTAGCCTGCGGGTAGTCTCGTTCAAACTCCTCGATATTGCGGATATTTGCACCACGGAACGCATAAATCGACTGATCAGAATCGCCCACTACACACAGTTCAGAGGCGCCAGCTCCCTCTCCTACCAACGTGGCAATGAGCCGATACTGGGCATGGTTGGTGTCCTGGTACTCATCGATGAGTACATGGCGGAAGCGGCTGCGGTAGTACTCCGCAACCTGGGGATGTTCGCTGAAAATTCGGACGACCTCGCCGATGAGATCATCGAAGTCAACGGCATTAGATGACCTGAGTCGACGCTGATAGTCAGCGTAGGTTTGTGCCACGGTGATCTCGAAGGGATTCCGGGTGGTTTCTGCCTGCGCCGCCGCTTGTTGCGGAGTGATGAGCTCGTTTTTCAGATTCGAGATCGCATTGGACAACACCCGTGGAGTGAACTTCTTGAGATCTAAGTTGTGGTCTTTGGCGATCATGCTCAGCAGCCGGCGGGAGTCATCCGCATCGTAGATAGTGAAGTTGGCGTTAAGGCCAGGCACTAATTGCGCCTGCTGGCGCAGAATGCGCACGCAGGTTGAGTGGAAGGTAGCCACCCACATTCGTTCGGCAGCTGGTCCTACCAAAGAGGAGACGCGCTCTTTCATCTCGGCGGCTGCCTTGTTGGTAAAAGTAATCGCGAGAATTTGCCACGGTGCCACGCCACGATGCTGCAATAGATAGGCGATGCGGCGGGTAAGCACCGCCGTCTTTCCGGATCCTGCGCCCGCCACGATTAGCAATGGACTACCGGTGTGCTCGACCGCGGCCCGCTGGGGTTCATTGAGCCCCAAGGTCAGATCCCGAGGTTGGTCGAAGTGAGTGTGCTGGGAAGGAGAAAAAGGCGATTCCATGATGACTAACAACCTACTAGTCCAAGCCAACATATCCTCCGTGGCACAATGGTGGCCATGACAGATGCTGCTGATTCCACGTTTGAGATCCGGATGCCCTCAGGCACCGATGACCCGTTGTCCGATGCGGAGATTCAGCAATACCGGCAGGAAATTGACCGCCTAGACCACGTCATCCTCGATGCGGTTAAGCGTCGTACCCAGGTGTCCAAGGCCATTGGTAAAACTCGGATGGGCTCGGGTGGAACTCGACTAGTCCACACCCGCGAGCTGGCGATCATCAACCTGTTTAGGGAAGAACTGGGTGATGAAGGACCCGCACTGGCGGCTATTCTCCTGCAACTAGGCCGCGGACGTCTCGGCTGAGCTGCCGCGCGAAGCTACCAGGCCTTTGATAGAGGCAGTTTTTCCTGGAGCTATTTACCGCGGCAGACTGATGAATTTCGGTTCGAGGAATTCTTGGATGCCCTCGAAACCGCCTTCTCTGCCCAAACCGGATTCCTTGACTCCTCCAAACGGAGCTGCGGTATCTGAGAGTGCGCCCTTGTTGACTGCCACCATTCCGGCTTCAATCTGCTCTGCGATGTCCAGCGCATGAGTTAGATTTTCCGAGAACACATAAGCGGCCAAACCAAAGGGAGTGTCATTAGCCATCGCTACTGCCTGCTCATCTGAGTCGAAGGTGCTCACTGCCACCACGGGACCAAAGATTTCCGTGGTGCGGATCTTCGCGTCTTCCGGAATATCACTCAGTACCGTCGCCGGGTAGTAGAACCCGCTTTCGTTGAGGCCCGTCGGTAGCTTCCCGCCTAGTGGGCGGGCAGCACCGCGAGTAACGGCGTCGTCGACAAGCTCGGTGACCTTCTCTAACTGATCGGCGCCAGAAAGTGGCCCGTAGGTAACCCCCTCATCAGTGCCACGTCCGAGAGTGAACTCTTCCATGATCTCGATCGCACGGCGAATAAACTCATCCTTGATCGAGGAGTGCACGAGGAAACGGTTAGCGGCGATGCAGACCTGACCGGCGCCTCTCATCTTGGCGGTGGCAACCGCTTGCGCCGCGACTTCCATATCAGCGTCAGCGAAGACTACATAGGGGGCATTGCCGCCGAGTTCTAGGGAGACCTTCATCGAGTGCTGCGCGGCCTTGGCTGCGAGCATCTGACCGACTTCGGTGGACCCGGTGAAGGTGAACTTGCGCAGCCGAGCATCATCTAGCAGCGCAGAGACATTGGAGCTCGATCCCGTGGGGACAACGGCGAGCACCCCATCCGGCAGGCCTGCCTGTTTGAGGATCTTGGCCAGATAAAGCATGGTCAACGGAGTCTTCGAAGCAGGCTTGATGATCATGGTGCACCCAGCAGCTAGTGCGGGAGCAATCTTGCGCGCACCCATGGCCAGCGGGAAGTTCCATGGCGTAATCGCCAGACTCGGGCCGACTGGCTGATGGTGGACGATAATGCGGCTGTGTCCGGCCGGTGAATGGCGGTAGTCACCGCGTACTCGTACTGCTTCTTCGGCGAACCAGCGGAAAAACTCGGCTGCGTAGGTTACCTCGCCGCGGGAATCGGGAAGCGCACGTCCCAGTTCTGCAGACTGGATAAGCGCTAGTTCTTCCTGATGCTCGATTAGTAGCTCGAAAGCTGTGCGAAGGATCTCGGAACGATCGCGCGCCGGGGTAGCTGCCCACGTTTTCTGTGCACTACAAATGGAGTCCAAAGCCCGACGAGCATCAGCGGCAGAGGCCGAAGCTACCTCGGCCAACTCGCTGCCATCGGCGGGGTCAATCACTGAAAAAGTGTCTTGGCCTTCAGCATCGACAAATTCTCCATCGATGAAAAGACCTTTGGGGGCATGGTCAATGAGTTGTGACAGCTCGTTATGGTTCATGCCCCCACCTTTACCCCTTAGTCGGCAGTGGAGTCGAGGACTACTTCAAATTCAAGCAGTTCCGCACCCGTAGCTGCAGGCTTGCGATCTCCACTGTTGCCTGCGTGCGAGGCATGCGCAGCTCCATCACGCCAGGCGGCGTAGGAATCTTCATCTGCCCAGCGAGTGACAACGAAATAGCGGCTTTCTCCCTTTACTGGGCGCAACAGCTGGAAGCTTTCAAAACCTGGGGAGGAATCAACGGAGTGCAAACGGGCGGCAAATCGGGCCTCTATTTGCTCGCCAGCGCCTTCTGGAACGGTCAGTGCATTGATCTTCACGATACTCATGACCACCATCATGCCTGTAGGACCGGCACAGCGCGCAGATCTTCACTAGATTTGAAAGGTATAAGCCTTATCCACCTCCAGCGATAGGAATTAAGCACATGGCTGATATAACCACCTCCGCCGAATGGCAGAACCTGGAGTCCGTTTTCGAACGCACCCAGTCCACCACCCTGCGGGAGCTGTTCGCCGCGAACCCGGGACGCGCGGAGCAGCTCACCATCGATGCCGCCGGGCTGCATGTGGATCTGTCCAAGAACTTGCTTGACCAGGAGGTGACAGAGGCTCTGGTAGCGCTGGCAAAAAAGGCCCAGCTCACCGACGCCATTGAGGCAATGTTCACCGGTGCACAACTCAATAACACTGAAGATCGCGCAGTCTTGCACACCGCGCTGCGCATGCCAGTGGACCAGGATCTTTCCGTCGACGGCCAAGATGTCGCCGCCGATGTCCACGAGGTGCTCGGCCGGATGCGCGATTTTGCTGCTGCGCTGCGCTCAGGCTCGTGGCTGGGACATACCGGCCGGACCATCAAGAAGATCGTCAATATCGGCATCGGTGGTTCTGACCTGGGCCCGGCAATGGCTACTTTGGCACTGCGCTCCTATGCCACCGCTGGTATCACTGCGGAGTTTGTCTCCAACGTCGATCCGGCCGATATTTCCGCCACTCTGGAGCACCTCGACCCAGAGTCGACGCTGTTTATTATCGCGTCAAAGACTTTCACTACCCAGGAAACTCTCTCCAATGCTCATGCCGCCAAGCGCTGGCTGGTAGAAGCCTTCGATGGCGATGAATCGGCAGTGGCCAAGCACTTCGTCGCGGTATCCACGAACGCCGAAAAGGTCGCCGCATTCGGCATTGACACCGACAACATGTTCGGCTTTTGGGATTGGGTGGGCGGACGATACTCCGTCGACTCCGCGATCGGTCTATCTCTGATGGCGGTTGTCGGCCCCATGGACTTCATGCGTCTGCTCGACGGCTTCCATTCGATGGATGATCACTTCCGCTCTACCCCCTTCGAGAAGAACCTCCCGGTCCTGATGGGATTGCTGGGTATTTGGTACTCCAATTTCCATAACGCTGACACTCACGCGGTGCTCCCCTACTCCCAGGATTTGGCCCGCTTCCCCGCTTATTTGCAGCAGCTGACCATGGAATCTAATGGTAAATCGGTACGCCGTTCCGGCGAGGCCGTTACTTATGGCACCGGCGAGATCTACTGGGGTGAGCCTGGTACCAACGGCCAGCACGCCTTCTACCAGCTCATGCACCAAGGCACCCGAATCGTGCCCGCCGATTTCATCGGCTTCGCCCGCCCCAAGGATGATCTCCCCACCGCAAGCGGAGCAGGTTCCATGCATGACCTGCTCATGGGCAACCTCTTTGCCCAGGCGAAAGTACTGGCCTTCGGCAAGACTGCCGAAGAGATCATCGCCGAGGGGGTATCGGAAGAACTAGCCGCGCACAAGGTCATGCCGGGTAACCGTCCCTCGACCACGATCCTGGCCGAGGAACTTACTCCGGAGGTCTTGGGCGCTCTTATCGCGCTCTACGAGCACATCACCTTTGTCCAGGGAGTTATCTGGGATATCAACTCCTTCGATCAGTGGGGTGTGGAACTAGGCAAGCAGCAGGCCAGCCAATTGGCTGCGGCGGTTTCCGGCGAGCAGCCAGCTGACTCCGGCGATAGCTCCACCGATGGCCTCATCGGTTGGTACCGCCAGCAAAAGTAGCGCAGGGAAACTCGGTTAATATGGCTTCGCCCGAGCTGGGAATGTGGTTATCTCAGTTTTATGGGCGAAGCCGTTTCATCTGACAAATACACTCCCCAGCAGCGGACGAAATACCGTCAGCGGCTCCGGGAGGATTTAGAGACCTTTGACCAGCATTTACAAACCGCCAAGTTCATCAATCACGGCACCATTGGCCTTGAATTGGAACTCAATCTCGTCGATGAGCAGATGCAACCTGCATTGCTGGCCCGCCAGGTTCTAGACATCATCAAAGATGATGAGTACCAGTCGGAGATTGGTGCTTATAACGTCGAGCTCAATCACCCTCCGCTCAGCGTGTCTGGGGATGGTCTCCGGCGCATGCATGAGGGAATAGCTGACCGCTTTGGCCGCATCCAACAAGCCGCACAAGAGGCCGGTGGGCATGCGCTCATGATCGGCACCCTACCGACCACCACCACCGAGTTTTTGGAAGATCCCGCCTGGATGACTCCAGAGAATCGGTACCGGGCGCTCAACCACACGATCTTGGAAAGCCGCGGTGAGCTCGTCGGCATTGATGTCTCCGGCGATGAGTATTGCCGACAACACTTCACTGATATCGCCCCCGAATCCACCTGTACGTCGATGCAGTTGCACCTACAAGTGGCCCCAAACCGATTCCCGGATGCGTGGAATGCCTCCCAAGCCATCGCTGGGGTGCAGGCCGCATTGGGTGCGAACTCGCCGCTGTTTCTCGGCCGCAAGCTCTGGCACGAGAACCGCGTACCGGTGTTTACCCAGTCCATTGACACTCGTACCCGCGAGCTCGTCGCCCAAGGAGTGCGCCCCAGAGTCTGGTTCGGCGAGCGGTGGATCACCAGTGTCTTCGACCTCTTCGAGGAAAATGTTCGATACTTCTCCCCGCTGATCCCCGAACCAGGAAAAGATCTCGATCCTTTGGTGACCCACAACGGTCCCCCGAAGCTGCATTATCTCAACTTGCACAACGGAACAGTCTGGCGCTGGAATCGACCCATCTACGCCCCCGGTACCGAGTTTGCTCATCTGCGAGTAGAAAACCGACTCCTTCCGGCTGGGCCGACGGTCACCGATATCGTTGCCAACTCTGCCTTCTACTACGGCATGGTGAAATACCTTGCCGGAGAGACCCGCCCGGTGTGGTCCCGACTCACGTTCGCCGATGCCAAACAGAACTTCTTGGCTGGTGCGCGATCGGGTCTATTCGCTCGGATGAACTGGCCAACGCTGGGCCAGATCGATGTCGCGGATTTGGTCAGCGAACACCTGCTGGATCAAGCTCGCTCTGGTCTACGGGAACTCGAAGTCGACGAAGATCTAATCGACTACTACCTCGACATTATCGGCGAACGCGCCCGCACCAGACAAAATGGAGCGACCTGGCAGTTGCGTACTTTAGAGGCGATTCAGACTGGCGGCTCGATCCCGGATTCCCCCGAACGCAAAAAGGCGCTGGCGGAAATGACTAGGCGGTATCTCCGCAATCAAGCTACCGACCAGCCGGTTCATACGTGGGAAGTAACGGGCTAAGGAAGCTAAGAGTGCCCTGCCGGCTGAAAACTCGTGAGAGCTAGAAAATCTATTTCTTTAGCGGTTATAGGTCCACAACCGCTATCTAAGAATCATTCTCGATAATGCGAGGCGGGTGTGCCACCAGCGCGTTGATCACACTTTGATAGTGCAGGTCATGAGTGTAGGTATTTTTGACGCTATACCGATATAGCGTCAAGCCAGCAATACTATCGAGGAGCACATCCGCGTCAACGTCTTGAGGCAGTTCGCCTCTTTCCACTCCGCGAGCAATAATACCTAAGCCTCGTTGATGGCGATCTTGAAAAATTGACTCCCACAGTATTGGGAATACCTCAGGCTCAAGCATTGCATGCAATGCTCGGCCGTGGGCGAAACTAATACCTTCTTGGTTTTGCCGATTTTGCAAGGCATGAGCCAATAGGTCATCACGGACTGACCCAGTATCTGGCTCTTCACCCATCTCGGTGTATTTTTGAAAAACCGCAGCTACTAATTCAGGCTTTCCTGGATAACGGCGATAGATTGCCGCTTTTCCACAGCCCGCATCGCGCGCAACCTGTTCAATGGTGAGCATGGCGTATCCACGTTCATTCAATAAGGCTGCTGCAGAACTGAGAATCCTAGCGGTGAGTTTATTGTCAGAAGGGCGTCCCGCCGTCTGTTTCGGTTGAGGTTTCAGCTGATCTAACTCCACACTATTCGACATAATATTTATGATACGGCACAGCCCGTTACGTTAAGAACGTTATAAGCACCATGCGACTTCCGTATGCCCCAGCCCGCTTGCGCAAATCCACCTATCCCCTCGGCGCTGCCAAGACTGTATCCACTTTTGCACTAGCCGCAGCACCCACACGGTGGAAAAAACGACTAGAGCTTCACCATCGGCTCATAGCCATAGGGAATCCGGTCAGATGAGACGATCTCTTTGCCGAAGGGAAAACACGTCACCGGAATCATCTTGACATTGGCCACAGCCAACGGGATGCCGATGATGGTCACAGCTTGCAATGCAGCGGTGGTGACATGGCCGATGGCTAGCCACACACCAGCAATGACGAACCAAATGACATTGCTGATCGTGCTCAGGCCACCAGAACCGCTAACCGGCTGCACGACTGAACGACCAAAGGGCGCCAGCGCGTAGGAGGCCATGCGGAAAGAGGCGATACCAGCAGGGATAGTCACGATCAGCAGGCAAGCCAGAATGCCAAAGAATACATATCCGATGGCCAAGGCGAAGCCGCCAAAAATGAACCAAGCGACGTTCAATAGGAGATTCATGTCCCCCACGTTATTACATTTCAAGCGCTGAGGTACCGGTGAAACCTCCCTGCGATGAATGAACAATTGCGCCTGTCAGACGATGACAGGATGGAAGCGGTAAATATGCTCACCGCACATTTCACTGCAGGCAGACTTGACCATCTGGAACTAGATGACCGCACGGATGCGGTCCTGCAGTGTGAGACCGCAGGCGAGCTACAGGCCCTTTTCGCTGATCTTCCTCCAAGCTCCGATGAGAGCGACTTACTCACGAGTGACTTCCAGGAAGCAGCAGAAAGCGAAGATGAGCAAGAAGAAAGAGAATTTCATGATCATCTGATACAAGAAATTCTACTTAACGAAAAAGCTAGAAGAAATGCCGAAATAGAAATCCATAACCAGTTAGTACAAGAAGTAAATAATGCCAGAATGTTTAGAGAAGAAGAAGGAGACGAGATTTTTTATGATCGCCTACTACAGGCAATGAAATCTGCCTACCAAACAAGAAATACTGCAAAAAAGAGCTCCGCGAACGAATCCTTGTAGCAGCACAACTCGAAGAAGAAACGCTTTTGTATCCAGAAATTGACTAACCCTTCAGCTTAGAAAACTATTTTAGAACTACTTGCTATAGGGATTATTACCATAATAGAACTGCAAGATAGATGGCTTTCGAAGTAATGGATGCTACTTGCCTCGTCGAGTCTTTCCGCGAAGAAAATCCTATTCCGGCTGGCAGGAAGGACACCACCAAATGATTCTTTCCAGCTCATCGCGCCCGTTGCCTAGCGCCCCCTTGCAGATGGCAGTTCCGCAGCGCCGGCACGCTCGGCGGTTGCGTCCAAAGACATAGGAGTTCTCCCCTACCCGAGCTACTCCAGTAGTCACACGCACTGGTGAATTTCGATTGGCCCACATGAGCTTTCGGGTGACATTGAGGACCTGAGTTAGATCGACTTCCCCCACCGGCGTGGCCGGATGAATGCCGCAGAGAAAGCAAATCTCAGCCCGGTATTCGTTTCCTACTCCGGCTAGGTTGTGTTGGTCGAGCAAGGCAGTGCCAATGCTTCTTTGACTCCGCGCTAATAATCGCCGGCGGGCTTCTTCTCTGCCGGTATCGTCCCACTCATCGCTAAGAACATCCGGGCCAAGATAGCCCATCTTTTGGTGGTAGTCGTCGGTGGCGAAGACCTCCACCAGTCCGAGATTGTGTCCGACTATTTCAATCGGTCGAGGATGCGGGGCTCCGGCTAATTCCAGTACCACTCGGGCGGTGAACCCGGGTTTGCGCCAGCGATCGCCTTTGAGATGCATCGCCCAGGTTCCCTCCATCTTCAGGTGGGTATGCAAGATCCGATCCCCGAATTGCATGAAGAGGTGTTTGCCATAGGGCCAGATGCGCTCGACGCTGTCGCCTGAGAAGTCCACGAGCGCGAAGGAAGGCACCCGCAGCGAACAGGCAAGTACCTCCCGACCGCGGATAAATTGCAGGCGTTGGGATAGTTGGTAGATTGAGTCACCCTCTGGCACCAGCCCCAAAATACACCGGCTATCCCGCCACGACCGCGGCTGGTTGCTTGGGTGCCTATCTGCCTTGATACCCCCCGGTCTCCCCTAAGACGGCAGATCTGCACCTAAGCCAACTGCGACGACGGTCGCGGCGTCGGGGAGCACTCTTTCGCTCCCCTGCGATCATTATCAGCAGCAGCTAGAAATGACACCAACGTAGTCTGGCCAACTTCAGTGGGCGATAGACCTCCACGATCGCAATGATCACTTGGCCCACTTAATCATCGTCGAAGCTCAACTCTCCGATTGCCTGGTGGATACTTCTGCCCCGAGTTGGCGTGCGCGGTGGGCCCGAGTGAGCTCCAATGCGCGCTCCTTTCGGGCTTATCGACGCCCCCGCCTCCCGCAGCTGTGCCAGCAGCGGGGAGGAAAACACGGGCTCTCCGTTGAGTTTTTCCACAGTCAAAGGCTGATCTAGAGCTGCGGCCACCGCACTGATCACCAAATCAAGATGTGGAATATCAAATACACTCAAGCTTCGACCACCACGAGTCAGATGAGCCAAGAGCAGCCCATCGGCGATGACGACCATCGCTCCCGCCGCCCGGCTTGGCCCACTTTCTGGCCAGGGCAATGCGGCACCAAAGGGGTTGGCCGGATCCGCCGCAGCCAGGACATAGACTTCTGGGTGTTGTGTTCCTGAGGGCCACCCACCCACATCGGGGCTATCGCCTAACCCACGGAGTCGATCGATTACCGCCGGAGTAGAAAACTGCGCAGCCCCCAGTCCTTCAATGAGATAGCCACGCATTGATTTTCCGGATTCTTCGAAACCGCTGAGCACTTTATAGGCCAAGGCGAACCCGCCGAGGACGTCCTCGGCCACCACACTTCCGCGGGTAAGCACGCCATAACGATCCAACCAGGTCTCCCCCTGGATGAGTGAACGCGTGGTGGCATCAGCACTAGCGGGCATAGCCAATGCCCAGCGCCCGCCCATGTCATGCGGGGTGGCCTGCCCAGTGCTGCGGGCACGCCCCATGCGCAGCCGCGAGCGGTTGGGCCGACGTTTAGCCCGGTGCGCCGTCGTGCCGCCGCTAGTAGCTAGCCGTGCTCGCAGCGGAGCAAAGCTATCTGGGCTGACCAGCCCGGCATCAACTAATCCCCAGATCCCCTCGCGAAGCTGTTCCGCGGTGACTAAATCAGTGAGTTCTCGTTGCAGATCGGCAAAGAGAAAGCCACCACCGCGTTGCAGGATCTCCAGGATCTGTTCCTGGAGAAAGCTCAGCCCGGTAGTTTCTGGCTGGGTGATGAGATCCGCGGCATAATCCGCGGGTAGCAGCATCACCCACGGATCCCGGGAGGCAGCGCTACCGGCACCATGGATGAGTACCTCTCCGGAAGAGGTCAGCTCGTCGAGCAAGAGTGGCTGGTAATCAGCGACTCTGCGGGGCAGGACCAAAGATTCCCAAGCGCTGGCAGGAAGACGAACACCGGCGAGTTGCTCGATGACGCTAAAAACCCCATCGGCCCCGCGCAACGCGGGTCGGGTGCCCACGGGCGCAACCTGCTGCCACTGCAGCAAAAACCGAGCATACGCAGACTGAGACACTGGTGCGGTGGCCGCCCGAACCATCGCCAGCGAACGTCGGCGCAAGATCGTGAGCACCTCAGTTGAGCAGTACTCCTGCTCTGCTACTTCTTGTACTTCTTGCCGGAAGCGGCCATCCACCAGGCGTTTATCCGCTAACAACGGTTGCAGTGAATTATGCGCAGCGCTGATACCCAAGCCAAAAGCCTCCGCCAGGTCTGTGAGAACGAAAGGACCACGGGTGCGCACCCATCTGGAAACCAGCTGCTCGAGGGCGTCGATAATCTCTGCTACCTGGGCCGGGACGCCTGGCGGGACGGGGATTCCGAGGGCGTCGCGAAGCAGCGGCGCATCCAACACTTGAGCCAGATGTGCGCGCCCACCGATGCGAATCTCCATGACTCGGCCGGTTAACAGCTCACGGGCACTACTGAGTGGATCATCGAATTGGCAGTGCTCGGCTAGTTCTTCCACTGGGATCGGTCCCAAAAGGCGGAGCAGATCTGCCAATTCCTCGACGGTGCGCGCCCGACGCTGGCCTTGGTGTTGAAGCTGCTCGTGTACTTCTTCGAGGATTTCTGGCGCCAAGAGATCGCGTAGTTCCAGAGTGCCTAAGAGTTTGGCCAATAGGCCCGGATCAAGGGCCAGTGCGGCAGCGCGTTTTTCCGCCAGTGGGCTATCGCCCTCATAGACAAAGGAGCCGGTGTAATTAAAAAGCAGCGAGGAGGCAAAGGGGCTGGGTTGATCGGTGGTGACCTCCGCGATGCGGATGCGCCGAGTGTTTAGATCCCGGCACACCTGGGTCAGTGCCGGAAGATCATAAACATCTTGGAGGCACTCCCGCACGGTCTCCAAGATGATAGGGAAACTGGGATACTTACGCGCGACGTCGAGTAGCTGTTCGGCGCGTTGGCGCTGCTGCCACAACGGTGCTCGCTTACCGGGATGCCGCCGCGGAAGCAGTAGGGCGCGTGCCGCACATTCGCGAAACCGGGAGGCAAACAGGGCAGAATTGCCCACCTGCTCGGTGACGATCTCGCTGATATCTTCCGGATCGAAAAGGAAGAGGGCGCTATCTGGTTCGGTCTGACCTTCCGGCAAGCGCAGCACGATGCCATCATCGCCAGCGACTGCTTGGGCATCCATGCCCGTTTCTTCGGCCACCTTAGTGCCCACTGCCAGCGCCCAGGCGGCATTGACGCCCTTGCCAAAGGGGGTGTGCAGGATGAGCCGCCAATCGCCTAGTTCATCCTTGAATCTCTCTAAAACCAGGGTCTTGTCATCCGGGATAATCCCGGTGGCCTCATGTTGTTCGGCGAGAAAGCTAACGAGATTAGTGCGCGCATTGTCATTGAGATCTAAGTCCGCAACCAGAGAGTTCTCCGCATGGATTTCCCGCCGGAACTGACCTAACGCTATGCCTAGTTCATAGGGGCGACCGGCGGAATCGCCTTTCCAAAACGGCAAGCGTCCAGTGTGGCCTGGGGCCGGAAGCACCAGCACCTGATCGCGGGTGATCTCCTCGATCCGCCAACTGCTAGCTCCCAGGGTAAACACGTCTCCGACTCGGGATTCGTAGACCATTTCTTCATCTAGCTCACCGACTCGGCGCGGTGCACTATCGCCGCCGCGCAAAAATACCCCGAACATGCCGCGATCTGGGATCGTGCCGCCGGAGGTCACCGCCACTCGCTGGGCACCAGGCCGCGAAGATAGGACACCACTAACCCGATCAAAGACGACTCGCGGCCGAAGCTCCGCGAAATCAGTAGAGGGATAGACCCCGCTGACTAGATCGATGACGGAATCGAATAGGTCCCGAGATAACTCCCGGTAGGACCATGCACGACGAATACAGCGGTACCACTCCTCAACCTGCCAATCAGCCACTGCGACTGCCGCGATGGTGTGCTGGGCGAGGATATCTAGCGCATTAGTGGGGACCTTAATTTCTTCAATCAAACCGGCGCGCATCCGAGTGACGGTCACCGCAGATTGCACCAGATCCGAGCGGTGCTTGGGATAGAAAGAACCCTTGGACACGGCACCAACGGAGTGCCCCGCTCTACCGACTCGTTGCAGCCCGGAGGCCACACTCGGCGGAGATTCAACCTGAATAACCAGATCGACAGCACCCATGTCGATTCCCAACTCCAATGAGCTGGTAGAGACTACTGCTTTGAGCGCGCCTTCTTTAAGCATCCGTTCGGTAGTGGCTCGCTCATCTTTGGATACGGAGCCATGATGGGCTCGCGCGATCACCGCGGGGGCTTTACCTGCAGTGTCCTGAGGCAACATGACTTGGGCAGGTGGGCGCCGAAGCTCTGGGGAGAGCGAGTCTGGATCATGGATGCTCGCGTAAATCTCGTTGAGCCGGCTGGTGAGCCGTTCGGCAGTACGTCTGGAGTTAACAAAGACCAAGGTGGAGCGGTGCTCCATCACCTGTTCGTAGACGTCCTGCTCGATATAGGGCCAAATCGATTTCTGGGTGGGCAGCGCAGATTCGGCTGGCTGGCTGCCAGAGAGATTGAGCGGATCATCGATCGTCGCCTCCCCGATCGTGGAGCCGACTTCTGGGACCGGCAGGTCAGACATATCCTCGACCCCGACGTGGACCTGGAGATCCCATTGTTTCTGCGAAGGCGGGGCGATGATCTCCACTGGCCGGTCGCCTCCAAGGAAATTGGCCACGGCCTTGAGCGGGCGCACCGTAGCGGAGAGCCCAATGCGTTGGAAATCTCCGCTGATCTTGGCCAGGCGTTCCAGGGTCACTGCTAGGTGCACGCCGCGTTTGGTACCAGCCAATGCGTGGATCTCATCAATGATGACGGTGTCCACGGATTCCAGAATCCCGGCGGCCTTCGAAGTCAGCATGAGATAAGCAGATTCAGGGGTGGTGATGAGGATATCCGGCGGCCGGCGCAGCTGTCGGTTGCGTTCTGCTTGAGGAGTATCCCCGGAGCGCACCCCCACGGAGATCTCCGGTCCATCAAGCCCCAGCCGCTCCGCTACCCGGCTGATTCCGGTGAGCGGGGCACGAAGATTGTTCTCGACATCGACGCCCAGTGCCTTAAGCGGCGATATATAAAGGACTTTCACCCCACCGTGGGAGGTTTTTGTCTCTACCACCGGCAATGCGGTCTGGCCTTCGCGCTCTACTAGCGTATTGACTGCCCATAAGAAGGCAGCCAGAGTTTTACCCGAACCAGTAGGGGCCACCACCAGCGCGTTATCTCCCCTGGCGATCGCCTGCCAGGATTGTTCTTGAACTGCTGTGGGCTCAGCAAAGACTTCTCTAAACCACGTGGCTACCTGAGGTCGGAAGCGCTCAAGGATGTGGTTGGCCATGCCTAACTCTATCCTGCGCGGTAATATCGGTTGTATGACAGCTCAGCTTGACGATGCCCGCCTGACCTATCTGCTCGCACAGGGCACAGGAGAAATCCTCAAGGGTGTGAGAAACGTCGGCGTACTGCGTCGACGCAATCTCGGTGATGCCGGCGATGATCTAGCCCAGAATTGGATCGCCCGAGTCCTCGCTCAGCATCGCCCTGATGATGGTTTCCTCTCTGAAGAGGCTGCCGATAACCCAGACCGATTAACTAAAAGCCGAGTGTGGATCATTGATCCACTCGATGGCACGAAGGAATTTGCCACCGGACGTCAGGACTGGGCAGTCCATATCGCACTGGTAGAAGACGGGGTCCCCACTCACGCAGCAGTCGGGCTGCCCGATCTGAGCGTGGTCTTCCACTCCGCAGAGGCCCGTGCAGTTACCGGCCCTTATTCCAAGAAGATCGCGATCTCGCATAACCGCCCGCCGGAGGTAGCAGTCAAGATTGCTGAGCAGCTCGGGTTTGAGACTGAAGCGCTAGGTTCCGCAGGTGCAAAGGCCATGCATGTCCTCCTCGGCGACCATGACGCCTATATCCACTCCGGTGGCCAGTATGAATGGGATTCCGCAGCCCCAGTAGGCGTAGCCAAGGCCGCTGGCCTGCACTGCTCCCGACTAGATGGCTCGGAGCTGACTTATAACAACCGCGACACCTATCTGCCGGATGTCTTGATCTGTCGCCCTGAGCTGGCCGATGAGATCTTGAGCCTGGCCGCCGCGTTCAAAGAAGAGCACGGGCACTTCTAAAATCGATAAGCTCCTTCTCCCTGCAGCTATCGCTGTGGCCGAGGGTAAGGAGTATGGCGGAAGCACTCACAGCTGCTATTGCTGAGGCATCGGCATAGCTTCGAGCTTAGGGTGGCAGTTGCCAGATCGGTATGGCGTGGCGACTCAGAGGCGGTATGGTGGTCGGCATGATTTCCTCTGCCATCCCTACCCCCTATGAGAACCTATTGCGTGAGATCCTCGAGCAGGGTTCTGCTAAAGGTGACCGCACCGGGACAGGCACGCTCAGCGTATTCGGCAGACAACTGCGCTACGACCTGAGTGACTCTTTTCCGCTCCTGACCACCAAGAAGGTTCATCTTCCTGCCGTGGTCGGTGAGCTGCTGTGGTTTTTGCGCGGTGACTCTAATGTCTCCTGGCTGCAAGACCACAACATCCGCATCTGGAATGAGTGGGCCAATGATGACGGCGAGCTTGGCCCCGTCTATGGCGTGCAATGGCGTTCCTGGCCTACCCCGGATGGCGCCCACATCGACCAGATTGCTGGCGCATTAGAGATGCTGCGCAGCAATCCGGATTCCCGCCGCAATGTCGTCTCGGCATGGAATGTCGCGGAGCTAGACAAGATGGCATTGCTGCCTTGCCATCTGCTCTTTCAGCTCTACGTGGTCGATGGCACTCTATCTATGCAGGTCTACCAGCGCTCAGCAGACATGTTCCTCGGAGTCCCATTCAACATTGCCTCCTACGCGTTACTCACCCACATGTTCGCCCAGCAGGCTGGTCTAGAAGTCGGCGAGCTGATCTGGACCGGCGGGGACTGCCACATCTATGACAACCACCGCGAGCAGGTGGCCGAGCAGATCAGCCGCGAGCCACGGCCCTACCCACAGCTCAAGCTGCGCCAGGCTGATTCTATATTCAGCTATACCTTCGATGACATCGAGGTCACCGGCTATGACCCACACCCGCTGATCAAAGCCCGGGTGTCGGTCTAATGACTCAGCTGGGAGCCATCTGGGCGCAGTCCCTCGACGGGATCATTGGCAATGGCACAGACATGCCCTGGCATGTCCCAGAGGACCTTGCGCACTTTCGGGCGATCACCACCGGCTACCCAGTGATCATGGGCCGACGTACCTGGCTCAGCCTCCCCGAGCGTTTCCGTCCGCTACCTGGACGAGAGAACTTTGTTCTTTCCACCAGAAAAGCCGGCCAATGGTCGCAGGGAGCAACTGTGCTCGACCAGCTTCCCGCAGAAGAAGACCTCGAATCCATAGATCAAGCCTGGATCATGGGTGGCGGCCAAGTCTATTCCTCCACCATCGACCAGGTGGATCTTTTGGAAGTAACCCTCATCGGTGCACACTTAGGTGACTCGCTGGGTGACAGAGCGGTGCTCGCCCCTGAGATCCCGCGAGATTTTGGGTTAGTCGCCGACTCAGACTGGTTGTTTTCCGTCCGTGGACGGCTTGACCTTGGCGAACACCGTCAGGATCTTCCGTTGCGGTACCGTTTCCTCAGTTACCAAAGAAAGGAAGCAGCATGAGCTCCCCCGAAGATTCAGCTAGCAACCACGTCACTATTTTCTCAACCGACTGGTGCCCTTATTGCCGAAATCTGATCAAGCGCCTTGACCGCACCGAAACCCCTTATGCGATGATCAACGTCGATCATGATGCTGAGGCAGCCGCTTGGGTGGAATCTGTTAACAATGGCAACCGGGTAGTACCCACGGTGGCCTATTCCGATGGCACCCACGCCACCAACCCGGAAGCCTCCGCGGTACGCCGCAAGCTCGAGGAACTCACTGCCTGATCTAGTGCAGGTTTATTAGTCCTCATCGTCCTCGCCGAAGATGGCGACCATGTCTGCCGGCGACATCGAGGAGTTTAAGCCAGCAAGTTCTAGGGAGTAGACCTGCTTGAGGTAGTGATCAAGCACATCAGCTAGTTGCTTGGCATCGACCTTGTTCAGCAGCATTAGGCGCTTCGATGATCCTCCTGGCACCTGCTTGTCAATGGATAGCACCGGCAGGTTGTCCTTGGTGACGATTTCGGCGAGGATTTCACGGCGCTGCACATCGGTGAAAGTCGGCTGGTTCTGGGCCACGATGGTGGTCCTTTCTGGGAGGAAATAATGCGTATCCATCCAGGATAGATGGACACCCCTCCGGTTTTCGACACTCCCCCTGCGTGCGGTATCCTAACCACGGACCAGCAATGGTCAGGCCCTAGTAGCTCAGTGGATAGAGCACCGCTCTCCTAAAGCGGGTGTCGGAGGTTCGATTCCTCTCTGGGGCACAATCCACACACCACCCACACCGCATACCTGCAGTGTGGGTGGTGTTTTCAGGTTGAGACCCAATGACCAGTGCGCCGCTACAAAGCCATCACTGCACAGAAACGCCCCTCTTTAGGGCATTCTCAGAGAAGCGCTAGGCTGGCCATACATGGGTTAGCTGGCCGACTGTCCCAGGGCAGGAGTTCTAACGACATCTATAAAGAGTCAAAGCTCGTTACTTAGCCACCCGAATCTAAAAGACATTCATGGGAACCGTTAAACCCTGAGCATCCTGCCCAATCGCAGCTGCTTAAGACGAGGATCATCGCTGCTACTAGCTGGAAAAACAAGCAATACCTAGGAGCGGCTTCGTCAAGAATCACCTAACCAGAAGAAGCAGCGGTTATTAATCCACCGGCTATCTGCCCAACAAAAAACCCTCGACCACCAGGTCGAGGGCATACTAGGCAACAAGTATCCTAGTTAAACAGAATCACTACATAGTAAGACTCACCATCAGTAGATGGCTTAACAGCGACCTCGAAATTCTCCTTATCCATAGGGCTATCGAAGCTCAAGTCAGCAACACTAAGATCGAGTGTCTCTCCGGTTCCATCAAGCTCATCAATGACAGGACTCAACGACGAAGGATCAGTCTCATAACCCGCAATTACACTATCGAGCTCATCAGCTGAAACCTCTTGGAAAAGACCATCTACCCAAGCCTTAGCCCAATAGCCAGTCCAGAGACTTCCGCCACTTTCATAGCTGAGATACGCATCATAACCACCAAGCAGCTTTGAATCAAGGCCCAAGTATGGAGCAATATTGGTATCTCCCAGAACCGGCACATCAACCACGAAATCAGCAAAGCCTACGGTACCGGAACCGCCATCGGCGGCCTTCGTCTCTGCATCCGTGGTGACAGTCGAATTGATGTTCTTAGCTGTGAGCGCACCCTGGACAGCATTCAACAACCGCTCACGATCAGGAAGTACTGGTTCGGGCTCAGTGGTCTCAGTGGTCTCGGTGACAGTACTAGTCGCGGTGGTAGTCGCAATCTCAGTCGTAGTCACGGTCGTGGTTACGGTCGGAGTGGTAGTCGGCTCCGCGGTCTCAGTCACCGTCGGGGTCTCGGACGGCTCAGCGGTCTCAGTCACCGTGCTGGTTTCAGTCACGGTCGGGGTCGTAGTCGGATCCGCGGTCTCAGTCACCGTCGGGGTCTCGGACGGCTCAGCGGTCTCAGTCACCGTGCTGGTTTCAGTCACGGTCGGAGTCACAGACGGCTGAACAGTCTCGGTCACGGTCACCGTCGGAGTCTCGGCCGGCTCCGCGGTCACCGTGGTAGTCGTAGTCACGACCTCGGTAACTACGTTTCCATCAGGAGAGCTAGGGCCAGAGCTGAGACCGTTCGGAATGGGGTCAGAGCTGAGGCTGTTCAAACCAGAGCTGGAGCTATTGAAACTGGAACCCGAGCTGAGCCGACCCAGCGAAGAATCTGCAAAGGAGACAGCCATAGGGGTCATTGACAGGGCCGCAACCGTAGCTGTAGCGATAGAGGCTCGGGAGAATTTAGACATGACGATCATTATTGCCTGTAAATGATTTAAGAACACCATAAGACTTTCAGGCCCACCCCGAATAGGGGCACACTTTCATTCTCATAGGGCTAGTTAATTTAACAGAGGCAGACAACAATAACCCGAATCACGCTCCCAGGCTGCGATACGTCCCAACTAAAGACCCATGGCACAACTGAAGATTGCCACTACCCAATAATGACATGCACGGCATGATACTTCCCCTTATGCCGTATCTGCCAAGTAATCACATGGTTAATGCTGACGAGAGTCCTCGGCACACACGAAGGATTGGGAATATATCCGACAACAGGAAGCCCTTCTTCGTCTTGATCATGCAGAACTAGGATCCTCCGCCCCCCGATAACACACTGAATCTCAAGCACGTTCGAGTAAAAATCACGATACTGTTTGTGAAATCTCAAAGCCTCAATTAATCGGACACCCGCTAATTAATCTATCTCCAAAAGACAAAACTAGTAAAAATCCATCGCCTAACGCAGCAGAAAGCCCTCGACCCCCAGGTCGAGGGCATACTAGGAAACAAGCATCCTAGTTAAAGAGAATCGCTACATAGTAAGACTCACCATCAGCAGATGGCTCAACAGCAACCTCGAAATCTCCAGCCATCTCAACATCGAAGCTCGCCTTAACAGAAGCGACGGTAATAATTCCTCCAGGCTTCCAGCTCTCTTCGCGCGACCACTCAGCATCTGCGAGATTCGTCAGGACCGGGCTCAACGACGAAGGATCAGCCTCATAGCCCGCAATTACACTGTCGAGCTCATCTGCTGAAACCTTCTGGAAAAGACCATCCACCGAAGCAGAAACCCATTGGTTCAAACCGCTTCCGCCACTGGCAGAGTTGAAGTAAGCAGAATAATCACCCAGCAAACCTTTATTTAGGTCTGCAAGATCAGCAAGATCTACGTCTCCAATAATCGGCACATTAACCTTCAAATCATCAAAACCCACCGCGCCGGAACCGCCCTTATCAGCCTCCGCTATCGCAGCATCAGTGACATCCGAACCGATCCCCTCAGCCGTAAGCGCACCTTGGACAGCATTCAACAACCGCTCACGCTCAGGAATTACTGGTTCAGGCTCAGTGGTCTCGGAGGAAGAAGACTCGGAAGTGGTCTCGGAGGAAGAAGACTCGGAAGACTCCGTCGGCGCAACAGATGTGCTCGGCGCAACAGACGTGCTCGGCGCAACAGACGTGGTCGACTCTGGCGCGCCATCGTCACTCGATCCGGAGCTGAGGCTGCTCAATCGGGAGCTAAAATCACCCAAGGATGAGTTGTCAGAGGACGCGAAAGCCATGGGAGCCAAGGACAGTGCAGTGACTGCCGCAGCAGCGATGGAAACTTGAGTAAATTTACGCATGCCGAACATTATGACTTATATGGAACATAGAAACTTCATAACATTTCCCAGACTGTCCAAACGGGGGTACTAGCAAATGTCCAGCACAACGCCGAAATCCCTTAGATTGAAAAACAAACAGCTAAGATTTCCAGCCCCAGGCTGAGAGTACCTAGCGCACACCCACCTCATATGCAGGCAACTAGCTAGAGTCTTAGACTCGAGAAATCAGCCAGCCTGTACTGGCCCCAAACATGCAGCCACTCCAAAACATCTATGCTGCTAGTGCATGGTAAATAGTCCATCTGGCACATATATAAGTGCCCACCTTCTAGCTTCGGAACACCTCGCCTGCACCCCAATCCCCCACCAGTGGTCTCCATCAGACCAGCAGATGGCACCTACGCCGAGGTCTGCGCCAGCCGAGACCGGAAGCGCCGTCGGTAAGCGGGGTTTAAACAAGGAACTATCTCCTGGCTGCCACAAGCTCACTAGTCGCTACCCCGGGAAACCTAGTTTGCCGGCATCCGATGCCTAGCGCACGAGGCTCGCCTTCATGACTGTCTGCTCGTCGTCCGGGACAGGACACGGCTTTCGATCTAACGCAGTCTCGCCAGTATCCACACTACGGAGAGAACAAGACACGGCACTAGGAACCTGTGCTTACTACCAAAGCAATTCTCACTACTGAGATGCTCCGATAAATCCTCACTAGCTGCCCCCTAACTAGTGATAAAACCAGCGAACTATCCATCAGCTCATAGTTAATACTGCCGCGAAGCATGTATCAGTGGCACCCATGATGAGGAACCTATTCCATCTTCCATCATCTTATCGCCGACAGGAATCACAGCGTAGGCACATCTCTCCATCAATTCATCCCATCCGGGCTAAAAATCATCGCACGCTAGCGAGCAAGGCTGCTCATTCCTACCTCGCCCACAAGAAAACCCTCGACCACAAGGTCGAGGGAAAACTAGATAGCAGGAATAATTACCTGTCGTTCTCGTTGAAGAGGATCGCTACATAGTAGGACTCTCCATCTTCAGATTCAGAGACCGCAACTCCGAAATCATCAGCCATATCAATGTCAAAAGTTACCTCAGCACTGACGATATCCCAATCAATGCCCTCTGACTTATGAACATCAGATAATCCATCGAGCGTACCTCCCAATGAACCAGATTCGTAGTCTGCAATTACCTGCTCAAGCTCATCTGCCTCAACCTCGCGGAAAAGCCCGTACATTTCAGCAGAAGCCCAACCGGACAAGAAGTCCCAATCATAATCATAGGCTAAATAGCCGCTATAGACCCCAAGTGCTTCATTAATGAAACCTAGATCAAAAAGATTAACTAGATCAATCTCGTACTCATACAATTCGCCTTCAAAGACAGTGAACTTGAGAGAATCAGCAGACAGCGCGTCGCCAGAAGTTCCTTCTTCTGCCTTCTTGGTAGCCTCTTCCGTAACCCGGGAACCAATACCTTCAGCATCGAGTGCACCCTGGACTGCTGCCAGCAGGTCACTCTCATCAGGTTCAGGTTCAACGATCTCTGGCAGACCTTCAGCACTGGAGCCTGAGCTGAGCGAACCCAAGCTGGAGCCGGAGATGAGATTGCTCAGGGTGGAATCAGAGCTGAGACCTTCCAGGGAAGAGCTCTCATCGGATGCGGCGGCCATCGGGGCCAGGGACAGGGCTGCGACCGTAGCGGCAGCGATGGAAACTCGGGAAATTTTACGCATACCGAGCATTATGACTCATAGAGAACATAAACGCCATTAAGTCAATATCGCAGAATCTATCAGGCGCACTCTAGTATCGACCTAGTTGATATTCGCAATTTCCCAGATCAAAGGCCTAATAACTGCCTTTCCGGTCAGAGCCTCAGACTAAGAAATTTACACTGCTGGTGGGGCATTACACACCTAACTACCCCTAAACGCCCACGCCTACCAAGCCGTGACGGCCCAGCGGCAGTAGAAAATATGGCTGCTCCCTCTCGAAATCGCAACGTGCAGCCTAATCAAGACATCGCGTTGTTCTCCTAACGAAGGTTAGGAAAGAAAATGATGACAGTCGGTTGCCGAGGGAATCTGATCCACCTAGACCACCGCCGTCGTCGTCGATAAGCAGCATGGGGACAGTGCTCCATCTCTGCACTTAGCGGTCGCTGCCGAATTCGCCCATCCCGGCGCATGGACGCACTGTCAGACATCGGGTTGGAATGCTCGCAGCTTGGATGTCACTGAGCCCTAAAGGACATAGAGAAGGACAGTTACCGCCCTAAACCAGTTCAACTCCAAACTAGGAAGTCAGCACAATAGCCATCACAATCTGAGCTACCTTTTTCAAACAGAAAAACCCCCGACCAAATGGTCGAGGGGAATTCAGATAAAACCAGCAGATTAGATGCTGTTGAAAAGAATCACAACGTAGTACTTATCCTCATCCGGATCTGCAGCGACTGAGACGCCGAAATTGTCTTTCTTCATATTTACGCCTAAACCATCGAGCCCTTCTAATCCATCCAGGATGGTATCTGCAGCCGTTGCATATCCGACAGAAGTACTTGCAACGTCATCGCCATCTACAATTTGGAGAAGGCCGTAAGTCTTCCAATTCTTGGTGTAAACAGAAAATGCGTCGCTGCCAATAGCGTCGGAAACTAAGCCCGGCAGATCCTTCGCATCGCCCTCACCCGCAGCCTCCAGAGCTGCCCACTCTTCTGCCTGAGCCTGTGCCTTAGGGCCGATTGTGGCGCCCCATCCGGTCACAGCTTCCTCAACCGCAGTCTGCAGGATTACCTTTTGGGGATCAGTGAGGACCTCACTGGAACCGCCCAGGCTGGAGCCGGAGCTCAAGCTAGAGACAGAACCGAGGTCGCCGAGGCTGGAAGAAGAGGACTGTGCGGAGGCAACGCTCATTGGCGCTAGGGACAAAGCTGCGACTGTAGCGGCAGCGACAAGAGCTCGGGAGGTGATAGACATGGGCTACAGGCTACCTGAGCAATAGCTAAGTACCACATTCTTTGCTCTTATGATCGCCATGGTCGGGGGGAGAGAAAGCGGCGAACCAGCTGGACTCACGCCACTAGGGGCAAGAGTCCGCCGGGCTTCGGAGCCCTCCGCCTGCCCAGCCAGAGCAGAGACCAGATCACTCAAATGGATTAGGACTCTCGGTGGGAGATCATGCGTCCGGCTTTTAGGATTAGCTACCCTGCTCCTTTATATATAAGGACAAGATCAACAGTGACTGCCCCGCCCTAACCGAGCAACTCGCAGCCGAGAAAACTGTCGATACCATTGATATCTCCCCAGAACCGGCATTACTGGTGCGCGTGTTGCTATTGTGACCATTATGAATCCACACTCCACCCCTTTTAGTCGTCGCACACTGCTGCGGACTGCCGCTGTTGCGCTAGCTGCTGGCGGAGTTGGCGCCAGCGGAATTGTCAGCGCACCACGGGCACAGGCCCTCGGTTCCGTCTTGGGCACAGTGCTTGATTACTCCGCTGGAGTCCCCTCAGCCGCTAGTGTCCGAGCAGCCGGCCACAAGGGCGCTGTACGCTATGTCTCCGCTGCCCGTGCCAGCTGGATGGCAGGTAAACCGGTCACTTTGGCAGAGGCCCAAGACTTCGCAAAACAGGGATTGACTACCGCTTCGGTCTATCAATACGGCAATGCAGACACTTCCGATTGGATGGCTGGAGCAGCTGGTGCTGCTGTTCATGCCCCGCAGGCAATCGCACTGCATATCGCAGCTGGTGGCCCCACTGGACGGCCTATCTATGTAGCCATCGATTCCAACCCGACTAGGTCGGAGTACACCACCTACATTCGCCCCTACCTCCAGGCTTTTCAAACTGCCTTGGCGCTGGCTGGCTACAGCACGGGTATCTACGGCAACTACAGCGTCATCGATTGGGCGATTGCAGATGAACTAGGTGAGTTCTTCTGGATGCACGACTGGGGATCTAATGGCCGGATCCACCCGCGCACCACGATCCATCAGCTGCCGCAAAACTTGCAGGCGACTGTCGGCGGCATCGAATGCGACGTCAATAATGTCTATGCCTCGGATTGGGGACAGTGGACGCCCTATCAGGAGGCCACTCCCGCTCCCCCGATATCTTCCCCGGAAACAGAGACCACCCCCAACCTTGGCGGCCAGATCACCCAGGCCCAAATCGACCAAGCAGTAGCGTTGATCGGCACTCTTTCGAGCTAGGAGAGTTCTTCGCCCTCATCGATGGCTTGCTCGACCTCATCGGTGAGCTGGAACTCCACCAGTTCGGTGAGATCATCCGCTGAACCGGTCACGGCAGCGGCGACGATGAAGTTCTCGCCAAAAGATACTGAGGAGTGCAGGCTGCGATCATCTGACCAGCCCCACTTGGATCCCAGGACTCCCGGCAAGACGGCCGTGCCAAAGTCCTGGTCATAGCCATCGGCAGCTACCGACGAGGCCCCAGCCATAGCTACCAGGATGGGGTCAGTGGGATCTTCTTCCATCAGTTGAGCTAGGAAGCTGACCACGTCATAAGTAGAGGTCACTGAATATCCCCACTGCTGTCCGGAACGAGTGGAGAGCAAGTTGTATTCATCCGCAATGGAATCAATGGATTCCGGATAAGCCGCATAGAGTTCTGTCGCTGTCCGATCATCAGATGAGCTGATCATACTGATGGCCTCATAGCCTTCCTCCGTCGTCCCATTATCAAGGACATAGGCCGCGATATAGAGCTTGCTCAGACTCAATGCCGGCCGGGCGAAGCGTTCCGTTGCTGTGCCACTTCGGGAGCCATCAGAGATTTGATAGAAGCTGACCTGGGAACCAGTGGAGTTTTCCACGAACTCAGAATAGTCCGAACCCACCAAGGCCGGACTGGTGGTGGAGACCTCTGAATCTAACGCGGTCTCTTCTACGCCCTCCTGTGCCTGATCATCGGAGCCAGAGAAGCCTAAGTAGGCCACTGCGGGGATAGCCAACAGGGAAACTACTAGGACAACAAGCAGTAGGGCGATGGCTGAGGGAGGCTTTCGGCGGCCCTTGCTCTCCAGAGACTGGCTTTTTTCTGACACGCCTGAACATAGTAGTGCCGCCACCGTGAACAATCACGATGGCGGCACCTAATTTTTTGCTGTGGAACTTGGATCGGTGATCTTAGTGATCGACCGGAGCCTCGACGCCAACTCCGGTGAGGGAGCGGACTTCCATCTCAGAGGAGAGGTGCTCCAAGTTATCCGGCTTGGAGACCAAGGTAACGATGATGCCGGCAGCGAAGGCCAGCGGGATGGAGACCAAGCCCGGGCTGGTCAGCGGGAAGATCGACCAGTCGGCGTTCGGGAACATCGCGGTGGGGACACCGGAGACGGCCGGGGACAGGAAGATCAGGACCAGTGCGGAGCCCACGCCGGTGTACATGGAGGCGACAGCACCTGCGGTGTTGAAGCGCTTCCAGTAGAGGGAGAACAGGATGGTCGGCAGGTTGGCGGAAGCGGCAACTGCGAAGGCCAGGGAGACTAGGAAGGCAACGTTCTGCTCCATGGCGAGGATACCCAGGACAATGGAGATGACACCCAAGACGACAACCGTGATGCGGGAGACGCGGACCTGATCTTCTTCGGAAGCTTCGCCGTTGCGGAGCACACCGTCGTAGACATCGTGTGCCACCGAGGCCGAGGCGGTAATGGCCAGGCCAGCGACCACGGCGAGGACGGTAGCGAAAGCAACTGCGGAGATCAGGGCCATGAAGATAGAGCCACCGAGTTCAAGTGCCAGCAGCGGAGCAGCGGCATTCGCGCCACCGGGTGCTGCAAGGATGCGGTCCGGGCCAACCAGTGCAGCAGCACCGTAGCCGAGAACCAGAGTCATCAGGTAGAAAGCGCCGATGAGGATAATGGCCCAGGTAACAGACTTGCGGGCTTCCTTGGCGGTAGGAACGGTGTAGAAGCGCATGAGCACGTGGGGAAGACCAGCGGTACCCAAGACCAGGGACAAGCCCAAGGAGATGAAGTCAAGCTGCTGGGTGAAGCTGCCGCCGTACTTCAGGCCGGGCTGCATGATCTCCGAAGCCTCGTAGCCCTTTTCTTGGATGTACTCGGAAGAAGCGTGCATCGAGATCGCATCATCGAACAAAGTAGTGAAGCCACCGCGGATGGAGACGAAGACCAGGACGGTCATGATGCTGACGCCGCCGACGAGCAGGACTGCCTTGATCATCTGGACGTAGGTGGTGCCCTTCATGCCGCCGATGAGGACGTAGGCGATCATGACGATACCGACGATGGCGACGACGATGGACTGCTCAAGGCGGCCACTGAGGTTCATCAGGACGGAGACCAGGGAGCCGGCGCCGGCCATCTGAGCGATGAGGTAGAACAGGGAGACTGCGAGGGTACCGATGGCCGCAGCAACGCGGACCGGCTTCTGGCGCAGGCGGAAGGAAAGCACGTCCGCCATGGTGAAGCGACCGACGTTACGCAGCGGTTCTGCCACCAGCAGGAGGGCGACGAGCCAGGCGACGAAGAAGCCGACGGAGTAAAGGAAGCCGTCATAACCGCTGATCGCGATGGAGCCGACGATGCCGAGGAAGGAAGCAGCTGAAAGGTAGTCACCGGCGATGGCAAGGCCATTTTGGGTGCCGGTAAAGGAGGCGCCACCGGTGTAGAAGTCAGAGGCTTCTGAGGTGGACTTGCCGACGCGCATAACCACGGTCATGGTGACCGCGATAAAAATCACGAATACGGCGATGTTGAGGATCGGGTTGCCGGTGTTGGCTTCCTGAGCAAGGTATGCAGTAGTCATGAACTAACCCTCCATTGCTTGACGGATGGCGGCCGCACGCGGCTCGATGTACTTATTGGCGTAGACCACGTAGATCCAAGTAATGGCGAAAGTGGTGACGAACTGCAGGAATCCAAAGAGGATTCCGATGTTGAAGCCGCCACCAATTTCGGTGCCCATCCACTCGGGGAAGAACACTGCGGCGAAGACGTACACAAGGAACCAGACGAAAAAGGCCGCGGACATCGGGAAGGTAAAGGACCGGTAGGTCGAGCGAAGCTCCTTAAATTCGGGGCTCGCCTGCATATCTATGAACTCTTGGGAGGTCGGCTCGCGCCGGCCATCCGATCGGACAACGGGAGTTGCGCTCACTTTTTTCTCTCTTTCGCTCGATTCCCAGCTAATCCGGGATTCACTTGAAGTGCTCTCTGTCACAGGCCCTCTGACCTATGCCAGCCATCACACCGTGTACTGCAAAATAAAGTTACCTGGCTCACATTGCAACGTTTAAACTTAAGAGGAAACTTTTTCCGCCCCCCGGGCGTTCCACCCCCATACAGTCGCTAGACCTGCAGGAAAAATGATCACACTTCCACCCCCAGCCCCCCAAAACTCCCCCATAGCAAAGATTGCTAATACCCAATTAGCAATGCGCACGATCTTCACAAACCTTGCGCGCCCCCTTTTTAGAGTTCTCCGGCTAAACTTTTAGCCCCCGCTATCCGGTGAATACCTGAGGATCCTGGAAGATTCGGCCAAACCCGGCGTGGTCATCCAATGCACTAATAGCCGCCACCTGCTCAGCAGAGAGCTTGAAGGATGCTGACTCCAGGTTCTGACGCAACCTCTTAGGATGTGTGGATTTCGGTACTACGGAACAGCCCAGCTCCATCGCCCAATTGAGCGCGACCTGCGCGGTAGTCTTACCTACTTCTCTAGCGATTGAGTCGAGGACCGGATTCATCAAGAGGATTCCTCGCGCCAAGGGCGACCATGCCTCAGTGACCACACCCAGCTCCTGATGAAGCGCACGCAATGGTTCTTGGGAAAATCCCGGATGCAACTCGACCTGGTTGAGTGCTGGCACTACCCCGGTCTCTTCGACCACCTCGCGCAATACCTCCTCATAGAAGTTGGCCACCCCAATGGACTGGACAAACCCCAGTCCTTGCAGTCTTGTCATCGCTTCAAAACTTTCCAGGTAGAGCCCCTTTTCCTGGCAAGGCCAGTGAACTAGATAGAGGTCGACATATTCCAGCCCCAATCGATCCAAGGAGCGCTGGAACGCGAGGGGAATCTCCGCTGCTCCCTGTTCGTTGTTCCACGCCTTAGTAGTGATGAACAGCTCTTCACGAGTGACGTCCCCAGCAGCAATGGCTTCCGCAATGGCTTGGCCTACGACTTCCTCGTTGGCATAGGCGGAAGCCGTATCAATATGCCGGTAGCCCAACTCGATGGCTGTCCGGATAGCGCGCACCCCTTCTGCTCCCCCAAGCTTCCAGGTCCCCAGGCCAATCCGGGGCATCTCCGTATTGTCGTTGAACGTCAGATTCTCCAGCAGATTGTGAGTCATGCCCCTATTGTGCCCTCATTCACTCATCAATAACACTAAGGAGTGCCTCACATATCTCATAGAATTATTTTATGCCTGAACCCCACGACCCCCAAGCCCATCAGTTCACTGAGCTCTCAGATACAGAGATCTTCTCCGCCCATGAAGGCGGGAAACTAAGGATCACTACTTCTCGCGAGCTCAAGACACAGCGCGACCTCTCTATCGCTTACACTCCCGGAGTTGCCCGCGTGTGCAGTGCAATCGCGGAGAATCCTGCACTGGCCAGCAAATACACCACCGTGGGGCATACCGTGGCTGTGATTTCTGATGGCACTGCGGTACTGGGTCTCGGCGACATCGGCCCCCGTGCCGCTCTGCCGGTTATGGAGGGAAAGGCCCAGCTATTTGATCGGTTTGCGGGCTTAAACGCCATCCCGATCGTGCTCGATGAAACCGATCCGGACGCGCTAGTTCGAACTATCACCGCTCTGGCTCCATCCTTCGGCGCCATCAACCTGGAAGATATTTCTGCCCCTCGGTGCTTTGAGATCGAAAGCCGATTAATTGAGGCGCTAGATATCCCAGTCATGCATGATGACCAGCACGGCACCGCAGTGGTCCTGACTGCAGCTCTCGGCAACGCTTGCCGGCTACTCGGCCGTCAGCTGCCCACATTGAAGGTGGTCATCTCTGGTGCGGGTGCCGCAGGAGTGGCCTGCGCCAAGATGCTTCTCGACGCCGGCATCCCCGACATCATCATGCTGGATTCGCGTGGCATCATTCATGCCAACCGCAATAATCTCGGCGAGGTCAAAACCGAACTGGCGCAGCTGACCAACCCTCGCGGCATATCCGGCGGCATATCCGATGCGCTCGATGGCGCCGATGTCTTCATCGGATTGTCTCGCGGCCATGTCAGCGAAGACGCGCTGCAGAAGATGGCCGAGGCCCCGATGTTGTTTTCGCTAGCCAACCCCAACCCCGAGATCGACCCCGATCTGGCTTATCGCTATGGCGCAGTCGTGGCCACCGGGCGCTCTGACTTGCCTAACCAGATCAACAATGTGCTGGCTTTCCCAGGAATCTTCCATGGGGCGCTCGCCGCTGGGGCCACTGAAATTACTCCAGCGATGAAGCTGGCTGCCTCCCGAGCCATTGCCAAGGTAGCCGAGGAGAACTTGGACGCAGAGCACATTGTGCCCTCCCCCTTTGACGCCCGAGTTGCCCCGGCAGTGAGCCAGGCAGTAGCTGCTGCGTGGAAGAACGCTTAATGATCAACCGACGCTGAGCAGGTCAATCACGAATACTAAGGTGCGGCCGGACAGGGGGTGTCCGCCACCGGCCGGACCATAGGCCTTCTCCGGGGGGATGCTCAGCTGACGACGACCGCCCACTTTCATACCGGGAATGCCTTCCTGCCAGCCGGCGATCAAACCATTGAGTGGGAATTCGATCGCGTCACCGCGATCCCAAGAAGAGTCGAACTCTTGTCCCGACTCAAAATCAACACCGACATAGTGAACCTTCACCATGCCGCCGGCATGCGCTTCTTCGCCTTCGCCGACGATGATGTCCGAGGACACCAGGTCTTTCGGGGCGGGTCCACTCAGGGCTTCAACTTTGGGCTTTTCCGTGTTTTCCATCTTAATTTTCTCCTAAAACGTAGAACGAGCCGGGCACAACGTCACCAGTATAAATTGGTGACGCCGTGCCCGGCTATTCACGACGTGTTGGGCGGTCGCTTATTTCCTAGTTAGCGCTGTTCACGCGGGGTAACCGTGCGCAGGGTCTCTCCGGTGTAAATCTGGCGCGGGCGGTTGATCTTGGTGCTGGTCTTGAGCTGCTCGCGGTAGTGAGCGATCCAGCCCGGCAGGCGACCAATGGCAAACAGGACGGTGAAGAAGTCCGTCGGGAAGCCCATGGCGCGGTAGATCAGGCCGGTGTAGAAGTCCACGTTCGGGTAGAGCTTGCGGGAGATGAAGTACTCATCGCTGAGCGCAATCTCTTCCAGCTTCATGGCCAGGTCCAGCAGGTGGTCATTGCCGAGGTGCTCGAGGATCTCATGAGCAGCCTCCTTGACGATGGCCGCACGCGGGTCATAGTTGCGGTAGACGCGGTGCCCGAAGCCCATGAGGCGGACACCCTGCTCTTTGTTCTTCACGCGGTTCATGAAGTCAGTAGCGTCGCCACCGTTAGCGTCGATCTCCTCGAGCATTTCGAGGACAGCCTGGTTAGCGCCACCATGCAGCGGGCCGGACAGTGCGTTGATGCCGCCAGCGACAGAGACGAACATATTCGCCTGTGCGGAACCGATCATCCGGACAGTGGAGGTCGAACAGTTCTGCTCGTGGTCAGCGTGCAGGATGAGCAGCTTATCCAGAGCCTTGACCATGATCGGATCAATCTCATAGGGCTCAGTCGGGTAACCAAACATCATGCGCAGGAAGTTCTCGCGGGGATTGAGCGAGTTATCCGGGTACATGAAGGGGTTGCCCTTGGATGCACGGTAGGCATAAGCCGCCAGCATCGGAACCTTGGCCATCAGGCGAACAGTCGCCTTGTCCAAGTGCTCTTCGTTCATCGGGTCAAGCTCATCCTGGTAATAGGTAGACAGGATGTTCACCGAGGAGGCCAGCACCGACATCGGGTGGGCGTTACGCGGGAAGACGCTGAACTGGGACTTGAAGTCCTCGTCCAAGAGCGTGTGGCGGCGGATTTCATCGTTGAACTTGTGCAGTTCATCGTTGTTGGGCAGCTCGCCATTGATCAGCAGGTAGGACACCTCGTTGAAGGTGGCGTTTTCTGCCAGATCAGCGATATCGTAGCCGCGGTGGCGGAGAATGCCATTCTCGCCGTCGATGTAGGTGATTGCAGACTCGCAGGAGCCGGTGGAGACATAGCCTGGGTCGTAAGTGACCAAGCCGGTGTCAGCCAGCATCTTGCCGAGAACAACACCGTCATTGCCCTCGGTGGCCTTGATGATGTCGAGTTCGTACTCACCACCCGGGTAGTTAAGTACGGCCTTGCCATTGTTGTCAGTAGCCACTGTGTACCTTTCAGACTTCTCGTGTCGACTTCGCCCCGCATCGGGGTCATCCGCCGAGGTGGGACCATATGTAGGTGTGACGCCCACCGTAGTCCCAACACAAACGGTGAGTCATGTATCAGTTTAGGTGACGCTGTCACGTGAGTGTGACGGTTCTCCAGTCAAAAGCTCCCTCCCCCCATAGGGAGGGCATGACCGACGTTTCGCCGTGATGCGATCACATTCCCACACCAAGACATTTCCGCTGCTCTTACGGAGCCTCAGAACCTTAGCTAAGGTGGATCAAGACACAGTTTAGCAAATATTGTGACGGGTGCAACAAGTTTTAGTCACACAGGTCACACCCGCGATATTTGCGAACCTGCGCCATTAGTTACCCCTTACAACTACCCCCACTATCCGCGTTCCCCAGCTCGACCGGGTCTTGTTTATCCGGTTCCCCGCCGGGGACTAGAGTGAACTTCGCCTGAAGAACCCTCCTCAACCATGAAAGGGACGACACCTCCATGAGTGAGTTCCCCACCCTGCCCGCTGACCTGATTCCCGCCGATGGCCGTTTCGGCTGCGGTCCGTCGAAGGTGCGTCCCGAGCAGATCCAGGCCATCGTAGACGGCGCCCGCGACGTCATTGGCACCTCACACCGCCAGCCTGCAGTGAAAAACGTGGTCGGCTCCGTACGCGAAGGCCTCTCCGACCTCTTCTCCTTGCCTGACGGCTATGAAATCATCATGTCTCTGGGCGGCGCCACTGCTTTCTGGGATGCAGCCACCTTCGGCCTCATCGAGAAAAAATCCGGCAACCTGACCTATGGAGAGTTCTCCTCCAAGTTTGCCAAGGCTTCCAAGCAAGCACCGTGGCTCGATGAGCCCACTGTCATCGAGGCACCGGCCGGCGACGCGCCCGCCCCCCAAGCCATCGAGGGCGCTGACCTTCTCGGCTGGGCCCACAATGAGACCTCTACCGGTGCGATGGTCCCGGCCATCCGCCCGGCAGGATCTGAAGGCTCTTTGATCGCCATCGATGCCACCTCCGGTGCCGGCGGACTGCCTGTCGATATCTCCCAGACGGACGTGTATTACTTCTCCCCGCAGAAGTGCTTCGCCTCCGAGGGTGGAATCTGGCTGGCGGCTATGTCTCCGGCCGCGATTGAGCGAATCGCCAAGATCAAGCAGTCCGGTCGTTTCATTCCGGCCTTCCTCGACCTGCAGACGGCCGTCGATAACTCCCGGAAGAACCAGACCTACAACACCCCGGCCGTCAGCTCTTTGCTGATGCTCGACAATCAGGTCAAGTGGATGAACGACAACGGCGGACTCGCTGGCATGGTTGAGCGCACCACCGCTTCCTCCAGCGCCCTGTACTCCTGGGCTGAAGCCCGCACGGAGACCACCCCGTATGTCACCGACCCAGCCAAGCGCTCCTTGGTCGTCGGCACGATCGACTTCGATGATTCCATCGACGCCGCCGTGGTGGCTAAGGTGCTGCGCGCCAACGGCATCCTCGATGTCGAGCCTTACCGCAAGCTGGGCCGCAACCAGCTGCGCATCGGCATGTTCCCGGCCATTGATTCCACCGACGTGGTGACCTTGACTAAGGCCATCGACCACGTCCTTGATTCAGGCGTAGCCAAGGCTTAACCCGCCACCCCTGATCCCAACATGCGCTGGACCTATCACGGTCCGGCGCATGTCTGCGTTAGGGTGGACCCATTAGTCCAGCAGGCCCAAAGGAGAACCCATGCGAGAGCTGTTCCTCGTCACTGAAGAGTCGACGGTCACCTCTCTGGTGTTACGCGCCGAGGACGGTGAGCAGTTTTTTGTCGCACTAGACCAGCTCAGCGACACTGCCCGTAGCGCCCTTGATGTGCCTAAGTCTCCGCCCGCCCCCGAGGTAACACCAAAGCCGGCTCCCGAGCCGACCCCTCCTCCTGTCCGGGCACAACAGAGTGATCGACATTTGCCCACCCCCGACCCGCTGTTGACTGCTCCGTTAACGATGCGCCCGAGAGATATCCAAGGCCGCATTCGAGGTGGAGCCACCGTCACCGAGCTGGCGGAGGAAATGGGAGTAGCAGAGTCCCGCGTCGAGCCTTTCGCTCATCCGGTCATCCTCGAGCGGGAGAGAATCGCCGACTTAGCCAAACAGTCCCATCCGGTCCGCGAAGACGGTCCGGCCAAATTGACGTTGTGGGAAGTACTCGCGGCTGCTTTCGCTGCCCGAGGAAATTCTGTGGCCGACTCGAGCTGGGATGCCTACCGCGAACCGGGTGGCTCTTGGGTCATTCGGGTCCAATGGAGTGCCGGGCGGAGCGAAAATGAGGCGGAATGGACGCTGATCAACCATGCGTCGTCCTCCGCTACTACTGAGCCTCGCAATGCCATCGCCGCCGATCTGACTGATCCAGACTTTATCCAGCCGGTACGTACTCTGACCTCAGTTGGCCGAGGCAACCGCTACGAAGAAGACTACGACGGTGATGAGTCGGACGATCAGCCCCACGAAGGCGATGGCGAGACTACCGGCGAGGATGCGCAGTCCATCTCTGAGCAGCAGAATCAACCGACGCCAACGAAACGGCGTCGAAAAGCGGTCACTCCCCACTGGGAGGACGTTCTACTAGGTGTGCGGACCAACACCAAGCGTCCGCGTAGTTAAGGGGCTTTCCGGTGGAATCGATTGTCACCTTGTGGTTTGTTACCGCCGCAGACCCGGCGCGAGTGATCGAAGCCGAGCCACGAGCAGATCGCGGATTCGGACGAAAATATTTAGCCCAGTTCAATCCTGCTTGGCCCATCACGCTGATCGGACAGTTCCCACTCAATCGATCAGTCCAGGCGTCAACCGGTGAGTTCTATATCGCGGGTTTTCCAGGGGTTGCCATCGTGCAAACCGTCCTCGAAGACACGCCGTGCCTATCGGAGATCAATCCTCGGCTGCTGACCTCCGTGCCGGCAGCGGAGGTATTTGCCTTCGCTGTCAACGAGGAAACCGGATACGGCGGGCTGGCGCATTGGCGCGGCGGGGTGCTTAAGCGTTCACTCTGTACTGAACGCTTAAGGATTTATGAGGATATTGGCCTACCGGTGCCCTTCGAATCCCCTTATTGGGCGGGCGAACGGGCCGAGCCAATCGGCGGCATCGCGCTGCCCTTCGAACCTATTGATCTGGTCCGTGAAGCGCAGCGATCATGGTTGGGGGTGGATATCTCCCCAGAGGGCCCGGATATCCACGTCGTAGCCTACGCAGTCGATGGACGCCCTGAGCCAAAAATCGACAAGGCTCCGGCGCGCTCTGAGCACTCTCCTACTGAAGGGACCACCGGAAGCACGGAGCTGGCTCTCGATGGGGAGCATGGCTACGACGACTATGAAAACCACTCCCCGACCGATCCGGAGGCCGGGGAATTCGCTCGCGTGGCAGATGCCGCTAGCGCCGCGGCACATCGGATAGGAAAAAAGCTCAGGCGCCGTATAAGCGACACCCGAGCTTATCTAGCCGAACGGCTACGGCACAGCGATCGTGACTAGCGCAGACTGCGCTCGCGCTCATAGAAAGCGATTGCCGCAGAAGTAGCCAGGTTGAGCGAATCAGTGCCCGGCGCCATCGGAATCCGAGCGCGGATATCGGTAGCGCGCATGGCGTGTTCAGTCAATCCTGGTCCCTCCGCACCAACGAGAAATGCGACGCGCTCATAAGCGGCTCCAGTGGGATCGACCAATGCGTCAGCCAAATGGGCAGCGGCAGCGTCAGGGGTGAGCGAAACCAGGTGGAAACCGGCGTCACGGAGCTCGTCGAGGGAACGCTGCCAGGTAGTGCGCGTCCCAGCTAGCTGGGAGAAGGGCGTCCGCAGGACATGCCCCATCGATACGCGGACTACTCGTCGATAAAGCGGGTCGGCGCAGCCGTTGCCAAATAGCACGGCGTCGACGCCCATCCCTGCGGCGTTGCGAAACATCGAGCCAATGTTCTCGTGATCGCCAACGCCTTCCAGCACCACCACGGTCCGAGCTTTTTCCAAGATCTCTGCTACTGGTGGGGCTGGGGCGCGATCCGCACAAGCCAACAACCCACGGTGCATATCAAATCCCGCGACCTTGGCCAGCGTCTCTCTGGTGACCTCATAGATCGGAAGTCCAGCAGGGACCTCGTGCTCGGCTAGGTAGGCATCGATTTTGGCCGGAAATCCGACCAAACAACGCACGGGGAACCGAGACTCCATCAACCGGGAGACCACGAGAGGGCCCTCGGCGATGACCAGCCCACGGCCACCTGGCAGATCTGGACGATTATCCGAGCGGTTGAGATCACGGACGTCATCGAGCCGGGGGTCGGCAGGATCATTGATCGAAATGCGCACGGAATCAGCCCAGTGCGTTCAGGATCGGATCCATCGCGAAAAAGACCACAAATAGAGCGGAAACCAACCACATAATCCAGTGGATTTCCTTAGCTTTACCTGCGGCAACAGCCATGATGGAGAAGGCAATGAAGCCGACGCCAATGCCGTTGGCGATGGAGTAAGTAAAGGGCATAACCACGATGGTCAGGAAGGCCGGCAAAGCAATATGGAAATCGCTCCACTCGATATCAGTGACCTGAGCGATCATCATGGCACCGACGACGACCAGAATCGGCGCGGCGGCTTCGATGGGGACGACCTCATAGAGTGGGGTGAAAAACATTGCCAGGAGGAACAAGCTACCGGTGACAATATTGGCCAGGCCGGTACGAGCACCATCGCCCACGCCTGCGGAAGAGTCCGCATAAACGGTAGCGGAAGAGGAAGAGGTAGCGCCGCCGACGATGGCGCCGAAGCCTTCGACAACCAGTGCCTTTTTCATATCGGGCAAGACGCCGTCTTCGTCAACCAGGTTGCCCTGCTTGCCTAGGGCAGTCATGGTGCCCATCGCATCGAAGAAGTTTGCCAGTACCAGGGTAAATACCAAGAGCGAAGCGGCAAGTACGCCGATTCGAGTGAACGCTCCAAAGATGTCGACAGCGCCCACGATGGACAGGTCCGGCATGCCACCAAAGGTATCGGGAATGGAAGGCACTGCCAGTGACCAGCCGGTGGCGTTCGGTTCGCCGTTTTCGAAGGAGGCTCCGGAGTCGGTGAGTGCTTCGACGATCATGGCGATAATGCTGGTGGACAAGATGCCGATGAACAGTCCGCCGCGGACGCCTCGAACCACGAGTGCGCCACAGATAATCAGGCCGAGCACAAAGGTCAGGGTAGGCCAGGAGGCTAGGGAACCATCGATGCCTAGGCCCACGGGAACGGTGGTTCCAGCGGCATCGGGAATACGGCGCACGAAACCGGCGTCGACTAGACCAATCAGGGCAATGAACATACCGATGCCGACGCCGATGGCGGCCTTCATTGACGGCGGGATAGCCAAAAACACTGCGGTACGGAAGCCGGAGACGGCCAAGACCACGATGACTAGACCATCAAGGACAACCAGACCCATTGCTTCAGGCCAGGTCAGCCCCTCACTGGCAACCAAGGTTACGGCCACGAGGGTGTTGAGGCCCAAGCCTGCAGCGATGCCGAAGGGATACCGGGCGATCAGACCGAAGGCAATGGTCATAACACCGGCGGTCAGTGCGGTGGCAGCAGCCACCTGTGGGATGCCGAGGGTGTCACCGTTGACGTCTTCTACGGTGCCGATAATCAGGGGGTTGAGAATGACGATATAGGCCATCGCGAAGAAGGTGACTACACCAGCACGGATTTCGGTGGCTACGGTGGAACCCCGCTCGGTAATGGAAAAATACCGATCTAGGGCACTACGATCAGGATGCTTCTGCACACCAGTGGTCATGTGGATGGTTTCCTATCGAGAGGCAGATATGAGTGTTTCGTCGCTTAGATTCTCACCTTGACAGCATTTCCACAAAACTTAGGTAGATTTATGGGCGACAACACTAGGAGATGTTCAACGTGTACGCCTCGACTTTCTTGATGCGCGATGGTCGGATCGCAAATCTAGATGCCCACCTCGCACGCCTACGCGACGAGACCTCAATCAGCACCTCTGCAATCGAGGACATCCGCGAAAAGCTGCGCCAAGCCGGCCAAGGGGTGTTTCGTCCGGTTGTTCAAGTCGTCGGTTCCACGGTATCGATCGACCTCCATCCCACCGTCTTGCCGCCAGATGAGGCAATTATTGACGCGGAGGGGATCCGCGATGAACGCCGTCAACCCACTCGGCGAGGCCCTGACCTGGGATGGCAGATGAGCAAACTCCAGCAGATCCGGCGCCGGGGCGCTAACGGCGGCCTGCTTATCGACGATCGCGGTTTCGTCATCTCCGGTATCTTCTCCGCCATTTTGTGCTTGGACCATAGCCAGGCCCATATCTCAGCCCATCCCCGTGCCAGCTCCTCGGTAACCATGGACGCAACCTTGGAGATCTTTGAGCAACAAGGAATCGAACCTGTCGAGCATCCAGATGGGATGAGCATGGCGATGCTGCGCAGCACGGAGACCTGGTTACTGAGCTCCCTGGAGGGAGTAAGGAAGATCACTGGCTGGATGGAATACGGGTCTGTCCTCAACCCCAGTCAGGGAGGCGTGCCCCGGTTGGGCGCACCCACCCACCGAGAGATCAACGACCTGCTGTGGCAGGCAGCCGAATACGTCTAGAAAATAGGACGCTCGTCGTCATAGGCATCCGGAGTCTCATCCGCTAAATCATCATCAGGGGTTCCGGAATGCGCGCCACAACCATAGGTTGCGTGCACGATATGACCATCAGCAGAATACTCATTGACACAGGCCCCAAAGTTCGAGCCAAGGGTCTTTCCTACTGACACGAAAAAAGCGCAGCTTCGACAGGACAAGTTGGCTTTCTCTGCGAATTCGCTAGTCGGCCCATAATCTCCCGTGCGCCAACGCTGGAGCGCCGCGTCTAGACCACGGCGGCTTAGGGTAAGTTCCCCGTCACCAGAGCGATCAAGACGCTCATCGTCGAGCGCCGGAGGCATTAAGTCTCCAGGGCCAAGATCCCCGGGACGCAGGCGATCAGACCACGGCACCCATTCCGGTGCCCGCAGAGCTTCACCACTGGGCGCTGGCATTAGTGCCAACTCGTTGACAGTCACTCGCCGAGAGCCAGAAGCACAGGCAAGGACGACATTCCATTCCCAGCCGCTATAGCCGGGGACATCTGCCGCGAAGCGATGAGTGGCTACGTTTCCTCCGAGGCCTTGGACGCCAAGATGCTCGCCTACCCCTCCCTCGCCTAGTTCCTCCACCGTGGCTCGGGCCAACGAAATCGCACGAGAGTCAAGGAGCGGACTGGATTCCTGGGGAGGTCGGGAGATTTTCCGGCGACGGTTAGAGGTGGACACTATCCCATTATGGGTCATTGAGGCACCATGGTGGTCATGAGCCGTCTAATCACTGTTGTTGCCCTCCTCAGCACTGCCGGACTGATGAGTTCCTGCGCTACTAATCCCGGCGCGTTGGATGAGGTAGAACGCTTAGACGTCGCCATCGTGGACACCCACTCCTTCGATGATTCCAGCTTCACCCAGGGGCTCGAAGTGGAACCGGAGGGCACGCTATTGGTAGGTACGGGGTGGGAAGGTCAATCTCGGATCTATCGCAGCACCGTGGAAGGACAAGAGCTTTCCTCAGTTGACCTGGACCCGGAGTTCTTTGGCGAAGGTCTCACCCGCTACGAAGAAGACATCTGGCAACTGACGTGGCAAGACGGGGTGGCGATGAAGCGCGATGCCACCACTCTCGCCGAGCTCGAACGCATCAGTTATGAAGGTGAGGGATGGGGCCTGTGTTCTTTCGACAACGAGTTGATCATGTCTGATGGCACCAGCCAATTGCGTCGGCTGGATCCGGAGAGTTTTAACGAACGGGAGCGGTTGAGCGTCACCCTGGGCGGTGAGGAGGTGGTCGGCATCAACGAACTCGAGTGCCTTGACGACAGTATCTACGCCAATGTGTTCATGACCACCGATATCCTGCGCATTGACGCCGCCACAGGCACCGTCACCGCAGTCATTGATGCCTCTTCCCTGCCCAATAATGCCGCTGATGACCCAGATAACGTCCTTAACGGTATCGCTCATATTCCAGGTACTGACCGATTCCTCTTGAGTGGGAAACGCTGGCCAGACCTTTATGAGGTCGAGATCGTTGCCACTAGGCAAGCCCAGTAGGATCGGAGCCATGGCCACCCGGAAACAGGCAAGACAAAAGTCGCTGCTGCAGATACTCGCGTTGTTGATCGCTGTGGTGATCGTCATCGTGACGGCGGTACTGATGCAAAACTGGTGGAATGACCGCCCTGGCCCTCAGCCGGAGGAGGTCAGTATTACTGCGACTGTCGGCGAAGAATCAGTAGAGATACTCCCCTACTTAGTCTGCGAACCGGGCACAGACTGTCCGGAGGGCGAGGTTCCCAACCTCAGCGTCGGGGAAGATGACACCCTCGTGCTGCAGATTCCAGAGGAGATCCATGATCACGACTGGCAGATACTCAAAATTTATGACGACCCAGCGGTCAATGATCAGCAGTACCACGGATCTTTTGACACTACTGAGGTAGAAATAGCCGGCTCGGTTGACCCGATCGAGGAGGGAGATCCCCGACCACGGCTGGTGGTAGTGGAAATCTCCTCAGTCATGATCGGGATCAATGACGATGGGGAAGAAAACCCCTACGCCACAATATGGTCCCTAAACACCATTTAGGCCAACAACAAGGTTAGGCGTCGAGTTCCTTCGCTACTGCGCGCAGGATCTCCGCCACCTTGCGACCAACTTTGCGGTCTGGGTAGCGGCCTGCGGCGAGGTCAGGTTGGATCTGGCTTTCCATCAGGGTCAACAAATCCGAGATCATGCCGTTGAGCTCCTCCGGCTTATGCCGATTGCTCAGACTTGGACGACGCTGGGGGGTTTCCAACACCTTCACCCGCAGCGCCTGTGGGCCGCGCCGTCCGGCAGCGAAATCAAACTCGATGCGCTGGCCTTTAACTAGTTCTTCTACGCCCGCGGGCAAAACCTGCTTGCCGACGAAAACATCCTCGGCTCCCGGGTTGGAGACAAAGCCGAAGCCTTTCCCCGCGTCGTACCACTTCACCTTGCCAATCGGCACGATGCTCACCACTTTCCGTACTCAATTTTATGAACTACCTATTATACGCCTGACAGGTGTTTGCCTTTCAGAGACTCCGCTATGAGGATTAGAGACCTTTTGACCGTTATCTCAATGACGCACACGAAAGTGAGATGCACATCACATGTTACTGATGTGGCGTTATCACCTGCGAAAACCATCATGAGTGAGACGTACAGTCAAAAAAGCCATGCCAATCCGTGAGCCTGGCGTGACGTAAACGTTATAAACCGTTACTCTCTCCCACAGGCACTACGACGGTCTGCAAGCCCATCTCCACGCCGAGCCCTGTCCAGGACGGTGGGAGACCGCGTGAAGGGTGCACAACCACACCTGAATATTCAAGTGGACAGGAGCGAGGAAACCACCGCGAGCCAACCAGGTTCGCACCGGTCGGTAGCTGGAAACAGTCGCCATCCTCGGGGTGAAGCTTCTGAGAAGACCTAGAAGCCGGGCACAGTGATCCTCCGCCCGAACCCGACAGCTCACCTCGCAGGCGTCAACAGGAGAGGAACACCTAGACAATGGCACGCCATAGCGTCAAAAAGACCCACACCGCCACCAAATTCGCCGCCACCGCAGCTGCCTTCGGCACTGCCGCCGCACTGCTGGCCCCGGCCGCAGCTGCTGCCCCCGACTCCGACTGGGATCGTCTCGCCCAGTGTGAGGCCGGCGGAAACTGGTCCATCAACACCGGCAACGGCTACCACGGTGGCCTGCAGTTCTCCCCCTCCACCTGGGCTGCCTATGGCGGACAGCAGTACGCCACCTACGCTTACCAGGCCACTCGTGAGCAGCAGATCGCCATCGCCGAAAAGACCTTGGCTGGCCAGGGCTGGGGCGCATGGCCTTCCTGCTCCGCTCAGCTTGGCTTGAACTCTGCTCCTACCCCGCGCACCGTCGCCAGCACCCCGGCACCGGTTGCCCAGGTCCAGCAGATCCAGCAGGAAGCAGCTGCTTCCTCCGATGAGGTCGCAGTAGACGCTCTCTACCGCCTGGTCAGTGACTCCCTGGCACAGTACGGCCTCGATATCCCGGCCGAGCTGGCTGATCAGTATGCAGCCAACCGCCACGACTTCAACGCTTTCTACACTGCCAACCGCGCAGTCATTGACCCCATCGTTGGTCTCTAATTAGGCGCTAGCCCACCAGATTGCGGCTCATTAATGGCCCCCACATCAGCTGATGTGGGGGCCATTAATCGATACCGAGATAAAACAGATCCCCGTTTCCCCTTCAGCTCTTTTCCGAGCAATCACTGAAGGGGGAACGGGGATCTGTGGCGTCTAGCTAGAAACCGTCACTTACCGGTTAAACCGGGTGTTCGGGTGAACATAGCCTAGTGTCTCCGGCGGAGCCGGAAGCACGACATCGTCGCCATAAGGGCTGGATGCACCAGCCAGCTTGGAGGTGATTTCGGTAACTACATGTCCGTCACCCGGGACGTGCTGCGGCCAGCCCGGATCGACGAAGCCCTTCTTCTCTACGTTTGCCATGCTCATCATCATTGCAAACCTCGGGCCGAAAAGTAACTTGAACAGCAGTTAAAATCGGTCACATCATGACTTCTACCCCCGATCTACCTGATTTCCGCACTTGGCTGGCCGAACGCAGCGATGCGGAACTGAGCGATCTGGTGCGTTCCCGCCCGGATGTGGCTCTACCCCTACCCCCAGGGATCACCCCTCTAGCCGCCAGACTCCAACTGCGGGCCTCCGTAGCTCGCGCGCTACGCGGCTTAACTGCACTCGAATTAGCCACCATTGAATCGGCAGCTGATCTGGGAGCAGAGCTGCATCCAGTGGATACCGATCTCCTTATCAATGATGTACTGGCCCGCGCTGGCTCCCCAGAGCTCACCGCCGCCCAAGTCGAAGCTGCACTTGTTCAACTCCGAAAGCTCGCCTTGATCTACGGGGAGGATTCCGCGCTTGGGCTCATGATGGAAGCCTCCCCTGCCTTGCCGAGGGACTGGCAGCTGCTCAATTCCGCTGACACTGCCGCTATCGGCCCCTCGGTAGCACAGCAGATCGTCGCATTAGAACCCCGACAACTAGCTATCTTGAAGACGTTGTTGGACTCCGGAGGCTTCGGCCGGACTAAACATGCTGCCACGGATGCCGACCCTGCTCATCCCATCGCCAGGTTGTTAGCTGCCGGATTGCTCTTAAAGATTGACGAGCACACGGTACGGCTTCCCCGACAGGTCAGCTCAGCGCTTCGCGGCGAGGAAATGCTGCAGCCGCCACTGGTGCCTTCAGCAAGAGCCACCGGCGAGACCATCCCGGATCTGCGTGCCCTCGACCGAGCCGATCAGATCGGTGCCGGTGCTGGGCTTGAGGTTGCCCGCAAGCTACGACAGCTCATCGATATCCTGGGCAACGATCCTGTAGAACTGCTCAAAGAAGGCGGAGTAGGTGTGCGTCCCACCACTGCTTTGGCCCGAAGGATCAACGTTGACGAGGGGGAAATTTCTCGCCTGATCAGTCTGGGAATCTCCTCCGGGTTATTGAATCGAGTCGATGGACTACTTGCTCCCACCCAGCAGGCCGATGGTTGGTTAGCGGAAGAACTACCCAGCCAGTGGCTAACTCTCATGCAAGGCTGGATCAGTTCCCACTGGGCTTGGTGGCGGGTGGGCCAGCAAGACCAACGCAAGCAATCGATCCGATTGCTCTCCGAAACCAGCCGGCAAGAAGGTCTGGTAGACCAGCGTCACCTGATTCTCACGGAGTTGGTCTGTGTGGCCCCAGGAGTCGAGCTCACTGATGATCAGCTGCGCGCAGACTTCGCCTTCGCTCATCCACTCGCGGCGATCGCCCTCAAAGATTCCACCTTTTCTAAAATCCTCGACGAAGCCCGGTGGATTGGTGCGCTCTCAGCTGGGATAGCTACCTCGCTGCTGCGCGCTTTGCTCGACCCAGCTGCTGATCCGCAAGCAGTGGCGGAAGATATCACCCCAGGGACGGTCGAGCGGGTTATCGCTCAGGGAGATATGACCATCCTGGCTCCCGGACCATTGCCCCGGGAGTTGCAATTCGAACTAGACTTATTCGGAGAACTCGAGTCTCCTGGGTTGGCTAGTCTCTACCGGGTTAGCGAGTTCTCCCTCCGGAGAGCCCTCGATGCAGGACGCACCGCACAGGAAATCAGCGGCTGGCTCAACGATCATTGCCTCGGCCAGGTCCCCCAGTCTCTCCTTTTCCTCATCGACGATGTAGCCCGACGTCATGGCACTCTGCGCGGTGGACCAGCGTTGAGCTACCTCCGATGCGAGGATCCTTCGCTGCTGGCGGAAGCTGCCCGAACCTCAGCTGCAGAACGTCTCGCGCTCCAGGTGATTGCCCCGACGGTCGCGGTAGCGCAGGCTCCGTTAGTTCAGGTCATCGAGGCTCTCCGCGCGGCGGGGTTCCAGCCAGTGGCAGAGGATGCCACTGGCGCCGCCTTAGACATCCGACCCAAGCCGCTCCGGCTACCTGATCCAGCACCTACGGCAACGGCAACCAGAGTCCTCGATGAACAACGTGTCCACGCTGCCGTCGCGGCTATTCGCCGAGGCGATCAACCACACCAGCCCGGCCACAGGCCCCCCATCGAGCACTCCCAGACGCTCGCACTGCTTCAAGCAGCCGCCAGGAATAGGCAGACGGTGACCCTCGGGTTTGTCGATAAGCAGGGTCAAGCCACCCACCTTAGAGTTACTCCGTTAACGGTCAACGGCGGGCAAGTCGATGCGATAGAACAGGCAACTGGGCAGGTCAAGAGATTCATGCTGCACCGCATTACCGAGATTCAGGTAGGTTAGGCGCGCCAAGAGGAATTGACCTACCTGCCATAATGGCAGGACAGCGCACTAGTCGAGACTCTTCATCGAGGTTTGGAGCACACCCATGGCATTCGGGGATGGCCCGTTGATCGTTCAGTCCGACAAGACGGTCCTGCTGGAGATCGATCATCCAGCGGCTGATCAGGCGCGCGCCGCTTTGGCTCCTTTCGCCGAGTTGGAGCGCGCGCCGGAGCATATCCACACCTACCGCATCACTCCACTAGCGCTGTGGAACGCTCGGGCTGCTGGTCACGATGCCGAGCAGGTAGTTGATGTCCTCGAGCGATTCTCTCGGTTCCCGGTCCCGCAACCGCTGCTGGTAGATATCGCCGAGACAATGTCGCGCTACGGCCGAGTACGACTGCACAAGCACCCTGCCCACGGTCTATTGCTGGAATCGGCAGAGCCGGCGATCTTGGCTGAGTTGGAACGCCACCGAGCCATCCGGCCGATGCTGGGGGCCAGAATCGATGCCAGCTCCATCGCGGTTCATCCTTCTGAGCGCGGGCGCATCAAACAAGAGCTGCTCAAGGTCGGTTGGCCCGCCGAGGATCTGGCCGGCTACGTCGATGGTGAAGCTCATCCCATCGCACTATCGACCGAGCTCGAGGCCTGGGAACTACGCGATTACCAGCGCTATGCCACCGAATCCTTTTGGGAGGGTGGCTCAGGGGTCGTGGTCTTGCCCTGTGGTGCAGGCAAAACCATGGTGGGCGCAGCAGCGATGGCGCGCGCCCAAGCGATCACCCTAATCTTGGTCACCAACACTGTCGCTGGCCGGCAATGGCGCGATGAACTATTGCGCCGGACCACACTCACCCCGGATGAAATCGGCGAATACTCCGGTGAACGCAAAGAAATCCGGCCCGTGACCATCGCGACCTACCAAGTGGTCACGAGAAAAACCAAAGGCCAGTACCGGGCACTCGAGCTCTTTGACTCCCGCGACTGGGGCCTGATCATCTACGACGAAGTCCATCTCTTGCCCGCCCCGGTATTTCGGATGACCTCAGATCTACAATCGCGACGTCGCTTAGGTCTGACCGCCACTTTGGTGCGTGAAGACGGCCGCGAGGGCGACGTATTCTCCCTCATCGGTCCCAAGCGCTACGACGCCCCCTGGAAGGATCTGGAGACTCAGGGCTTCATCGCCACCGCCGAGTGCGTCGAGGTCCGCACCACTATGAACGACGCAGAGCGCATGCTCTACGCCACCGCAGAGTCTAAGGATCGCTACCGCCTAGCCGCTAGTGCCCGCGGAAAAATCGCGGTCATCGATCAGCTCCTGACCCGACACCACGGCCAGCCCACATTGATCATCGGCGCCTATCTCGACCAGCTCCAGATGCTTGCGACGCGTTTCGACGCCCCCCTCATCGAGGGTCGGACCTCGAATAAGCGGCGCGGTGAGCTTTTCGACGCCTTCCGCTCCGGCGAGGTCACCGTCCTTGTGGTCAGCAAGGTAGCTAATTTTTCCATCGATCTTCCAGAGGCGGCAGTCGCGATCCAGGTCTCCGGTACGTTCGGATCCCGGCAGGAAGAAGCTCAGCGACTGGGCCGGCTGCTTCGTCCGAAAGCAGACGGTGGCCAAGCGCACTTCTACTCAGTGGTCTCCCGCGACAGCTTAGATTCCGAGTATGCCGCTCACCGCCAGCGTTTCCTGGCGGAACAAGGTTATGCCTACCGCATCGTGGATGCCGATGACCTCGATGAGCTCGGATAGACTGCACAGCCATGAAGGCTTTCACGTTCAAAGTTGACGAGGAATTTGCAAAACAAAACAACGAAATGATCAAAGACACTCGCCGACTGCAATGGTCGGCGATCACGCTGGGGCTCATCCTGCTCGCCCTATCGGCAGCGGTTTTTCTCTGGTGGGGTGCAGACCAAGCGTGGGGTCTCATCGGCGGAATCATCCTGCTGACGTTCGCAGTGGTCAGCGTCATCATCGCTGCGGTAGTTCCCAGCAAGGTCGGCACCGCTCAAGATCTCTACGACACTTACCCCCTAGCCCCCGCCATGATTGTGGAGGTCAACCCACGAGACTTCGTGATCATGGCTTTGGTCAACACCAATGTTGACCCACAGCTGCCACCTGGCTGGGGGCTTGCGCTCCGGACTGTCACCCGAGTCAACGGAATCGACAAACCCACGCGCGGTACCAAAATCCCGGCTGTCGCCGTCCAGGGGCGCCGCAGCCTCAGCAACCAAACTCAATGGGATGAGATCTCGCCCATGCCCATCGCGTGGGCCACCCCAGACGCCAGTGTCGTCGCAGATGCCCGACGGGCTATTCCTGAAGATCAGTGGACGCGGTTGGATAAAAGCCGCGAGCTACTCAGAGACGTCAAGGCGACTGATTACAACCTCTTAGTCCTGTAATCCCTCAACGCCGGTCGTCGGTGTTAGCCAGCTTTGGTTGGCTATTCCACCGCGGACATCGCTGAGGTTAGAGCAGCTTTTCGAGCTGGCCAGAGAGCGGCAAGAATGCCGACGATGACAGCTCCAAGCACCAAAGCCCCCATCTGTGACCAAGGGATTAACCAGCGATCAATTCCTTGATCGGCGAGAATACGTACGAAACACCAGCCCAGCCACACACCAGTGATGATGCCAAAGACCGCACCAAACACTGCGATATAGACCGACTCGATGAGAATCATTCGAGAGATTTGGCTCCGCTGCATCCCCACGGCCCTGAGCATTCCAAATTCATGGCGCCGTTCCGCGATCGATAACGCCAGGGTGTTGATAATCCCCAGCGCTGCAATAACCACAGACAACGCCAACAGTGCATAAACCATGGTCAGCAGCTGATCAATCTGCTCGGCACCGGCAAGACCGAACTCCTCTGCCGTCATCACCTGAAGCACTCCATAACCGGCCACTGCGTCAATGACCTGTTGATGGGTTGCTGCCTCATCCGCGTCTTCGCCATAGACCACATAAAGGGTGTCCAAAGACCATTGGCTCTGATCTGGGAAAAGCTCTTCGGCAGTGACGTTACTGACCGCCATGGGTGTGTAGGCAGAGCTATCTTCCCAGGTCACCAAGACTGGCACCGATACGCTCTGGCCAGTGGAAGGCACCTCGACGTCAACATTGTCTCCGATACTGACCCCAAACGTGGCGGCTACGGTATCGCTGAGTCCTACACCTGGCGATTGGGTGGCTGCGTCGAATGAGCCACTGGTTTCAGTCAGTGCAAGCGCTATGCGCGGGTCATCATCTAACACTGAGGTAATGGCATTTTGCCCATTGGTGCTCGCCCCTTGACCATTGATGGTCATCGGCAGCCAGGTCATAGCGACAGTGCCAGCTACCGAATCGATAGCTTCAATATCCCCTACCGCTTGCTGCGGGATTCCTTGGTTAGAGATGATTCCGGTGGCCACCACTGATTTCGCCTTGAGCTGCTCGTCGATATCCCCAAACACCGACTCTTTCACCGAAGCACCCAGGATGCCCACCACAGCCACCAGCGCCACACCTAAGGTCAGCGCGAATGCGGTGGCGGCAGTACGGCGAGGATTGCGCGAGAGGTTTGTCCCCGCCAACAGTGCCACCACCCGGCCTGCGGGCGGGCGAATGCTAAATAGGCTCCGAGCAATCCAGCCCGACAGCAGCAGCACTGCAGCCACGATTGCCAGCGCTCCTCCGCCAGTGAGAATCGCCCGATCAGTGGTGTTCCACCCGGTGGCAAACACCGCTATTAAGGTGCCGGCTGCACCAAGGAGCAGCAGTGCCAGGCCGATAAGCGTCCGCACCAGAAGTGGCTGGTGCGTCATTTGATCCCCCTGGCGCATAGCGCCAACGGGAGAGATTTTTCCTGCGCGTCGGGCAGGTGCCAGAGCGCTGAAGGCAGTAACCAACACGCCAATGCCAATCGGGGCAATCACACTGGCGGCGTCAAGGCCAAGCCCTGCGTCGGGGAACCCTAGTCCGAAGGCCTCCATGCCAACGACGATCGCCCTGACCAAGCCAATTCCGACTCCAATACCCAGGATGGATCCCATCACTCCGATGACGATCGCTTCCACCAACACTGAACCAGTCAATTGGCGCCTAGACATGCCGATAGCTCGCAGCAGGGCGAATTCTCGAGTTCGTTGAGCCACGATCATCGAGAAGGTGTTGGAGATAATGAAGGTGCCGACCATCAAAGCGATGAGTCCAAAGGCCAAGAGAATGTAGGTGAAAAAGGCCAGGAGTTCGCCAATCTCCGCTGATTCAGCCTCCGCGGCTTCCTCTGCGGTGACCACTAAGAGATCAGGGTAATCAGCCTGCAACTGCTGTTGAGTAACTGAGCCTTCAATGGCCAACCTACTCAGGGAATTGCCATCGCTAAACTCAGATCGAAACACATCGGTGTCCAAGGAGGCTCCCGCCCAACCACCGGTTGCTAGCGAGAGTTCATTGATACCAACCACTTCTAATTCCAAGCGCTTTTCATAGTCGACGACCGAGATAGTGTCACCGATCTCGATGCCGGCAGTCTCTGCGGCCTCGCTGTTAACAGTCGCTTCCCCGGCGGCGCTAGGTGCTCTGCCTTCTACTACCTCGGAGACCGAGATCACCGCATCCTCCGGTGGGGTGTAGGGCAGTACCCATGAGCCAGCTCCACCTGATTGGTAGGGAGCACCATCTGGCCCGATGATGATCACTGGCCGGGAATCCAATACCTCAGTCCGGTCGACATCGGCGCGCTCAGAAATCTCCGCAGCCGTGTCTAGAGTAAGCGGGTACTCAGGGGTCGAATCAATAATCAAATCCGCCCCAGCCACACTTCCGGACGTAATGTCATCGAAAGCCTTCGACAAGGAGGCAGTAAGTATGAAGGCACCAGAGACAAAGCTAGTACCTAACACCACCGCCACGACGGTGAGGAATAACCGCAGCTTATGCGCTCCGAGGCTGCGAAGAACCAGCATCCTAAGGATGGGCTGCGGCTTCATATTGATAACTATCCTTAGGGATCTGAAGTTGTACGGGAAAAAGTCACTAGGAGGCGATGCCGGCGACTAACTCAATCGGATATCGTCGCAAGCTGCCAACGCTCCGATTTTAGTCGTATTCACTGTTGGTTACCTGTGTGCCTAGCAAACAAGAAGTGGTTTGTGGTTTAGACATCTACTTTGGGCATGCATGTAGACCCCTTATAACAATCCGTTCCCTTGTAAAAAGGGTAGGAATCGTTATAAGGGGCCTACAATATTTTTAAGTTTTAGGTCGGCGGCAACTTACTCTCCCACACCCTCCCGGGTGCAGTACCATCAGCGCGGGCAGGCTTAGCTTCCGGGTTCGGAACGGGACCGGGCGTTTCCCTGCCGCTATCAACCACCGACACACTCACCGGGACAACAACCACACACAAGGTGGGTGCCATAAGGGTGGGTGTGCTGTGTCAGA
>NZ_PTJO01000006.1:0-110034 GCF_003716585.1 Corynebacterium alimapuense
CGCAGCAGCAAGCTAGACAACATATGTCATCACCACAAAAATATAATACATTGGCACACTATTGAGTTCTCAAACAACATTCGCACACCTCTTAGCAGCTGATCTTGGAGAAGATCTTGCCTCAAAGCGACTTTATTGAACTTACCTTAGCGACTTGATCGAGTCAAATCGTGGCTGTGAAGTTCTTATTTCGTTCCCTGCCTGGCAACCTTGCGGGAACCGTCTTGGCAACGCTGATTACTATACGAACACCACGACCTAAAAGACAAATCCGCTGTTCATCGACACTTTTTAGCGATACAAACCGCGACTTTCAGCGACTGCATCGATCAGTGAATGGACTGCCGTGCGAGATAAGTCCAGTTTGACCACCTCGTCGATCAACGGCACAAGATAGTCCTCAGCCAGCCTCGCCATCCGCTGAGAGATGATCTGCTCTCGTGCGCCGGCAGCCACGAACATCCCAATGCCTCGTTGCTTGCAGACAATCCCCGACTCCGTGAGCATTCCGATTCCCTTGAGCGCGGTCGCTGGGTTAATCGAATGGAAGGCAGCTAGCTCTGTAGTAGAGGGCACGCGATCACCCACTGCAAGCGAGCCCTCCAGGATGGAGTCCTCCACCAACGTGGCTATCTGGTGAAACAGTGGCGCAGCGGAGTTGTCCACGAGCTTCCTTAGCTATTCAAGAGTCCAGTTAGTTGGTCTACTAACAGACCATAGAGGCTTGAGAGACTTCCGACAATCCCCGAAAAGACGAGCACTTCCACTGCGACCAGCAGTCCCCTAGAAAGAGCGCGGTCCGGCGTCGACGCCCTGAGCCGGCTTAAGGCATGCTAGTAGGGAAGAAAACAAATTAGATACCTCAACAGATACGGAAATTAGGAGCCATGCTTGAGCGCACACTCGTCTTGGTCGACACCTCTTATCTCATTGCGAGTTTTTATAACTCCTGGGAGATGGGAGCTCGATCCCAGTTAGAGATTGATCTACCAGAAGTAGTCAATGTTCTAGGTTCCATGATTCAGGACCAATTAGGGCAACCCATCCATCGACAGCTCTGGTACGACGGCATCCCCGATTCTGGCCCTCACCGCTACCAACGTGCCCTTCGCACTTGCGATGGAGTCCAACTACGAGCTGGCCAACTTATCGAATGGGGAGAACGCCGGACGCAGAAGGCGGTAGACACCCGGTTGGTCGCAGATATGGTTTCTGCCGCCATCCGGCAGCAATTCACCGACATGGTCTTGGTATCCGGAGATGCTGACATGATTCCCGGCGTCCAGGAGGCAACCGGTAGCGGAGTCCGAGTCCACCTTTACGGGTTTGGCTGGGACTCTATGTCTTCTGCCCTGCGCCACGTATGCGATTCGACCACCATCTTGGATCCCCGGGAAGACTTCGCCGAAGCCATGCAGTTGCAGGTTCTCGAAGGCCCCCTTCCCCCAGTGGTTCGGTCGAAACCACTAGGAGTGGTCGAACCCCTCGAGGAACCCGGGATGACTGCAGTCCCCAACGGAGAGATCTTTTCTCCGGAACCCTCTGCCTCTAATAGAGCGAAGAGCTCTCCGGAACCTGAAATCCCCAGCGAACCACAACTGAAGCAGGAGGAAGAGACTCACCCGGAACAGGATGAGACGTCGATAAGCGAGCCAAGCGCACCGGCGACGCCGACCTCACAGGCAGAGTTTCTGCCTGAAGAATCCGTGTTGGAGGAGACCGCTGCAGAAGATCTAGAAGATTCCAACCCAGCGCCTCCCAAGCCTTCGATGATGGCGCCTCGGCGGAAACTGCGTTCGCGCTATGTGCCGCTACCAGAGGAAATGTGGTCTACCGCTGGGTTCCAGACCCCGTTCGATGTCGGCCAGCAATATGCCACGTGGTGGTTCGAAAATGCCGCGACCAAGGATCAACGAGACCAATCGCATCTGCTCTCCGGTGGCGGACTGCCCCCCGAGATCGATCGTCCGTTGCTGCAATTTGCCTGCGAGACTCTCCACGAGTACACCCTGAGCGAGACTCAGCGGGTCAACCTCCGCGACGGGTTTCATTCAGGAATTCGCGGGGTGCTGACCAACTACCGTATGCAGCCTTAACCTAACAACACCCCGGCAGACTAAGCCTCAGGTTTGCCGGGCTCTTGTGGTTGCTCCTTTTCCACAGAGTCCTCGGCGACCGGAGGATTCTCGGATTCTTCTCCGGCGTTGAGTTCGCCCTTGCTCGGACTCTCCATTTCGGCACGGATCTCGGCGAGCCGACTAGATGCCTTCAGATCCGCGCCAGACTGGGTGATCTCTGTCATCTGGGCATTTACTGAGTTCTGGGTAAGCTCCTGCGCACCGAGTGCACTGGCATAGCGACGTTCGATCTTTTCCCGCACCGAGTCCAGCGTCGGGACGTCCTGATCTGGTTGGTTGACGTTCAGCGAATCCATGGCATTGGTCGTTGCCTCTTGCATGGCTGCTTGATCCACCTGGGAGCGCAGTTGATCAATTTGGGTCAGCTGCTCTTTGAGCCGCAACTCAGACTCTTTTTGCCGCTGGCGGGCTTGTTCAGCAGCTTGGCTAGACTGCTCGTGCAATTTCTGGTTTTCCTCGATCTGCTGTTCCACAGCCACCAATTGGGAAGCGAACACCTCAGCAGTTTCATTGAACTGCTGGGCTTTATCCGCCGATCCTTCTGTGGCAGCTTCATCGGCTGCTTGGAGTGCCGCGAGAGTCTGCTTTTGGTGCTCATCCCGAGATGCCAGAAGGCGATTGAGCTTTATCTCTAGCTGTTTTTGATTGCCGATGACGGTGCTGGCTTGCTCCGTGATCTGTTGATGCTGTTGCTTACTGGCCTCAACTGCCTGCTCAATCTGAACCTTCGGATCAGCACTCTCATCGATTTTGGCGTCGGCGGCGGCCATGAGGTACTTCCAGCCTTTACTGAACGGATTAGCCATATCAGGAGTCTCGCCTTCTGGATTTTTGTACACGGATCAACTGGTTTTCCACTTCATACTTTACGTAGAAACCGAGCCAGCCGCTTAGCCCAAGCACACTAAAGACACACCTAAAGACGCAGAAAAGCCCACCTCCCACCCCCACTAGTTGGGGGAGAATCAGGTGGGCAGCACATCCCGGAAACCCGAGATTGAGGTTTTAGGCCTCCGGCTTAGCATCGCGCTCAGCGTTGGCTTCAGCCACCTGGCGGTGAACATCCGCCATATCTAGCCCCTTGACCTGTCCGATGAGGTCCTCCAGCGCAGCCGGGGGCAGTGCTCCAGCTTCGCGGTAGACCATGACGCCTTCGCGGAAGATCATCAGAGTGGGGATCGACTGGATTTCTAGGGCAGCAGCGAGATTCTGGTTAGCTTCGGTATCTAGCTTCCCAAATACCGCATCTGGGTGCTCCTCAGAAGCCTTCTCATAGGTCGGGGCGAAAGAGCGGCAGGGGCCGCACCAAGATGCCCACGCGTCAACGAGGACGATGCCGTCGCCGATGACGGTCTTCTCGAAAGTAGATTCAGTAAGGTCGATGGTTGCCAAGGTTATCTCCTGACTAGTGGTTTTGTATGGTCATATAGAGGACCATCGTTATCTGGTCTCGTTTTTCACAACTCTACCCGGCCTCTCCCTATTCCATCTGGATCTTGGGGCCGTCGGAAGAAAGGAACCACCATGATCAAACACTATGTCGTCGACGGTATGACATGTGCTCACTGCAAGGCCTCGGTAGAAGAGGAAATCAACGAGATTCCCGGCGCGCAAGGTGTCGATGCCGACTTCGAGTCCGGTCGCGTAGTTGTCACCGGTGAGATGTTCAGCGACTCTGACGTCGCCTTCGCTGTCGAAAACGCTGGATTCACTCTGCGTCAAGACGAAGAAGATGAGGCGACGTCTCAGGTCTAAACAACCTGGATCGCCTGATGGCCAACCCGACCGAAGACCTCGCCTCCAGCGAGGCTCGGAGGGTCATTTTTTATGTCTTGAACTGCCCCTCCTTTGCTCTCCTATACCCCATAGGGGTATAGGATTGGGACCACAAAGCCTTAGCGTTGCTATAGGAGGCAATCCCATGGTCCAGCAAAATCCCGCCCTCGATGTGCAACAAATTGATCTCGGCATAACCGGAATGACCTGTACTTCCTGCTCTGCCCGAGTTGAGCGCAAACTCAACAAGGTCGACGGAGTCCAAGCCACCGTCAACTACGCCACTGAATCTGCCAGCATCAATTTCAATCCGGCCACGACGAATACAGACGAGTTACTCGAGGTCGTCCGCGCTGCTGGCTATGATGCCTTTTCCCTCGCCACCGGCACCAGCAAAATAGCAGGTACCCAGAACGAGAGTCTTGAGAGTTCACCTCCCACTGCCGATAGGGAAATCAGTCCACAGGAGAGCGCTCGGCAAGGAAAGACTCAACAGCTACGCAATAGACTGATCATCTCTGCCCTGTTGACCATTCCCGTTGTCGTGTTGAGCATGATCCCAGTGCTTCAGTTCACCAATTGGCAATGGGTAGCCCTCCTGCTGACCACACCAGTGTTTTTCTGGTGCGGAGCCCCCTTCCATCGAGCCAGCGTGACCAATCTGCGCCACGGCTCATTCACCATGGATACGCTCATCACACTCGGCACCGGCGCCGCCTACACGTGGAGCCTATGGGCGCTACTTTTCGGCACCGCGGGCACCTCCGGAATGACGATGGAGATGTCGCTGTTCTCAGGCAGCTCAGGAGCAGATGAAATCTATCTAGAAACCACGGCGGTGGTCATTACCTTCCTATTATTGGGACGCTGGTTCGAGACCAGAGCCAAAGGACGCTCTTCTGAAGCGCTACGGGCGCTACTGGAGATGGGGGCCAAAGAAGCCTCGGTACTCCGCGATGGCCTAGAGATTCGTGTCCCCGTCGATCAGGTGCAGGTCGGTGACACAGTTATTACCTACCCAGGCGAGAAGATCGCTGCCGATGGCCGCGTCATCGATGGCCGATCTGCCGTTGATGAGTCGATGCTCACCGGCGAGTCAGTCCCAGTCGAGGTCTCCCCCGGCGCGACGGTTACGGGGGCGACTCTCAACACTTCCAGCCGGCTCCTGATCGAGGTCACCCGGATCGGCGCTGAATCAACGCTGGCTCAGATGGCAAAATTGGTCACTGACGCCCAAGCCAAAAAGGCTCCCGTTCAACGACTAGTCGACAAAATCTCCCAGATATTCGTCCCCGTAGTCATCATCGTTGCAGCGATCACTCTGATCACGCATCTGCTCTTGGGACAAAGCTTGGCTGCAGCCTTTACCGCCGCGGTGGCGGTCTTGATCATCGCCTGCCCCTGCGCCTTAGGCTTGGCTACCCCGACCGCTCTGTTAGTGGGAACCGGCAAAGGTGCCCAACTCGGCCTACTGATTAAGGGACCAGAAGTTCTCGAATCCACTCGGCGCGTAGACACCATGGTGATGGATAAAACCGGCACTGTTACCGAGGGCGACATGTCAGTCACCGAGATGATCCTTGCTGAAGGCTTCGCTACCACCAGGGTTTTAGCTCTAGCAGCGGCAGTGGAATCTTCTTCCGAGCATCCCATCGCCCGGGCAATCGTGGCTCGGGCCCAGACCACCGGGACTATCCCAGCTGTCTCTGAGTTTCTCAATCAGCCAGGCATTGGAGTCAGCGGCACCGTCGACGGCCACAGAGTTATGGTCGGCCGACCACACACCGCGTTGCCCTACGACTTGGAAACTGCCTTTAGTCGAGAACAAGACCAGGGGTCCAGCCCCATCCTCGTGCTTATCGACGACGTCCCTGCCGCAATCATCTCCGTTCGCGACACCCTTAAACCCACCTCTGCCGAGGCAGTCTCAGAGCTTAAGAAGCTGGGGCTGACCCCGATGCTGCTCACCGGAGACAATGCCGGAGCCGCGCACCTGATCGCTAAAGAGGTAGGGATTTCCCCAGACAATGTCATCGCCGAAGTCATGCCCGAGGACAAGGTCTCAGCGATCGAGCGTCTACAGGCACAGGGACATCACGTTGCCATGGTCGGCGACGGAGTAAACGATGCAGCGGCACTTGCTCGAGCCGATCTGGGACTAGCTATGGGATCTGGCACCGATGTCGCGATCGAAGCTGCCGACATCACCTTGATGAACAATGATCTGCGATCAACCGTTGATGCCATTCGGTTAGCTAGACGCACCCTGCGGATTATTCGCATCAACCTGTTCTGGGCGTTTTCCTACAACGTAGTCCTCATTCCGATCGCCGCGATAGGATTGCTCAATCCAATGCTCGCGGGTATCGCCATGGCAATGTCTTCGGTATTGGTTGTCTCCAACTCATTGCGCTTGCGCAGTTTTCGCTCCTTGCACCAAACAGGCTAAGACTGCGAGAGCGCACTTCACCTCAACTAACAACATCACCACCCAAAATCTAGAAGGACGTTGATGAGTGCACCGCTGAGCAGAAACCAACGGCTGGACCGACTACCGGTCACTAGGAAACACCGTCGTCTACTGCTTGGATCAGGCATCGGCTGGGCGCTAGATGCAATGGACGTCGGTTTGATTTCGTTTATCATGGCCGCACTCACCGTCCATTGGGGACTAAGCACGACTGAGACTTCCTGGCTGGCTTCTATTGGTTTTGTAGGCATGGCACTCGGTGCCACCTTCGGTGGATTACTGGCCGATCGTTTCGGTCGCCGCCAAGTGTTCGCGGTGACTTTATTGGTTTATGGCTTGGCTACTGGAGCCTCCGCACTGGCTGGTGGACTCGCGGTGCTCATCGTATTGAGATTCATCGTGGGATTGGGCTTAGGCGCTGAGTTACCTGTTGCCTCCACACTGGTCTCTGAGTTTGCTCCACGCCGCATACGAGGCCGGATGGTGGTCTTACTCGAGGCATTCTGGGCGGTTGGCTGGATCGCTGCGGCCATGATCGGTGCCTTCGTGGTCACCGCTTCCGATAGTGGCTGGCGCTGGGCCCTAGCGCTGGGCATTATTCCCACCTTCTATGGCCTCTACGTCCGGAGGAAGCTTCCCGAATCGGTACGCTTTCTCGAGCAGAAGGGACGCCATGAGGAGGCAGAGGCGGTCGTCGTTAGTTTCGAGTCTCAGGTGCCTGCGCATGAGCTTGCGCGTATCGACGCCGCCCCAAAGGTCGCCACTCCACGTGAGGATTTCAGCGAGTCGAGATCGATCTGGGCACAGGGCCTACGCCGCCGCACCGCCGCCCTCTGGACCGTGTGGTTTTGCGTGAACCTTGCCTACTATGGCGCCTTTATCTGGATCCCATCGCTACTGGTGGCCGATGGTTTTACCCTAGTGAGATCATTTACCTTCACCCTGATCATCACCTTGGCACAGCTGCCCGGCTATGCCGCGGCCGCCTGGTTGATCGAAGTATGGGGGCGTCGAATAACGCTCACCACGTTCCTCATTGGCTCGGCTGTGTCCGCCATGTTCTTTGGGACCGCCAGCTCGGCAACGATGATCCTGCTCGCCGGCTGTCTGTTGTCCTTTTTCAATCTCGGAGCTTGGGGTGCGCTCTACGCGATCGGCCCGGAGCTCTATCCCTCGCGTATTCGCGGGGCAGGCACCGGTGCAGCTGCCGGCTTCGGCCGCCTGGCTTCAATCATGATGCCGCTGCTAGTACCGCCACTGCTGTTTCTGGGCGGTACAGATCTCTTATTCGGAGTATTCGCCTTAGCGTTTGCCCTAGCCGCGGTAGCAACGCTGGCGCTGCCAGAGCAGCGGGGCAAAATTATCGACGACTAGGATCCACTAAGTGCCGGCAAGGATCAGCTGAAAGAGAACAGCTTGGCGAGACGACTGGCGAGGGTGGGCTTGCCCTCTACCGCGAAGGCATCGAGCTGGCGCGGAACATTGAGAATGACTGCCCGATCCGTGCGCTCAACGGAGACATGATCGGAAAATGCCACGGTCCTAGGGTTAAAGGTTCGACAAGTCATGGTTGCCTCCTTGATGCGATGGATTCCCACTGCTGTTGCTGGGATAGTGGGTCCAACCCTAAGCAGTTTTCCCAGCTCAAGCACCCTTGGTAAGGCATTCCTTGGTAAAGCAAGCCTAAAATAGGTAGCCCTAAGACCATTAAAACCGCAGGAAATGACTCCCCAAAATAGTGACCCCAGTCACTGATGGACAATTGTCGGGCAGATCTCCCACAATTGCCTGCCCCATTTCAGGGGTAGCCAGTTCTCAGCGTGCCCCCATTCATTCTCCTCGGAAAAGCTTCTCGCAGCCTCAAATCCTAAGAATTCGTCAACTCCTAGGTCAAACTTCACGTAGCGTGTGCCGATAGTCACAAAGTCGCCCGTGGGTTGAAAGGAATGCCATGAAGTCTAAGAGCTGGTTGGGCGTGGGGCTAGGCATGTTCATCATTGCCTTCGGTGCCAACCTTTTCGCTCCGCTGCTACCCGCATACCGAGTAGTAGCAAGTTTGAGTCAAGCCCAAGTGACTTTTCTCCTCGCTATTTACGTCGCCGGGCTCATCCCCGCACTACTGATCGGAGGACCGCTATCGGATACCCGCGGTCGGCGAGCGATGGTCCGACCCGCGTTGATTCTCTCTGGAATCGGATCACTGATCTTGGTCATGGGAGTGACGGGGTCTTTCGCCGTGCTCTCGGTGGGACGTTTTGTTGCCGGCTTAGCAGCCGGACTAGTCATGGCAGCTGGCGCAGCTTGGCTACAGGAACTCACGGTTGGACCTGCATATCTCGGCGCCCGCAGAGCGACAATATTTCTCTCCGCAGGGTTTGGACTCGGCCCGCTCGCCAGCGGCCTAGTGGCCGAATTCCTTCCCTGGCCAGACCTCCTGCCCTATCTGCTGCATCTAGTATTACTAGCGATAATCGCACCATTAGCGTGGCGAACCGGAGGGGGCGGTCCACGTCCAGGTGCAGTCCGAAGAAAGTGGTTTCCTCGAAGCGTCCTATCTCGCAGATTCCTCTGGTCAGTGGCCGCGTGGGCCCCGTGGGGCTTCGGAGTAACCACCACAGCTTTCGCTACTCTTACTTCCCTGGTCATCGATCAGGTGCAATGGCCCATCGCCTATAGCGGAGCAATCGCAGCAGTGACGATGCTGACCGGTGCCTTCATTCAGCCGCTAGCCACCCGATTTGGCAGCAATCTGGTCCCGCCCGCCATATTGGGGCTAGGACTGGTGGTCGCTGGCATGCTCGCCTCAGTTGCCGTGGCCGTGACACTATCCCCGTGGCTAGTAGTTCCCGCGGGAATCCTACTCGGGGCCAGCTACGGAGTCATGATGGTCTCCGGGCTGCGAGAGGTCCGAGCGATAGCTCCCCCGGAGGACCTTGGCGCAGCAACCGGCATCTTCTATTCCTTGACCTACGTGGGCTTTTTCGCCCCGTTTGCCATCGCCCTCATCGGGCCGATCATCGGCTACTCCACGATCTTTATCATCGGTGCTGTGATTGCAGCGGCCTCGATAGTCCCGGTTGCCAAGATCGCTGCCCAGGTAGATACCGAGAACCAACCGTAGGACTAGCCTCGGGCCAGATCCACAAACCTGGAGTAGTGAAGCTGATGGGCAACAGTGACATTGTCGATTGGCCCGCCACGGTGCTTGGCCAGAATAATATCGGCTTCTCCAGCGCGCTCGTTTTCCTTATCCTGGGAATCCGGGCGGTAGAGCAACATGACCATATCCGCGTCCTGCTCGAGGGAACCTGACTCACGAAGGTCTGACAGCTGTGGTCTCTTATCGGTCCTGGCTTCTGGGCCACGGTTGAGCTGAGAGATCGCGATCAGCGGAACATCAAGTTCCTTGGCCAGCAGTTTGAGCTGACGGGAGAATTCCGACACCTCCTGCTGGCGTGACTCAACCTTTTTGCCTGAGCTCATCAGCTGCAGATAGTCCAGCACGATCAACTTGAGATCATGCTTTTGCTTGAGCCGACGCGCCTTGGAGCGAATCTCCATCATGGTCAGGTTCGGGGAGTCATCGATAAACAACGGAGCCTCGGAAATCTGCCCAACTCGGCTAGCCAACTTGGTCCACTGCTCATCCGTCATCCGCCCCGAACGCATGTCGGTGAGTTTGATCTCCGTCTCCGCCGACATCAGTCGCATGACGATCTCTGATTTACTCATTTCCAAAGAGAAGATCGCCGAGGCTTTGTTGTTGCGAATAGACGCCGAGCGCATGAAATCCAGGGCCAGAGTAGATTTACCGACACCGGGGCGGGCCGCCACGATGATCATCTGGCCACCGTGGAGACCATTGGTGAGATTGTCTAGATCAATGAACCCGGTGGGGATTCCATGCGCGAGACCGCCAGTATTGGCAATGCTATCGAGTTCCTCCATCGTCGGCTCAATCATGTCTTTCAATTGGGCGTAGTCTTCGGTCTCGGTGCGCTGAGCAACAGCGAAAACCTCTTGCTGAGCCATGTCCAACACGGTCTCAACCTCGGCGCCCTCTGTTCCTTCATAGCCGAGCTGTACCACTCGGGTACCTGCTTCGACTAGGCGCCGAAGAATTGCCTTTTCTGCAACAATTTCTGCGTAGTAGCGAGCATTAGCCGCAGTCGGCACCGATGAGATGAGGGTATGTAGGTAAGTCGCTCCACCGATTCGCTCGCTCTCGTTGCGGCGATCCAAGTGAGCAGCAACGATCACCGGATCGATGTCTTTACTCTCACCAAATAAGTCGATCATCGCTGAGAAAATCAGCTGATGGGCTGGATGATAGAAGTCCGTGGGATCTAAGTCCCCGATGATTTCCACCACGGTGTTTGGGCTAAGCAGCATTGCGCCCAGCACACCCTGCTCCGCATCACGATCATGGGGTGGTTGGCGAAACTCCCCGAACCGAGCCGGAGCATTGTCGTTGTCCCTGGAACGACGGGAACCGCCACGACCAGAAGAAGCTTGAGCAACTGGTACGGGAGCCTCCTCCGGCGGTGGCGGATCTGCGGGGGGCACATAGTCGTCGTTGAAGCTAGCCCCACTGGATTCTGAGGTCATAGACACCGCCATTTCGTATTCATCAGGATCTTCCATCTGCTCTCCGGCAGTTTAGTCGTCGAATGCCTCTGTAGTGGTGGGGGCGACTAGGTCTCAGTGAGCGCTCCTTAGCCAACATTGCTCGTAGCAATCAGCTCTTTACACAGCATCAGCGAGCAAGTTATCCACAACCCTTGTGGACAAGTCCAGGTTAACGGCCGTCTTTTCCACTTTCCAGCACGCTTAGTTGTGGAATTCTTGTGGATAATCTTCATTCAGAAACCTCACAGAACCAGCATTCGCCCAGGTCAGGGCATTTAAACAGGCTGTGCACAAGTCTCTTAGCCCCGTGAATAACCTACCCAACCAGCGGGTTTGACAGGTGCATTTCAAGCGGCTAGGCACCCTATTCAAGAAGTACCTCGAGGAACGTGGGGGGAAAATCTAAGTGAACTACCCCCAGTTGTCCACATTTATCCACAGGAGAGCCTGTCGGAGACAGACCAACGGCCCCGACGGGGTCCGCGACTAAAAGTCACGAACACCCGGCGGGGCCGCCGGCCTGCTGTTGTCGTTGGGCCGGACCTCCCATTGAGGGATCCCAGCCGCCGTCTGTCGCGTATTTACGCGGCGACGACCTCAAAGTTGATCTTTGCTGCCACGTCGGCGTGCAGCTGAACCTTGACCTGGTAGGTGCCGGTCTTCTTCACGAGGCCCTTAGGGACCTCGATGGCACGCTTGTCAAGGGTTGCGCCGCCTGCCTGCTTCACAGCAGCGGCGATGTCATCGGCCTTCACAGAGCCGAAGAGCTTACCCTGGCCGGAGCTGCGAACAGCAACGGAGACGCCGGTAAGGGCCTCCAGCTGATCGCGAACTTCGCGGGCGTGATCGAGGTCGCGGATTGCGCGAACCTCTTGGGCACGCTTGATGCCCTCGATCTGCTTCTCGGCACCACGGGTGGCCACGATGGCCAGGCCGCGGGGAAGCAGAAAATTGCGTCCGTAACCGTTCTTAACCTCGACAATGTCGCCTGCGACTCCGAGGTTTTCAACGGCAGCGGTGAGGATCAGCTTCATGATCCCTGCCTTTCGTTGTGGGTCCCGCCAGTGTGCGGCCTTTTCGGGGCGCTAGGCGGGAAAGTCTGATGTGTGGGAAAATCTGCTCGATCAGAAGGGAGGGTCGTCATTGCCCGCATTGCCAAAACCACCGGCTGCCGGGGCTGAGCCCCATGGGTCGTTGGTTGGGGCTTGATTAGCCTGGTTTCCACCGAAGCCACCCTGCTGGGACTGTCCTTGGTTGCCGAAGCCACCTTGGTTGCCTTGAGGCTGAGCTTGGTTTCCACCGAAGCCACCCTGGGATTGGCCCTGAGGCTGTCCCTGGGACTGACGTTGGTTTTGACCACCGCCGCCAAAGTTTCCGCCGCCCTCGCGGGGGTTGCGGTTAACCTGTGCGGATGCGTACTTGAGGGAGGGGCCAACTTCGTCGACCTCGATCTCGTAGACCGTCCGGTTCTCGCCTTCTTTGGTCTGGTAAGACCGCTGACGGAGACGACCGGTCACGATGATGCGCATACCCTTAGAGATCGTCTCAGCGACGTTCTCTGCGGCTTGGCGCCACACATTGCACGTGAGAAACAGCGCTTCGCCGTCCTCCCACTGGTTCGTCTGTGAGTTGAACCGACGGGGAGTGGAGGCGATACGGAAGTTTGCTACCGCAGCACCCGAGGGGGTGAAGCGGAGTTCCGGGTCGTTGACAGCATTGCCAACGACCGTGATGTTCGTGTCTCCCTGTGCCATGTGTTCTTAAACCTTCCTGGTACGCGGTGGTTTTCCTGCAGTGACGTGCCCATTGCCAAAGGGGCAGCGATTGCTTCCCCTCTAGTATCCGCTCTTAAGCGTCGGTGCGCAGCACCTTGGTGCGCAGGACGGTGTCGTTCAGGTTCAGAACGCGATCGAGTTCGAGGACAGTCGCGGACTCGCAGTCGAGTTCGATGACGGCGTAAACGCCCTCTTCTTTCTTGTTGATTGGGTAAGCAAGACGACGCTTGCCCCACACATCAACCTTCACAACCTTGCCGTTATCCTTGCGGACGATCTCGAGGAACTTGTCCAGGGACGGGGCTACAGTGCGCTCATCCTGGTTAGGATCCAGGATGACCATGATTTCGTAGTGACGCACGGACCTCATCACCTCCTGTGGTCTAGTAATTTGAATCGGCCACACCCAGGTTGGGCATGGCAGGAGGGTCTGTTGCGTCAAGCAACCTTACTAAGGTACCGCACCCATGAGCATTCCCGAAATCACAGCGGCACTCTTAGCCAGTCATGATCCCCCGATGGTTCAACAAATAGGAACGCCAAACCTTTAGCGCCGCCTACTACCCTGAAATCGATCGAGGATCAGCCGGTGCTGTAGCAAAAAACACAGCCAAAAATACCGGCAGAACAGTGACAAAAATGAGGGCAGCAATACCCAGAACCACCGATAGCGCAACTGGCTTTTTATACATGTAGGAGGCAAAAGCCCCGGCTATACAAAGAAACCCAATGAAGATCGAGGCAATGCCGAGAACAGTCGGAATGGTCATAGTTTCATCATTGCGTATGAGAGGGCTCGACCGGAAACGCCAGGGGATCTTGACCGTCATGCGCTTCAAGTACTTTGTCCGGAAGCTTCCCCAACATCTGCCCCACTACGAGAACAACCATGGCAATGAGGAGAGCTAGGCGGGCGATCAGCACGACGTCGAGAAGCTCTCCAGGAATCCCCTTGTTTTCTACTCCGAGCATGTGCCACATGAGAAACGGCCATACGAGCGCATCGATGCTCATCCAGGTCAACAACAAGCGCCAACGCGGCAAAGCCAACACCGCGGGGACTACTAACCACAGTGAGTATTGAGGCGACCAAACCTTGTTGAAGATCAAAAACGCCACCAGAATAAGAAATACCAATTCAGCCACCCGAGGGCGCCGCTGGACCCGGAGACCAAAGATTCCAATGGCAACACATGAGCCAGCGAAGAGAGCGAAACTCACTGCATTGAGGATGGTCGGGGTAGCCCCGGAGGGGTCGAACCCGGACCACCCCGTGGACCTGCTGAACATCGCATAAATGGTTGTCCACTCCCAGCCACGTTCCCGGTTCAGGCGCAGGAACTCATTCCATGCCTCTGGGAAAACGAGCATGACCGGAAGATTGATCAGTAGCCACGTACCTGCGGAGGTAGCAAGCATGAGCAAAAATGGCCGATATTTGGAACTGCGAATCGCCAGCACAAGATAAGCACCCAGCAAGAAAAGCGGCCACAGTTTAAGAGCCACTCCCAGGCCAATAAACATCCCAGCTAAGCCGGGACGGCCACGACTAAAGGCATACATTGCAGCTACGGCTGCGGCAATCGCCGGGATGTCCCAGTTGGTAAATGCGTGAACGATGATCAAGGGAGAGGCCGCGACCAAGACGGTGTCCCAAATGCGGTTTCCAGCCAGCTCAGCGACCATTCGGATGGTGAGCACCCACAGTGCCGACAACGCCAAGGCCGTCAGCGCGAAGTACCAAGAAGCTTCAGGAATCGGTAATGACAGGGCTTCAACGATGGGGTAGGTCAAACGCGTCAGCCAACCCATATTGCCCTGGAACAGACCGGTCAAAACCGGGTATTCCAAATACCGAGTCAAGTCACCTTCGACCCAAGAATAGGCATAGGGAAAGCCGTCGCCGTCAAGACCTCGGCCCCCGTAGAGCGGCACGATGTCGTTGTAGCAAGCGGAGACGTATTGCCGATTCCCAGACCAATCGAGATTGATGACGCCGTCATCGCCTGGTGAACCCGCCAAGCAGTTGGCTTTAGACAAAAAACCAAAGGACAGAAACACCAACGCAATAGATACCAGCGTTCGCACTGGCGTCCACCATCGCTGGCGGCCAACCGCCGCGAACCTACCTACTGGCCCGCCAAGAAAATCCCCGAATCCGCGTGCTATCGATTCAGTTTCAATCGGAGACACCCTGGACGGGCGAGCATGCAGAGACGGGTCACTAGAGGTGTTGCTCATTCGGGTGAAGATCCTAACCAGTTAAGAAATCAGGAATGACCAAGCCAGGTGCGATCTCAATTCCTCCACCTTCGGGCTCGTCTGGAGTGGGAACCTCAGGTACTACGACCTCTGGGGCGGGCGCGGGCTCTTCTTCTACGGGCTCCGGCTCTGACGCCTCTTCCTCAGTGGGCTCGGCCTCCGCGGGTGTGGTGTAAGCTGGCGGGGTATAAGCGGGAACCGGGTCGTAGTAGAGCTGATTCGGCGCGCTGCCGAAGTTGATCTGACCGGGAGAATCGAATTCGAGGACTTCCTGCCCTTCCAAGGCGCCGTCGAGAGTGGACTTCCAAATGGCAGAAGGGGCGTTGGAACCGAACATGTTTCCGCCCCATTCATTGAAGATGGCAGAAGTGTTATCCGCTGTTCCAACCCACACGGCCGTAGATAGCTGAGGCGTCGCGCCAATCATCCAGGCATCTTTATTCTGTCCGGTATCGCCCAGCTGTGCAGTTCCGGTTTTAGCTGCTGATGTGCGTCCTTCAGCTAGCGCGCTACTGGAGTAACCAGCTATCGGTTCCATAGCGCTAAGCAGATTGGCGGCGACTAGCTCGGAAACCCGGCGCTCACCTTCGCCCACCTCATGCTCGTAGAGAACCTCTCCATCGCTGGTCTCGACTCGCTCAACGAAGTGGGTCTCATGCCATACGCCACCGTTGGCCACGGTAGCCAACGCCGTAGACATGTCGATGGCTCGGGACTGATACTGACCAAGGATGATGCCCTCATAAGGCTGGCCACCATTTTCGGTGAGAGTAGCTGGAACACCCGGTAGCGATCGCGCTACACCAAGAGCATGCGCCATATCTGCGGTGTCCTGGGTGGTGTTGTACAGATCATCTTGGAGGCGGATGAAGCTAGTGTTGTAGGACCTCTTCAACGCTTCCGCAATGGTGGTGTATCCGGAGTCGGAATTGTCCCAGTTGTTGACCACGATGTCACCGGGGAGGCTGACTGGCGATGAGTCATACATGGCCGACAGGGGGATTCCCTGCTGGAGTGCTGCGGCTAGGCCGAAGATCTTGAAGGTAGAACCAGTCTGCAAACCAGCGTTGGCATAGTCCCAACCAGTCGCGTCATCTCCACCGAAATAGGAACGAACCGCGCCGGTGCCCGGCTCGATGGACACGACAGCTGCGCGCGCGTCCTCCTGTAGGCCGGCTAGCTCGGCTTCTACTGAATCAAGGGTCGCCTCTTGTGTCTTCGTATCAATCGTCGTAGTGATCTGCAGACCGCGGGTGGTCATGTCCTCTTCAGTAATGCCCACCTCTCCTAGCTCTGCAATGACATTGTTCTTGATCATGCCGTTGGTTCCGGTGGCCTCGGTGTAGGCCGAGTATTCCGCCGGATCGCGGGTCTCGGGGAAGACCATGCCTTCGCGCTCTTCCGCGGAGAGCTCGCCCATCTCGACCATGCCGTCAAGGACGTAGTTCCATCGCGTCTCTGCACCGACTGGGTCATTCCAGGGATCAAGCTGGCTGGGCAGCTGGATAATCGCAGCCAGCAATGCGCCTTCCTCGACGGTGAGCTCAGAGACTGGCTTGTCGAAGTAGGCATGCGAGGCGGCTTCTATGCCATAGGCATTGCGGCCCAAGTAGACCGTGTTGAGGTAGGCCGCGAGGATATCTTCCTTGCTCCATTCGTTGGTCATTTTCACCGAATAGACCAGCTCACGAGCCTTGCGTACGTAGGAATAATCATCGCCCACCAGTGAGTTCTTCACATACTGCTGGGTGATGGTGGAACCGCCACCGGCCGAACCGTCACCGGTGAGTTGGCCGACAACTGCACGGCCAAAACCGGTCACAGAGAAACCAATATTGGTCCAAAACTCTCGGTCCTCGGCCGCTAGCACGGCATTTTGCACATGCTCGGGGACTTCCTCAAGCTCAACCTGTCGACGGTTGCCTTCTGGCGGCACGATCCGTGCCAATTCAGTCTCAGCATCCGAAGCATAAATCGAGGAAACCTGCTTCGAGGTCACTTCCTCTGGTTCCGGAACGTCATAGGTGGCGTAGGCGACTACAAACACTCCGAGCGGGATAAGAATCGCTGCCAAGAGCACTCCCAGCAGCACAATGCCCACGGAGCGACGGCGACTCGGCTTTTTCGAGTCGCTCGATTTATCCTTGTTCTTCGTGTCCTTAGTGGACTCGTTTTTCTCTTCAGACAATTGTCGTCCCCGCTGCTATCGCCGATCACTCCGTTATCACAGTGAACACTACTTCTTTATTATGCGATGAGGGAACCACTTAATGCCCGTGTCCTCGCATAGTTACTCTGCAACAGCAGTAACAGCCTTGAGCAGGTGATTCCATCTGCACTCCGGGCAAACCTCAACTGTGTGTACAGTCACCTCCCGGCCGGTAGCAGCGATTTTGGCAATCTCTTGATCACTTCGAGCGGTTCCAGACATTCGACCTAGCTGCTCCCCATGGATCCACTGGACCACGCGCAGCCCGTCGGCTCCACACACCGGACACACCCGGGGGGCTGGCGTGCCGTGGTATTTCGCAGCGGTCATAAGAAGGAATTCCGCATCGCAGATTTCCTCCCGGCGGATCTCACCCTTCTGCCACTTCCGGAGCAGACTCTGGCGCTGCCACAGATGGGACACTTCATTGCGATAAACAACCACGAGGCCGATCCTATCGCTTCGCGCTACTGAATCGATACCGTCAGTCGATAGGCGAAGTTTCCTTCATTTTCCGGTTTAGGATGGGCTTTCCAACATGGGAGTCTTTGCTCCACCGTCGGCGACGAGGCCCGAAGCCTGCGCCTGATTCTTGAGAAATGAAGGTTTTAATGAGCAAGGTTCGCGTAGCGATTGTCGGAGTCGGCAACTGCGCCAGCTCCCTGGTCCAAGGTGTCGAGTTCTACCGACATACCCCCGCCGAGGAAAAGGTTCCGGGGCTGATGCATGTCACTTTCGGCGATTATCATGTCAGCGACGTCGAGTTCGTAGCCGCGTTCGATGTCGATGCAGCAAAGGTGGGACATGATCTGGCCGAGGCCATTGATGCCTCCAATAACTGCACCATCAAGATCGCAGATGTTCCCGCTACCGGAATTAGTGTCCAGCGCGGGCCGACCATCGATGGCCTAGGCACCCACTACCGAGATTCTGTCGAGGAGTCTTCCGCCGAGCCAGTCGATGTAGCTCAGGCATTCCGCGAGGCCAACGTCGACGTTGTCGTGTCCTATCTTCCCGTCGGCTCCGAACAAGCCGATAAATTCTATGCTCAAGCTGCGATCGATGCTGGCTGTGCCTTCGTCAACGCACTGCCCGTCTTTATTGCCTCTGATCCGGTGTGGGCACAGAAATTTATCGACGCCGGATTGCCCATCGTCGGCGATGACATTAAGTCTCAGGTCGGCGCGACCATCACCCACCGGGTGATGGCCAAACTCTTCGAAGATCGCGGGGTACGCCTAGATCGGACGATGCAGCTCAATGTCGGTGGCAACATGGACTTTAAAAATATGCTCGACCGGGATCGTCTCGAATCGAAGAAGATCTCCAAAACTCAGGCTGTCACCTCCAATCTGCACGAGGGCCCCTTGGCTGGCAAGGTCCAAGACCGCAATGTCCACATCGGCCCCTCGGACTATGTCGAATGGCTTGATGACCGCAAATGGGCCTATGTCCGCCTCGAGGGCACTGCCTTCGGCGAAGTACCGCTCAATCTTGAGTACAAGCTCGAGGTCTGGGATTCTCCCAACTCTGCCGGAATCATCATCGACGCCGTCCGAGCCGCCAAGATTGCCCTCGACCGGAAAGTCTCTGGCCCAGTCCTGCCCGCCAGTGCTTACCTGATGAAGTCGCCTCCTGTTCAGCTGGGCGATGATGAGGCCCGTACCCAACTAGAAGCCTTCATCATCGGTGCTGCGGAGTAGTACTGAGTAATCAGTTTGCAAGAGCAGATTCGTTTGTCGGGCTAACCTGTCTATCATAGGAAATATGACCAACCCGACTCCCGAGGATTTAGCTGCCCGAATCCGCCCGGCTCTGACCAAGCTCTATGTGATGCACTTCCGGATCGCTGAACAATCAGATCTCACCGGACCACAGCTATCGATTCTGGCCCGTCTCAACGAAAACGGCCCTTCCCGTATCAGCCACATCGCGCGAGAAGAGGGAATCAGGATGCCCACCGCATCCAACGCGCTGCACCAATTGGAGCAGCGTGAATTGGTAGAGAGAATCCGGGACGAGACAGACCGCCGAGGGGTACGCGTCGCGCTAACTCAACTAGGCCGCAACGAGCTCCTGCGTGTGGGAGAAGAACGTAACAAGTACTTGTCAGAGATGTTCAGCACTCTCAGCGACGAAGATCTCACACGGGCAATCGAGCTCAGCGACATTATTAATAAACTCGCTGATAGCTACGGGGTAGAGAAAATTGACACTAAGGAGGGCTAAAAGGGGATAATGGGCTAGATAGACCATTTTTACCTCCTCCAACCCTCGTTAGTTGAATGGCATCTACTTTCACTTCCTCAATTTCCGAGTTCGATTCCCTATCCACTCCTTTGCGGGTGTTAGTCGCGTGGCGTCCAGACTCCCCTGGCCCTGAAGCGCTGGAGTTTGCAGCTTGGCTCAGCCGTACCACTGACGTGCGAATTCGCGTAGTCAGTACTTTCGTGCGCCCCTGGCCTGCCACCTCGCTGAGCAAACTAGGTGGCAAGTATCAGCGTTGGTTTCATCGGGAGGCCGAGCTCAGCGAGAAATCAGTCAAACAAGCGCTATCCGATGTTGGGGTGGCTCGCAGCTCCTGGGATAAAGAAATTTCAGTATTCGCTGATGGCCCCTCAGAGGCCATCCTCTTGACCGAGGCTGCCGATGATTTCGACGCTGACCTAATCATTCTTGGTTCGAATGCTGCCGCAGCCAAGGGACGTTTCCTCGCCGGATCCACGGCCGATGCGCTCCTGCATTCTTCTCCCCGCCCGTTGGGCTTGGCACCACGGGCGACCAAATTGTCCAAACGCGGAGTCACTCGCCTTAATTTCGCCTTCCTGGATAGCCACGGCGATGAAAACGATACTTCCCTACGCTTTGCCGCACAGAGAGCTGATGCGTTAGGGGTCCCACTTCGAGTCCTAGCATTTTCGCCTTCCGGAATCGCAGATTCGCCAGTAAACAAGAAGCTCGATTTCACCAGGGAACTGGTTGATGAATGGCGTGAGCATTCCTTAGCGATGCTGGATCGTGCACACGATATCGTCCATGACGCTTATCCCGAGCTATCCGTCGAATCCGAAATCGGTTCTGGATCAGGGTGGGCCGGGGCCATCGATGCCCTTAAATGGAAGAAGGGTGACCTGCTCATTATGGGCTCTAATCCAGTAGGTCCAATCGCACGAGTCTTCCTCGGTTCTACCGCGACGGAGTTTCTCCGACACGTCCGTGTCCCCGTGGTTATCCATCCCGTCCCAAGTCCTTAGCCCACGAGGCTAGAGTGGTCCACATGAGCGAACAACCACCGGATAAGGAGCAACCGACCTCTCGGGGCCGGGGTTGGCGGGGATTTCTCGAACACCCTGAAAATGACCTGACTACAGATGCCGACTTCGCAAATCTCCGTCCCCCATCACCACAGACTGCCGAAGATCTAGCGTCTTCCATTGATCCTGCGGTCCAAGCCGAGCGCAACCGTCAATCCAGCCGGCAGGCAATGATCTGGTTGGCGGCTATCCCCGGTATTACTTTCGGGATGGGTTTCCTGCTGCTGCTGATCACTCGGATGATCGGTGGACCAGAATGTACCACTGGTGAAGCCACCTGGCTATGTACCCGTAGCTCCCAAATTTGGTGGCCGATTGTCACCAGTATCGTGCCAATCGTTGGCGTATTCGGCACCGCGATCATCATGAACCGGAAGCTAAAATCCTATACCCGCTGGCGTACTTGGATGGGTGTGTTCTGGTTCATGGTCCCGTTTTGCATGATGTGGATGCTGACCGTGGGCCAGGTCCTGATCACTGCGTTAATGCCTTAATCGCAACCTCGGCGCAGTCAGCTCGCCCACAGTGCCTAGTTTCTGGCTGAGCGAAGCACTCAGCACAAATGAGCACTTGCCTCCGGCAGGTATCTTCGTTGACGCAATTGACGAAAGTATCCGTGGGCTTTTCGCAGTGGACACACTTTCCCAAGCGTTTGTGATCTTCTCCAAACTCCACGTGCATCCGTCGATCGAAGACGTAGAGAGATCCTTCCCAGAGGCCAGCGTTGCCGTACTTTTCGCCGTAGCGAACAATGCCGCCGTCGACTTGATAGACCTCGGAGAATCCACGGTTTTTCATCACTGATGACAACACTTCACAGCGCACCCCACCGGTGCAATAGGTCACCACTGGCCGGTCTTTCATCCAGTCATATTTGCCTGATTCGATCTCATCGATGAAATCATGAGTGGTGTCAACCTCTGGGACCACCGCATCACGGAAGCGCCCGATTTGCGCCTCCATCGCATTACGTCCATCAAAGAAGACGACATCGTCTCCGCGAGTGTCGACAAGCTCGTTGACTTCCTCCGGCGCTAGATGCACACCGCCGCCGATGACTCCATCCTCATCGACTTTGAGCTCACCCGGCGCGCCGAAGGAGACGATCTCATCGCGAACCTTGACCGAAAGTTTGGGAAAGTCCTCCGCTCCTCCCTCTGACCACTTGAACTCCATGTCATGGAATCCGGGGTATTCACGAGTTTTGCGGCGATAGCGTTTACAAGCGGCAATGTCACCGCCGACAGTGCCGTTAATACCGTGCTCTGAGACAAGGATGCGTCCGCGTAGCCCCAGCAGCTCGCAGAGGTCACGCTGCCAGAGCATGACCGCCTTCGGGTCCGCGATGGGGGTGAAGCGGTAGTACAGGAGGATTTTGCTGATGGACACGCTTCCAATTCTAACGGTCTCGCCCTAGCGCTAAGGCGACAAGGCTCCCCTGCGATTGCGAGAAATCTCTGCGTATCTCTGCGATTGGCTCAACCTGACTGCCCAGCCTTAAACAAACTCGACGGCCCGACGTAGTGACCCCGAGCTTGGATGACTAACGCTTGCGATACAGGCGCTTGCGCCAATACTCCGGCTCTGAGGTAACCAAGACACCAAGGTTGCGGAAAATGCTCTCATCCACCGAACCCAGGATGGTAGTGGTGTGCACCTCGCAGCCGCGGAGGTTTTTCAATTCAGCCAGCGCCCGACGAGCAGACTCGGATCCTGCTGCGGAAACCGATAGTGCAATCAGCACCTCATCGGTGTGTAGCCGAGGATTGCGAGATCCCAGGTGTTCGGTCTTGAGCGTCTGGATCGGCTCAATCGATTCTGGCGATAGCAAGTGTTCTTGGGGTTCAAGACCAGCCAGGTTTTTTAACGCATTGAGCAACATCGCCGCGGAACAACCAAAAAGCTCGGAAGTCTTGCCGGTAATGATAGATCTATCTGCCAGCTCGATTGCGCAGCCAGGCTCACCAGTTGACTCAGATACCGCCAAGGCCGGTGCCACCACTCGGCGATCATCTACTCGACAACCAGCTTTGCTCATGACCATGGCCACCCGAGAAGAGAGCATGTCATCTTGTTCTTCTCGGCGTTCCTCGACCAATGCCTTGAAATAGCGGCGGATGATCTCTTGGCGTGATGCCTCTCGGCAGACCTGATCACTAGAGATGCAGTAACCAGCCATGTTCACCCCCATTTCCGTGGGTGAAGCATAGGGGCTCTCCCCTGCCAACGTCTCAAAGAGTGTCTTTAATAGCGGGAAAACTTCAACGTCACGGTTATAGCTTGTAACTTGCTCGCCATAGGCAGCCAGGTGGAAGGGGTCAATAAGATTGATGTCATCTAGGTCCACGGTTGCGGCTTCATAAGCCAAGTTAACTGGGTGTTCTAAGGGGAGATTCCAGATCGGGAAGGTCTCAAATTTGGCATAGCCTGCCACTGTTCCCCGTTGATAGTCGTGGTAAATCTGCGAGAGGCAGGTGGCCAGCTTCCCCGAGCCTGGGCCAGGCGCGGTCACCACTACTAGGTCTCGGGAGGTCTCTACATACTCGTTGATGCCGAATCCCTCTTCGGAGACGATCCGGCGAGTATCGGTGGGGTACCCCGGGATCACCCGGTGGCGAGAGACCTTCAGGCCCAATCGTTCCAGCCGGTCGATGAAGCTCTCAGCGATCGAGTTATCGAAGGTCAACTGGGTGAGCACGACGTGTTCAACAAGGAAGCCGCGCTCGCGGAAGACATCGATGAGCCGCAAAGCGTCTTCTTCATAGGGAATACCCAAATCAGCACGAATCTTCTGCCGTTGAAGATCCTTGGCATTGAGGCAAACGACAATCTCGACGTCATCCTTGATACGTTCGAGCATCGCGATCTTGTTATCCGGGGTAAATCCTGGAAGCACCCGGGAGGCGTGCAGATCATCGAAGAGTTTGCCGCCCATTTCGAGGTAGAGTTTGCCGCCGATTTCTCGACGCCGAGCGTTAATGTGCTCCGACTGCAACTCGATGTATTTCTCGCGGTCAAAGCCGATCGTATGCGGCATGCTCTTGTGTCCTTCGATATGGCCCGAATATGACTTCCATCGACTCTACCGCGTGCTGTTCACTCTCTCAGGAAGTGCTTAACGACGCCGCCGATGAGCTGCTGGGCACTCACGTTCAGGTCTGCTGTGGCTAACTCGTTAGACTCTCCCCTATGCCTGAAGGTCATGTCATTCACCGTCTCGCGGAGACGCTCAACAATAGCTATCGCGGGCGAGATTTGTCAGTGAGTTCACCGCAGGGTCGCTTTGCGGCCCAGGCAGCAGTATTAGATCAACATCAGATAGACAAAGCAGAAGCTGTGGGCAAACACTTGTTCATTGACTTTGATGCACCCAGTTTGACGCATATTGTGCACATTCATCTCGGATTGATTGGCAAACTACAATTCGAGCCGGTCTCTGATCTGCATGGCCAGATCCGCTTGCACCTGGATAACGGCACGGAGGCCGCCAATCTTCGGGGACCGCAGTGGTGTCGGCTCATCACCGACGGTGAGTATGCGGCTGCGGTGGCCAAACTGGGCGAAGACCCGCTCCGCGGCGATGCATACCCGGCACGGCTGTGGAAGTCAGTATCTAGGTCTAGAAGATCGATCGGCTCTTTGTTAATGGATCAGAAGCTCTTTGCTGGCGTAGGCAATATCTATCGCGCTGAGACGCTTTTTCGGTTGGGCATCTCGCCTTTTCGGGCTGGCAATGAACTCACCAAAGCAGAGTTCGACAGCATCTGGTTGGACCTAGTGGGGCTGATGGCAGAGGGAGTTCGCCTCGGCAGGATCGACACCGTCCGACCTGAGCACACTCCCGAGGCGATGGGCCGCAGCCCGCGCAAAGATGACCACGGTGGCGAAGTCTATGTCTACCGCCGGCTCGGAATGCCGTGCTACGTGTGTGGAGCACCGATTGTGGAGCAAGTCATGGAGGGGCGCAATCTATTTTGGTGCCCGAGCTGCCAAAAGAACTAGTACTAGCGTTGCTTTCGGTCTCTCCTCGAGAGCTAGATTTCAGCGAACGCCTCAGGCCCTAGCTAGCTAATTACAAGACTCCGAATTCCGTTACCTCTTGTTCAAGCAATGTTCCATATGCGTATCAGCAGTCTCGTATTTCTATTTCACTTGCGTGCGGTCTAGTAGTGATGTCCCCAGAAAACGCCATGTCTTGGGCTATCGCACTGAACGACATGACCCTTGCATTGTCAGAAAGAAGCTGTTTTGCGTTCGCATACTATGCACAAAGTCACTGCTATCACTACCACCGCTGTTGTCCTTGGTCTCGGACTTACTGCTTGCTCCGCAGATTCCTCTGAGACAAACGCTCAAGATAACGATGTCATCCGTTTCGCCACCCTTCCGCTGACCGATGACCCGACCACTGAGACACCGGTTGAAGCCATCCAAGAGCTTCTGGAAGAAGAAACTGGCTATCGCGTTGAAGTCACAGATGTCCCGAATTACTCCGCCGTCATTGAAGCGATTCGCGCTGGCCACGAAGACATCGGGATGATGTCCGGCTTCCCCTCCGCGCTGGCAGTTAATACCGGCGAAGTTGATGCGCTAGTGGCTTGGCCAGGCGATGGAGAGCCGGTCTCCAACTGCATTGTCTTGGATGATTCCCCGCTGCAAGACCTCAATGACATCACGGCGGACACCACCATCGCCTTCGCTGATCCGGCATCAAGCTCCGGTTATTTCATGCCTATCCACATGCTCGACCAAGCCGGATTAACGATGGATGAGGACTACACGGTCCTACTCTCCGGCGGCCACGACCGTAGCTTCATGGCCTTGGAAAGCGGACAGGCTGACGTGGCCTGCACCTCGAATATCTTCATTGATATGGCCGGCCAAGATAACCCAATGTTCCCATTTGACGAGGGTGAGATCCGTTCCTTGGGTCAGTCCATTTCTATGCCGGTCTCCCTCGCGATCCTTGGCAATCAGGATATGAGCGAAGAAAAGCGCGACGCTCTCATTGAGGCGTTGCCCAAGGTCTATAGCCAGGAAAACGCCGATCGCCTCGGTGTGTACGCCGAGGGGATCCCCGAAGGCGTCGATCCAATCATCGAACCCGAAGCCGAGATTTTCCAGCCCTTCGTCGACATTGCAGCGGTTGCCGATGTCGATATCTCGGATCTTGGGTAAGGGGATATTCAACCATGAATTCTGCGATGAATACTCTTGAAAAGGTCTCTCCTAGGTCTACCAAGACTGTCAGGTCTACCAACCCTGTTTCTGCGGCTGAATCTTCTTTGATCCACATCCGTCAATTGCACGTTCGCTACAGCGCAGATAGCCCCATCGTCCTTGCCGGAGTAGACCTTGACCTCTATCAAGGCGAGGTTGTGGCGCTTCTTGGCTCATCAGGTTCAGGAAAATCCACCTTAATGAAGGCCTTAACCGGTTTCGCACCGATTACTTCAGGCACAGTCCAAGCCGGTCGTTTCGATGTAGCCCATGTTAAAAACCGGGAGCTCCGCGCCCTCCGTTCCGAGGTCGGCCAGGTTTTTCAGCAATTCAACCTAGTTGGACGCTTGTCAGTTCTGACCAATGTTCTTATGGGAAGCCTTCACGGCGCTGGAGCTCTCAACCGGATCGGCACCTTTCGATCAGCAGATCGTCAGCGAGCCTATGACTTGCTTGATCGAGTCGGCATTGCCCACAAAGCTCTAGAACCGGCTAGGTCGCTTTCCGGTGGCCAACAACAACGAGTTGCCATTGCACGGGCGCTCATGCAAAACCCCAAGTTCATTCTCGCTGATGAACCGGTGGCCTCTCTGGATCCACGGATGAGCGAGACTGTCCTGCACTTGCTCACTGATATCGCTCGCGATGAAAACATACCGGTATTGGTCAGCCTGCATGTGTTGCAGCTTGCTTTGGAACATTCAGACCGAATAGTTGGGCTCCGCCATGGATCCATTGTCATCGAGGGAAAAACTAAGAACCTGACTGCCGAAGACCTCTCCCCCGTATACGACATTGAGCAGGAAGCAGAGGCGGACTAATGAGCATCATCAATGCTCGCTCAACCAAACAAGAGCCCCAACAAAACGACAAGCAGCAGGCAGAGATCGAGCGTCAACTACAAGCATTCCGGGTCCCACGTGCCCGCGTGGCTACGGGATTGCTGATTGCCATTGGCTTCTTTTTCTGGTCCACCAACGGTGCACAGTTCAACTTCCTCATGCTGGGTGAAGGCGCCACCAATATGGTCGACTTTATTGGCCGGCTTTTTCCACCAGATTTCTCCCAGTTTGCACTCATCGTTGATCTATTAATTGAGACTCTCCAGATGGCCATCGTCGGCACCGTCCTTGGAGCTGTCTTAGCTCTAATCGCGGCTTTCGGTGCGTCGAGCAATATCGCCCCTAACTGGCTCTACTATCCCTGCCGTTGGATGATGAATATCATTCGTTCGCTGCCAGATCTGGTCATCGCTTTGATGTTTGTCTCTGCCGTCGGGCTTGGCCCCTTCGCTGGCATTCTCGCAATGACCGTCGGGTCTATCGGGTCAATCGGCAAAGTGTTCGCCGAAGCTATGGAATCCGTCGACCGTGGCCCAATAACTGCGTTGGAATCCGTGGGAGCCTCGAAACGACAAGTAGTGCAATACGCAATTCTCCCCCAGGCAATGCCGATGCTGACTAGCTATACCCTGCTGCTTTTCGAGGGCAATATTCGCGGTGCCACCATCCTGGGATTGGTCGGTGCTGGTGGCATCGGCTTAGAACTGACCACCGCTATGAATCGGTATGAATATGGGCATCTCAGCGCAATGGTCATCTGCATCATTGTCCTTGTCACCATCATCGATCAATTCAGCGCCATTATCCGAAAGAGGATCCAATAATGACCATGACCATTCCATCCATCACCCCATCCCCGTTGGCGAACCTCCGGGACTTAGGCGGTATCAAGGCTGCCGCAGGGCGCATCCGGCCAGGAGTCATTTGGCGTTCCGATGACATCTCTCTTATTGATGAGGATTCGGCACTCTCACTCGTAGATAATGGCCTACATTCCGTGATCGATCTGCGTTCGTTCGCAGAGGTCAATATGACTGGTCGAGGTGTATTGGGGACTCATCCCGTGAGCTACCACCATATTCCGTTCATGGCTTCGGTAAAGCAGTCGGTCACTTCACTCGAGGAAGTACTCAATCAGCCACGTTTCGAACAGATGTATATCCGCATTTTCGAGAATGCAGCTCCCCAAATCGTCACCTCCTTGGCCATCATCGCGCACTCCCCAGGCACGGTCGCGTTTCATTGTGCCGCCGGCCAGGATCGCACCGGTGTGCTCGCCGCTGCACTATTGCTCAGTGTCGGAGTAGAAGAACAAGACATCGTGGCTGATTATGCGCTGACTGGCCACAACTCAGCTGCCATCCGGGATAGATTGGCTCCCATAATGGGACCACTAATGACAGAGATGGGCATCAACCTCGATCAGGCTGCCCGCGCAGCTTTGCGCACAGAATTCTCTCCCGCGCCCATGATCGGTTTGATGAGCTACCTTCGCCGGACGTACTCAGATCCGCTCGTCCCGCTCAAGCGAGCAGGTTTGAGCGATTCTCTCATCGCTCAGCTAGGTGCAAAAGTGGTTATCTAATGCCCCTTATTAAGGAAAACCCACTGGGTCCTGGACGACCTCGCGTACAAGGGCATGATGAGCGGATTATCGCTGCTGCACTGCTGCTTATTGACAGCAATCAGAGAGTCTCTATCAGCGCACTAGTAAAAGAAAGCGGGGTCTCACGAGCAGCCATCTATCGCCGATGGCCTTCCTTGGCCGACTTGATCGCAGCAGCTCTAGATCAAGGGCGCAACTACCCAAAGGTCGATACCACTGGGGACATAAAAGAGACCTTGTTCACTATGATGTTCACCCATGGTGAAGAATCTCGCGGCAAAACCTATTCGCTAAGGCGCTTTCGCAAACGCCTCGAGTTGAGCTTGGCAGACCCTGATCTGCAGAGAGCCTATTGGAACTCCCATGTAAAGAAGCGCCGAGATAACCTGCTTGCCGCTCTTGAAACCGCCAAAAGACGAGATGAAATCAGAGCAGATGTCAATATCGAGGCTGCCCTCGATATGCTCTTAGGCGTGTTCTACTACCAACTAGTCGTCCGTGGCTCGAGTATGGACGATAGCGAGACTAAGCAGCGATGCATCGACGGTTTCGAGTTGGTATGGAAAGGCATGAAGTAGCTGGCGGATCCGTGTTGGTGTCAACGGTCCTCCTAAAGCTGCTGCCTAGTTAGAGAAATCCTGATCGGAGTAATCAAGTCTAGGCAGCTCATCTCTGGGGCCTAGTTCCACGGCCTCTCGTGGTCGCTCCGCCAATAGGTGCTGAGCTGCTTCGATCATGGATACCGCCCCGTTTGCATCGATGCGAACAGTAATAAAACCGGCGACCACTAACCCGGTGACCGCGTCAGTAAGCAATAGCGCTTGCTTGCCACGAAACCCATATGCCTGGACTCCCCTGCTCATGGCTTCATGGAGTTCGCTCCGATAGTCCACCAACACCTGCGCCATGACAGTGTCTCTGGCGATGGGTGCACTGGCTGCATTAAGTAGCAAGCAGCCATTGGCAGCAGCGATGGAATCCTGACCTGAAAATGCCTCAGCCAGCCCGTCAAGGTAGTTAGCCAGCGCGTTGTCAGTGACTATTTTTCGCTGCAATGGGGCCAATCGGGTACGAATAATGTCGCACACATAGCTGGCGACGGCGGCGTCGAATAGCCCCTTCTTTGAGCCAAAACTGTTGTAGATACTGGATCTGCTCAGCCCCGTGGCCCGCTCCAAGGCTGGCACGGATGTTGCTTCGTAGCCGGTCTCCCAAAACTGCGTTCGGGCCGCGGCTATGACGGCCTCTCGATCGAACTCTTGGGCGCGTGCCACGTGATCCTCCTTTGACTTTTTGGAATACTTGTTTCAGAATAGCTTGTAACGGTCGTTACAGAAAGTCCGTACCACATCCGCCCGGAGGCACTCATGATCATCGCTGGACTCGTTCTCACCGGAATCGCAGCATTGCTACACGTCTTCATCTTCTACATCCAGGCCATCGCGTGGACCGGAGAACGAGCCCGCTCCGTATTCAACAATTCCGAGCAAGAAGCACTCGCCACCAAAGAAATGGCCTTTAACCAGGGCTTCTACAATCTCTTCCTGGCCATTGCCATCTTTTCCGGCATCATTGCCTTCGCGCTCGGCAATACTGCAATCGGCGCTACCCTCGTGTTCACCGGTGCCGGTTCGATGGCCGCCGCAGCAACTGTCCTGCTGATCACCAGCCCGGACAAGCGTTCAGCGGCCCTCAAACAGGGGGTCATTCCCGCACTCGGCGTCATCGCGCTCGCCATCGGCTTAGCCAGTTAACTGGCCCACGCAATCTTTTAGTTCACCTCTCCACAGAAAGCAGGCACCACATGTCCAACGCTATCGCCACCCACATCCAACTCGCTTCCCGCCCCACCGGCTGGCCTACTCAGGACAACTTCCGCAGCGAGCAGATCACCTACCCCGAGCCCCAGGCCGGCCAGGTACGGGTCCGCAATGAGTTCATCTCCGTTGATCCCTATATGCGTGGCCGGATGAGCGAATCTCGCTCCTACGTCGCCCCCTACCAGATCGGCGAGACCATCGCCGGTGGCGCCATTGGTCGAGTTATCGAATCTGCTGCCGAAGAAATCCCGGTTGGCTCAGTAGTCCTTCACCAGCACGGATGGAGCGATATCGTCCAAGGCGAGGCTGCTGACTTCCGCGTTGTCCCAGAAATCCCGGGCCTGCCACTATCGGTGCGTCTACACATCATGGGTATGACCGGAATGACCGCTTATGTCGGACTGACTGCCGTGGCACAGATGAAGCAAGGAGATACCGTGTTCATCTCCGGCGCTGCCGGAGCCGTGGGCACCGCAGCTGGACAGATCGCGAAGCTGCTCGGCGCCTCCCGTGTCATCGGCTCCGCAGGATCCGATGAGAAGGTTGCACTGTTGACTGAAAAGTACGGCTATGACGCCGCTTTCAACTACAAGGACGCTCCCGTTCGCGAACAGCTGGCAGCAGCCGCACCCGAAGGAATCGACGTCTACTTCGACAATGTCGGTGGTGACCACCTCGAGGCTGCACTCGACGCCCTCAACACCGGTGGACGTGCGGCACTGTGCGGAGCGATTTCCGGCTACAACTCCACCGAACGGGCCGTTGGCCCTGACAACATGGTCAACATGATCACCCGCGGCTTGGAGCTCAAGGGCTTCACCTTGGGCAGCTACCTACACTTGGCACCTGAGTTCACCGAAAAGATGACCGGCTGGTTCAGCCAGGGTCAGATCGCCTATGACGAGACCATTGTCGAAGGAATCGATCACACCGTGGATGCATTCCTCGACATGATGAATGGCGCTAACACCGGAAAGATGCTGGTTAAGGTCAGCTAGTTAGCAGACGTTAGACCGTCACCGATAGGCCGGCTTTTAGGAGTCGGCCTATCGGCATAGTGCCATCCCTATGGAGTTGAGGTTCAAAAGAGCACAGAGTGGGGCCTCAGAGCTACCGCAACGAGGCCACCCATATTGCCCAACTCTCTGATCATTTTCTCCGGACATAGGCTTCATCGGTGCACACTATTTCAATCAATGACGATTCTAGGATGAACACTTTTCTGCACATTCAGGACTGGGGCTTGGCTATTACTAGCTGGCACCCACCCTGAATTAGAATATGTAGTTAATCTAAAGCAATGAGCCACTTCTACCCTGTTACCCGGATTCGCGCCTGTGAACAGTTGCTACTCGATGCCCAGACGGAGCCAGATCAGCTCATGAGGCAGGCGGCACATGCCGTGGCAGTAGCCGCTGCAGCCATGCTCGATGACTCCACCTCCGGACCAGTATTGCTACTGGTAGGTGCAGGTGGCAATGGTGGGGATGCTCTCTATGCCGGTGCTGAGCTGCTAGCAACCACCAGCGTGGATGCGGTTCTGCTCGGACGCGATGGGCGAGTTCATCCCCAGGCCCTTGCCGCGTTCAAACAGCAAGGCGGGCGTCTCCTGAGTGATCTTCCCACCTATCCAAGCTCCTATCCCCTCATCATTGATGGTGTACTCGGTATCGGCGGCCACGGTGGAATCTCGACCGATCTCCAGGAGTGGCTAGGAACAGTCCATTCTCGAGACACGCGGATCTTGTCAGTTGATGTGCCCTCAGGCGTAAATGCCGACACTGGTGCGCTGCCGACGCAGTCGGGATACGTCATTGCTGATGTCACAGTGACGTTTGGTGGCCTCCGCCCAGCCCATGGACTCTCCGCCAGTTGCGGAGAGGTCCTTCTGGCCGATATTGGCCTCAAAAAATCTAGTTTGGCTGCAAATCTACTCAAAGACGACGCTGGTTCCCCCGCTAGATGGACTGCCCGAGCGCTGACTAGCGATCATCGCCAATGGCCAGAACCACTCACATCTGTGGCACCTCTCGCCTACCGACATTCCCTAGAACCAGGTCCAGATGAGGACAAATACTCCGGCGGAGTGCTTGGTGTCTGCGCTGGCAGCTCGGCTTATCCGGGTGCAGCCGTATTGGCTACCGCCGCTGCCGTGCGCGCCACCAGCTCCATGGTCCGCTATGTAGGAAGTCAGAAGCTCGAGGTTGTTCGAGCGCTGCCTGAGGTGGTCATTTCCGATTCAGTCGCCGAAACCGGCCGAGTACAGGCCTGGGTAGTAGGCCCAGGCAGAGGAACCGGAGCAGCGGCCCGACGAGAATTGGAAGAGCTGCTCCACCGTCCGGAGCCACTACTGATCGATGCGGACGCCCTCAGCATCCTCGCCGACAACACCAGTATGCGCACTATTTTGCGCAATCGACGCGGCATTACCCTTTTGACTCCGCATGCCGGAGAGTTCCGCCGGCTCTCAGCAGCGCTCGATACATCAATCCCCGATCCCAGTTCGGACCGAATCGGAGCCGTACTAGCCCTAGCCCGAGATCTCTCCTGCGACGTGCTACTCAAAGGCCGCCACACGGTCATCACTACTGGAGAGGATGTCATTACAGTGGACGCAGGCTCATCATGGGCAGCAACTCCCGGCTCAGGAGATGTGCTCGCTGGGATCATCGGAGCATGGCTAGCGCGATCAGCCGCCAGGACAGAATCCGGGGCAGTACCACTAGCTGTCCAGATACATGCAACCGCCGCTTGGCTGGCTGCTCAGACCCCGGACGGACCTGCACCCACCTCCGCTTTCCGCATCGCGGAGGCAGTTCCACAAGCCACTGCCCGGATAACATCTGCATAGTTTTTTAAGATATCAGCAGCTTAGAAACTCGGTAGATTAAATGATTGATTAATACAATCATTTAACTGATCTACTTAGCCCCGCCAGTGACCTTTCCACCAGACACAGTAAACGCCCAACTCAATCCATTTTTCGTCAGCACCGATGGCCGGTGTTCATCAGCCAAAATCAATGACTTATCACCGTAACCCAGCAGAATCTCATCGAAGGCAGGGAGTGTGAACTGGCGATCAATAGCGTCCTGGAGCTCTGCCTCGGTGACATCCTCTTGCCACTTAGCCATCCAATAGGTTTGCCCAGAGACCTCAAAGGAGCAGACTTCTTCGGCCAGACTAGCCGCCTGCCTTACCTGTGCCATCTTCAATCCAGACCACCAGGCGAGGTCTTTAATCGAGGCTGGTCCATGAGAACGGAAATACCTAGTACCTAACTCCGCCAGCGCCTCATCACCAGAGAACTCTCGTTGCCGTGTGGGAAGACGATCCACGTGGAGGAAGCTCTCTTGAGCGCCAACCTTGGGTCCTTGAATCAGATCACCCTGGCTGCCGAAGTACCGCATCAGGTGTGCTCCACGGTTGTCACCGGGATCCACGCCAGACTCACGCAGCACCTGATAGATCGAACTGCGGGGGAGTGGGTCACTATGTCCACGCTCAAGCAGAGCACCGTAGAGCTCAGTTCTCGCGGCATCGACCAAATCCTCCGTCAACCCAATCAGTGGCCAACGCCTCGACTGGGCACGTTCGATCCGCGGAAAACACAGACGCATCATCCAGCGGACATCCTCTGCCGGCATGAAGTGCAGGGTGCCGCGCTGCGGCCAGCCGCGCACAATCTCATAGTCAGCCACTGCCTGCAAGACGTCTTCATCGCTTTTGCCACAGCGCAAACCGATCGCCCTAATGCCGCCAGGGTAGGACTGACCTTGCAGTGCCAACAGGTGGCGGGCCACCGTAGCCGGGTCAGACAACCCGGCAGGATGGGCGGCCGAGAAAGCCAAACCTTGGGCAATCATCCGCCGGGCGCGCAGTTCGCTCAGTTCATCCATAGCCAGCCATTCTGCCTTATCGAACCAACATGAGGCTGGACCAACTTATTAGCGGCTCAAAGGACGTGAACTTCCCACACTCACTCGGCCGTCGCGCACCTCGAGCACCGAGTCGAAGGCATCAAGAAGTGAACGGTCATGGGTGACCATGACCGTCGCCACTCCGGTGTCATCGGTGAGTTCTCGGAGAAGGTCGACGATCTCGCACGAAAGCTGCCTATCAAGCGAGGCGGTAGGTTCATCAGCTAGCACTAGTACAGGTTCGCCCATGAGCGCTCGGGCGATATTGACGCGTTGCCGCTGTCCACCTGAGAGCTGATTGATTTTCCGTTCACCAAGACCTGCCAGACCCACCCTTTCCAGCAACTCTTCGGCGTGGGTGTGGCGTTGGCGCAGGGCTTTGCCTCGCAGACCGCGAAGGTGATCGGTGATGAGTAGCTGATCACGTACTTTTAGCGATCCGAGCAGGTTGGCCTGTTGGAACACGATGCCAATGCGTTCTCTCCTGATTCGGCACCGCTGCGCCTCCGTGGCATCGTGGAACGCCATTCCAGCAATCCTCACTGAGCCGGAGGTAGGGGAGAGCAGGCCGGCAGCCACCGACAACAAGGAAGATTTACCGGAGCCAGATTCACCGACCACGGCAATCATCTGCCCGGATTCGGCTTTCATATTTACGTGATCGAGGGCAGTAACGTGGCCATCCCCATCGGGGTAGATCAGCTGAGTGTTGGTGAGCTCAAGAACAGTAGTCATATTAGGCATTTCCTCCGAGTGCACTTAGCGGATCGACTGAGGCGACTTGCCAGGTGGCGATGAATGCCCCCACCACACCGAGCAACCAGATTCCGACGGCGGGAGCGATCACAGTGACTGGAGACAAAGCAATGGGGACAGCTTGGGCGGCAAAAACGCCCAGCCCCCAACCGACTACAGATCCCGCCGTGACCCCGAGGCCAAGAATCAAGGCCCCCTGGCCAAGCGAATCAGTCATCAAATAGCGGGTTGAGGCACCCAGTGCCCGAAGGATTGCCAGGTCACGAGTGCGCTGGATCGTCCACACAGCCAGGAAAGACACGGTCACCAATGCGGAGATTCCATAGAGAAAGCCCTGCATCGCACGCAGCGAACCTTGCTCTGATTGGTAGGAAGCCAGCCCGGAAAAGGACTCCTGAACGGTGGCCACCACCGTGCCGGTTTGTGACGACGCCTCCGTCCACTCACTGTCGGTGAGCTCACCATCGATGGCCAGCACCGTTCCTACTGCTTCTTCATCGACATGCGACACCGCCTGCCAGGTGGCGGTGTCTGCCCATACAACCGGAACATGGGAATAGAACTCATCGGGCGCATTTGAGAGCAGTTCTACCTCGACACCGCCCAGGGTGATGGAGTCTCCTGGCCGGGTACCGGCGGCGTCGATAAGCGAGGAAGAAACCACCACACCACCCGCAGGTATCTGCCCGCCACCGGGCAATGAGTCTCCGGCAGGTAGCCCGATGACAGCGACCGAGGCGGCAGAACTCGCCTCCAACCGCGTCATGGTCAAGCCCACCGGGGATACCGAAGCAATCCCCGCAGTGTTTTCCCAAGCCTCAACGTTGTCAACCGTCACGGCAGAATCGGTGAAGGAAATTTGCGCATCCTCACCTTCCGTAACGGGGGCAAAGGCAAAGCGATCAGGGCCCAATGTCGACAGCGCTGAGGTGCTTTGTGCACCAAGCCCGCTGGTCAGGCCGGTCAACATGACTAGTAGGAGAGTAATCAGTGCGACTACCGCACCGATGAGAGCAAATCGGCCACGGGCATGGACGATATCCCGGATTCCGAGGAACATATGCTGGTCCTTTCTTAGGGCAACATCTTCGATCCTGGTCTGGTTATCGCAAGAATCCATCAGCCGGGACGTTGAACTCTGGATCAACCAGTCGGTTGATGTTTCGGCAGATAACCAGCGACTAGGGTTCGTTGGAATGAACACCTCTTTGGCTTCAACTCAGACTCCGTTGGCGCGGGTGTTGTTGACGATGAGAGTTGGCCTGCACCTGATGTTTGCCTTCTTGCTCCTGCTTGGATTGCTGCGTTTTGTGCTCACCGATCCCACCCATTTGACGCAGACTTCGGTCATACCGCTAGTCATCGCATTGGCGGTGGTCTATCTCTTCGGCACAGTGCAAGAAAGTCGCCGGCCTGCTGGAGGTCCCCGCCCGTTGCCCACCGCGTTGGTCTATGGCTGGCTGGCGATCGTGACGGTGCTCTGGTGCGCCCTGGTGGCAGTAACCATTGACTTCGTTTGGCTATTATTCCCGCTAGTCTTGCTATTTCTGCAGGTCTTGCCCCGAATAGCTGGGCTAGTTGCTGCACTGGCGTTGTGGGCGATCGCAGCCTTCGTACCGGTAGTTTTACACCCAGAAACCTGGTCCGTAGGTTCTGCGGTGGGGCCGGCGATCGGCACCATCCTGGCGGTAGCGATCTACCACACCTATCGCACTCTCAATTTGGAAGTTGCCCATCACCGCGCAGTAGCCCAAGACTTACAAGCCACTCGGGCGGAATTGGCGGCATTTGAGCATCAGTCCGGCCAGCTGGAAGAGCGCGAGCGCCTCTCCCGGGAGATTCATGACACGGTCGCCCAAGGTCTTAGCTCCATCCTGCTGGTGGCTCGTGCCTCCCGTGGCAGCCTGGGCCGTGGTGACTACGACGCGGTGGCGACCCAATTGGACACCATCGAAGAGCAGGCAGCAGACAATCTCTCGGAGGCCCGCCATTTCGTTCAAGATCTAGCATCATCACCAATCGAGGAGTCGCTACCGGTAGGCCTGCGCCGGATTATCGGACGGATCAGTGCTAGACAAACCGCTCTCAATAGTCCGCTAGAGCTCTCGTTGGAGCTGTCCGAGCACGTGGACTATCTGCTGCCGGAACCGCTCTGCCAGGTGATCTTGCGAGCAGCTCAAGAAGCCTTGGCCAATGTGGTTCGGCATTCTGGGGCGACGCGAGCAGTAGTCACCCTGGCAGTATGGGACAACGAAATCAGCCTCGATGTCGTTGACGACGGGTGTGGCTTTGATGGCCACCACGGATACGGCCTAGCAGGGTTGGCCACGCGGGTTGAGTCAGTCGGTGGGGGATTGGTCATCGAAACCTCCCCTGGACATGGCACAGCCTTAGCGGTGCGAATCCCCTTGATCTATCAGGAAAAGAATTAGCCATGGCAATCCGAGTAATGCTCATCGATGATCATCCGGTCGTCCGCGCTGGATTGCGCACCATCCTCAATGGTTTCGAAGACATCAACGTAGTAGCTGAAGGGTCGGATGGCACCGCTGCCTTGGCAGCTGGAGTCCTTGACCAGGTTGAGGTGGTGGTCTGCGATATCCAGATGCCGGTGATGGATGGGATCACTCTTACCCGCAAGCTGCGGATCGCGGGAGGGCCTCCCGTGCTCATCCTCAGCACCTATGACACTGAAGCCGACATCGTCGCAGCTGTGGAAGCAGGTGCTCTGGGGTACTTGCTCAAAGATGCCCCAGAACAGACGCTGCACGAGGCTATCGTGGCTACCGCCGAGGGTCGGCGCACCTTAGCGCCAGCAGTTGCTGCGGCTCTCGCCCAGCGCATCGGGCAACCCCAGCAGGCTCTTAGCTCCCGCGAAATCGAAATCCTGCAAGCTCTGGAATCTGGTGCGGGCAATCGAGAGTTGGCTCACCGTCTCTTCATCTCGGAAGCAACCGTCAAGACTCATCTGGTGCATATTTATCAAAAGCTCGAAGTGGAAAACCGTACTGCGGCAATAACCGTGGCTAAAAGGCGTCGATTGATCTAAGCAGAGCAATCGAGCTACTACGTCAGTTTTGCAGCTATATAGCTGCAATGGTGTCCAGGAGGCAGACAGCATCCCATGCATCCCGTGCATCCTTCGCTCAAGCTATCTGCGACCTCTAGAATTGAAGCTATGTCTCATAGCGTTTTCGCCGGACACCACGAAGCCATCATTATCGGTGGCGGCCAAGCCAGTCTGGCCACTGCCTACTACCTGCGCAAGGCTGGGGTGGACTTTCTCATCGTGGACGATCAACCCTCACCGGGTGGCTCTTGGCAGCAGATGTGGCCCTCGCTGACGCTGTTTTCCACCCATGATTCTTCGAATCTTCCCGGCTGGCCGATGCCTGCCTATGATGGCTTTCCGCCAGCTCAACACGTGGTGGACTATCTCACGCGCTATGAGCAACGCTATGACCTTCCGGTGCAACGCCCAGTCCGAGTCGAGCGAGTCGAATTCGATGGGCAGCACTATCTGCTCCACGCTGGAGAGCGTTTTTGGAGCGCCAATTATGTAGTTTCAGCCACCGGCACGTGGGGCGCTCCGTTCGTGCCTACCTATCCGGGATCTTTCGATGGCACCATGTGGCACTCCACCAATTACCCCGGACCAGAGCCTTTCCGTGGCGCCCGGGTGGCGGTAGTCGGGGGAGCGAACTCTGGGGCGCAGATCGCCGCAGAGCTTAGCGAAACCTCGGAGGTGACCTGGTACACCCGTGGCCAACCACAGTGGATGCCAGATGAGGTTGATGGCCGAGTGCTTTTCCGCCGTAATCGGCTGCGCGCGTTGGCAGTGCAAAAAGGTGAGCCCGATCCTGGTGCGGATTCAGATCTGGGCGATATCGTCATGGTCCCAGAAGTCTTGACAGCCCGAAATGCTGGTCGATTAGTGGCCACCCCGATGTTCACATCGCTAGATGAGCTCGACTGCGATCATCTGATTTGGTGCACCGGTTTCCGCCCGGATCTGCGGCCGGTGCGCTCAGAGCTCGATGACCGTCTGCCGAAGCATCCTGGTCTGTATTTGGTCGGTTATGGCGATTGGGTGGGTCCTGGTTCTGCGACCATTACTGGGGTAGGGCCCTATGCCCGCGACACTGCCCGGGAGATTGCTCAGGCCTTGGGGAAATCCCTGCGCTGAAGGATCAACGAATCAGCCGGTGGCCAATCCGCTGAGCATCAATAGCACCACCAGTGCAGCGGCTCCGCCAAATACCCATGATGCATAGCTTCGCAATTCAGCCCGCATGCTTACCGCTGCCCATCCGCCAAGCCCCGCGCCGAGCGTGTTCCACAGCAGATCATCTACATCGGTGTAGCCAAGGGCGAACACAAATTGAGTGATCTCAATCGTCAGGCTCAGCACGGCACCGGCAGCAAGGGCTCCAAAAACGCCAATGATCAGCGCCCCTAGCCGATCTCGAATTCTCCCACCGGCAGCAAAGGATCCTTGTCCGGCCAGGCGTGTGCTCAGCACAATGGCGAGAAAGCCCACCGGGACAAACATCACGACATTGCCCAAGCTGTTGAGAATTGGCCCGTACCAAATCGGGGCATCGCTGAAACCGTTAAAAAGAACCAGGTCCACGCTGCGTAGGTTGTGTGTCGATGGATCCCACAGTCCGCCAATGCTAAAAAATCCCTTGAGCAAGGTCAGGGAGATTACGGCGCCAGCTACCAGTACCGCGGTCACCAGGTGAGGCAACCGGGTCCGAGTATCGGGAGATAGGTACATGCTCATCTGAGCGAGAGTACCGAGGCTTCCTTGGAATAAGCCGAGAGACAGATTTTTCACTACCGTGGGCCACATGCAACGCAGCCTTCTAGTAACTCTGGCCGATGATAACCATCCCGATGCAAGCGTAGAGCTGGTCGATCAGCTCTATTTGGGGGAGGGCGAGCTGCTGATAGATGTTGCTTTTTCCTCCCTGAACTACAAGGACGCCATGGCACTGAGCGGTAACCGCGGGGTCATGCGCACCAACCCGTTGGTGCCCGGCATTGACGCCGTGGGCACCGTGGTTGAGTCCAGCTCCGATCGCTTCACCCCTGGAGATTCAGTGACGGTTAACGGTGCCGGACTGGGGGAGTTTCGCCAGGGCGGATACACCACCTCTCAACGTATCCCGGCTGGATCAACTGTTGCTGTCCCCAAGGCCTTCACCCTCGAACAGGCCGCGGCCATCGGTACTGCCGGTTTCACCGCTGCGTTGAGCGTCGATGCCCTGCGCGAACAAGGGGTGTCCCCGGAAGACGGCGAAATCCTAGTCACCGGAGCCACCGGCGGAGTCGGTTCCGTGGCTATCCATCTATTAGACAAGCTTGGGTTTAACGTCGTCGCTGCCACCGGACGGGTGGCCGAGCATGGCGATTATTTGCGCGGTCTTGGTGCTAATGAAGTGATCGACCGCGCAGAACTATCCGAACAAGGACGTCCCATGCAAAAGACGCGTTGGGCCGGAGTGGTGGATGCCGTGGGCTCGCACACGTTGGTCAACGCGCTGGCGCAGACCCAGTGGGGAGGAACCGTGACCTGTTGTGGTGTTGCCCAAGGTCCTGATCTTCCTGCAACGGTCTTGCCGTTTATCCTCCGCGGCGTCAAGCTCGTGGGTATCAACTCAGTGGATGCTCCTTTGGCGCTGCGTGAGCAAGCCTGGGCGACTCTTGCGGAGCATTTGGACACTGACGTCCTCGACGGATTGGCCTCCACGATCGCACTTTCTGAAGTCGCGCAGGCTGGTGAGGCGCTACTAATGGGGCGTCGACACGGTCGTGCGGTTGTCGACGTGCAGCGCTAGGAACAGAAAACCCCGCAGGAGTCACGCTCGTTCATATGCGTGGCTCCGGCGGGATTTAGGCCGGGATAAGTGCTGGCAGATCAATATCGACTGCCTCAGAAGTCCGGAAAACCGGAATCCAGGAAGCGTCGATCGACGTTCTAGGCCTTAACGGAAGCCTCAGCTGGGGCAGCAGCCTGCTCACGCTGGGCACGAGCGAAAGCGCTGACGCCTGAGAGCTGGTTACGAAAGAGCGTCACTGCCAGTCCGAGGGTCATCAAAGCCACGACAGCCACTACCGCCAAGTAGAGGTAGTACGCGGCGGAGAAGGCTTCAATTAGACCGTTGTTGACCAGGCCGACCTTGAGGAAGAACATCGACAAAACACTGAGCGCGACGCCGGGGCAGACCAGGGTGAAAGCCGCCGGTGAGGCAGTCTCACGACCGAAAACGAATTCACGGTAGAAGCCATTGCGACGCATCACCATGTGGCCCAGGCCAAGGAAGGCCAGCTGGCTCATGATGACCGCACCCAAGATTGCCATGACATAGACCGAGGTAGAAGCATGCTCTTGGGCTCCGGCCGGGCCTAGATCAGCGAGTGTCTGCAGTCCGTGGCGGTCACGCAGGAAGGTGATTGCCAGCAGGGTCATCATTGGAACTGGCAGCCACAAAGTGGCGGAGTTCTGCATCGAGAGGCCGTAACGCATCATGCTCAGAGCGCCGATCGGCATGAAGATCGACAGCAGCAGGACAGAGATGATCCCGAAGAAGAGAGAGCCCAGTAGACCAACGAGAACGATCCAGGTCTCGGTGCTCATTGCGGCCGGTGCGGCAAATCCGACGGCGACCATGGCGAAGGAGAAGGCTGCGAGCAGCTGGTTCATGCCGCCGTTAGCCTTGAAATCAAAGCCGGCAGCGATAACGCGACGCAAGTAGATCGTCATGAAGTAGATAGCCAAGACACCAACGGAGCCGTAGGCGAGCAAGGCAACCGGCATAAGCGCGGGCAAAATAGTGCTCAAACCTGGGATCATTGCCATCGCGGCAACAAAGAGGCCATTGATGCTCATGCCTAAGGTCAGCGGGATCGCCATCATCGTGACCTCGGCGTTCGAGGAACGCAAAGCTTGATAAGCCTTGGTGCCACGGTAGATCTTCAGTTCGCGGAGGTTCCAGAATAGGAGAGCGAAGTGAATGAGCAGCATCAGGCTCATCCCGATGTACCCGACGACAATCGCGGTTCGGATAAACGCGCTGCCGGTGACATAGGCATCGCGGATCGTCTCATAAGAGGGCATGATTTGGCCCGGGTGTGGGGTGATGTGCATAAAGACCATGAAGAAGAACACGGACATGCCACCGAAACCCAGGGCTGCGAGGAAATAGAGGGGCGAGTACTTCTCGCCGAGATTCTTGATCATCGAGGTCTCTCTTTCTAAGGGGGGATCTCCGGCTATTTCATACCCTAGGGGGTATGCCCAAAAGAGCATAGGGCCTCAGAACGGCAAGATCTACCCACATACCCCCGGGGGGCACTGTGTGGAGCTCGCTCCTCCACTGCCCAGTTCACCCCTTACCCCCAGGTAAACGCCGTCCCTCACCGAGAGCTCACTCCCCAAGATCCCAAAAAGTGCCGCTGAGCAGTTCAATTGCTCAGCGGCGTCGATCAGGCGAGTGTGCCAAAGTGAGTCGGCGTCCTCGGGTAGTGCTATTTGACGACCAGGTTAACCATCCGCCCGGGCACCACGATCTGCTTGACCAGGTTCTTGCCTTCCAAATGGGACTCAACATTCGGCTCGGCGAGCGCCTGAGCGATGATCGCGTCCTTATCCGCATCGGCTGGGACCATAATGCGGGCGCGGACCTTGCCATTGATCTGCACGGGCAGCTCGATCTCATCATCAACCAGCCACTTGTCCTCGTAAGTGGGGAAGGGGGCGAAGGTGATGGTCTCGTCGTGTCCTAACCGCTTCCACAGCTCTTCGGCAATGTGTGGGGCCACCGGTGCCGCCATGATCGTCAGCGGCTCTACCGCGGCCAACGGGACCTGCTTGGGATAGGTCTTGGTCAGATAGTTGACGTACTCGATGAGCTTGGCCACCACGGTGTTAACTCGGAGGTTGTTGTAATCATCGCGCACGCCTTCGATGGTGCGGTGCAGGTGCTTATTGTCCTCATCACTGAGTGCTGCATCGGTGGTAACCACCTCACCGGTTTCCTCATCGACGATCAGGCGCCACATTCGCTGCAGGAAGCGCTGGGCACCAACAACATCCTTGGTGGCCCAAGGCCGCGAGGTATCCAACGGACCCATTGACATCTCATAGACACGCAGGGTATCAGCGCCGTAGTTGTCGCAAATATCATCCGGAGCCACGGCATTTTTCAGGGATTTGCCCATCTTGCCGTACTCCTGGGTGACCTCTTCGCCCTCGTAGTAGAACTTTCCGTCCAGCTCTTCTACCTGCTCGGCCGCAACGTAAACGCCTCGGGAGTCGGTGTAGGCGAAGGCCTGGATGTAGCCCTGGTTGTACAGGCGACGGTAGGGCTCTACCGAGCTCACGTGTCCGAGATCAAAGAGCACTTTGTGCCAAAAACGCGCGTAAAGCAGGTGCAGCACGGCATGCTCCACGCCACCGACGTAGAGGTCGACGCCGCCGCAATCGCCGTCGAACTGCGGGCCGGTCCAATAGCGCTCGTTTTCAATGTCACAGAGGGCGTCTTCATTGGTCGGGTCAACGTAGCGCAGCTGGTACCAGGAGGAACCTGCCCACTGCGGCATGACGTTGGTATCGCGGGTATACATCTGGGGGCCATCGCCCAGGTCAAGCTCGACCTCAACCCACTCGCGGGCCTTGGCCAGCGGCGGCTCCGGCCGAGAATCTGCATCCTCCGGGTCATGGGAGACCGGCTGGTAGTCGGCTACCTCCGGCAGCTCAACGGGGAGCATCGATTCCGGCAGTGCGTGCGCGCGACCCTGAGCGTCATAGACGATCGGGAAAGGCTCGCCCCAGTAGCGCTGACGAGCAAAGAGCCAATCGCGCAGTTTGTATTGGATCTTCTCCTGGCCCAATTCGGCAGCGACTAGCCACTCGATGGTCTTCTCGATGGCCTCCGTCTTAGCGAGGCCATTGATATCCAGACCCTCCGCATTCGCCGAGTTCACGGTCAAACCAGAGTCGGTATAGGCCGCCTCGGAAACGTCTCCTCCGGCCACGACCTCAATGATGGGCAGTCCGAAGGCCGTGGCGAACTCGTGGTCACGAGTGTCGTGCGCAGGCACTGCCATGATCGCGCCAGTGCCATAACCGGTGAGTACATAGTCGGCGATGAAGATCGGTATCTGGGCGCCATTGACTGGATTGGTGGCATAAGCGCCAAGGAATACGCCAGTCTTGTCCTTGTTTTCCTGGCGTTCCAGATCGGACTTGGCGGCAATCGATGCCCGGTAGGCAGCTACCGCCTCGGCCGGAGTGGAACCGGCACCCTGCCAGCGCTTATCGACGCCGTCGTAGGAACCGCTGCCGCCGGCCACGAGGGTGTCGACAAGCTCATGCTCCGGAGCCAGGACCATGTAGGTGGCGCCAAAAAGCGTGTCGGGGCGGGTGGTAAAGACGGTGAGCGCGTGTCCCTGGGCATTGAAATCAACCTCTGCGCCACGGGAACGACCAATCCAGTTGCGCTGCATGGCCTTGACCTTCTCCGGCCAATCCAGCAGCTCAAGGTCATCGATGAGGCGGTCCGAGTAGGCGGTAATGCGCATCATCCACTGCGAGAGCTGCTTGCGGAAGACAGGGAAGTTGCCGCGCTCCGAGCGTCCGTTGGAGGTGACCTCTTCATTGGCCAACACCGTGCCCAAACCGGGGCACCAGTTGACCATGGAATAAGAGCGATACACCAGGCGGAAATCGTTGACGGCTGCTTGCTTATCGACGTCGTCTAGCTCCCGGTAGTCCAACCCGTCCTTCGTGGACATCTCGCCGGCTTCTAGCAGCTCGATCAGCTCGGCGATGGGGCGAGCCTTCTGAGCCTGCTCATCGAACCAGGAATTATAGATCTGCAAGAAAATCCACTGAGTCCAGCGGTAATACTCCGGATCGGTGGTAGCTACCGAACGTCGGCTATCGTGCCCCAAACCCAGAGCACCCAACTGGCGGCGCATGTTCTCGATATTGGCCATCGTGGTGGTGCGCGGGTGAGTACCGGTCTGGATGGCGTACTGCTCGGCCGGCAGGCCGAAAGAGTCATAGCCCAACGTGTGCAGGACGTTTTTACCCAGCATCCGGTTATAGCGGGCATAGACATCGGTGGCGATATAACCCAGTGGGTGGCCAACATGCAGGCCGGCACCAGAAGGGTAGGGGAACATATCTTGAACGAAGAGCTTGTCCTCCGGCAGCGTCTCGCCATCAGCAGGAGCAAGATCGCCGACTGGGTTCGCGGCGTTGAACGTGCCGTTATCTACCCAGTGCTGCTGCCAAGTCTTCTCGAGCTGATTGGCCAACTGCGGGGTATAGCGGAAGGCGGGGGAGGAGGAGTCAGTCGTCGGGGTCGTCATGGTTAGCCAGTCTAGTAGGAGCCCGCTCAAACTCCCGGGTCAGGATCGCGGGCGAGGATGACCAAAGATGGCGGCCAGGGCAACCCACAGGGTGGAAGGCCAAATAACCAGTCGCTCAAGCAGTCCGTCATAGGCCTGGGTGCCCGCATAGAGGGCCAACCAGAGCCCGGCACAGAGCCCAATAATCGCAAAACCGTAGCCGACCCGCGACACCCAACCCTGTAATTGGATAGCGCCGGCTAGTACCGCCAAGGGCATCGAAAGATACAACGGCGTGGTGACAAATAGGTGCCATTCAGGACTGACATCCAAGGGGATGAGTCCACTGGCCATCGTGCTCATCCCGGTTACGAACCACAACAGACTGGCCCAATAGGAAAAACCCTTCGTAAACCGACCGACCAGAGCAATGCCCAGCATCGCCATCCCAGAGACAACCAGCGAACTATTGAGTAGCAGGTGCTCAGGAGAGCAGACTGGGACCACGTCAAGGGGATAGACGATTGAGGTGCAGGTGGTCGCTCCCAAATGACTAATGGTGTTGCCCACCCAGTCATAGGCCGGAGTGAAACTGGCAGCAGCAATAAACTCCCCGACGACGGCGAAGAACATCAGTAGGGAAAAGCCGAAAAGTGTCATTCGGATAATGGTGGGATTCATGGCTGCCTCACCCGAGCGGAATCAATTAGTACACTGGACAATACTATAATTGGCTACTTATGCATATCCCAGACAATAGTGAAATCATATCGGATTGATTTAATTCCGCAGACAATCACCGACACATCTACACCGAATGCCTAGCACTCCACCATGACCCTAATAGTTCTACAACTTTCGACGTAGTCTGAAGATGTGCTCAAGTCACTGCTCATTGTCGGCGGCTCGCTGAGCTTCATCCTCGGCGCCGTGGGAATAGTGCTGCCCATCTTGCCCACCACCCCGTTTTTCCTCCTCAGCGCCTACTGCTTCGCGCGAAGCTCAGAGCGCCTGTTTAATTATCTAATCAACCACCGAGTTTTCGGCAGCTACATCTCGAACTACTACCACCACGCCATGACGAAAACGGACAAGATCCGCACCCTCAGCCTCCTGTGGTTAGGGATGGGGCTGTCCATCCTGCTGATCGGGCAGCTCATCCCTGCCCTGATCCTGCCGCTCATTGCCGCGGCGGTCACCGTCCACATTCTGCGCCTGACGCCTCGACCAGAGAAGATGCCCGACACTGGCCCGGACACCGCCGACCCGGCACTCTCCACGCCTGCCGCAACGACCGCGCACACGACGCTCCTCAAGTCCGAAACAGGGAGTTAGGCGCCCACCAGAACCCCAACTAGACAGCATGGTCTACTTGAGGTAGTATTGCTTCTTAGATCCAGAAGATCAGCGTTTTAAAGCCCCCTGACTTGCTGACTGGCAACCGTGTCTCGCACAACGGTGCCCTCAGGGGAAGATCTGCTCCACCGAGACCTTGGTGGAGAAAGATGCGATACCCAGGAGATAGCTTCCACTATGCGCCCAGACTGCATCCGGTACACACCCGGACATAATATTCACTGGATCCAAGCCTTTTCCATGCACAAAAAAGCTGGATGGATCAAACATGTGGAGATTCTCACTGTTGAGCCCCACTGGCTGACCGTTCTCATCGACGGAAAAATCCAACGTGGCTGGGTTCATGATGATGACCATCTCCAGCGGTTTTACCGCATTTGGCGACAGACGATTGCGGTTAATCCTGATCCCGAGCTTGCCGATCCAGAGTTCTTCTTAGCTATCGAAGACCCCCGCGAACGCTTCCGCTACCTGCATGCGCCATCAGCGTACGGTCTGGTGCTCCAGCATTCCAATGGCCTCCTAGCTTTCAGCCACTCTGGCGCTCGCAGATGCCTGTACCCAAACTGGAATGGCCCCGATCGGTGTACCACCAAAGAGCAAGCCGCCCAACGTGTCAGCATGAAGGAACTCGGCGACGGAATGATTCGATTCTCGCCCAAAACTAGGCCCGCAGAATAGAAAAGCCCACCCCACGCCAGTCAATGACTATGCGTGGCGCAGCTGGGGGAGCGCGTGAATAAGCGGGGTGTTAGAACTCCTCCGCAACGCCCATAGCTCCCCAGAAGATCAGCGTTTCTTATAAAAGCCCCCTGCTTGGCACCCGCGTCTCATACCACCGCGTCCCATACAACGGTGTCCTCAGGGGAAGATCTGCTCCGCCGAAACCTCGGCGGAGAAAGATCCGATACCCAGGAGATAGCTTCCGACCATGCACCCAAACTGCATCCTTTACACACCCGGACACCATGTTCACTGGCTCCAAGCCAATGCCACGTACAAATATTCTCGATGGATCAAACAAGTAGAGATTGTCGCTGCTGAGCCCCACTGGCTGACCGTTCTCATCGACGAAAAAATCCAACGTGGCTGGGTTCATGATGATGACCATCTTCAGCGGTTCTACCGCATGTGGCGACAGGCGACAGCGTTTAATAGCATTCCCGAGCCAGCTAATCCGGAGCTCTTCCTAGCCATCGAAGACCCCCACGAACGCTTCCGCTACCTGCAGGCGCCAACAACCATCGGGCGAGTGCTCCAGCATTCCAATGGCGCTCTATCGCTCAGCCACCCTGGCGCTCTGAGCTACCTCTACCCAAACTGGGATGGTCCCGATCCCTGCCTCACCAAAGAACAAGCCGCCACAAAGCAGCAGAATGAAGCAGCCGAAAGCTAAGCCCACAGAATAGAAACAACCCGCCCCACACGAGTCAAAGACTGTGCGGGGCGGGGTGGGGGCGCGTCGATAAGCGGCGGTTTAATCCTTCTCCGCAGTGCCCATAGCGGCATCGAGATCGATGCGCTCATCGTCATCTTCCGCGACGGTGGCCGGGATCTTGCCTTTGGCAAACTTGTTGACGATCAAAGCGATGGCACCATCACCGGTGACATTGGCAGCGGTACCGAATGAGTCAATCGCGATATAGGCGGCGATCATCAAGGCCACCTGACTGTCATCAAATCCCAGCATGGAGCTGAGCAGACCAACGGCCGCCATGATGGCGCCACCAGGGACACCCGGCGCGGCGATCATGGTCACACCGAGCATGAGGATAAAGCCGATAGCTAGGGCGGGGGAGACCTCGATGCCTGCCATAAAGACGATGGCGAAGGCGAAAAGCCCGATCTTCATCATCGAACCGGCCAAGTGGATCGTGGCACCGAGCGGGACTACGAAACCTGCCACATTGGGCTCCACGCCATTGCGCCGTGCGCAGGCATAGGTGACCGGAATCGTGGCGGCGGAAGAGGACGTGCCCAATGCGGTGGCATAGGCAGGAAGCATGTTTTTGAAGGAGACGAAGGGGTTTTTCCCAGAGATTGCACCAGCCACGGTGAACTGGAAAGCGATGAATAGGAAGGTCATGATCACTGCCAAGATCAGCACCTTGCCAAAGGCTAGGGTCGTCTCCGCAAGATTGCCGTTCATCCCCAGCGATAGGAACATGCCGAAAATGAACACCGGCAGGAGCGGGATAATGAAGGCGGCAATGACTTTCATAATGACCCGTTCGAGGTCGCGAGAAGCTTTGTAGATGGTGTCAGATTTAACCGTTGTCATGGCCAAACCAACGGAGAAAGCCAGCAGCAGGGCCGTCATGACTTCAAAGGGCGGCGGCATCTGGATCTCGAAGTAGGGCGTAAGCGCACCTTCTCCAATATCAACAGCATCGACCATGGATTGATCAGCCAGCAACCAGGGGTAGACCGCAGTAGCGACACCGTAGGCAACCAGACCAGAGAGAATCGTAGAAGTGTAGGCAATTCCGGTAGTAATACCGAGCCACTTTCCAGCCCCGCGCCCCAGTCCGGCGATGGCCGGCGTGATCAAAGCGAAGATCAGGATCGGTACGAAAAACCCGAGAAAATTGCCGAAGAGACCGTTGAAAGTGGCGAATACCCGTCCTAACCAATCCGGGAAGAAAAAACTGCAGATGATGCCAAGGATGATCGCGATGAGCACCCTAAATAACAACGACGATGAAAGACGCTTGAGGTCCATGGGGCCTCTTTCCTGTGTGCTGGGATCTGTCAGAAATCAGGGTACTCCCAGGCTCAGCCCGGTCAGGGCTAAGTGCTAAAAACCATCGGGTTAGACTAAACACATGACCATGATCGGCATTATTCTGCTTATTCTCGCCGCGGGCCTACTCGTCCTCGGCGCCCTAGCTTCGACGAAGAAGCTGCCTGGCAACCCCGTGGTGGGATTGCGAGTACCGGAGGTCCGGAAGTCTCGAGAAGCTTGGGATACTGCCCATGCCGTCGCCGGTCCCTTCTGGCTGGTGGCGGGAATGGCGCTCGTGTTCGGTGGGTTCTTTGCCTTCATCGCCAGCGGTTGGTTGTGGGTGCTGCCAGCCGTCAGCCTGCTCTTCGCGGTTGTGGCTGTGAGCTTCGGCGCCAATACCGGAGCCCGGATGGCGGTGCTCTATGACAGCCAGGCGGCCGAGGAAGCTGAAGGATGTGGCGACAGCTGTAATTGTGGCGGCGAGGAACCAGAGCAGGCCCCAGCACCACAGGTCGACCTGGAAGCACTTCGCCGGGCTGCCGATGCAGCAGACCGCCCCTAAGAGGTGCCCCTGTAAGTTGCACTTCCCGTATTCCGGGATTAACGTTTCACTTTGTGAACAACTCTCCTTCCTCCCGAAGCACCAATTGGTGGTGGCGCGCTTAACTGGCGTGCCACGTTTGTTGCAACAACCTCGGCCCGCCAGCTTCTTTCCGAAGCGCCGCGGGCCTTTTTTGACGGTCCACACCCCAGGAGTGCACAGCCCCTGGAACCGGCGCAGAGGATTTAAGGCACTAAAGCCGATCATCATGCCCGCTTCCCAGGAAAGGCCAGCACACCTCGATGAGCTCCCCGACCGTTATCACCCGGCAGGTCCGGTATCACGCCGATGCCTCCGGACTGTTCGCCCACATCGGTGGCACGGCCGCACAGGATTCCGTGCTGCTCGAGTCCGCCGACATCACCACTCGCTCCGGTATCTCCTCCGTAGCCGTTCTCGCGGCTTCTTTGCGGCTAAGCTGCAGCGGCCAGAGTGCCACCGCCCAGCCGCTGACCGAGTCGGGTGAGATCTTCACCCAGCGGTTGAACCACCAACTAGCGCAGTACTCAGAAGGCGAGAATTCTTTCACCTTTCCGGTCTCTGATGCCGTCGATGAACGTGAACGTCTCACCGCGATTAGCTCAATTGAACCGCTGCGGGCGTTGACCCGGGATGCTGGCTATGAAGACCCCACTCATATTCTTCCGATGCTCACAGGCGGCATCGCCTTCGATTTTCTAGAGACTTTCGAGCAGCTGCCCGAGGTGGCACCGGGGATTAATTCCTACCCGGATTATCAGTTCATCCTCGCGGAAATCGTGCTGACGATTCACCATCAATCGCAGACCGCCACTCTCACCGGAGTCACCGCTACCGACCCGGCTGAGCTCGAGGAGCAACTAGAAAAACTCAGTGAGCTTATCGACGCCGCCGAGCCCGATAGCAAACATGCCTACCGAGCCACGGAACACCCGGGGGAGACCTTGGAGGTAGTCGCCGATATTCCCGATGAGAAATTCCGCCGACAGGTCGGAGAGCTCAAGAGCCATATCTATAACGGCGATATCTACCAAGTTGTCCCGGCTCGCACATTTACCACCGAATGCCTCGATGCCTTCGCTGCCTACCGCCAGCTGCGTGAGACTAATCCGAGTCCGTATATGTTCTACCAACGCGGTCTCGATGCCGAGGGGAGAACTTATGAGCTCTTCGGTGCTTCACCCGAATCCAATCTCAAATTCGACTCCGCCTCCCGCACCGTCGAGCTCTACCCGATCGCCGGTACTCGCCCCAGGGGATTGAACCCAGATGGCACTGTCAATCACGAGCTCGACATTCGCTCGGAATTAGAACTGCGCACCGATGCCAAAGAGATCGCCGAGCACACCATGCTGGTAGATCTTGCTCGCAATGATCTCGCCCGAGTGGCGGTGCCTGCTACCCGCCGGGTAGCCGATCTACTACAAGTTGATCGCTACTCACGCGTCATGCACTTGGTCTCTCGAGTCACTGCCACTCTCGACCCAGAGTTGGACGCCCTCGATGCCTACCGGGCATGCATGAACATGGGCACCCTCAGTGGGGCGCCGAAGCTGCGCGCGATGGAGCTGCTGCGCGGCGTCGAAAAGCAACGCCGCGGATCCTACGGGGGAGCGATCGGTTACCTCCGAGGCAACGGAGATATGGACAACTGCATCGTCATCCGCTCGGCATTTGTGCGCGATGGGGTAGCGGCAGTCCAAGCCGGTGCAGGCGTAGTCCGTGATTCCAATCCGCAGGCTGAGGCCGACGAGACTCTGCACAAGGCCTACGCCGTGCTCAATGCCATCGCGTTGGCCGCCAATTCCACCCTGGAGGTCATCCGATGACTCACATCGTGCTCATCGACAACCATGACAGCTTCGTCTACAACTTGGTCGATGCCTTCGCTGAAGCGGGCTACCAATGCACGGTATTCCGCAATACCGTGGCCATCGAGGAAGTGCTGGCCGCGCAGCCGGACTTGATCTGTCTATCACCTGGCCCCGGCCACCCACGAGATGCAGGCACCATGATGGATCTCATCGAGCAGACGTTGGGGGAGATCCCACTGCTGGGAATCTGCCTTGGCTTCCAAGCTCTGCTGGCGCATCACGGTGGCACCGTCGAACCTTGCGGGCCGGTGCATGGCGTATCCGTACCGATGGAGCTGACCGAGGCTGGTGCCCAGCATCCCATCTTCGATGGCCTCACCGTGGATGCTGGGCCGGATCTTCCCGGAGTGACCGGACACTTGGTTCCGGTGGCGCGCTACCACTCTCTGGGCTGCGTTTCGACGCCGCTCGAATTTGTCTCCTTGGCGACCACCTCGACCGAAATTGGCGACGTCGTGATGGCTGCAGAGACTGCCCAAGGCACTGCGATCGGCCTACAGTTTCACCCAGAGAGCGTTCTTAGCCCCAAAGGCCCGGTCATGCTCAGCCGATGTATTCAGCAATTGCTGACCTCCACAGAAGAGAAGAAAGGCGCCAACTAATGACTAGCTCCGACACCCTCACTACCCTGATCCGCTACCTGGATAATCCCACTCCAACTGTGGAGGAGGCCGTCGAGGTCTTCACTCCAATGACCATCGGCGACTATGACGACGTCCATATCGCCGCGCTGCTGGCGACCATCCGTACCCGTGGTGAAACCTTCGCTGATATCGCTGGCGCCGCTCAAGCCTTCCTCAATGCCGGACGCCCCTTCCCGGTCTCGGGCAAGGGTGTGCTCGATACCGCTGGCACTGGTGGCGACGGCGCAAATACCATCAACATCACCACTGGAGCTTCCCTCGTGGTCGCCGCTGGGGGACTGCGAGTGGTCAAGCATGGCAACCGTTCGGTCTCCTCCAAGTCCGGCTCGGCCGATGTGCTCGAGGCCCTGAATATCCCATTGGATCTGGATCCCGAGCGGGCTGTTCGCCAGGTCGAGGCTTCTGGTTTTACGTTCCTATTTGCACCGGCTTATAACCCAGCGATCGCTCACGCGCAGCCGGTGCGCAAGGCGTTGAAGGTACCCACGCTGTTCAATGTGCTCGGCCCATTGCTGTCGCCGGTGCGTCCTGAGTTTCAGATTATGGGTGTCGCTAACCCGCAACAGGGCCAGATGATTGCCGAGGTATTCCGGCAACTGGGCCGTTCGCGGGCACTAGTAGTCCACGGCTCCGGCACTGATGAGATCGCCGTCCATGGACCCACCATCTTCTGGGAGCTCACCGAGGATGGGTCGATTGAAACCTATGAGCTGACCCCCGCGGAACTCGGTGTCGAGCAGTGGGATCTGGCCGATCTGGCCGGCGGCGACGGGCAGGACAACGCCCGTCATATGCGCGCTATCTTTGATGGCACCGGACCACAGGCACACCGCGATGCTGTCGCGGTTAATGCCGGAGCAATGTTCTACATCAGCTCTCAGGTAGCGACCCTCCGAGAGGGCACGGAGCTAGCGCTCAAGCTCATCAATGACGGCACCGTCAAGCAGTGGTTGGCCAAACATGAGGGGATTGATTATGGCAAATAGCAACCTGCCGACCGTCCTAGAAGGAATCGTCGAAGGCCGTCGTGGGCACCTGGCCGAGATCCGGGCACGGATCGCGCATGTGGACACCGAAGCACTTGAGCCATCGACCCGCTCACTCTATGACTCCCTCAGCCAACAGGGGAGGGGAGGCAATAACTTCATCATGGAGTGCAAGTCCTCTTCCCCCTCGCTCGGGATGATCCGAGAGCACTATGAGCCAGGCGCCATCGCGCGGGTCTACTCTCGCTATGCCGCGGGCATTTCCGTGCTCTGCGAACTCGATAGATTCGGCGGCGACTATGACCATCTGGCCACTGTTGCCTCCTCGACCCATCTGCCGGTTCTGTGCAAAGACTTCATTATCGACGCCGTCCAAATCCACGCCGCCCGCTACTTCGGCGCCGATGCGATCCTGCTCATGCTCTCAGTACTCGATGATCTCGAGTACGCCGCGCTAGCTCAGGTGGCCGCCGAACATGGTCTCGATGTCCTTACGGAAGTAATCGATAAGGAAGAGCTCGAGCGCGCTCTCCGGCTTGGAGCTCACATCATCGGTGTTAACCATCGCAATCTCCATGACTTGAGCATCGATCTTGGGCGCTCGGGGCGGTTGGCGGCCTTGGCCCCGGAGGACACCGTGGTGATTTCCGAGTCCGGCATTCGGGACAACGAGACGGTCCGACAGCTCGGTAGACATTCCAATGGCTTCCTTGTGGGTTCACAGTTGACCAGCCAACCGGACGTCGACGCCGCCGCCCGCCGCTTGGTCTTTGGGCCCAATAAGGTGTGCGGGTTGGGCTCAGCGAGCGCCGCGCAGAGCGCTCGGGCAGCGGGAGCTACCTATGGTGGACTCATCTTTGAAGAGGGTTCTCCGCGCAATGTTTCACGTGAAACCGCGCAGAAGATCATCGCGCACGAACCAGATTTGAACTACGTCGCGGTTTCCCGCCGAACCTCCGGCTACTCCGAGCTCATGCTCGAAGGAGTGACTGCGGTCCAAATTCACTCCTCCTACCAAGGTTCTGTGGAAGCTGAACTCGAGCTGATTTCCGCAGTGCGCGCTGAGCTTCCCGAAGATATCGACGTGTGGCGTGCGGTCTCCATGACTACAGAACACGGCCCGGCACTAGCCGAAGCTCTCATCGCCCAAGGCTCGGTAGATCTCCTCGTACTCGATGCTGGCGACGGCGGAACCGGCACATCCTTCGACTGGTCACGGATCCCCAACGCCGTCAAACAGCAGAGCCTGCTGGCCGGCGGGTTGGGTCCGGATAACCTCGAGAAGGCGCTCGCCGTCGGCTGCCACGGCCTTGATCTCAATTCTGGAGTGGAGTACCCCTCGAGTGCCGGGCAGTGGGCTAGGCGTAAAGACGCCGGGTCACTACGCCGAGCCTTCGAAACCATCCGCCGCTACAGCTACTGACAACATCCACCAAAGGATAAATCTCATGACTGACAACCAAGCCCGCGACGGGGGAGCGACCCTCCTTCCGGCCTACTTCGGTGAATTCGGCGGCCAGTTCGTTCCCGAATCATTGATCCCTGCGCTCGACCAACTTGAGCAAGCCTTCGTCGATGCCCAGAATGATCCTGCCTTCCGCGAGGAGCTGGCCGGCTATCTCCGCGATTATCTCGGCCGACCAACGCCGCTTACCGAATGCGCCAACCTCCCCGAGGCTGGCCAAGGAAAGGGCTTCGCACGCATCTTCCTCAAGCGCGAGGACCTCGTGCACGGTGGCGCACACAAGACCAACCAGGTTATTGGCCAGGCCCTGTTGGCCAAGCGGATGGGTAAAACCCGCATTATCGCCGAGACTGGCGCTGGCCAACACGGCACTGCGACCGCACTGGCGTGCTCCTTGCTCGGCCTGGACTGCGTGATCTACATGGGCGCCAAAGACGTCGAGCGCCAGCAGCCCAACGTCTACCGAATGAAGCTCATGGGGGCCACGGTGATCCCGGTTGATTCCGGTTCCGGCACCCTCAAGGACGCTGTCAATGAGGCATTGCGCGATTGGACTGCTACCTTCCACGAGTCGCACTATTTGCTCGGTACGGCAGCTGGCCCGCACCCCTTCCCGACGATTGTGCGCGAGTTCCACAAGGTCATCTCCGAAGAAGCCAAAGCCCAGATGCTCGAAAGAACCGGCGGTTTGCCGGATCTAGTCGTAGCCTGCGTTGGTGGCGGATCCAATGCCATCGGCATGTTCGCTGACTTCTTAGGTGATGAAAGCGTCGAGCTCGTCGGCGCGGAGCCCGCCGGTCTGGGGATGGATTCCGGCAAGCACGGAGCGACCATCAGCAACGGCCAAGTAGGCATTCTGCACGGAGCCCGGAGCTATCTCATGCGTACTGCCGAAGGGCAGGTTGAAGAATCCTATTCCATCTCAGCTGGCCTCGACTACCCGGGCGTTGGGCCCCAACATGCCTATCTCCATGACACTGGTCGTGCCACCTATGTCGGGATTACCGATGCTGAAGCACTCGAAGCCTTCCAGCTACTTTCTCTTCGGGAAGGCATCATTCCCGCACTCGAGTCCTCACATGCCTTGGCTTATGCCCTCAAGCGTGCCAAGACAGCAGAAGAAGACGGCGAGCACATGACTATTCTCGTATCCCTCTCCGGACGGGGCGACAAGGACGTCGACCATGTCCGCCGCACTCTCTCGGAGCATCCCGAGCTCAAGCTGAAGGAAGACAACTAGCCATGACTCAACGCTATGAAAAGCTATTTGCCACCCTCTCCTCCCGCAACGAAGGTGCCTTCGTACCCTTCATCATGCTCGGAGATCCGACCCCCGCCGATGCGCTAGAGATCATCACCGCGGCTGTCGCAGCTGGTGCCGACGCTCTCGAACTAGGCGTGCCATTCTCCGACCCGGTGGCCGATGGCCCTACCATTCAGAAGTCACATATCCGGGCCTTGGACAGTGGGGTCACCGTAGACGATGCGCTCGCTCAGATCAGAGTTATTCGCGAGGCATACCCAGACCTGCCCATCGGCTTGCTGATCTATGGCAACGTGCCCTTTGCCAGGGGAGTGGACACCTTCTATCGCGAGTTTGCGGAGGCAGGGGCCGACTCAATCTTGATTCCCGATGTTCCAGTTCGGGAAGGCGCTCCCTTCGCGGCCGCAGCCGAAGCAGCGGGAGTCGACCCGATCTTCATTGCCCCGGCACAGGCCGCCGAGAAAACCCTTCAAGGCGTAGCCGCTCATTCCAAGGGCTATATCTATGCAGTTTCCCGAGACGGCGTCACCGGTACCGAGCGTGAATCTTCCGTCTCCGGCCTTGCCGAAGTAGTCAACAACGTCAAGCGTTTTGGGGGACCGCCGATCTTGCTCGGTTTCGGAATTTCATCCCCGGCACATGTGCGTGATGCCATCGCCGCTGGTGCTGCCGGAGCAATCTCCGGCTCAGCCATCACCAAGATCATCGATCGCTACGTCGAAGGGGAGCATCCTACTCCAGGACATATTCCCGACATGGCCGGATTGAAGGCAGAACTTAGCGAATTCATCTCCGCCATGAAAGCTGCCACCACATAGTTCTCGGTAGCCAATTTTGCGCCCGCCGAGCAGTGAGGGATTCTCTCACTGCTCGGCGGGCGCTTTCTCATGTTTCGCTACGAGGTGCTAGATTCCGCCCAGCCTCGAGGGAGATGTTTCACGTGAAACGTGCTTGTTTCGTGTTAAGGAATTGGAATAGGGCCATTCTTCTGATCGAGCGTGCTCTTGGTGCGATGAATCTAGCGACCAAAACAGTCCGCCCATTCGCCGCCACTTAGGTCAGGTCTTTCCGAGAATCATACGTTCCTGCATGGCCGGAAACCGCCACGGCCTTTCCATACTGGACGGGTAGCCCACGCTAGACCCGCGAGGAAAACAGTGCCTAAGCCACCACCAGGGGAGGAGCAACTGACGTCTTCTCCACTCACCGCTTGTTCGCTGACGATGGAAGCGTGAAACCAAAAAGCAATGAGGCCTACTCCGGAACCTGACCTCATAGTCGAATCTTCACACCTTCCCACTAGGCAGAGTGACAGCAATCTTCGACACCTTTAGCTCTAGCGCCTATTGCGGCCGGCGCATCACTCGCCCTCACGACAACACTCTCGCAGAATCACAACATAGTCAGCAGTATCTTCCACACACTCAAGACCTGCCGCCACGCCCCCTCGAGATATGCTCGGTCTCCTACATTGGGCCGTCCACCCAATGGGCCTAGACCACGAGGCCCCTATTCGACGTCTCCCTTTGCGCTATCAAGTTTCACGTGAAACATGGATCAGAGCATTCACTACTCCCAGAAGGACGAAGCTACTCAGCTAGGACAGATTCAGGCTGGGGCTAGCTAGATTCCACAAGCTGCCGATTATCGCCTGGCACCTATTCAAAGCTAACGAGCAGGGTGACCCTTAGTTAGGGGATCAAGGAGCACTCAACGGGGGAAGTCGATTTGATATAGGGGTTTAGTATGACCAATAATGGCCAGAACGGAACGCCTCAGTAGGGCTATTTACATGGACTATAATAGTCACAGTGACTAAATTAGAGGCCAGCTTGATATGACTCGATACCGCCCACCGATCATCGCCAACTAACATATTTGAGCAGGCTTTGGCAGGCTTGAGCAGATGTGCCGGTAGCGGCAAGGCATTAGTTTTAATTCAAAATGATAGGCAAATTCCAGGATTTGAAACACTCTTAATATTCCTGGATGCACAGCATGATCGTTGGAGATAAAGATCTGCTTTTCAGATAGTCACTATCGGCAATAGTGGGAGTGCCTTATCATTTATTAAACAAATGATATGGAAAGAAACTTTCTAGCTAATCAGGCATTTTCTTTGTCCCGAAACTGCAGGTGAAAGGGCATAATGGGATTATGCCTGAAATATCTTCTTCCAAAGACATCTCGTGTAATCGCCGAATGTTCCTGCTCGGCACGGCTACCACTTTCGCCGGCGTGTTCCTAGCCGCCTGCGGATCAGAGCCACCCGTGGAAATAGCAGCCACCGAAATTCCAATCGGTAGTGCTGTCATCATCGACAACACTATCTTCGCACAGCCCTCCGAGGGAAATTTCGTCGCTTACTCTACCGTCTGCCCCCACCAGCGTAACCCTATTACTGAGGTCGAAGGCAACACCGTTCGCTGCACCGTCCATGACTCAGTCTTCAATATCGCCGACGGTTCGGTAGTCTCCGGCCCCTCCCGAGATCCTCTAGTGGGCAAACAGGTAGAAGTCTCCAGCGATACCATCACCGCCAGCTAGCTAGGACCTCATCACCAAAAAGCTCGACTGTAGGACGGTGGGTTGGGTAGTTCATTCTTGCCCATCCCCAGCTCATGTCCCGCCCGCAGCGGCCAGACCGGATCCTTCAATGCCTGACGTCCAATCAAGACAGCATCGGCTTGGCCCTGCTCCAGGATGCTCAATGCCAGCTCCGGGCCTTCGATCATTCCGACATCAGTAGTGGGGATACCAGTCCGACGGCGAATCTCCTCCGCAAATGAAACCTGATAGCCGGGCCCGGTCGGGATCTTGACTTGGTCCGCGCCACCGGTGCTCACATCAATGAGGTCGGCCCCTTGTTCCTTGAGCAGGTCAACTAGTTCCACGGACTGTTCCAGATCCCAAGCAGGCCGGTCTTCCACCCAATCGGTTGCTGAGAGCCGTACCAATAGCGGCATGCCTTCGGGAAGCACTCCACGAACTGCAGCAACCATGGCCCAAATCAGTCGGGCCCGATTGGCAAAAGACCCGCCCCCATTGATCCTGTCGATGGTTTGCCAGGGGAGTGAGGAACTGGTGCAGGAGGTAACCATGCGCGGCATGGATTTCCACGAGGTCGACACCGGCATTGACGGTGCGTTGGGCCGCAGCAGCAAACTGACCTGGAATCGCTTCGATTTCTTCGGGCGTCAATTCGCGAGAGGCGGCCCGGCCATCGTTGGCCACCGCCGAAGATCCTACGGTCACCCAACCATCGTGGCTAGGAGGAAGGGTCTCGGTGTCATCCGCTGGGTGATACCCGGGCGACTCTGGGACCATCGAGCCTTTGCGCCCCGCATGATTGAGTTGGATTCTCATCGCGGATCCTCGAGCATGAACGAAATCAACAATGCGAGCCCAGGCTCGCTCTTGCCGGTCATTCCACAGACCAGTACATAGGGCAGTGATCCTAGCCTCGGGGACAATGCCGGCGACTCGGTGATAATCAGCCCGAAACCACCGGCTGCGCGTGCTCCGTAGTGGACAAAATGCCAGTCTTCGGGTGTTCCATTGCCATCAAAGGCATGGTACTGACACATGGGCGGAAGCCAGATGCGGTTAGAAATCCGCAGATCGCGTAGTTGCAAGGGCTCAAATAACCTATTCACCAAATTCAATATAAGCATTTTTCTAGCGGCCAAAATCGTAGACTCAGGGAATGCTGTCTCGACTCAAGCGCCCAGATCCGCTCATCGTGCTCATTGTGCTGGCCGCAGTGATTGCCCTTATCGCCCCTGCCAGGGGAGACTTCGCTGACTGGTTCTCAGTGGCCACCAACCTCGCCATCGCACTACTCTTCTTCCTCTACGGCGCCCGCCTATCTACTCGTGAGGCATTCAACGGACTCCTGCACTGGCGGCTCCACCTCATGATTCTGGCATTCACCTTCCTTGCGTTTCCCCTTATCGGATGGGCATTACAGCCCATGACCTTGATCATTCCTGAAGAGCTCTACCTCGGAATCCTCTACCTAACGTTGGTTCCATCTACGGTTCAGTCCTCAGTGGCTTTTACCTCGATCGCCAAAGGCAATGTTGCTGGAGCGATCGTTGCAGCCAGCGCCTCCAACCTGGCTGGAGTGTTCCTCACTCCATTATTAGTGATGGCGTTTATGTCTGCCGGCGATGGGATTACCGTAGATTCCCAGGTCTTTATCGATATCTCTCTGCTCCTACTTTTGCCCTTCATCCTCGGGCAGCTCCTGCAAAAGTGGGTAAAGGGGATCGCTGCCAACAAGGCCACCAAAATTGTCGACCGTGGCTCAATCACCATGGTTGTCTACTCGGCCTTCTCCGCTGGTGTAGTCGCGGGTGTCTGGCAAACAGTGACCGCAGGAGAGATCATCTTCCTCATCGTCTTCTCCTGCGCCCTAGTCGTATTTATGTTGTGGTTGACCAGATTCACTGCCCAGCGCTTGGGATTCAATGATGCAGATATGAAGACGATTCAATTCTGTGGCACCAAGAAATCACTGGCGACAGGCTTGCCCATGGCGTCAGTCATCTTCGGTGGCGCCAGTTTGGGTTTGTTAATCCTGCCGCTGATGATTTTCCATCAGGTGCAGTTGATGATCTGTTCCTGGCTCGCTGCCCGTTATGCCCGTAGCGCCCAAGAGGGCGAGCAGGAGCCAGCCATCGCTTGAAATGCCTTGCCCCGAAATGGAGTAGGGGAGCTGCCGGCGAGGAGCGCTAAGCATCGGGCTTCATCTCGGACGATCTCCCTCACGATGTCCCTCCTGCCGAATATCGATAGCTAAAGCGGCCGTACCGAATCGAAAGCGCGATGACGTGAGTGTGAAGGGATAGCCACGTGAGGGCCTAGCTCCTCAGAGTTGACTACGACACCTTGAGTAGAGGATCCCCGCCCATACTCGAGGCAAGGGACATCCTGGGTTGCCCTCTCGGAGAAAAGCAAGCACGATGTTTCACGTGAAACAAATCATTCATATTCGTATTGACATGACCATTCCCGGCGCAGGCTCTGTCACCCATATAGCCGAGCTCGAGGAGATCGATAGCAGCACCTGCACCATGCTCCGGATCATTGAGCTCGATCCTTCAGAGAGGATTCACGGCGCAGCAACCCAAAGCTCCAGCGTCGGAATGCCGAATAAGCCGAGCAGCACCGTTCCGCACCCAGATACCTACGCAGACTTTCCAGACATCAAGTCCCGCCCGCTCACCGCAGAAGAGTTCGAAGGCCTCTGGGCTGAAGCCCTGGCGGCATTCCCGGAACTCTAAAAAACTAGGTTCACCAACACCAGATACACCACGGTTCCACCCAGAATGGACAGGCCGGAATCCCTCCGCAGCCAATGCAAGCCTAGGGTAGCGACAACTGCGAGGAGTGCAGCATAGATGCCACCAGGGGCCGCTGATTGTCCCGACAGTGTGTAAACAACCAACACCACCATCACGCCCACTGGCATCATCCGACCCAGGAGTCCAAACAAGTCACTGCCCTTAAGTGCACGGACGAAACCAAAGGGCAGCCACCGCAGCGCCACAGTCACCAACGCGATGGGCACTAACACCGCGAGAGTGCCCACCAGGCTCACTCCCTCCGGCAAGCCGTACTCAGCCAGGATCGACACTCGCATCAGAGCTTCAACTCCAGCTTCCGGTCTAAACCAGGGGAAAAATACCTGGCGATCAACACCAAGAAGTAGGCGCTCAAGGCCACCATGAGTAATTGGCCGGGGATGATTAATGCTCCTAGAACGGCCAACCCGCCAGCAATCAACGGTAGGGAAAGGTCCCGGTTATTCTGGAAAGTCTCCCAAGCCAATACGACAAACAAGGCCACCAAGGCGAACTCCATTCCTTGAATGCTCGAGGGAATAACCTCACCGACCACCGCCCCCACGATGCCGGAGAACACCCAAACAGACTGGCAAAATACCTGAATCGACAGCAGGCGGGAGCCACTCAGCGATTCCGATGATCGCGCCGAAACGATGGCGTAGGACTCATCGGTCAGGGCATAGGTGGAGTAGGCACGTCCCAAGCGAGAGCGAATTCGGTCCCGTGGAAAAGTCAGCCCATAGAAGATATGGCGAAAGTTCACCATGAATCCGGTAATCGCCGCGGACACCGGACCAACACCAGCAGAGACCAAGTTGATGGCTAGAAACTCCATAGAACCGGCATAAATGAGGATCGAGAAGATCGGCGCCCACCACCAAGCGAAACCGACCTGGGTCATCAATAACCCAAAGGCTAATCCCAAAGGCACCAGCCCCAAGGCCACCGCCCAAGCATCGTGGATGCCCTCGCGGATCTCCGTGAGGGTCAATCCACGACCCATTAGTTGTCCACCAACTCCGCAGGGAAGGTGGAAAATAGCGGCAGGGGCATCTGCTGGCGACGCATCACATCGCCCCAGAGGTCAACGGAGCCAGGGGCAATGACATCAGTGGGCAAAGCGGGGGCAACAAACCAATCGCCGCGCTCAATCTCTTCTGCCAACTGACCCGGCGCCCACTCAGCGTATCCAGCAAATAGGCGGATACCTTCAACCAACTCCGTGATGTGTTCCGGATCAACTCTTAAATCAATATGAGCCAGCCGGTTAGCCAATCGCTTCAGCTCCGGCACATCAGCCGGGTCAACTCCGGCCTTAGTCATAGCCAAGCCAACAACAGACTGTTGGTTGAGTGGCCCACCGATATAGAGAGCCTGAGGTTTAGCCACGGCTGGCAGCCACTCGGGCATAACGTTAAATACCGCCACATCACTGCGTGATACGAGGTTGACTCCGAAAGTGAGGTATTCATTGTGCTCAATGATCAGCACAACGCTGCGCGCAAATTCCTCCGACTCCGTCCCTGGGGCAGCAACCAGTAACATCCCCGGTTCTGGCGTGTTGCGCTCAAGAGCGTTGAACATACGGTCGGCGTAGAAATCAAAATCAGACACGCTGCAACCTCTCTAGGAATCTTCTTCGGGCTTGTGCCCCTGTAACTGTTCAGCTTCCCACCACGTGTGCAGTTGTGCAATTGCTTCATCACGTTCAAGAGGACCGCATTCCAGCCTGAGCTCTTTGAGGAAGCTCCATGCACGACCGACCTCTGGGCCGGGGGAAAGACCGAGGATCTTCATAATCTCATTGCCATCAAGATCCGGACGTACCCGGGCAAGATCCTCCCGCGCGCTCAGATCCGCAATGCGTTCTTCAAGGTGATCATAGGTGCGCTGCAAGCGGGCAGCTTTTTTCCTATTTCGGGTCGTCGAATCCGCGCGCACGAGTTTGTGCAATCGAGGCAGCAACTCCCCAGCATCATTGACATAGCGCCGCACGGCGGAATCAGTCCACTGGCCCTCACTGAAACCATGAAAACGCATGTGCAAATAAATCAGCTGGCTGACCTCGTTGATGATCTGCTTGGGGTACTTCAAAGCGCGGAGGCGTCGGCGGATTAGCTTCGCTCCGACGACCTCATGATGATGAAAGCTCACTCCACCTTCGGGCTTAAACTCCCTGGTAGCAGGCTTACCGCAGTCATGCAGCAAGGCTGACCACCGTAGAACCAAATCTGGACCATCATCTTCACGATCCATAGCCTGACGTAGCACCTGCATGGAATGGGCATAGACATCCTTATGCTGGCGATGTTCATCTTGAGTCAGCTGCATTGCCGGTATTTCCGGGAATATCCGCTCAGCGATGCCAGTGTTGACCAACAAGTTTATGCCCGTCCACGGGGCAGCGCCCAACATGAGCTTGTCCAATTCCACTTGGATCCGCTCAGCAGTGATCCGGGAAATCTCCTCGGACATCTCAGTCATGGCCTTTTTCACTCGCTCAGCCACCCCAAAACCTAGCTGGGAGACAAAACGGGCCGCACGCAGCATGCGCAATGGATCATCATGGAAGGAGATCTCTGGAGCAGCTGGAGTATCGAGTCGACGGTGAACAATATCGTCCAAACCACCGACTGGGTCATGGAAGCTAGCAAGCATCTCACCGTTGACCATCGTCAGCTCAACTGCCATCGCATTCGCTCGGAAATCACGGCGAATCAAATCCCCCTCAAGGGTATCGCCGTACATCACCTCAGGATTCCGAGAAGCGCCATCATAGGTATCGGAGCGGAAAGTAGTGATTTCAATCTGCTGTCCATACTTATGAGCGGAGACGGTACCGAAATCAATTCCGGTGTCCCACACGACTTCTGCCCACGAGTCCAAGATTTCTTTAACCACCTCCGGTCGCGCCGGGGTAGTGAAATCAAGGTCGTTTCCTAAGCGGCCTAAAACCGCATCCCGAACTGATCCACCGACCAGATAGAGGGAAAGACCTCGCCGCTGAAACTCACTGGCCAACTCGCCAATTACGGGTTCTAGGCCAACGATTGTCTTCTCAGCCTGCGCCAGTAAAGCCAGGGGTGTCAGGTCGGAAGCGGCATCGAACATCTCCGGGGAATTCACAACGATTCATTCTAGCGGCCAGACACGGGCCCAGAGAATTTCTAAAGGTCCCCCCACCGGATAGGATTCAGAGAATGACTGACAACGATCCGCACCAGGCCCGCCCGCAGGCCAAAGATGGTGCCGGATCCGATTCCGCTGGATCGGATTCCCAGGGCCCGAAACGCCGGCGCCGGCGTCGGCCGCGTCGTCGTGTCTCCGGAAACCAGGCGAATACTTCAAACGCCTCGAATACCTCAAACGCCTCAAACGCGCAGCCGAAACAACAGCAGCAAAAGAAGCAACAAAAGCAGCAGAATCCGGAACAAGGCCAGACACAAGGCCAAGGACACAGCTCCGCCGGGGGAGAGGAAGCAAAGAAGAACACTCGCGGACGTCGAAAATCGGGTAACCGAAACCGACGGCGCAACTCCCAAACACAGCGCTCAGGTCAACGTGGCGCTCGCGGCGGACAGCAGGCGAACAAACGCCGCAACAATCAAAACAGCCGGATGGTCACTCGAGATGAGACCTCAGCTGGAGGGCTCGTTGTCTCTGGACTCGCCGAAGCTGTTTCCGAATCCGGGCAAGTCGACCTGAGCCGTGTTTATGTAGCACTAATCGGCCGACTCGATCGACGCAACCGTCTGCTGTGGTCGATGCCCAAAGGCCATGTCGAACCTGGCGAGGATCGTCGCGCCACCGCCGAACGCGAGGTCTGGGAGGAAACTGGTATTCACGGTGAAGCTTTCGCAGAACTCGGCGTCATCGACTACTGGTTCGTCTCCGAAGGTGTGCGGATCCATAAAACCGTCCACCATCACCTGCTGCGGTTCATTGACGGAGACCTCAATGATGAAGACCCTGAGGTCACAGAGGTGTCGTGGATTCCAGTCTCGGAGCTCATCGAACATCTCGCCTATGCCGACGAACGTAAATTAGCTAGGACTGCGCATAATCTTCTGCCGAAGCTCGCGCGGGAGGAGAAGGCCGCAGGAAAGGCGACACCACGGTGAAGTGGCGGGTCCACGGCCTAGCCGTCGCTACGGCATTGTGCCTGAGCACACCTGCGTGGCTAGCCCTGCCCGCACTCGCTGCCCCGACCCCGCAAAGTCCCACCGATCCAGAGGTAGCCAGCCAGTGGGCCAACCCAGCAATCCGTGCTGAAGTGCCAACAGACCAAGACGGTCAGCAGCTGATCGGGCTAGAGCTTATCGAAGCCGATGACTTAGCTACCGCTGAAATCGAACCTGGTCAACCGCTAACGCTCAAACTGGCGATCACTAATTACGCCGACGCTGCCATCAGCGATATTTCGCTGCAGGCCCGGCGCGCCGATACCGCTTGGACTACCAGTCAAGCCCGTAGAACCCTGAGCTTCGATATCTCCGACTACTCCCAACTGGGTGCAACCCAACAGTTGCTGGAGCCGATAGCCCCTGGCGAGAGCCGAGAAGTAAGTATCACGACGCCTACGGCTATCGATGCCACGGACTCACTACGCCTGAGTCCAGACACTGTGCAGGCCATGATGATCGCGTTGTCTGGCAACCTTGAGTCCGGAGATTACAACGGCAATCAGCTCTTGGCCACAGAACGGATGTTGGTTTCAGTAGGAGACTCGGATCCCGATGAACCCACGATTGCTGAAGACGCCGAAGCTGTAGTCACTCCTGATGAGCAGATTCCAGGCCTCGGTCTGATCTACCCGCTCAGCGCCACCGTCGATATTGTGCCGGGAGAAACCGGCACTGCGCCAGAAGAAGCCCCGTTGATTTTGGCCTCCGAGCAGTTGGCCGGACAGCTTGCACCTGGTGGTCGATTGGATGAACTCCTATCGGTCTACCGCACCGCCACTACGACTGGAAGCGGTGCGACAGAGCTCAACGAGAGCAGTTGCCTGGCCATCGATCCAGCACTAGTGGATACCGTCGAGCGAATGTCTCAGGGCTACACCGTCTCGGAAACTCGTCCTTCTCGAACTCCCACCGCCCAACGCCTGCGCGATAGTTGGAATTCCACTGATGCCAGCGAATCTGGGGAACAGGGCAGTGGCGTAGACGATGCTCAGCGCTGGCTTGAGCAACTACGTGAAACTGCCGCTCAAGGCTGTATCCTCGCACTGCCCTGGGCAAACGCCGATCTCAACGCCGTAGGCGCGACAGCTAATCAGTGGCTTTATCGGGAGGCACTCGAGCGTGGTCCAGCCACCCTGCAGTTAATTCTGGGCACAACTCCGACCGGAAATATTGTGGTCCCTGGGTCTGGATATATCACTGAACAGGCCGCACTGGGACTGGGCTGGGCAGATCAAAGCCAATCCGAGATCCTGGAGAAGGGGATGTCAGGGGCTTGGGAGACAGACGCAGCTACTCACACTTCTCAAGATTCAGACGATACCGAGGACTCATCTTTGGAATCGACCGATACTCCTGCTGAAAATACCGTGACCCCGCCGGAGCCTGCGAGCACGGTGTCCGTCTTAGTTTCCGACAACTCCATCTGGCAGATGCCCACTGCCGACCGTTTTGCCAGTCTCGCGCCGGGGATCAACGGGGTCACTTTCCAAGGTTCACTCGGGGCATTGCTAGCAGCTACTGGGCCGAATCCGAGCACCGTCGGCTATTCCGATCCTGTGGCTCGCTTCGACTACCGCTTGGATTCGGTGACCTCTCGTGCGATCTCGGCGGGTGCTGCCTTGCGCCTGAGTGTGGCGGAGGAGACCTTCCCTGGAGACTGGGCACAAACCGCTCAACCAGTGCTTGCTATTGCACCAACCGATTTAGACCCCACTACCGCTAGTGTTCTACTCGATACCACCTCCGATTTGCTTGCCGACGACCGCGCTAGCGCTTTGCCCATTGATGTTGCGGTAACCCCCACTCCACAGCAGCAGGCTGAGTTGGATTCCCAGCCTCTGACGGCTGGAGGCTCTGGGGTAGAGCGCTTCGGAAGCCCCTACTCCGATCCCACCTCCATCAGCGACACTGAGATTCTCAGCGCCAGCCAGCAGGCACGCTATACCGATGACTTAACCCGAATGACTGTCAATAGCTCCGGCATTGCGCTGAGCAGATATGGCTTCACTCTTCCGCTGCGTCGAGACATTCTCACAGCGTTGAGCGGAACCTACCGAAACAGCATCGGCACCCACGATGAGGCGGTGGACAACAGCAATCAACTTCTCGATGACAACCGAGAAACCCTCCAGGATTTACGCGGCTCGGTCGCGTTGATCCCGCCGGGCAACGTGTACACGAGGGCGTCGGAAAGCTCTCCGCTGTTGATCGTCGCTGAAAATGGTCTGCCTTTGCCTGTTACTGCCGAGCTGGCTTACTCCGGACCGGAAGGCGCTTATATCACTGTTCCTGAGCAAGTCAGCATTCCCGCCAATGGATCGATTACGGTGCAGATGACTGCAGAACTTCCCGCCGACCAAGATCAAACCCAATTGACGCTGTGGCTGTCCACTCTCGATGGCGCGCCGATCTCAACGCCAGTGGATATCACCGTGCAGACGCGGGCCGGTATCGTCAGCACTTATGGCATCGGCTTGTTAATTGTCGTCGGGCTGGCTCTAGCCTTGCTGTTCCGATTCGGCCGCCGTCGACGCGCACAACGCCGCACCCGTAGCTAAAGAACTATCCCGAGAATGGTTAAGCCGTGACAAACTCCAATAAGCCCACCTCTATAGGTCAGCGTTCTCGTTTTGTCACGCCGACCCCGCCAGCACCGGTGCCAACGGCACGAACCACCGCGGCAGCGGCAGCCAAGGAGCGATCACGGCTGGCGGTCGCGCCAGGCGGTTCACCACACTCATCGACCTCCGCGGAAGACAACCACAATGGTGTTGCCTCCGATGCTGACGTGGTCCGTTCTACCGGCTCCATGGCGATAGCGACCTTGATTTCCCGGATGACTGGCTTCCTAAGAAACCTGCTCATCGGTGCTGCACTTGGCCCGGCGGTGGCTTCGGCATTTAACACTGCCAATACTTTGCCCAACCTGATTACCGAGATCGTTCTCGGCGCGGTGCTGACCTCATTGGTGGTGCCGGTTCTTATCCGAGCGGAGAAGGAAGACCCGGATAAGGGAGCCGCCTTCTTCCGCCGTTTATTTACTCTGTCAGCGACTCTGCTGATTGTGGTCACGCTGATCTCAGTGGCGGCAGCTTCACTACTGACTCGATTGGCACTGGATCCCGATGGCCGAGTCAATGTCGTCCAGTCCACGTCCTTCGCCTTTTTACTGTTACCGCAGATATTTTTCTATGGCATTTTTGCGCTATTTATGGCGGTGCTCAATACCAAAGGAGTCTTCAAACCCGGCGCGTGGGCGCCAGTGGCCAACAATGTGGTCTCCATCGCCGTGCTCATCGCCTATTGGACGATTCCCGGCTCCCTAGACCCCAATGCTCCCGCTGGATTATCTGACCCACATGTCCTCCTATTGGGTCTGGGAACCACGCTGGGCGTGGTGGTGCAGACCGCCATCATGCTGCCTTCACTGCGCCGAGCAGGTATTGATCTGCGCCCACTCTGGGGCATAGACACTCGGCTCAAACAATTTGGCAAGATGGCGGTAGCCATCATCGTTTATGTGGCCATCTCCCAAGCTGGATACCTGGTCACTACCCGTATCGCCTCAGTGGCAGATGCCGCAGCGCCGATTATCTACCAGCAGGCCTGGCTGTTGCTGCAGGTTCCCTACGGCATCATTGGTGTCACCCTGCTCACCGCAATCATGCCGCGCCTATCGCGCAATGCCGCCGACGGCGATGACAAAGCCGTGGTCGGCGACCTGAATCTGGCCGCCAAACTGACGTTTATTGCGCTCATCCCCGTGGTGGTGTTCTTCACCGCCTTCGGTCCGCAAATCGGTAACGCTCTCTTTGCCTATGGCGCCTTTGATCCCGAATCCGCCACGTTGCTCGGATTGACCCTTAGCTCATCTGCTTTCACGCTGCTGCCTTATGCCCTGGTCCTACTGCATCTACGTGTGTTCTATGCCCGCGAAGAAGCCTGGACTCCGACCCTAATTATCGCTGGAATCACGGCTACTAAAATCTTGCTGTCAATGCTTGCTCCTTTAGTAGCTGACTCGCCTTCCCGCGTGGTCATTTTGCTCGGTGCTGCCAATGGCTTCGGGTTCCTTGCCGGTGCTGTCATCGGTTCGCTGCTGCTGCGTCGAAAGCTCGGAAACTTGGGAGTGCGTTCCCTGCTGCGTACCACCCTGTGGGCTGCTGCAGCTTCCTTGATCGGTATCGCCGTTGCACTATTGGCTGACTTCTTCTTATTGTCGCTGGCGGGAACACAACTACAAGCGTTGGGTTCCATAGGCTTTTTGCTGCGCATGGGCCTCGTGGGAGTGGTCTTCCTCATCATCACCGGCATCGCGCTATCGTTCTCGCGGCTACCTGAGGTTCAAAACCTCGGCCGCGCATTGGGCCGCATCCCCGGCCTGTCACGATTTATCCATCCCAACACTGATCGCGAAATTAAGCTTGAACAGCCCACCGACAGTGAGCTTTCCAGCCAATTGTTGGCGATGGATAGCTTCAACTCTTCTCCAGTGCCGCCACCTATGTCAGCCGGTGTGGTTCGCGGACCCCGGTTGGTACCGGGTGCCCCGGTCTCCGACGGCCGCTTCCGACTGCTAGCAGATCACGGCTCTGTCCCCGGGGCCCGCTTCTGGCAGGCGCAGGAACTAGCCACTGGCCGAAAAGTGGCACTGACTTTCGTCGATACCACCGGCAACGCTCCCTTGGCGCCGGCAACCCCAGCAGCAGCTGCTGGCGTTGCTTCAGAGGTATCGCGCCGCACTCGCAAGCTCGCGGATCTAGAGCACTCTGGCATCGCCACGGGCATCGAAGTCCTGGCTTATCGTTCGGGTTGCCTGATCGTTGCCGATTGGGTGCCCGGCTCTCCGCTGAAAACTGTCGCTGAGGAAGATGGCCCCCTCGACCCACAGGCAATTGCCTTGGCTGTTGCGCCATTGGCGGATGCTGCAGCGGCCGCACATGCTGCGAAGACCCCTCTGGGATTGGATAACCGAGCACGCATTCGCATCTCCACCGACGGTGCTGCCATCCTGGCTTTCCCAGCCGTGCTGGTTGATTCTTCAGTCGAGGCTGACCGCCGTTCAGTGGCCTCCACTCTCGCATTGTTGGCCTCCTCAAGTAGCGGACTCAATGACTTAGTCTCGGCTGCCCGAGAAAAGGACGTCGATATGCAAGAGCTGGCCCACCAGCTCTGGCAGTTCGGCGGTGTCAAATATGGCGAGCAACCGGTAGAAGAAATGCTCGTGGTCGAGGCCGAGCCTTCTCCGCACCCCAGTGCGCAACCTGGTTTTGGTTCTAAGTCCTACTCCGGAAAAATGACCGCGCTAATCGCACTACTAGCGATCGGCGCAGTCATGCTCGTAGCTAGCCTGACGGTTTCGCTCACCAGTCTGTTCTCCAATGAAGCAGATAACTCTCCGGGTCTGAGCGAAACGATCCAAGATTCCCAGACCGGGACGATTACCCGACCGCTACCCATCGTCCAGCCGCTGTCCTCTGCCAGTGACCCCGAGGTAGCCGACAATGAACAAGAGACCACGTGGAGTACTGATGACTTCCCAGATGGGGTAGTGCTCAATCTCCAAGACTTGGCCTACGTCGAGCGAGTACTGATCCAGACCACCTCCGAGGGAGCATCCTTCGAGATCTATGCCATCCCGGCAAATACGGAACCTTCGACGGTCACCGGCACCGCTGGTCTCTCGATCTTGGCTGAGGGAATCTTCCGCGACGGACGCAACAACATCGAATTCACGCGAGAGGTAGCCACCGACGGAATCTTGGTGTGGATTACCGACCCTGCTGATGGTGAAAGCTCCGCAGAGATCACCGAAGTACAGGTAATCGGCCGTAACGAAGAAGCTGGCGCCCCGCTGGTGTCGTGACTGAGCCAGCACTATTGCTGCAGATTTCCCCCTTCCGCCCACCACAGTGGGCGCCACGCCCCGTCCGGTGGCGGCCTCGTTGCCGCTAAGGTCCAATAGCGGTCAGGCACTATTTTCGGGGGGGAAATAATGACACAACCGGACGGCGCTCTAGTCCACGCCTATGTAGCGGGGGACACCCGCGCCTTCAGTCAGATCGTGGAGCGCCATCGCGCCCGTCTGCTGTGGGTGGCCCGCAAATACGGCAACAATGAGGATGACGCCAATGACATCCTCCAGGAGGCGTGGCTGCGGGCCAGCCGCAAACTTCACACCTATCGGTACGAAGCGAGCCTGAGCACCTGGCTACACCGCCTAGTCATGAATTCTGGCTGGGATTTCATCAACCACCGCCACCAATTGGAATCAGTGACTCTCGACGACGACGTTGTCCCACACGAGGTCAATCTTCGTCTCTCGGTTAATCCCATTGAGCATCGAGACGTCATCTTGCACTTGGAAGAATCATTGGCCAAGCTGCGCCCAGATCAACGTTCAGCGCTTTGGCTCATAGATATCGCAGGTTATTCCATTGCCCATGTCGCCAAGCAGGAGGGGGTGCGCCCCGGTACCATCAAGTCCCGCCGTGCCCGAGCCCGGGAGAGTCTCCGAGAAGACATGTGGGGTACGGCTGTCCATCCCGTCTGAGCTAACTCGGCGGAATGATTTTGCCCTTGGGCAGGTTGCACAACAATAGGATCATCAAGACCCAAGAATTTTTCATCACGCCAGTTTCACTGGCGAAATCAGATCAATAACTTCCAGGAGAACCACCACATGACTGCACCTGACACCGTCCACGACGTGGCCATCATCGGATCCGGACCAGCGGGCTACACCGCAGCGCTCTATGCGGCCCGTGCGGAACTCAAACCCATCGTGTTCGAGGGCTACGAGTATGGCGGATCGCTGATGACCACCACGGAGGTGGAAAACTACCCAGGATTCAAGGCCGGCATCATGGGTCCAGAGCTCATGGAGGAAATGCGTAGTCAGGCCGAGCGCTTCGGCGCAGACCTGCGCATGGAGCTAGTAGATCACGTCGAGCTGGACGGAGAGATCAAAAAGATCCACGTCGGCGACGGGATCTACCATGCCCGCGCAGTCATCCTGGCCACTGGCGCAGCTCCGCGCCTGCTGGGAGTACCCGGCGAAGACACTCTCATGGGCCGTGGTGTGTCGACCTGTGCAACCTGTGATGGTTTCTTCTTCCGCGGCAAAGACATCGCCATCATCGGTGGTGGCGACTCCGCAATGGAGGAGGCCATGTTCCTAACCCGTTTCGCCAACAAGGTCAGCATTGTCCACCGGCGCGAAGAATTCCGCGCTTCGGCGATCATGCTCGATCGGGCACGCGCTAATGACAAGATCGAGTTCATCACCAACAAGACCGTAGATCATGTCATCGAGGCAGATGGCAAGGTCGGCGCACTCAGCCTCCGCGATACTGTCACCGGCGAGCTCTCCGAACTGGCAGTAGCCGCAATGTTCGTCGCCATCGGCCATGATCCTCGCTCTAGCTTCCTCGGAGGCCAGGTCACGCTGAAAGAAGACGGCTACGTCAATGTGGATGAGCCCTCTACCAACACCAACCTCTCCGGCGTGTTCGCCTGTGGTGACCTGGTCGATGATCACTACCAGCAAGCAATCACCGCTGCTGGCTCCGGCTGCCGCGCAGCCATCGACGCTGAGCACTACCTCGCTAGCCTCTAAAAATGTACTCTGAGCAGGAGAAATAATCATGAGCAATGTAGTCAACGTCACTCAGGACACCTTCAAGGCCACCGTCATCGACTCGGATAAGCCGGTCATCGTCGATTTCTGGGCGGAATGGTGTGGGCCGTGTAAAAAACTCGGTCCCATCATCGAGGACATCGCCGATGAAATGGGCGAGAAGATCACCGTAGCCAAGGTCGACGTAGATGCTGAGCGCACGCTTGGCGCAACCTTCCAGATCATGTCTATCCCCTCTGTCCTGATTTTCAAGGGCGGGGAGAAGGTCGACGAGTTCATCGGACTGCGTTCCAAGAAGCAGATTGTCGCGAAACTTGAAGCACACCTGTAACTGGTAGCCTTGATGTTTCAAGAGGCATCACCGGTCGGCTTTAGCCCGCTCGGATGAGTTCTGTCGGCATCTGAGTTTGGAAAGGCGCGCCGTGACGAGGATATTTCGAGTAGGCGACCGGAGCCCGCGTGTAGCGGAAGCCCGGTCTACTCTCGCACGCCTAGGGTTAGTACCTGGGTTTGAAGGCGACGTCACGGACTGGAAGTCCCAAAAGTACGACGAGTCCGACATGCTCTTTGATCTTGAGCTCTCCAATGTTCTCAAGGCCTTCCAGCAATCTCGCGGAACCGTCCCCAGCGGCAATATTGACGAGATAACGCTGCGGGAATTGCGTCAAGCTTCCTATCAGCTCGGCGCCCGCGTCCTTTCCTATCAACCCGGTAGTGAACTGGTCGGCGATGACGTCTCGCAGCTACAAAATCAGCTGCAAGAACTTGGCTTCTACTCCCACCGGATTGAAGGTCACTTCGGTCAGTTCACGCACGAAGCTCTGATGAATTTTCAGCTCAATTCGGGTCTGCAAGATGATGGAATCTGTGGCCCCGACACCATCCGAGCGTTGAAGCTGCTGGGACGTCGGATAACTGGTGGCTCACCCCTAGCCATTCGTGAGCGCGAACATGTTCGTAGCGCAGGCCCCATGCTTGCGGGCAAGAGAGTAGTCATCGATCCTGCATTTGGCGGTGAAAACAAGGGGCGAACTGTCAATGGTCTGCACGGAGAAATCACCGAAGAGGAGATTGTCTGGGACTTGGCTTCTCGTATCGAGGGCCGGATGATTGCTGCTGGCATGGAGTGCATTATTTCCCGCCCGCGCATGGATGACCCCTCGACCAAGACCCGGGCCGAAATAGCCAACGCCTTCGGTGCTGACCTGATGCTCTGCCTGCAATGCGATTTCTATCCGAACGACAATGCTTCCGGGGTAGCTTCCTTCTACTTTGGCTCCGAGTTCGGTGATAGCTCATTGACTGGAGAGACACTCTCTGGCTATATCCAACGCGAGATCGTTGCCCGCACCAGCTTCCAAAACTGCGGTAATCACGGGCGAACATGGGAACTTCTTCGGCTGACGCAAATGCCTACCGTGGAACTGGTAGCTGGCTATCTCAGCAATCCAGGTGATATATCTCGATTGACTGACCCATCAGTGCGCGATGCGATGGCTGAGGCTGTTGTAGTAGCGGTTAAGCGCCTCTATCTGCTTGATCGAGATGACCAGCCCACCGGTACTTATAAGTTCTCAGAGCTGCTTCAAGCAGAGCAACGCTAACCTACCTGCTTCAGCAGGCTTCCACGCGCTCGCGCAGGAACTCGAAATCCGCCACCGATAGTAGATCCCGTTGGGGTGGTAATTCGAGGCGGAGCCTAGGCAGAACTGGGTGATCCGCTACCACTTTGAAGCCGGCAGCTTCCAACACGGAGACAGACATTAGTCCGATCTCCGGGGTAGAGCGCAAAATATCACCCACTGGGCCAGAGAGCAGTTCATCGGCATCCGTGCGATTAAAGAAGTCATCACGCCAGCCGAATGCTTCGATCGCGGAGATCTCTCGTCCCACCAGCTCCATGATGGCCGCATCGATGAGCACAGCTTCCATGCCGATTCCAGCAAACCCAGGATCTATGAACAAAGAGCTGAGCAACTCTGCGTCCGAGGACACTGGCGCGGTGGGCAGCTGAGCTGATCCTGGGGCGTGTTCACGCGCGCAATAAAAGACCGTGGCCACCGCATAAGCAGAGTCTGATCGGGTGGCGGAGAATCCGCAGGGACCATGGTCAATGAGAATCCCAGAGAGCCAGGCTTCCTTCTCAAATATCGGGTCACCAGAAGTAATCACCGTCGCGGCAGTCTCAGCATCGAGCTCCCAGAAAATCGACCGGGCTGCCTGCGGATGAATCCGTCCGAGGTTTTCCTGGTCCACCGGAATCAGAGTGACCGACACTGACAACCTGCCCTCATTAGTCTTTGCGCTCGATCAAGGCGAGGATGCGCTCAAAATCATCTTGGTCGCCGAATTCAACCACCATGCGGCCCTTACGTTTGCCCATGCTGACGGTAACCTTGGCATCCCACTCATCGGTGAGCCGGCCAGCCGCGCGAGTAAATACCTCGGGCTGAGCAACGGGTTCTACCGGCTTTTTCTCTGGTGCTTTTCCCGAATGATTAAGCAGGGTTACTGCTTCTTCGGCAGCGCGGACACTTAGTCCTTCGGCGATGATCTGCTCAGCAAGTTTTTCCTGGCTGAGAGTGGTCTCATCCCCAAGTCGGATGCCGAGCAAGGCTCGGGCATGTCCCGCAGAGAGCCCACCTGCTGCTACCTGCCGCTGGACTGGCAACGGCAGAGCCAACAGACGAATCATGTTAGTAATCACTGGACGAGAACGGCCGAGTCGTTGTGCCAGCTGTGCCTGGGTGACCCCAAATTCTTCCAGGAGCTGCTGGTAGGCGGAAGCCTCTTCCAGCGGATTGAGCTGAACTCGATGAATATTCTCCAGCAATGCATCACGCAGCATCGCACCGTCATCGGTGACCCGGACAATCGCGGGAATCTTAGTCAATCCAGCTCGGGTGGCTGCCCGCCAACGACGCTCACCCATGATGAGCTCATAGCCAGAATCATCAACCGCCGGACGAACAACGATCGGCTGCATGAGACCGAACTCGCTGATCGAATGGACTAACTCATCGAGCGCTTCCGCGTCAAAAACGCTGCGGGGCTGTTGTGGATTGGGGACAATCTCCCCGATGGGGATCTCGCGGTAGGTCGCACCGAATTCAACATCGGAAGCAGCCTGAGGCGTTGGCGTCGGCGTCGGCGTCGGCGTCTGAGTCGATGCCTTGCCTGCCTCCTCAACCTTGAACGGAGGCGCCTGAGTCGATGCTGGGCTAGGTCCAGTTGAGGTCTCTGCCTTCGGCTGCGAGACAGATGGGATAGGGCTAGCAGGGGAGGGGCTAGTCTGCTCCTGGCTGTCTCTGCGACCGCGGGCACCCTTGGTGCCGCCGAGGATGACATCCGCGGCGGATTCACCCAACCGAGGAGATTTCTCCGACGGGCCAGACGGGATTAGGGCGGCGAGGCCGCGGCCGAGTCCACCCTTGCGCGTTTCCTGTGACATGACGTCGGTGTGCCTTCCCGGACCTTCCAGGCCCGTTAGCTCTTAATCGGTTTCTGCAGATAAATCCGCCGGGCTTGCTGCCTCAGCGGAAAGACGAGCGGCCGTAGCTTGGCTAACGCCAATAGGTCCGGTGGATTCTACCGGCAGATAATCGCCGCGGGAAGCAAACTCGCGGGCAGCATCTAGATATGCCCTAGCCCCACGAGAAGTCGGTTCGTATTCCAAGACGGTCTGCCCATATCCCGGAGCCTCAGAGACCTTCACTGAACGAGGAATAACATTGTTCAGCACAACATCACCAAAGTGTTCTTTGACTTCACTAGCCACCTGCTCAGAGAGCTTGGTACGAGCGTCATACATGGTCAACGCGATAGCCGAGATATGGAGATTGGTATTGAGGTGCTTGCGAATCATCGCAATATTGTTGAGCAGCTGGCCCACACCCTCGAGTGCGTAGTACTCACACTGGATAGGAATGAGTACTTCATCGACTGCAGTCATCCCGTTGATGGTCAACAGACCCAACGAAGGAGGGCAGTCAATGATGACGAAATCAAAGCCAGCCTCATCTACGAAACCGGTGCGCAGCGCATCATGCAGACGATATTCACGACGAACCAGGCTAACCAGCTCGATCTCAGCACCAGCCAGATCGATGGTCGCTGGAATGCAGAAGAGATTCTCATTCGACGGTGACTGTTGAACAGCCTCCGCCGCAGTAGCCTCGCCGATGAGCATTTCATAGCTGGAGGTAATCCCCGCACTATGCGCAACACCCAAAGCGGTGGAAGCATTGCCCTGCGGATCCAAGTCAATGACAAGAACCTTCAACCCATGCAACGCTAGGCCAGCGGCAAGGTTGACGGAGGTGGTGGTTTTACCCACCCCTCCCTTCTGATTAGCAATGGTAATCAGGCGGGGTTGTTCCGGCCGAGACAATTTGGGCGGGCGCGAGCGTGTTGCCCGTGCGGCGCGGTGTCCCGGCGTGGCGATCTGGGTATCATCCCACTGCTGATCTTCCATGGATGTGCCCTGACCTCTTTCTTAATGTCTCACGTGCTATTGACACCGGCCGCTTAACGCGACCGGGACCTGCTCCCACCTTAGTGCGTGCTGATGAACATCACCGCACCCGTGGTATCCGCACCAACGTAGTCGGCTCAGAAAGCTGCGCGTTACCTACGGTGAGGATTTCTGGGCTGCCGCCACCAACCCGACGAATAGCTTCGCCATCGCGATCAAGTTCCTCAGGTGCGGTAGATCCCTTCATCGCCAGCATGCAACCGCCGATTCTGGCCAACGGCAAAGACCAGCCAGCTAATTTTCCTAGCGGTGCAACTGCCCGAGAAGTCACCACATCAACCCGACCCAAGCTCTGACGCAGTGATTTTTCCTCAGCACGACCCCGGATAACGGTGACGTTAACCAAGGAAAGCGAGTTGACCACCTCAGTTAGATACACCGACCGCTTGAGCAAAGGTTCTATGAGGGTGATTTCTAGATCTGGGCGAGCCAACGCGAGAGGAATTCCCGGCAATCCGGCGCCTGAACCGACGTCGACAACCGTGACTCCATAATCCATTGCTTCACCGATGACCGCACAGTTGAGAATGTGTCGTTCCCATAGGCGCGGTACCTCCCGCGGGCCGATAAAACCCCTGGTAGAGCCGTCCGTAGCCAGGGAGAGATGATAGGCCTCGGCAAGGCTCAGCCGGTCGCCGAAAATTTCAGCAGCGACGGCGGGGGTCGGCTCCAGATTGTGGGTCTCAGTCATAATCTAGACACTACCGGCACCCTGGACAGAAACTGACACAGCCACCGTATTCCGGTTCTGGAATGCGGTGGCTGTGTCAGAGTTGCTGTAAAAACTACTTCTTCTTCTTTTTTTGCACCTTACGGGCGCCTGGTGCAGGCGCTGAGGTTCGCTTGAGTGCCTTGCGAGCCTCTTCCTCGGCAGCTTCTTCAGCGTCCATTTTTTTGAAGATATAACGCTGCTGGAAGTAAGTCCAGATGTTGTTCGAGACCATGTAGAACAGCAGTCCGATGTGCCACAGGAAGCCGGTGAACAAGATGGTCAGGGGCATGACCCACAGCATCATCTTGTTCATCATGCCCATCTGATTCTGCATCATTTGAGCTGCATCGCCAACCGGTGCGGCCTGCTTACCGGAAGCAATCCGTGCCTTCTGCCGATCAATGGAGATACGGGCGTTGAAGTGAGTAGCCACCGCAATGACCAGGACCAACGGCACGGCCACCATGATGATGTCCCACCGACCGAAATCGACCGGCTGGAATGCCTGGTACATATCTTCCGGCATGGAGATATAGGCAGAAAGCGGCACGCCAAACAAACGAGCGTCGATAAAGGATTGAACGTCTTGGACAGAGAAGATGTAGTTCGGGGTGTTGTAGTTTTCCTCGATCGACATTCCCAGCTGACCGACGCCTTCACCCGTACGGTTGAAGGAGCGCAAGACGTGGAACAAACCGATGAACACTGGAATCTGCACCAGCATCGGCAAACAACCCATGACTGGGTTGACGCCCATCTCTTTTTGGAGCTTGCGCGTCTCCTCCATCATCTTCTGCTGGTCATTTTTATACTTGGCGCGAATTGCCTGCATCTGCGGCTGCATGTCCTGCATCTTCCGGCTGGAACGCAGCTGGTTGATGGTCGGCTTAAACAGCAGAGTCTTGATGGTAAATGTCAGGAAGACAATCGCGAGCACCCAGGAGATGCCAGAATCTGGATCCAACACGAAGCTGAAAACTTTGTGCCAGAACCACAGGACGGCCGAAATTGGCCAGTAGATGAAGTTGAGCACCGTGTGTCAGAACTCCTTGATATCAGTTGATGTCGGGTCATGTGTACAGACCGGGTCATATCCACCCGGATGCCAAGGACCACATTTGCTCAGCCGAGCCACCGACATGATGACGCCTTTAATCGCACCGTGCCGGGAAACCGACTCCAGAGCATAGGCGCTGCACGTAGGTTCGAAACGGCAGGTCGACCCCATCTTAAGGGGTGACAGATATTTTTGGTAGAAGCGAACCGCCGCCACCAGGACGTGTGCAATAGGCCCCTTAGGGGCCGGAATCTGCTCACTCATCCCAAAATCGCTAGCTTCCGCAGGGCTCGCCGCAGGTCACGTTCAAGATCGCTTGACGACGCCGCCCCTGCCGCCGGCAGTGCCCTCACCACAAGGTCTGTGGTGATTGGAAGATCATCGAAAAACGATGAGCAGACATGCCGAAGCCGCCGGGAGGTGCGGTGACGGATCACTGCATTCCCGACGGCTTTGGAAACTATGAGCCCGACTCGAGGCCCACCCTGATGGGAGACCTCAGCGCCTGCTGCTCGGGAGTGGTCCATTGCATGGACCACCACGGTGCGCGTTCCGGTGCGGCGTCCACGCTTGATCGTCCGGCTGAATTCAGCTGGCGAGGTGAACTTGTGCTGCTTCGGAAGCACCGAGGTAACTCCTTTAAGCAGTCAGCTTGGCGCGACCCTTACGGCGGCGTGCCGAAACGATGGCGCGACCTGCGCGGGTGCTCATGCGGGTACGGAAGCCGTGCACGCGTGCACGACGACGGTTGTTCGGCTGGAAAGTCCGCTTGCCCTTTGCCACGGTAAAACTCCTCTGTGTAACGCGGCGACCGAGCGGGTTCGGTCATCCGTTAGATGAAATGTACGGTTCGAGATGCCTCCGACCGGAACCGAATTTAGGTTCCCGCCTGCGGCGCGCATAGTCCACACAAACGCGCGACGTTGATTACCCGGATGAGGGTTCGCCGCGGCCCGAATTCGGTGCCGACTTTGCTCTCACTCACATCCTCCGGCGGGCCGCCCTCATGTGGTTAAGACATGGGACTGCGTGCCCGGTGATGCGATAGACCATGTCAGACTACGCGTATTCCACAGTTTCGAACAAATCAAAGACACCAGCCCTCTACCACTTTCCATGGGTGCCCCTGAAATGACAACCATGAGATTAGGGGCAGGTCACTACCCAAGTTTCCCTGACGAGAGGGTGCCCTGGGGCGGCTTACACCTGCTTTCAACAACATCATCCATGCTCAGCGTTAGACAGCGGACGAGGCCACCGAGTAACAATAGAATAATCACAGAAAATCACAGACCGCTCATTGCTCGCCTGTGGACAACTTTTAGTTTTCCGTTGACCACTATTTATATCGACCGAAATGACGCAGGTCAACGCTAGAAATAGCGTAAATAGTGTTATCCACAGACATTCAAGTAGGCTGTGGACAACGAAAATCGCAGAATCTATCCACAGGTGTGGATACTTCTGTGCATGGCGAGGTAGCAGCCACAATCCCGTGCGGACAGGCCTGTGGAAACACGGTGGAAGTTATCCACCGTTAGACCCGGCAGCCACAGCCCAAAAGGGGAGATATGGGATGTCTCAATAACCCAAGGAACGAGGAATTAGTGTCGGATCAGCAAGCATCATTGGTGCAGACCTGGCGGGAAATCAAGGCCGAACTGCTCGAGCAGTCCGAACGGCCAGACTCTGAGATACCCACCTTTACGCACCAGCAGCGAGCATTCCTCGGACTGGCACAACCGATCGTTTTGGTCGATGGATATGCGTTGTTGGCCACTCCACATGCCATGGCCAAACAAGTCATCGAAAATGATCTCGGCGAGCATATCGTCAAGGTGCTCTCCCAGCGGACAGGTCGCCCCTGCAGCCTTGCGGTAAGCGTTCAGCCCGAGGCAATTCCGGATCCTCCAGCTACTCCGGTACAAACTCAAATGGATATGCCGATGTCCAACCAGCGGCCGACTTCTCGGGCGACTCCGGAGTGGACTACCTCGCATGCCCACGTTGAGCAGCCACCAGCTCCCGCGCCTAGCCCAGCCCCGTCTGCGCCAATGAATCAAGCGCCGGCGCAAACTCCGGGAAACCCAGTGCCGTGGGGTCCTGGACCATCATCGCCTGGCTATAATCAAAGCCAGCGATTGCCGCGAGAAAAGCCTGCTCATGACCCAAATAGAGAGAAATCTCTCAACCCGAAGTACACCTTCGAGAGCTTCGTGATTGGCTCCTCCAACCGTTTCGCTAACGGTGCAGCGGTGGCGGTATCCGAAAACCCCGCCCGGGCCTACAACCCGCTATTTATCTGGGGAGGTTCTGGCCTAGGAAAAACCCACTTGCTCCATGCGGCTGGCAACTACGCTCAGGTTCTGCAACCAGGACTGCGGGTGAAATATGTATCCAGCGAGGAATTCACCAACGATTACATCAACTCAGTGCGCGACGACCGCCAGGAATCTTTCAAACGTCGCTACCGCAATCTGGATATCCTCATGGTCGATGACATCCAGTTTTTGGAGGGCAAGGAAGGAACTCAGGAAGAGTTCTTCCATACCTTCAATGCGCTTCATCAGGCAGATAAACAGATCATTTTGTCCTCCGACCGTCCGCCTAAACAGCTGACCACGCTTGAGGATCGACTGCGCACTCGTTTTGAAGGTGGGCTGATCACAGATGTGCAACCTCCGGATCTAGAGACTCGCATCGCGATTTTGGAGAAAAAAGCCCAGGCCGATGGAACTCATGTCGACCGCAGTGTTTTGGAGCTCATTGCCTCCCGTTTTGAGTCTTCGATCAGGGAGCTTGAGGGCGCATTAATTCGTGTCTCTGCCTACTCATCGTTGATCAATGAGCCGATTAATCAGGAGATGGCGGAGATCGCTCTTCGCGATATCCTCCCGGATGCCGCTGATGTTGAGATCACCGCAGCCACCATCATGGAGGTGACCATTGAGTATTTCAGTATCACGATGGACACACTCACTGGTGCTGGAAAGACCAGGGCAGTAGCCCATGCCCGTCAGCTGGCAATGTATCTCTGTCGGGAGCTTACTGATCTCTCGCTTCCGAAAATTGGTGCTCATTTTGGTGGCAAAGACCACACCACCGTCATGTACGCAGATCGAAAAATTCGTAAAGAAATGACCGAAAAGCGCGATACCTACGATGAGATTCAGCAGCTCACGCAGATGATTAAAAATCGCGGCAGGCTTTAAGCCTAGGACTACTGAGATAACCCCAGACACCTTGAGGTGTCTGGGGTTTTGTCATTTTCTAACTGGGTTTTTCAGCTCGAGCAGCTGAAAAACAAAAAATTTGGTTTTTCTGCTCAAAATTGTCCACAGATTCACTCACACCTGTGTAATTACACTTTTGTAATTAGGAGATTCACGTCACAAATCTCATCTGCTGAGAAGCTTCCAGGGCCTGTGGATAACTACATCTTTCCTGTTAAAACAAGGTGCACAACCAAATGACAATTGTGGAGAAACCTCGGAAGCCAAAAGTTATCCACAGTCGGGAAAAGTTATCCACAGGAATCTGACACCTAGAATCACATCCTGGATTGGCACGGCTACCTTGTGATTTAGGGTCCCATCCACAGATTGCACAGGACTTACTGTTACTGCCGTCTTTTAACTAGTAATTCTCCTAGAAGAAAGAGAGTGTGGGGACAAGTTGCAAAAGCTTCGGCCATCAAGGCCGAGGCGAAGATCAAATGACAAAAAGCTGATGCGGCTGAGCATCGGCCATGAGGTACGTTGGAGTTTGTTATTCGCTCGGTTGTTGAACCGATCACAAAGACATCGAGGAGTCCGACAGCATGGAGTCGCAAACAGTGTCGTTCCGGGTGGCCAGGGATGACCTCGCCAACGCGGTAGCGTGGGTAGCTAGGAGCCTGCCCAATAAGGTCACCCAACCTGTCCTGCGAGCTATGTTGATTACCGCTGATGACGCAGGCCTAGAATTTGCAGGATTCGACTACGAAGTTTCCTCTCGAGTACGCATCGCAGCAGAGGTCAACGAGCCCGGACGTATCGCAGTAGCCGGCAAGCTCATTGCAGAAATTGTTAATGTGCTTCCCAACAAGCCGGTTGAGCTTCAGGTCGAGGGTTCCAGGGCGCTGCTTTCCTGCGGCTCATCTCGCTTTGAGCTCCCGCTAATTCCTTTGGATGATTACCCACAGATTCCTAGTCTTCCTGAGGTCACCGGCACGATTGATCCTCGTTTGTTCGCCGAAGCTGTCACTCAGGTGGCTACTGCAGCGGGCAAAGATGAAACTCTGCCGATGCTGACTGGCGTGCATATTGAGATCAATGGTCCCTACCTGAGTTTGGCTGCGACTGACCGTTTTCGGCTAGCTTTGCGCACCTGCATGTGGGAGCCTTCTTCTCCCGATATCCAGGCCAAGCTACTCATTCCGGCAAAGACACTTTTGGAAAACGCTCGCACCCTTGACAGTCACGTTACTGATCCTGTCGAGCTCGCTGTGGGTACTGGTGAGCAGGTTGGAAGTGCTGGTCTATTCGGTGTGCACACCGAAAACCGAGAAACTACCACCCGTATGCTGGACGCTGATTTTCCCAATATCCAGCCGTTGTTGCCAAAAACTCATACCGCTATGGCTTCGGTCGAAATTGCTCCGTTGCAAGAAGCTATCCGTCGTGTCAGCCTGGTCACTGAACGCAATGCCCAGATTCGAATGGAATTTACGGAAGGTGAAGTAGTGCTTTCCGCTGGCGGTGCAGATTCTGGCCACGCTGAAGAGCGTCTTCCTTGCGCATTTGTCGGCCGCGATGAGCTCACCATTGCCTTTAACCCTGGGTACCTCCGAGAAGGCCTCGGTGTCGTTCATACCAATCGTGTGGTCTTTGGTTTTACTGAACCTTCACGGCCTGCGATTTTGGTACCGGAACCTGCTGAGCTGCCGGAAGCTGATGCTGATGGAACCTTCACCACTCCGGAGACGGAATTTACTTATCTGCTCATGCCGGTGCGGCTGCCGGGTTAGACCGGTTGACCGGGAGGTGACTGAGCATCTACATCAGAACACTCGAGCTGCGTGATTTTCGGTCTTGGCCCCAGTTATCGCTAACACTGGAGCCTGGAATCACCCTTTTCGTTGGTAGAAACGGCTTTGGCAAGACCAATATTGTTGAAGCCATCGGCTATGCCGCGCATTTGGGATCTCACCGGGTTTCACATGATGCACCGTTGGTACGCACTGGTTCTGATAGCGCGCGCATCTCGATCACCGCAGTAAACCAAGGACGAGAACTTACTGCTCATCTGCTGCTCAAAGCACATTCGGCTAATAAAGCACAGATCAATCGCACGAAGTTGAACACTCCTCGAGAATTACTTGGGGTCGTACGCACCGTGCTATTTGCCCCAGAAGATCTTGCGCTGGTCCGAGGCGAACCAGCGGAACGGCGACGTTATTTGGATAATATTATTGCTACTCGCACTCCGCGTTTAGCTGGCGTGAAAGCTGATTATGACAAAGTTTTGCGTCAGCGCAATGCTCTGTTGAAATCTGCTGGCGGGACACTTCGGCGTGGTTATAGAGATGCCGATGGAGCAGGGGCTCTAGCTACTCTTGACGTATGGGATTCGCAGCTATCGGGGTTGGGTGCTCAGATCATCGCGGCTCGTCGTAGTGTGGCTTCGCAGTTGGCAGAACACATCGATGATGCCTATGTGGCAATCGCCCCTGAATCCAGATCGGTCCAGGTTGACTACTCTTCTACGGTGCCTGCAGAAGGCAGCGATCCGGAAATTGTAGAGGCTGCAATGCTTGCTGAGCTGGGAAGAATCCGCCAACGAGAGATTGATCGGGGAACCAGTTTAGTTGGACCCCATCGTGATGATCTACTGCTCAAACTTGGTGATCAACCAGTCAAAGGTTTTGCTTCTCACGGCGAGACTTGGTCATTTGCTCTGGCGTTAAGGTTGGCAGAGTTTGGCCTACTCCGTTCGGATGGCACTGATCCAGTCCTTATTCTTGATGACGTTTTTTCTGAACTAGACGCAGGACGGAGGGAAAAGCTCGTCACTTTGGCAGCCGCTGCAGAACAAGTGCTTATTACTGCCGCAGTTGATGGTGATCTTCCTGTCAGTTTGGCCGATTCTCCAAAGACTCCAGTTAATCGCTATGTAGTCGAGGTTAAAGACGAACAACAAGGACGAATCAGTGTGCTTGAGCAGGAGGGCGTAGATGGCTGATCCAGTCGATGATGCTTTCGAGAATATGCGTAAAGCAGCTGCGCAACGCAATGGCGGAAAACCGCCGGTAGCGCGGAAAACGCCACCTGCTAAGAAAGCGACCGGAGCTGGTTATCCAGGTATTCGTCGACGAGGTATCCCCAGCGCAATGGATGGCCGTCGTCGTAGGCCGTTGGAGGTCTCGAATGTCGGGTCGCTCATCGGTGGAGAAATCCGACGTCGTGGCTGGTCACAAGGTATTGCTGGTGGCTGGGTCTATGGAAACTGGGATGAGTTGGTGGGGGAGAAGATTGCCCAACACACGCGAGTAGAGATGGTCAAAGACAAGACGGTTTTTATTACTTGTGACTCCACCGCCTGGGCAACCAACCTCCGAATGATGCAGCGACAGATTCTTCAGGCCATTGCGGAAAAGGTTGGCCCCAATATGATTGTGGAGCTGAAAATCTTTGGTCCGAAGGCGCCAAGTTGGCGAAAAGGACCTCTTCATGTCAAAGGTCGCGGGCCACGAGATACCTATGGATAGGGCTTCGGATAAATCAGAAAACGGGCCCTTCCGGAATCAGAGTGCATTGATCCGTGCCTGAAGCTGACCAGAATGGATGAGTGACCGCAGGATGTAGTTCCGTAGGTTTCGGAAGCCCAAAGCGATCCCGCGGAGGTGCTCGAGGCGACCGTTGATGGCCTCGACGGGGCCGTTGGAGGCCCGCGTATCGAAGTAGGCGAGGATCTCCGCCCGGCGCCTCCACATCGACCTGCCGAGCTGTGCGAGCTCGGGAAGTTCCCTCGGCACACCAGACTTGATCGACTTGAGAAGTTTGTACATCGCGATCTTGCCCTCACGCTTGCCGGAGGCCTCGTAGGCATCGATGAGCCGCTGGTAGACGCCGTAGACGACCTCGACGCCGACGTGCGCATCATGGGCAGTGAACGCTTCCCATAGTCGCCTCTTCTGCTTGTCAGTCAGCAGCTCAGCACGCGTGTTCAGCGCCCTGCGGATCCCGTACAACGGGTCGCCGGTGCGGCCGCGGTGCCCAGTGGTCTCGTGCTGAATGCGCTGACGACACAGAGTGAGCTTCTCGGCCGCTAGATGCACTACGTGAAACGGATCCATTACCGTGCGAGCTGCAGGAACGGACTTGGCCGCAGCAGAGTGGTAGCCGGCGAACCCGTCCATGGTCACCACCTTGATCCGGTCACGAAATACCTGGTCACGCGCGGTGAGTCAATCGTTCATCACCTTCGCCGAGCGCCCCGGGATCATGTCCAACAATCGGGCCGGGCCAGTGCCGTCCACTACAGGTGTAAGGTCCACCAGGACGGTCACAAATGATTCGCTGCCATCCCCGCGAACGTGCTTCCACTTGTGCTCATCCACCCCGAGAATCCGAACACGGTCGAAGTGCCCAGGCTGGTCGTAGACCATGTCACGGATCTTCGACAACGCCAGGTCGTTAACCAGATCCCACCCCAGGCCCAGAGCTTTCGCGACGGCGGAGACGCTGGTGCGGTCGACGGCCAAGCGTTGCAAGATCCAGCGAGTACACCGGCCGGTGGTCTTGGCGCGGGCCTGTGCCAACAACGGCATGCGCTGCTGGAAAATCTTCAATTCGCACTCGTCGTTGTTGCAGGTGAAACGTGGTACCCGAATCTGCAATCTGGTCGGATAGCCCACGATCGGCAGGTCGGTGACCTTGCGTTCGACGTGGTCTCGCAGAGTGCCGGCCACTTCGCATTCGGGGCACGTCGGATCAACGATCGCTGGGGAACAGAACAAGCGAGTCTGCTCTCCGTCGAGCGCTGCACCGGTGATGGTTACTCCGAGTTCGACGGTGCGGCAGATGGTGTCAGCGGTCAGGCTGGCGGTAGCGTTCAAAGTGGGTCCTGGGGGTGTGAGATGTTGGTGTAGGAACTCGCATCTTCACACGCCCCAGGACCCCTCGAACCCTCGCCTCACCGCATCATCGGAAAACCCCCGCTACGCACTTCGGAACCGGAAGGGCTGCCAATGCACGCAAAGATCGAAAGAAACGCCTGAGCTCTGAATTATCAGTTAGCCTACCGAGGCTGGTTGCGGGCGGTCTTCCTGTTGATGTAATAGGCCCCGGCCGAACTGAGAGCCATTACGCCGCTGGCCCAAATTGCTGGAGTCCAATCAATCATCTGGAATACCGCGAGAGCTATCATGGTTCCCGCGACGATAAGTGGGAACATCCAATGGTTATTCCTCGAATCGTTCTTACCGGCAGGCAGCGCCACGGACATTCCCCCCCCATGTGAATTCGATCAGCATACGCTGATTGTTCGGGCACACGCCCCTAGTTCCAACGTAAGCCATCGCGGCGCCAGCTACCGCGCCAGCGATTCCACATGCGGCTCCGAAACTACCAGCGCAAAGGGCTGCGGCGAGGAACCCTGTGGCCCCGCCCGCTAGCATTTGCTGCTCGAGGGGTGTCAGTTCGATCCATGGACCAGCAATGGCTGGGCCGCCACTGACCAAGGGGGATGGCTGGGTTAGCGCTGCTGGAATTCCCAGTTCTCGGCCGTCCTCCAAGGTGTAAACGAAAAATTCCACATCTCCGACGACGTCCACGCGCCGCGCGAGGTCGGACTGTTCGAGTTCGTGCGCTGCTTCGGATAGCGCTCTTTCGAACTCCTTGGAGTCGAGCCCGTCTGCAGAAACGCGCTCAATCGTACTGGGGGTCGTGTCGGTGATAGCGGCCGGGTTGCTCGCTGGCATTCCGTCGTCCGGAGCTGCCGAGGCAACTCCACTAGAGAACGTAAACACAAGCGCAGCAATTGTGGCCGCAGTTCCTGAACGAGAAAGAACTGTCGAACGCATAGCACCTTTCAAAGGTAGTGGGCCGTAGTAAGCGGCACTTACTTCGGATGTCAAGAGGGATCCTACGACATATTGCGGGCCCCTGGGCGTCATTTAGATCTTCTAATGTCGTTAAGGTTAATCGAAGGCTGTTTGATGGCCTATATCGTTTTCGGGAATAAGTTTTCCTAGCTTAGTAGCCCGCTAGGGTTGACGGTGGGAGAGGTTCGGTGAGCGCGGTTGTCGGCTGAGGGTTGTGCCTCGTGAACAGAGAATGCGACACCGGATCTGCCCCGCCGCCACATGGCCCGTTTGAAGGGATTTGACGGACCGGCCTGGCAGAGGTCTTCTGTCGACTGGTCGCGCCGGATGATACGTAAGCACAGGCACACCCTGGCGGCGACACCCTCGACCGATTGCTGGCCGCGGGCGCCGATGGCCTGCGGTGGCAGCGGCGCAAGAAGGGGCCGCGGCGACGGGATGCTCCCGGGACCGATAAGTACACAGGAAGCCACGTCCGCTCTTCCCGATGACGCGGCGATGCGTTCCGTGAGGTAGCGCGTGGCGGAGGAATTTGGGGGTCCTGGGGGTGTGAGGATGGCGGTTCCTACTCCTGCACCCAAGACCACCCAGGACCCCCTCATCTCCGCCTCACCGACACGTCAGTGGACGCCCGCTACGCACTCCGGATCCGGAAGGGCCAGAAAACGCCCAAAAATATCTGGTTATCCATTCAAAAACGCGTGTCAGTGGCCCTCGGAGACGTTTAGGGTCTTGGCTGGTAGGCACCCACAGGGTGTAGAATGAATAAGTCTGAAACTAACTGCTAGCGAGGAGTGCTCGTTCAACGTGGCTACCGCTGATAACCATTACGATGCATCATCGATCACCATTCTCGAGGGTCTCGAAGCTGTACGTAAACGCCCTGGAATGTACATCGGTTCAACCGGTCCCCGAGGTCTGCACCACCTGGTATGGGAGGTCGTGGATAACTCTGTTGATGAGGCAATGGCGGGTGAGGCTACCAAGGTTGATGTAACCCTGCTGGCTGATGGTGGCGTCCAGGTGGCCGATGATGGCCGTGGTATTCCGGTCGAAATGCACCCCAGTGGCGCACCAACCGTTCAGGTTGTCATGACCCAGCTGCACGCCGGCGGCAAGTTCGACTCTGATTCTTATGCGGTTTCCGGCGGCCTCCACGGCGTCGGTATTTCCGTGGTCAACGCCCTATCCACTCGCGTTGAAGCGGATATCAAGCGCGATGGAAAGCACTGGTTCCAGAACTTCAATTACTCCATTCCGGAAGAATTGGTTGAGGGCAATAATGCCCGAGGAACTGGCACTACGATTAGGTTCTGGCCGGACGCTGAGATTTTCGAGACCATCGATTTTGACTACGACACGATTGCGCGTCGTCTTCAGGAGATGGCTTTTCTCAATAAGGGACTGACGATCACCCTCAGGGATGAGCGTGTCAGCGAGAAGGAATTGGAGCTTGAAGCTCTAGCTGAAGAAGGCGATACCGCTACTTCTTTGGACGGTCCTTCCTTCGACGACACCGAGGTCGTAGACGTTTCTGCCGGCGAGGCGCCGAAGCCGCCGAAAAAGCGTGAGAAAAAGACTGTCTATCACTACCCGGACGGCCTAGCCGATTATGTCGACTACCTCAACAAGAGCAAGACCAAGATTCACCCGTCAATCGTGGCTTTTGAAGCCAAGGGTGATGATCATGAGGTCGAGATCGCAATGCAGTGGAACTCCGGCTACAAGGAGTCCGTGCACACTTTTGCTAACACGATCAACACGCATGAGGGCGGCACTCATGAAGAGGGTTTCCGTTCTTCGCTGACCAGCTTGATGAACAAGTATGCCCGCGATCATAAATTGATCAAGGACAAAGAACCCAATGTGACCGGCGAGGATTGCCGTGAAGGCCTAGCTGCCATCGTGGCAGTGCGCGTGGGTGATCCTCAGTTTGAGGGTCAGACCAAGACCAAGCTGGGTAATACGGAGATCCGTTCTTTCGTTCAGCGCATGGTCAATGAGCATGTGGGCCATTGGTTGGAAGCCAATCCGGCGGAAGCTAAGGCGATTGTTAGCAAGGCAGTTTCCTCCTCCCAAGCTCGTATCGCCGCACGTAAAGCTCGGGAACTGGTCAGGCGCAAGTCTGCTACCGATTTGGGCGGACTGCCCGGCAAGCTCGCTGATTGTCGTTCTAAGGACCCAATTGCCTCTGAGCTCTACATCGTGGAGGGCGACTCCGCAGGTGGTTCTGCGAAGGCCGGCCGTGACTCGATGTACCAGGCGATCCTTCCGCTGCGAGGAAAAATCCTCAATGTTGAGAAGGCTCGAATGGACAAGGTACTCAAAAACGCCGAGGTTCAAGCCATTATTACGGCACTGGGTACCGGTATCCATGAGGAATTTGATGTCGCTAAACTGCGCTATCACAAGATTGTCCTCATGGCTGACGCCGACGTCGATGGCCAGCACATCGCAACCCTGCTGCTGACTCTGCTATTCCGCTTCATGCCGCAGCTGATCGATGATGGTCACGTCTACTTGGCTAACCCACCGCTTTATAAGCTCAAGTGGTCTAAGGGCGATCCAGGATTCGCCTACTCGGATACCGAGCGCGACGAATTGGTTGCCGAAGGTCTGGCCGCTGGTCGCAAGATCAACACCAATGATGGCATCCAGCGTTACAAGGGTCTCGGTGAGATGAACCCCTCCGAGCTCTGGGAGACCACCCTAGATCCGACCGATCGCATCCTGCGCCGAGTCGATCTAGTCGACGCCCAGCGTGCCGACGAGCTCTTTTCCATCCTCATGGGCGATGACGTCGCTGCCCGGCGATCCTTTATCACCCGTAAGGCCAAGGATGTCCGCTTCTTGGACGTCTAGGAAGCTCGGCTGAACTAGTTTTTAGCGCCGCCACTGAAATACTCAGTGGCGGCGCTAAAACGCTATCTAAGGGTAGTTAAGCCATGTGCTTTTGCAGGATGCGGCCAAACTCTGGGATAGCTGGTTCGATGAACTTTGCACCTTTTCCACGCAAGCCGTTATAGGCCTTAGCCAGTGGGGCGATAGTGATCTGCTCGGCGTTTCGGTCAGCCACTGACATCACTGAGTCAACTACTTGGCTGCTACGACCTGCGAGAAAGTCTCCGAAATCCTCCGTGGGAGCGTCCTGGAAATCTTGCCAGTGACGTTCTAACTCACCGAGGATCTCTGGCAGTAGACGGTTAACACCTTTGGTGATGATATTTGAGTCAAGCTTCTTGGCGGTAGCGATCGCACCCTTAAGCGCGATGCCTGAAATACCAGATTGTTCAGCGACCGTGGCATCAGCAAAAGTGGCTAGGTCGGCGGCAACTGCGGGGCGAGTGTCCTCGTTGAGCAGCTGGGACAAGTTAGACATGGGGGATACCTTTCCGGTCGAATCCGATGAGATATCCAGTCTAGGAGGGTTTTTGCTTGGTGGTTGATAGCAAACAGTCTAAGTCGCTCGAGCAAGCATAGAAAAGATGGAAGTTGTGATTCTTCCGCCATAGTCACTTTGGTAACACTAGTTAACTATAATCACAACGATCGCCAACTTTACACAAATGTCATCGGTTTTGTGTCGACATGAGTTCAAGACTTTTTGGTAGCAATATTTGCTTCATGCGGGGCAATTTAGCTGCTTAAGCGCCGGTAGATCTTTGTGCAGGCGTGAGCGAACTCGACATTCTTCCCGCTTAAGGGTTCTAGAAGGACCAGCGTCTGCGCCAGTGCAGTTTCAGCGGCTGTGGGGTCGGCATGTACCGCAATGCCCTCGATTCTGGCGCCAGGAACTGCGGCGGCCGCCACCAAGGCGGAAAAACTGCGCACCCGAACTCTGTGAACTTCACAAAACTGATCGGCAATGATCAGTAGCTGCTCGGGGCTTAAACCTGCGATCGGGGAGTGCAGCGATGTGGTTTGTTTCATGGGCGGGCTTGGCGGATTGTGGCCTCTAGGTTCGTGCGGCCAGGAATGAGATCGCGGGCAAGTTGAGCTACCACCTCGTCGTTGAGGAGTCGGGCGGCAGCGGAAGCAATGGCGCGCACGGCAGCTTCGTGTTTGCTTGATCCTTGTGCTTGAGCCAGTAGTGCTAATGCGCGATCTTGTTCGGGAGTGAGTCTCAACGTCATGGCCATGCCTCAGTGATACCAGAATGGTGGCAGATTCTGGAGATCGGGGCGTCGATAAGCATACTGAGAGCCCTTGTGGAGGTATGGGGGCTAAGATAGAGGTATCTAAACCCCTACAAGAAGGTGACTATGAGCGACGACACCACCGGTGGCGAGAAACTCTTCGACCGTGTCCTCCCGATTGACATCAACGAGGAGATGCAGACTAGCTACATCGACTATGCGATGTCGGTCATTGTGGGCCGTGCACTGCCCGAGGTGCGCGATGGTATGAAGCCCGTCCACCGCCGCATTATGTACGCGATGTTTGACTCCGGCTACCGCCCGGAGCGTGGTTATGTAAAGTCCGCCCGTCCGGTTTCTGACACGATGGGTCAGTTCCACCCGCACGGTGACGTGGCAATTTATGACACTCTCGTGCGTTTGGCCCAGCCGTGGAACATGCGTTATCCGCTGGTTGATGGCCAGGGTAACTTCGGTTCTCGCGGCAATGACGGCCCCGCCGCCATGCGTTATACCGAGTGCAAGATGAGCCCGTTGGCCATGGAAATGGTCCGGGATATTCGTGAGAATACCGTCAATTTCTCTGCGAACTATGACGGTAAGACTCAAGAGCCAGACGTTTTGCCGGCTCGCGTTCCCAACCTGTTGATGAATGGTTCCGGCGGCATCGCCGTCGGTATGGCCACCAACATCCCGCCGCATAACCTCAATGAGCTGGCTAATGCCATCTATTGGCTGCTTGAGCATTCCGATGCGGATGAGAAGGAGGCCCTCGAGGCCTGCATGTCCTTCGTCAAGGGCCCGGATTTCCCGACCTCCGGTCTGATCGTCGGTGACTCAGGCATTAAGGATGCTTACACCACCGGCCGTGGTTCGATCCGGATGCGCGGTGTGAGCTCCATCGAAGAGGTGGGTAACCGCCAGACCATTGTGATTACTGAGCTGCCTTACCAGGTCAACCCAGACAACCTCATCGCCAATATTGCTGAGCAAGTTTCCAACGGCAAGCTTGCTGGCATCTCCAAGATCGAGGATGAGTCCTCCGATCGCGTGGGCCTGCGCATTGTGGTCACCCTTAAGCGTGATGCTGTGCCGCGTGTGGTGCTCAATAATCTGTTCAAGCACTCTCAGCTGCAGACCAACTTCGGCGCCAATATGCTCTCCATCGTTGATGGGGTGCCGCGCACTCTGCGGTTGGATCAGATGCTGCGCTACTACGTCGCGCATCAGATCGAGGTCATTGTCCGACGGACCCAGTACCGCCTTGACGAGGCTGAGAAGCGTGCTCACGTCCTGCGCGGCCTGGTTAAGGCCTTGGACATGCTCGATGAGGTCATTGCCCTGATTCGCCGTTCCCCGACGGTCGATGTGGCGCGTACCGGTCTAATGGAGCTTCTCGACGTCGATGAGATCCAAGCCGATCACATCCTCGCGATGCAGTTGCGTCGCTTGGCTGCTCTAGAGCGCCAGAAGATCGTCGATGAGCTCGCTGATATTGAGTTGGTCATCGCTGATCTCAAGGACATTCTGGCTAGCCCTGAGCGCCAGCGCACGATCGTTCACGACGAGCTGGAGGAGATCGTCTCCCGCTACGGCGATGAACGACGTACCCAGATCATTGCCGCCACCGGCGACGTATCTGAAGAAGACCTCATTGCCCGGGAGAACGTGGTGGTCACCATCACCTCTACCGGCTACGCCAAGCGCACCAAGGTTGACGCTTATAAGTCTCAGAAGCGGGGTGGAAAGGGTGTGCGCGGAGCAGAGCTCAAGCAGGACGACATCGTCAAGCACTTCTTTGTCTCCTCCACGCATGACTGGATCCTGTTCTTTACCAACTTTGGCCGTGTTTACCGGCTCAAGGCCTATGAGCTTCCCGAGACCTCTCGTACCGCTCGTGGCCAGCACGTGGCCAACCTGTTGGAGTTCCAGCCGGAGGAGCGGATCGCTCAGGTTATTCAGCTTCAGTCCTACAATGATGCTCCTTACCTGACGCTAGCTACCGCTCACGGTCGAGTGAAGAAGTCCCGTCTGACGGATTACGAGTCCGCTCGTTCTGCTGGCTTGATCGCCATTAACTTGGGTGAGGATGACCGGCTCATCGGTGCTGTCCTGTGTAGCGAAGATGATGATCTTCTCTTGGTCTCTGAGCATGGTCAGTCCATTCGTTTCACCGCCAGCGATGATCAGCTGCGACCCATGGGTCGGGCCACCGCAGGCGTCAAGGGCATGCGCTTCCGTGATGATGACCAGCTATTGGCCATGAGCGTGGTCCGCGACGGTGACTACCTACTGGTGGCTACCTCCGGCGGCTATGGCAAGCGCACTCCGATGGCCGACTACTCGGCTCAGGGCCGTGGCGGGCTCGGTGTGGTTACTTTCAAGTACACCCCCAAGCGTGGCCGCCTTATCGGCGCACTAGCCGTCGATGAAGACGATCAGATCTTCGCTATTACTTCCGCCGGTGGCGTTATTCGCACCGAGGTCAACCAGATTCGTCCTTCCTCGCGCGCGACGATGGGTGTGCGCCTGGTCAATCTTCAAGATGACATCGAGCTTCTGGCTATCGATAAGAACGTCGAGCATCAGGGCGAAGAGGCTGCAGAGGCCGTTGCTAAGGGAGACGTTGATGGACCAGCTGATCGAGCTAAGCGCAATCAGGGCAAAATAGAGGGCGTTGCGGGCGTAGAGTCAGATGAAATCAACCCGGATTCCAAGGAGTAACGCATGCCGGCACGAGACGTAGCGGTCACTCGCATCTCGCCCCTGTCCGCCTTCCGCGTCGGGCTCGCCATGTCCCTAGTGGGACTGGTGGCCTGGTTACTAGCGGTAGTTCTGCTCTACTTCGGGATGGGCGCGGCGGGAGTCTGGGATCAAGTCAATTCCCTTATCGGTGGTGTCGGCGGGGACCAGGTCATTACCTTCGGCATGGTTATCTCCGTGGCGACGCTGCTGGGCGCGATCGGGGCAATTCTTACCAGCGTTCTAGCTCCGCTGTCTGCAGTGATTTACAACGCCATCGTTGACCTATTTGGCGGGCTGACAGTCAGCCTGCAAGAAGAGGCTGAATAGAGTTTAGATCTGGCTTTTTAAGGTGTCGCTTGGTGGCAGCTTTATTGCTGTTAACCAGGCGATTTGCCTTAATCTCGGGCTAGTGTGTAATGTTACATTTCGTTCCCAGCAAGGGCCTATAGCTCAGTCGGTTAGAGCACATCGCTGATAACGATGGGGTCGCAAGTTCGATTCTTGCTAGGCCCACCAGGGACATGGGGCATTAGCTCAATTGGTAGAGCACCTGCTTTGCAAGCAGGAGGTCAGGAGTTCGATTCTCCTATGCTCCACAGATAGAAAGATAGATCAGGGTCATCTTCCAGAAAGTTGGAAGGTGGCCCTTTTCTTATGCGCTGAGCAGATCGGGGGTTAAGGGAGGGTTAAGGGACAAAAAGTGTGTCGATCCCGGGCGTGTCCGCTGGCTTATCTCCCTAGGTTTAGCGTCCTGCCCAGCATTTCTGGATGCCCATAGCGTGCTGATAATCAGAATCAACCGCTGTGTTCTCGTACCCTGCAGGTGCACCGATCTCGTTGTTATCTAGGTGGGTGCTTTCATGCTCTGTCAAGCAACGCTCCCTGGAAAGTGCAGCTTGACCCCATGATTGACTCCTGGTGACCTGGACTGGGTCGTCAGGAGTCTGTGTTTTTAAATGCAACCGCCAGTCAACGACTGTGCGTTGATGCGGTGTCGATAAACCACGATGCCGGCGAGCAAGCTCTTTGATAGGCGCGTTGAACCCGTCTTCTAGAACATTGGTGGTTGCCGCGAATAAGCCGGGATCACATGCCTGGGCTGGGTGCTGGAGGTAGTTAAACAGCAGGTTGCGCCGGCAGAGCGATAACAATGAGCGATAAGCCGCGCGAACCTGTTTGTGGGTAAAGACCTGCTGATACCGGCGTGTGACTGGGTCTTGGACGGTGGTTTTGTGGTTGAGCCAGTCGTGGTAGATAGCACCGAAGTCCTGCAGGTTTGCTACCCATTGTGCTGCGTGGTCCAGGGTGTGGATCCTGGTGAGTGTCAGCGCTAGATGGTAGATACTTTTTCCTGCTGCGGTACGTGGGCGGCTGGTGGTGTGGCGGCGAACAGCGCGTTGGGCGTGGACTTGAGCAGCGTTGGATCGTGGTGGCCGGCCAGAGTGCTGTGATGGCTGAGTAGGCACCCTGGCCGCCGTCGATGACGACCATCAGGGGTGCGGGGATGTCGTTGATAAGTTCGCGGTAAGCGGCGGCGTTTTCGGTGTGTGCCCAGCACCAGTTGATGACGTGGGTGGTAGTGGAAGCGATGAGCAGGCATCCGCTGGCCATGAAGGTCGCGTCCATGAAGATCTGGTCGTGGATGCGCTGCGTATCGATAGATGAGGGTGGAGTGATCCACCAGCATCACTGGAAACAGCGGGATAGGGTTGCCCTGGTCGTGTGATGGGTTTGTGCGCAGTGGGTGAGGGATTGGTCGCTGGTGGCCCAGGTGATGAAGGTTCTCATTGTGGTGGCGTTGGGGTGGTCTTGTTGGGTGGTGCGTAGGAAGGAGTGTCCGCAGTCGGTGCATCGTCAGCGGGTGGTTGCTTTGCTGGTGGTGCCGTTCTTTTTTGTTGTGTGTCCGCATATCGGGCAGCGTGGTCGGTTTCTGCTCACCTGGATATGAAACCGATGGGTGCTTAGCACGGGTTCTAGGTGTGGTCGGTGAGGGTGGTTGGTATTGCTCTGTGGGAGCAATATATCCCTGATATTGGTGGGTTAGCCTGGGTTTATCAGGAATTCCCGACACATTTCTTGTCCCTTAACCCAAGGAAAGATTCCCTATGGTATGACAATCCGTCCGTCCTGACTGTCCGACGGAGGACATGAGTAATTATGGCACGGTTATGGCACGCAATTTCTGAGGTTCGACACGGAACCTGCCTAGCAGACGGATCCAGGTTCGATATCTTGGACCGGACGGAAAAATCTACAAGGCACCCGACACATTCCCGGACAAACTCGCTGCTCTCGCATGGCTGGGGGATGTGCGGAAGACCATCGATCTCAGATCCTGAGAGCCGCAGGCGCTGGAGAAGGTGAGGGGCACTGTTCCAACGGTGGGCGAAGCCGTGGGACATTGGCTGTCAGTGATGAGGGCCGGTGTGCGTGATTCGACGTACGCCACCTACTCAGCGGTGGTCACCAACCGCGTGTTGAACGATTAATCCCTGTGTGCGGTCCTCGTTGGCCGGCTCACGGTGGCAATGGAGGGGGAGTGGTGGGATCGCATCGTCACCCGGTTGGCTGGATACGTCACCCGGTTGGCTGGATACGTCACCCGGTAACCGCTCCGCATACGAGAAGCTCCGCGTGGCTATCGCGAGGGCAGCGAAGTACGGGTACCTTGAACACAACGTCGTGAACCTCCGAGCTGCGCGCCAGTGGGTGAAGCCGAAGACCAAGGAACTGCCGGCTACCGCTGACATACTCTCGATACTGAACAAGACTCCGCATTGGTACCAGTTAGTCACTGTGTTGTGTCTGTTCCACGGTCTGCGCCTCGGAGAAGCCCTGGTGATCCGGAGAGGCAATATCTCCCTCCGGAGCCGAATCCATCACAGTGGAAGGGAGCCGTGTCCGCGCCCAAGACTAAGATGGGCATTCCACAATGGTCCACCATGAGCCGAAGGCACAGGCCGGCTACAGGACGGTTCCCGTGCTGTCTGAGTTCATCCACATTGTCCGCGATCACGTGGGCACCTAACAAGCCCGATGAGGGCTGCTACGCCACCACAATCGCTACTGAGGGAGCCTGTGATGGACCACGGTGTACCGGAAAAGGTCTTCCCCGCGGCCCCGGACCGCGCAGGGGTCACCGCGCGGATCACCCCCCACTACGAGCGTAACTAGTTGAATACCCGGCTCTCTGAAGCCGGAGCCACCCCGAAGAAAATTGGTCGGGTCCTCGGTCAGGAGAGCATCTCCACCATCGTCGGTGTCTACATGTGTGTCCGGGAATTCTGCCCCGCCGAGCTCATGAAGAGAATCGACACCGCAGACGACAACCCGGGATCGCCCTAGGCTGCTCCACGGTGGAGTTAGGCGCGGCCGGGTCTTTTCTTCCTTGCTGGGTACCTTCAGGGTGCCGTGTGCGGTCGGTCGCTGACTCTTCGGCCAGCTCCACCACTTACCGATGGTCGGAACCTTGGTGATTCCTCCGCTCCTTAACCGGCCACCGCAAGAAGGGTAAAGCTTGGTGCCCTCCCTCTTTGGGTGTTTGATCCACTGGCCAGTGAGAGGCCCGGTGTTTCTCACAACAGCCGAAGACGATCGTCCCCCACCCGGGGGACCGTGAAGTCACGGATGCTCTCTTTGTCTCAGTTCGGATTAAGGACCGCCGAAGCCGGTCCGTTCATCTTCACTGCGCTGAAGGGAGAAGAACGAAGTTCCCCGATTGCAGGAAACCTCACTTAAGGAGATCTATAAGAGGGCGGAACTTGCAGATTTCATCGCTCTGAACTGGGAGTTTGTTCAGCGTTGCAAGTTCGATCGCAAGTTAACTGGTTCTTCACGATCTAGAGTGCGTAGCTGACCGCGGGCTAGGGATCGGGGTGGCACAACATGCCGGGGCCCTGACAGGTCACAAGATGAGAGTTACGACGCTTCCACCCAGCCGAACCAAGACCCTACTGTGCATTATAGTGGCAACCTTGTCGCCGACACCCTCTGCCAGAGCGGGCGAAATCGGACTGAAGATCACAGGTGCGACCGATGCCGGAAATATCACCATCATCGACGCCACAGCGGTGGCCGTGAGCAACGCCTGTACTGAATGTTCCCGACGCGGAGAGCTTCGAGACTATGTCACCCGACAGCTCGTAGATCTTCCCGTCGTCGGGTTCCCTACCCGTCTGCACGTCAGCGTCCGCGCTTCACCTGCACGGACACCATCTGCGACAGGAAGATCTTCCAGGCCACACTCAGATGCGCCGATGATGGCGCGAAGCTGACCCACCGGGTCACCCGATGGGTCCTCTAGCGCCTGGCCATCGACCGAATGAGTGTGTCCGCCACGGCGAAATCACTCGGGATGGGCTGGGAACTCGTCTAATAGGTCGCCGTCGATGCCTGCCACAAGCTGGTCTACGATAACTGGCTCTTCACGATTTAGAGTCTAATTAGATATTCACCAACCGGCGAACAGGACACACGCCATGTGCGTCGAATATCAGCGAGTTAGCACCATCGACCAGAACACAGAGTGACATCTCGATGGCGTGGCCGTCCAGCGTATGTACATCGATAAGGCCAGTGGTAAGGACGCTAATTGTCCTGAGCTTGTGCGCTTGCTTGATAATGCGCGCGAGGGGGGGGGACATTACGAGTTGTTCACTCGATGGATCGCTTGGCGCGAAACCTTGAGGATCTGCGCCGGGTGGTTCGTGAACTCACGGGCAAGGGTGTTGCGGTGGAATCTCATAAAGAAAACTTGAAGTTCACGGGTGAAGATTCTCGGATGAACACGCTCTTGCTCTCGATGCTTGGTGCCGTGGCTGAATTTGAATGATCCATGCTCCTCGAGCCACAGCGCGAGGGAATCACCATTGCCAAGGCCAAGGGTAAGTACAAGGGTCACAAGACGGTGCTGTCTTCTGAACAGGTCGCTGAACTCAGAGCCATGCGCCAGGCCGGGGATTCCGTAGCCGCGATTGCCAAGCACTTTGGTATCAGTCGGTAGATGGTCTAGAATTATTGTCCTTAGCTGCCTGCTGAGCCCTCCAGAATGCTTCCCCTTTGAGAGGCTTCTTTCGCAAGTTCCAAACTTCAGATAACGGGGCAAAAAACAAATCCTGCTCGATGGAAACTCCCGTTTCTTTCTCAAGTCGAACTTCTCTAAAGCCACCTGATTCGGAGACCACCTCGAAGGGAAGAAACATCATCGCGTAAGCTCCCGATCGGGACAGCGCGCTTAGTTGTACGCCTTCTTTACGCTCCGGATCAAGTGATGCCGGGTATAGAGCTCCATCTCTTGTGGTTCTAAACTCCGATACCCAAGTTTCGTTAATCATTACAACTGTATCCGCGCTACATCTCATAGCGGTGTATGCAATTTCAGCGGCGATCGCGCGTTTACCCTGCGCATCTAAGGTCATGTGGATACGAGTATCGACTTGTATCCCTGATCGGAAATAGTGGCTGAACCAACCGTGGTCCTCGCCAGAGAGCAAGATTCCTTTCGCAATTTCTGAGTATACGGAAAGCAGAGTTCGAAGCTGTTCCGGCTTTTGTGCTGTCCCGATTTTCTCGTAAGGAAATTTTGGTAGGGTCCCATACTTACCACTCATTGCGACTTCTAGGGCGACTTTAGAGTCGATTACAGCGGGCACATTTCGATACTCGGTTACTTCGCTGCCGTCGAAGTATCTACGGCGAGTGGAGCGAAAACCACGTGTGCTGGTCATGCAGGGTAGTCGACCGTCAGATTCTATGTCCTTGTAACTTTTGCATTTCGTGTTCTCAAAGGTATCTGTGCAATCTTTTTCTTGTTCTAAGGTGATCTGATGTGCACGAATTATGAGAAGTCGGAGTTGAGAGTAGCAGTAAGTGAGGACCGTTAGAATTTCATATTCTGGTAGAGATTCCTCGACCCATTGACGTTCCAAATATATAGTAATCCGCTGCTGAATGCTCAGCGGGAGATGCTCAAGGTGTAGGGACTCAACTATTTCATGCAGAGGCATTTCGACAGGTTTGGCTTCTCTTTCGTCCTTATTCTCTACTATGGATATGTTAGGGAGTGAATTCCAACTGTCAAGTTCCTTTTTTAGGATTTTGGCTTCGTCGTAATAGTCTCGAATTACTGAGACATAACTCTCGGAAAAGGTGGTTAAATCTCCTTGTTTTACAATCTTATTTCGAGATTCAACAATCCATCGTAGAAGCGAATCCTCACGCATTTTGGCTTGCTCACTTGGGTACCAATCTTCAAATTTTGATATCAGCGATTTGCTGCTTTGGAGTGCAAATGTAACGTTTCTCAAGGATTGGATTAGGGCGTTAAGGCTTATGCGAAAATCTTCAGGATCATGATAATTATCTCCGCAGGCATGCCAGTGCCGATGCGCTTCGCGTAGTTTCTTTTCGGCGCTTGAAAGGACGCATGTTGAATCGCACAGAAAATCATCATATTCGCACCATGATTGCCGAGATTTTTCTTTCATGCGTGTGATTTCCTTCCAGGGTTGTTTCGCGATCGAGGGAGCCTGCGAGTGCGGTCTTCACCGCAGTTTGGGTAAACACTCTTTCTTAGCGAGATAATAGATCAGCAGACGCTATTCGGACTATCGGAATGGCACGTGTATGGCACGCCGGGGTCTACAGTGTCGTCTCATGAGCTCGACTCTCACCAGATAATGTCTCTAGCTGCATGGTTGCTCCACCTGCTTTGCAAGCAGGAGGTCAGGAGTTCGATTCTCCTATGCTCCACAGATAGAAAGATAGATCAGGGTCATCTTCCAGAAAGTTGGAAGGTGGCCCTTTTCTTATGCGCTGAGCAGATCGGGGGATCTGGTCGCCTGAGTTTTTTTGGTGTGCGTTCTATTTGGCGCAGGGTTAGATCAAAAGGATCTAGCGTCTCGCACGTCCTGTGAAGGGGATGCTGTGGTTATCGGGATCTGCGCACACATGTTCTCTAGCCTCCGGAGTGATGGGGGACTAGCTTGGGAAGGATGGACCAAGAAGCCAGCCACGGCCACTCTCACGGCCTTGGGGATATCCATGTCGCTACCGGACCCATGGGGGCACTCTCAGTGGCTCTCGCGGTCACTGGAACAGTGTTTCTTGTTGAGCTGATCGGAGGACTGCTCTCCGGCTCGCTGGCTCTGGTCTCAGATGCCATGCACATGCTCTCGGATTCCGCTGGATTAATCATCGCTCTTCTTGCCGCACTGATCGGCCGTCGTGCAGCCACGGCGCGTGCAACCTATGGTCACCGTCGGGTAGAAGTCTTCGCTGCACTCATAAATGCGATTACCGTCAGTGCGGTTGTGGTTTGGATCCTTATCCAGGCATTCGCTCGTCTCGGAGGTGAACACGAGATCGATACCGGCTTGATGCTCATCATCGCGGTGATTGGGCTATTAGCGAATGCGATTTCCGCCTGGGTGCTATCTCGACAACAGGAGGAGAGCCTGAATGTTCAGGGAGCTTTCCTGCATGTAATGGCGGACCTGATTGGTTCAGTGGTGGTCATCATCGCAGCATTGGTGATTCGCTGGACGGGGTGGACCCCGGCGGATACGCTCGCCTCTCTGGTCATCGTGGCATTGGTCCTGCCTCGTTCATTGCGCTTGTTGTGGCAGTCCTCTGAGGTGCTGTTGGAACGAGTTCCCCATGGAGTAGACACCGAGCGGGTAGCCGAATCCTTGTCAGCATTGCCCGGGGTGGCAGCTGTTCATGATCTGCATGTGTGGTCCACCGACGGCATGACTCCGCTGGCCACCTGTCATTTAGTGATTGACCGTGACCAAGGCATTGGCGCTGGAATTTTAGATCTTGCCCAGGCGCAACTGCGTGAGTTTGGTATTGAGCACTCCACGATCCAGTTGGAGTATCCAGAACATTTGGGGCATGAGCAGATTTGTTGATCTGCTTTCAACCAGAAGAAGCCACGGTTTTGAGCGAGAGCCTCGCTGAAAACCGTGGTCCGTGGATGTTCTAGCGCTTTCCCGGCGGCTCGGGCTGGATTAGGCCTTAGAGTCCTTTTCTTCGGTCTCTTCAGTTTCTTCGCTTGCATCATCGGCGGTAGTCGGCGACTCATCCTGGTCCTCGCCAGCCTCATCCAGGGCGGCAGAGCGGTGCTTTTCTAGCTGCTCCTCGAGCGAGTTCAACAGTTCTTCATCGCGTACTGCTGGGTCCTCGGCCAGTGGCCCGGCAGTCTGCTCAGAGCCATCGGTGGGGGTCGAGGTGGAATAGACCAGAGTGGACTCGGTGGTGGTTTCCCCGGTCTCATCAGCAGCAGAACCAAGGAAGTCCTGGATGCTCGGCGGGGTCTCACCTGGCTCCGGGCGACGATTCAACCAGTAGTAGGCTGCGCCACCAGCTGCTCCCAGCAGTAATGCCAGGAGGCCGACTTTTCCGAAGCGACCCTTTCGGGATGTGGCCTTGGCCGGCTTTTCTTTCACCGGCAGGTTCTTCTTTGCTTTTTTGAGTCCCTTTCCAGCCTTATCTGCAGCCTCCTCGCGGTGTGCTTCCAATTCTTCAAGCGCCTTGTCCAAGCGGACTCGAGCCGCGCGGGTGACATTGCCGGCCTCTCTGCGGGAATCGTCGAGCAAATCTGAGGAGCGCTGCTGTAGTTGATCGAAATCAAAACCTGAAGCGGCCTCGGCGAGCCGGTCATAGGCCTCGCGAGCTTTTTCCTCGCGGTAGTTCTTGACGCGGCGGTAGGCGGCGGACGCCGTGGACAAAGCCATTTTGGCTGATGCGTTTTTCACTGGGACTCCTTGGCTGACTGGTTGCTTCTCTGCCGACCAGCCTAGCTATTTAACCGGGGATACGGCTGGGAAGCATGGCAAATTTAGAGCCCCCGACGGGTGTAATGCGTCGAGTTTTCTAAAGGGGTGAAAAAAAATGGACAGCTTGGTTCATTTTTAGGTGAAAATCGTTCATTCGTAATTATTTATATTCACCTTTTGCTAGGCTGATTGTTGCTGGTTGAGAGTATTTTGACAGATAATACCAATCCAAAAAATACCCTCCGTGAACGCTTCGCTTGCTACATTCGCAATCACTTCAGCAAACGGGCATTCTGCCCATCCGAAATAATCCACGAGAAGCAAGAAGGAGGCCACATGAACGCGCCAATGCCACGTCACCGCGCTAATTCGCGTTTTTCAGCCTCTGCTCCGTTGGATTCTTTCGACAATGAGGACACCGTTGGATTCTCGGCCCCCAGGGCTACGGCTCCGCGCCGTACCGCTCTGTCTTTCGAAGTCATGCCCCCGCGTCGCAATGCGGATCAAGAGGCTATCTCCGAGCTGCTGACCACCCTCGAGTCCTATAACCCGGACTATGTCTCTGTCACCAGCTCCCAGAACTCGGGCTGGTTGGAAGGCACGGCAGAGTTCATCTCCAAGATCTCCGCTACCACCAGGATGCGCACTTTGGCGCACTTAGCCTGCACCGCTGGCACCCGCGAGGAACTTATCGGCTGGATTAACCGGCTCATGGATGCCGGAGTGAGGGGACTGCTTGCTCTGCGCGGTGATTTCGCAGAGGGACAGCATGAACTACCTCAGGGCTATCTAGCTCATGCAGACCAGTTGGTGCGCCTGATCCGAGAATTAGAAGGTAACCAAGCTGCACGTTTCGGTGCCGGTCGCCTGGCGATCGGGGTGGCTGCCTACCCCAGCGGCCACGCCGAATCACTCAACCTTGATCAGGACATTGATGTTCTGTTGGCCAAGCAACGATGCGGCGCGGATTTCGCTATTACGCAGTTGTTCTTCGACGCGGAGGATTATCTGAGGTTTCAGGAACGCGCCCGGTTGGCGGGAGTACGCATTCCGCTCATCCCGGGAATCATGCCCATGACCTCGGTGCGCAGACTGCACCGAATGGGCCAGCTCTCCGGGCTGACCGTCCCCGACCGGCTTATTCGCCAGTTGGAGGAAGTAGGACCGGAGGGCGAACACCAGACCGGGCTCGACCTCACCGCCGAACTCGCTCAGACCGTCCTTGACGCTGGCGCTGGCGGTCTGCATGTCTACACCTTCAATAGATCCGACGTCACCGAACAACTGCTTAGCCGCATAGGCATCGCACCCCAACTTCAAAGTTGAGGCTCGAACCACCTACTGCCGGCGCCGGGAGCCCCCGCGAAAAGCAGTTTGGGTTTCATTCACCTGCACATTTTCCCGAAAGGTATTCCTAACTAATGTCTGCCACTTCTTTCCCCACCTTCACCATCGAGGGTTACCCGCGCGTTGGCGCTAACCGTGAGCTCAAAAAGGCACTGGAGTCTTTCTGGGCCGGTCGCATTGATGAGGAGACCTTTACTTCCTCCGCGCACTCCATTCGCTTGGATAATTACGCACGGCTGCGTGAACTGGGACTGAGTGAGGACTACGCCATCCCGGCCGATGTTGCTCTCTATGACCAGGTCTTGGAGACTGCAGTAACCGTCGGACTGATCGGCGGCGACGATGAGCAGATCGATCTAGTCGAGTACTTCGCACTGGCTCGCGGCAACGCTGATCGCGCACCGCTGGAAATGACCAAGTGGTTTGATACCAACTACCACTACCTCGTTCCCGAGGTTACCGAGACCGGTGCCATCACCCCTCGTGCACAGCGCATCATCGATATCGTTACCGAGGCTAAGGCTGCTGGTCACACCGTTCGTCCGTTCCTCGTCGGCCCGGTTACCCTGCTGGCATTGTCGAAGCCGGCTGAAGGCTCCAGCGCTGACTTTAATCCGTTGACCCGCCTGGCTGAGCTCACCGAGGCTTACCAGGCAGTGCTTGCCGCACTGGCCGAAGCAGGAGTCGAGTGGATCCAGCTGGCTGAGCCAGCTTTGGTCGCTGACCTGACTGTTGCTTCTGATGAAGAGCTGGCCGACTACGCTGCCACTGCCTACGGCACCATCTTGGGTGCGAGCAACCGTCCGCAGGTCCTGCTGAGCACTCCTTATGGTTCCTTGCACAAGGGCCTCGACGCCTTGGTCAAGGTTGCTCCGGAGGCCCTCCAGGTTGATCTTGCCCCGGTCACCTTGGCTGCTGACACCGATTATGTCGAGCGCGTTGCAGCTGCTGTGGCCGGCACCGACATCACCCTTGCCGCCGGCGTTATCGACGGTCGCAACATCTGGGCTGCCGATCTGCGCGAGCGTCTGAGCGTGCTCGAGGCGCTGAAGAACGGCGGCGTCGAAAAGCTCGCTGTTTCTTCCTCTGTTTCCTTGCAGCATGTGCCCCATTCCGTCGCCGTGGAGACCGCATTGCCGGTCGACGTCGCCGGCTGGCTTTCCTTCGCCAATGAAAAGATCGGCGAGGCCAAGGCCCTGGCCACCGCGCTCAACGAGGGCACCGTCGCCGCTGCCGATGATTTTGCTCGCTCCGACCGCGCAGTGCGCACCCGCAAGGAGTCTGCTCGCACCCATAACCAGGCCGTTCAGGATCGTGTTGCCGCTTTGCCTGAGGGCGAAGTTGCTCGCCAGCCTGCCTTCGCTGAGCGCATTGTCGCCCAGGAAGTCCTCGGCCTGCCGAAGCTGCCGACCACCACCATCGGCTCTTTCCCGCAGACCCCGCAGATTCGTAAGGCACGCGCTGATCACCGCGCCGGCTCGCTGACCGATGAGCAGTATGTCGATGCCCTCAAGGACGAAGTTCGTCAGGTCATCGAGCTGCAGGAGCGCCTGGGCCTGGACGTCCTCGTTCACGGCGAGCCAGAGCGCAATGACATGGTTCAGTACTTCGCTGAGCTGCTCGACGGCTTCGTGACCACCGAGTTCGGCTGGGTCCAGTCCTATGGTTCCCGCTGTACCCGCCCGTCGATCGTCGTCGGCGATGTCTCGCGCCCCAAGGCCATGACCGTCGAGTGGGCCAAGTACGCCCAGTCCCTCTCCGACAAGCACGTCAAGGGCATGCTGACCGGCCCAGTGACCATCTTGGCTTGGTCGTTCACTCGTGACGACGTCCCGAAGTCCGTCTCCGCTGATCAGATCGCCTTGGCATTGGCCGACGAGGTCAAGGACCTTGAAGAAGCTGGCATCGAGATCATTCAGATCGATGAACCTGCCCTGCGTGAGCTGCTGCCCCTGCGCGCTACTGCACGTCCGGCCTACCTCGACTGGGCCGTGCGCTCCTTCCGCTTGGTCTCCATCGACGCGACGCCGAAGACCCAGATCCACACCCACCTGTGTTACTCGGAATTCGGCCAGATTATCGACGCCGTCGCTGGTCTAGATGCCGATGTGACCTCCATCGAGGCCGCTCGTTCCCGCATGGAGCTGCTCACCGATTTGGATGAGTCCTTCCACTCCGAGATCGGCCCGGGCATCTGGGACATCCACTCTCCGCGCGTCCCGGATGTTGCTGAGCTCACCGAGCTCATCAAGGCCGCACTGGTCAATGTTCCCACCGAGCGTCTTTGGATCAACCCGGACTGTGGCCTCAAGACCCGTGGCTACGCTGAGGTCGAGCCGGCCTTGCGCAACCTGGTTCTCGCTCGCGACCTAGTGGTCGAAAGTCTCTAATCAATTCGTTTCCGTTAGGATGGCTCGCATGACTAATAAGACTGCTACCGCAACACTGAAAACCAACCGCGGTGACATCGTCATCGAGCTGTTCGGGAACCATGCCCCGGTCACCGTCGAAAACTTCGTCGGTTTGGCTGAAGGCACCAAGGAGTACAAGGCCGCTAACGCCAAGGGCGAGAAGACCGGACCGTTCTACGACGGATCCATCTTCCACCGCGTCATTGAGGGCTTCATGCTCCAGGGCGGCGACCCGACCGGAACCGGCCGTGGCGGCCCCGGCTACCAGTTCGCTGATGAGTTCCACCCGGAACTGCGCTTCGACCGTGCATACCTGTTGGCCATGGCCAACGCTGGCCCGGGCACCAACGGCTCGCAGTTTTTCATCACCGTGGGTCCGACCCCGCACCTGAACAATGCCCACACCATCTTCGGTGAAGTCACTGACGCGGAGTCCCGCAAGGTCGTCGACGCCATCGGCAAGACCCCCACCGACCGCATGGATCGCCCGACCGAGCCGGTTGTTATCGAGTCTGTCACCATCTCCGAATAAGCCTCTCGGCTTTTTCTAGCCCGCGCCGCGTTTTCTTTAGGAAACGCCGCGCGGGCTTTCTCATTTTCAGGAGCCTCTGTTGAAAAATCTGCGTCGCTGGTGGCGGGATGCTCCCGCGACCACTCTGTTCACACTGACTGCGGTCGTTGTTTGGCTGATCACCGCAGTGCAGTCGCGTTCGATTACCGCCAATCTCTCTGATTCTGCCCTGGCCGATCGTTGGCTGTTATGGGGTCCCTTGGTCTCTGCTGATGGCTTTGACTGGCTACGCGCCCTTGGGTCAGTGTTTTTGCACGTGGATTTGGGACACCTGGCGATCAACTCATTCCTCTTGGCACTGATTGGCCGAGAGATCGAGAGATATACGGGCACACCACTGTTTGTCATGGTTTTTCTCACCGGCGGGATCGGCGCTTCGGCAACTGTGTTGTGGATGGACTATCTGACACCGACAGCTGGCGCATCGGGCGCAATCTTCGCGCTCATGGTTTTGTTAGTCGGCGTGAGTCTGCGCCAGGGACGTGATTTACGCGCTCCCTTGATTCTGATCGCAGTGAACGTGGCTTATACCTTCTTGGCAGCGTCGGTATCCGTGTGGGGACACCTGGGAGGCCTACTGACAGGCGTCCTGATGGTGGGTTTTGTGATTTCTTCTCGTTCTGGGGTGTGTTGGTTCGGGGTGTCAGCAGTGTTAGCTGCGGCCTGCTTCGCAGTGGTGGCTGTTTAGAGATTTATGTAATTCACCAGGTGTGTAGATTTAGCCCCAAAGTTATCCACAGGCTGTGGGGAAAACTGTGGAATGTGGTGAATCTACACCAGTGGAAAATTAGTGCACAGCCTGTGGATAAACCTGTGCACTGTTTTCCCCACCTGCACGTTTGTTCGATATTTTCGGGAAAATCCCATTTTAGAGGCCATTACTGTGGGGTTGTTGGCCGCTTGGGCAGTAAATTACATCTTTGTGATTATCCACAGTGTGAACAACCTCTGTGGAGAACTTTTGGCGCCCGGTGCCCAAAATCCACCGGTGGATAACACGCCGAGGCTATCCACAAGCTAGTGGATAACTGGGGGATAACTGGGGGATGTGGGGGCTTGAGGCGGGTCCGATATCAGTTGGCAGGGATCACATGTTTGGCTTCTGGGCTGCTGTTGGTTGTGGACTCTTCTAGATTCTGATGCTGCACTTTCCTCCAGGCGGCCTTTGACCGGCGCCCAAAGATCACCTTCCTTTGCCTGGACAAGTGGGTTCCGAGCTTCAGATTGCTAAGGCCGAGTGAAGGTGGTTGTTTGCCCAGCAGTTGTGTCCGATAAACAGGGCTACGCGGGTTCTCCTGCGGTGCGACTAACCGGGTGGGCGTGGTGCTGGTTAGTCGCGCAGCGCTAAGGCCGAAGGAGTGGCGCTACCGGAGGCTAATTGCGGTGCGACTAACCGGGTGGTTATTTGCCCGGCAGTTGTGCTCGATAGACAGGGCTGTGCGGGTTCTTCTGCGGTGCGATTAACCGGGTGAGCGTGGTGCTGGTTAGTCGC
>NZ_PTJO01000006.1:110175-251686 GCF_003716585.1 Corynebacterium alimapuense
TAATTGCGGTGCGACTAACCACCCAGGAACAGTAGGACAGCTCGGTCAACCGCATCCAAGTGGAAACCTAGAAAAACCAAAGCCCCAGACCAAGAAGGTCCGGGGCTTAATTCATATAAGTGAGAGAGAGCGGCTAGCGCCAACCCATGGTCATCAGCAGACCAAGGACGAACAGTCCGAAACCGATGCCATAGTTCCAAGCACCCAGCTCCACCATGAAGGGGATATGTGTGCCAGCCAGGTAGTTGACTACGAGCCAGATCAGACCGGCCAGCATGAGACCGAACATGATGGCCTTGTACCAGACCGGAGTACCTCCAGTGTTGATCTTTACTGGGGTGCGGTTAGCCGAGGACGTGCTCGACTGCGGGATGGAGCTTTTGGTGATCTTCGCCTTGGGCATATCAGGCCTTTCGTGTCAGTGGCGTTAAGGGTACCAGCCGACGGTGGTCCCCTAGATTTCTTTCGGTGAGCTAGCTGTTTCCTATCATGCGCCTGGGATTAGGGCACCGACATTGAATTCATAAAGAAGAATCGTAATGGTGGCGTCCTTGCGGATGGCTCCATCTGCGGCAGGCTCGCTGGCTGCGATGAGATCCTGGTCGATCAGAGCACCAGTAGGGACGGTCTCACCTTCGATCAATTGAGCAGCTGATCCCTGCCATCCAGACTCTTGGAGCATAGTTAATGCCTCATCGCGCTCGAGACGAGTGATATCTGGCATGGAGATCAGCATTCCATTGGATACTTCGATGGAAATCACTGTACCCGGGGAGACGTTAGTACCTTCGTTGGTCATGCTCAGTACTTGTCCCTCTGGTTCGAGAGAATCAATGGTAGTGACCTGTGCGGAAAGACCGATTGACGCCAAAGTAGCTTCGGCCTGAACCAGCTGCATACCGATTAATGACGGTACTCGGACTAACTCTGGACCAGTGGAAACCGTAATCGATACTGAGGATCCCTTGGACAGCTGGGAACCGGCGGCCGGTGACTGCGCGATAATACGTCCGATCTCGACCGCTTCCGAGTTGGCCTCGTCGACTTGCTGTTCAAGTTCTAAACCAGCAGCTTCGAGGGCATCTGCAGCCTCTTGGGGAGTCATATTGGTGATATCGGGGACATCGGTAATCTCTCGTCCGGAAGACACCGTGACGGTGACATTGGTACCAGGTTGTAGCTGGGAACCGGCGGTCGGATTGGTACGAATGACTTGGCCGCGCGCGACATCGGGATTGGGTTCTTCGTTGATATCTACCAGTAAGCCCAGCCCCTCGAGCTCTGTGACCGCTTCTAGACGCTGCATACCCGTGACATCGGGGACAGTAACCATCGATTCGGTGGAAACTCCATTGTTGCGATCGCCTACAAAATCCCACAGGAAGGCAGATCCAATACCTAGAGCTAACAGTGCCAACAGCCCAGCAACCCAGACCATCCACCGGTTACTACGACGCTTGTCGTCAGGGGCGATTTCTTGCGGTGCGGCAGGGACTACTGGAACAGCGGTGCTGGTATTTGCAGCAGCTAACAGGGTAGGAGATACCGCGGCAGGTCCTGCTATTTCGGTCGGTACCTCGGCGGAAATATGGTGCCTGGCAGCCTCGGTGACCGCATTGCGTGCCAGGCGTTGGAGGTCTTCGCCCATCTCAGCGGCGTTTTGGTATCGATCGGCAGGGTGCTTGGCCATCGCGGTCAACACCACGGCGTCGACGTTGACGGCGGCGGTGGGGGACAGCGGCTCGTCGAGAAGCTCGGAAGGAGGCGTCGGATTTTCCTGGACATGCTGGTAAGCCACAGCGAAAGGCGACTCGCCCTCGAAGGGCGGCCGGCCGGTGATCGCCTCGTAGAGGACACAACCCAGTGCGTATACGTCGGAACGGGCATCGGCAGGTTTGCCACGTGCTTGCTCAGGCGAGAGATATTGGGCCGTTCCGATGACCGCGGAGGTTTGGGTCATCGCGGATGTCGAGTCATCGAGGGCGCGAGCGATGCCAAAGTCCATCACCTTGACCGCACCCGTGTTGGTGATCATGATGTTGGCTGGCTTGATATCGCGGTGGATGATGCCAGCGTCATGACTGGCCTGCAAAGCTTGGGAGACGGGGAGCAGCACTTCCGCGGCTCGCGCCGGTGACATGGAGCCGTTCTCGCGAATAATCTCGCGAATAGTACGACCGTGAACCCGCTCCATGACGATATAGGGAACGTTGATGCTATCGATGATGGTCTCACCGGTGTCATAAACAGCGACGATCGCAGGATGGTTAAGACGACCGGAATTCTGCGCTTCACGGCGGAAACGCTCGCGGAAGTTGACGTCGCGAGCGAGCTCGACGCGCATGATCTTCACCGCGACACCACGCCCGAGCAGAGTATCTTCGGCCGCGTAGACATCGGACATCCCGCCAGTGCCGATGACCTCAGCCAATGTGTAGCGATCCCCAATTAAGGTCATCCGTCTACTCCATTGTCGAGGTAATCCGGAGAGGCGAGTACGCCCTCGTTCGTCTGCGGAGCACTGATAGGACCTTCGCTTTGGGCATCGTCGCCCGTGGCTTCATCATCAGTGTCATCGGAGTCTTCCGGTGCTGCGGTCGCAGTGGTTTCGACTGGCGTGGCGGGAGCTGTCGGACTGGTTACCTCCGGGGCAGTCGTAGTCGGAGTAGTAACCGTGGGCACGGTGGGTGTCGGAGTGATCCGCGCGGTGGTAGTCGGCGGCGCTGGCTCAGGTGTTGAGTTTTCTCGAGTGGGCGTCGGGGTAACCCATTCAGTGACAATCTCCGGCTCAACGGTGGTCTCTGGGGTGGAGGTTTCCACGCCGCCGGTGTCACCTTCGAATAACCCGGACCTTGACGCCAAGTACATGCCTCCGCCCAAGAGGCCAGCAATGACAACTGCCATGAGCACTCCCGTGATGAAGCCGCTGTTTGAGCTGCGCTTGTTTTTTCGAGGAGCCTGGACGGCAGCGGATGCTGCTACTGCGGCTCCGGCCGCTGCCGGGTGAACGGTAGTCGGGTGAGCGACCGCACCGAGCATCCGAGTGGATTCAGTGGGGGAGGGCTCTGGAGCCAGCTGCGTCATGGCTGCGGAGGCAGGCTGAGGCGGCCGATTACCCAAGCGCACAGCAGAAACTGCCAAGGCCATTTCATTGCCGTTGGCGAAACGCTGGGTAGGCTCCTTGCGCAGCGCAATGCCAATGAGCTCGCGAGCAGTAGCGCTGGTCTGAGTCGACAAGGGTGGTGGAGCATTGCCGATGTGGGCCAAAGCCACTGAGACTGAAGAATCGCCAGTGAAGGGACGCTGGCCGGCAAGCATTTCGTAGCCGACGACACCAAGCGAATAGATATCGGATGCTGCGGTGACCTCTTTGCCCTGGGCCTGTTCCGGGGAGACATATTGTGCAGTGCCAACAACCATGCCGGTGCGAGTCAACGGGACGGCTGCAGCGGCCTTAGCAATACCGAAATCGGTGATTTTGACTTGGCCGTTTTGAGTGACCATCAGATTGCCGGGCTTGATGTCCCGGTGCACCAGATTCATTCGGTGGATGATCGAAAGCCCATGTGCGGCTTGTTCGAGTACATCCAGTGCCAAGGACTCCGGCAACTGCTTTTCGCGGCTGAGCAGATCCGCTAGAGATTCGCCTCGAATGTACTCCATGGCAATGAAACAGAAAGTGTGACCAGCCGGATCGGGAATTTCGCGGTAATCGTAGGTGCGAACGACATTGTCAGAGTCGAGGAGTTTGGCGGTGCTGGCTTCGTTGCGGAAACGATCGAGAAACTCGCGGTTATCTGAAAACTCTGGGCGAAGGACCTTGATAGCCACCTCGCGATCGTTGACCACATCATCAGCTAGCCACACGGTGGACATGCCGCCGTGGCCAATGATCCACTGAAGCCGATAGTCCTCACCGATGAGTTTTTGGAGCCGTTCTCGGCCCTCATTGTCGTTCATTATGAACCTTCCTGGGCAGCCAGGGCAGCCTGGATAACAGCGCGGCCAATAGGAGAGGCCACCTGTCCACCGGTTGCGCTCGTGCCGTATCCGCCACCATTTTTGACGACAACTGCGACTGCCACGTCAGCATCTTCGCTCGGGGCGAAGGCTACGTACCAAGTGTGCGGAGCAGAGCTTTCATCACCATGCTCGGCGGTACCAGTCTTGGAAGCGTAACCCGTCCCGCTGCCGCCAGTGGTGTTGCTCTCGGAGGCGAGCATGAGTTGGGTCAGTTCTTCTGCAATGTCAGAGCTTATAGCTTGGGTGACCTCGTTGGGATCAGTGCTGCGTAATTCATCAAGGTTGCTGCCGGTAATCCGGTCGACGAGGTAGGGCTCCATGCGCAGCCCGTCATTAGCGACGGTCCCGGCCATCACCGCAGCCTGGAGTGCAGACATCGTGACATCGCGCTGACCAATAGAGGTTTGGCCTAGCGCCGCATCATCGGGAATATCGCCGAGAGAGCCGGCAGACATAGGCACGCCTAGGTCATAGGTCTCTCCGACACCGAAGGCATCGGCGGCACTACTTAAGGAATCTGCGCCGACATCAATACCCATCTGCACGAAAGCGGTATTACAGGAGTTGGCGAACGCAGTCTCTAAGGAGACTTCAGTAGATCCGGCACATTGCTGGTTACCGTAGTTAGTCAGCGTGGTGTTGGTGTTAGGCAGCGTGATCGAAGAAGCACCAGTGAGCTGAGAACTAGAGCTATAGCCGTTTTCTAACCCAGCGGCGGTGGTGATGATCTTAAAGATCGAGCCGGGGGGAAGAGTCTCTTGGCTGGCGTGGTTGGTCAGCGGGTTGCCTGGGTCGCTGTTGATTTCAGCCCAAGCATCGTTGGCAGTGGTGGGATCCACGATTGAGTTCGGATCAAAGCTGGGCGAGGAAGCCATAGCCAGAACTTCGCCAGTCGAAGGCTGCAAAGCAACAACTGCACCCTCGTAGCCATTGTCGCTGAGCTGCTGCTGGGCAACCTTCTGGACAGTGGGATCCAAGGTGAGTTCGAGGTTGGCACCTGTGGATTCTTGGCCAGTGATGGTATCCATCCAACGAGTTCCAAAGAGTGAATCATCGGTGCCGTTGAGGATGGAGTTATAAGAGGATTCTAGTCCCGCGGCTCCGAACTGATCAGAGAGATAACCCACGACTGGAGCGAAAGCGGTGGGGTTATCGGAAGGATAGGAGCGATTATAAAAACCCTCCTCATCCGCAGTGCTAGAGGCCAGCACGACCCCTCCTGCGGAAATCTGGCCTCGAGGGATTGACTTCATCTCGAGGAACCCACGCTGATTCAGCGCGTTGTTGGCGTATTCGTCCTGACGGAACCCCTGAATGATGGTGAGATTGATCATCAGAATGAGGGTTAACAGCAGGGCAAACACAGCGACGAGTCTGATAGGGCGGTTCATCTAGCGGTTCACCTCGCTCTGATTAAAAGTGGGGAAATATCCGGTTTCTGCGCCTTGGCGATTCGGATTCCCAGTGCTGAGTCCGGCATCGGTCTCAGCCGGCCGGCGAGCGGAGTCGGAGATTCTTAGCAATATTGCGATCAGGATGTAGTTGGCCATCAGTGAGGATCCGCCCGCGGACATGAACGGAGTGGTCAGTCCGGTCATCGGCATCAGTGCGCTGACACCTGCGGTGACGACGAAAATCTGAATGGCGATAGTTAACGAGAGTCCTGCGGCGACGAGCTTCCCATAGGAGTCACGCACCAACAAAGCGGTACGGAATCCTCGGGAGACCAGCAGTGCAAACAACACGAGGACTGCTCCCAGACCAATGAGTCCGAGTTCTTCACCGATCGCGGTAAGGATGAAATCGGAGTGCGCAACTGGCACAATTTCAGGATTTCCCTGACCTAGGCCGGTGCCAACGATTCCGCCCCAGGACATACCGAATAGGGCTTGGGAGAGCTGATAGCCGGTGGAATCGTAATTAGCTATCGGATCTTGGAAGTTGGAGACGCGTTCCTGGATTTTGGCCGAGACTTGGTAGATGGCGTAGCCGCCAATGCCTACCAAGGTGACGCCAATCAAAAGCCAGGAGGTTCGGTTGGTGGCCAAATACATCATGCCGAGCACGGTGGAAAACAGCAGCAGGGCAGGGCCGAAGTCATTGGAGGCTGCCATGATGAGGATGGCGATGGCCCAGACTGCCAAGATGGGTGCCAGGTCGCGCAGTCGTGGGAATTCGATTCCTAAGAAACGGTAGCCAGCGACATTAAAAAGTGCGCGTTTATTGACCAATAGCTGTGCGAAAAACAGCAGCAGCAGGATCTTAGAGAACTCACCCGGCTGGATAGAAAATGGCCCAATGGTGATCCAAATACGAGCGTCGGCGTTGATCTGAGTCGGCCAGACCAACGGCAAGGCCAAGAACACTAGGCCAACGAGCCCGAGCAAATAAGAATAGCGAGACAACGATTTATGGTCTCGGAGCAAAGTGAGCACACCGATCATGAGCCCGATTCCCAGCAGCGTCCACATCACTTGTCGGCTGGCCATCGACGTCCCATTGGCGATGTCGAGGCGGTAAATCATCACCAGTCCTAGGCCGTTGAGGACAGAGACCACCGGCAGAATGATCTGATCAGCATGCGGGGCCAAGATCACCAAGGCAACGTGTGCAGTGGAAAAGATCAAGATGAAGCCACCAATGAGCCACAGCATATCGGTGGTGAGAGCGTTGCCCTGGCTGAGCTCTAGGTTCGCTAGTGTCACTGTGAGCAGCACCGCAGCCAGAATCAGCAGGTTGAGCTCAGTTCGGCGAGCGGAAAGAAAAGACACTTAGTTCACCTCCCGGCAGTTGATACCCGGGCGGGAGAGGTCGCCGGAATCAGCATTGCCCTCGGCCTCGGGCTGGGTGTCCCGATCAATACAGACCGGCAGAGCTTGATCTGCCAAGCGGCGCAGCTGACCTGTGACCTCGTCATAAGAGCCGCTGGCGAGTCCATCAACTGACGTGCGTGTGGACTCAGGGAGATCTTCGAGGGTGAAAGCGGAACAATCATCGGCGCTGCCGACATCGACCAGGCGTAGCGCACCAGCCTCGTTAAGGCAGGCCTCTTGATATGGCGAGTGCAAATCTTTACCGAATACGGAGTACTCAATTCCCTGTTCGATCAAGAGTTGATCGTTGCTACCGGTGGCCACAAAATAGGTTCGATCCACGACCGACCAAGTCCACCAGCCAGCTACCACGAGTCCAATGAGCAGCAGTAGCCCGGCGATTAATGCCGAGAGACGAAACCTACCTCCTCGACCACCGACAGCGCCGGATTGGCTCGGGGTAGCTTCACCCATCGCTTGGGGTTGGGTTTGTACTCCTCCGTCTGGAGAGATGTTCTTGGGCTGCCGGCTCAATAGTGCAGCCCTACCTGCGGAGGTATCGGGATGAGAGTCTTCTTCGATCTCACCCAACAAGGCACCTGCGGTGGCGGGGATGACAGAGATGGCGGACAAAGCGGCGTCGTCAAGCAAGGAGGCATCGACGATATCGGCGATGACCACGGTGACATTGTCGGGTCCTCCGGAGCGCAGCGCTAGCTCAATGAGACGGTGCGCGGCCTCCTCTGGAGTGCCTTCAGCGAGGGTGGTCTCGATGGTGGAGGCAGTCACTGGGTCAGACAGCCCGTCCGAGCAAAGCAGAATACGGTCACCTGGGAGCGCTTCAAGCACGCTGAGCGTGGGCTCAACCGGGCGGCCCGTATAGGCCTTGAGGATCAATGATTTCTGTGGGTGGGAGGAGACATCCTCCGGGTCGAGCTTGCCTTCGTCGACAAGAGATTGAACGAAGGTGTCATCGATAGTGATCTGGGTGAGCTTGCCATCGCGCATTCGATAGCCGCGAGAGTCACCGACATGGATCATGCCGAATTCCCGACCATTGAACATCATGGCAGTCAGCGTCGTGCCCATGCCATCGGTTTCCGGCTTTTCGCGTACTACCTCGGCGATCTGTCGGTTGGCATCCTCAGCGACATTCCCGATCAAGGCGAGCATGTCGTTGTCTGCCGGGTCGGTATCTAGCCGCTCGAGGTGGGTAATCATGAGCATGCTGGCGACTTCACCAGCGGCATGTCCGCCCATGCCATCGGCCAACGCCAGCAGGTTGGGCCCCGCGTAGGCAGAGTCCTCGTTGTTGCTGCGCACTAGGCCGCGGTCAGAGTAAACGGTGTAATTGAGACGAAGCGTCACGGAATCAACCTCACTGTCGTTCGGCCGACTTTAATATCGGTGCCCACTCCGACTCGTTCAGGCTGATCGATTCGGTAGCCGCCGACGAAGGTGCCATTGCGGGAATCGAGGTCTTCGACAAACCAATCCGAACCGCGTCGGAACAACCTCGCGTGCCGGCCAGAGGAGTAGTCATCGCCCAGTTGGAAATCACACTCTGGACTACGGCCGAGTACGGCTTCCTCTAATGCAGCGACCTCCATATGGGAGCCTTTCAGTGGCCCATCGATGACGGTTAGCTGGCGCGCTGCTTCTCGACGTCCCGGTATCACCGCTGCTGACCGTAGCTGCGGGGCTGGGGTCATCGTGCTGCTGGTGACCCCAGCGGCGAGTTGAACGTCTTTGCGCATTGCCCGTAGTGCCATGAGTACAAAAAACCACAGCAGCGCTAACAGGCCGATACGGAAAACGAGCATCACAATCGAATCCACGGCTACCTCCTTTGTGGTTATCTAATGGCGGTTCGGGTCCACAATGCGGACCTCAATATGAGAGTGGCCAACCGTAATAACGTCTCCGTCTGCCAGAAGCCAGTTGTCTACCGGCATGTCATTGACGGTGGTTCCGTTGGTCGACTCCAAGTCGACTAACACTGCGTCATGTCCATCCCAAGTGATCTCCGCATGTTGTCGGGAGACACCTGTGTCGGGCAGCCGCAGATCGGCGTCATTGCTTCGGCCGATAATATTCGAGCCTTCCTTGATAAGGAAGGTACGGGAGGAGCCATCCTGCAGCAGTAGGCTGACCACCGGCTGCTTGGGGATCTGTGAGATTTCGGTGGGCGCGTCAATATCGTTCATGATCTCCTCCTGATGGGGATCCTCTGAGCTGGCAATGTCTGCGCTGCTGATTGCATCGAAGCCGCTGACATCAGTCGGAGTGCCGTCCGCATAGGACGACACCCGCAGCTGGCCGGTTCGCAGCCCCGATTCTTCAGCGATTCGGACGACCACAGGGCCGGAGAGTTGCCAACCATGATTACGGCAGTATCGCGACATCTGGTCAGCGAAACCGGCTGGAAGGTTTTGGTTCGCCTGCGACAGGGACTCTAGGTCCTTGGAGGAAACCCCCACCACATAAACATTTGGCGCGCCGGGGATACCTCCGCCGAGATTTGCGAGGTTATCCTCGGCTTCTTGCTTGAGCAGCTCTTCGATCTCGGCAGGTACTACTCGGCCACCGAAAACGAAGGCAAAACCGTTGTCGAGACCGCGCTGTAGAGCACTATCGAGCCTGGCGAAACGTGCCATCAGGGACATGTGCGCGGTCTCCTTTCACCTCAGATGGATTACTTAAGTAGCGCGAGGAGTAGTCCCCACGCGCACGACATGCACCAGTATAGGGGGCAACACCACCTGAAACCCATACCTAAGTAATCAGGGGGCGCGGCGAGAAAGTCCTGGGAAGGCTCTGGAAATTGCCCTTGAACTGGCGATTTGTTAATCGTATGGGCATTGATGTTAACTTAATGAAGTCGCACAGCGGACCGTGGTTTATTCTGCGGAAAGTTGGAACCAACACCCGCCCGGGTGGCGGAATGGCAGACGCGCTGGCTTCAGGTGCCAGTGTCCGCAAGGGCGTGGGGGTTCAAGTCCCCCCCCGGGCACAAAGAGCAGTTCTTGAACTGCAACAGCCGGAGATCACAAACTCGAAAGAGGGTGTGAGCTCCGGTTTTTCTTGTTTCCTGCACTGTTGTCTGAATGTGAAGCCAGTGCTGAGAGCAGCCGTATTTACAGGTCCTGGTGCGGCTCCCCCGTGGGGAAATCAGAAAGGCTGCAACCTCCGGGAGTTTTGAGTTTTGTGTATTGGATAATTCGCTAGAAATTATGGTTAGTGCCGCGACTTTTTTGCTTGATGTGGAGCTCAGGGTTAACGGTGAAGCAGCAAAACAAGGGAAAGCCCCGCAGGTCAGTGACTCCAGCTTCCATAACAATAGGAAGGGCCACTGACCGGCGGGGCTGAGAAGTGATGAGCTCCTAGATATAAATGCCGTGGTTGGCGAACCACGAGACCGGATCCACAGCGCCATCGCCGGTGGGGTGAATCTCGAAGTGCAGGTGGGAGCCGGTGGAAAAGCCTCGGCTGCCCATGCCCGCGATAGTCTGACCTGCGCTGACGCGCTCGCCAACGTTGACATTGAGGGTCTCCATGTGGCCGTAGACCGACATGGAGCCGTCATCATGCTTGATGCGGATCCACTGGCCGAAGCCTGAGGCTGGGCCGGAGTTGATGACGGTGCCATCCATGACGGCCAGGATCGGGGTGCCAATGGCGTTAGCGATGTCGATGCCATTGTGCATGGTTCCCCAGCGCATGCCATAGCCAGAGGTGAAGGTTCCTTGGGCTGGCTTAACGACGCCCCCGTTGAGCTGGGCAGGCAGTGCTTGGACCTGGCTGGCTACGGTGTTCACGATTTGCTCGGCTGTTACTGAAGAACCTGCCGGAAGTGTCTGCGCCGCGGCGGAGCCGATGCCGGCTGAGCTGACTGCCCCAGCTGTGAGCGTTGCCAGGATGAGTCGGCGGCGAGCCGCGGAAGTGCGGGACTGCTTGCGGTGGCGCCCGGCGGGCAGTCGTCGTTCCTGGAGGTGCATCCGTTCCCCTTTAGTGGTGTTCATGAGCAAGACCTGACCCAATCTGTTTTACTGCTCTGTGATCTTGCCGTTATCAATTTGTGACCACAGTAGCGGCCGCGTGCGCTCGTGTCCAACTATTGCCTTCACCTGCAATTAACGCTGCATTCCTGGTGTGGGGATTGAGTTCGAGGCAGTTATTGCGTACCGAATGGGAGACGAATGGTTATTCGCACAGCACATAGGGGTCCAAGGCGGAAGAAGTGATGACTAACTGCAGCTCGAATAACCGCTAGCCTGTTATCTCGGGCTGAAATGGCCATATGAGGTGGTCATCTACTGTGTGAGCATGTTGATTAACGGTCTCGAGGTAGACGGCCAGGGGCGATGCATTCACTACCGCAGCGAGTTCGATGTAGTGGCCAACAAGTGTCAAAGCTGCGGCCTCTACTGGGCGTGTCATGCCTGCCATGAGGAACTAGCGGGACATCCCTTTGGGCGGATGGATGTGCGGGCAGCTGATTCTGTTCTCTGCGGGGAGTGTGGCTACCTCATGGGTTTCGAGGCCTATTCCCAAATATCGAGCTGCCCAAGTTGCAGTCACCCGTTCAATCCTGGGTGTTCAATTCACAAATCGGTATATTTTAAGGTGAATTAGCTCTATCTAATTTTGCAGATGGAATGTAAAATTAGCCCACACACTCCCGATTGGAAGGTTCATCCCATGCGTCGAATCCTGACCGCTCTGACCACTGTGACCTTGGCTGCCGCGTTGACCGTGCCAGTTGCTGGGGCTCAAGACATCTTCAACGGGGGTCGTCTCGGTGGCGGTTCCAGCCAGGTGCTGGAAGGTGTTTCATCTAGCCAAGGCAATCCATTGCCTGAAATCGATGGCGCAGTTGATTTGAACAAATATCAGGGCACTTGGTACCAGGTAGCTGCAGTTCCGCAGCCTTTCACCCTGCAGTGCGCCTATGACACTCGGGCTGAATACGGCGTCATCGACGAGACCACAATCTCGGTTCTCAACTCTTGTGGAACTCTTTTCGGCCAGGACTCCGTTATCTCAGGAACCGCGACTGCAGTTTCGGATGCTTCCCTGCGGGTGTCCTTCTCTGACATTCCTTTCCAGAATGCTGATGGTCCAGCCAACTACCGGGTGACTTACTTGAATGACGATTACACCTTGGCAATTGTCGGAGACCCGGATCGCCAATCGGGCTTCGTGCTTTCTCGTTCTCAGGATCTTTCAGATCAGCAGTGGTCTGATATTCGCGCCACCGTGGAATCGCGTGGCTGGTGGTCTTGTTCTTTCTTGACCGTGCCCATGACTGAAGGACGCGACGACGTTGCGCCTTTGTGTGCCCTCTGAGGTTGATCGCTAGAACTCGAAGCTGATCTAGGCCAAGGCATGGGGGATGCCTCGGCCTAGATTTTTTGGGGCTTGTTTTATTCGAAGAGCTCTGTGCTTTTTTAGCAGCTAGAAGGCTGCGGAATCTACTAAAAGCGGCGAGCGCAAGTCTCCGGTGAGCAATTAATCTGGTGGGAGTTAGCTTGCCACTATTGGCTAAGACCGCTTGTCAGTCTTCATCGTCTGGAGATCAAAATCTCCACCACTCATTGGTGGTTTTTAAACCCCCAGGAACCTTCTAGCCAGCGAACGATAGGCATTGAGGGTGAGATCCAGATCTTCCAATTCGATGTACTCATCGTGTGAGTGCAAAAGTGCGAAGACATCTCCCATGGTGCGTTCTCGAGCGTGGAGTGCGAAACCATAACCCACCCCGTCGAGACGACGAGCAAAACGTAGGTCAGAACCACCGGCTGCGACGGTGGGAATCACCGGTACACCGGGGAAGAACTCGTCGAAGGTATCCACCATGGCGCGATAGAGCGGACCGTCGGTGGGGGAGACCGAGGCAGGCTCGCTGATGAGGCGTTCGATCTGGACGAGATCGGCTAGGTCGCCGAGGGCGTCGATAAGAATCTCGTCTACCTCTTCCTGGGTAGTGCCAGGCAGTGGGCGGATATCCAGATCGAGCGTTGCCGAGGAAGGCAGGACATTGATGGCGCTGCCGGAGTTCAGAATCGTCTGGGAGATAGTCAACCGGGAGAGTGCGTGGGCATAGCGGGAGAGCTCCCCGAAATGCTCAAATGCGGAGTTATCGCTGCCGTTGAGGAGCGCATGTTCGATTGCCGGGGAGAAGTGGAAGGCCCGCACGAAGCCACGCCACAGGGGATCCTGGCTGACGGGGAGATCGATCAAGGAGATGCGCCGTACGACCTCGGCAATTGTTGCCACTGCAGATACTCGACCATAAGGATTCGAGGCATGGCCAGCATCGCCTGTCACCGTGAGCCGCCGCTGTGCAGAGCCCTTTTCACCCACCACGACGACAAGAGCATCGGAGCCATCGGCGACCGGCAAATGCGATCCGCCAGTCTCGGAGAGACAGTTACGCCAGGAGAACGCATCCGGGTGTTGCTCAGAAAGCCATTTCGCACCCAATCCACCGCGGGCCTCCTCATCGGCCACGCCCACAAAGTAGAGCGTGCCAGTCGGTGGTCCAGCAAGAGCAACATCGCGGGCTACCGCAGCCATGCTGGCAGTAATAAACAGCATGTCCATTGAGCCACGGCCGTAGAGGCGGCCGTCGATAATCTCTGCCCCGAAGGGGTCAGTTTCCCAGCGAGAATGATCAACCGGGACGACATCGGTGTGGCCCAATAGTGTCAATGGCTCAGCTTCTGGATCGGTGCCAGCAACGGTGACAACAATGCTCACCCGCCCGGGGGCTGATTCATAGCGATCAATGCAGATGCCAGGTACTCCGTCGAAGAATCGCTCCAGACTATCGGCGTTGCGCACCTCCTGACCGGAAGCCGGGGTCATGTCGTTGACGCAAGCGTTGCGGATCAGTTCACGCAACAGGGCGAGGGTGTCGTCGTAGAGGGCCATACCTCTAAGGTAGCCAGCTAGGTGCTTCATGGGGAGGTCTAGGGGCGTCACACCGTGGAGTGAGAGATTTCGGTACCACTGGAGATGACGATTTAGTGCAAACGCCTGTATTTTTGGAAAGTGCAGGCGTCTTGTACGCGACACTAATTCAGCGAGAGGATCTCCCTACATGGGTTTCATGGACAGCGCTAAAGACAAAGCCGCCGAGTTTCTCGGCAATGAGCAAAATACTGATCAGGTGTTGGACAAAGCAGAGCAGCTAGCGACTGACAAGCTGGGCGAAGATAAGGCCGAGCACATCCGCACCGCACGCGAAGCCATCGATGAGCGCATCGGTGAGACTTCCTCAGCCGATTCAGCACACGGTGCGGATGAGTCCAACGGATTTGACGATAATCCGGAAGACGAACCACTGACCCGCTAGTTCTTTCCTAGCGCGGTTGTTGGCGGTTTAGCGCAGAATCCGCTTGCTCCACTTCAACGCGGTGCTCACCGCCTGTGCATAGGACTGCTTTGACACGCCGTGTGGTCCGCTAAGCGGGACCCAACGCTGGACGGCGATAGTGCGCGATTCGGTGTATTTGAGCAGGCCATCATCTGCGTGTCGACGCCCGACGCCGGAGTCTTTCCACCCGCCCATCGGGGCATCGATGGAGGCCCACGTCGCGGCGAAACCCTCGTTGATATTGACTGTTCCGCATTCCAATTGGGAGGCAATTTTTCGGGCGGTGAGTACTTTTCCCCACACCGAAGCATTGAGCCCATAAGCGGATGCGTTGGCTCGTTGCACCGCAATGTCGTGGCTGCTTACCGTCTCTACGGTGACGACTGGACCGAATACCTCATTGGCATAGAGTTCTGCGTCGGTGGGCACATCAACGAGCACGGTCGGAGCGTAAAAGGTCGGACCCAGCTCTGGGAGCGGATGTCCACCAGTCAGAGCGCGGGCGCCGTGATTGAGGGCGTCGTCGACCAGCGCGGAGACTCGCTCAAGGTGCTCCTGAGAAATTAGGCAGCCGACATCGAGGGTCCAATCATGGCCGGGGCCAATGCGCAAAGATTGCGTCAGCTCCCGGAAACGTGTGGTGAATGCTTCAGCGATATCCTCGTGGACAAAGATCCGTTCAATGGAGATACACAGCTGCCCAGTGTTAGAAAAGCAGGCATTCACCGCGCCTCGAGCAGCAGTCTCGACATCGGCGTCGGCGCACACAATCATGGGATTTTTTCCGCCGAGTTCTGCGGAGAAGCCAATCAACCGTTCCCCGGCCTGAGCTGCCAATATTCGGCCGGTAGCACTAGATCCGGTGAACATGAGGTAATCACATTCGGCCACGATGGCCTGGCCGACGCTCTCGCCTGGGCCCGGGGTGATCTGCATGAGTTCTGGCGGAAGACCAGCCAATTTCAGCAGCTCTAAGGCCCGCAATGCGGTCCGAGTGGTTTTCTCATCTGGTTTGAGTACTACGGCATTGCCGGCTAGCAACGCTGGAATGGCATCAGACATGGCCATGGTCAGTGGGTAGTTCCACGGGGCGATAATTCCGACTACTCCCTTGGGCGAGCGCTCCACGACGGTGCTGGTCATCAATGGCAGGGCACCCTTTGCCTTGGATGTGCGTAGCAGCCGGGCAGCTCGGTAACCGTAATGGCGGGCCGTGATGGCTGCGTCCATGATCTCGTCGAAGGCGCTAGAGCGAGATTTTCCAGTCTCATCTTGAATGAGATCGAGCAGCTCGACTTGATGATCGAGCACCAGATCATGAAAAGCGAGCATAATCTCCCGGCGAGCTGAGACCGGAGTGCGCTCCCATTCTGACTGAGCGTGACGTGCGCGGAGAAAGGCAGTGTGGACCTCGGCGGTGGTGGCAGTAACAGACATAAGATCAACGTTATGCCATCTATCTTTATCTCGGGAGCGGCCACCGGTATCGGCCGTGCCGTCGCCGAAAGATTCCTTGCTGAGGGCTGGACCGTCGGCGCCTATGATATTGCCCCGGTGACCTGGAGTTCTCAGGTTGTTTCCGGGCATCTTGATGTCACAAATGCAGACTCTTGGGCCGCCGCCCTGGCTGACTTCTCTGAGCACACCGGCGGGTCTATCGATGTCGTAGACAACAACGCTGGGGTCATTGCAGCTGGCCGGTTAGCGCAACAAACCCCCACAGAGCTACAGAACATCATCGAGGTCAATTGCCTGGGAGTGACCCTGGGTGCCCACGCTGCCCATCAATATCTCTGCGGCGGTGGCCAGTTGGTCAACATGGCCAGTGCCTCTGCGATCTACGGCCAGCCTGAGATCGCTGCCTATTCTGCCTCCAAGTTTTATGTCGCTGGTTTAACTGAGGCTTTGGACTTGGAATGGCGCGGGGACGGCATCCGCGTGGTTGATATCTGGCCGCTCTGGGCGAAGACTTCTTTGGCAGAAGTAGAGGCAGGCTCGGTGCGCAAGCTCGGGGTCAAGATCACTCCCGAACAGGTCGCTGATGTGGTGTGGATGGCGGTTCATCCGCGCGGACGCTGGGCCCGGGGCAAACTCCACTATGGCGTCTCCAAGCTGGATAAAGCACTATATTTTGGCAGGTCAATCTCGCCGGATCGAGTCTCGCGCCTGCTCACCCGAGTGCTGACTGGCTAAATATTCTGACGCGACTATCACCGCCAGCAATGGCTAGGGTTGTGGATGTGGACAGACCGCTTTTCGACGCCGATTTCAATGACCCCGCCATCAACGACTCGCATCGTTCCGCGCTGCGTTCGATCGCCCGGGTGGTCGAGGAGACCACGATTCCTACTCCACCGGAGCAGGCCCTAGAACTGATTTCAGCACAACTCAAAACTGGTTCAGTGCTCGTGCTGACAGGTGCAGGAGTGTCTACGGATTCTGGGATTCCTGATTATCGGGGCCCACTCGGATCATTGAACAGACATCGCCCGATGACCTATCAGGAGTTTAGCCATGACCCAGCGGCAGCCAAGCGCTACTGGGCTCGGAGTTTTGTTGGTTGGCGGCAGATGGATAGTGCTCGCCCCAACCGCACTCATTTCGCCATCGTGGAATTGGAACGGGCGGGCTATCTTAGCGGGATAGTTACCCAGAATGTCGATGGGCTCCACCGCTCTGCGGGTGCGCAAAATATTGTGCATCTCCATGGTGATTTAGCGACGGTGATCTGCCTGGATTGTCATGCTCGCGAAGTCGACATCAGTGCTGGTCGCGGGATCATCTTTAGCAGTGATGAGTGGCTACCGTCTCGTATTGGAGGGCCTGCGTCAGGGCAAACCGGTAGCCGTAGTCAACGGCGGGCCTGGGCGCGCCGATGGGAGAGTTGACCCGCTGTGGCGCACTGAACTCGCCCCAGCGTTTGACGCGCTACTTGATGCTCTAGATATTTAAGCGCTTTGGAGAGCTCGGGCAGCAGTGAGGCCGCTGCTGAAATGGAACACCGGCTCTACGGGTGCAGCGGGGGCTTCGGGAGTCTCTACAACCTCGACTGTTTCTACAACCTCGACTACCTCAGCCTCATCGGCCTGGAGGTCAAAGGTAACGGAGACACCTAGGGCATCAGCTAGGGTGAGAATGCGATCGAGGGCTGGGCCTTTGGTCATGCCGCGTTCGAATTGGCTGACCCAAGAGCGTGAAACGCCGAGCTGCTCGGCGATCTGACCCTGAGACATGCCGGAGTTCACGCGTGCGGTCTTGAGGGTGGCAGCAATGGCGGTGAGCGTGTGGGACATGATGTGGCCTTCCACGGGAGCGAGGTTCTTGGCGGGGACAATCCCCGTATGATTTCGAAAGGCTAGAGCGCATCCCAGATCAATAGGGTGAGCAAAACACGCCTTAGCGGGAAATTTACTCATAGGTTGGCCTTCGTTCACCCAATACGTTCATGACACCGGTCACAAGTGCGCCTAACATGGCGGTTATGAACATGGACCCGCGCCTCCAAGAGGCCCTAAATGACCAAGTCACCGCCGAGTACACAGCTTCACTGATCTACAGTCAGATTTCCTATGATCTCAGCAAGATGAGTTTTTCCGGCATGAGTGCATGGATGTCTGCTCAGGCCGATGAAGAGCGCCTGCATGCTGGGAAGTTCTCGGATCATCTCCTAGCCCGGAATACCAGCGTCAAGCTCAGCAGCATCACTCTGCCTGATCTGGAGATCACGTCCGCACTGGAGGCTTTTACTATCGCCTACGCGCATGAGAAGAAGGTCTCGGAGATGATTCGTAACCTCGCCCGCGTTGCCGATGATGTTCGTGATTTCGACAGCCGGACCTTGATCAACTGGTTCTTGCAGGAGCAGATTGAGGAAGAAGATACCGTTTCTGGCATCGTTGATCAGCTTCGGATGGTCGGTGATGATGGCGCCGGCCAGCTTCGCATTGACGCTCGCTTGGGTGCTGAACGCGGACAGGCGCCGCCTGCTCAGTAGCTATCATGGCCCTGTTGCGGGGCTTGCTGAATATTTTCCATGTCCGAGGAGTGCGGGTGGGGAGGTATTCAGTTTTTCTTTGCCTAATGGCTATGGGGTGTGTCAGTGGGGGGATCCGGAAGGTTGAGCTTCCGAGGTGCCTATGGCATTTATCTCATAAATTAAATAAGGTACACCTAACCAAGGTAAGGGTTGCCTTATTTGCTGACTGTGCGGGAAGAGAAGGATTGCCATGATCGCTGCTTTAGATCGTCCACTGTCGACTGTCCTGCGTGACTGCACGGCTATAGCGCATAGCCACTCGGAAAAGTCCCCGTTCATGTCCTGCTTGACCTCCGGCGCTCTCAATAGTGCAGCGGTCGCCGATTACACGGCTCAATTGTGGTTTATCTATGTAGTCCTAGAGGATGGAGTTAGAGAGCATTCAGCTGGTTCGCGGCTGGGGGTGTTCGCTGACTCTAGGTTGGAGCGAGTTCAAGCCCTTGAGCAGGATTTATTAGGGCTCATCGGCCCTCGTTGGCGAGACTGCGTCCTGCCGGGCCGGGGCACTCTTGCCTATGTCGCACACTTGCGTCGGCTAGCTGAGGTGGGAGATGAGACAGGACTGATTGCTCATCATTATGTTCGATATCTGGGAGATCTGAGCGGTGGCCAGGTCCTGGCCCGAGTACTGCGCGAGCGTTATCGGATCGGGCCGGATGGGCTGAACTTTTATGATTTCAGTCGGATTGGTTCAAGGGAGTGTTATCGCAGCGACTATCGGTGTCGTCTTGATCTGCTCGAGTTAGATGAAGTTGATCTGTCCTGGTTGGTCTCCTCGGCGAATGAGGCCTTTGAATTTACGCGTGGCGTTTTAGGCGATCTTGCCGAGCGGCATTGCGTCTTTAGCAATCGGATATGAAAAAAAGTGAACTAATTTCACGAGATCCCTTTCAATTTAGGTAAGGCTTGCCTAAGGTGGACGTAGTGCGTGGGGCATCACGCACAACCTTCCCGGCCACCCGGCCGAGACCCACACCGACACCGATATTTCGGGAGGCCGATCAGGACGAACTCCGACACTCTTTCTGAACTGACTGGCGATGACCCGGGGCACACTCCAGCCCCGGGTTTTTGCGTGTCAGAGTACACATTAAGGTGCCGTAGACGTGCCTGTTCAAGCGGTCTGCCCAGCACTATCTGTCAGTGGCCACTAGCCTGAGCCGGAGGAGGAACAATCACCGTGACTGACACCAAACTCACCCGAGTTACCGATATCGATGAAGCTCTAGAAGCCATCGTTGGAATTTATGAACGCTCCGCTGAGCTGGCGCGCAAGATCTTCGAGGAAGGCAATTACACCGACTATCGGTATGTGGTCTACCCACAGATCGTCGTGGATGTGAAACAGTGGCGGCCGATTGACCGCTCCGAGCCTTTTGGCTACGTCAACGAGGCTGGTCGCTACACCGCCACCTTGTCTAAACCTCACTTGCTTCGTGACTATCTTCATGCCCAATTGACTCGCCTGACCGACAATTATCCCTGCGAGGTCTACGTCGGTCCTTCCGCTGAGCTGATTCCGCCGGAGTACATCCGCGGGATCGTGGGGATTTCTGAGGCCCGGCGCGCCGGGGACGGCGATGGGATCATTCCGCGACCGACCCTTGACCATGTGCACGATGGCATCGTCGATGGCGATTGGGAAGCTTTTCACGGCACTTCGAAGCCGCTATTTCACTTCGGTCCGCAGCGTTTCGACATCGCTTGTGCCCGCATCGAGCACTACACCGGTATTCAAGTCGACTCGGTCCAGCGGTTCATTCTGTTTACCAATTACGCCATGCACACCTCCGAGTTCGTCAGTTTTGGGCTGTCCCAGCTCACCGACCCTGACTCCCGTTACACGCTGTTGGTTTTGCCATCTGGGCGCCGCATCACCAGGCAGCAGGCCGAGCATCTCGACGTCGCTGAGCTTGATCTTGGTTCCAATTACCAAATGCCCCGCTACGACCTGTGCACCCAAGAGGGCGATGGCATCACGATGATCAACATTGGTGTCGGGCCCTCAAATGCCAAGACCATCACCGATTGTCTTGCGGTCTTACGCCCCGAGGCATGGATCATGATCGGGCACTGCGCGGGTCTTGACGGTCGAATGCGGATGGGCGATCTCATCCTTGGCAATGCCTATCAGCGTCAAGACCATATCCTCAACGAGCGTATTACCCGAGAGATTCCGATCCCCGCGGTGCCAGAGATCCAGCGGGCACTCGAGGCCGCGGTGAAAGAGATCTACGGTGACGATAATTCGCTTATGCGTACCGGCACGGTCTTATCCACTGCCGATCGCAACTGGGAGTGGCAAACCCCACGCGATCTATGGGAGTGGCTACGCGGTTCCACCGCAGCAGCCGTAGACATGGAATCCTGTGCACTGGCAACCAACGGCTATCGCTACCGCATTCCCTATGGCACCTTGTTGTCTGTCTCAGACCTACCGTTGCACGCGGTGCCGAAGCTGCCTGCCCAGGCCCAAGCGTTCTATTCCAATTCCAAGGAAGCCCACGTGATGTGCGCAGTACGAGCCGTAGAAGCTCTAGCGAGCAAACCAAGACGTTTGCATACTCGCAAGCTGCGCCGAACCATCGGCGAGGTGCCATTTAGGTGAGCATCGCATAAGCGATCTGCAGTAAAGACAAGACCAGATAGAGACATCACCCGCCGACCCTATTATCAGGGCCGGCGGGTGATTGTCTGTGCCAGAAAACTGCTATTGCGGCTTGATCCCCTCAAGGTAGGCGGTGCGTTGATCCACCCAATCACCCAGTTCGGTGATGGCAGTATCCACGTCTTCCTGCGGGAGGCCTTCAGTCACCGGGATGGATTCCTCTATCTCACTGAGGAGCTCCGTAGCGGTTCCGGAACCGTACATCTGCTCGTAGAGATCCCAGTAGGTCTGTTCGTAGATCTCGGTGAAGGCATCGGAAGCGAGGAATCGTTCCTTCAGCTCGTGGCCGCTAGTGATTCCTCCCTCTTCTCCTCCTGGTGCCTGCATGCCCTCAGGGCGTTCACCAATTGCGGGTAGTGCTGCGTCCTCAGTATCGGTACCGGTGGTATCACCAGTGGCCAGATCCGGCGGGGTGTTGCCGATTCCGGCTTCTTCCTCAACGCCCATCGGAGGCTGCATGCCTGCCGGGGGAGCCATGACGCCGGCATCGGTGCCGGTGATATCCGAGGTGTCTATTTCTGGAGGGATGGCACCTTCCGGGATGGTGGTCATGTTTTCCGGGAGTACGCCATCGACCTGGGGAGAGACTGCAGTGCCCTCCGTACCAGCGGTGGCTTCGGCAGTACCTCCACGGCCGCCACCTCCTCCGCCTCCGCCGCCAACGGAGGTGGTTTCCTGGGGGCCTAGATCGGTAGAACCATTCATGGCCGAGTTCAGGTCCCAAGAGACCACGCTGATCAATTCGGTGTCGTAGTCGTACCAGAGGTAGTAGTTCTGGCCCGGTCCGGACATATCATCCCCGTTGACCAAAAGGTTCTGGGTGGCGACATATTCAGCGAAGCTCTCGACGTCGACATAATCGGCTAGTTCCGCATCAAATTCTTCGTCGGTGGCGGAGTCCATCCAGCTCAGCAGGTTAATGATCGGCTGGAGATCGCCAGTGCCTTCTTCATTGATCTGCTTGAACTGTCCGTCGTAGGCAGTCTGATCTTCGCCTTGGTAGGTGAAGCTACTTTCCGCATCGGCCTTGTAGAGGATGCCGTCGCCGAGCTCGGCCGCGTAGTTCTCGTCCGGATGCTCAAGTAACAACCTGGTGGTCAGTGCACTCGAATTAACTGAGTAGGTGGCATATCCGAAGTCCTGGCTGGGCTGATCGGTGGCCTCAGTCAATGACAACGAGAGTGCTTCATTCGCCGAAGGAGTGCCTGGTCGAACCGAGATTTCACTCATGCCCTGATAGACGCGACCCTCGTAGTACTTGTCGAAGCTGATAAGGAAGGGCCAGGTGCTGGGATCATCGAGCTCAATACCTAAATCGTTGCCGGCGGGAGCCCCACCACCACCGCCAGGTCCGCCGCCACCAAATCCTTCAGTAGTGGTGCCGTCAGTGGCAGCTGATTCCGGCAGCTCGCCGGCTTCAGGAGCAGTGACACCTTCCGGGAGGGTGACACCTTCTGGGAGGGTGACGCCTTCTGGGAGGGTCGCACCTTCAGGTAGTTCACCACCAGGTGCCGCACCTCCCGGTGCGCCATCAGAGGTCTGTCCCAGGCTGCTGCGAAGCGTGGAGTTGCCCTTGAGTCGGACGCCAACATCTTCGATGGTCACGCCATCGATGGTGAGAGTGGCGGACTCCCAGGTTTTAGAAGCGTCGGTTTGATAATCGGCGATCATTTCATCAAGGCTTTCCTGGCTGATATCCAGGTAGAACTCGTGGTCGACCGAGTCGTCGAATAGCGCTGGTGTGGCGGTACCGACATCGATGGTGGGGAGATAGCTCTCAGCTGAAGCGGAGGTACTGGAGGAGGTAGAAATATAGGGGACCACCTGGGTGGCTCCAAATACACCACCTACGCCGACGAATACCGCAACCGATCCTACGATCAGACGACGGTTCATCCGCAGGTGCGCTTTACGGTAAGTCGGCATTCTAGATCACACGTCCGTCTGGTCGTGGCCGGTGAGGACGGTGGCCTTCTGGCCGTAGTTGACATCGCGCAGCGCGGAGACCAGTTCTTGGGGCTTAACGGTCTTACGCATTTGGGCGGTATAAGAATATTCGGTTAATGCGCCACCGCGGACCGATTCTGCGGAGATCATCTCGAAGGAGGTGCAGTTAGCCGCCAAGATCATCTCGACAGCCTCGGAAGGAGAGTTCCCGGAGTCATCGACGCCGTCGGCAGGGACCTGAACCTTGATGACCTGGCGTTGGATGTCGGCGCGGAACCAGTCGAAGCGGTACATGATCAGCATGACAGAGCAGATGATGACAGTGGCGGCAATAGCGAGCACATAGAAGCGGGTACCGGTGGTCATACCGACGGCCATCGCTAAGAAGAGGAAGCCGACGTCGCGAGTCTCCTTGACGGCATTACGGAAACGGATGACCGACAGTGCGCCGACCAGCGCGAAGGCGCGGGCGATGTTGGAACCGACCACGAGCATGATCACGGCAATAACCATGCCGACCAAGACCAAGGTCTGCACGAAAGACTGGCTGTAGGAGACGTTGCGGTGGGTCTTTTGATAAACCACACCGATGATGCTGGTGAGCACGAAGGCCAGAAGCAGTGAAAGGAAGACATCGAGGACGGAGAAGGTTCCGGAGAGATCTTGGAAATCAAAAATACTGGAGAAATCTGTTTCAGTCATGATGGAGATCAGCTTTCTTATGAAATTTAAGCGAAGTGAATGGGATCAACGCTGCCGATGGCAGAGGCGGGGCGGAGATGGAAGGCCTCGACACTGTTGCAGTATTTAGACATCCGGATCACCGACATCCCGTGGTGGGCGGTGAGATCAGTGAGCCAGAACGGAACTCGTTCGTCTGCCTTGATCTCAACGACGGCGAATCGCTGGTCGACGGTGGGGCGGTTTTCCGCATCCGGGTCTCCGAGCAGAAAGTCGCGGTCACGGCCAGAGACACCGTGATCGATGGTGACTCGAGCACCCGACTCTGCGTCCTTGCCAGCGAAGGCTTCGCGCTTGTAGGTGGTGGTGGCGATGGGGCGTAGTCGGTTATTGACTACAAAGGCGGAAATTTCGTTGACTAGAGCATGGTCACGTTCCGGCAGCTTCGGGATGAGATCCTCGGGAAGGGCTTGGTAGCCGACCGATTCTCCGCTGGCATCGCACAGTGCCATCGCATCAGCGAAGCCGAGATTAAGGCGACGCTTCTGCGTGACTTTGTTGACACGCTGTTTGATTTCCACCGATACCTGCGAGTCTGCCGTGGCAACCCCGTCGCCGTAGCGACGGATGCGCAGTTTACGGCGGAACTTCAGGCCCTCGATCTTTTCGTAGTAGAAACGCAGATCCGGAGAATCGAAGTAGAGGGACTCAACGCGGTATCCACCCTCGGGGGATAGCGGGTCGAAGTCCAAACGCTGGGTGAGGGAATCTCGCAGACGCGGGATATCCTCCTCCGCAACCAAGTACTTGATTTCAAAGCGATTGAATAGGTGAGGCGAAACGGGTGCGGGGGACGCGGTCTCCTTGGCCCCGGTTTTCGTCCTCTCCGGGGTGGCATACCTGCCGGTCAGTGATGTGCTCATGTCCTTACTAAAAGCCATTTACCTGGAATTAACCCGTAGGTTTTCTGGAAGCAAGCTTTAAGAATGTCCGGGTGAGTCTGGTTTCCTGCTTTTGCTTCGGCTGTCTCGATCATGGGCAAAGCTGAAGTGACATGAGTTGTCTTGATCTTTTAAGAACTATCTCTCAGCAGGGAATATCTGAGAAATTCTGATGCGTGCGAAAGGACTGTGAGAGATTCCGGAACAGCGCTGGCAGAATTCGAAGCATCTCCCAGGGGGAGATTTTTACCCTGGAAACGTACAGGAAACGTACAGTTTGGCTCTGTGAGTGGTGGGCAGTACTTCGCCCTGAACAGTCCGCTATTGGTATTTGCCCAGCTCACAAGGTGATTCTAAGCGCATATCGCGGAGCTGCAGCAAGTACCTCAGCTCAGTAGAACTACGTCCAGCCGCCGAGGACCATGAACACCCTCGACCCTTTCAAGTTCGATATCAGAAGTCGCTGACGGCCCAGAGATCATTGTGATCGGTGCGGTGGGCTCTATCTGGGCCAATGCCTCCGGAATCAATTCCACTACCGAGCTAGCCGAGACGATGCAGATGTGGTGATCGGGGACCAAGCTGATTGCCCGCCGACCCTCATCGGGTCGACCGGTGAGAAAGATGGTGCCGGTCTCCGCACAAGAGACGGTGGAGGAGGTGACCACGGCGTCGATAGTGTCGTTGAGTTCATGGACTGGGAGCGGATGTCCGGGTGCCTCGAAGAGGAACTGTTCTTCGGAATTACTAGGCAGCCAGGAGTGATCGATTCCCTCGGGCACAATCACTTTGGTGGCATCGATACATAACTTAGCCAATAGGAGCGGTAGGGATTGGGCGGTCTCGTGGAAGACGGCCGCCTTGTAGTCGAGTAGGCGCTCCTCGAGCATGGTGAGGATGGCAGCCGGGTCTTGATCGGAGACTCGTCGGTAGTCTCGCGGGATCTCGGGAGCTAGGGGGGCGTCGTCAAGCGAGTTTTTGATTCGCCGAAGGATCTCGGTCTTGGCTTCGTTACTCATTATTGCTCCTGCTGAGGGTGCTGGCCATCCTGCTGGAGGCGTTGTTCGGTTTCGCCTGCATGCTTTTTCCACCAATTGCGGAAGGATTGGTTTGGCGGGGCGGGAATATTGCGTTCATCGGTCCAACCGCCGGCGATACCCGGAAGCCAACCGATCGAGTGCTTGGGGCCAGCCGCGATCCGGCCAACCGGAAGTCCTCGTTCGATCAGCCCCATCCGAGTTCCCGATGACATCACTATCGACGCCCCCTTCATCAGGAGATCCATTTGGGAAGGGACCTTGTGTTCCTCGGCCTCGACGGCCTGAGCTCGCAGGTGAACCAAGATCTCAGGGATGTTGATTTTGACCGGGCAGACGTCATAGCAAGCGCCACAGAGGGAAGAGGCGAACGGCAGTGAGGCGTTTTCCTCGGAAGTGATGCCGGTCAGCTGCGGGGAGAGGATCGCCCCGATCGGGCCCGGGTAGGTCGAACCATAGGAATGCCCGCCAGCATGTTCGTAGACCGGGCAGACGTTGAGACAGGCGGAGCAGCGAATACAGTGCAACGCCGAACGGCCAGCCGGGTCATCGAGAACAGCGGTGCGGCCGTTATCTAAGAGCACCACATGGACATCCTGTGGCCCATCATCCGGGGTGACGCCGGTCCACATGGAGGTATAGGGATTCATGCGCTCGCCGGTGGAGGAACGCGGTAACAGCTGGAGGAAAACCTCCAGGTCAGAGAAGCTCGGAACGATTTTCTCGATGCCCATGACCGTGATCAAGGTATCGGGCAGCGTCAGGCACATGCGGCCGTTGCCCTCGGACTCGACGACGGTGAGAGTACCGGTCTCCGCGACGCCGAAGTTGGCACCAGAGACTGCAACGGAGGTGCTGAGGAACTTCTCACGCAGGTGTCGGCGCGCTGCTTCGGCGAGATCACGCGGCTCAGAGGTCAGGCTCTCATCAGTCTCAGGCATCTCTTTGATGAAGATGTCTCGAACCTCGTGCCGGTTGCGGTGGATAGCCGGGACCAAGATGTGAGAGGGCTTGTCCTTGCCCAGTTGAACAATCAGTTCTGCCAGGTCAGTCTCGGTCGCGGTGATGCCGTGGCGGTGAAGGTGGGCTTCCAGGTCGATTTCCTGGGTGGCCATGGATTTAACCTTGATGACTTCCGTAGAACCGGTGGCCTGAATGAGTTCAGTGACGATGCGGTTGGCTTCGTCGGCATCCCTGGCCCAGTGGACGGTGCCGCCGCGGGCGGTGAAATTGCGTTCAAACTCTTCGAGTAGTTCTGGAAGATTTGCGGCTACCTGTTGTTTGAGAGCAGAACCGGTATCGCGCAGGTGCTCCCAATCGGGCAGCTCCGCGGCTACGTGTGCCCGTTTTTCTCGGATGGTGTGGGTAGCGTGCTGGATATTCGCGCGCATTTGCTCGTTGCGCAGCTGCTCCTTAGCAGCCTTGGGGAAGGCAGTCTCGGCGTGCAAGTTGCCCTGACCATGGACGGGTCGGATGCTGGGGATTCCCAGAGAGGTGGTGCTCATCGGGCACTTCCTTTGGCGGGAGCGGGGATGGAAAGTTCGAGTGGGCCAGTGATATCGAGTGGATTCTCTCGGGTAGAGGCGAGGATCTCAGCAAAGTGGACAGTTCGAACCTCGACTGTGCGCCGCGACATCGCTCCACCGATATGCAGCAAGCAGGAGGCGTCGCCGCCGGTACAGGCCTGCGCGCCGGTAGTCGTGATATTGCCGATCTTTTCTTCGACCATCGCGCCGGAGACATCTGCATTTTTCATGGAAAACGTACCGCCAAAGCCGCAACACTCTTCCGCATCCGGTAGCGGGCGAAAATCAATGCCCTCAACTGAGCTGATGAGATCTTGTTGACGGTCGCCCAGTCGCAGCAGGCGCATGCCGTGGCAGGAGGGGTGATAGGTCACCGAGTGCGGGAAATAAGAGCCCAGTTGTTCGGCGGCATCGGTGATTCCGAGGACGTCGACGAGCAGTTGGGAGAGCTCATAGGTGTTTTCGGCAACCTCGGCAGCCTGCTTGGCTAGGAGTTCATCTCCGCCGACGCGGGCGACCATCGGTTGTTGGTGTCCTAGGGAGGCCACGCATGATCCGGAAGGCGCGACGGCTACGTCATAATCGGCCGTGGAAAACGCCTTGACGTGGTTTCGGACCACTGGAAGCGCATCTGCCAGGTAGCCACTGTTGACGTGCATCTGTGAGCAGCAGCCCTGGCCGGTGGGGAAAACCACCTCATGGCCAAGTCGTTCCAACACGCGGACGGTGGCCAGCGCGACCTTTGGATACATGGCATCCACGATGCAGGTGGAAAACAGCGCGATCCTCATAGGACCTCCAAAATTATCGGAGATGAGCGAATCGGGGCCCGCACACCTGTGGTCAGACCATAATAAGTTAGTGATTGAAGTCACGCAACCGTCACGGAACGGGGCTAGTTCACTTACTCAATATAATCACGTTATATGCTTTAGGGCCGTCCAGGTTGTAGATCTCATAAGTCAGACATCGGTCGTGGAATGAGCTAATCCTGGAGAGTGATGTCCAGGTCTACCGCTATCGATGTCCGTGTCTGTGTTCACGTCCTGCTTCTGCGCTGCTGATCAACCACAATCTGGGAAAGATTGGCAGAGGAGAATATGGCCTTTTCCGGTCTCTGGCCGGTGCGGGCCTAGGATTGGTGAAATTCCTTAGCGCCCTAGGAGGCCCGCTCCATGTTGACCGATCAGCCCCGTGCTTACTCTGTCGTTCTTGAATGGCTGGAGGCGCGACTTCGCAGCGGGGAGATCTCTGTGGGCGATAAACTCCCTGGTGAACGGCAGCTCGCTGAGGATTTTTCCATCTCTCGAGCCTCGGTGCGTGAAGCAATCCGCGTTTTGGACGCGATGGGATTGGTTCGTTCCTCGACCGGTTCCGGACCTGCGGCAGGCGCCGTGGTTATCTCGGAACCGTCGACAGCACTGTCGTGGGCCTTAAGGATGCACGTGGCTACCCGCTCTTTGCCGGTGGGGGATCTGGTGGAGACTCGATTGTTGTTGGAGATCCAATCTGCAGTTCAAGCCGCCGCGGCGGAGGATTCCCCAAAGCGATACGAGACGCTGGCTCGCGCTGAGCGTCTATTGGACCTGATGGATGATCCTGATCTGCCCGCCGGCGAGTTTCACCACTATGACACCCAATTTCATCTGCTGCTGGTCTCATTGGCGGGCAATGTCGTGGTGGAAACGATCATGGAGTCGCTGCGCCAAGCCACCATTGGCTATGTCCAAGAGACAGTGTCGGATGTAGAAGATTGGCCTTCGGTGAGCGTGGTTCTTCGGCGGCAGCACCGGCAGATCCTGCAGGCGGTACGGGAGCATCGGGGAAGCGACGCCGCTGCTGCTCTGCGCGAACACATCATGTGGTTCTTCGAGCTCAGCGGGCAGGTTCGGAGCTAGTTGTCCCGGCGGACTCGGATCTCGGCGAGCGCGCTTTCGGCGAGCAAGAATTCGACGGTGCCGATCTGGACTTTGAGCATGCCCGCTGCAGGTGATTCGAGCACGGTGAGCTGGGATCCGGGGATCATTCCGTGTTCGGCCAGGTAGCGCAACAGTTGCGGATCGTGATCGTTGGCTTGCTCGACGGTGACCGTCTGACCTGGGGAAATCGCAGCTAGGCTCACCCAGTCAACCTGAGGAATCTGCCCTGCCGCATCGGGGATGGGGTCTCCATGTGGGTCGCGTTCGGGGTGGCCTAGGTGGGCGTCGATTCGCGACATAAGCCGGTCGGAGACGGAGTGTTCGAGAGATTCCGCGTCCTCATGAACTTCATCCCAGGTGTAGCCGAGCGTCTGCACCAAGAAGGTCTCTAATAGGCGGTGCCGACGCACCATGTCCATCGCCAGCCGCTGTCCGGCGGCAGTCAGGATGGCGCCCTTATAGGGCTCCTGAATGACGAGGCCCTTGGCCGCTAATCGACGGATCGCTTCCGAAGCTGTTGTCGTTTTTTGTCCCACTCGGGCGGCTAACTCCCCCAAGGGTGCGGGGGCGCCGGAGTGTTCATTGATATTCCAGATTTCTTTTAGGTAGTCCTGGGATCGGTCTGCCAAGTCGCTCACGTGCATGTTCGCCAGCGTATCGGAGCGGTAGGAGCGGGGCTAGTTGCTTGCTAAGGGTAGCTTTCAACGATACTGTTATCTAAAGTTCAATCAATTGAAGATCAAACTTCAGACACCGAGGAGAGATATACCGTGACATCGTTCCGCCGGTTATTGCCCGCCGTAGTTCTGACAACCACTAGCTCACTGATGCTGGCCAGCTGTTCCGTGGAGACGGAGACTGCCAATGCTGAAAGCGACGGACCGCTCACCGTTTATGCCACCACTGGCTATTTGGCAGATGCGGTACTCAATATCGATCCTGATGCTGAAGTGACCACCATGGTCGGTCCAGGTGGCGATCCGCACACCTACCAGCCCTCCACTCAAGACATTGAAGCCATGCGGGATGTAGATCTAGTCTTCTGGAATGGTCTGCACCTAGAAGCTCAGATGATTGATCAGCTGGAAAGTCTCGGCGACAAGCAGCTAGCTGTCGGCGAGATGTTGCCCGAGGACATGCTGCTGGCCTGGGATCAGACCGACGATGAGGGAAATCCCCTCCATGACCCGCATATCTGGAACAGTCCTGATGCTTGGTCGTTGGTGGTCGAAGATATAGCTGACCGCATGGGTGAGGCCGTTCCAGCTAGCGCGGATGAGTATGAGGCTAATGCCACCGATTTCCAAGAGCAGATCAGTGAGGCTGATGATTGGGCACAAGAGCAGCTTTCAAGCATCCCCGATCCTCGAGTCCTGGTCACCGGACATGATGCCTTCAACTACTTCGGCGATACCTATGGCTTAGAAGTCCGAGCTACTGACTTTATTTCCACTCAGGCCGCACTATCTGCCACTGAGCTCTCTGATCTGGCTGATTACATCGTGGACAACGAGGTTCCGGTGATCTTCCAAGATAACCAAGCTAATCCGCAGGCGATTACTTCCTTGCGGGAAGCCGTCGAGTCTCGTGGCTGGGACGTAGAGATATCCACCGAAGAGCTCTTCGCTGACTCCCTCGGGCCCACTGAGCCCGTGGACACCTACCTCGGCGTTTTTGAAAATAACGTCAACACCGTTGCGCAGGCACTGGGAGAATAAATGACAATCTCGACAACCGGCCCGGCTGTGGTCGCTACTAATATCTCGGTGGCTTATCGGGTTGACCCTGTCTTACGCGGAGTCAACGTGGAAGTCCCCCAGGGAGTGGTGATGGGCATCGTCGGTCCTAATGGCTCTGGAAAATCAACCTTGTTGAAATCGATGCTGGGTTTGATACCTACGCTCAGTGGGCATACTGAGTTTTTCGGTCAGCAGCTTGGCGCAGTGCGCAACCACATCGGGTACATGCCACAACAGACCAGTGTGGACTGGGATTTTCCCACCACCGTGGCCGATGTGGTGCTCATGGGAACCTATGGCCGGCTCGGTTGGTTTCGTCGTCCCGGAAAAGCGGAGAAGCAACGGGCCGCCGATGCAATGGAGCAAACTGGCATTACCAATTTGGCTGATCGGCAGATCGGTCAGCTCTCCGGCGGACAACGTCAGCGGGTATTTCTCTCGCGCACGCTGGCTCAGCAGCCGGATCTGTACTTCATGGATGAGCCTTTCCAAGGAGTCGATGCCTATAGCCAGCAGACCATTGTGGATGTGATGCACCGGCTGCGCGGCGAAGGAAAGACCATCATCTTGGTCCACCATGACCTTAAGACCGTGCCCGACTATTGTGACCAAGTCACCATGCTCAACACCGGTCGAGTGGTCAGTTCTGGCCCGGTGGGATCGCATTTCACTGAAGACCTGATCCGAATCGCCTATGGTCTGGAGGCGCAACGGCCGTGACTCCAGTGGAGTTTTTTGCTGACCACACCTTTACGATGGTGTTCTGGGGAACAACCATTATTGGCGTGGTTGCCGGTACGCTTGGCTCCTTCGCGTATCTGCGTCGACAGTCGCTGATCAGTGACGTGATCTCGCACTCGGCGCTGCCAGGAACATTGGCCGCATTCCTCCTGATGACCTCATTGGGGCTTTATGGGCGCAGCATGCTGGCCTTGATTATTGGTGCGGTAATCGTTGGCACGTTCGTGGTGGTAGCCACGAACTGGATCCCCCGAGCCACCAAAATCAAGATCGACACCGCTATGGCAGTGGTGCTTTCCGCCTTCTTTGGCCTGGGCATGTTGATGATGCAGTACATCCAGAACAATCCGATTCCGGACAAAGGCGGCATCCAAGACTATCTATTCGGCAACGCATCGACCATCACGAAGGCAGATCTTGCCGTCTCTTTGAGCATTGGCGGTATCGCCCTGCTGGTCTTGCTGCTGATGTGGAAAGAGTTTGCACTGACCACCTTCGACCGGGAACATGCTGCGGTGATGGGCTTTAATAATCGGCTTATCGACGCCGCCATGTTCGTCCTGATTGCCATCGCCACTGTTATCGGTGCGAAAGCCATTGGCTTGGTTCTCATGGTTGCCTTCGTGGTCACCCCGCCAGCGGCCGCTAGACAGTGGACCTCCACGTTGCCCGGCATGGTCTTTTTCTCCGGACTGATCGGTGGCGTCGGCTCGGCAGTGGGTACCTATCTTTCTATTGCCTTCGGCCCAATTCCTACTGGTCCGGTGATCGCGGTGACCTTGTTCGTCATCTTCCTATTCTCTTTGCTCGCGGCACCTGATCGCAGCATTATCGTGCGTGCTATCCGTCGCCGTCGGGCGATTGCTGAGCTTAAGGCGGCGGTCTAGATGGGATTCGCTTTAGGAGCCGCGCTCCTCGCGGTAGTTACTGCTATCACCTGTGCATTGCCTGGCGTTTTCGTTGTGCTGCGCCGCAATTCCATGCTCGTCGATGGCATCAGCCATGCCGTATTCCCTGGCATCGTTGTTGGCTTCGCACTTACTGGGGATCTCAACTCCCCCTGGTTGATCATCGGGGCGGCCATCTCCGGGCTGATGGTGGCTGTGGGTTCGGAATGGCTCTCGCGTACCGGCCTGATCACTGGCGATGCACCACAAGGCCTGATCTTTCCCGCACTATTTGCTGTGGGCGTGATCATGGTTAGCGGCCAGTTCACCAATGTCCACCTCGATACTCACGTGGTGTTGGTTGGCGACTTGAACCTGGCTTCTTTCGAGCATCTGATCGTCTCCGGTCGTGACTTCGGTCCGACCTATATGTACTTGATGCTCGGTATGTTCCTGATCAACGCGGTGTTTATTCTCTTGTTCTACCGCCAGCTCAAGGTCGCTACTTTCGATCCTGAATTTGCCGAACTTATTGGCATTCGTACCCGCCGGTTGAACCTGTGGTTGATGTTTCTGGTCGCAGTCACTGTCACCGCAGCTTTCCATGCTGCGGGCGCAATTCTGGTGATCTCGTTGATGATCACCCCGGCCGCGGTTGCCTATCTGGTCAGTGATCGGTTGCCGCAGATGTTCTTTTGGACACTGGTGGTTTCCACCATTGGTGCCATTGCTGGCTTCCAAATTGCCTATGCCTTTAACGCCGCTACTTCTGCGGCGATGGCTACTTTCTATGGCCTGATTTTTGTGGTGGTCCTGGTAGGAACGCGGGTCGTCCGGAATCGGCGACGTCGACAAGCAACAGATCAACCTGGGCACTCCAACCCAGCGCCGAGCGAGCCTGCGCTGGGAAGTAGCACCTAGCGGCTACTCGATCCATATCGGATGACATTGATCGCCGCATCCATCGTCTTAACTGTCAGCTTTGAGAGCTCTTCGGCCTGGTTGTGCAGGTCGTTGAGTTTTTCTAGAGACCGTGCGACTTCTCGCTGCTGGTCGATATCCAGGTGGGGGATCTGGATTTGTTTGAGTTCCCTGCGTGCAATCGGCAGACCAAGCTGAGGGGCTTCATTAAATGAGGCGTTGATGCACGCTGCCAAATAGTGCGGGTCGAAGGCCTGATTATTGACGCGCAACACTAAGAAGCCAAGCGGGGCGACCCAGCGAGAACCATCTGCTGTGAACACCCAGGCGGGCGAAGTCCCGATGCGGGGGAGCACGATATCTCCGTCCTGGAGCAGGGGAGTGTCTTTTTCAACGGTGACGATCTTTGCCTCATTGCCCCGATGGCGTGAGGTAATTTGTCGTGCCTGGAGTCCGGTTTCTGGTGACTCATCCGGCGCGTTAAGCCTGCGGGTGGGACGTTGTCTGCTGATGATTTTTCTGGCAATGAGTTGGTGCAGGCTGGAGACGGCAGCGGCAGTGGGAAGATGTTCAAAGAACTCCCCCTCGGCGCTCTGTGCACTGTGGATGAGCTCTAAGACATCGTGCAGTTGAGTGCTGGATTGTTCTAGTTCTTGGTGGACTTCCTGGCTGCTGCGGTCTTTTCGGAGCAGCTGAGCGGGGACGAGAGAACCCTCATTAGTGATCAATTCCGCAAGGCTGATCTTCCCGGTAGGAATCGAGGCATCGATGCCTGCTCTAAGCTCTGTGAGCCATTGGCCGATATGAGCTTCTGGCTGGGAGGCTTCGCTGGCATCGGCGATGAGGACCGAGGCTTCCTGGGAATGCTCCGGGGATTGAATGACCCACAGCATTGTGGGGATGCTGGAATAGGACAACAACCCCTGGGGAAGCTGAACCACTGCTTCAAGAGCGTTGCGGGCCACAAGTGCTTGACGGAATTGGGTGGAGCGACCGCTGTATCCGGTGCTCATCCCGGTCAAGACATATCCACGTCCGCCTGGAGCTAGGTGGCTGAGAATATAGAGGACAAACGCCTCTTCCGAAAACACTGTCGAGGCATCGATGCCTGCCTCGGCCAGCAGTGACTGTTGGATCTCTCTATCGAGACGCATCGCCAGTGGAGGTTCCGTAACAATGGTCTGGGCACTGAGACCTGGGTGCGGATCATTGGCCAATGAATCACCATGGGTGAAGGTGGCAGGAATATCTGCCAAATAGGCATGAATGGTGGCGATGAAAGCGGAAACCAGCTCAATGTCGTTGCCGATGACGTTGAGATTGGTACCTCTTGTACTCAATGAGAGCGCCGTACCACCGATACCGCAGGCGGGATCGAAGATGGTGTCGCCATCTTTGATCGTGGTGGCAGCGGCGTTGACCAATAGTGCAGACGAGGCAGACTTGGAGGTGCCGAATTCGCTGGAGCTACCGCGCCCGCCTAGCCCCAAGATGGAATCGATGGTGAGTGTCGCTGCCTGGCCATAGTCCTCAATCTCGAGGCTGTTGAAGCCGTTGATCAAATCGGGGGCCAAGGTCTCGGGGAGATGTGTGATGATCTCGCAGACAAATGCGGGAGCATCAGCCGGGAGATGGCGCGCGGGTACTGGGGCATCGCTGATTGCCTGGTGAAGTTGTGCTGTTGTGCTCGAGTCAGCAACGCTCTGCCAGGAATCGCTGGTAGTTGTGGCGGCTTGTTTGTGTAGGGCTAGCAGGTAGAGCGTCAAGAATGTGGAGTTGATGGGCTCTAACGTGCTTGCGCGTAGCAGGTTGATGGTGGCCTTCAAGCTAAATTCGACGCTCCTAGTGGCAGCATCTTGCGCTAATAGGTCGTTGGCCTTGAGCCAGGAGAGGATTTCTTGAAGGTCGAATAGAGGTCGTCGGGCCGGGGATTGGGGGGTGGGGGATGGGAAATCTTGGTAGCGAGAACGCCAGTTACTGACGGCCGCGCGGGTGACATTGGCCAGGGCGGCAATGTCTTTGATGGCCAATTGGCCAGTGGGGGTGTTCATTTAGGCGCTCTTTCGGTGGTCGTTCTCGGTGGGGTTAGTAATCGGGGTGGTGATAACGGTATTAGCCGCGAAACGCAGGCGCTTTGATAGAGCATCTGGGTGGGAATAGACGGTGGTGGTCAAGCCCTGCCCATTCAGCCAAGAGATTTTTTCTGCAAAGATTCGGTCTCCAGAAACTAAGACCACTTCGTCGAAGCGGGCTGCTAGATCCTCATCCATTACCTCTAGAAGGCGAAAATCTGCTCCATTTTCACCATGTCCCGGCAGAATCCGGTGGCGCTGCCAACCAGCGTGCACGTTGGTCACTGTGGTGATATCTGCGGCCAACACAATCAGATCCTCCGTAGTGGAGCTAATCCAGTTATCCAGCATTCGGCGGCACCAGTGGGCTTGACCCGGGGTGGCGATGGGGCCTCCGTTGAAGTTCTCAATGTCGATGAGGATGATCTTTCGTGCGGTCATGATGTGTTCCCTTTGTGTGTTGGTTGCTTAATCTGTGTTTAATCATGACCTATGAACACAGAAATGTCAACACGAGCAATGTACACATTGGTATAAAGCTATGAAAGGCCAGGCAGTAGCATTCTGTGTGCATTAAATTCAGTAAATGGTCAGTACTTTATGGAGTCGATCTTCCTTGTGTACATAGGTGAAATGAACTCATTGGGTAGCTTTCCTAGCCGGTGGAATGAAAAGTCCCCGCCTCCAATTGGAAGCGGGGACGATCTGTGTTCAGTGGTTGATGAAGCGAATATTAAGCACTCGCACTTCGGCTAGCGCGGAGTCCGTTGGCGATGACCACGACTTCAGCAAGCTCGTGAATGAGCACCACGGCTGCTAGCCCGAGCACACCGGTGATGGCCAAGGGCAAGAGGATGAGAATGATCGCCAGGGAGAGAATGATGTTCTGGTTGATGATCCGCTTGCCTTTGCGGGCGTGCTCCAAGACTCGTGGAATCAGGCGCAGATCATCGCCGATAAAGGCCACATCTGCGGACTCGATGGCGGCATCCGAGCCGGCGGTGCCCATGGCGATCCCGACGTCGGCGGTGGCTAATGCAGGAGTGTCATTGATGCCGTCACCGACCATCGCCACCGGCCCACGTTCAGCCAAGCCAGCTACCGCAGTGGCCTTGTCTTCCGGGCGCAGTTGAGCTCGGACGTCGTGGATTCCAGCCTGGCGGGCCAAGGTGTTGGCAGTACGGACGTTATCGCCGGTGAGCATGGTGGTGCCGATGCCTTGAGCGGAGAGGATTTGGATGACCTCAGGGGTTTCGGGGCGCAGCTCATCGCGCACTCCGATCGCGCCGACGCAGTTGCCATCTTGGTGGACAATGACCACGGTCATGCCTTGTTGCTCAAGGACTGCGACCTCTTCAGTTAAAGATCCGGGGGAGAGCCACCGGGGACTACCTACCGAGATAGTCATTGCGCCAATTACGCCGCTCATACCCTGGCCGGGAGATTCGATGACCTCTTGAGCATCGGGTAGCTGAGGGGCAGCAGAGGTGATCGCGGTGGCCAGCGGGTGAGTGGAATGGCTCTCCAGGGCGGCGGCCCAGTTGAGCACGTCTGCACGGCTGAGGTCTTGGGTAGTCAATACTTCGGCCACAGTGGGGTGATTGCGCGTTAGGGTGCCAGTCTTATCCAGTGCGAGGTGTTTGATGTCCCCGAGGCGCTCGAAGGCAGCGCCGGATTTGATGATCACGCCAAGCTTGCTGGCCGCACCGATCGCGGAGACTACCGTCACTGGCACTGAAATTCCTAGGGCGCAGGGGGAGGCGGCGACAAGAACCACGAGGGCACGTTGGATCCACACATCGGGATCGCCGAATAGGGAGCCAATCACACCGACTAGGAGTGCCAAGACTAGGACTCCGGGTACTAGAGGTTTGGCCATCCGATCGGCGATCCGAGCTCGTTCGCCCTTCTCATGCTGGGCTTGTTTCACTAGCTCCACGACCGTGGTCAGGGAGTTGTCCGTGCCATTGGCGGTGGCTTCAATCTCGAGTGAGCCATTGGTATTGATTGAACCGGCCAGGACCGTATCGCCTGGACCGACCTCGATGGGGATGGATTCACCCGCGATTGCAGAGACATCTAGGGCGCTATGGCCAGTCTTAATCACGCCATCGGTGGCCAGGCGTTCACCTGCGGAAAGTCTGAGGATATCGCCCACGGCGAGCTTCTCGATGGCCACGGTGCGAGCGCTTCCACAGGAAGAGACCACGGTAGCGGTTGAGGGAATGATCGCCAGTAGGGAGCTCAGTCCTGAGGTCGCCTTATTCATTGCTCGGTCTTCGAGCGCCTCGGCGATGGAGTAAAGGAAAGCTAGTGCAGCAGCCTCTTCTAGGTAGCCCAACAGGACTGCGCCGATGGCGCTGATGGTCATCAGCAACCCAATGCTGAGCTTGCCAGAGGTAAGCAGCCAGCGAATTGAATTGGGGACAAATTGTGAGCCACCCAGCAGGAGCGATATCCAAAACAGGGTGAGGGTGATCGTGCTGGAGGTGAGATCGAGCCATTCCAGCGCCAGTCCGATGAGCAGGATCAAGCCGGAGGCTGCCGGGATGAGAACGGATCTATCGCGCCACCAGGGGGTGTGCTTTTCTGGGGCTTTTTCTTGTTCGCGGTTCTTGCTCGGGGCAGCGGGAGCGCAGCAATCGTCCATTTACTTGCCCTCCTGAGCAGCGTTATCGCAACAACCTGGCACGCAGCAGTTGGGATCAACACAAGCGGTGTTCTCGTCGAGAGCGAGGGTCACGCTCAGAAGATCGTTGAAGGAGTGGGCGAGATGGGCGTCGATAATCTCGTACCGGGTGCGTCGACCTTCCGATTCGGCTTTGATGATGCCGCAACCGCGCAGGCAGGACAGGTGGTTGGACACGTTTGTTCTGCTGAGCTCGAGGTCTCGGGCTAGCTCCGCCGGATAGCCGGGGCCCTCTAATAGGGCAAGGAGGATTCGGGAGCGAGTGGGGTCGGCCATGGCACGCCCTAGGCGATTCATGGCATCCAAACGAGAGGAAATGGTCAGCATGCGATGAATAGTACATCCGATGATGACCTATTGGCTAGGGGCTGTCCTCCGCAGACGATCGCTGTGGCGACGCTGGGTTATGAGATTTTACCAACCACTACGGATCGCAGAGACCGCCAGACTCAGGCGAGAACTCACTCCGAAGTAGCCAATGAGCTGAGAGACGTACTTCTTCACGGTCGATTCCGAGTAGTTCAGTGTCTTAGCGATAGTGGCATTCGACATGCCTTGGCATAAAAGCAGCAAGATTTCCCGCTCAACGTTGGTCAGCTCAAAGCTGTTTTCTGCGCTTTCTTCGGATGCGGTGTGTGGAGGATCCGCTGGTAGATAATCCATCAGTCGCGTCAGGCTTTGCGGGGAGACAGTCGTGCCGCCGGAAACTGCATCACGGACCGCTTCGATGATGGCTTGCGGCCGGGAGCTTTTGAGGATGTAGCCTGCCCCGCCGCTGGCGAGTACCTGCAGCATTGTGTTGTCGGAGTCAAGAGCAGTGATAGCAACGAACGCCGGTGGATTGGGGCGCTCCTGCAGGTTGCGGAGCAAATTCACCCCGTCCATGTTGGGCATGTGGATATCGGCCAAGACAACATCGACACAGATATCCTCCAGCTGGGCCAACGCATCTGCTCCGTCCACGGCTTCGCCGATCACCCGGATATCTTCAGTGGCATCGAAATATCGACGCAAAGATTGCAAGACGATCGGGTCATCGTCGACTAGAAAAGTCCAGGTAGTCACGGTTTCAGTTGCTTTCATCTGCTTCTACTTGCACCAAGGGATCCTAGATTGTTCACGGCAGGTCAGCAGATCAATGATGCTGGCCACGCTCACCATGTTTTGCTCAGGAAATTCCACGACCTCGGCCGCGGCGGTGGCGGTGGGAGCCGGAACTGAGATGAGCGCGGCGATGGCTAAGCCAGCGGCCAAACGTTGCCGCTTAGAGGCTGTCAGTGCTGACATAATGGCTCCTTAACTAGTGCCGATCACTGGGTGTTGATCGGGCTTTATTGTCCCTTGCTAGCCCATCAAATAGCAGCCCCTTGGTATCGGTGGGCCGGATGGTAGACGAGAGTGACCACCCGTTTAGGGGGAGCTGCTCGAGCGCGACGATGAGTAGGGGAGCCTGAGAATGCTGCTCCACTGTTGACCATTTGAATGGGTAGAGACACGACCGTTAACACCTGCGGCAAGTTGGGATAGTGCTGCCAGCCCCAACCCACTGGCCAGATTGGGTAGCTGGGCACCAGTGCGGACCGCGTTGCTGATCTCAAGAGAAAGCTCATTATCGGTCTCTGTCAGCTGAAGGAGCACAGTAGAACCTGGCTCGGCGTACTTGATCACATTGGTGCTCAGTTCGCTAAGCACCTGCCGGAGCACCACCAGCTTGTTGGCATTGAGCTCGCCGCCTGGTTGTTCGGTGCGGACTTCCACCAAGAACCCATGCGCGCGGAGTAGCTTCGCGGTGTCAGTGCACTGTCTGGATAACGGCGCTTCCGGTTGTGGCTCCCGGGCTGGGGCATCCTCACTAAGCACACGGAGAAGTCCGCGCACCTCGGACATCGAAAGGCGTGCTTGGTCAGCTATTTCGCCGAGCTCTTCGCTGATCTGGGGGTCTAAATCTTGGCGAAGGTTGAGCGCTTCGGAGCGCATCACTATCGAGGTCAACGAGGCGGCAACCGAGTCATGGAGTGACTGAGCTAGGTTCTCTCGGCGTTGTTCGACATCCTTTCGCCACCGATCGATGAGCTCTCTGCGTTGTCTGGACAGCTGGTGCAGCGTCTTTCCCGTCAATACCGCAGTGGCCAGCAAAATAGCCCAGATCATCAACGCCAGCAGATTCTCCGGCAGGTAGATGCCATTCAAAGGGTCAATGGAACCGGCAAAGGTAATCAGCAAGCCACCCCAAGCTGCGGCGCGTGGATGTCCAAGATAAGCGACAATCCCAGCCATCAAGGGTGCGATCAAGACAAACGCAGTGATCCGAGCATCAGGGACGAAAGCGACGATCAAGTAGAGCGGGAGGTAAAACGCCCAGGTAAGGAGTACCCGTTTGGGCACCGCAATCAGACATGCCACATGAGCTAATCCGACGACAGTGATCCAAGGGCTGGTCCATTGCTCGGGTGCGATCAGCAGATTGATCAAGATGCTGGCGCTGCCAATCACCCCAGTCCATACCGACAGCGGAATCTGCCTGAGTTTGGCCCGAACGGCGTCGACGTGCCGGGTGGTTGTCTTCGGCGACATGTGTCATTTCCCCTTTGCCGTGGTTCTCGGATCACGGGTATCCGCCACATCCTAGCCGCCGAGCGCCCGGCAGAGATATCACTAGGCTCGAGGCATGCCCACCCCTCTTGAGTCAGTACCTGGGATTGCTCGCTCTGCTCTTGACGCGCTTGCCCACGCTGGTTTCGTAGATCTTGAATCGCTGGATGACGTTGATTATGCGCAGCTAGCGGGTTTGCGCGGCGTCGGAAAGCGGAGTCTAGAGCGGGCACAGGATGCGTTGGCAGAACGCGGCGGGAGCTTGGGTGGCCACGTACCTGAACGGGAAAACCGGGCTGCCACCTTTAGCTTCGGGGCGACCGGTGAAAACGCCGCCGATATCAAGACTCACCCGCAGGATTGTTCTGTCAGTGGGTATATCGATCAGCTAGATAGCCCGCGCAGAGTAGAACACGGACGTCTCCTCCTAGAGATTTTCGGCCGAGCTACTGATGCCGATCCAGTGTTGTGGGGGTCCAGCATGATTGGCTACGGGCAGCTTCACTACCGCTATGCCACTGGACGTGAAGGCGATACTTTTCGCGTTGGTTTTAGCCCGCGTAAGGCGAAGATTTCGCTCTATGGCCTGCAAGGACATCCTGATTCAGAAAATCTCTTAGCAGCGCTGGGAAAGCATGACCGGGCGGTGGGCTGTATCTACGTTAATAAACCAGCCGACATTGACCTGCGGGTATTAGAGACACTCATTCGGCATGCTTGGCACAGCCCGCCGAACGAATAGACAGCAGCTTTAGGAGCAAAAGGCTCGGTGGTAAGACACCTCGCCGCTGGGCATCGCGGAATCTGCCAGCGGCATCGCCAGGAAATACTGCTTATCGACGCCCGGGAGTACCAAGTCCGCTACATGCTCAAGACCGAAACGCTGATAGAAGGTGGGATCTCCCACTGCCACCGCGCCGCCTGCGTTGATTTCTCTTAACTCTTTGAGGACTCGCCGCATGAGCTGGGAGCCGATTCCTTCGCCCTGACGTTGCGGGTCCACGCTGATGGGGCCGATGGCTAGCCAATTAACGGCGCCATTGCTGATGGTGACTGGGGAGGCCGCGATATGCCCGACCAACGATGAACCTTTTACCGCCATGAAGGAAAAAGTCAGGGCATCGGCATCGCGCAAGGACTCAATAATCGATGATTCTTGTTGATTGGAATAAGGCTTGCCCACGAACGCACGCGAAGTCAGGTCTCGGATGGCTGGGATATCCGCTTCTGACTCTCGACGGATGGTGAAGGTGTCCATGCAAGGCATCCTACGTCGTGACCGGAGACACTATTTGAATTTCGGCTCAGAATCATTGGCTCATCTCATCCCATGGGTTGCGAAGTGGACAAGATCGAACTCGATCCGCCGAGAATCATTGCGGTGCGCACGTAGGCTGGAAGTAGAACCAAGGAGAGGAGTCCCGCATCATGAACGCTGTGCTGTTCGACCTATTCGGAGTGTTTCTCAAGCCGCGAACGGAGACCGAACGGATCCGGGTGGAAAACGCAGTAGGAGCGGATGCTCGGATCTGGCCCATCTATGAGGAGCTACGTCCGGCCTACGACCGTGGCGATATCGGCGATGAACGCTTTTGGCGTCAGCTGCAGGTCCGCGCCGGGTTGGAACCACTCGATATTTATGAAGCCGTTGTTGCGGACTGGGCAACCAGCATCGAGGCTAACCCAGAGATGGTGGAACTAATCGATTCCTTAGATGACGCAGATATTTGCGCTGGTGTCCTCGCCAATATTCCGCTGGGACTAGCAAAAAAGGTGCGGGCCAAGCACCGCTGGCTCGACTATTTCGATGCGGTGGTTTTCTCCTGCGACATCGGAGTGATCAAACCTGATCCCCGGATGTATGCGGTGGCCGTCGATGCCATGGGCGTGCATGCCAAAGACATCATCTACTTCAGCGACAATCCTCGCAATGTTCTAGCCGCACAAGAGGCCGGTTTACAGGCTATTTTGTTCACCGGCCCCGACTCCGTGCGATCGGCTTTAGCATGAGCGGCCCATTGATTTTGCCCTTTGCTGGCAAGATTCCCCGCGTTCATGCCTCGGCCTGGATCGCCCCGACCGCGGTGTTGATTGGTGATGTAGAAATCGGTGCAGACTCTTCGGTGTTCTACGGCTGCGTATTGCGTGCGGATACCAATGCCATCCGAGTGGGGGAGCGCACCAATATTCAGGACAACAGCGTCCTGCACGTCGATCGCGATGCCCCATGCACCCTCGGCGATGATGTCACCGTCGGCCACTTGGCCCTCGTCCATGGCTCAACGGTGGGAAACGGCACCTTGGTTGGGATGAAATCTGCGCTGCTGTCGAGGTCAGTAATCGGTGCCGGTTGCTTGATCGCGGCGGGCGCGGTGGTGCTCGAGGGCCAGGAAATACCGGAGCAAGCATTAGCCGCAGGAGTTCCTGCGAAGGTGCGCCGTCAGCTCGACCCAGCGCAATCTGCAGCATTTATCCCACACGCTGGCCGCTACGTCGACTTGGCTGGCAGGCAGGCAGCACCTGAGCAGGCGCTCTCGCTGGAGAGCGTCCGCTTCAACTGAGACTAGAGCTGGCCGATAGTAATATTGTCGATCAGCCGAGTATTGCCCACTCGAATGGCGGCTACCACCAGAGCTCCGCTGTCGAGCTGATCGAGTCGATGGACATCCGGTACTGGCAATAGCGTGGCTGGATCGACAACCTCGAGGTGATCGAGTTCTACACCCTCGGCGGCGGAAATTGCAGCCCGGGCGTGGTCGACGTCGCTGATTTCTCCCTGGGCCAGAGCTGACAGAGTGCGGGGCAAGATCAGTGCTTGTTGCCGTTGCTGGGCAGATAGATGCTGGTTACGGCTCGATTCTGCGAGACCGTCAGTACCACGGATGATGGGTACGCCAGTGATCTCAACAGGGATATTAAGGTCGGCGACCATGCGCCGGATGATCGCTAGCTGCTGGGCGTCTTTTTCGCCGAAGTAGGCCCGGTCGGGTTGGATCAGTTGAAAGAGCTTGGCCACCACGGTGGTTACGCCGTCGAAGTGTCCTGGGCGGCTAGCACCCTCGAGGCGGCTACCCATCTCACCAGCGCGAACCCACACCTCCGGTACTGCGTTGGGGTACATCTCGGAGGGCTCTGGAGCGAATACTGCGTCGACGTCTAAGTCCTGGAGTGCCTCGAGATCAGCAGCTAGATCTCGGGGATAGTCGCGGTAGTCTGCGCAGTCGCCGAGATCGCTGAACTGCAGGGGATTGACGAAAATGCTAACAATTACTGAGTCATTCTCGGCGCGTGCTCGCTCGATCAATTCGCGGTGCCCGGTGTGCAGTGCTCCCATAGTGGGCACGAGACCTAGGCAGCCAGGGGAGTGGAACTTGCGCACTTCTTCGACAGTGCGCAAAATATGCGTCATTTGTGATCCTCGAAGGACTCGGAAGCATCGGGGAAGGTGCCATTTTCTACGTCCGCGCGATAGACCTGTGCTGCCTCCAACATGATCTCCCCGATGGCAGCATAGCGACGCACGAACCGGGGCGCCTTGCTGTCACCGAGGCCGAAGGCATCGGTCCAGACCAAAATCTGGGCATCGGTTCCAGAACCCGCGCCGATGCCAATAGTGGGGATCTCTAGCTCTTGGGTGACCTGCGTTGCTAGGGCAGCTGGAACCATTTCCAGCACGACGGCGAAGGCACCTGCGGTTTGGACCGCGAGGGCGTCGGCACGCAGGCTTTCAGCGGCTGAGCCTCGGCCTTGGACAACATGCCCGCCGAGGGCATGCTCGGACTGCGGGGTGTAGCCGATATGCGCGACGACCGGAATTCCGGCTTTTACCAACGCACTAATTGTCGGTGCCATCTCGACGCCGCCCTCTAGCTTCACACCGGCCACACCGGTTTCCTTCATGAACCGCACCGCAGTGGCTAGGGCTTGCTCGGGGCCGGATTCATAGGTGCCGAAGGGCAGATCGGCCACGACGAAGGCGCGTTGCGTCGCTCCAGCGACTGCCCGGGACATCGATAGCATCTCATCGAGGGTGATCGACAGCGTAGATGCCTGGCCGAGAACGACATTGGCCGCGGAATCGCCGACCAACAATAGATCGATGCCAGCCTGATCAAAGATGGCAGCAGTCGGGGCATCATAGCTGGTCAGGCAGGAAAACCTGCGGCCCTCGGCCTTGGCTTGAGTGAAGTGGCGGGTGCGCATCCGTGCAGACATGGATCTAAGGATATAGGTTCAGTGGCTCGCGTAGGAGCTGATCAAGCGCCACGGCTCGGGCGATAGCACGGACGATCTCCTGATGGGTGGGGATCAGGCGCAGCTCTACATCTATATCTGCCAACAGTGAGCGGACCTGGCTGGCAAAGAGCTTTGGCGCGGCGGGATCATCGATAAAAGCGCTGCCCGCGACGACCACCGTGGAGGAACCGTGGTCCCTGGCCAGCTTGGCGGTGAGATCACCAAGGCAGCGAGCGCGTTGGTCGAGGGCTGCGCGCATTTCTGGGGCACGGGCGGCGTCGGCAAGCGAGGGGAAACGTCCACAGAGCACACCTTCGGTGGTGAGCTCCTCGCAGCTTTCCGGCAGGTCGATCTGGGAGATGCCTTCATCATTGATGATGGCCGCGCCGAGTGAATCATCGGCAAATAGCGCCATGGTGCCGGTGGGCAGGTCAGTGGACTGGATCTCGGAACCCAGGATCGCGGGGACCGCGCCAGAAACGACCACGGGGACGGAGAATTGGTAGCTCAAACGGCCTGCGACATCCGCGCCCTGCCAGCCAAGGTTCTGAGCATTGACCACCCCGTCGGGGCTGACCCGGCCGGAGGTGGTGACGCCGACGCAGACCAACGGGCGATCAAGGCCAGCCCTAAGCCGGTTGAGGCCTGCCATGACATGTTCGATGAAGTCCGATTCCGAGAGCCGCGCGACCGGGGTGGGTACTTCGACGTCGCGGATGGTGCGCCCGCGGGTATCGAATAGTCCGATATAGGTGGTCGAGGTGCCGACGGCGATTCCGGCGTGCAGGCGAGGATTGGGCGCCAGTTCCAATGGAATGGTGGGGCGACCGCGGCCCTGTGAGCGAGTGAGGTCGGTTCGCTGCTGGATGAGGCCAGCGTCGATAAGTGCGCTGACAGTACGGGTGATCGTGGGTTGAGATAGGCCGGTGGCCTCGACGAGTTCACTGCGGGTGACGATGTGGTTCAGGCGCACCAAGTGCAGACATTTCGCCGCGGGTGTGCGCGGCCGAGAGAAGACTGCTCCAGCATTAGGCATGAATATATCCTAATACTAGGCAGACTGTTTAGTCTAATTTTATTTGCTAGAACTAGACCGCTTAGTTCGCAGGGGTGGTGATAATCTCCGTCGACCCGGGCTTTTGATAGCGGGTAAACGAAGGCACCAATAAGGCGCACAGGAGCGTACCGACAATCACCAAAACTCCACCCAGCAGAGTCACCATGCCTACTCCCAGTGGGCCAGCCGCCCATCCGTGCAACACATCAGCCAACCGTGGGCCACCGACTACCACCACAATATAAACGCCTTGGATTCGTCCCTGCACGTGTTCCTCGGCTGACTGCTGCAAGATCGCCCCGCGCAGACTGGCGGAGAACATATCCGCCGCGCCGCCAAAAATCAGCATGCTGACCATCAGCCACGCCCAGATCCCGATCGCACCCGGACTCAGCATTACGGCCAGCCCGGCGATGACCACTGCCACTCCCCACACCAGGACGCACACGATCACCGCCAAGCCTTGGCGAACTACCCGGGAAATCCAACCGGACAAGAGCCCGCCAACCACCGCGCCCGCAGCCATCGAGGAATAGAGCAGCGCCAGCATCATGCCAGGCTCGGTCTCCCCGAACCGTTCGGCGGCAATTTCCGGATAGAGCGCCCGTGGCATACCGAACGTCATGGCGATCAAATCCAACAGCATCGCGACCAAGAGAATTGGCTGACCGCGGAGATAACGCAGGCCATCGAGGACAGAATGCACCCCGGCTCGGCTCAGCTGCTTTGGCGGCAAGGAAGGCAGCGCCAGCACCGCTCCCAGGGTGGGGAGAAGCAGGAGTGCATCTAGAAAATAGAGCCAGGAGAATCCGATAAACGGGATCAGTGCGCCGGCTACCAAGGGCCCGAGGATTGCTCCTGCTTGCATGAGCATCATGTTCAGAGCAGCCCCGGCAGGAAGCTGTTCGACCGGCAGAATCGAGCGAAACGCCGCCGTCCGGGTGGGCTGATTGACGGCAAAAAACGCCTGTTGAAGCGAGAAAGTGCACAGCAACCACCACACATTGGCCTGGCCGGAGAGCGTCATCGCCCAGAACACCAGGGCAGTTCCGGTCATGCCCAGCGTGGAGACAATAAGTACGGTGCGTTTATCGAAGCTATCGGCGATCGATCCGCCATAGAGTCCAAAGATCACCAAAGGCACGAGTCCGAATAGGCCGGTTAGCCCGACGTAGGCGCTTGAACCGGTCAGGGAGAAAATCTGCGCCGGCACCGCCACTACTGATAGCTGCGCGCCGATCGTCGTGGCGATGTTCGCGGTCCACAGCCGTCGATAGGCGGGGACCTGCAACGGTCGAGTGTCGGCGAAGACGTCACGGAAGCTCACGGAGGGCAATGCTAGCCCAACAATTCACGGCAGCTTATCGACGCCCAGATAATCACCAAAGTAAGCCCCCAGCGGTATCCATTTTCCCAGTTCATCGGCCTGATTAGGAGATGCTTTCTTTGAGGTACATAGAGATGCTGAACACTGGTGGGCCGAACCTCTCAAGTGAGGTGGTCAATGAGTGTCGTAAACCTGTCTGACCCGGCTACACTCACCTGTCATGAGTTCGGAGAAAATCGTAGATCATCAGACGCCTAGATCAGAGGAGCGTGCTCCCTCGCTGCTGGATGCCTCTTGCGAAGGCTTTGTCTACGACCTGGCGGCCCTCTCGCCCACCGATGCCACCGCCTGGGGCATCAATGGGTACGAGGGTGACCTGCAGGATTTTTCCCCCGAATACTGGAGCGCGCGTGCCGATCGCACCCGCGAGATGATCGCCGACGTCGATGCCTTCGATGACGGCACCGACGAATGCGATGACGACGATGACTTCGACGAGGTTGACCACGTCACCGCAGCCGTCCTGCGCGATCGACTGTGCCTTGACCTTGACCTGCACTACCACGGGGAAGATCTGGCGCTGCTCAATAACATCGCCTCTCCAGTACAGACCATCCGCGACACCCTGGTTCTGATGCCCAATGAGACCGTTGAACAGATCGACGCCATCCGCTCCCGGCTCTCGCAGGTCAAAAAATCCCTAGAGGGCTACCAAGAATCCCTCGCGGAGGCTGCCGCCCACGGCCATGTGGCCCCTTCGCGACAGATCGATGATGTGACCTCGCAGTGCGGCGACCTAGCTGATTCCGGTTCCCTGTTGGAGAGCCTAGGCGTCGATCCGCACTCCGCCGAGGTGGCCTCCGCCAAGCATGCGTTCGCAGACCTAGCGGATTGGCTTTCCGAGCAGCTAGTTACCCACGCGCCGCACGAAGACGCCGTGGGCCGCGATCGCTACCGACGCTTCTCACACCTATTCGTAGGCGATACCGTTGACCTGGATGAGGCCTATACCTGGGGGCTCGAGCGCCTCCGCGAGATCACCGATGAACAAAAGCGGATCGCCGCCAAGCTCTATGGCTCGAAGACGAGCGTGACCCGCGCATTCCGCCATCTCAACGCCGAGGAACGCTACACCCTCAATGGCACCGATGAACTGGTCGAATGGATGCAGCGCACGGCAGATCAAGCCGTCACTGATTTGAGTGCCACTGCTTTTGATATCCCCGAGCAGGTCCGCACCATCGAGTGTCGCATCGATCCGGCCGGGACTGGCGGTATTTTTTACACCCCGCCGAGCGATGATTTCTCCCGCCCGGGCCGCATGTGGTGGTCCGTTCCGCCCACCCAGAAAACCTTCCACACCTGGCAGGAACTGACCACTGTCTTCCACGAAGGCGTCCCCGGCCACCACCTGCAGATTGGCCAGACGTTGGTCGAGCGCGACAAGCTCAACCTCTGGCGCCGAGTCGCTTGTTGGAATTCCGGCCACGGCGAGGGCTGGGCGCTCTATGCCGAGCAGCTCATGGAAGAACTTGGCTACCACGAGGATCTGGGCACCCGCATGGGGCTTCTCGACGCCCAGCGTCTCCGCGCGGCCCGCGTCGTTCTGGACATCGGTGTCCACCTGCGCAAGAAGGCTCCGGAAGGTGCCAACGTGTGGGATGCCTCTTATGCCAAGGCCTTCCTGCGTGATAACTCCGCCATGGACGAGGCCAACCTGCGCTTTGAGCTCAACCGCTACCTGGGCTGGCCAGGTCAAGCACCTTCCTATGCTTTGGGCCAGCGTCTCTGGCAGCAAACTCGTGACGACGCCGTCGCTCAGGGCCAATCCGTCCGCGATTTCCACCGCGAGGCGTTATCCCTGGGGTCGATTCCGATGTCGATCCTGCGGGAGCAGATTCTCAACTAGCGTTGCCCGAGATCAGTCGGCAGGTATCAACCCTGATCCCGGTATATAGACGGTCCAGACCGGGTGATCCCGGTGCACTGATCTCGGGGGTTGGCTAGCGGCTGCGGGTGAGCAGTCGAATCAGCTGCGGCAGCCACCCAGCAATCGCCAGCACCGAGAGCAACCGGATCAACTGAATTGCCACCACGGCTGGCCCGGCCCCGCCTTCGCTCGACAACGCCAAGACAGTTTCCAATGCCCCGGGGCTGGTGGCCAGATAGGCCTCGAAGTAGCTGATCCCTAGCCACTGCGTCAGGGGGAGGGCCGTCAGCGCGCAAGCACCAATGATGACCACGATGAAAGTCAGGGTCGCGGGCAGCTGTCTGGCGAAGGCTTTGAGCGCGGGGGTCGATAATGCGCCGCCGCACATCCAACCGATGGCCAGGAAAGCTAGAATCTGAAACGATTCCGGCGGCTGCAGGCTCAATTGTGCAGGTAGCAGCAGCGAGGCCACCACCGTAATGATCAGCGGGCCGAGCACACTTGGCACCGGCACCCGCAGCAGTCGACCGGTGTTTTCGCCGAAGTAGGCGATCACCGCCACCGCGAGGATCATGAACCACAGTTGATTATTCTCTGCAGCATCTGACCCATGCCCGGGATGGGCGAAAAGGGCGGTGATCAGCGGCAATGACATGGAGACGACCAGCAGGCGCAGGTATTGGCCAAGCGCAACGAATCGGTAGTCGGCGCCGAGTTCTTTGGCCAGGATGGGCATGATCGAGGCGCCACCGGCGAGCATCGATAAGATCCCGGTTTCTCGGCTGACTTCACGTTCCCGGGCCGCCAACAGCAACCCGCCGCCAACACCGATGCCGAGGGTGACTATCGCTACGAACAGCCCGGGCAGTAGGTAGCCGCCAAGTTCGCCGAGGGGCACCCCAACCAGTGGCAGGCCGGCGAGCATGCCGATGATTCCGCGCCCGAACCGATAGAAGCCTTCGTTGATGGGAAGTTCATCACCGCTGCCCAACGCCATGGCTCCGGAGGCAATGATCGCTGCGAGGATCCACGCTGCCGGAACATTCCAGAGGCTAAATAGCGTTCCTAACAGCAGAGATGCTGGGACGACGAGTAGCCAGCGCATCGTCACCGAGCGATTGTCCATGATCGCACCATACTCCCGATCAGGTGCGCGTATGGTTAATCGCACATTGTGGACATCCGATCATCACGAGGAGGATCACCCGTGGAGATCGAGCTCGGTATCTGGGCGATACTGATTTCCGGTGCGGCAGTGGCCGGTTGGATTGACGCAGTAATCGGCGGCGGTGGATTGGTGCTCATCCCGCTGCTGTTAGCGGTGGTGCCTGGCATTGCCCCCGCGACGGCTTTGGGCACTAACAAGCTGGTTGGAGTCTCTGGCACGGCTTCGGCGGCGGTGGTGATGGTGCGTCGGGTGGGTGCGCAGTCGGCGGTGAAATACGTGCCGTTGGCGCTGTTGTGCGCCGGTGCTGGCGCGGCCTCCGCCTCGCTTATCGACGCCGCCCTCATGCGCCCGATCATCATCGTGCTGTTGTTGGTAGTCGGCACTTTCGTGGCCTTCCGGCCATCCTTCGGTGCAGCGGCGGTGGAGAAGAAGGAGGTGGCAACGTGGCGAAGATGGGTTCTGTTGCTGGCCGTCGGCGTTATTTCCTTCTATGACGGGATTTTTGGCCCCGGCACCGGCATGTTCTTGATTATGGCGTTTACGGCATTGCTCTCGCAGGATTTTCTGCGCTCGGCGGCGATGGCCAAGGTGGTCAACACTGCGACCAACCTTGGTGCCCTGGTGGTGTTCGCCTGGGGCGGACACGTGTGGTGGGAACTCGGATTGATCCTGGCGGTGGCCAATATTGCCGGCGCCCAATTGGGTGCGCGAACCGTATTGGGCGGCGGGGCGAAGCTGGTCCGAGGCGCGCTCTTGGCGGTGGTCGTGGTGATGAGCGGATACCTCGGCTGGCAGCAGTTCGGCTACCCCAAGCTAGCTATCACGGCCTGGATGTCTTGATCGCTGATATCTGAAAGATAGAAGCGGATGAGATAGACGTTGTCAGTCTGGCTCCAGTTCCTAGGCAGGAGACACGGCGCACCGGGCGAGGGTTGACGGGGACGTCGATAAGATCTGTCAGCTCCTCGCAGCTTTCTCACAGCGAAGATGTTTATGGTAGTTGACATGACGACAATTCTTGATAGCTACCAGGTCCTGGCCCCCGAAAACCTGCGCGATGATCTCTCCGCGGCAGTGGATTTCGTCTCCACAGAGATCTTTATCGCAAGGATCTATGACAACACCGCCGTCGAGATTATTGCCTCCCCAGAGGTGCTGCCCATTCTCGCAGAAGCTGCAGCAGCCTTTGATGGAGATGAACTACCCGCAGGTTTTCGATTACGCGAAGGCTAATCAAAGCAGCTACATCCGATTTTTAGTCCGGGCGGTAGCCTTCGCCGACCACGGATCCTCCGGCCACGGATGTCTGGGGTATCGCCCACGCATCTCCGCGCGCACCTGCGCATAGGGGCCGGACCAGAAGCTGGCCAGGTCATCAGTGACTGCCAATGGTCGCCCGGCAGGAGAGAGCAGGTGGAAGAGCACCGGTACGCCAGCCAACTCGGGAGAGCCAGCGAGGCCGAAGCATTCTTGCAGCTTCACCGACACCACTGGGCGCCCCGTATCGTAGGCGATCCGATGGCGGTTGCCGCTGGGAACTTGGAGCCGCTCCGGAGCCAGCTCCTCCATCCGGGTTGCTTCTGGCCAGGGCAGAATTCGCTGCAGCGCAGGATACATATCCACGCGTTCTGCCGAGGTGCCGTGGGCCATGGCATCCAACTCCGGGCCCAGCCAAGAAGCAGGGTCGGCGGCGGTTGGGTCGGGCCACGGATCTCCCAGGCGTGAGTGCAGGAAACTCAGCCGCTCTCGGAGCGAGCGGGCCTTATCGGAGAAGCGAAACATCTCAAGACCGTGTTCGCGGATCGTGTTCGCTAACGCTTCGGCGGCTTGCTCCGGTGGAACCTTTACCGGGGTGTAGCTGAGCACAATGGCCCCAATCCCGGTCACTTTCAGGCCTTTGACCTTCCCATTATCGACCCTCGCGCGAACCTCCTCAGTGACCCCGACGACCTCTCGAGCCTGCTGTTCGCTCAGCCGGGCCGCCGCTCTGATCGTCGCGCCTGCCCTGCCTTCCCGCGAGCTGTACCCAACGCGAGTGACCTCGGCTACGGCCAGCCATTCGGCGCCCCGAAGCGAGGAATTGGGCGGTAGGACTGCGCGAGTGCCGCTGGCCAGCAGGTACTCCTCGCCCGTAGTTCGAGCCACCCAACCTGGAAACGCCAGTGCGGTGATTACGCCTGGGTCGGAGGTCCCCGAGGCCGAACCTGCCAGTCGTCGCAAGCGAGTGACTTCTCGTTTGAAGGAGGGTTGCCCCCGCAAAGTGCGCAGCTGAGCACTGATGTCTCCTCGGGGAGAGTCCGCCAGACAGGCGATCACCTCCGCGGCGTTGGGCCCGCAGGTCAACAACGCGCGCCCAAGCCGTGGGTCTAACGGCATCCGGGCGAGTTGTCGTCCCAGATCAGTGGCATGGCCAGCTTCCGATATCGCGCCGATGCCACGCAGCACCTCCTCGGCGGCATCGAGGGCGAGGGAAGGAGGGGCGTCGACAAACGGGAGTTCTGCTCCACGCGGTGTGCCCCAGACTGCGAGCGTCAAAGCAGCCTGGGTGAGATCTGAGGTTGCGATTTCTGGAGAGATATGCGCTGGTAGGTGTCGATAATCATGCTCCGAATAGCAACGGATGACGGTGCCTGGACCCTCACGCCCGGCACGCCCGGCGCGCTGATCGACGGTCGATCCGGCCGCGCTGACGGTCACCAGGCCGGTCATGTGTCGGGCGGCGTCGCGGCGAGGAACCCGCGATAGACCAGAATCGACCACCACGCGCACCCCCGGGACAGTCAGGGAGGACTCCGCGATCGAGGTCGCCACGATCACCCGCGGGCTATCGCTGGGCCGAAGCGCGGCATCTTGCTCGGATGAGTTCAATGATCCATGCAGAGCCAGCGCGCCGGGAATCCGCGACACGACATGCTCAACCTCGCGCACACCCGGAACGAACACCAACACTGAATGCTCGCGACAAGCCTTTCGAGCCTGCAGCGCTAGGTGATCGAGGAACGCCGGAGTACATCCGAGCCGTCCCTCGTGCGGGGCATATTCGATCATCAAGGGATAGATGACGGCCGGGGTATCCAGCACCGGGGCGTCCATGAGCCCAGCGAACTTATCGACGTCCAGTGTCGCCGACATTGCCGTCACCACCAGATCCTCACGCAGTTCGGCCAGTTCCAAAATCATCCCCAGCACTAGGTCAGTATCTAGCTGACGCTCGTGGACCTCGTCGATTGCAACGGCCTGGATACCGGTGAGTTCCGGATCGGACATCAAGCGGCGCAAGAGCACCCCGGGGGTCATGAACTCCACGCGACTGCCAGGATGATGCTCGCCGCGGACGCTGAAACCGACGCGCTCGCCGATCCGGCTGCCATCGAGCTGGGCGAGCCTTCTAGCTGCCGCCCGCACGGCCACCCGGCGCGGGGCGGTGACCAGTACTTTTCCACCCGTAAAGTTGGCTAGCGCAGGTGGAATGAGCGTGGTTTTACCAGTTCCGGGAGGAGCTTGGATGACTGCGCGTTGGTTTCTAGCTAAAAGCTTGGGCAGCTGATCTATGGTCTCAGCCACCGGCAACCCCTGGCCGATCCGGGAGAGATCAAACACCGAAGTTCAGACCCTCCACGGGTGCTCCTGCGGGCAGGTCCTCGCGTTCGAGCCGGTCATCGCCTTGGTTGAGCATGCGCACTACCCGGCCTGGCGAACCCAGTACCAGTGAATCAGCAGGCATATCCCGAGTGACCAGGGTGCCAGCGCCGATGACGCAACGATCCCCAATGCTGACTCCCGCTAAGACGGTGACTCCGGCTCCGAGCCAACAATCATCGCCGATGGTGATCGGATGAGCCTGCTCCCAGCCGCCCGCGCGCATCTCCACATCATTGATGGGATGTCCGACCGTAATGAACTGACAATTCGGGCCCACCAGCGTCCTCGAACCGAAGGTCACCTCAGCGACATCCAGGATGACGGTATTGAAATTGAGGAAGCACCCAGCGCCGAAAGTGGTATTGATCCCATAATCCATCTGCAACGGTGCGATGGCTTCTGGCACCGCGGAACCGGTGGCTAGTAGCTGGGTCAGGAGTTCATCTCCGCGCTTGCGATCAGTGTTGGCCAACTCGTTGAACTCCTTGAGCAGTCGGGCGCGGCGCTCACAATGAGCAATGAGCTCTTCGGAACCTGCCAGATACCACCGCTGAGCACGGAGATCGTCGAGAGAGCTATAAGTCTTGGGATCGAAGGACATAGGGCAATTGTGCCAGCTTTCCGGCGATGATTTCTGCCGATCTTCGAGGTGGGAGAACCGGTAGGCGTTTTCGACAGTCCAATAGTGATGCCCACGTGATTGCTGGTGAGGAATCCAGGAGTGAAATTGTGTCCTACCGAGGTGCCCCCGATGACCGTTCGATCCTTCACCTGCCGGGAACGCTCCGAGTCTGGGATGGGATGCCGTTGCCGCCGGCCGGGTTCGGCCTGCCGCTATCGATCGCGGAAGTTAGAACACGAGCTGCTCGACATCACCGCCTAGCGCCGTCGAACCCGCGGTTGAATCGGGAGATTGAGCGTTGGTTCTACCGGATTAGCCCAGCTCATGTGCTCGAACACGATCGCTTGAGAAGCAGTGGCCTGGCAGATTTTGATGCACTTAGCCACCCTCGAGGGATCCGCTATGCGGCTGATGCCCGGACCCGGGCGGTGGCTCACCTGCGAGAACACCCGAAGTGGACGGCCTCTGCATGGAGTGCGGCGGCATTGCTGGGAATCACTGAGTTCAGCGATGGAGCCGATGCCTGTTTCAGTTGCCCTAGCGATAGACGATTGACTCCCGATGCGCTGCACGCCACTCGTCAGCGGTTGGGGTTGGAGTTCAAACCGTGGGTGTTGCATTTAGGCAGCGAGCAATTAGCTGTGACGCCACCCTTGTTGACCTTGGCCGGGTGTCTTCGCTCAGTATTGGCCGGGCAGCATGCATGGGAGGTGCCAAAGGTTTCGCAGATGCCTGCACGCGAGGTGCGGGCGGTGCAGGTGATTGATCAATTTCGTCGACAGTGCGGTTTTGGATCCGAGCATCTGATCAGGGGTCTGCAGGGATTAATTCATGCGCGGACGGTTTGTCGTCTCGTGGATTGGAGCAGTCAACATGCGGATTCGCCGCCGGAGACCACCCTGCGGCTATTGACCCAGCGGGCGCTGGCGGGGCGCGGCGTCGAGTTCCGCGAGCAGGTCCCAGTATTCGAAGACGGCCAGGTTGGAGCTTTGGGGACTAGGTCAGGTCGGCCCAAGTTGTTGACGGTGCTCGACCTCGGGGAACCTGGACTCAAGATTGCTTTGATGTATGACGGCGGGCATCACCTCCAGCGTGGGCAACGAGACCGAGACGCCCGGATCACCGCGGAGCTGAGCATGCAAGGTTGGTGGGTTCTACGGGTTTCGGCGGGAATGCTCCGGAATGGCGAGGACCTGACGCGCAAAATTCGGGCGTTGGTGGCTGGGCGGCAGACTCATGGGGCGGCAGGCGGGTGATTTCGGGTTGGTGCGGGTTGGTGCGGGTGTGTGATTTCGCTGAAGGCGTATTTTCTCACCGACCCCCTTTCGCTGAAGGCGTATTTTCCCTGTTCAGGATTCCGGGCAGCATTCGAGCTGGTGAGAAAATACGCCTTTGGAACTCTGACACTCTCCGACAGCCCGACAGCCCGACACTCTGCCAGCCCACAAGCCTCCTCATGAACACACCGACGGCCCTTTTGGCAGCGCCCGAGCCAGATCACCTTGTCTTCTGCCACACTTGAACTTATGACTGAAAACTCCAATGCCACATTCACCAAGAAGATCGCTGTCGTTACTGGTGGTTCCTCCGGAATCGGTGCAGCTACCGCCGAGGCACTGGCCCATGATGGCTGGTATGTCATCGTGGCCGCGCGTCGTCAGGACCGAATCAAAGAAGTCGCAGAACGCATCGGCGGGTCTGCCATCGAACTCGATGTGACTTCAGACGAGTCTGTCGAGCGGTTGGTGGCAGAGGTAGCCAAGTTCGGTCGGGTAGATCTCTTGGTCAATAACGCCGGTGGTGCCAAAGGCCTGGATCCGCTGCGGGAAGCCAATATTGAGGATTGGAAGTGGATGTATGACACTAACGTCCTAGGTACGGTCCGAGTGACCAAGGCGCTTTATCCGCTGTTGCTGGCCAGCGAGGGATTGATCGTCAATATTGGTTCCATGGCCGCGCTCAACGCTTATGCAGGTGGCTCCGGCTATAACGCCGCGAAATTCGGGTTGCGAGCACTAACCCGATCCATGCGCTTGGAAGAAGTAGAAAACCCGGTCCGCATCACTGAGATTGACCCAGGTCGAGTCGCCACCGATTTCTCCCTGGTCCGGTTCAAGGGCGATCAGGATAAAGCCGAAGCCGTCTATGGCGACAAGCTCAATCTCACCGCTGGTGATATTGCAGAGGCCATTCGCTGGGTCGCCTCGCTGCCAGCGCACATGAATATCGACTCGATGAATATCATGCCCCGCGATCAGGCCTAGACTGTTCGGTCGTGACCACTGCCGCTTTAAGCACCCTGCTCGTCGTGTGGATCGCGGCCATTGTCTCGCCCGGTCCTGATCTAGTTCAGATCATCCGCCTCGGCTCACGGTCTCGGGCAACCGGGATCTGGTGCGCCCTGGGGATCATGCTGGGCAATATCTTGTGGATCACCGGGTCCCTATTAGGGCTATCTGCACTGGTCAGCGCCTATCCGCCGGTGCTTACGGCACTCCAATTGCTCGGTGGTTCCTATCTATTCTGGATGGGTACAGGTGCCGTGCGAAGTGGGCTAAAAGCTCGCAGCGCAGCTAGCACCGATCCGGAAGCAACGCCCCAGGATCTTCCAGATCTGAGCGCCCTGCAGGCCGTGCGTCTGGGGTTGGCCACAAACTTGTCTAATCCCAAAGCGATTTTGTTCTTCGGTGCCATTTTTGCCCAGTTTATTCGCCCCGATATGGACGTGGCCTGGTCGGTAGCCGTTGCACTCATTCTCATTGTCACGGGTATCGCTTGGTTTGTGGGTTTTGCTTTGGCGGTAGGAGTGCTGGCCTCCAAAATTGTGCGCAATGCGGCGGTTATCGATCTCATCACTGGTGTGGTGTTTATCCTGCTAGCGCTGGTGATGATCTGGGAAGGTCTCCAGGGGTTAGCACTGGCTATTTCGGCACTCTAAAACCGATATCCCGGTAGGCGGTACTGCTGCCTGGAACCCGATAAGTACACTGGCCATCATGCAGGGAGCAGAGGTCGCGATCAGCGGTGAGACCATTAAACTTGGCCAGTTCATCAAGCTTGCCAGCCTGGTAGCTACTGGCGGTGAGGCCAAAGAGGCTATTGCCGCTGGACAGGTGAGTGTCAATGGTGAGGTGGATACCCGCCGTGGCAAAACGTTGCGCGTTGGGGACTTGGTTTGCGTTGCTGGCTCCTGCGCCCGTGTGAGTGCAGAGGCTGAGGGCGACTATTTTGACGAGGCTACTGCGGATGATGACTTTGACCCCGAGAAGTGGAGAAACCTGTAATGCCAGCTTTTGAGGCCATCGGTGGAATGCCGTATTGGATCGATCTGACTACCTCCGACGCTCGAAAGTCTGCGCACTTTTATTCCGAGCTGCTCGGCTGGGAGATTTCTGGCGATGATTATCGCATCGCCCGCGTGCAGGGTCTGCCGGTCGCCGGGCTTATCCCGCAGCCGGCCGATGGCTCTTCGTTTCCGGATACGTGGGTGACCTATTTCTTGGCTGATGATATTGATGCCCAGGTCCGCCAGGTAGTTGAACTCGGCGGGCGAGTCCTTGCTGAACCCACTGACGTTCAGCTAGGCCGGATGGCCGTGCTTATCGACGCCGCCGGGGCAATGTTTGGTCTCATCGAACCGGCCGGCGAGGATGCTTTTGTCGCGGCCGGCGAGCCGGGCACCCCAGTCTGGCATGAGCTGACCGCTACCACGGGCTTTGATGATGCCGTTGATTTCTATCATTCTTTGCTAGATTGGGAGCTGGTAGCCATGAACGCGGGGGAGGAGTTCACTTACACCACCGCGTTGGCACAGGGTGCCGCCTTCGCAGGCATTTGGAAGGCCGAGGGGAATTTCCCGCCCCAGGTGCCGAGCTTCTGGCAGAGCTATTTGGGTGTCTTAGATATGGCCGCTGCGGTGGCTAAGGTCCCGGAACTTGGCGGTGAGGTGATCCGTGATCCTTGGGATTCGGAGTTTGGCCTTATGTGTTTGATCTCTGATTCCACCGGCGCGACCGTCACGTTGTGTGAGGTTGAGGAACCGGTGGAGGATATCCGCGAGTCTGACCCGCTTGAGGGCTTTGAGTTCTGACCCGGTATTCGAGCTCGATGACCTGACGTCTGCGGTCCTCGCGCTTGTTGACGCGCTCCCGCCCGGCCAAGTGACCACCTATGGTGCGCTTGCTGCCGAGGTGGGTACTGGCCCACGTCAGGTTGGCCGCATCATGGCCAACTATGGGCACCTGACTGCCTGGTGGCGAGTGGTCCGTGCAGACGGCTCCTCACATGATCCTGAACGCTCCGTCCCGCACTGGGATGTTGAGGGGATCGCCCATAATGGGCGTGCTGTGAAGCTTTGATTCTGTCCGCTATTGAGGCTCGGCTGTTGGCCTTGTAGTGGGTTCAGTGCTGCATACTTTTGATTGTGGCTGTAGTCACACATTGCAATATCTATTGACCTATTGATAGAAAATTGAGTAAATTGCCTGTCAGGCGATAGAAAATAACCATGATAGTCGCCTCAACACTCCGAAACTGCAGGTAAGAAAGAGGTAATTGCATGGATGTCGCAGATATTGCCTGGATCCTGACAGCGTTCGCTTTGGTGGGCCTGATGTTCCCCGGTTTGTCTCTTCTTTACGGAGGCATGCTCGGCAGCGGGCAGGTTCTTAACATGTTCATGATGGTCATGAGTTCGCTGGCCGTCACCACATTTGTCTATGTCCTCTACGGCCATGGTCTAGTCCTCGGAAACTCCCTCGGTGGGTTGGGATTGATCGGCGACCCGCGAGAATACATTGGCTTCAACTCGCTCATCGAAGATGATGGAGCTGGCGGAATCCTCTGGGGTGGCTTCTTTATCTTGTTTGCCGCTATTTCCCTGGCACTAGTTGCCTCCGGCGCAGCAGGGCGGATGAAGTTTGGCTCCTGGCTCATTTTCGGAGCTCTCTGGCTCACCTTCGTCTATGGTCCTTTGGCTCACTGGGTGTTCGCCTTCGATGACGAAGAAGCTGGGATCGTTGGTGGTTGGTTGGTCAACAACGTCGGCATGCATGACTTTGCAGGTGGCACGGCCGTCCATATGAACGCTGGTGCCTCTGGCCTGGCCTTGGCAATGGTCTTGGGTGCTCGTCGTTCCGGCCCCACCCGTCCCCATAGCCTGCCTTTGACCCTGTTGGGCGCAGGCCTGATCGTTGTCGGCTGGTTCGGCTTCAACGGTGGTACTGCCGGTGGTGCGAACTTCCTCGCCACCTATGTCGTGGTTACCTCCTTGCTGGCCGCTGGTGGCGGAATTATGGGCTTCATGCTCATCGAGAAATTCCGCAACGGCAAGCCCACTCTGTTGGGCCTGGTCACCGGCATGATTGCTGGCTTGGTTGCGATTACCCCAGCAGCCGATGCCGTCAGCCCGATCGGTGCCATCATCGCCGGCTTCCTCGGTGCAGCAGGTGCAGCGTGGGCAATTAGCTGGAAGTCCCGCCACAAGATCGACGATTCCCTGGACGTCTTCGCAGTCCACGGCATCGCCGGAATCGTCGGCGCCTTCTTTGTTATGCTCTTCGGTTCTGCAGCAGCCCCGGCCGGAGTCCAAGGTGTCCTCCTTGGTGGAGACACTTCCCTGCTCTGGCGTGAACCCCTCGCAGTTGTGGTCACCCTGACCTGGGCCTTCGGTGTCACCTGGTTGATTGCCACCATAATGACCAAAATCTACGACATCCGAATCTCTCCAGAAGACGAAGCCGATGGCATCGATCAGTCGCTCCACGCTGAGTCTGCCTATGACATCCGCAGCACCGGCATGTTCGGCGCGACCTCTCGGGCAAGTGAGAGCCGTCGCCCTGTCAAAGCTGAGGCAAAGCCAGAAACCACGGTTGAACCGACCCCACCAGATAGTCCCAAGTAATCAAGCTAAAGCCCCCAAGTATCTGAAGAGCTAAGGACAAAACGTGACCAGCAATACTCCTTCCACCAATATCGATTTCCTCTACCTCTCCGAGCCCGAAATGGTTGAAGCCGGAGTCACCGACATCGCCCGCTGCGTCGATGTCATGGAGGAAACCCTCGTGCTGCTCGCCGATGGCGATTACATGATGGCTGGCCTGAAATCGAATTCTCACGGCGCAATGATCACCTTCCCGGAAAAGCCCGAATTCCCCGGGATGCCCGCTGATGGTCCGGATCGTCGCTTCATGGCGATGCCTGCCTACCTAGGAGGACGCTTCAACGGCACGGGTGTGAAGTGGTACGGCTCTAATGCCGAAAACCGTAAGTCCGGGCTCCCGCGCTCCATTCACGTTTTTGTCCTCAATGACACGGTCACTGGCGCTCCCAAGGCCATCATGTCCGCCAACTTGCTCTCTGCCTACCGCACCGGTGCGGTCCCGGGTGTGGGCGTCAAGCACCTAGCTAAGGCTGATGCGAGCTCAGTCGCCATCATCGGCCCCGGCGTGATGGGCAAGACCATCCTGGATGCTGCCATTTCGCAGCGCCCCATCACCACGGTCAAGATCAAGGGTCGCTCGGCTGGCTCGACCGAGAGCTTTACCGAGTGGGCTAAGAGCACTTACCCGGAGGTTAGCTTCGAGATCGTTGATTCGATCGAGGAAGCCTGCAAAGACACCGACATCGTCATTGCAGCTACCACTACCGATGCCGCTGGCCCGGAAGCCTTCCCTTACTTCCCGCGTGAGATTCTCTCACCCGGTGCGTTGTTGCTGCTGCCGGCTGCCGCGCGTTTCGACGACGAGTTGGTCACCGATCCGAGCACCCGCCTGGTCGTTGACTACGACGGCCTCTATGACGCTTGGAACGAGGAGTACGGCACCGAAGTTGCCTACCGCCTCCTTGGTATCCCCGGAAACCGCTGGTGGGACATGATCGAGAGTGGAGACCTGGCCAAGGATGCCACGTCTCAGATGGGCGATATTGCCGCAGGCCGCGCCCCAGGCCGAGCTAACGATGAAGAGATCATTCTCTACTCCGTTGGTGGCATGCCGGTCGAGGACGTCGCTTGGGCTACCGATATTTATGACACCGCCAAGAGCAAGGGACTGGGCACCAGCTTGAACCTCTGGGAATCTCCCGTCTTGGCTTAACGCACTACCCACACCCAGCACGAAAGCTCGAAAGGAAGCATCACCATCATGTCTGCACGAACCCGCGTCGGAGTCATCGGATTGGGAACCAGCGGGTCCATGGCTATGTGGCAGCTGAGCAAGGATAAAGACGTCGAGGTCATCGGCTTCGAGCAGTTTGGAGTCGGCCACGGATACGGAGCCTTCACTGGCGAGTCTCGGCTGTTTCGCACTGCCTATCATGAGGGTGCGAAATACGTTCCGTTGTTGCTGCGCGCTCGTGAACTCTGGCAAGACTTGGGCGGATTGACCGGTCGTCGGCTACTCAATCCATTTGGAGTGTTGAGTGTAGGAAAAGAAGATCATGCTCCGTTTAAGCGGATGGTGGAATCAGTAGAACAGTTCGGCCTACCGCACGAGCGACTCACCGCAGAGGCGATGCGGCACCGCTATCCCGGTCTGGACTTCCGGGATGATGAGGCTGGAGTTCTCGATCTTTACGGTGGTGCATTGCGCCCGGAGCTGGCAGTACTGAGCGCCTTGGAACAAGCCAAACTCAATGGCGCGACGGTCTTCGATCATGAGCGGATTCTCAATGTTGAGGATTTGGCTGATGAAGGAGTCAAGATCACCACTGAGAGTCGAGAGGTGATGGTTGATCGCGTCATCGTCACCGCAGGCTCGTGGGTCAAGGAGCTAGTGCCGGAGGTCTGCGATCTGATTGAGATTCGCAAGCTGGCATTGACCTGGTTCTTGCCCAAGTCTTACTCCGATTTCGTGCCGGAGCAGTTGCCGTGCTTTATCCGAGACCGGGACGGTTTCCACGTCTTCGGCGCCCCCAGCGTCGATGGCTACTCGGTCAAGATCGCCGGGATGGACATTTGGGGAGCACCCGGCAAGGAACGAATCGAAAACGCTGATCTACGGCTCGACCCGGAAGCTGTCTCGGCTTTTGGCGAGAAGGTCGTCGATATGTTCCCTGGAGTGCAGCCGGAGCCTAACCGCTACAGCGTCCACTTCGATAGCTTTACCTCATCGAAGGATCCCATCATTGACCGGATTGGCAATGTCGTTGTGGTCACTGGTTTGTCCGGACATGGGTTCAAAATGGCTACCGCGCTGGGTGAATTGGCTGGCGACTTGGCAGTACATGGCGAGGCTGAGTTTATGCATCCGGATTTCACTATCGCCGCGCATGAACCGATCCACGCGAAAGTTTAAGAGCTCGTTTGAGCTTGTCAGATAGTTGTTGAGACACTGAGCAGAAACAGGGCCGATGGTTGCGCACTAGCAATCATGGGCCCTGTCTGTGACTTAAGGAAAAGGACTACCCTCACCCTCATGAACGAATTAGACATCACCACCACTCAAGCTTGGGGCTCCCTAGGAATTAACCAGCCGCTAGAACCAGTAATCATTCCCCGGAGAGCTCTCCGCGAGGATGATGTGCGCATCAGCATTGAGTTCTCCGGCATTTGTCACTCGGATATTCATACGATGCGCGGAGATTGGGGGGCGCGGCAGTATCCGTTGGTTCCCGGTCACGAGATCGTCGGACGGGTCACCGCGGTTGGTGCGGACGTCGTCGATTATCAGTTGGGCGATCGTGTCGGGGTGGGCTGTTTCATCAACTCTTGTGGCTCCTGCCATGCCTGCCAGCAGGAAGAGATTTCTTATTGTGAAAACGGACCGATTCCCACCTATGGCGGTATTGATTCCTACGCTGATGATGAATACACCCAGGGCGGTTATGCGCGAGAGATCGTCGTGCGGGAGTCTTTCATTGTGCGCGTTCCAGAGGCGCTCGACCCAGCGGCGGCGGCTCCGTTGTTGTGCGCGGGTATCACCACCTATTCTCCGCTCAAGCGCTGGGGGACTGGCCCCGGCCGTCGAGTAGCGATCATCGGCATGGGCGGTTTAGGCCACGTCGGGGTCAAAATTGCGGCCGCGATGGGTGCTGAAGTCACGGTATTTTCTCATTCGACCAGCAAGCGCGAGGACGCCCTAGCTTTCGGCGCTCATGACCATGTCTCCACGGCTGAAGGACTGCCGGAGAACTACCGCAATTATTTCGATCTCATCCTCAACACCGTGTCCGTGGACCTAGAGACCGAGGACTATTTGGGGCTGCTGCGTTTCGACGGCTCGTTGGTCCAGCTCGGCCTGCCCGGCGCGCCACTGCAGACCAGCACCCGCAGGTTGGCACAGTTTCGTCGCTCGCTATCTGCCTCGATGGTTGGCGGCATTCGCGAGACCCAAGAGATGCTTGATTTCTGTGCCGAACACGGGGTGCTGGCCGAAATTGAGCTCATCTCGGCGGAGGACATTAACGTCGCTTATGACCGCACCGTGGCCTCGGATGTGCGTTATCGCTTCGTCATTGACGCCGCTACGATCTGAATTTAGGGTACTTTCCTGTAAGAATAGGACGAGTGAGCGGCTCTGCGAAGATAAAGACCGGGCGCCCCAGGCTGGGGCTGTCCGGTTGGATCTATACGCTCCGCCGCACGGTTCAGGGGTTTTGGTCCAATAGTGGGCTGGATAAGGCCGCCATGCTCACCTATTACACGGTGTTATCTTTTGCCCCGACGCTGTTGGCGGTTTATTCAATCGCCACGCTTTTTTTAGCTAATAACGCCGAATTGGTCAGCTCCTTGGTGGATGAGTTCATCACCACCTATATCCCAGATGAGTTTCAGGGACTGGTCACAGATATCGTCACCGCCGTTATCGGCTCGGCCGCTGGTGGCGTGGTGGGTTTGATCGCCGGTGCACTGACCGCCCTATGGTCGGCCTCAGCCTATGTCCGAGCCTTTTCTCGTTGTGCCAATAGTATCTACGGGCAGCCGGAGGGTCGTGGCCTGATCTGGACCTGGGGGACCATGCTCGTGACCACGGTGGTGCTAGTGGTGGGGCTAGTGCTGCTCGCAGCATCGGTGGCGATGAACGAATCGGTAGTCTCTGCGGTGTTTGCTCCCGTTGCTGATCCTCTGGGTCTGACTGACACGCTCAACTACCTGCTCAAGGTATTTTTGCCGGTCTGGGGATGGATCCAATGGCCAGTGATCTTAGGTCTAGCCATTGCCTTGATCGCGGTGCTCTACTACTACACACCGAATGTCCGGCTGCCGAAGTTTCGGTGGTTTAGCCCAGGCTCCCTAGTGGCATTGGCCGGGGTGGCATTGGTGGTCACGGGCTTTTACCTGTACCTATTGTTTTTTACTGCGCTGAGTTCTTATGGCGCTATCGGTACTCTTTTGGCGTTGATGTTTACCCTCTGGGGCGCCAATATCTCCCTGTTGTTGGGCGTCACCGTCAATGCGGAGATGGAACGGACCCGGCAGCTCAAGGAAGGAACTGCAGCGGAGAGCCAGATCCATCTTCCACTGCGCGGTACTACCGGAGCCCTGCGTAAAAAAGCCACGTGGCGTCAGATTGAAGCCCGCGGCCGTCAGTTGAGGCAGGAAGCCACTTCAGCGGCGGAGTCGGATTAAGGTCACACCGTGGCTAAGAACTCCGCCACATCGGCGATCTTGGTGCGGGAGACCTCCGGGGTAGCCACGCGGTGCCGAGAGACATATTCGCTGACGGTGACCTGTGGCGCCTGGTCAATCCCGACAGGGCGGGCGGCGATCTCATCCTGCAGAGCAATCTGAACCAAGGAACGTGGCCACGTGGACACTGGCGGGACTTCGCTGTTGCCGCGGATGCTGTCCGGAAGCCCTGCGACCGATCCGAGATCGGGGAAAGTGAGCACGAGGGCGTCGAAAAGCGAAGCATTAAGCGCAGCCAACGCGGCACCAGAGGAATAACCCCAGCCGGTGATGGAGCTGGCGTTATGGTGCTGGGCATAACCGACGGCCTTGGCCACCGCGGTGCTGATCTCCGGGACAGTGTGCTCAGGGGCCAGGGGATGATCCAGGTCCAGAATGGTTGTTCCGGAGCGCTGCGCTGCGGCGGCAACCTCTGGCCGCCAGGCGATCTCGAGCGCGGTGTCAGAACCGCGCCACCACCCTCCGGAATGCAGACTGATCGCCCAGCGGCCACTCGGCTCGGAAGGGACAAAAAGCTGACCGCCGACCTCCGGGACGTCAGAAACCTCAACTCCTTCGGCCCAGACCACCCCCGGCATCGAGTGATCTAAGCCAGCGCCGAGCATGAGCATCGCGGTATGAGTGATCCGGTCAGGTAACCGGGCAATGTAATTATCGGCCGGGGCAGGATCACCTGCGCCACCCTTCCACGGCGGAGTGAAATCGGGGAGATCGTAATGGGCCTCGAGGTAAGAGTAGAGCTGCTCGAGCTGCTGCTCAGGTGACATCTCGCGATCGATGCCACCGACCTGGAAATCAGCGCGGAAACGATCTTCTTGCTGCTGCTGGGTGCTCTTATCGGTGTCGGTCATGGCACCTAGCCTAGTGACGCATCGCTCTCACCGTGTCGGTGCCGAGTGACTATTCTGGAGATAGAACTAGCCACTGCGCATCAGGGGAGTCATCATGAGTGGAATCGTCCAAATCTACGATGCAGAGCTGAATCCGACGAAGGAATGGATCGCTGCCAGCTCCGGCGGAGTGGTCACGCTGCTGGGCAGCTATCGCCTGGCAGATCCCGCAGGGAAGGTGGGCATTGAGGTACTTGTCGGATCGGATATTGACGGCCGCCCCGTGCAACTGCCGCTGACCTACCGCGCCGCTGAACTGCATTCCGAGCACACACTATCGGAGATGGAACACAGCGTTTTGGGGCGACGCTGGGTATCTAATGCGCTGGGAGATCCGGTGGCGGTAGCTGCGTTTATTCGCGTCATCCTGGAAGGAGACGATGCTGCTACCCGCTCCGACGGTGTTCCGGCTGCTCTGGTGATCCGTGGTTCCGGTGACCATAGCCAGGTGAGTGTCACCGAGGTTGAGCTGAAAGAGGCCACTCGTCAGCGTGCCATTGGCACGGTGGTCGTCGATGGCCAGCGTAAATCCTTCCAGCTCTATCTTCCGCACTCGCTCCATCGCCTACACAGCAGTGACTCCGAAGCTGATCCCATCCGGCACAATTTGATCGGCTGGTTGCCGTCAATGCCGGAAAAGCAGCGCGTGGTGGCAGAACTCAGCCTGGAAGACTGAGCTGCTACCAGATGGTGACTCGCTTTTCTGGGGCAGTCCACATTGAAGATTCCTCGGTGACCTCGGGGAAGGCCTGATAGAACTCGTCGATATTGGCGGCGATGACATTGCAGCGGAACTCGGCTGGGGAGTGCGGGTCGATCGCCAGGTACTGCTGTGACTGCTCCGCGCGGATGGCGGTGCGCCACACTCTTGCCCAAGACAAAAACAGTCGCTGCAGGCCAGTGAACTCACGCTCGGCTAATTCTGGATCTGCGCCTTCGGCAGCGAACGGCAGTCGCGGAGAAGACTCGAAATCCAAGCCTTGGTCGGCCAGATAGTTGCGATAGGCCACCACTGCGATTCCCAGCCCGCCAAGGTCGCCGATGTTCTCACCCAAGGTGAACTCGCCGTTGACACCCGCAGAAGAGATGCCCGCCTCAGTGAGAACGCTCGGTACCAATCCGGTGAACTGTTCCACCAGCCGTGCAGTCAACGCGGTGAATGCCTCGCGGTCGTCGTCGGTCCACCACGACTTCAGGTTGCCGTGACCATCGAATTGGGAGCCTTGATCATCAAAGCCGTGGCCGATCTCATGGCCGATGACCGCGCCGATGGCACCAAAGTTCTCGGCTGCCTCAGCCTCGGGGGAATAGAAGGGGGCACGCAGGATAGCTGCCGGGAAGGTGATGTCATTGACCACCGGGTTATAGAAAGCGTTGACAGTTTGCGGAGTAGAAAACCACTCATCGCGGTCGGCGGGCTTGCCGATCTTGGCTAGCTCATAGTCCTGCAGGAAGATCGCGGCAGCGCGGACATTGTCCAGCAGCTGCGCCCCGGAAGCAGAAAAGTCCAGGCCCTCATAAGAACGCCAGGTATCCGGGTAACCGATCTTGGCTTTGAACTGGCTGAGCTTTTCTAGCGCAGCTTCCCTAGTAGGCAAAGTCATCCACGACAGGTCGGTGATGCGCTCACGGTAGGCGGCCACCAAGTAATCGACCAAAGTGAGCATCTCTTGCTTGGAAGAGACAGGGAAGTGACGTTCGACAAAGATCCGGCCGATTTCCTGGCCAACGAGAGACTCGGTGAGTCCGACGCCACGCTTCCACCGATCACGTTGCTCGGTTGCGCCGGACAGCAGCGTGCCATAGAACTCGAAGTTTTTCGTTCCTACTTCTTCCGGTAGAACGCTGGCCCGCGAGCGCAGAATGTGCCAGGTGCCCCAGAGCTGCCAGTCAGCCAACCGGTCGTCGGTAAGCAAAGAAGCCAAATGATCCACGTAGCTGGGCATCATCGAGATGACGGTGGCCGGCGGAAGGCCAGCGCCAGCCAGCAGCGTGCGGATGACCGATGGGAGTGCAGACCACTCCGTGGGGTTATGCACCTTCACTGCATCGCGAGTGGAGACGACATCCCAGTGAGCGGAGGCCAGCTCGGTCTCTAATGCCAGGATTCGATCGGCAGCGGCCTTAGGGGAGATACCAAATAGGCGCGCCGGGTCCAGGAAACCCAGCATCTCGGCGATGTGTTCGCGGTAGGCGGAAACGATCTCGGCGTGAGCGGGCTCGCGGTAATAGGCCTCATCGGGCAGTCCCAGGCCGGATTGAACGAGGTAGGCCACGGATTCTTCGGAGTCAGCGGATTTTTCCACCCAGAAGGTCACTGGGGAGGTCACTCCCAGACGTTCTAGCTGTCCTAGCTGGGCGGCGAACTTTTCTGCATTTGCTGCACTGAGCAGGTCCAAATCAGCATCCAAGGGTGCCATGCCGGCATCATTGACTCCGGGCAGATCCATGAACGAGGAAAACAGGGTGCCTGCTCGGCCGGTGTCGTGCTCGACGATGGCGCGGACGTCTTCTTCGGCGTCATCGCGTAGCCGGTGGAAGGTGCCGTCGACCCCGCGGTCGTCGGGAATGACATGGTCGGCCAACCAAGGGCCGTTGACGTAGGCGTAGAGATCGTTCATGACCACAACTGTAGGTGAGGTGGTTCCAGATAGTCTGGTGCGCATGTCAACCTACCGGCTTCAGCCCTCTGCGACTCGGCCTTGGTGGTGGGGCCTGTTTGGCGCCACTGCAATAATCCTGACGTTGCCAGTCATCCTCAATATGGCGGTGCCTACTCGCTATCAGACCGAGGAGGTTATTTTGGGCACACCCGGCTATAGCTGGGAGATCCCGCTTGGGCTCTCGTGTACCCCTTCTGCTGACTCGATCGGCGGTTCCGGCTGGTACTGCGGAGACGTATATGTGCAAACAATAATCGCTGAGGGCGGTACCGATCCTGATCGCACCTTGCGGCGGATGATGCGGGCGTTGAATACATCGGTGCCAGCTGAAAGCACGGCGATCCTCCGAGAGGATCAATCGCGTTTGCTTGTCGACGCCCCCGTTAACACCGTCGGCATCTCCCTTGAGGGGCAAGGGCAACAGGAAGGACAAACCATGGTCACCGTTGTCACCGGACCAGGTGCGCAAGTAGCTCCATTGGCAGATTTAGTGTGGCGTTCTTATACCGATGGTGAGGGTTTACCGGGCCTAGTGATGGAGGCTATTGCTGACTTGGACTATTCGACCGCGCTGCCGTGGGGAGTGTCCGCATGAGCCGTTTATTCCGTCGAACCTTAGCCTGGCTCAGCGTGCTCGGGTTGCCTATCTTGTTGTTTTTCAGCCTGAGTAATTTCTTTGTTTCTCCTGCTGGTACCGCTATTGGCCTGGTGTTTGCGGCACTTTATCTCGTGCTGGTGATCTGGCTGCTGCGGCGGTCGCCGATGTGGCCGGATCCCAGTGGTGCGGGATGGCTGTGGGTGGCAGCCTGTTTGGTGTGGGGCGCTGGGGTGAGCTTTTTATTGGTGATGCTCTCTGGACCTGCGATTCTTGCGTTGACCGAGAAATGGGGGCTGGAGCTGACAGAAGCTTCGTTCGGTGGTGCCTATCCAGAAGAGATCGGTAAGGCCTTGGGCGTGGGCGTTATTCTCTTTTCTTTTCGCGCGCTTAATCGCCCGTGGCATGGATTGATCACTGGCGCGCTGGTGGGATTGGGCTTTGAAGCTATTGAGAATGTGCTCTATGGGGCCATCGGCGCGGTGCTTGATCCTAATTCCGATATCAATGGCACATTGTGGTTATGGGCAGTGCGCCTACTTGCGGGGCCGGGTTTGCATATTGTGCTCTCGGCCTTGGCCGGCTGGGGGCTGGGCTTGGCGATCTTCAGCGCGCAGCGCAGCACCTGGTGGCGAGTGCAAGTTGCCGGTGGCTGGTTGGCCGTGGCCTTCCTCCTACATTTCGCGTGGAACTTGATGTGGCCGCAGACCTGGATGCTGATTGCTAACTACCTCGCCGTATCGATAGTGATGTATCCGCTATTTATCTGGGTTTGGGTGCGCGCCCACCGCGACTGTGTGGCCGATGACAGTTATGCTTATACCTCAAGGTCGATAGCAACGCTATCGACAAAGTGATTTAGGTCACCTTATGGAATCTTGACCTGGTATTTCACCCGGACCGACAGTAATTGGTCTGGGAGAATTGACTCTCGGAGTGTTTCTATAGGTTGACAGTCAGTTAACCGCGAAGGGGCATCCATGAATCGACAGGGTCTCTATAACCCCATTCACGAGCACGACGCCTGTGGCGTAGGGTTCGTCGCCAATCTCTACGGAAAACCATCTCGAGAGATCGTGGACAAAGGTCTGCAGATTCTCGAGAACATCGATCACCGTGGTGCAGCCGGTGCAGAGAAGAACACCGGTGACGGCACCGGCATCCTTATCCAGATCCCCGATGGTTTCTACCGGGAGGTCATGGCCGAGCAGGGAGTGACCCTGCCGGAAGCCGGTGCCTATGCCACAGGTATCGCCTTCCTCCCGCGTCGTCGCATGGCCATGTTTGACGCTCGTCGGGAGATCGAAGCCATTGCCGCCGAAGAGGGCGCGACCGTCCTCGGCTGGCGCGAACTACCCATCGAGCCAGAGGGCTTGGGGGAGATGGCACTAGATTCCATGCCGCACTTCTCCCAGATCTTCCTGTCTGCCAATGGCGCCACCGGCCTGGAGCTTGACCGGGTCATGTTCTTTATCCGTAAGCGCTGCGCGCGTGAATTAGGCACCAAAAACGGCGAAGAGACGGTCTACTTCCCCTCGCTGTCGGCACGCACCATCGTGTACAAAGGCATGCTCACCACTCCGCAGCTAGCGGAGTTCTTTCTCGACTTGGGCAACCCGCGGATGGAATCCGCTCTGGCCCTAGTTCACTCCCGCTTTTCTACCAACACCTTCCCCAGCTGGCCGTTGGCACACCCCTATCGCTTTGTCGCCCACAACGGTGAGATCAACACCGTCAAGGGCAACGAGAACTGGATGCGCGCTCGTGAGGCACTGATTGATTCGGATCTGTTGGGATCGCTCGACCGCGTGCTGCCGATCTGTTCTGCCGAGGCTTCCGATACCGCTCGCTTCGACCAAGCACTGGAGCTACTCCACCTGGGTGGTTACTCATTGCCGCATGCCATGGCCATGATGATTCCGCAGGCCTGGGAGCATAATCCCACCATCGATCCGAAGCTGCGGGATTTCTACGAGTACCACTCCTGCCTAATGGAGCCCTGGGACGGCCCGGCCGCAGTGGCCTTTACCGATGGCACCCTCATCGGTGCTGTGCTTGACCGCAACGGGCTGCGCCCCGGACGCCTCTGGGTCACCGATGATGGCCTTGTCGTCCTAGCCTCCGAAGCCGGCGTGATCGATCTTGAGCCTGAGCGCGTGGTCAAGCGCACCCGTGTGCAGCCCGGCCGCATGTTCCTGGTGGATACCGCCGCTGGAAGAATCGTCCCCGACGAAGAGATCAAGGAACAGCTCGCCAGCGCTCAGCCCTATGGCGACTGGATCTCGAAGAACTTCGTGCACGTGGAAAACCTCCCGCAGACCCGCTATGAGTACATGCCCCACGAGCGGGCAGTGCTGCGTCAGCGCGTATTCGGCGTTACTGAAGAAGACGCCGACCTAATTGTCCGTCCGATGGCACTGTCCGGGGCTGAGGCAATCGGTTCCATGGGCTCGGATACTCCCATCGCGGCGCTGTCCCAGCGCCCGCGCATGCTCTATGACTTCTTTGCCCAGCGGTTCGCTCAGGTAACCAACCCGCCGTTGGACTCGATCCGCGAGAAGCCGATCACCTCCATGTACACCCTGCTGGGTGCACAATCCGATGTGCTTAATCCGGATGCTCAGGCAGCCAGCCGCATTCGCTTGACCGGTCCGGTCATTGATAACCACCAGCTGGCCACGCTCACCCATGCCAATGATTCTGGGCAATGGCAGCACTTCCGTTCTGCAGTCATCTCCGGTCTCTACCCGGTGGCTCATCACGGTGCTGGCATGCGCGAGGCCATCGAGCGCGTGTTGCGCGAGGTCTCCGAAGCCATCCGCCAGGGCGCAACATTGATCGTGCTCTCGGACCGTGAATCCGATGAACGCTACGCCCCGGTGCCTTCTTTGCTGCTGACCTCCGCGGTCCACCAGCACCTAGTCACCGAGCGCACCCGTACCCGCTGCTCGTTGGTCGTGGAATCTGGCGATGCCCGTGAGGTCCATCATCTAGCTATGCTCACCAGCTTCGGCGCGGATGCGATTAACCCCTACATGGCGCTTGAAACCATTGATGAGTTGCGGTTGAAAGGTCAGCTCGGCGAGTTGACCCTTGACGAAGCCACCACCAACTACGTCGCTGCTGCGACCACCGGTGTACTGAAGGTCATGTCCAAGATGGGCATCGCTACCGTCGCTTCCTACCGAGGCGCGCAGTTGGCTGATGTCACGGGACTATCCCAGGAATTGCTTGATGAGTACTTCGGCGGGGTCCCTTCCCCCGTCGGCGGCATCAACTTAGATGAGCTGGCGGCCGATGTGGAAGCACGTCACCGCAGCGCCTTCCTACCTCGCCCCGAGGAGCTCGCGCACCGAGATCTCGACCTAGGCGGCGAGTACAAGTGGCGCCGTGAGGGGGAATACCACCTTTTCAACCCCGAGACCATCTTCAAGCTGCAGCACGCCACCCAGACCGGCCAGTACTCCATCTTCAAGGACTACACCCGGGCTGTCGATGACCAGTCCAAGCGACTGGCCACCATCCGCGGCATGTTTGAGTTCGACTCCGACCGTGAGCCGATCAGCGTTGATGAAGTCGAGCCCGTCGCGGACATCGTCAAGCGATTCTCTACCGGTGCGATGAGCTACGGCTCCATCTCCGCCGAGGCACACGAGACGCTCGCGATCGCGATGAACCGCCTTCACGCCATGTCTAACTCCGGCGAAGGTGGCGAGGATCCGGCCCGGTTTGAGGTCCAGCCCAACGGCGATTGGAAGCGTTCTGCCATCAAGCAGGTCGCCTCCGGACGTTTCGGTGTCACCAGCAACTACCTCAACAACTGCACCGACATCCAGATCAAGATGGCTCAGGGTGCCAAGCCCGGCGAAGGCGGCCAGCTGCCACCGAACAAGGTCTACCCGTGGATCGCCGAAGTGCGCATCACCACCCCGGGTGTCGGCCTGATCTCGCCTCCGCCGCACCACGATATTTACTCGATCGAGGATCTCGCACAGCTGATCTTCGACCTGAAAAACGCCAACCCGGATGCCCGTATCCACGTCAAGCTCGTCGCTGAGTCCGGTGTGGGTACCGTCGCCGCTGGTGTCTCCAAGGCACACGCCGATGTCGTGCTCATCTCCGGTCACGACGGTGGCACTGGCGCCTCCCCGCTGACCTCGCTCAAGCATGCTGGCGGTCCCTGGGAGCTCGGCCTGGCTGAGACTCAGCAGACCCTGCTGCTCAACGGTCTGCGTGACCGCATCCGCGTTCAGTGCGACGGTCAGCTCAAGACTGGCCGTGACGTCATGATTGCCGCGCTGCTGGGCGCCGAGGAATTCGGCTTCGCTACCGCACCATTGGTGGTCGAGGGTTGCATCATGATGCGCGTCTGCCACCTGGATACCTGCCCGGTGGGTGTCGCCACCCAGAACCCGGAGCTGCGTAAGCGCTACACCGGACAAGCTGAGCACGTGGTCAACTTCTTTACCTTCCTTGCCCAGGAAATCCGCGAGTACCTCGCTGAGCTAGGCTTCCGCTCCATTGACGCGGCCGTCGGTCAGGCGCAGGTTCTGCGTCAGCGTGATGACGTCGCCTTCATCAAGGCCAACCCGCGTGCTGCGGAACTGGATCTTTCCCCGATCTTTAAGGTCCCGGAGTCACCCTTCTTCCGTAACCAGAACCTGCGGTGTACCAAGACCCAGGAACATGGGTTGGAAGGCATCCTGGATGAGCAGATCATTCGCGATGCTCAGCTGACCATCGACGCGGCAGTAGCCGCCTCCGGTGAGAATGCTCCTGCATGGATGGTGGGTGCCCCGGCGCCTTCAATCCACCTGAGCTACCCGATCCGCAACATCAACCGCACCGTGGGCACCATGACCGGCTCCAAGATCACCCGAGCCGCAGGTGCCGCAGGACTGAAAGACAGCACCATCTCGGTGACCTTGACCGGTTCGGCCGGCAACTCTTTCGGCGCCTTCATTCCTCGAGGCCTGACCCTGGATCTGGTCGGTGACGCCAACGACTTCGTCGGCAAGGGACTCTCCGGCGGACGAATCATCGTTCGCCCGAACGCTGCTTCTCCGGAGCAACTTGATGGCGGAGAACCCGACATCATCGCTGGCAACGTCATCGGTTTCGGCTCGACCAGCGGTGAGATCTTCATCGCCGGTTCGGTCGGCGAGCGCTTCTGCGTTCGTAACTCCGGCGCTACCGCAGTAGTCGAAGGCATCGGCAACCACGGTTGCGAGTACATGACCGGCGGCCGAGTAGTTGTCCTCGGTGAGGTCGGCGATAACTTCGGCGCAGGCATGTCCGGTGGCGTCGCCTACCTGGCACCGGTTGGTGACCTAGAACGGCGAATCAACCCAGGTCTGGTTGGCATCGAAGAGCTTGACGATGAAGACATCGCCTTCCTCGAAGGTGCCATCGACGACCACATCCAGTTGACCGGATCGACCACCTCTTGGGAGGCAAAGGACATGATCAAGGTCATGCCGCGCGACTACCGCAAGGTTCTTAACATCATCGACCTAGCGACCCAAGAGGGCCGCGACGTCAACACCGCGATCATGGAGGCAGTGAACTGATATGGCTGATCCGCATGGTTTCTTGAAATATTCCCGCCGCGAGCCAGCACACCGCCCGGTGCCGCTGCGACTGATGGACTGGCGTGAAGTCTACGAAGCAGCCCCCGAGGGGCAGATTAATGAGCAGGCAGCACGCTGCATGGACTGTGGCGTGCCCTTCTGCCACGAAGGCTGCCCGCTGGGCAACATCATTCCTGAGTGGAATGACCTGGTTCGCCAAGGCCACTGGAAAGAGGCCTTCGACCGCCTTCACGCCACCAACAACTTCCCAGAATTCACGGGTCGTCTGTGCCCGGCTCCTTGTGAGGGCGCGTGCGTGCTGGCCATCAACGATGACGCCGTAGCGATCAAGAACGTCGAGCTGGCTATCGCTGAGAAGGGCTTCGAGGAAGGGTGGGTCACCCCGATCAAGCCCAGCTTCGACACCGGACAGTCCGTTGCCGTGATTGGCTCTGGGCCGGCTGGCATGGCCGCTGCTCAGCAGCTGACTCGCGCCGGGCACCGAGTAACTCTCTTCGAACGCGACGCCAGAATTGGCGGTCTGATGCGTTATGGCGTGCCGGACTACAAGATGGAAAACCGCTGGATCGAGCGTCGTCTCGAGCAGATGAGTGCCGAAGGCACCACCTTCCGCACCGGCGTGTCACCTACTGCTCAGGATCTCGCGCGTTTCGACGCCGTCGTCCTGGCCACCGGTACCCCCCAGGCCCGTGAGCTGCCCGCTCCTGGCCGTGAGTTGGCTGGCATCCATCAGGCGATGGATTACCTGCCCCAGCAGAACCTCAACAACGAGGGTGACCTGGACTCCGTGCAGATCTCGGCCAAGGGCAAGCGAGTGGTCATCATTGGTGGCGGCGATACCGGCATCGACTGCTTCGGCACCGCATTGCGCCAAGGCGCCGCGAGCGTCACCCAGTTCGACATCCGCCCAGTAGCTCCGGAAAAGCGTGCTGAGAGTACTCCGTGGCCGACCTACCCGCTGGTCTACCGCACTGCCACCGCCCATGAAGAGGGCGAGTACGTGGTCACCGGCAATGAAAGCGCCGATGAGATCGAAGCTCTGGGTCTGGCCTCCCGGCAGCCGGGCGACCTGATCGGTGGTCGGGTATTCTCCGCGAACACCGTTGAGTTCCGCGGCGATGAAAATGGCAATGTCGTTGGCCTCAGCTGCGTGGAGGTCGAGGTAGTTAACGGAAAGCGCGTACCTGTCGCAGGTAGCGACTTCGATTTCGATGCCGACATGGTGCTCATCGCTTTGGGCTTTACCGGTGCAGAAAGAAGCGGTGTCATCCACGAGCTCGGCGTCGCCTTCGACGACCGCGGCCGGATGGTCCGCGACGAGGAATACCGCGCCACGGTTAAGCCGCTGATGCCGGGCTTCCGCCCGAAGGTCTATGTCGCAGGTGACAGTGGCCGTGGCCAATCTCTGATTGTCTGGGCTATCGCTGAGGGTCGCGCAGCCGCAGCAGCGGTCGACGCTGACCTGATGGGTGAGACTGCACTGCCGATCGCAGTGACGCCTTATACCCAGCAGCTACAGGCCTAACAGCTGCTAGCAACTTAAGACCCGGATCCTGGAACTTCCAGGATCCGGGTCTTTTGGGTTTTTTAAGTCTGAGTGGTCGGTCTAACCCACCAGATCTACGGGGCGCCCACCGCGGATGAACAATCACATCCGCTGGGCGGGCCCGGGCTAGGCCGCTCGGGGGAGTAGACCTAGTTGTCGATCATCATCTCGGAGGGCATCCACAGCCCAGAGCGGGAGACGACCTCCATATCGATCTCGGCGTCTACTGGGGCAGTGCCCTCAGAGTTGACCCTTCGCAGGTAGATCTCGATGGAACCCCAGTCGCGGTGCCAATCGGACTTGGTATAGCTAGGCAGCTCATAAGAGCTGTTGACCGCATCCGCGGTGCCCATGATGCCGCCGCCGTCATAATCCTGGAAGGGAGTCAACGTGGACTTGCCTGGATGGTCAGGAGAAATGCGGTATTCAGGAACTTCGGTAACGCCTGCGAAGTGATCGAAGCTGCGCTGGCAGGGGAATTGCAAGCCGACTGACCAGTCAATCAGTCCAGGTTTCTCGGAACCGACAACATTGTTGAGGGAATCTAGGTCCGGTACCCGGGGCGGGGTGAATGCCAGCCACTGTTCGGGATCCAAGCTCAGGTCGGAGGCGACGATGCGCACCACGTCTGCCTCTTCGGGCAGTGAATCTAGCGGCAGTCGCAGGTTGCGCCACGACGGCTGCGGCCCGATGTCGAGCATCTCCATTTCTCCAACGTCAGTGACCTCGCCATCAGCTGTGCGAGTGCCGTACTCCAAGGCGAGATCCTGGCCATCTTGCAGCACACCGTTGATGTCGTGGTGTTCGATGCGTCCGGCCGCTGAGACCACCAACAAAGGAGTTTCTTCAGTGGCTTCAGGTAGCTCGAACCAGGAGGTGGTGATTTCAGCTGGGAATTGCGCTCCATTGGTCCACGAGCCCACCACTGGCACCGTGGTGTAATCCAAGCCGAAGGGGAGCCGGGCGCTGGAGCCATTCACGCCAGTTTCTGCGCGGACACCACCGGTGTTGCCAGTGTCTTGCCCGGTGGTCTCCTCTGAGCCGCCGGCGCTTTCGGTATCGGCAATAGCGCCGACCGAGGCGGTATCCACGGCATCTTGGGTGATAGATGGCGGTAGGTTATTGGCTTCGAATCCGCGATTGTCCTCTGCCTCGAGGGATTCACCGAGGGAAACGCCCTCGACTGGGTTGAGGAAGGAGTCGTTGGAATTGGTCTCTACGAGAGCATCGTTGGCTAGGTTGCAGGTATCGCCAGTCAGTGATCGCAAGTTGCCCAGTCCGACGGAGTACGCGGGGTATTGGGAGATAAAGCCCTTAGATAGTGATGCCAGCGAGAATACGATCATCACGGCGCAGGCTACTGCAATTGGCGCGGTAGCAACTCCGGTCCAGCGGGTGGATTTCTCGGAAGCTTTTTTGGCAGCCGTCGGGCTGGCACCGGAGCTTTCGGCGCGGGCGGTACGCAGATCGCCGATGAAAGATTGAATAGTACCTGCGGCCAACACGGCCAAAGAGATAAACAGGACGATCGTAGAGGCTTCGACCCCTTGGTATTGCACGGTTTTGTCGAACCAGGGGACCCCGAAGCTTGAGATATACCACCAGCCGTTGATGCCAGAAAGCGCGATGGCGGTGACAAAAAGGATGGCACCGATAAAGAGCGTTCGATTTCGGGAGGAACGCAGCACCATGTGACTGAGTGCGACTGCTGCTAGCGCTGCTAGGGCGCCGGCGATTCCGGCGTAGACACCGAAGTGGTGAGTCCACTTGGTGGGGGTAAACATCAAGAAGAACATGGTGCCGAAAATGATCAGAACCAGCCTCATCGAGGGACCCTTGGCGGAGCCTGGAACTCGGCCATTGCGCAGGATTGACGTCAGGACCAACGCCAAGCAGAGGAACATCATCAGCACGGCAAAGCGGCGGGTCAGGGAACCATCAACGGTTTGCTCCATGAGACTTTGGTAGCGAACCCATTCGTCGTACCACGCCAGTGAGGGGCCCTTGGCCGCGCGCACGCGGATGGATTCCATCACCGTTGCCCAGGTTTGGTCACCAAAGACGGCGATGAGAATGGCGGTGCCGGCGGCCACTAGCGGAGCGACCATCGCTAGTACCCCATGGCTTATCGACGCCCGTGAGCAACCAGGTGTCATACCCATCAACGGGAGGCGTCGGTAGATGATGCGGAAGAGACTAGACAGAGAGGCCAACAAGGCGGCCACGGCCATCAGACCGGTGGGTCCGGCTCCGAGCGAGATCGTGGCGATGATAATGCCGATCGCGGCTGGAAGCAGTCGGGAAGTAGCGATTGACCGCTCAAACGATGCCCACGTCAGCAGCGCTCCCATAGCAATGATTGGCTCCGGCCGGATGCCGTTGTTATAGGGCAGCCAGAAGGCGAGGAAGACCATGGCAGCTGTCCAATGAGCCACGCGGCGACCATCGATCATCGCGCCCAATCGGGGGATGATCTCTCGGGACAGCACCAGCCAAATGATGATGCCGGAGATCAGCGAAGGCAGGCGTATCCACACCGAGGCCGTCGAAATCTGGGTCATGAGAGCTAAGAGATCGTAATAGGGCGAGCCAAAAGGTGATTCTGGGACTCCGAACCAACGGTAATAATTGGCCATGTAGCCGGCGCTCTCAGAAGCCCTGGCCATGGTCAAGATGTAGCCGTCATCTGAGGTATTGGCGCCGAAGATATGCCAGAAACCGAGGGTGGATAGGACTATGCCGTCGAGGGGTTTGAAGCGCCACCAGCCGGCGGGAAGGAAGCGTCGCGACGACCGTCCATCCAGTAGGTCCATGCGGTGTAATGTCCACAGGCCGACCAGCAGGGAAGCTAGGCCACCAAACATGGCGAGGTATTTGACCGCCGAGGGTGTGGTGGTAAATCGCGAGTTGATCTCGACCTCGACATCAAGTCCGGCATCAGTGAGCGCGGCTGCAGTCTCAGGTGAGTCATCGATCTCGGTGTAGATACCGGTGATCTGAGGACGAACATCCTCATCGTCGATGATGCTCTCGAGGGCTTCTCCCTCATCATCGGTCGCTCCAGGGATACTGACTGTGGTTTCCTCTTCGGTCGAGGAAACCACCAGCAGTGCGTCGGAGTCGAGCTCTGCGATCTCGTCCTCGGTGAGCTCTAAGGGGACTTGGTCGCGAATGATGACATCAAGCCCGCCGTCGGCCGAACGGATGAACATACCGCGAGAAGTGGCATCGGTGGAGTCTGCTGGAAGAGTAGAAAGCAGCAGTGATTGGCCGGTCCTCAGCCCGTCGATGGCATCGGCGATGGGAAGCGCGATGTCGATCTGTTCTGGCGCATAGGAGATCAACGGGGCGTTGACCGAGCTGAGGCTGTCATCTTGCGGCCACGAAAGTGAAGACTGGGTCTGATTGACCGGCAGGAAAGGCGTCAGCACAAATAACAGGAAGCCCAGGAGGCCGGAAAAGATCGCCAGGTTCTTCAGCCAACTGGGGGCGATGCCCCTAGGGCCTGCTGAACCCTGGGAGGGTACTTGTTTCGACACGGCGGTTGCAGACACGAAAATTAAGCCTACTTCAGTATCAGGGGTTTACTCGGGTTGCCACAACGAATGGTCCGATCTGAGAGACCTTCCACTCTTGCGGAGAATCCAGGAAGACATCCGGATTGAACTGGATAGCTCGGTACCGGATGTTGGGATTGCTGGGGTAGATGTCCTCGGACAAGTGGGTTTGCCATCCGGATTCCTGATCTTCCAGGTCACCGCGTAGAACAAATACGTCAGGGGCGCGCCACGGAGATTGTTCCAATGCTCCGAGGAAGTCCGCTGGTTCCGAGAGCTCGTCCCAAGAGCCATCAGCCCAACCCTGGATGGTGCTATTTCGCTCTTCGAACTCGCCTAGGGGATTGGCGTAGTGGCTAGTAAATCCCTGGAAACCCAAATAGGGATTGAAGGCCATGAGGTTGAACTCGTCAGTCAGCATCACCGTGTCCTCGGTGACATAGCCTTGGGCGCTGATTTCCTCATTGATTTCGGCGTAGTAGCGACCTGCGTCTGGTGCATAGCGGTCAGCACGCTCGCCAAAACCATCAGTATTGGTATAGGCGTGGTCGATAGCGGTCTGGTTTTCGATCGGTATGTTTTGTGCGTAATGCACTCCGGAGGCACAGAGGATGATGACCATGATTGTGGTCATGCTGCGCCGGACCTTAGCGGAAAACCGGTCTGGATAAAGTCGGCTGATTCCCACCAATCGAAGCTCGGCTAGCGCGAGTACACCCGCGGTGCTGAGTTGGAGCACGATGAGCATATCGATGCGAAAGCCCAGCAAAGTAGTTCCGATGAGGGTTGCCACCATGGAGGCAAGTGCCCAGAGATAGAAGCTAAACAGCGCGATAGCCATCGCCTGGACATCCTGATCGACGATCCGCAGGAGGAGATAGACCAGGCCAATCAAACAGAGGAGGCCGATGATCGAGGGCGCTAAGAACGGCAGTGGGATCTGTGCCCCGGTTAACGGCAGATAATCCGGAGCGGTACTAGCCGAGTGCGGGTGACCAGTCACCACCATCCACAAGTAGGGACCCCATGCCACGAGTGCGATGAAGATGGAACCGAAGCCAATGACAGTCAAGTGCAGTAGCGGCTTGAGCGTGCGGGAATGCAGCAACGTGAAGATCAAGGCGATGACCACGACGGAGACGGCAACAGCGCCGGTAAACAACGTGTACATCGTCGCGGAGAACCCCAAATAGAGGGTGAGAGCGACGCTTGAGAACCACGAACCTAGCAAGGCACGTCGCGCCAGCAACGCAGCCGCCGGGGCACCTAATGCCACTATTGCGCCATAGGGTTCTTCTGGGCTCATCACCAAGACCACACACATGCTCACGAGCGCGATGCCTGTGGCTACCGCCAACGATCCGGTCAGCCGCTGCCAGATTGGAACCAGCATGCAGGCAGCCGCGGCAATGGAGATCATTGCCCACGGTTGGTAGACCTCCCAACCTGAGATGCCCAGCAGATTGGCTAAGCGGCCACCACCCCAAAACCAACCCAAGGGGTAGTAGGAGGGCAGATCTAGATAGTTCATATCCGCGTTGGACCAAGTGGTAGCCATGCGAGTGAGGAACTGAGTGCGGAACACTTGGTCGACTTGCACGCCGTCGAGATACAGCCGCGTGGCCGACAGTGGAATCGCGGTGGTACTTATCATCAACGCCGCGGGGGACAAGTAGGAAACTAGATAGGTCAGCACTACTCGCCAGCGAGGGCGCCTGATCTCTAGCTCAGCGTCCGGTTCAGCAGCAGGGAGGGCTTTGGGCTTGCTCGCCCACCAGCGCGGAGCACGCTGTTCATCCAAGAGCCAGAGCGTAATAAGAACTCCGACCACCACGATCGTGGCCACGGTCCCAGCAGTAGCTAGTGCCAAGGTCACATTCGAGGTGGTAAATGCTGGCAGGCTGGTCAGCCGCAGAACGAACCAAGCTAGAAGAACGAAGGCGCCGCCACCGAGGCCAGCCGCGATAATTCCCGCGACCGTCGCTTTTCGGCTCACCAGATCACTGGTGTAGTCCTCCATGGTCTGGGAGTTCAGTTTGAGTGATTCAGCGACGGGCGCGGGGGACGTCATGTTTAGAAGGGTAGCGCTCGGAAAATCTGACGCGGAATCAGGTTGAACACCGCTGCCACAGCTTGGAAGGCAGGGTGGACAAAGATGATGTCTTTTCCATCCACCACGGCCTTGACCGTGGCGGTGGCGACGTCATCGACATTTACCGTCAGCGGAGCTTCTTTACCCTCTGAACTCATTTTGGTACGAACCTGGCCTGGGCGGACCACTAGAACATTGGCGCCGGATCCACGCAGGGCTTCACCGAGCTGGGTATAGAAACCATCCACTCCAGCCTTGGAGGCACCGTAGACGAAATTCGAACGACGCACTCGCACGCCAGCTACGGAAGACAACGCGACGATGGTGCCGTGGCTTTGCGCCTTGAAGCGCTGGCCGAGCAACACACCGACGGAGACCGGCCCGGTGTAGTTGATCTGGGCGGAAGCCACGGCCTTGGCCTGGTCTTGCCACAGCTGTTCTTGATCTCCCAAAGTGCCGAAGGCGACGATCGCTACGTCCACGTCACCGTGGGCGAAAGCGGCGTCGATAACAGCGGGATGGGAATCGAAGTCAGTGGCATCGAAGTCGAGTACCTCGACCTCGGAGGCGCCGGCGGCGCGGACCTGTTCGACGGCGGCGTCGATACGCGGGGAGTCCGTGCGTGCGGCGAGAGTGACACGAGCGGGACCATGGGAAAGGAACTCTGCGACGATGCCGAGTCCGATCTCCGAGGTTCCGCCGAGCAGCAGAATATTCTGGGCTTGGCCCACAGCGTTAAGCATTCTTAGATACTCCTAGATCAGTTCAGTTCGAGACGGCGGGACATATCGGAAGCGAAGACTCCGGTGGGATCAATCTCGTTGCGAGTATCCAACCAACCCTGCATCCCCGGGTACATCTTGTGGAAGCTCTCAGCGGAAGTGCGCGACTCCTTGGCCAAGTAGAGGCGGCCGCCAAACTCGATAACTCGACGGTCCAGATCATCAAGGAAGGCGCCTAGGCCCTTCTTGATCGGGAAGTCCACGCAGACGTTCCAACCCGGCATCGGGTAGGACAGCGGGCCACGGTTGCCCTCGCCGAAGAGCTTGAAGACGTTGAGCGCTGAGTAATGACCCGAACGCTGAATATCGCGGATGATCTCCTTGAACGGCTCGATGGCCTCACGCGGCACGACAAATTGGTACTGCAGGAAGCCCTTGGAACCGTAGCCTCGGTTCCATTCGCCGATCAGATCCAGCGGCTGATAGAACTGCGTCAGGTTTTGAACTTGGTTCTTGTACTCACCAGACTTGAGCCACCACAGCTCGCCGATGGCCATCATCGAGAGCTTGTTCATGGTGAAAGACGGGAAGATGTCCGGAACCGTCACCAGCTGCGGGGCATTGAACTTCAGGGGATCCTTGGCCAGCTTCGGAGACAGCTCCTGCAGCTGATCCAGGGTGGCCAGGCTGCCGCGAGAAACGGCGGAGCGGCCAAGCTTGGGCTCCGGGGAGATCGCATCAAACCAGGCAGAAGAATAGGTGTAGTTTTTCTCCGAACCATCCGAGTGGAACTCGACGGTCTCATCGAGATTGCCGGTCAGATCGCCATCGGCGATGAAGTAAGCAGTCTCAGTCTTAGTCATCCGGATGCTGGCGCGCAGGATGATGCCGGTCAAACCCATGCCGCCGACGGTCGCCCAGAACAGGGTGCCAGCAGGATCATCGGAGGAACCTTCAGGCTCGAGATGGAGAACGCGGCCATCGGCTACCAAAAGCTCCATCGAAGTCACATGATCGCCGAAAGAACCAGCCGAATGGTGGTTTTTACCGTGAATATCAGGACCGATAGCGCCACCGATAGTCACCTGGCGGGTGCCCGGGAGTACCGGAACCCACAGCCCATAAGGCAGAGCAGCCTTCATTAGCTGATCAAGGGTGACGCCGCCATCAACATCGACGAGCGCGGAATCAGGGTCAATCGAGTGAATCTTGTTGAGCGGCTGCATGTCCACGACAACACCGCCGGCATTTTGTGCCGGGTCACCGTAGGAACGACCCATGCCGCGGGCGATAACTCCGCGCCGCAGGTGGGTGGGCTTGTCAGAGTTATCATCAGCGACGCGTTTGACGGTCTCGATGATGGCCTCGACATCCGGGGAGCTGAGGACGTGGGCGGTGGTAGGCGCAGTGCGTCCCCACCCGGTCAGTGACTGTTCAGTGGTCTTGAGTTCCATCTTCCAATTTTCTGTCTCGACGGAGGCGCGCAAAGAGGAATCTGGTGCGCGCGGCAGATACCTAGTCGATCCTACCTACGTGAGGCTGCTTTCCGAGGTGGCAGTGACTAGGAAAACCCTGTGGGATCAGTGGTATCAGTCATGATTCCGACGATCTTATTTTTAGCAAAAGTGTTACAAATTCCAGATGAGAATGTTCTTTCGTCTGTTTTTGTGAATTTGTGTAACACTTAGTGAGTAATATGCGATTACTAACGTCGGCCGGAATGGCAGTTCTGTGCCGAGGTTATTTTTTGGCCGAGGCGTTCTGTTGGGGCGTCTCTTTTTTGTTGTCGAATCACCCCCGAATGTGGCTAGCTAAAGGAGGCAATTTTTAAGGGTGAGAATGGGTAGTTTTTGAGGAAAATGTAGTTGACCTTGGGAAATAGATTTGGGAGAAAAATAACACCAATTCTGGCCGTAGAGAAAATCTGACTCAAGGTAATTATTGCTAGCAATGCACTGTTAGAGTTGAGTCAAAGCAATTCACACAAGGTGTTTTGCACTAGACGAAAGGTACTGTCATGTTGGATTTCATTCTTGAATACCTCGGTTACGTTATCACCTCCATCCCTTGGGCTTTCACTGAGCTTTCTTCCATGCTCTTCTTCTAGTCCTCTGCCTGTCTCGTTTGCTGGCCGTGATGATGGAGAGTAGTCAAAATATTGTGAACTAGATTTTGGTTAGTCACCAATGGCCAGTCAAAAAAGACGCCACTACCTGCATTGGTAGTGGCGTCTTTTGGCGTGGAAATTGTATTTTTGTCGATTGCTTGCCAGGGAAAATTAGGCATCTTGGCGTGTTTTCTGCTTCAGATAAATCTTATACAACATGTCATATCTTATGCACTTTGCTATAATCCCAGTTCAATACAGCTTTTTAACATCTCCTGTGGAGAGCGATTTTTCTGAACATGTAGCTTTTTCTAGGGTTGGATTTTTGGTATATCGTATGGGCGGCATAGGTCTAAGGCCTTCTTGGGATTCATAAGAAGGTCATTTAACTGTATCCCATCTAATGTATGTTTTATTAAAAGATAATTTATGATAAATATTTCAAATCGATGAGGAAGTGGATCGTCGCTAGTTTGGTAGGACCACAGTAGATTTTCGAAATAGCCAACACAAGATTAATGATCATCCCTTTCGTTATGGAATGATTGAATCATGGTTCCATAATCAGACAATTTCTACTTTTGTGGCAGTGATCAAATGAGTGATGTACTCTAGCTCCAATCTGACAGCCTTAAGTTGATTTACGTATTTTCCATCTGTCAATAGTCGGACCTTTTTGAGTGGTTCTAGACGCTCCATTAACTGCGAATTGTGGTTTTGGCCAAATTTGAGTGAATTCTTGAATGAATGAACTATCGAGATAAGATCAACGGTCTTGGGTAGGGAATTATTTGAATGATTAATCATTTAATTGATTGTGGCGAGTGTCATCGCTTCAGCTCAGGCAGATGATGCGGACGACATATTTTGATAGTGTCCGTTCATAGGCGGTTCTCCGCTGCTTTGATTCTGAAAATCACTATGAAAGGACATTTACATGTCTTCTGACGTTTACACTGCCGTTTCCAGCGCATTCACCAGCATCTTCGATCAGTTCGGTGACTTCTCCACCGGCATCCTGACTGTGCTGGTTGACCTGGGCGGCCAGTTCGCTGGCTCCGTCGACAACCTTTTCGCGTAGTCGTCAAGCTTCAGCAACCTGTCTTTAGATAGGTAAGCGTGTAGCCCCAGGCCTTAGGGCCTGGGGCTACACGCTTAGCTTGGGTAGTTTGAGCCAGTGGCGAGGCGCCTAGCTCAGTGTCTTAGAGGTTCATGATTTCCCGGATCTGGGCAGGCAGTTCTTCCTGACTAGTAATTTCCGGGCCGCCTGACTCAGCGTATTCGCGCAGCAAACGGTAGACAATGGTGCGGTCGTGGCTATCAAGGATCGGCAACTCTTGAGCCACTATTCTGGTCATCAATCCATTTAATGGCAGGTCCGTCTGCTCTGCGGCGATAAAACGGCCCTCGTATTGGTCCTTATCTGGGTCAAAACCCTTGCTGCGTCCAAACATAGTTCCCAGGGTATACAGCACTGATCATGTCTGGGGTAGCAGCTAGGGTTGGCCACATGACCGACTATCACAGCCATGATGAGACTTTGGCCGGCCGCGTCACCCAGGCAAGCCTGGTGGGTGTCCTTGTCTCACTACCCGACTACGTGGAATCCAGATTCTCCCGCTTCCTGGTCAGCACGATCTTGACCGTTGGCGGGGGAGCGTTGAACTCGGCGCTTCACTCTGGTGGCAAAGACGTAACCACTAACGTCACCATCCAGCTTGACCAGCTAAAACAAGCAATCGGTGACATTGGCAATGCTGCTGGCCCTCAATCGGATATTCCGGCCGGAGATCCCATCTCCGATTCTCCGGTGAAAACTGGGTCGGCGCTGATGGCAGCAGCCATCATGCTCCTGGTACTAGTCCGAGCGGAGGGGCTGATTCAGCGACGCCTGGCAGCAGCGATGCGCCAGCGTGGTGTGAAACTGCCCTATACGGTTCTTGGCGCGATCAGTGCTGGAGCGACTTTTGTGGTCGCTCAGGATGCCGACCGGCGACGGAGCGCGGCATGATGATCGCGGTCGTCGATAAGCAGCCTTCGGTCACCGTGGTCTGGCATGTTCAGACTGGTTTCGATACTCCCTCGGCCTCAGGCGTGCTTTCTGGCGCGTGGATCGTGGGGCCAGGGGAGGTTGATCCAGATCGATTGTCGGATCTGACTGCGGGGGCGGTAGTAGTGCCCACCGATGGCAGCGGGCTTACTCCAGAGGATCTTCGAGCAGCCGTCTGTGAGGCGCTGGGAGAGATTAAGGCAGCTGCGGATCAGGCTAAACAAGCCAACCCGAAGCTCACGGTGCCGAGATTTGAGGAGCCGGTGGCCGTGGATGTCGAGAAGTTCTTTTCGGTCTATCGCGGCGAGGAGGTCGGGCAGAAAGCATGGGCCTACGCCATGACTGTGGCCGAGTTAGTTGAGAGCTGGCAGGCGATCGAGGCACGTCGGCGTTCGCGAAAGTTCTTACAGGAGAGATTCGGTACGGAGACTCGGCCGCTGCCACTGCCCTAGGAGCTGAACATGGATTTCTGCGAATGGAGGGTCGGCGTGGCTACGCTTGAGTCATGTCCACCAACGGTGCCGCCAAAGTCGTCGATCTGACGGCCGCACGCGAGCGAAAGCAGCGCCAGCCGCGGACCGTGATTCTCCAGACTTCCAACGTCCGCGCGGATGAAGAAGTCCATCGCCAGATCGGGCTCAAAGACGCCCTTCATCTCGCTGATCTGCATGAGGCTTTGGTCATCAGCTTCGGGTTATCGAAGGAACTCGGTTCCGCCCCCTGGTATTTCAGTGCAGTAAACGATCGAGAGTCGCGCTTAGACGCTGGCGACCCAGTTCATCGTCATCTGGCAGCAGAAGGCGATGCAGTGGCCTATCATTTCGGGCTCTGGGATATCGCGATTGTGGCGGTGGAATCCTATCCGCGCGACGCCGGTACTCCTCGAGCGCTGTGCATTGGCGGATCCGGAGATTTCGGCGGCGTCGAGTTTGATCTAGCGGAAATTAACGCTGAGCTCACCGGAACCGCCACCACCCGCGAGGTGCTCACCGCTACCAAAGCAGAAGTCCGAGAGCTGATCGACCGCAGCGGTATTTTCGACTTCGTGCCCCTGCTACAGGCATTGGATTTGACCCGTGAGGTCATTTTGCCGGTGCCTAAGGTAGAAACGCTGCGTGGGCTGCCTGTGGAAAACGATCGGGTCGGGCGAGATGCCTTCTGGACGGTGATGCTGGCGATCTCCTGCATGAGTGATGACCAGTTGGCAGACGAAATCCTTGAATCCACCATGAGCAGTCTCGGCTGGGAGAACGACGATGGAACCGCCTTGACCGGTGCTGAGACCAGAGCGCTTTGTGCGGAATCACTACGGCAGCTAGCCTCCGTCGGCGGCTATGGCACTGATGCGCTCTCCCCAGTTGATCGTCTAGATATCTACCGAGAACTTCTTCGAGTTTGAGCGTCCGGGGTAGGCTAATGCCTCGTGTCTACCACCAGCGAGTCTGATTCCACGGCCGAGGTCGAAATTAGCGGCATGACCCTAAAAACTCAGGCCATCCGCTTCCTTGTTTCCGGCGGCATTTCCGCGGTCATCGACCTCGGTCTGACCTGGATTATGCAGATCTTCTTCGGTGCCGGGCCGATACTAGGACGCTCCGTAGGCTTTATCTTCGGCACCATCACCGCCTACCTGATCAACCGCCGGTGGACCTTCCAAGCCGCACCGTCCTACCGCAGGTTCTTCATGGTCGCCGGCCTGTACACGATGACCTACTTCATCAATGTCGGTTTGCACGCTTTCTGCTACGACCTGTTTATCGGCTGGGGTTGGGGAAGCTCCGTGGCCGTTCTCGTGGCCTACCTCATCGCACAGACTGTGGGTACCGTCATCAACTTCGTGGTCCAGCGAGTGTTCATCTTTAAGAAGTCGGCCGAGTAAAACGCTCCTTGCGCCCCTGGTGGTGCAGCCGGAGCCATTCCCGGAACCCTGCTAGATCGCGGCGCTGGATGAGGAAGAACCATGCGAAGCGCGCATACTCCTGCGGAAGTAGCTTGCGCATACCCGGCTGGCTCATGATGTAGCCACGGTTGCGGTAGGTGAAATAGCGCTTGGACTCATTGTCCGGATACTGGGTATGCATTTTCCCGCCCAAGATGGGCTTGAACTCTTCTGAGCCATCCGGGTGCAGATAAGCAGTGGTCAGCGCAGTGCCAAAGGACAGCCCCGAGCGGACTAAGCGGCGATGGTATTCCACCTCATCTCCGCGGATAAACAACCGATAATCCGGGACACCGATGATTTCCATGGCCTCTGCGCTAATGAGCGCGCCATTAAACAGGCTGGCGATACCCTCGAGGAAATCGCCCTCCAATTCGGCACGCTTGCGGCGCCACACCAGGCCCTGACGCAATGGGAAGGCGAGCCGGTCAGAATCGTTGATATTGCAGACCACCGGTGAGACTTCGTGGAGACGGTGGGTCTCGGCGACGTCGAAAAGCAAAGACAAGACGTGCTCATCGGCGGGGCGGCCATCATCATCAGCACACCAGATCGCATCCGCACCCAACGCCAGCGCAGTGAGGAAACCATAGGCAAACCCGCCGGCCCCGCCCAGATTGGTTCGGCTGGGCAGGTAAACAGCACGCTCGCCAGCCAACTCCGCAACCAGCGATTGGACCTCATCTTCACAACCGTTGTCCACCACGACGACCCAATCCACCGGATGGGTCTGGTTGACCACCTGCTCCAAAGACGCGCGGAGAAGGTCCACCCGCTTATGCGTGACGATGACCGCCGCAGTGGAACCGGAACGAGACAAGAAGGCTGTTGACATGGGGATCATTGTGCCACCTCTTCCCACCATGGACCGTCCCGGATCAACGTGTTGTGCCAGCGCCATACCGGGCTGGATTCGGTAGACAGGTGGCGAGGGTCATCAGTTGTAGCGGCGATGATCTGCTCGATAACGTCGTTGAAGTGGTGTTTTACGCAGCTTCCCGAGTACCGCAGCACTCGATAGCCATGCCTGGTGGCGTAATTGGCCTTCCAGCGATCGCGCACGAAGGTGGTGCGATTCTCAGCGGAATGATACTGATAGCCATCGATCTCCACGATCACCCGTGACCGAGGGAGCACACCATCGAAGAAGTAGCCGCCGATGTTGTGATTCTGCAGTACCTCGACGCCCCGGCGCTTGAGCTCACGGAATACTCTGCGCTCGGCCTCACTATCGGCGCCAATGGCAGCTGCGCGGATCAGGGCTTTTAGTGCAGCGGGCGGCTGGGGCATCCGGGTGAGGTGGGTTTCTAGGGATTCTCGACCATGACGTCCGGCATATTGCTGCTCGAGGAAGGCAATCAGTTCCCCGGCTTCGTGGCTGGTGGTGGCCAGATCTGCGACGGCGGCCACCGGGGTGGTCACGAAGATGCCATCGATTCTTCGACCGAGCAGGCAACGGCTCTGGCGAATGGTGATCTGGGCCGTGCGTCTGGCAGATAGCCCGTAGGGCACGCGCGCGCTGACGGGCAGCGTGATGTCCTTGTCGGAGTGAATCTGCAGTGCGGTGAGCCCGGAAAAGACCAGCTTGGGCCGGTTGTGGGAGAGGGCTCTGAGTAGGAGGTTTCCCGTTGGTGGGGCAGTGGTATAGATTCCGCGATCGACACGATAGAGGTGTTGTTGGGTTAGGAGCCGGTGAATATGATGCGGCGTGGCTCCGAGTGCTCTGAGCCCGGCGGTGTCGATGACTGCATGCTCCGGTAGCCGGATGTCCCCCATAGAATTCCTCCCCTGCTCGGGGAGCTTAGAGGGTGGGCGCGGAGTTGGCAGGGAGGAGTTGGCAGGGATCCTAGTTGGCGTTGACGCTGGGGGCTGAAAACAGTGTGAGGCGGGCTGGTGTCAACGCGAAGGCGGATTTCCAGCAGCAAGCAGGCCGACCGAGACCCTCCCAAAAGCTCAACTACCCCGCGGAGCCTTCTTCCTCCTCATCAAACCGCTGGAGCAGCGAGCGGACATAATCGCCAGCACCCTTACCCTCGTAGGACTCGACGACGTCATCGACCATGCCGTGTTCGCGGATCTGACCATGATCGACCCAGAGTGCGGTATTGCACAGCTGTGCCAGGAAATCATTGGAGTGGGAGGCGAAAACGAGGATTCCCGATCGCTTGACCAATTCCTGTAGCCGGACGCGGGCTTTGGCCATAAAGGCGGCGTCAACTGCGCCGATGCCTTCGTCGAGGAGCAGGATCTCCGGTTCGATTGAGGTGACCACACCCAGCGCCAGGCGTACGCGCATACCGGTGGAGTAGGTGCGCAGCGGCATATCTAGGTATTCGCCCAGCTCAGAGAAGTCAGCGATCTCGTCGATCTTGTCTCTCATCTGCTTGCGGGTCTGGCCGAGGAAGAGTCCGCGGATGATGATGTTTTCGTAACCGGAGATCTCTGGATCCATGCCCACACCGAGGTCAAAGACCGGAGCCACGCGGCCGCGGATGTGGGTGGATCCGCGGGTGGGCTCGTAGATTCCCGATAGCAGGCGCAAAAGAGTGGATTTACCGGCACCGTTGTGGCCGACCAAACCCACGCGATCGCCCTCGCGGAGATGGAGGTTGATGTTACTGAGCGCTTCGACGACCATCGTGTTGTCGGTGTTGCGCCCGATGGCACCGCCGGCAGTAGAGAGGACAGCCTTTTTCATAGAGCGGGACTTGGCATCAAAGATGGGGAAGTCGACGCAGGCGTTGTATGTGTCAATGGAGACCATTAGTACCTTCCTAAACCCAGTAACTGACGCGGGAACGCCATTGCTTCATAGCCACCAGGGCCAAGGTCAATCCGACGGCAGTACATGCCAGGACGATCCACCAGTGATAGGCGGCTATCGGCTCGCCGATCATGGGTGCGCGGATGATCTCTAGGTAGTGGAACAGCGGGTTGATTTCTGCCAACAGTGCTCGCTGAGCGATATCGCCGCCCTGTTCCTTGAGCGTCTGGGTGGTCCAGACAATCGGGGTGACATAGAACAGCAGCTGGACCATGGCTTCTAACAGCGGTGCGACGTCACGATAACGGGTGGCCACGATGCCAAAGAACATCGCCACCCACACGCCGTTAATGATCAGCAAGGCCATTGCGGGAATGGTCAGCAGCACCTCCCAGCCCAAGGGACGGGGGAAAATGATCATCAGGATCACCCAGATGATCAGGTTGTGCGCCAAAAACAGGGCTTGGCGCCAGACCAAGCGATAGACGTGCACCGACAGTGCGGAAGGCAGCTGTTTGATCAGGCCTTCATTGTCGATGAAGATCTCAGCGCCGTCCTTGATACAGCCGGAGATAAAGCCCCACATGATCAGGCCGACGGTGACATGGGGGAGGAATTCTGCCAGCGGCAACTGGAAGAGCATTGAATACAATAAGCCCAGCGCTAGGGCCATAACGCCGGTGGCGATGGTGATCCACAACGGGCCGAGCGTAGATCGTCGGTAGCGTTGTTTAATATCTTGCATTCCCAGCTGCAGCCACAATTGGTGCTGCTGGAATCCACTGCTGAGGTCATGCCATGCCGCGCCGAAAGTTTTGGAACGGGAGGCTGGGATGCCGGTACTGACGGATTCTGTCATCCGGGCCAGATCGGCCTTGAGGTCTCGGTTGGGGGCTTGTTCCTGCACATCTACACCCTAGCCTGGTATCGCTGAGAGACTAAGCATTACGCCGGGAGCGTGCTCCACCTGCCATTCTGTGAATTTGCTAGCAATATTATGATGATAATGCTGGTGCTGACCTGCGTATACTGTGGTTATTATGGCAATTTCTGCAGGGTGGGGCCGACGGTGCATTGTCGAAGAAGGCAGGGCATACTAGATGGACGTAATTCTCGATCGAGGTTTTAAGGAGGCAGCGCAATGAGTTATGACGTGGCCAGTGTCCGGGGGCAGTATGTCTCCCTTGGCGATGGCTGGACCTATCTCAATGCGCATGCCCGCCCACAGATTCCCGAAACTGTCTCCGCTGCGGTGTCGAGGTCCTTCCGCCTGGCAGGTTGTGTCGCGGATGCAGAGTCAAGTTCGGGCTCGCATTCCAAGCAGCAGACCGCAGGGCGCCTCGAGGCTGACTCGCTCTTGGCCTCCGCTCGGATTGCCGTAGCCGATCTTTGTGGGTCAAGTCCGGAGCGGGTCGTCTTAGGCTCAAGTCTGCCGTCGCTTTATATGAGTCTCTCGCAGGCCATGCGACCGCTGTTGCGCCATAATTCCTCGGTCGTGCTCTCTCGCTTGGATTCGCCGGAGTTGAACTATCCGCTTGAGGGCCTATCTGCGGAGGTGCGCTGGGCGCAGCCGGATCTGGGCACTGGAATGCTTCCGTCCTCGCAATACACCGAGCTGGTGGACGGTTCTACGCGGTTGGTGTCGTTATCGGCGGCGCAGTCGCTGCTGGGCACCGTCGCCCCGGTTGCGGAGATCGTCGATTACAGCCGCTCTCGCTCGCGCGCCTGGGTGCTGGTTGAGGCCTCCGCTTATGCGGCCTACCGTCCGCTGGCAGCGGACCAGTGGGACGCCGATATTGTGGCGCTAGATCTAGCTGCTCTGGGTGGACCACAACTGGGAGCCTTAGTGTTCCGGGATTCGGCCATGTTCCGGCGGTTGGATCAGATTCGAGAAGCCCCAGTCGCGCCGGGCTTGGCTGGTGGCGTCCCCGCGATGGTGGGCCATCTGGCGGGGCTGAGTGAGACTATCGGCACGCGGCGAACCCGACTGCAACGGTCAATGGGTGAACTCGATGGCTATTTGAAGTCGTTGACCGATGAGCTCTATTTCCTACTCGGCGGCCTGTCCTCAGTCCATATTTTGGGAGTTTCTGGCGAAGCCGGTGATGGTGGCGCGGGCGACCGAGTACCGAGGTTGTCCTTTGCTGTTCGCGGGGTGCCAGCGGAGACGGTGCATCAACGGTTGATCGATAATGGTTTGGTCACCACCATTTTGCCTGCCAGCCAGCTGTTTTCCGAGATGGGTGTGGATGAAGTCGGTGGAGCAGTGACCGCCTCCTTGGCACCTTTCAACACCCGCTATGACATCGAGCATCTGACCCGGGTCGTCGCCTCGCTGGCTTAGGCATCCACCTCCAGTACGATCTTTCCGGTGACCTCTCCGGAGCCAAGCAGCGCGTGGGCTTGGGCAGCCTCGGACAGCGGGAGGACGGTGTGGATGTGGTGGGAGATGCGGGCGTCGGCAAGCAGGGGCCAAACGTGCTCGGCGGTGGAGCGAACGACCTCGGCCTTGCCTTCGACTGAGCGGGCGCGCAGGGTAGTGCCACGGACGGACAGTCGGCGAGGCAAAAGTGCGCCGAGGTTGATCTCGGTCTTTACTCCGCCTTGTAGGCCAATGATGATCAGTTGGCCATCTTCGGCCAGGCTGCGGAGATTCTGACGGAGGTACTTCGCGCCCATGATGTCGAGGATGACATCACAGCGGCCCTTGAGCTCCTCGGAAAAGTCCTGTTCACGGTAGTTAATCAGAATATCTGCGCCGAGTTCTCGGCAGGTCTCAAGTTTTTCCGAGGTACCGGCCGTCACGGCCACGTTGGCACCGAGCTGTTTACAGAGCTGGATGGCGAAGGTCCCGATGCCGCCCGCGCCGCCATGAATGAGCACCGTCTGGCCTTCTTTCAGACCGGCGAGCATACCTAGGTTTGACCAGACGGTGCAGGCCACCTCGACGATGCTGGCAGCCTCGGTGAAGCTATAGCCCTCCGGGATGGGAAGCAGCTGGCCTTCGGGGACGGCTACGTAGTCGGCGTAACCACCACCGGCGAGCAGGCAGGCGACTTTTTCTCCGCGGTCGCGGTCGGTGGTTCCGGGGTCCTCGATGACGCCGGAGCATTCCAGGCCGATGATCTCCGAGGCGCCTGGCGGCGGCGGATAGTGGCCCTTGGCTTGCAACAGGTCTCCGCGATTTACTCCGGCGGCATGGACCTTGACCAAGACCTCGCCGTCTCGAAGTTCTGGAGTCGGAGTTTCGGCGAGTGCGAGTGAGGTGGGATCCTGACTATCGGTCAGTGTGATGGCTTTCATGCGTCCCCAGCGTAGGGAAATTCTTGAGAGTCGGGGTGACTCGGGTAGGATAATCGACTGTCGCTTAGGCGATGGTTAATAAGGAGATGTGGCAGAGCGGCCGAATGCACTGGTCTTGAAAACCAGCGAGGGTCAAACCTCCGCGGGTTCAAATCCCGCCGTCTCCGCACAATTGAGTCAGGGACGTATTTTCTCACACACCGTAAATCGGTGAACAGGGAAAATACGTCCCTGGCGTCATTTCTAGGTGAGAAAATACGTCAGGCGCGGGTTAAGGGTAAGGGACAAATGCCCCTTAATCGTCAGGCGCGTAACCGTCAGGCGCGCTGATCGAGCCAAGCTTCGATCCCTCCGGCCAGGCTCACCAGCCCACTGATCCCACGCTCGGACAAGGCAGCCACGGCTTTCGCGGAGCGCACGCCACCGGCGCAGTAAATCACTACCTGACCGGAAGCATTCATCTCAGCAGGATTCCGGCCAGCGAGAATTTCGCCCAGAGGGACATTCACTGCACCCGGGATACGGAAGCTTTGGAATTCTTCCGGCTCGCGGACGTCGATAAGCAGGGCGTTTGCTGGGATCTTCCTGATTTCATCGACTTCCGGGGCGCTGGAGCCGCGAGCCTGGACTGGTGGGCCTTCGGCCAGTAGCCGGGCAACGCTTGCTGGCGAGCCAACGATAGGCAGGTACTCCCATTGCCCGCTCAGTGAGGAAAAATATCCCAATGTGCCGATGAGCGGATCGCCGATGCCGGTGAGCAACTTGATCGCTTCCATCGCCATCGCAGAGCCGACCACCCCGACGACCGGGCCTAAGACTCCGGCTTGGGCGCAGCTCGGAACTTCGCCGGGTGCAGGCGGGGCGGGGAAGAGGTCTTCGTAGACGGGGCCGTGTCCGGCGTGGAAGACGGACAGTTGGGCGTCGAAACCCAGGATGGAGGCCCACACATGGGGGATCTGCAGGCGGGCGCAGGCATAGGAGACCAGATGGCGGGTGTCGAAATTATCGCTGCCATCGACAACGAGATCTGCACCTTGGAGAAGATCTACCGCAGTGGAGCGTTCGAGCCGTTCAACGCGAGCCTCGACCGTAATCCCAGGATTGAGCGCCAGCATTTTCTCTCGCGCTGAGCGAGCTTTCGGACTGCCGATACCAGCGGTGTCGTGGATGACCTGCCGGTGGAGGTTAGATAGGTCTACGTCGTCGTCGTCGATAATGGTGATGTGTCCAACGCCAGCCCCAGCCAGGTAGAGCAGTGCAGGCGAGCCCAACCCACCGGCGCCAATGACGGCAACATGCGCGCCCAGCAACGCCTCTTGAGACTCTGGGCCGAAGCCACCCAAGCTGAGTTGCCGGCGATAGCGAGAATTCTGTTCGGGGGACAAGCTCATTCGACGCCCACCCACTGGGTATGTCCGTCGCGTAGCTTTTGTTCTTTCCAAATCGGCACTTCGGCCTTAACCCGGTCGGCCAGCGCCGAACACGCTGCGAAGGCATCACCGCGGTGAGCACTGCTGGCCAGCGCGAGGAAAGCCACCTCGCCGATGACTAGGTCGCCGGTGCGATGGGCGGTCCACAGGCGTGTAGTGGGATACTCAGCGCTGATCGACGCCGCCACCCGAGCAATCACCTCATCTGCACTGGGATGCGCGGAATAAGACAGCGTGGCCACTTCCTGCCCACCATCGTGATCGCGCACCACTCCCTCGAAGGCCACCAGCGCGCCCATTGCCTCGGTGATGATCTCTTTGCGGGCCTGGGCGAGTAGTCCGTCGAGTGGAACATCGGTAATGAGAGCGTCAATGACCACGCCGGTTTGTTCGGCGACATACGCGGGATCAGTGGTCATGGTTGCCCTCCAAAAGGTCAGCCAGATGATTAATAACAGGCTCCAAGACCGCGCAGCCATCGATGACCCCGCCGGTGGATCCGGGCAAGGTCATCACGAAGGTGTTCCCGACGACTCCGGCCACCGCGCGCGACACAATCGCCGTGGCGGTGGATTCGCGGCCTTGGGAGAAAAAGGCGTGGACGATGCCGGGGAGCTCGCGTTCTAGATGAGGGGCGATGGCATCAACAGTGCGGTCATCGGCGGTGATGCCAGTGCCACCGGAGGTCAAGACAATGGTGGGCAGCGGGCCACTGAAAACACGCTCGATCGTCTCTGGCAGATCCGCATCGCTGACTACTAGCGGATGGGGAGTTTCAAAGCCCATATCGCGGAGGAACTGAACCGCGATGGGGCCGGAGCGGTCCTCGTACTCGCCAGCGGCGGCACGGGTGGAGGCGACGATAACAAGGCCGGTACGGGTCATGGTGAGGTGACTTTCTGTGAGCTACAGGGGATAGGTGGTGACGGTGTCACCGGCAGGTAGCCCGCCGGCGGGGATATGGATCAAGCAATCAGCGGCCAGTGCCTGGACTAAGAGGTGAGAGCCTGCCCCGCCGACTGGAACGGCATGGCGTTGGCCTTGCTTATCGGTCTCCGCACGACCCCGGAGGAACTGCTCGCGGTCGGGGAGGCCTGGAGCGTCAGCTGTTAGGCGCGCGTTCATCGGTGCCGGAGCGTGTCCCAGAGTGGGGGCAATAAACAGCCGGAAGCTGACCAGGGTGGAAACCGGATTGCCCGGCAGGCTGATGACTGGGACGCCGTGGAAGTGGGAGATACCTTGCGGTCCGCCTGGCTGCTGGTCAACGTGGCCGAACCACCCGTGATCGGAAAGAAGCTGGCGGACCACCTCGTATTTCCCGGCGCTGATTCCGCCGGAGGTGATGATTGCAGTGGGGGAATGCACTGCCACCGCCTCGGCCAAGTCGGTGTCCAATCGCGCCGGGTCATCGTTGGTGTGTACGTGGGCGGCGACCTCGATGCCAGCTTGGGCGCATAGTGCTGCGAGCATCGGCGCGTTTGTGTCGGGAGTGCTGGCGGCGTTGCCGGAGTCGTTGATTTCTGCACCTCCGGTACAAATGACAACTTTTGCTCGCTCGTGGACGGTCACCTCGGTGAGATTTTGTCCGGCCAGCACCGCAATGGCCACTGGGCTCAGCAATGCGCCGGCGCTGAGGAGGGTGGCGCCCGCAGGAATATCGGAACCCGCGCGGCGGATGAATTGTCCTAGTTTCACGGCAGGTACGTCGATCATCGCGCCGGGCTCGGGGAAATGAGCTGGGCGGCAGTCTTCCACCGGCACGATGGCTAATGTTTCACGTGGAACCTTTGCCCCAGTCATGATTGGGACTACTTCCTCTCCTATGCCTGCTGGATAGAGCAGTTCAGGATCATCACCAGCAGCCAAGGTTCGACCCACTGGAAAGCTGGCCGGTGCCCTGCGCAGGTGTGAGGCAGAGAGAGCGTATCCGTCCATCTGTGAGTTGTCGAAGCGCGGCGAGGGATGTTCGGCGATCAGCGATGCGGCCAGGACGCGGGAGCGGGCGTCGGCAAGCGGGACGATAACGGTGCCTTGCGGATCAAGTGCCGCCCGGACTGCGGTGAAGTGTTCCTCGGGCGTGCGCATGCGTTCTCCTTAGGGTCGATGGATTTGCCATCACCCTACTCGTGGCACTCGGTGGACCAATGGCCTGAATCCGGGCATGCTGGTGGCGTGGATATTCATTATTTCGCAGCCGCCCGCGCCGCCGCCGGAACGGACCGAGAACAGGTCGATCAATTACCCGGAACCCTCGGAGAGCTTCTCGACGCCCGCGCTGCCGCCCATTCCGGCACCACCGAGGCCGGCATGGGGCTGGGAGAGATATTTAGCCGCTGCACGTTCCTGCTCGACGGTCGCAATAGCGAACGCTCAGCTGAATTGTCCGGGGTCCGGCGGCTAGATGTACTGCCGCCGTTTGCTGGAGGCTAGCGGCGGGAGCCGGTGAATAGTCCTAAGAATCCGCGCGCGAGGGCGAGCACAATCGCGCCGAAAAATGCTGGCCAGAAGCCATCGATGATCAGCCCCAGGCCTAGCTGATTGGACAGCCAGCCGGTCAGCAGCAGAACGCCGCCGTTGATTACCAGGGCAAATAGTCCCAGGGTGAGGCAGGTAATTGGCAGGCCAAGCAGGTGGAGAATCGGAGCGACGAATTCGTTGATCACGATGAACACCGCAGCCACACCTAGGAATACCAGCGCCAAGTCGTAGCTGCCATCTGCATAAATCACGGTCTCTGGCGGGAGGATGCGCACGCCGGGGACAAAGAGCGTCACCACCCACAGGGCGATGGCGACCACGATGGTGTCCAAAATCCAACGGAAGAGTGTTCCCATAGTTTTATAGTCCTGCCTTGTCCCAGGCCGCTAAGAGCTCATCGGCCTGCTCGGTGGTAGTGATGGTGATCCGCACTCCCTCGGGGAAGGCTCGAACGAGCACTCCCTGCTCAGCTAGACGCCTAGCGATCTCCGTCGAATCCACACCTGGCAGCCAGATGAAATTCGCCTGACTGTGAGAAGTGCCGATGGCATCGGCTACACGGTCGCGCTGGAGCACCGTCTCCTCAGTACGGGCGAGCAGTTCCGTGGCGGAGTTCAGTGAGGCGATCGCGCCAGCTTGAGCCACTGAGCTCAGCGCGAAGGGAATGGCCACCTTGTTTATCGCGGTGATGAGTTCTGGGGCGCCGAAGGCATAACCGACCCGAACCCCGGCTAAGCCATAAGCCTTGGAGAAGGTACGCAGGCCAATGACATTGGGGTGTCGAGCGATCTCCTCGGTGGCCACGGCCGTGTCGGCGGCCCGGTTGTACTCGAAATAAGCCTCGTCGAGGGCGACAACGACTCTTTCTGGTACCTGCGTCATGAATGCTGCGAACTCATCTCGGGTAATGGTCATCCCGGAAGGGTTATTCGGGTTGCACACAAAGATCAGGCTGGTTCGGTCAGTGATGGCCGCGGCCATGGCTGCCAAATCATGGTGGCCGGTCTCAGTCAGCGGGATCGGGACGGCGGTGGCTCCGACGACCTTGGTGAAGATGGGATAAGCCTCGAAGCTGCGCCACGGGAAGATCACCTCATCATCAGAAGTGGTGGTGACCTGTACCAACTGCTGGCATAGTGCCGAAGAACCACAGCCGACTGCTACCTGATCGATTGTTAGACTCAAGTGCTCAGCGAGGGTTTCCCGCAGCACGCTTGCGCCCATATCCGGGTAGCGATTAGCCCCACTGGCAGCCGCCGACATGGCAGCAACTGCTGTGTCCAAGGGCGCGGTGGCAACTTCATTAGATGACAATTTCAGTGCATCAGGGCGGTTGGTGCCCGGAATATAGGCGGGTAGATCGGCAAGATCGGGACGAATCATGGGCTCGAGTCTAACGCGGTTTGATTCGGACACCGGCTGGCGGGTAGAATTCCCAGAGGTCTTGCAGCTAAGTTTTTTAGCCTATGGATCTGGAGACGTGCCAGAGTGGCCGAATGGGACTCACTGCTAATGAGTTGCCTTCTTAACCGAGGGCCGGAGGTTCGAATCCTCTCGTCTCCGCTGCTTTTCCTTATTTTTGGGAGAGCTGGTTTGGCGCCCGTAGCTCAACGGATAGAGCATCTGACTACGGATCAGAAGGTTGGGGGTTCGAATCCCTCCGGGCGCACCATCTGGATTAGTTAAAAGGCAGCAACCACGCTAGATCGTGGTTGCTGCCTCTTTTTCTGGGCTAGGACTGATCGGTCATCTAGTCGAAAGCACTATGCGGGATCCGCCTATCCCGGCCTGCTTGGTATCCAGCCACCGCCATCAGAATGCTCAGCGCGGACAAAATGAACAGTGCGCTCGTCCACGCGCCAGTAGCGGTGTGGAGAACACCCAGCAGGAGTGGTCCCGTAGCCGCGACTAAATAGCCAATGGTCTGTGCCATTCCCGCCAGTGCGGCGGCTTCTACATATCCACCGGCGCGCTGCGATTGGAAGCTCATGGCGAGCGCGAGTGCGCCGCCACTGCCTAGCCCTAAGAGCATGCAGGCGAGGATGCCTTGCCCTGGTATTAAGAGCACGAGAAAACCAGCGGCCACGAAAACGGACACAATCGCAGCAACATAGCGCTGGTCTTGGCGTCCGCGGGTAATAATCGGTAGCGACAGGCTTGAGAGGATGCCCATGCCTTGGAAGAAAAACAACATCCATCCGGACTGGGAGGCGGTCATGCCAGTGCCGATGAGGATGCTGGGTAGCCACGCGATGATGGTGTAAAAAACCAGCGATTGCAGGCCCATGTAGAGGCTTACCTGCCAGGCTAAGGCTGATTTCCAGGGCATCCGTACCGGAGATGGCTTGGCATCGGATCGGGCGGGTGCGACAAAGCTATCCCTGCGTAGGCGCAGCAGCCAGACCACGAGTGCCGGAATGGTTAGAACAATTCCCCAAGCCAGAGCAGCACGCCATCCGCCGGGTAGCGCGTTGGCCAACGGCACGCTGATGCCCGATGAGACCCCGGCGATAAGCGCCATGACGGTGACATAGATAGAGCTGACGATGTGCACATGGCTCGCGGGAACGTGCTGGCGAACTACTGATGGCAGCAACACGTTGCCCACGGCAATGGCAGCGGACAAGATAATGGTGCCAATAAACAGGCTGGCTAGCGAAGGCACTGACCGCACCACGGTGCCGAGCGCGAGCACAGCGAGGGCAACAACCATCAGCCGTGTCGTGCCGAGGCGGTTGGACATGCGAACTACAAACGGAGAGGTGACCGCAAACATCACCAATGGCAGCGTGGTTAGTGCGCCGCCCCAGGCCGAGGTAAGTCCCGTATCTTGCTCAATCGCTGGCAGGAGGACACCGACTCCGGTGAGAGTCGCCCTAAGGTTCATGGCGACGAGGAGGATCGCAATGATCGCCCCGATAGTGCCGGCGCGAATGCTGCTGGGTGCCACGCTGGCGTGCTCGGATTCGGTAGGAGAAGGGGTGCTCATTGCAGAGGTCGATGCTTTCAGCATGGTCAGAGGATAAGGACGCTGTGGTTCACCTTAGGCGCATGGAGATCTGCGGCGGTACCTGCCCGGAGCGTCGGCTCACCCAAGCTTATCGACACCCGCTGGCATGGCCCGCCCAACTTCCCATTGGCCGTTAGCTCAGCGCACCACTGATGCGTTCGGCGTTGATCAGCTGCATGTCGATGTAGTTGCCGGCTTCGCCGTCTGGTTCAGTGAGTGACTCGGTAAATAGCGGGATGACGTCTACGTCGATCTCGGCTTCGTCGGCGAGGACATCTGCGAGCCGTTGCGGTTGGGAGGAATCGGCAAAGATTGCCGGGACGTTGTTGTCGCGGATTGTGGTGCTCAGGTCCCGGAGATCTGCGGCTGAGGGGGCAGCTAGAGTCGTTCCGCCAGGGATGATGGTGCCAATGATCTCGTAGTCGAATCTGTCAGCGAGGTAACCGAAGACGTGGTGATTGGTGACCAATTTCCGCTGTTCCTGTGGCACGGATTCCAAAAGCGCCGCGACTTCAGTGTCTAGCTCGGCCAATTCGCCGCGGTAGGCCTCTGAGGAGCTCAGGACGTCTTGGCCGATCACTTCCACTAGGTGGTCCTCGATGATCTCGGCTGCGGTGATCATGCGTGCGGGATCTGTCCAGAAGTGTGGATCGAGGTTGCCCTCGTCACTGCCTGCGGAGTAGACGATTGGGTCGATCTCCTCGCTGATTTCGAGCACATCGACTCCTTCTGACCTGGCATTGTCCAAGTTTGAGCCGAGTCCTTCCTCTAACCCGAGTCCGTTGGCGACGATGAGGTCGGCATCTTGCATGGCTGCGGCCTCTTGCGCGGAGATACCGAAGGAATGCGGGTCAGCGTTAGGTTTCATCAGCACCTGGACATCCGCGGATTCGCCGACGAGCTGGGTAACGACGTCGCCAAGAATGTTTGTGGTGACCACGATGCTCGGCCGCTCGGAGGCGCTGTCGCAGGCCACGAGGGTGCTCGCCAGCACTCCGGAGACCAGGGCAGCGACGACGACCTGGAGTTTTCTCATTAGTTGTCCCCGGTGATCGCGATGGCGGAGGGCTGGCCGCCTAGCTCGAAGCTGCGGGCCTCGCGGAGGTCATCGGCCAAGTCGATTTCTAAGACGGTGCCGGTCTCCGGGTCAGAAACATATCCTCGTTCCTGGGTGAGAGCCACCGCCGGGCGCGGAGCGTCTGAGTCATCGCCGATGATTTCAACCAACTCACGTTGCGCAGTGATCTCGCCTGATGCAGCGTCGATTGCGTAGCCGGTGCCGTCCTCGTCGATGGCGAATACCGTGGAATCATCTGGTGCGATGGCGGTGGAGAGCACCGGAGCTCCGGTCTCGACTACGGTCCAGTTGCCGGTATCGATATTGAGGATGCCGAGTCCGGAACCGTCGAATGGTGCGACCGCGATGTCATCCCCGGCAGTCAGGGACCATGCACGGCCATCAGCCTCCGATGGATAGGCGGTGATTGCGGCGTTGAAGTCCTCGTTGACTGTGAGTAGGCCGTCAGCGCAGGCGAAGGACACATGCTCTGCGGAGGCAGCAGTGCCGTGAATTTCTGGGCAGGAGATATCTCCGGTTAGTTGTGCTGAGGCATCCTCGCCGTTGTTGTCAAAGAGGGTGATCTCTGCGGGCAAGTCAGTTGCATCAGCAGCAGGCACCGTCGAGAGAACATGTTCATCGAAGGGGACTGCTACTCCGTGGTGTTCGCCGACCTGGAAAGAGACGCTCTCATCGATTACTCCGTCATCGAGGCTGGTGCGCGGTAGAACCGTCACGGTGCCGTCCCCGTCGAAAAACATCGCTACCTGTGAGTCATTGGAGACCGCATGGCCAGGGGTGTCGCCATCGACGGTTCCTACTTCCGCTGGATCGGAGACGTAGTAGTGGCTGTGGTCGCCGTGATCTACGGTCCATACCCCGCTGTCGATGACGTTGAAGCCAGCGTCATCGCCGGTGAAGAGGAAACGTCCATCGGAGTCCTTGAGCGTGCCGCCGGCGGCGGCCGAGGGCATATCTACCGTCTCGCCGGTCAGTAGGTCCACCATGGTTAGCTCATCGGTCTCGGCATCCGCAACAGTCAGCCGTAGCTGGGATTCGGTTGCTTCCTCAGCGCCTTTGACGTAGCCATGCGGGGTCTCGGAAGTGGGTGTTGCTGCCGAGCTGATGGTGTCAGGCTCTTCAGCAGTGGCGCTACAAGCAGCCAATCCGACTAGCAGTGCTGGGGTGAGCAGTCCGGCTGTGAGACCTGCACGTTTTCTCATCATTATCCTTATTGAAAATCATTATCATTTACGGTGTGGAGTCTGACTCTACAGAGAAGGGCCTTGGCTGCCAAGATGCTGAGGAAGGTCACCCCGCTCAGGAGGGTTATCGTCGCCCCTGCGGCAGTCTCCGCGTACCAGCTAATCAAGAGTCCGACGTAGACCTGTGCCATTCCAATGGCTGCGGCGACCGTCATTGCCCGCCCGATTCCCTGGACCATGAGTAGGGCCGTGGCAGGCGGTCCGATCAATAGACCAAAGACCAATAATGTGCCCACCACCTGGAAAGAAGTCACGGTGGCCAGGGCTACCAGTGCCAGCATTCCGATATGTGTGAGCCCTGGACGCATTCCGAGCGTGTGTGCTTTGCGCTCATCGAAGGTTAGTGCCGTAAAGGGGCGGTGCAGGATCCAGCAGGCTAGTACTCCCGCGATTGTTGCGGCCCCGATTATCAGGACGTCATTCCAGGCGACGCCGAGAATATCGCCGAATAGGAATGCGGTGAGATCCACGGCGAAAGAGCCAGAGTGCGACACGATCACCACGCCCAGCGACAGCATGGTGATGAATTGCAATCCGATGCTGACGTCCTGCGATAGCCGCGATGACCTGCTCACCGCCACCACGCCGAATGATATTACTAGCGCGCTGGCGGCCGCCCCGATCATGAGATTGCCGCCGAGCAGTGCGGCTATCGCCACTCCGGGGAGCATGCCGTGGCTCATGGCATCGCCAAAGAAGGTGAGTCCGCGCAGGACAACCCAAGTGCCAATTCCGGCACACAGGACCGCCGCCAGGCTTCCGGCCAGCAGTGCGCGGAAAACGAAGGAGGCTTCGAAGGGGACCGTCAGGAATTCCATTTGATAATGATTATCATTAGTGTGAGGGGATGCATGAACCAGTCCACCTGACAGGCATCTGCCACCGATACGGTCGACTGCCTTCCCTCAATGGAATCAACCTCGAATTTCACCCCGGGACTGTCACCGCTCTCGTTGGCGGGAATGGCTCCGGGAAGTCCACTCTTCTAGGCCTGCTCGCAGGCACACTTCGCCCGACCTCAGGGGTCATATCCGGAGTGCCTACCAACACCGCCTTGGTGCCTCAACACAGCACCGTGCCCGACCTATTTCCGGTCACCGTCCGCCGAACAGTCTCCATGGGACGCTGGCGGGCACGTGGCCTTATGCGCTCGCTGAGCCGCAGTGATCGAGGCATCGTCGATCAGGCAATGAGCTGCATGGGGATTGCAGATCTGGCCGATCGCACGCTTGGCGATCTATCTGGGGGACAGCGACAGCGCACTTTCATCGCCCAAGGGCTCGCCCAACAGGCTGACCTGCTCCTGCTTGATGAACCGCTCGCCGCAGTTGATAGCACCACGGTGCTGATGATTGATCAGGCGATCCGGGCAGAGAAGGCATCTGGGACCACCGTTGTTATCGCCACCCACCACTGGGAGCAAGCAAACACCGCTGACCAAGTCATTGTCCTCGACCGTGGGCAACTAGCCACCACCACACTCACCGAGCAACAGGAGCTTGCATGAACACCTCGCACCGTCCCACGCCCGTGACCGTTCTGTCTGGGTTTCTCGGATCTGGAAAAACCACCCTGCTTAACGCCGTATTGGCCAATCGCGATGGTCGGCGCATTGCCGTGATCGTTAACGATTTCTCCGAGATTAATATCGACGCCGCCCTCATTGCGGGCGAAGGCCACCTGACCCGCGGCGAGGATCGCTTCGTGGAACTGAGCAATGGTTGCATTTGCTGCACCCTGCGCGAAGATCTTGTCGACGCCGTCGGGGAGCTGTCCCGCTCGGGCAACTACGACCACATTCTCATCGAATCGACCGGAATCTCGGAACCAATGCCGGTCGCTGCCACCTTCGAATGGGAATGGGAAGACGGCACTCGTCTGGCCGATCTGGCACCCATCGACACCATGGTCACGCTTGTCGACGCCGTCCAATTTATCGATAGCCTCGGCACCCGCGTGCTCATCCAGGATGCCGACCGTGGTGCCACTCCCGAAGATGAGCGCACCGTCGCCGACCTGCTCGTTGATCAAGTTGAGTTCGCCGATCGGATCTATCTCACCAAGACTGACTTAGTCGATGCCGACCGACTCGCAGCGACGATGACGCTGGTGCGAAAGATGAACCCCCGGGCAGAGCTCGACATCATGGTCAATGGGTTCGTTCACGGGAAAAGTGCGGTGAGCGAGATCCTGGGAGCGCATCTCTACAGCGAAGCCACAGCGCGCACCTATCAGGGTTATACGGAGGAATTGGAGAATCCGCACACACCGGAGACCGAAGAATACGGAATTAGCTCCGTGGTCTTCCGTGGTGAACGCCCGCTCGACCGGGGGCGTCTGCTCGAAGTATTGCGATCGACCACCGGACTCGTGCGATCGAAGGGTTACTGCTGGATCTCTGACCGGCTAGAAACCGCCCAAATATGGCATCAGGCTGGCCCAGATCTGTCCATCCAGCCTGCTGGTTCGTGGAAGGCTGCCGGACTGCAACCAGGCAATGAGGTAGTACTCATCGGAGTGCGCTTTGATGCGGCGGCTCTACTGAAGAAGCTGGATGCCGCGATGCTTACCGACGCTGAAGCTGTCCAGCTGGTCTGAGCATTCTTGAGAATGCTGCGCCAGCTCTCAATGTCACGAGGTGACGCATCGGGAGCAGCCAGCGCGCCTTCGCCGATTCAATCTGGGGGCGATTGAGAGTTTTCCCTAGAAACACAAAAACACGACCCGTCTACAGCTTCTGCAGCTGTGTCAGGTCGTGCAATGTGGCGCGGCTTAAAAAGCTAAGGCTAGGCCCGTCCCGCATTGGTGCAAATTAGGAAGCAAGAGCGGAGCGCTTGATCTGCTCGAACTCGTCAGCGCTGATAGCACCGGAATCGAGCAGGGCCTTGGCCCGGCTGATCTCCTCGGCCGGGCTGGCGCCGGCGACGGTGCGGATGTAATCCTCAGCCTGCTTCTGAGCAGCGATGGAGTCCTTCATGTTGCGCTCGGTCATGCCGCGGCCACGGAAAATCAGGTAGACCAAGGCGGTGCCCAAGGGGATGAAGACCAGGAAGATGGCCCAAACAGCCTTCCACCAGCCGCTGAGCTTCTTATCGCGGAACAGATCAGAGAAGACCATGATCAGGAGGAAGAGAGAGGCGATGAAGATGAATGCCCAGAAAAATACGAGAAGGAGGTCCCAGAAGGAGGTGAGGAAATCCATGGTTAAAAGCTCCAATGCTTTAAAAGTATGCGATCGACGGGTCGGCCAATTCCGTACCAGTTGAAGGTCGTCCACGCGTAAACGGCGAGACCCAGGTAGTTATATTAGCCATAGGATCGCTGGTTAGCATAGGTCAGACGAGGAAAAACTCTCAGGTTCTTGTTGGGGTAGGGGTGCCTAACTCGGAGCGATGCTTTCTGAGGCAACAATTGCCACGCTCAGTGTTTATTGTTGATTAATGAACCTAAATGTCGGCATTTCCCATCGGTGGGGGTGGGGGTGACGCCGGTCAATCTCCGTGTTCGCGCTTGTGGCGATCTCTCAGTTGGGGGAAGTCAGGCACGTCTGCGGAGTCCAGTGGCTAGATGGGTGACCAGCAGGTGAGCTGGGCTCCAGATGCTAGAGGTGCTGGACGTTAGGGATGCGGCAATGTCTGGCTTGCCTAGGAGGTTGATTCCCGCATGTGGCTCGGCGTTGACAGGGGAGTTGTTACTGAAGAAATTGAGAACTAGCGCCGAGGACACCCGGTGGACAGTCGGATCTGCTGAGGGGCGGGGTCATAAGGTCGACTATCTGGGCATTAGAGGTGGTCGCGCAGGGCGATTCGGGAGCCGAGGACGTAACTGGTCTCCGGATATGGCCTCTCAGAGACCCCCGAATAAGGGGAGCGGGAACAAAAAGCAGAGCCTATCTGTGCAGGTGGTCGGACCATAGGCCGGAGATAGTGGCGAATGCCTCTCGGTTCATTCGTGATCGGTTCCTTTTTTTGAGGTCTTGGTTAGTAACATCACATCTATCCCATGACCATGCCCATCTCTTTGACATTTAGAAAGATCGTGGACCGAACATGAGCACTCCTCATACAACAGAGAGCACAGCGATGCCGGCGGGGGAGGACACTGAGGTCCGTGATACCCGCGAGTGGTACCGGCAAGCGACCGGAATTATCCTCGGTCTCGTCCTCGCGGCTTTCGTCTTCTTCATCTTCCCGACCGATGCGGGCGAGACTGTGTTGCAGTCCTCCGGCGCTGATGCTGAGGTGGAATACACCTACCAGTCAATGCGCATCGTTGCAGCCACCACCGTGTGGATGGCCGTGTGGTGGATGACGGAAGCTATCCCGCTAGCAGCCACCGCACTTATTCCGATCGCAGTCTTCCCGATCTCACAGATCGCGACCTTCTCCCAGGTTGGCGCACCTTATGCCAGCGCCACGATCTTTCTCTTCTTGGGTGGCTTCCTGCTGGCCCTGGGCCTGCAGCGCTGGAACCTGCACCGCCGTCTTGCACTGGCCGTGGTCTTGGCTGTGGGTACTAGCCCCAAGCGCTTGATTCTTGGCTTCATGATCGCGACCGGTTTCCTTTCTATGTGGGTTTCCAATACCGCTACCGCAGTGGTCATGCTGCCGATCGGTATGTCGGTTCTTCAGCTGACCTCCACGATCGTCGGCGGAATGCACCACCAGAAGAAGTTTGCCACCGGCCTGATGCTGGCGATCGCTTACTCCGCTTCCATCGGCTCCTTGGGCACCCTGATCGGTACTCCTCCGAACGCTCTGCTCGTCGGTTACATGCAAGAAGCTCATGACATCACCATTGGCTTCGGTCAGTGGATGATGGTCGGCGTTCCGTTGGCAACGGTGTTCACCGTCATTGCTTGGCTCGTGCTGATTACCGTGTTCAAGCCGGAAATGGATGAGATTCCCGGTGGCCGCGATCTGATCCGCGAGGAAATCCGCAAGATGGGTCCGTGGAGTCGTCCGCAGATCATGGTCGGCATCATCTTCCTCGGTGCCGCTTTCTCTTGGGTCTTCGTCCCGCTGATCATCGACTGGACCGGCTCTGAGATCGTTTACAGCGACGCCGTCGTCGGTATCATCGCTGGCCTGCTGATGTTCACCATTCCGGCACACGCCAAGACCGGTGTCCGACTGCTGGACTGGAAGACCGCGAATGAGGTCCCCTGGGACGTTCTACTGTTGTTCGGTGGCGGTTTGTCGCTCTCCGGAATGTTCACCCTGACCGGTCTGTCCCTGTGGATTGGTGAACAAGCCAAGGGTCTGCAGGTCCTGCCGATCTTCCTGCTCATGGGCGCTGTCGCTCTGCTGGTCTTGGTGCTTACTGAGTTCACCTCGAACACCGCTACCGCAGCAACCTTCCTCCCGATCATGGGTGGTGTGGCCGTCGGTATTGGCTTGACCGAGGCTACTGAGATGAACGTTCTCCTGCTGACCATCCCGGTCGCGCTGGCCGCTACCTGTGCGTTCATGCTGCCGGTGGCAACCCCGCCGAACGCAATTGCCTACGGCTCCGGCTACGTCAAGATCGGCGACATGATCAAGGGCGGTATCTGGCTCAACATGATCGGCGTCGTTCTGTTGACCTTGACGTCATACTTCATTGCCGTTCCGGTCTTCGGATTGGTGCTCTAACCAGCTGTTTTGTTAGTTGCTGGCAGCGAGTGTAATGTTACATCTCGTTGCACAGCAGCCGGCGCCCGTAGCTCAACGGATAGAGCATCTGACTACGGATCAGAAGGTTGGGGGTTCGAATCCCTCCGGGCGCACAAGAGAAAAATAACAGGACTGCGACACATTAAATTGTGTCGCAGTCCTTTTTTGTGTTGATCCCGCAGGCTATCTCCCGCAGGCAGTGCCCGAGCAGCATCCCTAGCCGCGATGTCGATTAGCTCCCGTTATCCGGCGCTGCGCGTTAATAGTCAGCTAATATTATTTCGATTTTAAAAACTATCAACGAATCTCGGGAGTAGACGTGCTCAAGAAAAATCTCCGTATTGTGTCAGTGTTCTCAGCCGTTGGTCTTAGCCTTTCCTTGCTTGGCTGCAGCACCGCCACCGAAGAAGAGAATGAGGCCTCGGCCTGCGAGTCCTATGACGCCTTGGTCTTGGCGCTCTCAGATGCCTCGGCGGCTGTTGATTCCTCTTCCACGATCGGCGAGATCAGCGATGCTCGTGAGAGCGTGGCAGATGCCTACGCTGACTTCAACGAAGCGCTAGAAGAGGTGGGTGCGGACCGGAGTGCTGCACTGGAAGATGCTTGGGATGACCTAGAGGGTTCTTTCAACAGCGTTGATGATGAGCAGACGATTCCGCAAGCAGTAGAAACCGTCACCCCGGCCATCGAGAATGTTCAAAATGCCCAAGAGGACATGTCGGAAGCGCTCTCCTGTGGAGATGCTGAGGCCTAAAACGGTCTAAAGATACCCTGAGCTTTCTTGAGCTAGACAGATAGCGAGGGACCACCAACGCTGGTGGTCCCTCGCTATCTGTCTGTAGCCCCAATCATTCTGGCGGCTAGAAGATCTCGATCCTCGCACCGAGGGATTCGGCGTGCTCAAGATGTCGAATCCAGCCCTTGGTACCGGGTTGTAGCCGCAGCAGCGGCCGAGAAGAAATCTTGATCGGAGAGACCGATTCGCGCCTTGCGCCGTGGCGAGCCTCAAACCGCTCGCGGGCAGAGTAGCCAGCCTCAGCTAGGCCGGATAGATCCGGTTCAGGGCCGCTGAGGGCCTCCCGGGTCTCTGCCAAGATCTCCATGGCCTCATCAAGGGCGGAGACCACTGCAGGGGCGTTGGTCTCGCACATTGCTTGCACTAGGGCTGGTTGGGTGCTGGCTACTCGAGTGCTATCCCGGAAGCTGCTAGCGGCCAAGGACTGGGCGAGGGTGCCACCATTGTCACCGACGACCGCCAGGGTCTCGGCGAAGACGTGCACCAAGTGGGAAATACGGGCGACTGCGGCGTCATGATGAGCTACCCGTGCTGGGACGGCTTCTGCGCCGACCGTGGCAACCAATCGGACGACGTCGCTCCACAGCTCGATCCATTCGCGATCAGCATTTTCAGCATGGTCATAGGTGACCACCCATGCTGCGCGAGTAAAAAGCCCCTTGTGGGATGCGGTCCAACCACTGTTGGCAGTGCCGGCCATGGGGTGCCCGCCGACATAACGATTGTCCATGCCCCGCTGGTGGACGAGCTGGCTAATCTCAGTTTTGACCGAGACCACGTCAGTGAAACCACAGCTGGGTGCATGTTCGCCGAGGGCATCAAGGAGCCCAGCAATAGCGGGCATGGGTGTGGCTAAGACGATCAGGGCACCTTCTTCCTCCGCGCGGCTCAAGATGCCGGTGAGATCAGAGGAAGTATCGAAGCCCTCTCGACCGGCAGCGCGCACGCTGGCGGTAGAGCGGTCATAGCCGTAGGCAGGATGGTTGCGGCCGGCGAGATCGCGCAGCAAAGAGCCGCCGATGAGGCCGAGGCCGAGTACGCAGATAGGCCGGTTCAGATCAGTCGAGGTCACCTGACAAGTGTGGCACAACCCGACTACTCTCACCGGTATGGAACACGAGGAGTTTGGCCTGAGTTTTGCCGTCGCGGTCACTAGGCCCGAAGAGCAATGGGTGCTCCGCACCTTCGACGATGACTTCTCTTCTCTAGCAACCTCGATCGCAGTGGTACGGTCGTTGCGTTCTGAGGGGCCGGCTTTTGCCTTGTTGTGCGTGGAAGATGAGTATTTTGTGCTCTTTCGCCCCACTCCCAAAGGCGAGCGGCTGTTGATCTCGGATGCCACGATGGCCGTCGATGATGATTTTGCTGCTCAAGTGCTTGCTGAACTTGATGTCGAGATCCCGGATCTCAACCCGGATGAGCTCGATGAGATTGATGGCTGGGCGGACGGTGACTTTGATCTGCTCGAGGATCTAGGTCTGAGCGAGGAAGTGCTCGGAGTCATCGTCGATGACACTGAGCCGCTGCCCTCTGAGCAGCTCATGCGGATTGCTGATGAGCTGGGGTTCGCCGACGCGCTGGCTGAGGCTATCGGGCTCGAAGATTGAGCGGGTTGAGGTGTCTGTTTTGCCGCAAGCACGTGGCTTGACTCGCGCGACGCTGCTGATGCGGCGCGCCTTGGACGTCGCCGCAACCACTCCGCCTGGGGATATTCCGGTGGGGGCGGTGATTTTCGGTCCTGATGGAGACGAGCTGGCGTGGGGAACCAATCGTCGAGAAGCGGACGGCGATCCCACTGCACACGCCGAGGTAGTGGCCATCCGAGCCGCCGTGCAGGTCTACGGGGATGCTTGGCGGCTGAGCGACTGCACCTTGGTGGTCACATTAGAGCCGTGCACCATGTGTGCCGGGGCCATCATGGGCGCGCGGATAGGGGAGCTGATCTTCGGCGCTTATGAGCCTAAGACCGGAGCCTGCGGCTCGCTTATCGACGCCGTCCGTGCCCCCGGCCAGCTGCACCGCCTGGCTGTGCGCGGCGGAGTCCTAGAACAAGAGTGTGCTGGACTGCTGGGAGAGTTCTTCAGCGACTTAAGATAATTTTTAGTGCATTTATTGTGGAATGTCCGTATTCTCGCGAGGGACACTAACCGAACGATCCAAGGATGAAGAGGACACACTCATGGGAGACTTCGAGAACAAGGCAGAAGACCTCGGCGGCAAGGCCAAGGAAGGCTACGGCGAGGCCGTGGGCGATGAGAGCGTCCGCGACGAAGGCCGAGCTGATCAGACCAAGGCCGATATTAAAGACAAGGCTGCCAAGGCCGGCGAGTCCGTGAAAGACGGCGTCAACAAGATCCTCGGCGGATTCCAGGACGACACTAAGAAGTAGATAGGCCTTAACTAGGCCAGGCAATTTGGTCGCACGGCGCGTACTCCATTACTGTTGATGGCGGTGGCGTGTCCGAGCGGCCGAAGGTGCTCGCCTCGAAAGCGAGTGTTGGGTAACCCCCAACCGAGGGTTCAAATCCCTCCGCCACCGCCAAATAATGAAGCCCCCGGCGCTCATCTTGAGCGTCGGGGTTTTTCGCGTTCGGTTAGCCTCGGTAGGCTAGGTTGCGTTCGCTCGTCCAACACTGAGGAAGCCAAACACCGTGGCAAAACTACTGTTCAAACTCGGGCGCTGGTCGTTCCACCGGAAGTGGATTGTCATCGTCTTGTGGCTGGCCATTTTGGCGGGCATGGCAGGGGCAGCTTTTTCCTTCCAAAAGCCGTTTTCCAACCAGTTCAGCATCGGCGGTACTCCGTCGATTGATGCGCTCTACACTCTGCAAGAGAACTTTCCTGATGCTGGAAATCCGGCCGATGCTGCCTCGGTGAACGTGGTCTTTGTCGCTCCAGAAGGCGAGCTGCTCAGCGATCCGGAGAACTTTGCGGCCATCGATGCGGTGATCGATTATCTCGATGACAACCTCGTGGACATCACCGATACGGAACGCTTCGGCAACCCAGTTGAGGTCTCTCCAGCACTTCAAGAATCAGTTATTGAGCAGACCACTTCTCAAGGGTTGCCGGAAGAAACCGCCCTCGAAGATGCCGCGAACCTGGCGATGATCTCCGATGATGGCACGATCGGTTACACCACCTTCACCATCGATGTTGAGTCCTCGATGGATGTCACCCAAGAACAGCGCGACACCGTCACCGCCGCCATGGACCAAGGCCGAGAGCTAGGTATTGAGGTCGAAGCAGGTGGCGCCGGATTCGGTGATCCGATTGAAGTGAAAGCCTCCAGTGAGTTAGTTGGTCTAGTGGTCGCCTTCGTGGTGCTTATCGCCACCTTCGGCTCCCTGACTGCTGCTGGGCTGCCAATTCTCACCGCCGTGATCGGTGTAGGCATCGGCGCTCTCGCCATCACGGTGGCTACCGCCTTCGTTGAACTCAATAACATCACCCCGGTCTTGGCCGTCATGATCGGCTTGGCCGTAGGCATTGACTACGCGTTGTTTATCCTCTCCCGCTATCGCGCGGAACGAAGACGAATGCCCGCCGATGATGCCGCTGGCATGGCCGTAGGTACCGCCGGTTCCGCGGTCGTGTTTGCCGGCGTGACGGTGATTATCGCGCTGGCTGCACTGACCATCGTCGACATCGGCTTCCTTACCGCCATGGGCCTTTCCGCGGCCTTTACCGTGTTGGTGGCGGTCTTTATTGCGCTAACCTTCATCCCCGCGCTGTTGGGTGTGCTCGGGGACCGAGTCTTCGAAGCCAAGGTTCCGGGACTGGCCGGAAACCCAGTGCGACGCGGTGGCAAACGCCGCCGTGGCCGCACCTTAGGTAACCGCTGGGTCAGCGTGGTTCGTAGATTCCCTGGCCTGGTGATGGCCGTGGTGGTACTCGGCCTTGGTGCAATGGCGACACCGGTGCTCCAGATGGAACTGGCTCTGCCTTCGGATTCGACCTCTAACTTCGACACCACCCAGCGCAAGTCTGCCGACATCATGGCCGAGGGCTTTGGCGAGGGCGTCAACGCCCCCTTCTTGGTCATCATTGATGCCCATAACGTCGATCTTGATTCCCCGGCACTGCAGCCACTGATCACGGCGCAGACCTCGATTGCGCAGCAGTCCGGAACAGAGCTTGATGCGCAGGCAGCCGCTTCTACCAGCTCCTTCCTCTACACCGTCGGCCAACTCCAGCTGGTCAACGGCGTTAAGCACGCCCAGCTCATCGAAATCAACGACGATTCCACCGCGGCCCAGATCTTGGTCACTCCCGTCCATGGCCCGGATGATCCCTTGACCACCGAAACCGCCACGGCACTGCGCACCCAAGCAGAACAAATTGCCGACGCCACCGGCGTCGAGGTTGGCATGACCGGCCTCACGGCCGTGCAGATGGACATCACCGAACGACTAGCCGGTGCCATGCCGATCTATCTGGGCATTGTCGTAGGCCTGGCGATTTTCCTGCTGCTGGGAGTCTTCAGATCCGTGCTGGTTCCGCTCGTTGCGGGCCTGGGATTCCTGCTTTCCGTGGGCGCGGCCTTTGGACTGACCGTCTTGGTCTGGCAGGAAGGCCTTTGGGATCTGGTGAACACGCCAGCTCCGCTGATCTCCTTCATGCCTATCTTCCTCATTGGCGTGACCTTCGGACTGGCCATGGACTACCAAGTATTCCTGGTCACCCGCATGCGCGAGCACTATATCGCCTTGCAACAACAATCTGCCGCCAGCACAGATCCCAATGATCCAGTGCGCATCAGCACGATGGATGCAGTGGAAGAATCGACCGTCGTCGGGTTTACCCGTGGTGCCCGCGTGGTCACCGCCGCCGCCTTGATCATGATCGCGGTGTTTATCGCTTTCATCGATCAACCCCTGCCGTTTATCCAGATCTTCGGCTTCGCATTGGGCGCCGGCGTGTTCTTCGACGCCTTCTTCGTGCGCATGTCTTTGGTACCGGCGACCATGTTCCTCATGCGCGGTGCTAGCTGGTGGATACCGGCCTGGCTCGACCGCTTAATCCCACGCCTGGATATCGAAGGCACCGAATTGGAAAAGGAATGGGAGCAGCGCCAAGCTGCGAAGAAAGCCCACCGCGAACAGATGGATAAAGTAACCTCATGACCCACGAAGATCTCAGCTTCACCCTCGGCACGGAATTGGAATCCGGCCCCGGCCGACATGGCCGAACCGGAGTAATCCACACCCCGCACGGCGATATTGCTACGCCAGCATTTATCCCCGTGGCTACCAAAGCCACCGTGAAGACACTGACCCCAGAACAGATTCGGCAGACTGGTGCGCAGGCAATTTTGTCCAACGCCTACCACCTCTACCTCCAGCCGGGCGAAGACATCGTCGATGAAGCCGGGGGAGTGGCCGCCTTCGAAAACTGGCACGGCCCCACCTACACCGATTCCGGTGGATTCCAGGTCATGAGCCAGGGCGTGGGTTTCCAAAAGACCCTGACCATGGAAGCTGCCGCCGGAAATAGCCATTTCTCGCGCAAAAAATCCAACCTGGCGCGTGTGGATGAAGACGGGGTGGACTTCACCAGCTTTATCGACGGCTCACGCCACCGCTTCACTCCCGAGATCAGCATGCAGATCCAGCACCAGCTCGGCGCAGACATCATCTTCGCCTTTGACGAGCTGACCACGCTCATGGACACCCGCGATTACCAAGACGATTCCGTCGAGCGCACGCGCCGCTGGGCGGGGCGTTGCCTCGACGAGCATGATCGCTTGACCATCGAGCGGGCCTCCAAGCCCCGACAGTCACTCTGGGGTGTTATCCAAGGCGCGCAATATGAGGATCTGCGCCGCCAGGCAACCAAGGGCCTGCTTGAGCTCTCCGATGAGGCAGAAGCCCAGGGCCGTCGTGGCTTCGGAGGCTTCGGCATTGGTGGTGCGCTGGAGAAAGAAAACCTAGGCACCATCGTCGGCTGGGTTTGCGATGAGCTGCCCCGCGAGAAGCCCCGCCACCTATTGGGTATCTCTGAGCCCGATGACTTGTTCACCGCCATCGAAGCCGGTGCAGACACCTTTGACTGTGTGGCACCAACTAGGTTGGGTCGCCGCGGCGGGGTGTATACCCTCGACGGTCGTCTGAACTTGAGCGGTGCGAAGTTCAAGCGTGACTTCACCGGCGTCGACGAAGAATTCGGTGGCTATGTCTCCGAAAACTACTCGCGCGCCTATCTCCACCACCTCCTGCGCGCCAAAGAGTTCCTCGCTGGCACGCTGTGCACGATCCACAACGTGGAGTTCATGGTGCGTTTGGTCGACAACATCCGAGCGTCGATTGTTTCTGGTGACTTTGAGGCCTACCGCGATGAGTTCTTGGGCCGCTACTACGCCAATAAACGCTAAGTGAAAACCATCAGCTCGGGGTTATCTCTAGGATGGCTCCATGAGCGAGCTGATCTCTACCACCGGCTATCAAGCCAGCCACCCCACCCGAACCATCCTGGTCACTGGCGCGACCGGATACGTCGGGGGGCGGCTGATCCCAGAATTATTGGCTGCCGGATTCAATGTTCGTGCCACCTCTCGAAACTTGGAAAGTCTGCGCCGCTTTTCTTGGTTTGACCAGGTCGAAGCCGTCGAAGCTGATCTATCGGTCGCAGCGGATCTCTCCCAGATTCTGGAGAACGTGGACGTGGTGTTCTACCTCGTGCACTCGATGGGCAGCGGCCCAACGGATTTCGAATCGGTCGAACGAGACACCGCCACCACTTTCGTGGAGGCTGCGGAGGCGGCCAAGGTAGGCCAAATCGTCTACCTGTCTGGATTGCATCCTCAAGGTGTGGCCTTTGACGATCTCTCCAAGCACATGCGCTCGCGGGAGGCAGTGGCGCGGATTTTCCTTGATTCGCAGGTACCCGCCTTGGTGCTTCGGGCCGCCACGCTGATCGGTTCCGGTTCTGCCTCCTTTGAAATGATCCGGCACCTGACTGAGCGGTTGCCGGTGATGGTGGCACCGAAGTGGATCGCCAATAAGATTGAACCGCTGAGTATCCGCGACACCCTCTACTATTTGGCAGCCTCTGCTGACCTCAACACCACGGTCAACGCTGGCTATGACATCGGTTGTGGAACCAGCTACCGATTCGCCGACCTATTGGCACTCTATGGCCGTGAGCGGGGCCTGCGCCGATGGATTTTTGCCCTGCCCTTTGCCATCCCCGTTGATGTGCTCTCCGGGCTGTGGATTGCGCTGGTGACTCCAGCGCCGCGTCGATTAGCAGTGCCGCTGTCACAATCGATGGCGGAGAACGCCGTGACCATGGACCACAAGATCGCCGAGGTGATCCCCGACCCACCGGGCGGGTTGGCGGATTACCCCACCGCGGTGCGTAGGGCGCTGAAAAGAGAAAGCGAAGAGGGCGTACTCACCTCTTGGGATGGCAGTTGGCGCACCTCCGTCAGCTCAGCTGACTCGTTGCCCACCGATCCGGAATGGTCCGGGCACACGGTCTTTAGCGATGATCGACAAAGCCATTGTGAGCTACCCGCTGAGCAGGTCTGGCGGGTCATCGAAGGCATCGGCGGGCCGAATGGGTGGTATTCCGCGCCGGCTCTGTGGGGCGTGCGCGGGATCGTCGATAAGGTCATGGGCGGGCCGGGCTTAGGCGGGCGACGCGACCCAGCGCGCCTGGTCGTAGGAGACCGCGTTGACTGGTGGCGGGTGGAAGAGATCCAGCCGCCTAGGCGATTGGTATTGCGCGCGGAGATGAAGCTTTCCGGTCGGGCCTGGCTGGTACTAGAAGCCACCCCGGAGCAGACGGGATCAACCTACCGACAGACTGCGGTCTTTTTCCCGCAAGGGGTGCTCGGCAGGTTGTACTGGTGGGCATTAGTGCCCTTCCACTCGGTCATTTTTCCGGTGATGAAACGCAATATTCTCCGCGCGGCTAGCGAACTCGATCAGGCGGCAGAAGGCTCGTAATAGTTTTCCCGGCGTTTGACCCAGGCGATGACGGCATAGGTGACCGGCAGGAGGACGATTTCAATGATGGTCTTCCACAGGAAGCCAACAATGATGTAGTTCACCGTGTCACCGAAGGTAATAATGCCAATTACTGGTGCCGCGATTAGGCAAAAGACCAGGGTATCGCCGAATTCACCGACGACGGTGGAACCGATTAGCCGAGCCCACAGGGACTTTTCACCCGTGTGTTTTTTGATCGAGACCAACACCCACGAGTTGAGCAGCTGGCCAACTAAGTAGCCAAACAGGGAAGCCAATACGATGCGGGGGACTAGCCCCAGCACTTCAGCGAAGGCGTCTTGGCCCTCGTAGAAGTCAGCGGCTGGCAACCAGATGGCGATATAGAAGGTGACTACCGCAAGCACCGTGACAGCGAAGCCGGTCCAGATTGCGCGGCGGGCGGCCTTGAAGCCGTAGCACTCCGCGAGAACATCGCCGACGATATAGGCCAGCGGGAAGAGGAAGAAGGCGCCGTCGGTGATCAGCGGGCCGAGCTGCACACCCTTGGTGGCAGTGATATTCGAGATGAGAAAGACCGCGATAAATAACGCGACGAAGGTGGGATAGAAGCTGGCTTGGATAGGAATGAAGCGGGCGTTTCCGGACGTCGTGGTCTGCTGCGCAGAATCGGCCTGAACCGATTCTGAAGCCACGGCGCCCTGCCCAGATGCAGGGAGGTTTGAGTTATTCACGGCCATGATGCTGCCACACCGATCCTGAAGGCGTGAATCAACCGCTTATACCCAGCCGGTACCCGGCCCATAGAATGGCCTCATGTCTGAGCTTGAAAACCACCCCGGTGCTGGCCGCTACGCCCCCTCTCCCAGCGGTGACCTGCACTTTGGGAACCTGCGCACCGCGCTGATCGCCTGGTTAATGGCACGGAGCACCGGACGAGATTTTCGATTGCGAATCGAAGATATTGATACCCAGCGCTCCTCCGCGGCCTCTGCTCAGCGCCAGATCGAGGACCTACTATCCCTGGGACTGGATTTCGACGGCGTTGCCGTCTACCAATCCGATCGCTTCCCCGCCTATGAGCGTGCGTTAGCCCAGCTAGCTGCAGCTGGGCTGGTCTATGAGTGTTATTGCTCGCGCCGGGAGATCCACGAAGCCGCTCGCGCCCCGCACCTGCCGCCCGGTTCCTATCCGGGAACCTGCCGGGATATGAGCGCTGAGCAACGGCAGCGGCGTCGAGAAGATCTTCAACAACAGGGCCGAGTGCCGGCGCTGCGGTTGCGTGCCGAAGTTGATCATTTCACCATCGAGGATCTCATCCACGGCAGCTACACCGGAGAAGTAGATGATTTCGTCCTGCGCCGCGGCGGCAACGCCGGCCAGGGACAAGACTGGGCCTATAACTTTGCAGTGGTGATTGATGATGGCTTTCAAGGCATCGATCAAGTCGTGCGCGGCGATGACCTGCTAGAAAGTGCCCCCCGGCAGGGCTATTTAGCCGAACTGCTGGGGATTGAAGTGCCCACTTATGTGCATGTCCCGTTGGTGCTCAACGACCAAGGTCAGCGGCTAGCCAAACGCGATGGAGCGGTAACGCTAGCTCAGCTGCGGGAGAACTATTCCACCACTGAGATCCTAGGGATGCTCGCAGCCAGCCTCGGCTATCCGGAAGTGGATTCCGCCGCCGGACTATTAGAGGTCTTTGATCTTCGTGAACTCTCGCGCGAGCCGGTGGTGTGGTCGCAGCCGGGGTAGTGGGGGAGGGGGAGTTTAATTCAGGAAACTCTGAATCAACTACACCCTTCGCCGGCATCCTCACTGAGGAAGAATATGCTGCGATGAAGGCCAAGATTCTCGGTCTATAGGCCTGGGTGGTGGGCTTCGAAAATTTCTCCGTTGGACGGCATGCTGCGGAGTGCATTCTTCGCGGGTTCCTGGGCAAGTTCTTTTAAAGATGGCTCTATCTCTTCTGATCGGGTGATGTTGTCCCAGACCATCATTAGTCCAGCCGCCGCGTGGGGATTGACCCGATCCATGAGATGTACGTGTAGATGAGGCTCCGAGCTATTCCCGGTATTGCCGACTTCTCCTAGTTGTTGGCCGGTGTTAACTCGTTGCCCGGACGCTACCGTGAGGCTGTCTTTTCGCAGGTGGGCATAGACGGCAGCGGTGCCATCATCATGAGCGACGATGACATGGTTTCCCAGGATCATTCGATCTCCAGTCAGCGATCGGATAACCGCCTCCAGGGTCATGAGGTAGAGCAGTCCTTGCCAGGTATTTCTGGCTCGGTGATCAGTGGCCTTAGCCGAAGTCTTCTTGACTACACCAGGTGCCATCGAGTACACCTGTGCGCCGAAGCTGGGATAATCCGCTGGGCGGGAACCGCGCCAGGCGCGTCTTATTTTTGCCGGGGTGGTTTCATCTGTTGGTCGCAGAATGTCCACAGCGGCGTATTGCCCCAAAAACCGGGTGCCATGGCTGGGGAGTTTCTGTCCCGGGCTGTTGAGCGCAGCCCAGCGGCCTCGGACGGGCGCTGCCATGACATAAGGCTCGTGGCGGGCAGTCTTGGGAGTGACCAGCAAGAATATGCCGGCGAGGAACAGGGCAGCTGATAATCCCAGTGGCGGTATCGATTCTAAGAAGGGCACCTGCAGCCCATTCCTCCCTGCCACCATGGCCGAAAAGACCACTACCACTACGATCAACCAGAATTTACGTAGGCGAGAGATGGCACGTCGCATCAGCGATCTACCCCCAGCAGAATGGTCAGTAGCGGCACGATTCGGGCCGGTGGTACCTCGTATTTGCTAGAGCCCAGCAACCTTACCCATCCGGTGGCCACTAGTTGGCGTAGATGGTGATAAATCTGACCGTTGGTGCCAAAGTCGCCAGATTCGCGGATGTCCTCGATGGTGCACGCATCTGTTAGTAAGCGTTGGAGTAGCCGCAGTTGCACTGGGTGTCCGAGTGCGGATAAGGAATCTGCTCTCGCGCCGAAGTCGGTGTCGAATAGCTCTTGTGCGGTGATCTGCCTGTGCCAGTGCGCGTGCTGGCCCATGGGGGTCTGCACTGCGCCGGTCAAAAGAACGCTTCCGCTGGGGGATTGGGCGCGTTGTTTGAGTCCTTCTAATACCCAGAATGTCTCTTGGTGATCCTCAGGCACGTCGGAAGTTTCAGCTATTGAGAGATTCTGAGTTGTCGAGGTGGCCTCGAGTGCGGCTAGGCGTTGCTCGAGGTCTACTGGGCGTTGCGCTAGCTCGCGGTAGTGATCCACTTCACTCATAGCGCCAAATTACAGGAATTACGTCATTGCGTTCTATGAAAACTCCAGACCAGGCCAGATGGAGACACGAAAAAGCCCCCGGTTTCCCGGGGGCTTTTCAGTGGCGGAGGATAAGGGATTTGAACCCTTGAGGGGATTTCTCCCCGCACGCGTTCCAGGCGAGTGACATAGGCCGCTAGTCGAATCCTCCAAGCCGAACTCATCAGCAGTGCTGGTGTGTTCTGCTAAAACCATACACAATGATGCGGAGAAATCACAAATCCCAGGTCAGTGTGTGCAAATTGGCCTCGTGGCGGGCTTATGGGATACAGTTGTCGGCAGGATCCCGTGCGGCGTCCATCTTGTGAACTCCCCCAGGGCAGGAATGCAGCAAGGGTCAGCGAGCTCTGGCGGGTGCGCGGGGTCCCCTTATTTTTCTAGAGCGACTAACATTGTGGCCGACCATGTTTCTAATGGAAGGCAGGCCCTCAAGTGACGCTCCTCGACTTTGATTCCACCCGTCTGTCAGAGTTCAGTGCGCAGGTGCGCCAGGACTATGACGAGCTGAAGACGAAGAATCTCAAGCTCGATTTAACCCGCGGAAAGCCCTCCGCAGAGCAGCTCGATTTCGCTGAGCGCCTGCTGGCACTGCCTGGAGAAGGCGATCACACCGACGCCGATGGCGCGGATGTGCGCAACTACGGCAACCTCAAGGGCATCCGGGATATCCGGGAGCTGTGGGCTGAGCTGATCGGGGTGGACGTCGATAATCTCATTGCCGGCGATTCATCTTCCCTGAACATCATGTTTGACCTGTTGACCTGGTCGAGCCTATTTGGCAACAATGATTCGGTGCGTCCGTGGAAGGACGAGGAGAAGGTCCGTTGGATCTGCCCGGTGCCCGGCTATGACCGCCACTTCACCATCACCGAGACCCTTGGCATTGAGATGGTCACCGTCCCGATGCTCGAGGACGGCCCCGATATGAACGCCGTGCGCGCCCTGGCCCAAGACCCCTCGGTCAAGGGCATGTGGACGGTCCCGGTGTTTGCTAACCCCTCCGGGACCACCTATTCCGAGCAGGTCTGCCGCGAGCTGGCCGAAATGGAGACCGCTGCCCCAGACTTCCGCATTGTGTGGGATAACGCCTATGCAGTGCACACCCTGACTGATCAGTTCCCGCCGATCTATGACGTGTTGGGTTTTGCCAAAGCAGCCGGCAACCCCAACCGGTTCTGGATGATGTCTTCGACCTCCAAGATCACCATGGCTGGCGCTGGCGTGAGCTTCTTTGTCTCCTCGGACGAGAACCTGGCCTGGTACCTCAAGCTCGCCAGCGTGCGCGGCATCGGCCCGAACAAGGTCAACCAGCTGGCACATGCGCGCTACTTCGGCGATGTGGCCGGAATCAAGGCCGTCATGGGCCAGCACGCCAGCTCCCTGGCACCGAAGTTCACCCGCGTGCTGGAGATCCTCCAGGATCGCCTCGGCGAGTACGAGGTCGCGCGGTGGACCAAGCCAGAGGGTGGCTACTTCATCTCCCTCGATGTCATTGATGGCACCGCCTCACGGGTGGTGGAGTTGGCTAAGGAGGCCGGTATCGCTTTGACCGGGGCCGGTTCTTCCTTCCCGTTGAAAGATGACCCGAATAACCGCAATATCCGTCTGGCACCTTCCCTGCCGCCGGTTGCGGAACTAGAGCTGGCGATGGATGGGGTGGCCACTTGTGTGCTGCTCGCGGCCATCGAAAAGCTCGAGGTCTAGCGCAGGAGTGCGGCAGCGATGAACATTGAGGAAACCGCCTATTGGCTCGACCAGATCATTCCTGCTGATCTTGTCTCTGGTCATTCCGCTGGTTTGCCCGCGGTCACCGCCGAGCTAGGCCAAGGGCAGTTTCTGGCTGCCACCGTCGATGTCGCTGAGCTAGATACTGGCCTTCGGGAACTAGAAACTGAGCTCCCGGTGCGCTCAGAACTGCTGGTGGTGGCACGTGCGCCACAGCAGCAACTGGTTGATGTGCTCGCTGCTGCAGCGATCATGCTCAAAGATGCCGGTGGGATTGTGCCCGCCCAACCTGGCACCATGTTGCCGCAGTTGGGGCAGCGCGCCGGGTTGAGTGGGTTCACCGTTGCTCATGGCTTGTTTATTCCGCCTTATTTGTGGGGCGGGGAGGTCCCGCAGATCACCGAAGATGACCGATTGACGGTGGCGTTGCAATTGGTCCTGCTCACTGACTCTGAGTACGCCTTCGCGGTGGAAGAGGGTGCTGGGGCACTGCAGCGAGAACTCGGTGAGCTGGGCGTGGATCTTCTGGACTGGTCTCGCTAAGAGCCCAGGTAGGCTGTCAGTCGTGGCTCTTTACCGGAAATATCGTCCCGCATCCTTCCGTGACCTCGTCGGACAGGAACAAGTGACCCGACCGCTGTCGGTCGCGTTAGATTCTGGCCGGATCAATCACGCCTATCTCTTCTCCGGGCCGCGTGGTTGCGGTAAAACCTCCTCCGCGCGCATCCTGGCTCGTTCCCTTAACTGCATCGAGGGGCCGACCTCTACTCCGTGTGGGCAGTGCCCTTCGTGTATTTCTCTGGCCCCTGGTGGCCCGGGCAATCTCGATGTCGTTGAGCTGGACGCGGCCAGCAACCGTGGCGTCGATGCCATGAAAGACCTGCGGGAGAGTGCCTATTTCTCCCCGGCGGAATCCCGCTACCGCGTCTTCATCATCGATGAGGCGCACATGGTCACCCGTGAGGGCGCTAACGCCTTGCTCAAGATCGTGGAAGAACCCCCAGAGCACCTGATCTTCATTTTCGCCACCACGGAGCCGGAAAAGGTCATCGGCACGATCCGTTCGCGGACCCACCATTATCCGTTCCGATTGTTGACCCCCCAGGCGATGCGTGGGCTGTTGGAACGCACCGTCGCCGCCGAAGGGGTGAGCGTCGATGATGCGGTCTATCCGTTGATCATTCGGGCCGGCGGTGGCTCCCCGCGTGATTCGCTTTCTATCCTCGACCAGCTCATCGCTGGTACCGGTGAGCAGGGCTTGACCTATGAGATCGCCTTGCCGTTGCTGGGGGTGACCGATCTTTCGCTTATCGACGCCGCCGTGGATGCGCTCGCCACCGCCGACCACGCCGAGCTGTTTGGCACTGTAGACAACGTCATTGAAGCTGGACACGATCCACGCCGGTTCGTCGAGGATCTGCTGGAGAGACTGCGCGATCTGATGATCCTGCAGGCAGTCCCTGATGCCTTTGCCTTGGGGCTGGTCGATGCCCCTGCTGATCGGGTAGAGATCTTGAGTCAAGAGGCGGCTAGTTTCAGCGCTGCCCAGATCGCGCATCTGGCCACCACCGTTAATGAGCGCATTGCAGATATGCGCGGAGCCACCTCGCCACGCCTGTTGCTGGAAATCCTCTGCGCACACCTGTTATTGCCCGCCCAGCCGGTAGCTGGCGGTGGGGTAGCGCCAGCAGCTACTCCGCAGGCACCACAGCAGACACCAACTCAGTCAGCCGGTCACGGGACAAACGCTCAATCACCAGCAGCTTCCGGCAAAGTCTTCGAGCGGCCTTCTGCGCGCCGGGCTCGCGAACAAGCTGCCCAGGCGCAGTCCCAAACTCCGCCGGAACAACCCGCTCAGCCGAGCACTCCGGTCAATCAACCAGCACCGAAGCCAGTAGCTCAGCAGCCGGCTCAGGAAGCTGCCGCGGTAGCGACACCTGTGCAGAAACCTGCACCCGCGCAACCATCTGCACCTGTCCAAGCAGCTCAACAGGCTCCTGCGCCCGAGGCTTCTTCGCAGGTTGCTCCCCAGCCGCAGCCTAAGGCTGCGCAGGAACCCGCCCAAGAGCAGACGCCGGCCCAAGAGCAGACTCCAACGCAGGCTCCAGTTCCAGCAACAGGTCAGGCGACGGAAGCCGAATCTGATCCGGCACAGCTGGCAGATAAACTGCGCTCACGGTGGCTGCAGCTTCGGGCCAAGATCGGCGAACGTAATAAGATCGCCGGGATTATGCTCGCCGAGGCCCATATCCTCGGGATTGACCAGGACATTCTGGTTATCGGCCATAACACTGGCGCGTTGGCCGAACGGCTCAACGAGCAGTCCAAAAACACTGACATCGCTGCGGTGGTCTCGGAGGCCGCTGGCAGGCCACTTCAGGTTCGTTGCGTGATCGGCACTGATGTCGCGGCCGCAGGACTGAATAATTTGTCAGCTAAGCAGCCAGCGAATGCCCCTGGCCGCCAACCGGCCACCCCGCAGGCTGGTGGGCAGGTGGAACCGACCGAGCCGCCCGAGGAGCCAGAGAGGCCGCGACAATCCCAACGACCGGCCCAACAACCAGCTCAACAGCCGACTTCAGCGTGGGGGAGACCACGCACCCTAGGCGGAGCTAACCCTGCCACTGCGCCCGCGCCGGCGAATACACAGCCGGCACCGAGCGCGGCCGCCCCGGCGGCACCAGCACCGAAAGCTACTCCTTCGCGCCCGTGGGAAGCGGCAGTGGAACGCGGTCGGGCCAAGATGGCTGATCGGGCAAATCGACCAGCTTTTGATAACGGGATCCCCCTGCCGCCGGAGCCAGAAGATCACCCAGGCACGCCAGAAGAGGAGCACCCAATGCGCGCGGGTGCTATGCCCACAGGTGCTGCCGACGCGGCCTCTGCGACCTCCACCGGCGGGGCTGGGTCCGCGATGTCCTCAGTAGGTGCCCAGGGAAGTGCTCCGGCGAGAGCTAACCCGGAGACCTCGTTGCGGGAAGAGGAGAAAATGATGGTTGAAGAGGCTAAACAGCCTGGTACCTACGATCGTCGAGACGCGCGGACCATTGCCTTTGAGATGTTGGAACACGAACTCGGCGCCAAGAAGCTGTGAATCGGTAGACTGGCCGGGTCAATCACCCCGAAGAAAGGCCACACCATGACTCAGCCGGACATGTCCCAGATCCTCGCCCAGGCCCAGGAAATGCAGGTCAAGCTGCAGCAGGCCCAGGAAGAAATCCTCGCCACCTCCGTCACCGGCACCGCCGGCAACGGCCTAGTAGCCGTTACCATGACCGGCGGCGGCCAGGTCACCGACGTCGCGATCGATCCGCAGGTAGTTGACCCAGAAGATGTTGATACCCTCCAGGATCTCATCGCTGGCGCTTTCGCAGATGCGCATAACAAGGTCGGCGACTTGGCTGAAGAGAAGATGGGCCCGTTGGCACAGGGCGGTGGCGGCGACCCCTTCGGCGGCATGCTGGGCTAATTTACTAACGTGCGTTGCATCAAGCAGGTGTTTCGGCCCTAGTCGGGGCCGGGTACTACCCTGATAGCTCGATGGAGATTACTCCATTTTTTTGATCCGTTTTAAGGAAAGGCATCGGGACGCACTGTGTTTGAAGGACCGCTCCAGGACCTCATTGATGAGCTTTCCCGGTTGCCCGGGGTGGGGCCTAAAAGCGCTCAACGTATTGCCTTCCACCTGCTCAGCGTAGAGCCGGATGATCTCAACCGGCTCACTTCCGCACTTGAGGGAGTGCGTGATGGAGTGTCGTTTTGCCGGATCTGCTGCAACGTCTCCCGGGAGTCAGTGTGTCGGATTTGTGCCGATTCTGGCCGGGACCGAGGGATGATCTGCGTGGTAGAAGAGCCCAAAGACATTCAAGTTATTGAACGCACCGGCGAATATAACGGCCGCTATCACGTGTTGGGTGGAGCATTGGACCCGTTGGCCAATGTTGGTCCCAAGCAGCTAACTATCTCTACCTTGCTCCAACGCATTGGTGGGGTGTTGCCAGACCGTGAACTGGCTGATTCCACTCCAGCTGCCCCGCTGCATGATTCCCAGCCGGAGATCTACGAGGTTATCTTGGCTACTGATCCCAACACCGAGGGCGAGGCTACGGCTTCTTATCTTGCGCGACTATTGCGCGATTTCCCGGATCTGCGGGTCTCGCGCTTAGCCTCTGGCATGCCGCTGGGCGGGGACTTGGAGTTCGTCGATGAGCTGACCTTGTCCCGGGCACTAAGCGGACGATTGACCATTTAGCCTGACCCGGGAGTGGGCGGCTAGTGCAGTCGCTCTAAGCGCAGCCGGTCGATAGCTGGGATCTCTAGTGGTTCCAGATCTGCCAGGGTTATACCCATCGCATTGGCGGTCAATAGATCCGCCAGCTGGGGGTTTCTAGCCAGTGCCGGACCGTGCATATAGGTGGCGATGACGCTGCCCTGCACAGCACCCTCAGCGAAGCGCTGGCGGGGGCCATCGGAAAGGTCCGCAGCAGCGGCGACATCACAGTTGCCGGTGCCGCTGTTGACTCGGCCCAACGCGTGCGCGCTAGCTCCCAACACGGTGGCGCCGAGGTGGTTTTCAAAGCCGGTGAGCGGTTCTGTGAGCTCGGCGGTGATTCCTACTTGGGTGGGCGTGCTGGTGACTTCACCGATGGCGCGGACCTCAAGGCCGGCAGTAGTGGCATCGAGCAGTCCGACTCCATCGACAATCCGCCCGCCTGCGCGGAAGGATTCACCAAGGACCTGCAGGCCAGCACAGACCGCAAAGATCGGTCGATTATTCCTCGCTGCACGGGTGAGCCCACCGTCGGCAATGAGATGATCTGCTGCCAGAATCTGGGCCGTGTCCTCGCCGCCGCCGAGGCAGTAGATATCCAGCCCCTCTGGGATCGGCTCGCCGAGCTTGACTGAATGGATCTCAGCTTCCATCCCGCGCATCCGGGCGCGTTGGCGCAGCACGAGGGCGTTGCCATCGTCGCCGTAGGTGCCCAAGACATCAGGCAGGATCAGTCCGATATGCAAACGATCAGTCATGCTGCTCCAGCTCCTTGTGCTGTGCCTTGGTCAGATCATTTTTCAGATCTCGGAAGGCGGTGTAATTAGCCAGTACCTCGATGCGGCCAGCCGGGCAGGCCAGGATCGCGGCGAGTGGATCCTTGAGGTACTCATGATCGATATCAGCGTAGGTCAGGCGTACATCCAGATCGGTGCCGCGCTGCCCGGATGCTTTGACCGAGAGGTCGCCGAAGTCCTCGAAGCGCACATCCCAGAGCCAGGAGAGATCTTCGCCGTCGGCGGTTTGGCCGTTGACGGCGATGACCAGCCCATCGGCGGAACGATCGACCATCGATAAGGCTTCTTGCCAGCCAGCCGGGTTTTTGGCCAGCAGGAGGTGAATCTCCCGCTCACCCAGCCGGACGGTGGAATAACGGCCGGCCACATCATCGACGCTCTCGGCGGCGGTGACTGCATCGGCCAAGGGGATTTGGAATGCTTCTACCGCTGCGGCAATGGCTTGGGTAGCGTTGCCGCGGTTGGCTCGGCCGGGCAGCTTAAGCTCCAGCGGGCATTCTCCAGCGGGGGAGACCACCCCGTCATCGGCAATGGTCCAGGTGGGGGTGGGGCGACGGAACTCGCGGCCATCGGGGAGCTGTTTCATCGCCCACCAATCATGACCCTCATGGACGATGTGGCCACCGGTGCGCGGGCACGAGATAGCATCGCCGATCCAACCGGCTCCAGCTGATACCCAGACCACGTTGGGTGCGTCATAGGCCACTGAGGTCATTAATACGTCATCGCAGTTGGCCACCACCAACATGTCGGGATGCGCGGTCACGGCCCCGCGCAGGGCGCGTTCGATCTTATTAATCTCGCCGACGCGATCGAGCTGATCGCGGGTGAGATTGAGCAAGACTAAGGCTTTGGGGTTGAGCTTGTCTGCGGCAGCCGGCACGTGGAGCTCATCGACTTCCAGAACCAAATGGGAGGCTTCTTTGCCCGCCAGTAGCGCGGAGATAATGCCCGCATCCATATTGTCGCCGCCCTCATTGGTGGCGACCTGGTAGTGGCTACCCACTGCGGCAGCCAACATCCGGGTGGTGGTGGACTTGCCGTTAGTGCCGGTGACCAGCACCGCTGGGCGATCAGCACCCAGCTTGGCCATGATGGTCGGGTCAATGGCATTGGCCACCAAGCCGCCGATCATGCCGCCAGCTCCGCGCCCGGAGAGCCGGGATGCGGTGGTGGCCAGCGTGGCTGCGGTCGAGGCCGCACCTAATCGCAGGCGGCGCAGGGCACCTTTAAGTGAAGGACTCATGCCACCACATTAGACCTAGGAGGCGGGCTGATCCTTCACCCGCGACACGGCGGCGATGAATGCCACATCAGATAACAGTGGAATACCCTTGCGCGCGGCGTGCATGGCCTTGCCCTGGAGATCGGTGGTTTCATTGCACACCACCACTGAGGTCTGTCGGGTGAGCTTTTCGGAATAAGCCAGCTGCTCACGCATACACGCCTCAATGATGTCATTGGGATCAAGCTCGATTTCCGGGGCGACGACGATCTCCATCCCCCGAATCAAGGAGCGGCCCGGAGTGTAGGTGCCGGGGTTGTCCAGCGGACGCGGGGCCTCCACGGCGTCGATGCGCACATGGGAGCGCTGCAACCCGAAGCGATCGGCGCGGAGCTCATCTGGGGTGCGCGAGGCGATGGTTCCGCGTTGAGACTGCGCCCGAGCGACGCTGATGAGTAGTTGAGTCGCTTCCCGGGAGGTTTCTTGTTCCGGGCGCTGCGCCCGTTCCACAGAAGCCACCGGGGAGGTAGCTGGCAGGTCCAAGGCAGCGGCGAGCCCAGCTAGCCGGGTGTCTTTAAGCGTGAGAGCTTGCCGCCTGGCGGTAGCCAACGTATCGACGATCGCGCTGGGGCGGGGGACATGGCCCACCCGTTGCCGCCGGCGCCGTCCCCGACCCCGACCGCGTGAGCGGTTGGAACGGGCCGCAGCGTTCATCGTCCGGCGTGCCTCAGCGACGATAAAGCCCCATGTTCGCGGTGCGTTATGGACGATGAGGGTGTGGTTGTCTAAGAGCCGGTCGAGGGCTTTGAGCACTTGCGAGAAACGTTGCCCCTGGGCGATTTCCTCCGCGCTGAGCCCGTGATAATGCTGCGGGCCGGGATCAGTACCCGGGTTGATAACAGCATGGAAGCTCTCGCCGGTGGCACCTGCGTCATCGAAGGTGATCGCGTCCACTGCCACCACATGTGCGGTGCTGGGATGAATGCCCGTGGTCTGAAGGGTCACTGCGACGAAGGGGAAATCGGTGGTGTTGCTCAGGCTGGCCGTAGCGGCGGTAGTTGTAGCGCCGACAGCGTCGGGGTTCGGAAGGTGCTCGCCGTGGGACATGGTCATTGTCGTGAGTCTAATCTGTAGCGCCTGATTAATGGCTATGTGGGGCCTGGGGGCGTTGCGGGCACCAGAGAGTGTTTTCTGTGGATATTTTGAGAATAAATATAATCAACGTGATATTTTGCAAACAAATCTAGGTCTCAATCATGATTGTTGAATCAACTACCCCCCAAATAGTGGGTAGGGAAAATGTTTTGCTCTCTGGACTTTAAGGCCGTGGGGGCAGTGGGGCTGGGGGTGGGGCCAATACTAATTTATGCAATATAGGTGCGGTTATGCAGGGGATTCTAGTTTGGCGGGCATGTCGTGCGGAGCGGGAGAATGCGCGCTAGTTTCTGAAAACATTAGGTGATATCTATGCATAAATATCCAAAAGAGGCTAAGGTCCGGTCGTGAAACGCGGACTTTAATCTGCGCTCCTGGCAAAAGTGATGCTCCACCCTGACGATATTCTAAGAATTTCCTGGGAATGTCTCAAAGTGTGAACAGAAGAAGGGATCAAATATGGGCAAGAATCATCTCTTGCAACGTGGCGAAGAGCAGGCGGTTGGGCATGCTTGAGCATTTCACTCGTACTTCGGAATTTTCAGGATGGGTGAAGCGAGTCCTTGCGTTGAGCATTGCCGCTTTCCTCGCTATCGCTGGAATGCAGTTCGTCACTGCGCCTTCGGCCGCAGCAGCCGAGGCCCCGTACAACCCCATTGCTGATTACATCGGCTATAACGTCGTCGCGTTTGACGATCTCCACATCATCGCGGAATCTGAAGGGCCAGTCGCGGTTGGCGGAAAGTTCAGCTTTGACGGCTCGCAGACGATCATTAAACAACCGAATTCTCCCGCTGCACTTGTTGTTAAAGGAGGGATTGATTGGGGTGACAGTACAGGCACTCACCAGGTTAATCCTGGTGAGAACCTCGGGGTTGGTGACCTGCCTCTCAGCTTGAATCTCACTGGCAGTGATGCTCTAGATGAGGATTCAAATAACGCTAGCGTTCCAATTCGTGTTGTTCCTGAGGATCAAACCTACGAGAACGGGACTCCGAGAATTCAGCTGAACGCCAACGGCTTCGCTGCTGCTAATGTTGCCTATGACGCTGCAAAATTTGATCCGCTGTTTGTCCAAGGTACGGCTGTAGAAGCAGCCAATGAGCTTGCTGAGCAATCACAGGCTGAATGCCAAGCGTCTAATACCCTCGAGAAGGTAGACAACGAAAACGCAGCGGGTGATGGTCCAGCCTATTGGATCGACGGGGGCAAGGCTTTCGTCAAGCTCAAGGAAAATACCCAGAATATCTGGAACCTTGACGGTGCTGAGTTCAACAGTTTCAGCGAGATTACGTTCCGAAATGGACCATCTTCGGCGACTCCCCTGTTTATCAATGTTTCTGGTACAAACATCGATTTTAAGACGAATCTTGCTGGTGTAGACCCAGGTTCTAACGGCTCGAGCATGTTGTGGAACTTCCACGAGGCAACCGAGCTGTCTCTCAATGGTGACTCGATCACCGGTTCCGTCTTGGCGCCTAATGCGCACTTTGACAAGAACAGCTCTAACGTTGATGGCAATATTATCGTCGCATCCGGCAACCTTGCTGGTAGCGAGCAGCATCACGTTCCCTTTACTGGAAAATTCACTCCGTGTGACCCATCTTCGGATGAGCCGTTGATTGGTACGTCGGTTGCGGTTGATGGTTCTGAAGAGAAGGTGTTGCCGCTGACCGGTGGCACGGTTGTTGACACTGTTGAGTATGAGAATCTGACGGTTAGTCAGGACTATCTGCTTGAGGGTGAGCTTTATACCCCTGCTGGTGTGGCTACGGGTATCACGGCTTCTGAGACGTTTACTCCTGAGTCTGCTGATGGTTCTGTGGGTGTGACTTTCGAGATCTCTGCCGAGGATGTTGCTGCTTATGCCGGTCAGGACTTGGTTGTCTTTGAGTACCTCTATCAGGCTGATGGTGAAGGCAACAAGGTTGGTGAGGTAGTTGCTAAGCACATTGATCCCGAGGATGAGGCACAAACCTTCACCGTCCGGAATGATCAAAATGGTGAAGAGCCGGGTGGGCCGTTGATTGGTACGTCGGTTGCGGTTGATGGTTCTGAAGAGAAGGTGTTGCCGCTGACCGGTGGCACGGTTGTTGACACTGTTGAGTATGAGAATCTGACGGTTGATCAGGACTATCTGCTTGAGGGTGAGCTTTATACCCCTGCTGGTGTGGCTACGGGTATCACGGCTTCTGAGACGTTTACTCCTGAGTCTGCTGATGGTTCTGTGGGTGTGACTTTCGAGATCTCTGCCGAGGATGTTGCTGCTTATGCCGGTCAGGACTTGGTTGTCTTTGAGTACCTCTATCAGGCTGATGGTGAAGGCAACAAGGTTGGTGAGGTAGTTACTGCGCATGATGATCCCGAGGATGAGGCACAAACCTTCACCGTCGCGCCTTCAGAGGTCGAATTTGAGAAGAAGGTGACCGGAGTGAAGGGGCAGGCAGTAACTGATGATCCAGATGCTCTGTTCCAAATCAAGGCCACCTGGACCGATGCCGCCGGCCTCGAAGACTCGAAGGAATTCACCGTGCAGCCGGGTGAACCTGTGATGGTCAGTGGCTTGCCACTAGACACTGAGATCACTTTGTCTGAGGTCGGTGCTTCCACTTCCGTGAGCAATGTTGGCTGGGCCGATATCATCTGGTCTGGCGAGGGAGTTGTAGACGGGGAGGGCCTATCCAAGGACGCAACTGTGGTCTTGGATTCAGCCAAGGATTCTCATGCGGTCATGTTAGAGAATGAGACCAGCTCCGACGGTCTCATCATCATTCCGATCCCGCTCCCGGAGTTGCCAGACTTCCCTGGTTCTTCCACCCCAGGTGATCCGATTGAACCGGGTACCCCAGGTACTCCGAGTGCGCCCTCTTACCCAGGTAAGCCGGGTCAGCCGGTTAGCCCGGAGAAGGAAGCCGAGCACACTGACAATGTCAATAACCAAGACAGCGGGCTGGCTAACACTGGCGCCAACGTTGCATGGATTGCTGGCGGTGCTTTGGCCCTGATTCTGGGTGGTGCGTGGTTGGTACTGCGTAACCGTAAGAACCAGTCCTAGTAGCAGTTAACACTGCACTAGGCCGGTGACCAGCGGTGAGAGTCGCTGGCCACTGAGGCAAGGTGGGTGAGGCTTCTTGTGGAAGCCTCACCCATTGTTGCTACTTCCGAGCTTGAACACATCGACTCTTGAGGAGAATTTCTATGCTTTCTGTACTTCCGATCCCGATTGTCATCGAAGACATCACGACCACTGGTTCGGCCATCATTGATTGGATGGGAATGCTGTCCATTGCGCTCTATGATCTGGTCACCGGCGCAGGCTCTAGCGTGGCTGACTTCTCATCAGTTCAGTCTTCTGAGCTAAACCCGTTCTAGTTCGACAGTTCTAGCCCGGTACCTCCTCACAGGAGGTACCGGGCTAGTGTCGTTTTCCTCCCGCGCTGCGCTTTGCCCCGGTGGGGGAGGATCGAGCGTCGATAAGCAATAAAAAGGCCCCCACACTAAACAGTTCATAGTGTTTAGTGTGGGCCTTGCCTGGTGTCTAGTAAGGCTTAGACTCCGCCGGCCAGGATCGATGCTTTGGCTGTCAGCGCCCGGTTGACCGAAGAGGTCAGTGCCTTCAGTGAGGCACGGGTGATGGAGCCGTCGATTCCTACGCCCCAGGCTGGAGCGCCATCGACGGTGGCGTAGATGAAGCAAGAAGCCTCAGCGTCATCGCCGGCGCTGCGGGAGTGCTGGGAGTAATCCTGCACCTCAACATCGATGCCAACCTGCTCTAGTGCATTGGCGTAGGCGGCGACGGGACCATTGCCTACGCCGGTGATGGTGACCTCTTGGCCATCCTTGATCAGGGTGGCTACGACCGTGGCCTCGTCCTCGTCGGTCTCTGCATTGTGGACGCGGATGGAGACCTGCTCCAAAGGTGCCGTGGTGTCCAAGTACTCAGTGGCGAAGATGTCCCACATGCCCTTGGAGTTGACCTCGCCGCCCTCAGCGTCAGTGACCGCTTGGACCACACCGGAGAACTCGACCTGCATCTGACGCGGCAGGTTGATCCCGTGATCAGTCTTCATGATGTAAGTGACTCCACCCTTGCCGGACTGGGAGTTCACTCGAATGACGGCCTCATAGTCACGGCCAACATCCTTGGGGTCGATCGGCAGGTAAGGAACCGCCCAGGTGGTGCCGCGCAGCTCATCCCAAGTGACCTCGGTGCTATCGGCATCGGGGTTAACCTGTGCCGCCATTGCATCAAGTCCCTTGTTCACAGCATCCTGGTGGGAACCGGAGAAGGCAGTAAAGACCAAGTCGCCGCCATAGGGGTGGCGCTCGGGTACTCGCAGCTGGTTGCAGTATTCGACCGTGCGGCGGACCTGTTGGATATCGGAGAAATCAATCTGCGGATCCACGCCCTGGGTGAGCATATTCAGGCCCAGAGTGACCAAGCAGACGTTGCCGGTGCGCTCACCGTTGCCGAACAGGCAGCCCTCGATGCGGTCGGCGCCAGCCAGGTAGCCCAGCTCAGCTGCGGCCACGCCTTCACCGCGGTCATTATGCGGGTGCAAGGAGATGATGACCGAATCACGGCGGGCCAGATTACGGTGCATCCATTCGATGGAATCGGCGTAGACGTTCGGGGTGATCATTTCCACGGTGGAGGGCAAGTTGAGGATCATCGGGTTCTCCGGGGTCGGAGCCATGACCTCAGTGACTGCGTCACAGACCTCACGGGCGAACTCCAGCTCGGTGCCAGTGAAGGACTCCGGGGAGTACTCCCAGCGCCAGTTGGTGCCGGGGTAATCCTGGGCAATGCCCTTGATCAGATGAGCAGCGTCCACAGCCAGCTGCTTGACGGCCGGCTTGTCCTTGCGGAAGACCACGCGGCGCTGCAGCTCAGAGGTGGAGTTATAGAAGTGAATAATGACATTGTTTGCACCCTCGCACGCCTCAAAAGTACGGCGAATCAGGTGCTCACGGGCCTGAACCAAGACCTGGATGGTGACATCATCGGGGATCATGTTCTTTTCGATGATCTCGCGGACGAAGTCGAAGTCAGTCTGTGAGGCGGAGGGGAAACCCACCTCGATCTCTTTGTAACCCATCTGAACCAGCAGGGTGAACATGCGGCGCTTGCGCTCAGGGCTCATTGGGTCAATCAGCGCCTGGTTGCCATCACGCAGATCCACTGCACACCACTGCGGGGCGGCGGTGATCTTCTTATCCGGCCACGTGCGGTCCGGCAGAGTGATGTCCTCGACCTCTTCAGCGAAGGAGAGATAGCGGCTAACCGGCTGGGAGGAGTTGCGCTGCTTATTCCAAGCTGGCTGGTTCTCGCGCCGGCTACCTTCCGGAGTAGTGATCTCGGAGGGAGCGGAGATGAATGCGTCATTCGGGGACATGGTTGGAACCATTCCTTCTTTGTCTGATTCAGCGTCTACGTCAATAACCAATGTAGCGCTGCTGCGAGTCCATGACCGGCAACACCAAACTCCGCGACGGGGTGCCGGTCATGTATTGACCTACTAGGACCCGCCGCGGCAAAGAAGGAGCTGTGCTCGCTGTGACATGTGATCCACACTACATCATTGGGTGGGATTTTAAGAAGAAATGCAAGGCACGTTTGGGGGTGTCAGGCCCTGGTGGCGTCGGAGGTGTCTGTCGCCGTAGTTGGGGGCTGTGTCCTATTTGGTGGGGTTTGTCTGTAGGGGGGCGTTGGACGTTGGCGATGTGAAAGTCCTTGGGGTGAGCGTGGTGGCGAGGAAGGTGCCGCAGGTGGGATATTCGGATTTCCGGGAGGGGCAGTGATTTCGCTGTGAGCGAGAGGCAATCCTGAGCATTCAGACCTTTTGAGCAGCTCACTAAGTGGGTTGTGGGTAGCTGGCAGGGGTGGAGTTTGTGTGCAAATCAACTAAAACTCTCCCCCGTACTGAGCGGCTTCACCCCTGCTTGGCCTGATATTTCCGTTAGGTATTCCTCTCGGGGTGTTGGGTATTTTTCATCCTATTCAAGTAACCACCGTGGCAATTGCTTGAAAAGTAGGCGCTTCCTTCACGGCGCGGGAAGCTGCCATGTTCTGGTTTCTGGCCCATAGCCATCGGTGCGGGCTAACAAGCAGCGCAGATTAATCACGAAAGGACCTACATACGAAGTTCAGTGTTTTTCAATCTGGTGGAGGGGAGGTGCCTTCGTGGGCTTCATTGATTACGATGGTCGGTGTCAGGGCGCTCATCATTGCCACGCTAACGCTGGTCTTCGCGCAGGCATTGGCGGAAGCTTCCGAAGCCAGCGACGCCATCCAAGAACAACAGCTAGAAGAGAACACGGACGAGCAGTGCGTCTCGGATGCTGATCTGCCTGAAGATGCACAATTCCAGGTCACCATCGACAACATCGATCCGCCGCTGCCCGAGGGTATTGATTCCCCCGCAGTGGGTGAGATCATCACTCTCAACGCTGAGAATGACTTCACGTGGACCTCTATGAAGGTACTGCCGAAGGGCACTGTGGTGACCTTCGCAGAAATCGATCCGATGCCGCTTCCGGGAATCGACTGGGCATCTCCTTACTACTACGTCGAGGCCGGTGCCGGTGATTCTGACTACCGCAATACCGTTGAGGTTGAAGCCGATGGTGAAGCTAAGGTCCAGATTCAGAACCGTCCAATTCCGACCACCGAGGTTGATATCGACAAGATGGTGACCGGTCCGAAGGGTGATCAGGTTGCGGAAGATGATTCGACCTTCTTCCAGGTCACGGCTTTGTGGACAGATATTGAAGGAGAAGAGGCCAGCTGTGTGCTGAATGTTGTACCAGGTGAATCTGCTGTTGCCACTGAAGCCTGCGATGCGACTGTCATCGACAACAAGGTCTACTTCCCGCTCAATACGGAGATCACCTTCATCGAAACCGGTGCAGAGACCGCAGTCTCCAACGTTAAATGGGGCGATGTGATCTGGGCTGTCTCCAATGGTCAGGCAGAGATTGTTGATCTTGAAGACCGGGAAACCGGAGTGGTCGTCACCTTGACCGGAGACGCAGAAGAACCTGTAGTCCTGGGTCTAGAAAATGAGACCAGTTCCAATGGTTTGATCATTATTCCGATTCCGATCCCACCGTTCGATGGTGGATCTTCGGTTCCGGGAATCCCGACTGAGCCAGGTACACCAGGCACCCCGGGAACCCCGACCGAGCCGGGCACACCTACTGAGCCGACTACGCCGACTCAGCCGGGTACGCCTGGTCACCCGGGTGTTCCTTCGCCTGAAACCGAAACGAGCACTAGCCCGTCAAGCCCGAGCGCTTCTAACGGCGGCGGTCTTGCTTCGACCGGTGCCAATGTGGCGTGGGTCGCTGGCGGCGGGTTGCTGTTGCTGATCGGCGGCGCGTGGCTGGTACTGCGTGGACGCAAAAACAAGTCCTAGAGGGGTTCTTCACCTCTAGGCAGGTGCTCAACTGGACTTAGCTGTTGAGCATCAGGCAGGAGAGCTCAGATCTTCCAGATCTGAGCTCTCCTCTGCTACTACATCTCTCTATCCTTGAAGCTTCATTTATCCCTTGTAGGAGGCTCTTATGCTATCTGCTCTACCGATTGTCATCGAAGACATCACGACCACCGGCTCCGCCGTGGTGGACTTCTTCGGAATGCTGTCCATCGCTTTGTATGATCTGTTCTCCGGAGCCGGCAGCAGCCTTGATCAGCTGCCGTCAGTGCTGTCCTCAGATCTTCTTTCTTCCTAGCAAGAACGTGAGCTGAGAGGCTCACCTCTAGCTAGTCCTGTGGTCCCGGATCCCTAGTGGATTCGGGGCCACACGTGTTTTTGTGGGTGCTACCGGGCAGCAGCGGCCCAGGTAGTGCTCGTGGATATGTCTCTGGAGGAGCTGTTCAACCATTTTTATGGGGAGGATGGGCTTTAATGGTGGCCCCTAGGAGTGGTTGATCCGTATGGAAGCTTGTCTCAACCGCGTGAAGATGATTGAGAGGCAGTACTGCAGGTTTCGGAAATTTCGAGTCATGTGTCTTGTGGAAGATTGATGTGCTTGGCGCTTATCGCGATACCTATCTCTAACTATCCTCCAATCACCATTGGCCAGTGCATCTCTATGGCGATAGCCCAGAGTGAGCTTCATCTCAGGAGGCATTCTCTGAGCTTTTCGACGCCCACCTTGCGCACGTGGGCGATGGGTGTTGGCTTCAACAAGGGGTTAGTGCTGAGAGATTCTTCGTCCGTGCAGAGAACAAAGAGCATCTTGCTAGCGATGCTGTTGGCGGAAGACGTGGTGCTCGTCGCCGGCCAAGGGATTCCCCCAGCGTGGGCCTAATTGATCGATAGTTTCTGGAGAAATTAGGACGGTGGCAGATAGAGAATTTAGTGATCAAATAGTGCGGTCAGAATTCACTGGGGCAGATATTAGCTGAATTAGTTTCGCCTAATGCTAATGGGAATTAATTAGTACTAATATGTTGCGGGCTGATGAATGCTTCGAGCGTGACGATTCCGAGTGGGATATTTGCCCGCCAATGGAGCACCTGTCGGACATTATTGCTTAAATCCTGCCCCGGGAGCTTGTTGCGCCTTCCCGTTGAGATGTTTGTTGGGCCATTAAAGATAATGAATGTGAAGTATGTTTCTGTAGAAACTATTTACGTGAATTTAAACTATGTGACCTGCCTCTCGAGGTGCGGGGGTTGCGTGTGGAATTTATGCGAAACTGGTATCTTTTCCACGGTGAACCATTAGCTGCGCAGGGAAAGCGTCCCACTGTGGCTGCGGGTCAGTGTGTCTTTGATCGATATCAGTAACCTATGGAGGGGTATTGAACGTGAAATCAGTAATTAATTCTTCCCGAATGCAAAGTAGGGGGGTGAGGCGAGCCTTTGGGCTGGTAGCAGCATCATTTTTGGTGGTGACCGGCGTTGTTGCGGTCGGCTCGCCGGCCTCTGCGCAGGAAGCTACGGATGAAGAAGTGTGTGTTGCCTTTAATCCTTTTGATTATCCGGGTGACGATAACGGATTCACTGTAGTTGGAACTGGAGATGTAACTCTAGGAAACTCTGAACTCGAGGGTTCAGTGGCCGCGTTTGGAAGTATTCAATCGGGGTTAAGTAGTTACCCGGTAGTTCACTATAAAGCCGGAAACGATCAGTATGAGGTTCCCATTATCGATGGGAAACCCGTCCGTATCCTTGCTGATCATTTTATTGGGACGAACAGTTTCGATATTTCTAATGCAGGTTCCCCTTCTGGCAATGTGCATGCTCAGAATGCTGGCGCAAAGCTGGTAGATGTTGATGGTTTCACTTATTTGGCTCGAAGTGCTACAGATGACGATCCAGGTTATCTTCGCGCCAATAATGGCGAAGGAGATTTGGAACAAGGAAACCTTGAACTCAAGGCTTGGGTTCCAGATGATTCTGGGAACCTTAAAACGGATGAGAATTCAGTAGGCGATTACTTTAATGGCGACAACCTTTTGTCAGGTCATCAGGAGTCTGTAAATGATGACCTAGATTCATTCTTTGCTTCAGAGCCAGGGTCAGGCACTGCTAATGTGCCTACGCTTAATGTAGGTACTAACAGCACAACAATCACTGATCTGCAATTAGATGGCTCCGGGAAGCCTAACGTTATAGAACTGCCCATCGGTTATAAGGCCGATAGTAGTGGCAACTCGATAGATCAGAATTTTGATATTGATCTCGTTGGCGCGTCAGCTTCTGATTTGAAAAATAACCCGCTCATTATCAGATTTCCAGCCAGCACTGAGCGTGTAGGAAATATTAACTTTACGGTTAATGGAAGCACTGACCATACTCTGTCGCATGGCATACTCTTCGACTTTAGTAATCTTGATGGCGATATTACTTATGGAGATGTTGCCGATGGTGCTGTGTGGGCGCCGGGCAAGAACCTCGACGTAGTCGGTAGCACTAGCTTGAATGGTCAATGGTTTGCAAACGACATTGACACCAGTGGTAGCAGTGGAGAATTGCATCACTATGACTTTGGCGGAGGCGGAGATTGCAGGGATGTTGGTTCGTTCTCGTTGAAGAAGGTTGTTGAAGGTCTCCAGGATGGCGATGAGCTTCCTGAGGGCAAGGAGTTTAATGTCACGGCTACTTGGACTGATGGGGCTGAGGAGTTCGCTCTGACTGCTGGTGAAGTTGCCGAGAGTGACTATGACCTCCCGGTGGGCACTGTGGTGTCCTTTGAAGAGACTGGTGACTCGTCGATTGAGGGTTATGCCCTTGAGGGTGGTGTGTTCTCCCCGGAGAGCGTGACCATCGTTAAGGATGAGACCACTGCGGTGACGCTGACCAACACCTACACCAAGGA
>NZ_PTJO01000007.1 GCF_003716585.1 Corynebacterium alimapuense
TCTAGAGCTATAGCTCTAGACCCTTATCAGTGTGATTGCCTACATGATGAGTTACCGGTGCCGTGGTGGACGATTCCACCACGGCATCTTCTTGTGCCGCGTATTCGCGTCGACGCTGTTGGCGACCTTCCTCGGTGAGCTCTTGAGCCTGGTGGAACGCTGCGTGCGCATCGTTATCCAACGTCGAGTCTGCAACGCTCAGGTTTTTAGCAATCTCTACGTCACTGAAATCTGCACCACTGAAATCCACTCGCTCAAACCGACCCGCCATCAGCGCACCGGAAAGAGTCACATCCCGCATAGAACAGCTGGTGAAACGACTGCGGGCGAATTGCGCATCGGTAGCATCTGCGCCACTTAGATCACATCGAGTCAGCAGGCTCAGCTTGAGCGGACCATCGCCCACACCCCACGCGGTTCGGTTGAAACTCACATCACGCATAGAGCAGTCAGTAAACGATGTTCGATGAATTTCGGCATCGTCAAAGGCAGCACCATCAAAGGTGCAGTCAATGAACTTGAGTCCGCGCAGCTCCAGGCCACGGAAGTCAACATTGCTAAAGTCCTGTTCGGTGACCTCACCCTTGTCAGGAAGTGGGTGCTCTAAGGGACGCAACTCGCGTTCGGTGGTTCGTGCCAGTTCCTCATAGGTGTTCTCAGCCCAGTCATAGAGCTCATGATCTGCCGATACGTGTCGCGGGGGCAGATGCGTCACCGCCGGCTTCTCTGCAGGGATGTGCTGGCTAAGCCGGGCTGCGATCACCGCACCCACATCACGAGAACCCGCCAACCCAGACATGGCCTCATCGATTACCTCGCGGTAATCAACCCCCTGCCGGGACAAAGTCACCACCGCGGTACTAATGCGCTCCACAGCCTGATCTTCATCAATAGCTTCCAGATCAGCCACCGGCAACTCATCAAGACGCCGACGAATATCTAGCTCCACCACGTCACGACGCCACTGAGTGGTCAACATATCTGTCGCGGTAGCCAACAACTCACCTCGACGCTGATCACTAGCTTGTTCGGTGAGCAGTTCCCGATCTAGATCAGTGGCACTGCGCTGCCCCTGATCACGCTCAACTATTGAGTTCAGGATCTCGCGATAATCCAGGGCGTGGTGCTCGCCAGACATATGCCAATGCGCATCTTCACTCTCCAGATCACTCTGGATGTCCTCGGCAACGTAGACATGGTTCTGCTTTTTGCCACGAGTTAAGGCGACATACAATCCACGACGATCAGTCTGTGGCCCCACGACCGCGCGAGCGTGATCGACGGTGACACCTTGTGCTCGGTGCACCGTTGCTGAGTAACCCAGTTGCACATGCTCTGATACGTAGCCAGCTGGTAGGAGTTGGGGGCGTTGGCGTTGTTGATCAACCACCATCAGGCCGCCATCGGCACGCACCTGGCTGATGGTAAACCGATGACCGTTGAGCACTCGGTGGCCATTGATCGTCTGGTTTTTCCGCGTCAAGATCGTGTCCCCGACACTGGCCTGCTGCCCAGTCCCCAAACTGACGTGTGGACCATTCGCATTGACTAATCCGGCGTGGATGCGGGCATCGCGGATGATCTGGTTGGCGGTATTAACATCATCACGACTCGAGGCAATCAGGATCGAGGACAACCCGGATGCTTCATCATTCAGGTGTGCGCTGGCCGCGTGGGCGATCATATCGCCACGAGTTCCGTGATGAACCCACCCACGGCGGTGGTATAAATCAAGGCCAGTTAGGTCACCGTGACGAATCGCTAACCCGGCATCAGCCTGCGCGGTATCAGCACCCATACGCATCACGTGGTTGAGTTCAACTGAGTGCTCGCGGTTGGTGATAGTGCGGAAAAGTCCACCGGTTTCTACGGCATCTAGCTGGTGGGGATCGCCCACCATACGCACGACGGCACCAGTGGCAGTGGCGATGTCGGTCAGGGCTGCCAGATCGGCGGTGGTGGCCATTCCGGCTTCATCGAGCAGCAACATATCCCCTGGGTTGATCTCGCATCCAAGGTGCTCGACACTGCGTGGGTGATCCCCAACGATGCCGCGCCAGCGGTAGGTCAGTGATGCCAGGGTCATACCTGGAGTATCAATATCGGAGCCGAGTTGCTGGGCTGCGGTCGCCGAGGGGGCTAGGGCGATAACGTCTCGATGATGGGCACGCCAGATGTCAGCGACCATGGCCATGGACGCGGTTTTACCGGTACCGGCAGGGCCAACTCCTGCGGTGATCTGCATCCCTGATTCGGTTAGATGCTGGGCAAGAAGTTGCTGCCCGGTGTTGAGTTCAAAGCCGCGTAGACGGGCATTATTGGTGATCGCCTCGCGTACCTGGGCATGGCTTACCGTCCAGGCGGTGGGTTCGTTGAGTGCGTCGAGGACGGCTGATTCTTCTGCCACGGTGGCCCGAGCGGTGAGGATTTGGGACTCCGCATCCTGGTCAATAACTCGCCCATCTTCATGCAGGAGGGCTGTTGGCAGGTTGGTGTTGACGGTGCCGCCGAGTTCAACAACAAGGTGATCCATCGCGTAGGTCAGCGCACTATCTCGGGCGTGATCAGCGTCAGCTTCGGTAGCAAAAGACCATTGGTTGAGCCGGGTTGAGAGTGAGGTATCGAGGTGTCGGATCTGGAAGTCAGCGCGTCTGCTGCGGGTATCGTTGACTGCCTGCTCGGCTAGGGTAACGACGGCTTCGTAGTAGCTATCAGCCTCGCGGTGAGGGAAAGATGCGCGGTAAGACTGCCCTTGAAGATCCTCGATAGACAGTGCTTGTCCGTTGTGTAGCTGTGCCCATTGTGCCCGGTGATCGGCTAAGGATTGGGCGGGCTTCTTCGCATCACGGGTATCTAAAATAGCTTGCTGCCACAGGGCGTATTGGACGCGATCTGAGGGGCTATGGCCATGCGTTGTGGCGTACTCGGCAGCATATTTTTCATAGACCGGGCGGGCATCCGCACGTCGATGAGAGAAGGTCTCAATGAGATGCTCATCGATCCCGGCGATCTCCCACACCGGCTGTTTGTGTGCTGGTGTGCGTCGGTCATGGAAGTCTAAACCTAGCTGTTGGCTTAAGCGTTGGACCATCATTCGTTGGTATCGCTGGCCGATACGGGCGGAGTTTTTAAACAAGACTGAGGCATCCACACTGCGCCATTTGGCGGAGTCAGCAGCCGATAGGCCACTGGTTTCTGGGTCTGCTTGGACCTTGTTTGAGATCAAACAATGGGTATGAAGATCAGGGTCACCAGCCCTCGTATCGTAGTGCTGGAAGGTCGCAGCGATCATGCCGGAGGCTTTGATCTGACGCTCGCCACGGGCACCAGTACGGGTATAAAGCAGGTTGTTTTCAATCCATTCCAGAGAGTCTTGGACGCTTTCTTGGTGGATTTTCTCGATCGTTTTCCGGGTTTCATCGTCGCCTAATGCCCATAAAATGGAGACGGATTTCGTCGGTGAAAACGTTAGATCAGCGGAGGATACGGCTTGTTTAACCTTGTTTTTTTCCTCGTTCAACCATGCCAATACTTCCCGCGATGAACTCGTTGATGTGTCTTGTGCAGCGTGAAAATAGGGCCGTGCGACCTCTAGGCCAATGAGGTTTCGTTCGGCTTGGGTGGGGCGTCGATCATGCTCAGTTCGGAAGCTTTTCTCTTCCCTTTTCACTGCTTCGAGCACGGGAACATCTTTGGCGTAGTTGGGGTAGGCGCGGCCTAGTTTGATCTCGTCCAGGCTGGCTCCGGCATAGATCATGGCCTCGGCATCGGGGTGGAAACCTTCCCCGTAGAGCGTGGCCATCTGTTCTTCTTCCACGATTCCACCAGCTGTGAGGGTGGTGTTTCCGAGTCCGTTGATGCCTTGTCCGAACCATCGGCCAGGCGGGGTTCCGGTCGCGTTGTAGTAGTCGCTTAGCCGTGTTTCTGGCTGGTTGGTGTCGTCGTGAGAGGCCACGGAGTTCAGGAGATAGGCGTAGCCGTCTCCTGCGTGGACCGCTCTGATGGACATCATGGGTGCCATTCTATGGGGGAAAATCAGGGCAGGAAAGTGTGTCCCGAGCGCGGGTCTGTGACCTGCGAAAACCGAAAGTCAGATTATCTGCAATAGGTGTGTTGGTTCTGTGGTTGTCGTTGGTCGGTTGAGGTGCTCGATGGATACGTGGCCGTGTGAAGAGGTTGACGGCGTGGGGCGGTGCGGTGATCGGGAGCATGGGTGGGTTTGATTGCTTAAGAGGTCGAGTCGTGATCACGGCGAAAAGGAAGATGGTGCCAGGAGGCTATGGTTGGTTGCGGATCAGACAGGAAATTCCCACTAGCTGCAACCAGGACCAGAACAAGGATGCCGACGAGAAAGTTCATGGCAGTAGATCACCACACCATGGGTATTGGCGAGTGTGGTTTTGATGTAGACCCCACTGACCAAGAACTTGGTCGTGTGTGGGAACCGTGGGGTGGGTTGCCGGAGTCTAAAAGGCTATGACGCTATTGCTGGATACTGAGGACGACTTCTTTATCGCAGAGGATGCTGCTGACATGGCTCGGCAACTGATCACGCTGCTGGAGGTATCACCGGATGAGGACACACTGGTATGGCTTGCCGCTACGGTGCTTGGTTGTGACGTCCTCGATGTCATCATCACCCAGACCAAATAGGGAGCACAGATATAGCAGACATCCTCAGCAGCGTACGAGCTGTTACCAACACAAAACAGAACAGAACTCTGTATCGCTTCTTGCGATCTGTCATGCCCACTATGCTCTTACGACACGCAGCACCCCACTACGTGGCCAAGTACGCAGCCCACATATTTATCCAGCGGCTTCCTCTGCCAAGACAATTGCCGAGCTGAAAGCAGAGGGCATCTGTCCCCCACCACGATGGAACACCGACGGATGAAAGACAGAGCCTTTATGACTCTCCGCCTGGACTTTGAAACAGCACCGCGTACCGGAACCCCGATGGGTTATCAGCGGTCACCCACTATTCAGCACTCTCCTCGATCACAAGCGTCCCCAGATCGATTGTGGAGTGCTCGGCACGTATAGACTGGCCATAATATGTGAATCATCTTATCGTCGCCGCAAAGGAGAGTCCCTCGATGCCTCTCCTGCTCGTACCCCTGATAATCCTGACCATATTAGTCATCGTGGTTATCGTGAGCCTTACCCTCGCAGCGAAGGGTCTAAATAAGATCCGGCGGGCCGAGCAAATCAAACGAACCCAGTCCGAACGATACGAGGAACGATACCAAGCCCACCAAGCGACGGTGACCCAGACCAACGAGCGTCTTCAGGTTTTCGGGGCGACTCAGGCCCGCGCGAGGGACGAAGTGACGTTACGCATGCAGGGCTTCCTCGAACGCCACGCAAAGCAGGTTCAGGCCAACGAGCACTTGATACTGGACGGCGTCGATGCTTGCGGCACTCGAGTGATTGGCAGGCCCAGACTCGATGCAGACATAGCAAATTGGGTGCGTGGCATCGTCACTGCTGTCACGATTGGCGGAGCTGCTCCGCGCCTTGCTAAGGAAGGTGCCATTAAATTCGGGAGAGCGAGCACCGGAAACCGGATCTCTAACCTTCATGGCGCCGCCGCGGAAAAGGCCACACTCGCCTTCTTTGGCGGCGGGAGTATCAAGTCTGGTGGTGGCGGCATGAAGCTCGGCGGTCACATGCTCACCATCGTGATGGTCAGCCCGGTGATCCTGATTGCCGGGCTGACCACGCTCGGTCAGGGGATCAAGAACAAGACGCATGCCGAGAAATTTCAAACAGAAGTTGACGTAGAGATTGCTCAGCTTAATCTCCGGGATGAGCGCATGCGCGGAGTCCAGCTCAGGGCCGCTGAGCTCGATGACATCCTGGTCCGCCTGATTAGTAAAGCGACGGATTCCCTCGACCTGCTGGAGTCCGAAGAATTCATCATGCCCGATCACGCCGAGCGACTCCAGACTGCCCTCATCCTGCAACGGGCGGTTCGCGATGTCGCGATCGCGCCTGTAGCAAATGAGGACAGTGAACTAGATGAGAGCACCGACGCTCTAATCTTCAAGTACCGAGAGCCAGTTACGGAGGCACCAAATGACTGACCCAAAGAAAGAATCAAACAACGCTTCCGTGCCGATAAACGCCCCCGAGGTGATAGATATCGTCCTTGCCAAGATCCCTTCCACTGAAGCATTCGTGTCGCTCAAAGAGATTGTCACAGTGGTGCAAAGCCTCGTCGAGTTACACGAAAAGGAAAGCACAAAGCGGGAACAACTGGTGGCCTACCGGGAGACTGAGATCGCCCGACTCCAACTGGCGGAGAACACCCTACATCACTACTTCGATCTGATCTTCGCTGAACGCCGTGAAACCAACAAGCGCCTGTTCAACGGTCTCGACGCGGCCGTGAGATCCGGTGATGTTGCGGCGATGCAGACCGTGGTTGGAGGCATCGTTCAAGTGGCACAAACCTCGCCCTTGGCCGACATCGGTAATCTCACTGGTTTGATCGAAGCGATGGACGATCCAAAAGCCGTCTTCGAACTGTAGATATGTCCTAGTTGGATAGGTCAATGGAGTGGACTGATATTTCAACTACTACCGACCTATGGTTGAACTCTCCATGCTTGGAGCCAATGGAACACCGACGGGTGAGATAACTCAACAACGTCATCGAAGACGACCGCGGGTAGTTGAAAAGGATCCTGTGCCCAAAAATCCCTTTCAAGAACAGGATTTCTGCGTGACCTGTCGTTGAAAGGGATAGAAATGATGCACTCATTCTGGAAGGGCCAAGACAGGATATTTGCCCACGGGCTCCCGAAGCCGGATGCAGTGATCGGCAGCCGAGTATTCGAGACAGACCAGGAACACCGGGTCTCAGCTATGGCCAGGGGATAAAAGACTGAGTCTTCACAGCTCTCCGTCTGGAGTTTGCAATAGCATGCATCACAAGACTTAGTCGCTAGGCCGTACACGCTAGTCCAACGAGTAGCCCCACGGGTAGAAAAGGTTCATAGAAGAGGAACACCTAAGGGGCACCGTACTATTGCTTACGGTACTTCCACCCCTAGGATCCAGGCAGCATTCCGGCTTCTCGAAGGGCGGCCAAATGTGTTGTGACCGTACGCGGCGTGCACCCAACCGCTTCCGCAATCTCACGACGAGTTGGGGTAGTTCCAGCCTCGATAAACTGTTCACCAATGAACGCTTGGATACGCGCACGAGTGGTTTGGCCTTGTATCTGCTTACGTCGATGCGTTTTACGGAGCTTATTTAGTTGGGCTTTGGTGTACTCGCTATCTGGGTCGTTCCATCGTTCGGCGGCTTTCTTCCCGCCCCGCCTGCCGAGCGTCGATAACGCTTTCCGCTCCGAGCTATTCATCCCCACAGACACCGGACGCTCCTTCGCCACCGCCTGACGAACACCCTTGCCACCAGAGACATACCCACGCACCCGACGAGCCAACGACCGTAAATCCCTCATCGGAGGCTCCTCACGACCACGCCCATCAGCCCCCACCGACTGAGCAACCTCATACGCCTGACGATAAGCATCAATAATCCGATCATCAGTCATCTTCCCACCCGAGCGATACAACACCCCAGCAGTTTTCAACGCATGCTGAAACGCCGTCACATCACGCTGCGCACGACCAGGCGACTGCCACACCACCCGAACCCCATCAACAACATCCTCATCCGACGCAGCAAACAACGCACCAAGATCAGCATCCTCCAACCCCGCCAACACCTCCTGAGCCTGCCGAGCACGCTCCGCCTTCACCCTGGCAGCCTCAGTATTAGCCCGAGCAGCGTTGATCAACTCACGACCACTAGAAAACCGCTGCGTCTTCCTACGGTCCTTAACCCCTTTATCTTCCAACGTCGCCACCGACTCTCCCTGAAGCATCCACAACCCAGCAGAAAGCAGACGCATATGAAACACCTCATGATGCTGGGCATACCAGCGATACGCCCCTAGATTATCGCCGTCATAAATCGGATTACGCGACCAACCATGCGAGAAGTTCTTATCCGCCTCAAAAAAGCCCTGCAACTCAGCATGCAACGCCTCCAACAACTTCCACGGACGCGAGACCACCTCCCCAGCCTTATAGACCGGATCGATGTACCAGAGCATCTGCGACTTACCTGAAGCTGGATTCACCCCAATCCAATTAGGCCCCAGATTAACCCGAGTGAGCTTTTCTACCTGATCACGAACATCCATACTCAACTCCGAGAGTCGGCCACCCGGTGCACCCACATGATCAACATCAATCACAATCACCGCGGCATAACTGGCATTGATGAAATGGATGTACTCAGCTAAATGCACCCGCTCACGAGGCCACACCAACGGCGTGCGATGCCCATACTCATCCCGAGTTGATGACCACGCTTTCGTGATCGATGAACGATCCTTCGCACAATGCAGGCCATCCCGACCTAAATGATCAAGCAAAATCTCCGCGTCATGATGACACCACCCACGATCATTAAGCTCTGTGACGGTATGGGTGGCCATCTGGGTGACAAACCATGCCTCAAGCTCATCCCGGTAGCCACTATCATCCCGGTAACGACGAGCATCCGACCATAACGACGGAGCATGATCGCCTGATGTGACCGGCACGTAGGCAGGCAGGGTGTCATGATGACACTCGCGCTGCAGCGGTGTTGCCTGCGTGCGTTGACTTGCTATGCTGTGGATACAGCTCACCTCTCGAATTGCTACTTCGATGTGAGGGCAAGGAGATCTTGCAGGATCGACCTTGCGCCTAGAAGACTCCGGTTACCGCCGGGGTCTTCTTCTTTTTATGTTCTACCCAGTATGCCTGCTGGAAGCAGAAAAACGGGCTTTAACGCGCAACTATGTCCCAACGGATAATCACCACCCCACAAATCCCCCTCACAACCACCCGGATATTCATGTGTAAACAATGTTTACAGCTGGTGGTTACGGTGATGTCATGGTTTCCCACAAGCAGGCCCCACACCGCTCCGGATGAGGCGTTTCGGTTCGACTCGAAGACCCCATCATCGATCGACTAGACGAGCTAGTCGAACGGACCGGGCGCAGTAGAGGGTTCTATCTCCGCCTAGCGATTGGGACAATGTTGCCGAGGCTAGAGGATGCTCATTGGAATCAGGTGGCCGCACAATTCGAAGACGACACCATCGACCAGCAATTCCGAGAAATCATGACTCTGGCCTTGGCTGGGAATAGAAATGCCGATGAGCAGGGCAAATCAGAAAAATGATACCGTTAAGACGCTAAACAGTAAAAACGTTAAGACGCTTGTATGTTGTATGTTTTAACATATAAACGTTGTCAGTTTCTGCCCTTCCCTAGCCACCCTTCAGCAAGCTCGGCCAATATAGATGAGACACTTCGCTCCTCTTCGATGGCCGCATGCTTCAGCCGCTTAGCTAGGCCAGCCGGAAGGTAGACGGTAGTACGCGTCGGGGCCTCGGTGGCTGTAGTGAAGGTTTCGGATACCTTTTGCTTCGGAGCGCTCGTACGCGTCGACTTAGCAAGTTTTCCGGACAGGTCGGCCATTAATATTCCCCCAGCAAGTTTGAAGACAGTAGCTCAGTCAATAGTTCATCATAGCCATATAAACGTTGTGGAGTTGTAGCATACATATGTCTTAACGCTTCTCGAGCTGGGACCTCACTATCAGCCACCACTATCCCCTCTTTCTCGAGCGTGGAGCGGGCAAGCTTAGGGAGCGTAGTTCGAGAATCTACCTGGGTAAGGCAGACCACTGCGGGGCGATGTGTTGTAGCTTCGACGGTCGGCCACACACGGTTAACGTCTAGTGGGGAAGCGGAGCTGGGGATCATAATGAGATCGCCGGCATTGATTGCCGCCTCGATAACCTCGTAACCGCCGGGAGGAGTATCGACGATAACCAGTCCGGAATGCTCGTTCAGCGCACGCAATAAAGCAGCAGGAGTGGCAGCGGTGACCATCAGCCAAGGAAACCCATCTCCCACATCATCGGCCGCGCGACTCCAAGCCGTCGCAGTGCCCTGAGCATCGGCATCAATCAGCACGACATCGATCCCGCGCTTCCAGGCAGCCGCGCACAGCAGCACTGCAGAGGTCGTCTTCCCTACGCCGCCCTTGGTATGAGCAATAGTCAGTACAGGCATATGAACATTGTGACATATAAACGCTCTAACTGCATAGCATACGTATGTTATGCAGTTAAGTAGCTAAACATACGTATGTCACAACGCTGTATATGCTCATCTTTAAACCCCACTTCGACAGGCCGGCCCAATCGCCACCACAAGCTAGAAGCGCAGAGATGACATCTCGAATATGCCTTAAAAAGTGCTGCAAGCAGCACCTCTAACTTGCATGGTGAGCCACTACAGCTCGCAGATAATATTTCATAGACTAAATGGGGGGAGCACCCCTACTCAGGGATCTCTCGCCGGGGCATTGTCTACGAGCGCCCCCCTAGCCTTAGTCCTTAACCTTCAGTGAGTCGACGATGCGGGTGGTCTCCACTGCCACGCGGGTGACCTTGGCAATGAGCTCCGCGATGTAGCGAGGGTTACCAACTTCATCAGCCCAATCATTCGGATCATTAATAATCCCAGAGTCTTTGTGCTTTTTGACTTGGTAGCGATCAACAATCCACGCCAACGCTGAACGAGAACCCAACGTGTAGGAATCAGCCTCCACCGGGATCCCTGAGATCGTCACCTTCGAGTTATAGACCAGCGTTGTCCGATCCTCCATCAGCTTCTTGGTCTCCGGGTCACGGACCTTCTTCCACTTGAGTTTCGTAACCCGCCAGGTCCCTCGATCTGCTGGATCAGCAGACGACTTAACCTGAATATCAACTGGCCATGGCTCGGCGTCCTCATATCCGATATGTAGGTCCATGAGCTGCCTGCCAGCTGTTGCCAATTGGAAGAAGCGATCCCGATCGGTAGGCGTCTCAATATGTGGCAGCATCTTCTTCAAATCCGTCGCATAAGCCTCTCGGTAGGCGGGATCGTGGAGCTGTCCGTAGACGAAGTAGAAGATCTCATCCTTGGAAACCTCCACCCCGAGAGCGTCACGGTAGAGATTCAAGATCTCATCAGTGATGTTGTCGACACGACGGTAACCATCGAGCATTTCCCCTGCCACACCAGGAACACTTGATAACGCCGTTTCATCAGAGAGACTCAGCATCCCTGCTGGAGCTTCTATAGGCTCCCACGTCCAACGAGAGAAAAACTGGGCATTTCCCAGAAGCTGAACGTCTGGCATACGATTTGTTCCTAAAACAGACCAGCCAGTGGGAGAGCTTGCTCCTGCAACCTCAATTCCGATGTTGTCGTGTGTGGGGGTGGGGAACATCGAAGGAAGCTGGTACCGACGCTGGTTCAGGTCTTTGTGGAAATAGACCCATTGTTTGGTAAACGGCCTGTATGTACCCACCAGCTGCGCATTGCTAGTAAATGCAATGCGATGTCCTTGAGCAAGCTTCATCTTCAGGTTTGCATCCCACGAGATCTTTGTGGTGTCCGCAAACTCAGGACGCGCTCGAAGGAACGCATTCGCATCAGCTTCTCTACCTCCGGTATGCCCAGATTCCACTGACCACGACTCAAAAGCACTCAACGCAGCACCATACGTATCTAGCAGAGTACGAATATTTGCTTCCAGCTGCTCCGGTGTCGGTGCGTAACACCAAGTATCACGAGCAGTCTTAAGCCCTGCAGAATAGTTTGTGAAAAATGTTGGCACACCAGTCTTCTTCTTATCTCCCAGCACCGGCCACGTACCGAAGTCCACAGAGCGCTGACTAAGCCAGTCACCATGACTGTTGGGCTTGATGGTCTCCCAGTCCATCGAGGTGATCTTGGATGTCGAGATGATCTCCAGCTTCTCCTTGGCTGAGAGATAGTCGCCGATATCCCGGTAATGAATCCGGCAACCAGTAGCACCCTTCTTTTTAATACCAACAAAGATCGCAATCGTTGTGCGTGCACCAGCACCAAAAACGTTGCCAGCTTCCGTCCTGCGCTGTTCTCCAGCAGTTCGAGCGTTTCCCCGGAGGTTGAAGATATACATATCGGAGTAATCCTCGACCAAGCTCAAGCGGATACCATCGGCGGTGTTGCCATCAAGCCACCCGCCGTTGGACACAAACGCGACGATCCCCTCATCAACTCGGTCGGTTGCCCACCGCAATGCCCGAAGATACGAGTCATATAGCGAGTTCTGATTCGTACCGGTGGATTTCGCGGCATAGGTTTCCTCAATCCGCCGATCCAAACTCGGGTACTTCACATTCGCATTGTCATCATTCGCGCTGGATTGGCCCACCGAATACGGCGGGTTACCCACGATGACATGGATCGGGGTGGTTTTCTGCCGCTCAATACGATCATTATTAGATACAAACACCTCCAAATCCAGCTGATCATCCTCCTCATACATCTGGAACGTATCCGATAACGCAATCCCACCAAAAGGCTCATACCCCGGCGCCACATCACCCTCACGCTGGGCTTTCTCCCCTACCAACGCATGATAAGTGGCCTCAATATTGACCGCCGCGACATAATAAGCCAGCAGCATGATCTCCGTGGCATGCAACTCCGAGGCATATTTACGGGCTAGATCAGCCGGGGACACAATCCCTGACTGCAGCAACCGCACCATAAACGTGCCCGTCCCGGTAAACGGATCCAACACATGCACACCCTCATCACTCAAGCCCCGCCCAAAATGCTCTTGGGAGAGATCATTCGCGGCATTGAGGATGAAATCAACGATCTCTACCGGGGTATACACAATGCCCAACGCTTCTGACTGCTTGCTAAAAGCCTTCTTAAAGAAACGCTCATAAAGATCCCTAATAACCTCTTGCTTACCTGCAGCAGAGCTCACCTCAGAAGCACGTGCCTGTACTGAGGCATAGAACTTCTCCAGTGATTGGGTCTCTGACTCCAGCCCCTTATCCGAGAGAGCATCGACCATGCGTTGCATGACCTGGGACACCGGGTTGTGAGAGGCGAAATTATGCTCAGCAAACAGAGCATCAAACACCGGGGCAGTGATCAGATGCTGGGAGAGCATACTGATCGCATCATCCTGAGTGATCGACTCATTGAGGTTGCCGCGCAACCCCTCGAGGAAGGTCTCAAACTCAGCAAGAAGATCCTCATCCGCAGTATCAAGGATCTCGGTGATGCGAGTGATCTGGGCGTGGGCGATGTCAGCGACATCATCAGCCCAATCCTCCCAATAAGTCCGATCGCCTACCTTGTCGACAATCCGGGTATAGATCGCCTCCTGCCACTCCTCCAGGGAGAACAAGGCAATCTGTCGGGCCTGATCATCTTGATCAGCAGTCGTGGGTGTTTCAGCCGCGTCAGAATCTAGGCCGATGTGTTCAACCTCGAGCTTGTCTTTCAACGAGCTACCCGTACTGGTCTCCCCGGTAGGAGTGTTGAGGGTTGCGGAGTTAATGATCGCGTTAAAACGATCATCATGAGCACGCAACGCGTTGAGAACTTGCCAGACCACCCGGAAGCGTTGGTTATCAGCCAATGCTTGTGCAGGTGGGGTACCGGCGGGGATGCCGACGGGCAAAATGATGTAGCCGTACTTCTTATCAGCGGTTTTACGCATCACCCGCCCAACAGACTGCACAACATCAACCACACTATTGCGAGGATTAAGGAACATCACCGCATCAAGAGCTGGAACATCAACACCTTCTGACAAACACCGAGCGTTCGTGAGCACTCGGCAGTGATCATCAGCGATAGGTGCTTTCAGCCATTGCAGGCTGCGCCCTCTGGTTAAAGCGTTCATCGTGCCATCAACATGTTTGGCCTCGACCTGAAGATCCAAGTTAAGAGTATTGATGTGATCGTTGGTTGCGGCCTTGTCCCGCAGACCATAGGTATAACTCTCTGTCACCAGCGGCAGGTTCTCTGCCACCCTGGTGGAGGTCTTAATATCTCGGGCGAAAGCAACCGCGCGTTGCATGGGATGTGCGGTGGAGGAAAACCCGGCAGTGGAGTCTTGAGCACTGCCAGAGCGTTTGGCTAGACCATTCCAACACCCAATCAACCGGGTCACATCATCAAGTGGGAGCTCGTGATTGGAATCGGTAGCAAGCTTGTTGCTGGTTTCTGCAGCTACTTCTTGATCAACGGTTAGCACGAGAACTTTGTAGTCTGTGAGCAGGCCTTTTTCTACTGCTTCGCCAAAGCCCAAACGGTGAAACTCCGGGCCAAAGCAATGCTCATCGTCCATGGAGCTGATCTCTGCGAAATGATCCTCGGCTTTGTCTTTGATCTTCTCATCGAAAAGCCGCGGGGTGGCTGTCATATACAACCGCTTATCGGCGCGGATGTAGTCATTGTCATGAATCTTGACAAAGTTCGAAGCATCTTCCCCAGCCAAAGTGATACCGGTAGTGCGGTGTGCTTCATCGCAGATCACCAAGTCAAAAGGCTCCGCACCTGCTTGCTGAGCGTTATGGATCGCGGGCAAAGATTGGTAGGTGGTAAACACCACGGTCAGGCCTGCGGCGCGTTTGCGTTTGCCTAGATACTCAGCCAAAAGCTCACCGTTGGTCGTGACGGGGATTTCTAGCTCGTAGGCGGCGATGTCTTCGGCATCGCGGGAGACTTTGTTATCTGAGCACACCGCGTAGCAACGCAGATCCAGTTCACTATTAGCCGTCCATTCCCGCAACGACTGTGACAGCAAGCTAATCGAGGGCACGCAGAACAGCACACGTGCTTTTCCACCACGGTTGTGGGCGAAGGTTTCGGCAAGCTTCAACGCGGTGAAGGTTTTACCCGTGCCACAGGCCATGATGAGTTTGCCGCGATCATGGGTACTAAACCCAGCGAGGGTGTTCTCAATAGCTAGTTGCTGGTGTGGGCGGGGTTGGAAGGCTGTCTTTTCCGTCAGTTCGAAGACGGGGCCGTCGTTGCCGGCTGGGTAGGCGATATCCCAGTCGATGGGTGCCTCGGCGATTTCAGCTAGGCCGAAGCGTTGGACGGGGATGGTTTGATCCGCGATCGCTGCTTCAGCGTTTTTACCCCACCGATCAGTCGTGGAGATGATGATCCGATTGCTGAAGCTATGAGTACCAGTATCAGTGGTGAACGTTCGGCCGGAGGCGGTGAAAAACGAATCAAGATCGCTTTTAGCCAGAGTGGAGGTTTGTTCATAGAACTTGCATTGGATGGCTGTCCACGAGTCGTCTTCGATGCGGTGTGCGACTAGGTCGATGCCGGTATCTGCGGTGTTGGCGTTGTGGTCCCAGTCAGTCCAGCGGGTGACGTAGTCGTATTCCTGGCTCAGGGTGGGGTGGAGTTGGAAGTAGCGGACCATGAGCTTTTCGAACGCTGTTCCGCGATGGGAATTGGTGGGCAGTTCCCGCAGAGCGGTGTAGACATCTTCAACCGTAGACATACACACAGTATGACACCGGCCAGCAGGCACAATAGCCCCTAGTGGCTAAAAGACCCTCAAGTCAGGGAGTGCGGAGGTTGAGGTATTCGTGATTGGTATAGCTGATCATGATGCCTCTACCAGTGACAGCGGTGTGGTGATAGGTAGTTCTTGAGGAAGTAGAGCGTGGCGGTAGGTGCTAGGTCGTATGCTCTATATCGAAGTTGGTATGTACTTTTATGATGAACAGCAGCGTGACCAGGCAGATCGTTGTCGGCTATTAGCAGTGAAGGACACGCACCTATGAGCAAGGCAGCAAATAATGAAAATACTGAGAAAACATGGCCACTATGGCAAATTTCCGCCATAATTATGGCAATTGCAGCAATAGTAATCTTCGTGCTCGTTTGTTATTTTTCCAAAAATACTGATGCAATAGAACTTGCACAGCCTGCAGCTACCATTGTTACTGGTGCAGCTATTGTTTTAGCAGCTTGGATAGCTTTCACTACCGGTAATAGGAATCGGAAGCAAGAAGCTGAGATTGCAGAGACAACGCGGAAGCAAGAAGCTGAGATTGCAGAGACAACGCGGAAGCAAGAAGCTGAGAGAGATTTGCGGGACCGGTTTTTTAAAATCACCGAGACCCTCTCAGAAAGTGACAACTACGTTAAGCGCGAAGCGGGCGTTTATGCTCTAGCTGCTTTAGCTGATGACTGGGAAGTGTTCCATGACGCTAATCCCGATGCTGCGAAGCGAGAACAGCAGACGTGCCTCAACGTCATTGGAAACCAGCTCCGAGATCCACTCAAAGTACCTGATCCAGCTGACAAAACTGATACCCAGAGCCAGGAGGATCTTCTTCTTCTAACGTTTAAGCACCGCGTTCAGGAAATTATCATGGAACGCTTTAAACCTTCTGTCGATAAGAAAACTGGACGATGGTCTAGTCTTGACCTGGATCTATCCAATTGCCATCTTCACGAGATAGATGCCGTTAAAGCTGTATTTCGAGGCAATGCTAAATGTGACGGCGCGACGTTCGGCAACGACGCCACGTTCGACGGCGCGACGTTCGGCAACGACGCCACGTTCGACGGCGCGACGTTCGGCAACAACACCACGTTCGACGGCGCGACGTTCGGCAACAACACCACGTTCAACAACGCGAAGTTCGACAACGACACCTCGTTCGACGGCGCGAAGTTCGGCAACAACACCGGGTTCTTCAACGCGACGTTCGGCAACAACACCGGGTTCGACAACGCGAAGTTGGGCGACAACACCACGTTCATCGGCGCGACGTTCGGCAACAACACCGGGTTCTTCGACGCGACGTTGGGCGACAACACCACGTTCATCCGCGCGACGTTCGGCAACAACACCTCGTTCGACGACGCGACATTCGGCAAAAACATCTTTTTCATCGGCGCGACGCGCTACGGTGACATTTTCTTCGAAAATGCGGAAAAAATTGAACGTTCTCTATCCCAAAAACAGCCAATCAGTTTCATCAATCAAATAAAGCTAATTCCCCGACCCAAGGACGCTACCGAACAAAGCAGCAAAGACTGATCTGTTTGTTGCAGTCGTGACAAGAGGTTTTGGCACAGCTCGTACTGTTCAAAGCACTGAACCTAGCTGGTAACGGATCTGTTAGAGCAGCCCAAAATCGAGCACACACCAGCACCGGTCACAGTATTGATCGTGATAGACGTTTACATAACATAGGCTAAGTGACGGATTAAGTGACACTATTGACGCCAACAAAGGCGTGGCCGTGGGGTGTCACGTAAACGATCGTATAAGTGACAAGGAGCAGCACGATGGCACTCATTGGCTACCTGCGGGTCTCGAAAACAGACGGATCGCAATCAACCGACCTGCAATACGATGCCTTGATCAAAGCTGGAGTGGACCCTGAACATCTCTATGAGGATCACGCATCAGGCAAGAAAGCAGATCGACCACAGTTAGACGCCTGCCTCAAAGCACTGCGTCCAGGAGACACCCTGCTGGTGTGGAAGATCGACCGACTGGGCAGGAACCTTCACCACCTGGTCAATATCGTCCATGATCTCACCGCCCGCGATGTGGGGCTGAAGGTGCTTACAGGTCAAGGCGCTGCGGTGGATACCACGTCAGCTCAAGGCAAGCTCGTCTTCGGGATCTTCGCGGCGCTGGCGGAGTTTGAACGTGAACTCATCTCAGAGCGCACTAAGGCCGGCTTAGAATCAGCGCGTGCTCGAGGGCGTACCGGAGGCCGCCCGTTCAAGATGACCCCGGCGAAAGTGCGCCTAGCGATGGCCTCGATGGGCAATCCAGAGACTAACGTCGCTGCACTCTGCAAAGAGCTAGGGATTACGCGGCAAACGCTCTACCGACATGTTTCACCTACCGGTGAGCTACGGGATGATGGGCGAAAACTTCTTTCCAACCATTAGCCACCAACGACAACGCGCAACAGATAGCAGCAGCTTATCGACATTCACCTTGCACAGCGAGAGTAGCTGCACACCTTGCGCTGGCACTTTATCCTGGTAAATCGGCATCACCTTGGTGGCTTGTGCACGGTCAAACTTGCAGCCATCCAGCAAGCGTTAGCCACATAAGCAACCGGATAAGGTCATACCCTTGTTGTTGCCGTGAATGCAGTATCACCATCCGACTTACTAAGTACAAACTCAGATTCCGGAATCCTAGTTTGGCACGGAGCTTTAGTGAAGCCCTAACCTGGTCGAATAGTGATTCTGCGTCTTTAATCAGTCACATGCGCAATCGTTGAGCCTGCCGCCTATGCGCTGGCCTAGGAACAGCGCTGTGACGGAGCAATTATCAAATGCGTTCTAAGACGATCCGCCAAAGGACGATCCACCGAGAGAAGAACCGCTATCAGATTCCGTGTCCGGTTCGGGTTCTGGAATCGGTTCGGGTTCGGATCCCGAATTTATGACGACGTCGACGATGGTGTCGGATCCATCAGCGAAGCTCATGGATACGGGAAGAGTAATTTTTAGCCCTGCCTTATCCGGAGCGGTGACAGAGATTTCTCCCGTTGCTGGATTGATGGAAAAGTTCCATCCCTGCTCTCGATATGCGTCCAGCTGGCTGGAGAGGAGGAAGCTGTACTGCTCGGGGGGATTGTCACTATTAGCTGGGGAGATCACCTTAGTGGAGCTCGGATCAATCCACGTATCGGCGTACTTGACAGTCGTCAAGGTTGCCATAGTGGAAATCACGGTAACAGTGGCAGTAACCACTTCTTGTGAGGCATCAGGGTAGGAAACCAAGATGTCGAAGTCAGCGGTATATCCCTTATTCCCATATCCCTTAAGCTCGCTTGCTGTTTGACCAACCCATAGTCCTACAACGCTAGAATAGGCCAATAGAGGGCCTTCTTCTCGATAAAGGGGATTAGCGGAATTCCATGGCCAATTGGGCTTATATAGTTCAAAAACAGTTTCGCGAGGGAGACCTGCTTCCGGATAGATAAAGAAGCTCTCGTCTGTTCGTTCCGTCACTGGCTCGTACACCGGTTGATACTGCTCAGCCATGGTCTGCGTAGTAGTTTCCTGCGCCATGACAACAGGTGCCTGAGCAATCACCACACCGGTAGATATGGCTGTTGCGACGAGCATTGATATCGCTCGGTTTCGTTTCACTGAATTATTCCTTCATTAGGAAATGAGAATGAACGGAGAAATGATAACCGAAACTGAGAGTAAATGTAGATCAAACTCAGAATAGAAGCATGAGCTACCCATAAATGGGGTAGAGCTTAAACCTTTAGCGACCTATAGTTTCTGGAGAAACTAACTAGCCCGGAAATAGATCATTCAGACCTCAGGGACATGCCCGCCAGTAAGCTCCCGGCATCCATCTTCAGAACGGTTGCCAGGGTAACGATGTTGAGCAAGGCGATATTGCGCTCGCCACGCTCCACCGAACCGATATAAGTCCGATGCAATCCAGACTCATGTGCCAGCGCCTCCTGAGACAGTCCTACTGCCAGTCGAGCCGTGCGGAGTCGGTGGCCAAACAGCTGCAATATTTTCTTATCATCATTCACCTTCCCAACGTCGCCGGTTGATGACTATAGGTCTACAGACTATGAGTATCATTTGGTTGATTAGCCCTCACACAATGCAGACACCATCAAGGGCACTCATGTCCAGAACACACCACACGGGAAGGCCAAGACGTCCCAGTCACCACAGCCCATTACGAATCTGACGATCACCCACACCACGTGCCGTGATGATCCCCATGCCCCTTGCGATCAGGGCTGCACTAAATAGCTAGGCATGTACGAAGATGAACGATTACTGCTGGTAGAAAGCTATTGCTGACAGCCATGACCCCATTGAAGAAAGACCCTCAGAACCATGACGAAACTAAGAAAATACACCCCTGAATACCGCAGAGAAGCCGCCCAACGGGTCATCACCTCCGGACAAACATCCGCAGCAGTCGAACGAGAGCTAGGGATCTCCCCAGGACTACTAAGCCGTTGGGTCAAAGCCGAACGCCAACGCCCTGATCGCCCTCTCCCCGCAAAGAAACCTGCACAGAAACCCACTGCCAAAGAGCTACCGACAACAACACCCCTGCCCTCAGCTGTGGATGCGGTGGCGGCTTTGAACGCGCATGAACGCGCTGAACTAGCCTCGTTGCGCCAAGAAAATGACCGGCTCAAGACAGACAACGATTTTTTAGAAAAAGCAGCGACCTTTTTCGCAGCCAAACACCATCACTAGCCCCACTCCCCAGTGGCCGGACAGAAGAGTCACCACGGCCATATCCCACCTGCCCCGAGCACTGATAATCTCCAGTTTTCGGGGCTGCAGGCAGGAGCTCTAGGGGGAAACAACCATCACTAATGTGCGTCTCTGGTTAGTGATAAGTGATGCTCAAAGCCCAAGAGGGGCTCCCGCGAACATTCCTTGCCGACCACAGGTTTCCCCAGTAACTACGTCCCTACATGCTGATGTCGCCGGCGACTCTGATCACCCTGAAACACTTCACGAGAAGCTTCATCTCGCCCGCTCAGCTCACCACGAATACGTGCTGGATCATCCACCGTCTGACCACTGGAACAAGCGTTCCTCCGGTTCAGCAGGAACAGAGTTCGTCAGAGTC
>NZ_PTJO01000008.1 GCF_003716585.1 Corynebacterium alimapuense
CCCGTTTTTGCGTGTTGATACCGGTGGGACACAAGCTAGCTAGGTCATCTGGGGTGGTCGGTGAGTGATGGTTAGGATGGTGCAGTGAATAGTCGTGTTGCTGGTCTGCGCCTGCTTATCGATGCCGCGTTGGTCTTTGTTCTCGGTATCTTGGTCCGGTTGTCCACGTTGTGGATAGTGGCAAAAGCAAACGATGATTCCCTGGGTGGATTGCTCACCAAGTGGGATAGCCGCTACTACCTAGCCATCGCTGAAGATGGCTATTTTGCTGCTGATCTCAATACCGATGTTGCTGTCTATGAGCGGACATTGGCCTTTTTCCCCGGCTTTCCTGCGATGGTCCGGGTGGTTCATGAGGTGACCAGGCTTGACACGGTGGCTTCTGCTGCGGTGGTCAATGTGTTTGCGGGGATAGCGATGACTGCTGCGGTCATGGCGATTGCCTCCCGGATGGGAGCCACCAGAGCAGGGCAGATTGGTGCCGCCATTGTGGTCTCTTCGGCACCGATGTCGATTACTTTTTCGATGCCCTATAGCGAGGCATTGTTCGCCGCGTTGGCGTTTTGGGCCATCGTTGCCTTGATGGATCGACATTGGGCGCTCGCTGCCAGCCTGATCTTCCTTTTAGGGTTTACTCGGTTAACTGCAGTGGCGATGATCGGTGTCTTTGGCCTAGTGGTGCTGATGCACGCTCGTCGTGATTGGCGAGCTTGGGCCTGGTTGGCGCTGACCCCAGTGTCCTTGCTGGCTTATCTTGCTTGGGCCAGTTGGCATACCTGGGACGCTGGTGGATATTTCGGAATCCAAGCATCTGGTTGGCATTCCGGTTTCGACTTTGGGTCGGCCACTGGGCGCTGGGTATGGGAGGTGCTCACGACCGGCCACGAGGGCGGTTATCTGCTCTCAGTCGGGGTGATGGTGGCAGCAGTGATTGGGCTGATTGCCGCGTGGGGCCGTACCCCATTGGAAGTGTGGTGGTTTGCTGCAGCGGTTGCTGCCACGGTGTTGTTCTCAGATGGGATTATGCATTCTCGTCCGCGCCTGCTGTTGCCTGTGGTGATCGTGCTGTTGCCGTGGGCGTTGTGGTGCGCTACTAACTTGTCTAGGCGTTGGCAGCTGGGAATGTCCGGCGCATGGGTGATCTTTGGCGCGTGGTTTTCGGCCTATATGTTGGGGGTTTTCGAGTGGGCAATCTAGAATTGCCCCTGCAAGGGGGTAGTTACGAAATCAATAAGCTAACCAAAATAGTTAGTCTCACCAGCATATCTAATGTTATCTATCCGTTAGGGATTCGTTAGGGAGAATAAAATTGGTATAAATCCTATACTTGGCCAGCGTCCCTGTGATGTTAGTGCGTCAATGCTGGGATTTATCTGTGAGTGCTGAAGTGCTTATTCCTCTGTCGTCATCTTGATGGCGAGTTGCTTCAGGCCACTAGCAGTTCTTGGCAAGTACTGGATGTGCAGGGCTTCAGCTCAGCGTTCTGCCCGGGTCTCCGGCGTAGGCAACATGCAAAAGATGGTCAGGAGTAAAAAATGAATAAACGTAACCTTATGGGGGGTGTGTGGAAATCCTCGGTTGCAGGTGTCGGAGCCACGTCAATCTCGCGGGAGGTGGTAAGGACTGTCCTCGCGTTCCTGGCCATCCTCATGTTGGCGATGGGCATGATAGCTATGGCTCCGAGTGCTGGTGCTCAGGTCAGTCCCAACGTGGTACCTGCAGATAATCCCCCTATGCCGGAACGATGTGGCATTGATATTGCTCTTGTGTTCGATCTCTCCAACTCTATTGGAGATGATGGCTATCAGAGTTCAAAAGACGCCGGGGCTGCAGTTGTCGATGGGTTGTATGGTTCGCCGACAAAAGTTGGCATCTATAACTTCGCTAGCAACGCACCAGCACAGAATAACGGCTCTTTGAGTGCGACATCTGTTCAAGATCAAGCTGGCTTGGATACAGTGAAGGTGGCTATTGATGGTTTAGTACGGCCATCCTACGAGCGAGGTGGTACCAACTGGGATAAGGGCTTATCACAAATTCCATTGGATACCTATGATGTCGTCTATTTCATTACCGATGGTCAGCCAACCGCCTATGGAAATCCAGGGTCAGGCGGTAACGATGACTATGGATCTGCTGTTAACCAGATAGATGTTAACAGTGCCATATTGAGCGCTAACGCACTAAAAAACTCTGGTACGCGCATCGTTCCAGTAGGTGTGGGGGCAGATCTTCAACAAGAAACTTCCCAGACTTATCTGGAATACATTTCAGATGATGACGACGGTACTATAGTTTCCGTTTCCGATTATGCTGCACTGGTTGAACGGCTCAAAGAAGAAGTTACGAAGTTCTGTCGTGGCGAGATTGAAATAATTAAGCAGATTATCGATGGAGAGGGCAATGTCACTGATCCAACAGCCGCTGGCTGGGAGTTTTCAGCGAGTGAGGCTACCTCTGGGATTGCCCTCATAGATCCCACCACTTCTAACACCAATGAAAATGGTGTTGCTGTTTTTGAATATAATACCGATGGCCCTGATCGTGAAGGGACTATCAAAATTAGTGAAACTGCGAAAGATGGATTTGATTTTCAAAGTGTGGTTTGTCGTGATGAAGAAGAAAATCCGATTGATTTAAATCCAGTTAACGGTAGTTTCACTGTGCCGGCTACTACTGCTGGTGCTGTTTATTGTACGGTTTCTAACCGTGAGATCCCGGAAACGGGTACGTTCTCGTTGAACAAGGTTGTTGAGGGTGTTTCTGCTGATCTGATTCCTGATGGTGAGACGTTTAATGTCACGGCTACTTGGACTGATGGGTCTGAGGATTTCACTCTGACTGCTGGTGCTGAAGCTGCCGTGAGTACGAATAGTCTCCCGGTGGGCACTGTGGTGACCTTTAGTGAGACTTCTCAGCCGGCGATTGAGGGTTATAGCTTTGGTGGTGGTGTGTTCTCTCCGGAGAGCGTGACCATCGTTAAGGATGAGACCACTGCGGTGACGCTGACCAATACCTATTCCAAGGATGTTGGTACGTTCTCGTTGAACAAGGTTGTTGAGGGTGTTTCTGCTGATCTGATTCCTGATGGTGAGACGTTTAATGTCACGGCTACTTGGACTGATGGGTCTGAGGATTTCACTCTGACTGCTGGTGCTGAAGCTGCCGTGAGTACGAATAGTCTCCCGGTGGGCACTGTGGTGACCTTTAGTGAGACTTCTCAGCCGGCGATTGAGGGTTATAGCTTTGGTGGTGGTGTGTTCTCTCCGGAGAGCGTGACCATCGTTAAGGATGAGACCACTGCGGTGACGCTGACCAACACCTATGAGAAGCTGCCTTCATCGATTTCGATTGTTAAGACGATCAATGTTGATGATGCTTCTCATGAGTCTCCGGGCGTGGAGGTTAAACCTGGTGATCAGATGAACGTTGAGTACTTGGTTACTAATGCAGGCGAGACCACGTTGACTGACCTCACGGTTACTGACCAGGTGTTGTTCCCGACTGAGTCTGTGGTCGAGGGTATTACTTGTGATGTAACGGAGCTTGCTGCAGGTGAGAGCACGACTTGTTCTGCCACGATTGCTGCTCCTGCTGGTGGTGGCGAGCAGCATCAGAATGTTGCCACTGTGACTGCTACGACCCCTACTGAGGAAGAGGTCGAGGACGAGGATGAGGCATTCGCTAACACCCCGGCTGTTGGTGGTTTCTCGGT
>NZ_PTJO01000009.1 GCF_003716585.1 Corynebacterium alimapuense
TTGTCTAGCTTGCTGCTGCGCATTTGTGTGTGTGGTGGTGGGTGTGTGCCGGGTGGTACCTGTCCGATTGAGGGTGCCACTGTAAATAATGCGCTACATGCTTTGGTGTGTGGTGAGTGTTGTTTCGGTGCGAATGCAATGAATGTTGTTGTCTTTTGGTGGTTGTCTAACCTTGCCCCGTCGGGTGGTTGGCGATCACTGGTAGATGATGATGGCCTACATGCTGCTTTGTGGTGTGTGGTTGTTGTTGTTTGCAGTTTTTGATGGATGATTGATGGTTGATATTTTTTGATCGTTGGTTGTTTGTTTATTTGGTTAGGTTTTGGGCTTTGCCTGAATGATTCTGCTGAATTATTTTGTGGAGAGTTTGATCCTGGCTCAGGACGAACGCTGGCGGCGTGCTTAACACATGCAAGTCGAACGGAAAGGCCCAGCTTGCTGGGTACTCGAGTGGCGAACGGGTGAGTAACACGTGGGTGATCTGCCTTGCACTTCGGGATAAGCCTGGGAAACTGGGTCTAATACCGGATATGACCTTCCTTTAGTGTGGAAGGTGGAAAGATTTATCGGTGCGAGATGAGCCCGCGGCCTATCAGCTTGTTGGTGGGGTAATGGCCTACCAAGGCGTCGACGGGTAGCCGGCCTGAGAGGGTGGACGGCCACATTGGGACTGAGATACGGCCCAGACTCCTACGGGAGGCAGCAGTGGGGAATATTGCACAATGGGCGCAAGCCTGATGCAGCGACGCCGCGTGGGGGATGACGGCCTTCGGGTTGTAAACCTCTTTCGACAGGGACGAAGTGAAAATGACGGTACCTGTATAAGAAGCACCGGCTAACTACGTGCCAGCAGCCGCGGTAATACGTAGGGTGCGAGCGTTGTCCGGAATTACTGGGCGTAAAGAGCTCGTAGGTGGTTTGTCGCGTCGTCTGTGAAATTCCGGAGCTTAACTCCGGGCGTGCAGGCGATACGGGCAATACTTGAGTGCTGTAGGGGAGACTGGAATTCCTGGTGTAGCGGTGAAATGCGCAGATATCAGGAGGAACACCAATGGCGAAGGCAGGTCTCTGGGCAGTAACTGACGCTGAGGAGCGAAAGCATGGGTAGCGAACAGGATTAGATACCCTGGTAGTCCATGCCGTAAACGGTGGGCGCTAGGTGTAGGGGACTTCCACGTCTTCTGTGCCGTAGCTAACGCATTAAGCGCCCCGCCTGGGGAGTACGGCCGCAAGGCTAAAACTCAAAGGAATTGACGGGGGCCCGCACAAGCGGCGGAGCATGTGGATTAATTCGATGCAACGCGAAGAACCTTACCTGGGCTTGACATATACCAGATCGGCGTAGAGATACGTCTTCCCTTGTGGTTGGTATACAGGTGGTGCATGGTTGTCGTCAGCTCGTGTCGTGAGATGTTGGGTTAAGTCCCGCAACGAGCGCAACCCTTGTCTTATGTTGCCAGCACGTTATGGTGGGAACTCATGAGAAACTGCCGGGGTCAACTCGGAGGAAGGTGGGGATGACGTCAAATCATCATGCCCCTTATGTCCAGGGCTTCACACATGCTACAATGGTCGGTACAGCAGGTTGCGAGACGGTGACGTCAAGCTAATCCTTCAAAGCCGGCCTCAGTTCGGATTGGGGTCTGCAACTCGACCCCATGAAGTCGGAGTCGCTAGTAATCGCAGATCAGCAACGCTGCGGTGAATACGTTCCCGGGCCTTGTACACACCGCCCGTCACGTCATGAAAGTTGGTAACACCCGAAGCCAGTGGCCCAACACCCTTGTGGTGGGGGAGCTGTCGAAGGTGGGATCGGCGATTGGGACGAAGTCGTAACAAGGTAGCCGTACCGGAAGGTGCGGCTGGATCACCTCCTTTCTAAGGAGCTTTAATAGTGGGCCCTCCTATCTGCAGGTTTGTGGGTGGTTGTAGGGTCTGTTGATTGGTTTGTGGTTGCGTATGTCAACCCGCTGATCGTGAATAATCGGGTGGAGACACACCGTGAGAGTTAGGCAGTGTTATGCGCATTCCTTTGTGGGGTGTGTGGTTGTTGTTGCGGGAATATGTGTAAATCGTTGGCATGCTGTTGGGTGTCTGGGACAACATTGTTGTTTCGGTGATCGCTGATATCTTGTGTGTCCTGGCCTTTGTGGGTTGGGGTGTGTGAGTGTTGGTGGTGTGTTGTGTGAGAACTGTATAGTGGACGCGAGCATCTTTATTTTTGTGTGATTTTTTTTGTTGTGTTAGTTCACTCGGCCCGCACTGTTGTGTGGGTTGTGTGTGTGTTTGTGTAAGAGCACATGGCGGATGCCTTGGCATACTGAGCCGATGAAGGACGTGTGAGGCTGCGTTATGCCTCGGGGAGCTGCCAACAGAGCGTTGATCCGAGGATGTCCGAATGGGGAAACCCGGCTGTCGTTATGGGCAGTCACCCTTCAGTGAATTCATAGCTGTTGTGGAGGTAGACGCGGGGAAGTGAAACATCTCAGTACCCGCAGGAAGAGAAAATAATAATGATTCCGCTAGTAGTGGCGAACGAACGTGGATGAGGCTAAACCGTGTGTGTGTGATACCTGACAGGGGTTGCGCATGCGGTGTTGTGGGGTGTCATGTGACTGGGCTGTTGACTAGTCGCGGTGTATGTGTGGTCAGTGGAACTGGTTTGGGATGGCCGACCGTAGAGGGTGAGAGTCCCGTACGTTTAAACTGCATGTATGTTGTTGTGATATACCCGAGTAGCAGCGGGCTCGTGGAATCTGCTGTGAATCTGCCGGGACCACCCGGTAAGCCTAAATACTCAGTATGACCGATAGCGGATAGTACCGTGAGGGAATGGTGAAAAGTACCCCGGGAGGGGAGTGAAATAGTACCTGAAACCATGTGCTTACAATCCGTCAGAGCACCTCTTGTGTGTGATGGCGTGCCTTTTGAAGAATGAGCCTGCGAGTCAGCGGCATGTCGCGAGGTTAACCCGTGTGGGGTAGTCGTAGCGAAAGCGAATCCTAACTAGGGTGTTTTAGTGGCATGTCCTGGACCCGAAGCGGAGTGATCTACCCATGGCCAGTGTGAAGCGACGGTAAGACGTCGTGGAGGCGCGAACCCACTTAGGTTGAAAACTGAGGGGATGAGTTGTGGGTAGGGGTGAAAGGCCAATCAAACTCCGTGATAGCTGGTTCTCCCCGAAATGCATTTAGGTGCAGCGTTGCGTGGTGCTTGCCGGAGGTAGAGCGACTGGTTGGTTGAGCGGGACTACAATCTTAGCAATGTCAGCCAAACTCCGAATGCCGGTATAGTTAGCGCAGCAGTGAGACTGTGGGGGATAAGCTTCATGGTCGAGAGGGAAACAGCCCAGATCGCCGGCTAAGGCCCCTAAGCGTGTACTAAGTGGAAAAGGATGTGGGATCGCGAAGACAGCCAGGAGGTTGGCTTAGAAGCAGCCATCCTTGAAAGAGTGCGTAATAGCTCACTGGTCGAGTGGTTCTGCGCCGACAATGTAGTGGGGCTCAAGTACACCGCCGAAGCCGCGGCAACATCGTCTCCTTTGAGAGGCGTGTTGGGTAGGGGAGCGTCGTGCACTGCGATGAAGCAGTACCGTGAGGGGCTGTGGAGTGTGCGCGAGTGAGAATGCAGGCATGAGTAACGATAGATGAGTGAGAATCTCATCCGCTGGATGACTAAGGGTTCCTGGGTCAAGTTCGTCTTCCCAGGGTGAGTCGGGACCTAAGGCGAGGCCGACAGGCGTAGTCGATGGACAACGGGTTGATATTCCCGTACCCGTGTATATGCGCCCATGTGTGAATCAGTGATACTAACCACCCATAATCATGATGACTATTGGCTTTGCTAGTAGCGTTGTGTGCGTGCGTGGGACCTGAACTGGTAGTAGCCAAGTGATGGGGTGACGCAGTGGGGTAGCCGAGCCACTTATTGGATTGTGGTGTAAGCGTGTAGCACGAACGGATAGGTAAATCCGCCGTTCATGATGTGTGAGACGTGATGCGTAGCCCTTTTGGGTGATGTCGGTGATCCCGTGCTGTCGAGAAAAGCCTCTAGCGAGTATATACATGGCCCGTACCCTAAACCGACACAGGTAGTCAGGTAGAGAATACTAAGGCGTTCGGGTGAACTGTGGTTAAGGAACTCGGCAAAATGCCCCCGTAACTTCGGGAGAAGGGGGGCCATCATGGGTGATCGTTCTTGCAACGTGAGCGTATGGTGGTCGCAGAGAATAGAGGGAAGCGACTGTTTATTAAAAACACAGGTCCGTGCGAAAACGTTTAAGTTGATGTATACGGACTGACGCCTGCCCGGTGCTGGAAGGTTAAGAGGACCTGTTAGGTGGTAACACCGAAGCGGAGAATTTAAGCCCCAGTAAACGGCGGTGGTAACTATAACCATCCTAAGGTAGCGAAATTCCTTGTCGGGTAAGTTCCGACCTGCACGAATGGCGTAACGACTTCCCTGCTGTCTCAACCACAGGCCCGGTGAAATTGCAGTACGAGTAAAGATGCTCGTTACGCGCGGCAGGACGAAAAGACCCCGGGACCTTCACTATAGCTTGGTATTGGTGTTCGGTTCGGTTTGTGTAGGATAGGTGGGAGACGTAGATCACATGACGCTAGTTGTGTGGGAGTCGTTGTTGAAATACCACTCTGATCGGATTGGATACCTTAACCTTGGCCCATGATCTGGGTCGGGGACAGTGCCTGGTGGGTAGTTTAACTGGGGCGGTTGCCTCCCAAAATGTAACGGAGGCGCCCAAAGGTTCCCTCAGCCTGGTTGGTAATCAGGTGTTGAGTGTAAGTGCACAAGGGAGCTTGACTGTGAGAGTGACAACTCAAGCAGGGACGAAAGTCGGGACTAGTGATCCGGCACCTACTTGTGGAAGTGGTGTCGCTCAACGGATAAAAGGTACCCCGGGGATAACAGGCTGATCTTCCCCAAGAGTCCATATCGACGGGATGGTTTGGCACCTCGATGTCGGCTCGTCGCATCCTGGGGCTGGAGTAGGTCCCAAGGGTTGGGCTGTTCGCCCATTAAAGCGGCACGCGAGCTGGGTTTAGAACGTCGTGAGACAGTTCGGTCTCTATCCGCCGCGCGCGTAGAAACTTGTGGAAGGCTGTCCCTAGTACGAGAGGACCGGGACGGACGTACCTCTGGTGTGCCAGTTGTTCCGCCAGGAGCAGGGCTGGTTGGCTACGTACGGAAGGGATAACCGCTGAAAGCATCTAAGCGGGAAGCCTGTTCCAAGATGAGGTTTCTTTTGAGGCTCCCTATAGATTATGGGGTTGATAGGCCAGATCTGGAAGCACTGTAAGGTGTGGAGGTGACTGGTACTAATTGGCCGACTAAACACCCACCCAAACC
>NZ_PTJO01000010.1 GCF_003716585.1 Corynebacterium alimapuense
AGGCTCACCACCGGTTATGAGACTCTTCACGATTTAGAGTGCGTTGATCCTCCCTGCAGCTGCCAGACCGCCATACCCCCTACTACCACTACAAGAACGAACAACGACACGATCGTGGCATCAAAAAGCGCGGCCGGCGGGTGCGGGTAGTTTGACTGTCGGAAGTATCCGGCCACCCGCTCACCAGCGATGAGTCCGCCGCCAACCGCGAGACAGGCGCCGGCACCCCACGAATGCCCGCGGGCACCGGAACCTAACGCTCCCAACACAGACCCAACGACTGTGGCAATGATCCCCCAGATCATGATCGCGTTCGCCGTGGAGGCCAAGCTTGGGTTGCTCTGGGCGAGAAGATCATCGACTAGGTAGTAGCTCACGACCGCACACGCTGTGCTCAACGCCCCGGCAAATGCGCCCCAGCCTGCTGCGAGACGGGTAAAGAACCCCACCATGAAGGGCCAGAGCATCCAGCCGAAGTTGGTGCCGATGATCATGCTGATCACCGCACCACCCGGGTAACTCAATCGGGGCCCGACCCCCGGAAAGTAGACACGGGGGATTTCATCAGGAAGCAGATTTCAGGATAACAGGATAACGCTCCTCAAACACCGCTGGCGCGAGATATTTGCACCAGGAATGCCGGCGCACCGTGTTGTAGCGGGTACACCAGCGAAACACATCCCGACGACACTGCACCTGGTTCGCGAACGTCTTGGAATCCTGGAGGACTTCCCGCTTCAACGCGGCGTTGAAGGACTCCGCCAGCGCGTTGTCAGCACTTGTGCCAATCGCACCCATGGACTGCCTGATCCCCAGCTCCTGGCAGGTGTCCTGGAACGCATACGAGGTGTAAACGCTGCCGTGGTCGGAGTGGAAAATTGCCCCGGCCAGGCTGCCGCGCTGCCCCTTAGCCATGTGCAAAGCATCCTGGACCAGCGAGGTACGCATGTGATCTGCGATCGCGAAGCCGACCAGCCGACGGGAATAACAATCAATCACGGTGGCCAGGTACATATTCGACCCATCCTGAATCGGCAGGTACGTGATATCGCCGACGTAGGTTCGGTTCGGCCTCAAGGCGGTGAATTTCCGGCCCACGAGATCAGGGAACACCGTCTTGATTATATCAGCCACGGTGGTGGTGACCTTGCGTTTCTTCGTGTACCCGACCAGCTTCAGCGAGCGCATGATCCTCGCGACCCGCTTGTGATTGACCTTCAGGTCCTCTGGTTGATCGTTGAGTTCGGCCGTGATGCGTTTCGCGCCGTAGCAGCCACGTTCCTGGGTGAACACGGTCTTGACCCGGACCCCGCGAATAGCGTCGTTGAACAGGCGTTTTCTGCGCGAAACAGCAGTGCTTTTCCATTTGTAATAGGAGGACCGGTTGAGCTTGAGGATCTCGCACATCCGCTTGACCGAGTGGTCGTGTCGGGTGTCATCAACGAACCGGAAGCGGATCACCAGTTCGTCTCTTCCGCGAAATATTTCGCGGCCTTGCGCAGGATATCTCGCTCTTCCCTCAGACGAGCGTTTTCTCGTTCCAGCTGACGGATCCGCTCGGCCTCTGTGACAGAGGCAGAGGAGGGCGCGTCCGAGGTAGTGGAGATGTTGGTGCGGGCGCCGGTGCCGTATTTCTTGAGCCAGTTCTGGAGTGTGTTGCGGTTGTCCCCGAGGTCAGTGGCGATCGTCTGGATCGATGCGCCCGGGGAGCTCTCGTACAAGGCGACGGCGTCGCGCTTGAACTCCTCGGAATAGGTCTTGCTCGGCATGGTGGCAGGTTACCTGTCCCAGCATCATGCTGGTTTCGAGGTGTCCACCATCCGGGGGTCAGGTCCGGGGACGATGTTCGCCTACGGGCAGCCGAATTCGGGTGCGGTGATCGTCAGCTGGGTCTTCGAGACGGCCTGAGAACGACAGCTACAGCCAGCATCAGCGGATGAAAAACCGAGCCTTCGCAGCTCTCCTTCTCACTTTGCAACAGCACACCCTCGAGGTTTCGATGTTGTTTTATGGCCGACTACTCCAATGGCGATTCGCGGCTATCACCAGCTCTGCTAGAACCACCCCACCGCCAAGCGGGATAAACCCAGGCGTGAGAATGCCATCCGGCTCCTCGATGCGAAAGTAAATGCCGACCGTGGCAACAAGGAGTCCCGCAATTCCTGCAGTCACCAATATCCATGAAGGGGCTCTTAACGTAAGAGCGCTTGTAATCCCAGCTACCGCGAAGAGAGAAGCAAAGATGATCGCTAGCGCTAGGACAAAATCATTCGCGATTCCGATCGAGTAGGACCAGCCCGCTACAAGCGCCACTAGAAAAAGTGCAAGGAAGACTCGTGCGGGGAGATTCTTACCCCTTTCAGCACCGGAATCTTCTGCGTCTCGCTGGCTAAAGAAATTAATTCTCGTCAATGTGAGTTCCTGTTACAAAAGTCCAATAAACTCCCGCAGTATTCATGCACGTAGCATGTCGGGGATCCCATAGCCCGTAATTTGCTGCGCAGATTGTGACCATGTTGTCGAAGAGATTGCTGTTACAAGGGCCGTATCCAGAACGTTGCGCATCTGTATTGTCGTAGCAGATGTCATGCTTAGAACAAGCTCCACTGAATTCAGCGTTTTTTCCTGGGCTGGGGAACTGATCAGGCGACTGAGTGCAATAGTCATGCCGGCTAAAAGATGAAGGATCAGGAGATGCTTCCTTTTTGAAACAGCCCCAGTAGTCGTAACTAGCAGGTATTGAGATACCACCAAAGTTCGCAGTAGAAGAATCCACCTTCGCGCACAAACTAGTGTTAAGGGCCCGAATGCTCAGCTCACCGGGAGTGATCTCGTCCTGCGGCGGGCCGGAGGCCTCGGCCTGGCGGGCCTTGTCCCGGTACTCGTCGATCTCGGCCTCAGTGAAGCCTCGGACACCATCGATCACGGGCGGGTTGTCCGGATCGACATAGAACTCCGCCACGTAGTCGTCGCGCTCTTCCGGGGTGACGATCCGCTCGGACTGCGCACTAGCCACCGCGGGTAATAACCCCATCACGGCCACGGCGGAGGCAAGCACCGTAACCATTCTTCTTCGAAACACCAAATATACTCCAAACGGGTGAGAAAACTGTGGAAAAGCTGACTGTAACCTGCCTATAGTATTGGCGCAGCCGAGTACTTCCTTTAACAATAAAATCACCCCTATATAGGCGCGCCGATAGATCCTTCTTGGGGTGGGGCTCAGGCAGTGGCGAGGCCGGTAGGTGCCTACTCAACAGGTGGTGATCTGTGAGCTATAGGACCGGGCCTGATGTTGAATTGCGCTAGGGCGTTGCCGGATTCCAGGTGTGCCCGTTGGTGTACGGAACCGAGTCTCGTTCGCTGTACTTATCGGCCTGGCTACTTCTGCACGTGGCGAGGTTCACGCGCGAGCCCGGCAATGAACTCTCCCGGATCAACTTCGAGGGCGGAGGCTAGCGATACCAGGTTGAGCACGCTGATATTGCGTTCACCGCATTCCACAGAGCTGGCGTAGGTGCGGTGCATCCCGACCCGGTGGACCAGCTCCTCCTGCGAGATGCCAACCGCTTTGCGGGTGCGCCGAACTCAGTTATCGAGTTCGGCCAGAAGCTGTAGATCAGTGTTCATGGAAACACAGCCTACGGAGCCGTGCCCTTGTGCCGTTAGGCGGTCCTTTTGCGGCACAACTTCCACCGGCCGAGCGAAAGTAAAATCCCAGTGAAAATGTGCCGTTTCATTGTGCCGAAGCAAATCCCGGTGGTCCCCCCCCTGAACGGGAAGGCGCTCGGTCGTTATCTTGTGTTATACGAGTTTGGAATAAAGACAAGGATGTAACTTGGTTCGCCCCGGGTTTAATGGAGGGTAGGAAACTGGAAAAGGAAATCTCTACATGCCCATTAAGTACACCGACGAGCTCAAGCAGCGCGCTGTAGAACTCGTCCTCCATGCCCAGGCCGATCCCGACACAGCCCACGGGGCGGTCACCAGGATCGCGGATGAACTCGGAGTCTCGAAAGAAGCCCTGCGGGTCTGGGTCCGCAAACACAAAGACTCCGGTGCCCACAGGCCCGCCGAATCGATCAACCTCAAGACAGAAAACCGCAGGCTGAGAGCCGAACTCGCCGAAGCCAAACGCGCCAACGACATTCTGAAGAAGGCCTCGGCTTTTTTCGCGGCGGAGATCGACCGCCCACAGAAGTAATCGTCCGGTTCATCGATACCTATCGCGACGAGTTCGGGGTCGAGCCCATCATCCGCGCACTGGCAGCAACCAGCGCGAAGATTGCCCTGAGCACCTATTACGCTTTCAAATCACGGCCACCGGCAGCCAGATCCATCCGGGACCGGCAGCTCACCGAAGCACTCCACCGGATCTTCGAGGAGGTGCTGTTGCAAACTTCAGGCGGAGAGCCGTGACCACCCAGTTTCTCATTCCGTGATGGCCGCTGCGTGTGGGCGTTGTCAGGCCGTCTCGAAGACCCGGTTGACGATCACCGCATCCGGGTTCGGTTGCCCGTAGACAAACATCGTGCCTTGCCCCTTCCGCAAGGAGTGCATCGCTTCCACCCCCTTCAGCGTTCGATATGCAGATGTCCTGTTCTTAAATGCACCCTTCGGCCCCAGGATCCGTTTCAGCCGGCCATGATCTCCCTCGAGAACGTTGTTCAGGTATTTCACTTGCCGGTGTTCCACTGTCGGTGGGCAGATGCCTTCTTCTTTGAGCTCGGAGATTGCCTTGGCCAGGGAGGGTGCCTTATCTGTATTAATCACCCGCGGGGACCCGGCTGACGTGTTCGACCGCAGGGTCTTGGCCAGGAAATGCTTGGCCGCCGCGACATTGCGCTTCGGGGAGAGATAAAAGTCCAGGGTGTGCCCACCTGCGGTGATCGCCCGATAGAGGTAGCACCACGTGCCGCCGACCCGGATATAGGTCTCATCCACCCGCCAGGACCGGGCCTGCCAGTCAGGAACTTGCCGGTACCACCGAGTGTGCTTATCCAGCTCAGGGCCGTATTTCTGGACCCAGCGGTAGATGGTGGTGTGATCGACCGGCACGCCACGCTCGGTCATCATCTCTTCGAGATCGCGGTAGCTCACCCCGTAGCGGCAGTACCACCGCACCGCCCACAGAATGATGTCACGGGGGAAATGACGACCGGAGAAGATACCCATGGCTCTGATTATTTCACGTCGATCTTCCTACTGCCCCAACTTTGCAACAGCACCCCTGGCAAAATATGAAGTTTCTTTCACTGATTCCGGGCGCCCGATCTCACTCTTTTCGCCCATACTCCAATACATGGAGAAATTAGCGAGAATATGTCGGAGAAGCTTAGTAATATTCTCCTAGAGGGGATTATCCTGCATGAACGATCGATAGTGGATGTAGCGGACTTGGTATATGTCAAGCCGTTGAATCGCAGCTGATTTTTGAGGTGTGGGACCCTCGAAAGGATATTGGAAATATACTAAGGTTTACAATATTTTAAAAGCGTTGTGAATGGCAAATATTTAAATAATATGAATACGTGTCAGTGCATAGATCAAGAAGATGAGCTTAGGAGTAGGAAACATATATGAAACGTCAGGGACTAGTTGCCACGGCTACAGTTTTCTCCTTTTTTTGCGTCAATAGTCGCCGTCCCTTCAGTGACTTCGGCAGCTGAGGGAGTCGTTCAAGGGGAAAACGCAGAAACCTCCCCCTCTGCAGGCTTGGACGGTCAGGGGGCTGACACCGCAGAGATTAGCGAAAGCTTGAAGGTTAAGGCTGACCCATTCGTAGAATTTAATGGGGATAATTTCCAGCTTTCACGAAGTGCCGAAGGAAACTTGAATGATTCCGAGATCAGTGCTGTTTCTGCAAATATTCATTCAACTAATGAGCAGATCAGGAGGGCAGAAATGATGAATCTTCAACAAAGCTGGTTAGGGATAAATCAGTTGTTTTCAGAACCCCGGATAGCGCACTTGTTGAAGATCCAGGGCAAGATGGAGTGCAACTTTTCGCAGAAGGAAAAAATGACGTAGAATACCATTGGTGGGGGGCTCGTATCTACCTCTCAAAGACTACTGTCGATGCTGTGGGCGCTGGCATGACTATCGGGGGTCTTTGGATTCCAGAGCCGCTCTTGAGTAAAGTTTTTGCGACACTTGGGGTCGTAGTGGGCTTGTCTCCACATGGAGTCCAGTTTGACATAAACGCTTGGGCAGTGCCCCTCATGGCTTCAAGCCCGTGGATGGTTCCAGTCCAAAACGTGAGGTTTCAGTAACAAGTAGGGAGATATATGAGGCTAACCCAAAAGCTGATAGCCACTCTGGCTGCCATTGGACTATTAGTCTCAGCCTTGGTGAGCTGGCCTTACTGGTCTTCTGTTTTGTTCGGAGCTCTAGTTATAGTGGTCATTTTCTGGCCTACAGGAGATAGTAATGGAAAAGGATCGAGTAAGACGTCGTAGCTCCTGGACCTTTTAGTGGCCCTTGGATTTAGGCATGGGGCATCGGGGATCCAGGGCTTTCATAAGCTTCTGTCCAACGGGGAGTTACGCTTGCACAGCATTTCCTGAGTGACGATTCACTGGTTTTGCAGCATTTTTTTCATTCACATGGCCCGACTGAATTGCCGATACTGCAAGGCTGAGTCTTGATGTCACACCGAAATGAGAGATAAGATATGAGATATACTTTTTCACGGTTGCTTCGGAGTACCTCATCGTCGCAGCTATGTCAGCGTTAGACATCCCCTGGCATAAATGCTCCAAAACGTCTTTCTCTACTAGCGTCAGATTTTCGTATATCGGAGATGTTTTCGATGTTCTAGAGGGGGAGACGTCTTTGTTCGGGATGTAGTCAACGAGCCTGCTCAATGCCTGAGGAGAGACGGTGGTGCCACCGGAGACCGCATCTCGCAACGCAGTAATAATGGCCTGCGGCCGTGCGCTTTTCACGATGTATCCGGCGCCCCCGCCCGCTAATATCTTGAGCATGGTTGCATCATTGTCGAGTGCCGTGATCGCAACGAACGTCGGCGGATCTGTGCGGCGGGTGCTGTTGCAAACTTCAGGCGGAGAGCCGTGACCACCCAGTTTCTCATTCCGTGATGGCCGCTGCGTGTGGGCGTTGTCAGGCCGTCTCGAAGACCCGGTTGACGATCACCGCATCCGGGTTCGGTTGCCCGTAGACAAACATCGTGCCTTGCCCCTTCCGCTATATGGTTTAATGCGCCCAAGGCCGAAATGGCTCCGTAGGTTAATCTAGCTACCACATTGAGTCGCTATTTACGCACACTTGGAGTTGCAAAATGAGAAAACTAGCCTCGCTGGTCGCGGCCGTGACACTGTCTCTTTCAGCCCTGCCCGCTGGGCAAGCATCCGAGATGGTCAATCCCATGATGGATAGCATCGCGGTAAAGTGCAATGTTCACAAGATTTGGTCAATCCCATCTTTTAACAACTATGATGGTTGGGTCTTCGTCGGGCATGCCTAAACCTCATCTGCTGGAGAAAAGCGCGCCAATGAGTTTGTTCCATTTGGCCACTACAAACGACACTGTCTTCCAGTCCCAATTGACCGTTTTCCCTTCGAGGGACTCCATAAAGGTTAGAGGATAAGGCAGTTTCACTCATGCAGAAGCAGTATGTTTTCCTCACCTACTTCATCGTAGAAAGTGGCGATGACGACAACGCATATCGTACCTATCGTGAGCGGGTGAAAGCACTTACAATCCTAAAAGGCGTTGATGTGGTTTCAGTTTCTCAAGGGCTCCGCCAGGTTGATAAGGGGCCTTTGTGGGAATTGCTAGTTGAGCAGTATCAGATTGAGCATGACGGTGCTTATCCGGAGAACCATGTGTTGTGCAAGGTGGCTACTGTGGTGGAGCTGGAAGAGGCTGTGGATTTTGGGCGCGCGGCGGAGTTCTTGATTATGGATGACCGAGATGTCTCTGTTGACCGTTACCCAAGTTGTGTTGAAGCTATTGAGCAGATTTTACTTTGAGCTGCCTCTGTGAGATCTCAGGAAACTGATTGGCTACGCCTGCAGGGAGTAAAGCGGCTCTTCCGGATCTGGGGTGCGTAGCCGGAAGAGCCCGTAAAGCAGATACTAACTAGTACCATTAAGGCAACCTCTTGGAAGCCAGCCTTGACACCTAAATTCAGTCACATACCGAAAATGCGTATCTAAACCCAATAGGCGCTCTATAAACCTATCTGGATTAACCACTAAAGGCATCGAACTATCAGAAAGAGTCTTTCTATGCAGCCATTTGTCGCTCTTGATTTTGAAACAGCCAATGGAAAAAGAGCCTCTGCTTGCTCCATTGGTTTGGCAAAATTTAATAGTGAAGGCCATCTAGTAGATTCTTTTCATTCCCTCATCCAACCGCATGTTGAACATCGATTTTTTCACCCAGCAAATACCTGGATCCATGGCATCCGTCAGGCAGACGTTGAGGATGCTCCTGAATGGAACGATCTAATTGGGCAGGTAGAATCTTTCGTAGAAGACCTACCGCTTATTTCACATAACTTCGGCTTTGATGGTTCAGTACTCAATCAGATTACTGATCTTTATTGTCTAGAACCTCTCAATAATTCGCGGTATTGCACCATGCGCCTAGCTAGACGCATCTATCCCGAGCTGCCCAGTGCTTCCCTAGCTACCGTATTTGAGTACCTCTTCCCTGATGCAAATTTCAATCACCATCATGCCGAGGCAGATGCTATCGCCGCTGGTCAGATCTTTTCCCAAATGCAACAACTGGCGTCACTAGATGAGCTAAGCGCTCTATTGGGCCCAGCTCGGAAGCCTCGCTCAAGCAATGCTCCGCCATCAAACAATGCACTGAACGTCAGCCAACTCGTCGAACACTACGG
>NZ_PTJO01000011.1 GCF_003716585.1 Corynebacterium alimapuense
CAACTCGTCGAACACTACGGAACTTCAACGGCGCTAAAAGGAGAAAACGTCTGCTTTACTGGATCTTTAGTTCGAGGAACACGCGCCGACATGAACGAGCTTCTCAGCCATATCGGTGCTACACCACTCAAGGGATTAACCAAAAAGACCACACTATTAGTAGTGGGAGTTCCGAATCCAGCTGCATGGAAGGAAGGGTCTTCGGCATCTCGCAAGCTAGAGAAAGCCACAGCGCTTCACGAGCAAGGACTACCCATCCGGGTCTTATCCGAAGAGGACTTCTTCGCACTCCTCGAAGAATGATCGATTTCGATTATGGAGATTTTCTGCTCATAACCATAGAATTGCGCACCCTGCCCGGAGCACTGCTTGATTGCTTAACATCATTCTCGAACCAAATTGAGCGATCTTTTACCTGTCGGCAGTGGGCGAAGCTTCTCAAATGGTCATTTTTTGGCTTTTGAGACTACGCAATAACTAATCTCTTCCATACTTGACTACCAAAGAGTTTAGACACTGTGACGCAAAGTGAAGTCAAGGCTGACCATAATCTACGACCATTTAGGTCGCAATATTTTCATCATTGACTAGCAGTTCACAGTGGACACTGCTGTAGATCAACATGATGATTTCCTCATTCCCGCAGAACACTTTGCACTATCTGCACAGAATTTAGATCAAAGGTTAGGCTCACCACCGGTTATGA
>NZ_PTJO01000012.1 GCF_003716585.1 Corynebacterium alimapuense
GCTGTTGGTGGTTTCTCGGTTGCTAAGAGTTTGGATGCTGATGTTGAGAATGTTGGTGCGCCGTGGGCTGAGCAGGTCTTCACTTTTGATTACACCTGTGGTGTAGGCGAGGATCTTGTCACCGGCTCCTTCGAGTTGACTCCGGGTGAGTCGGAGAATGTTGTTGAGTCGATTGGTGAGCTTGAGCTTGGTACCTCGTGCACGGTCACGGAGCGTGACGCAGCTGTCGAGGGCTTCGAGTGGACCACTGAGTGGGACGTTGAGGGCGACAGCGACACTGCTGTAGTCGATGGCAATTCGGTGACCTTCGAGATTGGTTCCGGTGCGCAGGAGGGTCAGCCTGTTGCTGTAGGTGTGAAGAATATTTACACGGCTGAGACTGGTTCTTTCGATATCAACAAGACGATCACGGGTAATGCTGCTGCGGCTGCTGCGAACCAGGAGTTCACGTTCAACTACTCCTGTACCGTTGCTGACGCTGTGGTGCATTCGGGTACGACGTCTCTGGTTGGCGCTGGAACTGTGACTGTTGATGATGTTCCGGTGATGGCAACGTGTGTGGTGACTGAGTCTGATGCAGCGGTTGCTGATACTGCGCTTGATTCATCTATTTCACCGGATGAATTCCAGGTCACTGCTGATGAGTCGACTAACGTTCAGGTTGATGCTGTTAATGAGTACACCTACGTTGAGGGTGGCCTGATCCTTCAGAAGTTTGTCACTGGTAATGGGCTGGCTCATGCTCCGGATGAGTTCACGTTGAACTACCGCTGTGTGGCACCTGATTACTCAGGTGATGTTGAAGAGACTCCTATTGAAGAGACTCCTATTGAAGAGACTCCTATTGAAGAGACTCCTATTGAGGAGACTCCTATTGAAGAGACTCCCAACGAGGACAACTCCGCTGCTGCACAGACCACTACTGCTGACGCGCCTGCTGTTGAAGATGACGCTGAGGACGCTGCTGTTGTTGAGGCTGTTGAGGCTGTTGTTGGTTTGATGGAAGCAGTTGCTGGTGATGAGAGTGGTTCTGATTTGGGTGTTGCTTCTCAGGAAGGTTCTGTGACGCTGGGAGCTGGTGAGTCTGCTGTTATTGAGGGTCTGATCCCGGGTTCTATGTGTGAGGTGTGGGAAGAGGATGCCTCTGCGGATACTCAGTCGGGTTGGCTTGGTACGAGTGATCGAACGGTTGCTGATTGGTCTGTCGAGTACACCCTTGATGGTGAGGTTGTTGATGGTTCACCGGTGGAGTTGACTATCGGTGCTGATGAGAACGTTTCCCTGAACGTGGAGAACAAGTACGAGCTGACTGAGCAGAACGGTTTGGTTGTTATTCCGTTCCCGGTCCCTGCTCCGGGTGGTTCCAGTGGTTCGAGCATTCCGGGTGGTTCCAGTGGTTCGAGCATTCCGGGGACGACGTCGCCGGCTCAGCCTGATGCTCCGGAAACCCCGGAGACGGAAACTCCAGAGGTAGAGACTCCGGTGACGGATGCTCCGTCGGCTCCGTCGAAGGATGATTCCACGGTTTCTGAGAATGGTGGTTTGGCTAATACTGGTGCGAATGTGCTCTGGGTTGGTGGGATCGCATTGTTGATCATGGCTGTTGGTGCCTTGCTGGTGACTCGTGATCGTAAAAGCAATCAGTAGAAAATGACTGACTGGAACTACGAGTTAATGAAGGGAGGTGTGTGATGATTATTCCGATCCCGATTGTGATTGAGAATATTCAGTTCACTGGTTCGTCTGTGCTTGATTTCTTCGTGGGAAGTTCAATCTGGTTCTACGATGTTGTGGCTGGTTTGGGTAGCAGCATGGAGCTGTTTCCGAGTGTGATGTCTTCCTAGGCAGTGTGCTGGGGTAGATGAGGGTCAAGGGTTTGGTACGTGTGATGCGTACTGGGCCCTTGGCCCGTTTTTGCGTGTTGATA